>NZ_JBHUDI010000004.1:29657-325431 GCF_042678045.1 Haloarchaeobius amylolyticus
GCGAAGTCGAACGACCGAAGGTCGTGAGACAGGCCGAGCGAGCGGGCCGACGACCGATGTGGAGAGCGCGGCGCGCTCGGAACAGAGGGAGGAGTGCTTTTGATCAACCGTTTACCGAGGGACGTCACGCTGTGTGGCGAAGCCGCCAGCGTGACAGACTGCAGCGTAAAAGGTTGGTTTAGAAGAACTTGAACAGATCGTCCCGGTTCTGTTCATGCAGATGCTCCCGGACGGCCTCGTACAGCGGGTCGAGCTGGCCCTTCTTTGCACTGATCGGTGCGATGACTTCTTGCCACTGTTTCCACGGCGGATACAGCCCGAGGCGGTCACAGAGTTCGTTCAGCCGTTCGTCTTCGTCGTCGACCTTGTCCATCTTGTTGACGGCGACGACGGTCGGGATGCCGAGATCCCGCAGGAAGTGGAACATCTCGACGTCGTAGGGGATCTCGTCGGGGCCGGAGTGGCGGTCGATGATGTCGACGACGCTCTTGCCGTCGACGACGAGGATTGCGACGAGGATGTTGTCGGCGTACTCCTCGAGGTAGCGGACGATCTCGGTCTTGATCTCCTCGCGGTAGTCTTCGTCGACGCCACTCATGAAGCCGAAGCCGGGAAGATCGGTGATGACGAAGTCCTCGGGCGCCCAGTCGTAGTGGTTGGGCGAACGGGTGACGCCGGGTTTGCCTCCGGTGTCGAAGCTGTGGCCGGTGAGCTCGCGCATGAGCGTGGACTTGCCCACGTTCGAGCGGCCGACGAGCGCCACCTCGGCCTCTCGGTTGGGGCGGGTATCGAACATACGCCGCTGTAGGGGCGTCGCGGGTTTATACACACCGCGATCGGAACGCCGGGCGGCACGCTCGAGCGTGCTGGCACGGGCCGAACTTGTCCTCCGGTGTGGGGCTGAATGCCCCGAAGTTATACGACCGGGGTCCGTCACCACTCGACGTGCGGCTCGTACAGTTGACGGTACCGACGGGCAAGCGACAGGCGATCCTCGAGACCCTCGACAAGCGAAAGATCGACTACGTCGTGACCGACGAGAAGAGCAGTCGGGAGTATACGGCAGTCGTCTATTTTCCACTGCCGGACGCGGCCGTCGAACCGGTGCTCGACGAAATTCAGGAGACGGGAATCGACGAGGACGCCTACACGGTCGTTGTCGACGCCGAGACAGTCGTCTCCCGGCGGTTTCAGGCGCTGCGCGAGGAGTACGAGGACGGCGACGTGGGCTCGGATCGGATCTCGCGCCAGGAACTGCAGGCCGAGGCCGACGACCTGACGCCGAGTTTGCCCGTCTACGTGGTAATGACGATCATCAGCGCCGTCGTCGCGACCGCGGGGCTGTTGTTGGACTCGCCGGCGGTCGTCGTCGGGTCGATGGTGATCGCGCCCCTGATCGGCCCAGCGCTCGGGGCCAGCGTCGGGACCGTCGTCGACGACGAGGAACTGTTCACCGAGAGCGTCACCTACCAAATTATCGGCGTCGTGGTCGCGATCGCGGCCGCTGCGATCTTCGCAGTGCTCGTTCGGTCGATGAATATCGTTCCTCCCGATCTCGTTCTCTCGAGCGTTGGCGAGATCTCCGAACGGCTCGCGCCCGACCTGTTGTCGCTCGTCATCGCACTCGGTGCGGGTATCGCGGGGGTCGTCAGCATCGCGACGGGAACGTCCGTCGCGCTCGTCGGTGTGATGATCGCGGCGGCGTTGATCCCGCCCGCTGGCGTCGCAGGGATCACGCTTGCGTGGGGCCAACCGACGGCCGCGATCGGCGCGACGGTGCTCGTCCTCGTCAACCTGCTGTCGGTGGACCTTGCCGGCCTCTTGACGCTGTGGTACGTCGGCTACCGTCCGGAGAACCTGTTTGCCCTCGGCGAGACGGAACAACGTGTTCGCCGGCGGATCGTCGGCCTCGGCGTCATCGTTCTCGTCTTCGCGATCTTTCTCGGCGGTATTACCTACGCCTCCTACGAGACCGGAAACTTCGAACAGGACGCCCGCGAGGAAATCGAGGCGGTCCTCACACAGGAGCAATACGAGGACTATCAGTTACTCGAGTTCGAGGTCGTCCTGGACGACAACTACCCGTTCCGAAATCCGGACCGAGTGGTCGTGACGATCGGCGGCCCGCCGGGCGAGTCGGCGCCCGAGCTGGCCGATATGTTAAACGAGCGGATCAACGACCACACTGACGAGCCGGTCACGGTCGAGATCAGATACGTCGAAATCCTCGAGCGCTAGCGTCTCCGCTCTTTCATCGCGACACGGTCGCAGTGGACGAGCGCCTCGATCGCTCGAGTGTCCCGGTTAGCCGTCGAACGGCAACTCGGGTTCGTACCCGATCGCCTCGACGGCGGCGTCGAGCACCGTCTCGACGTTCGAATCGGTCGTGATGCTCATGGTATAGTCGGCGGCGACTGCGTCGTCGAGTTCGTCCGCCTCGAACCGGTCTGCCTTGTTCGCGATCGTCAGCACCGGTACCTCGTCGAACTGGGCGGCGATCGAGTCCCGAAGCTCGAGCTGTGAGTCGATCGGGTAGCCACATTCACCGGTGGGATCGACCATGACGAGCATGCAGTCGGCGAGGTGCTCGATGGCGCTGACCGCCTGGGATTCGATCTCGTTGCGATCCTGTGGCGGACGATCGAGCAGGCCGGGGGTGTCGACGATCTGGTACCGGATGTGATCGCGCTCGAAGTGGCCGACGCCGATCCCCTTCGTCGTGAAGGGGTAGGAGGCAGTCTCGCCGCGGGCGCTGGTGACGTCGTTGACGAACGACGACTTGCCGACGTTGGGGTAGCCGGCGACGACGATCGTCGGCGCGTCGGGGTCGATGTCGGGCAGGTCCCGCAGGTCGTTGCGCGATTCGTTGATGTAGAGCAGGTGATCGTCGATCTGCTCGACGATGTCCGCGAGCCGGGCGAAGGCCTGTTTCCGGTGTTTGCGCGCAGTGTCAACGTCGGTCTTGCGCAGGCGGGGCTGGTACTCCTCGTGGATCTCGCGGGCCTTCCGGCTGGCCCACATCACCTCCGACAGGGCCTGTCGGAGCTTGTCGACGTCGACGATCGCGTCGGCCAGCTCGTAGTAGAACGGATGGGCGTCGTACTCGAAGTCCGGCCACGCCGTCACCACGTTTTCCAGGTTATCGGAGATGATATTCGCCGCCGTCTGGAGCATCGACTGCTGGGCCTCGAGGCCGCCTTTGGCCTTGCCGGCCCGCGCTGCCCGCGAAAACGCCTTGTCGATCAACTCTTCCGACGTGGGCGTCGTCGGAAGGTCTTCGAAAATCATGCTCCGACGTAGACGCTGCGACCATAAAAGGGCGTCCGTTGGCCGCCGTCAGCTTATCCCTGCCGCCGTCCTACACTCGAATATGACAAACTGGCGTGCCGTCTTCGTAGGGTTTCTCGTCGCGACCGTCGTCGGAATCGTCGGCCTCGTCGTGCCGGGCGTCGGCCAGCTCGTTGCAGGACTAGTTGGCGGCTTCGTCGCTGGTTACATGGCCGGCGGCGGGCTCGGCAGCGGTTTCTGGCACGGGTTGCTCGCAGGCTCGCTTGGCGGAATCATTGGCGGGCTACTCATTGGCGTCGCCGTCGGCCTCGCCGGGCTCGCGCTGGGTCCCCTCGGCGGTGCGATTTCCGGCGTTGCCGGGCTCGGGATCTTCATGTTCGCCGTCACGATCTCGATCGTGATGGCACTCGAGAGCGCGGTCGCCGGTGCCATCGGTGCTGCGGTCAGTGCCTGATCGTCGAAAAAACGGGGCGCCTCAAGTACGTTCTCAGGCCGAAGCCATCTCCCGACAGCTCTCGGCACACTCTGGCAGGATCTCCGCGCAGGCCTGGCAGTGGTCGTGATCGTGCTGTTCGCACTCTTCGGCACACTCCTCACAGAGGTCCGCACAGAGTTCGCCCAGTTCGGCGTGATACCCCGAGTTGCGGGCCATGAATCGCGCGTGCAGCGACGCGATGTCGGCCACGTCACGGCAAAGCCGGATACAGCGAGCCATCTCCTCGCCTTCGTCTGCACAGGCGTCCGCACACCACTCACAGACCTGGGCGGCCTCGAGGCAGTTGTCGATACACTCCTGCATGTGGTCGTCTGCGTGTTCGAGTTGTTGCAATGCCATCACTCGGCGATTCGCTGCCCAGCCGATTCAAGCTCCTCGCGGACACTGCAAGCACGATGGCAGCCCTAACAGGCAGTACAAGTGGCTTTGAGCCGGCTGAACGCGGCTTAGTGGGGCTTCAGCGCCGCGCCTCGAGTTCCGCCTCGAGATCAGACAGCTCCATATCCTTCATCGCGAGCAACACGAGCAGATGATAGATGATGTCTGCTCCCTCGTGGGCGATCTCCTCCCGATCGTCGTCTTTGGCCGCGAGAACGAGTTCGGTGGCTTCCTCGCCGAGTTTCTCTAACACCGCGTTTTCGCCCTTTTCATGGGTAAACAGCGAGGCGGTGTAGGAGTCCTCGGGCAACGTTTCCTTTCGGTCTTCGATGACGGCGAACAGTTCTTCGAGCGTCTCGTCCATCTACAGCTCACCCGACACGTTGCGGATGTCTTCGAGGTCGGCGAACTTCTCGCTGTCGTCTCGGCCGTCCGCAAAGACCTCGTCGGTAACCTCGATCGGCGCGTTCGTCCGGGCCGCCAGCGCGAGCGAGTCGCTCGGCCGGGCATCGACGACCGTCTCGCCGCGAGGCGTCTCGAGATGCAGATCTGCGATGTAGGTGCCGCCGCGTCCGTCCTCGCGTGTCTCGATCTCGTTGACGACGACGCGGTCGATCCGACTACCCAGCTCTTCCATGACGTCCAGCAACAGATCGTGGGTCAGCGGCCGGCCGATGTCTTCAGCCTCGAGTCCGCGGGCGATGCTCGTCGCCTCCTCGAAGCCGATGAAGATCGGCACGATGTCGTCTTCGCCCTCGACGGCGAGGACGACGACCGGGACCGGTCCTTGCGGAGTCCCTGCGACGCGAACCGCGTCGATGGATGCCTGCATACCCCTACTGTGGGGTGGTAGGGGCAAAACACGTCCGGTCGCGAATGCATGCACGAACCACGGCGGTGTCCGTGCGGCCAGCGTTACGCCGGGTCCTCGAGTCCCGGCACCACTGTCGCCTCGTTTTCGAAAAAGGCCAGTCCGTGAATCCGGCTATCGGGTGTCAGTTCCGGATGAAACGCAGTGCCGACGACCGGGCCGTCCCGGACCGCGACCGGGCGGTCGTCCCACGTCGCGAGCACCTCGGCGTCGCCGACCGACTCGATCGCCGGCGCGCGGATGAACACGGCCGGATACGGCTCGTCGAGGCCCGTAACCTCGAGTGGCGCCTCGAAGCTATCCTTCTGGCGGCCGAAGGCGTTGCGCTCGACCGACACGTCGAGCAGCCCCAGTTCGTCGACCCGGTCGTCGCCGGCGTCGCTCGAGGCGACGATGAGGCCGGCACAGGTCGCAAGAAGCGGTTTCCCAGCGTCGACGTGCGCTTCGATCTCGGGGGCGATGCCGTCGCTGTGGAGCAGTCGGGAGATGGTCGTCGATTCGCCGCCGGGCATCGCCAGCAGGTCGCAGTCGGGGACGATCCCCGCGTCGCGAATCTCGTGGACGGTGACCTCACGGCCGTGGGCTGTCGCGGCGCGTTCGATCGCGGCTGCGTGTTCCTCGACGTCGCCCTGGACCGCGACGACGCCCGCAGTCAGTGACATGACCGCAGGTATGGATGGCGCGTTCAAAAAGGTCGCGTCACCGGGCTCTCGTGGCGAACGATGACTGGATTCGATGCCCGGCGGCGCTGGCTGGTGTCAGTACAGTCCCGTGAACAGTTCGGTCGGGATATGTCCTGCCCCAGTCTTACTGGCGTTGACCACGTCAGGGAAAGCAGTGATGAGTCACTCCGACATGCGTCGATGGGAGTACAAGACGCTTAGGCCACCCCGTGACGAAACGAAAAAAGAAGCCGAAGACCCGCAGGATCAACTGAATGCGCACGGCGATGACGGCTGGGAACTCGTCGAGACGATCGATTACACGAGTGGCGGAACCAAGTTTCTCGTCTTCAAACGCCCAGCCGGGGCCGCCAGTAGTGCCAACGGGGAGTGACTCGACGTGAGTGATCGCAACGACACCTCCTCTGACACCGGAACGGCGAACACGATGCGTGAACGTGCTGGCGAGAGCCGCCTCAAAATCTGGCTACTCCTCGGCGCGAACCGCCTTCAGGTGACTGCCGTTCTGGCCCTGACTGTATTCGTCGGCTTTGTCGCGGCCGTTACCCTGCTCCCGGAGCCGCTGACACCACAGTTACAGACCGGCGACACGATCGAAACGATGTTCTCGACGATGCTCTCGGCCATTATCACCGGGACTACGATCGTCGTCACGATCGGTCAATTAGTTCTTTCCCAGGAGAACGGGCCACTTGGTGACCAGCGTGACCGAATGGAGAACGCGATGGACTTCCGGGACTTTACCGAGGAGCTGATTGGCTCGCCCAGCCCTGCTGATCCGTCGACGTTTCTCCGGGAAATCGTTGGCGTGGCCCAGCACCGAGCCGAGACCCTTCGCGAGCAGGTCTCCGAAAACGACGCCGATGGGCTCCGAGAAGACGTCGCCGAGTTCACCGACAGTCTCGTCGGCAACTCCGAACTCGTCCGCGACCAGCTCGAGGGTGCGTCGTTTGGCAACTTCGATGTCTTATTCGCCGCGCTCAACTACAACTACGGCTGGAAGATCTTCCAGGTCGAACGGATCGCAAACGAGTACGAGGACGACCTCTCTGACGACGAACTGGCGCTGTTAGACGAGCTGAAGACCGCGTTGAGCCTGTTCGGGCCAGCGCGGGAACACGTCAAGACCCTGTACTTCGAGTGGGCGCTTGTTTCGCTCTCGCAGATGATTCTCTATGCCGCAGTGCCAGCACTGGTCATCGCTGGTATCATGCTCACGGTCGTTGACGCGGGGACGTTTCCCGGAGAGACACTCGGCGCCGCGAACATGACGTGGGCAATCGGGCTGGCGTTTACGATCACGCTCGTGCCGTTTCTGCTATTTACGGCCTACGTGCTCCGGATCGTCACGGTCGCAAAACGCACGCTTGCGATCGAGCCGCTAATCCTCCGTGACTCACAGCGGTAGGCTGCGATTCGGACGGTGTGGCACGCTCTTCGAAGGAGACTCGGGGAGAACGTGGCTCGAGAAACAGGCGGGTTACGAAATAAACGTCAGCAGCTGGACCAGCACGCCCAGCATGACGCCGAACGCGATGACCGTTTTGGGGTCGATACGGATAGCGTTCGAGTCCTCGGAGTCGAAGTACCGGACGAGTCCGGCACTGGACATCAGCCCGCCGGTGTTCTGTCCTTTGTCCATATCCGACACTATGGGCCCCTCGAACTAAACCTTTCGACCGGGCCGCGTCGGCGATGACGGCAATGCAATTGCAGTGGGAAACCCTTATGCGCAGCGCGTGGCAACTAGCGCTGACCGCATGACCGTCACACTCAAGGACTTCTACGCTGACTGGTGTGGCCCCTGTAAGACCCAGGACCCGATCCTCGAGGAGCTCGAGGAAGACTGGGAGGGGCGCTTCGAAGTCGAGAAAGTAAACGTCGACGAACAGCAGGACATCGCCAACGAGTACCAGGTCCGATCGCTGCCGACGCTCGTCATCGAGAACGACGACGGGATCGTCGAGCGCTTCGTTGGCGTCACCCAGCGCGACGACATCGAGGACGCCCTCGAGTCGGCCGGCGCGTAGTCGACGACCAGCAGCGATTTTCTCGTTTTTCCGACCGAAAGCGGCTGCGCTGGCGACCCGATCGGCGTTCACTGCCCCTCCGTTTCGACGTCGGCACGCCGGAGCGGAGGAAATCGATACGCCGAGTGACCTAGACCCACTTCACGCCGACGTCGTGCATGTCGTCGTTGTACTTCGCGATGTTGATGACCAGCGGTGTGACGCTCTCGACTTCCGCCGCGTTGGCAAGCGGGCCGGCCTCGAGCGCGCGCAGCCCCTCGATTTCACCCGCGAGAGTCAGGACGGTGTCGCCGGCCGCGTCGTCGTCGGCGACGACGAGCGTATCGAGGTCGAGGTCGGTCTCGAGGTCGGCGAGCACGTCGGCCGCGAGGTTGTGGAACGCGCCGACGACGGGGACCTCGTCGGGGGCCCGCTCGGCGACGAGTTCGGTCACGCTGCCGGCCGACGGTGGGTGATAATGAAGGCCGTCCTCGTCGCCTTTCATGCCGACGGCGGGGGTGACGAGGACCGTGTCCGAATCGAGGCTGTCCGCGACCGCATCGACGGTGTCGCCGACGTGGTACGGCGGGACGCTGAGCACGACGATATCCGCGCGGTCGGCGGCCATCTCGTTGGCAAAGCCCTTGATGTCGACGTCGTCGGTGTGACTTTCGAGGACGTCCTCGTAGTCTGCGACCGCGTCGCGGGCCTTCTCGGGATCCCGCGATCCGATGAGGAGCTCGTGGCTCGTATCTCGCGCGAACCGCAACGCGAGCCCTTCGCCGATATCACCAGTGCCGCCAAGTAGTGCAATTCGCATACGCATCCCTCGGGACGGAACGCGAATAAAAGGGCGGGAGGGCGGCCGATCTCGCCGCGTTCTCGAGCGAGGGCTGCGATTGGCGACGTCTAGGGCGCGTCGTCTTCGGTGGGGTTCATCGCGGCACCCAGTCCGCTGTCGTAGGCGTCGCGCTCGGTCACTTCACGGAGCCGCTGGTCGAGTCGCGTCTCGAGTTCCTGTCGGCGGTCCGTGTCGACGTCGGGCTCGCCCTCGAGCGCGCGCACGTCGTCGCGAGCCGCCTGCAACACGGCGACGGCATCCTCGGTCTCGAGATCGGCAGCGCGATCGAGCGCGCGTTCTGCGGTCGCGAGTGGGGAATCGGTCATAGCGCCGGTTCGCGGGGAGCCGGGATCAACGGTGGGCCGGAACACGCCACGTCGAATCGCGGGTACCATAATCCGGCCCGCCGACGGGTCAGTATGACTCATCCTGCCGTCATCGCCCACCGTGGCTACGCCGGCGTCGCACCCGAGAACACCGTCGAAGCGGCCACACGCGCGGCCGCCCACGACGACACCGCGATGCTCGAGATCGACGTCCAGCCGGCCGCCTGCGGCACGCCGGTGGTAATCCACGACGAACGCCTCGAGGGGAGTCGCGACGGCCGGCCGCTGACCGACGCGACCGGCCTCGTCTGGGAGACGCCACTCGAGGAACTGCGCGAGGCCCATGTTCTGGGGACCGACGCGACGGTGCCGACGCTAGCCGAATTTCTCGCAGCCGTCCCCGAGACGGTCGGCGTCAACGTCGAACTGAAGAATCCCGGCACCACGGAGCTTCGCGTCGGCGAGTCGCTCTCGTCGACCGAGTGCGACCGGCGTCGGGAGGTGTGGCAGCCGTTCGTCGAGCGCGTCGTCGCCGACTGCGAGTCGTTCGGCGGCGACCTGCTGTTCTCGTCGTTCTGCGAGGGTGCGATCGCGGCGCTGCGAGCGGTCGCCGACGCTGCTGTGGCACCGCTGGTCTGGGACGATCTCGAGGCCGGCCTCGAAATCGCACGGCGCTACGACTGCGAGGCGATTCATCCGCCGCGGAACGCGATCGCCGGGACGCACCTGGCCGAGACGGCATCCGCCGGTCTGTCGGCCGACGAACCCGAGATCGACGTACTCGAGGTGGCTCACTCGGAGGGTCGCGCAGTCAACGTCTGGACGGCGACGACCTGGGTGCAGTTCGACGCGCTCGCAGCGGCCGGCGTCGACGGGGTCGTCGTCGACTATCCTGGGTTGGCTCGGGGCTCGAGCGATCGATAGCGTCGACGCGCTTCGGCGCTCGTTCGGCGCCCGCCATTGCTGTGGATTGAGCGGAATCCGTCTCCCCTCCTCGATCTGGCAGTCACTGTGCGTTCGGGCCGGTAAGTATCGCCTGCAGATGCACCGCGTACCTTGATACGTACTATCGTAGTGAGACAGTGGATATGAGTCCCTGTCGCGTACCGAGATGCTGTTTCAGTCGGTGTTTCGCGGCCGTTTCGTCACAGCGTCTTCGACGTGACGATGGCTACATGCGATATTCGGCGCACGGGGGTGTCGGCCGATGAGTGACTTTCCGCCGCGGACGACGGTCAAACGGTGGCTGGTGACGACGAATCACAAAGACGTCGGAATCCTCTATCTGGCGACGTCGATGTTCCTGCTCGTCGCCGGTGGTGTCCTCGCGTTGCTGTTTCGGATCCACCTGTGGGAAGCGGGCGGGATCGACTTCCTGACGAACACACAGTACAACCAGGCAGTGTCGGTCCACGGGCTCTTGATGGTCTTCTGGTTTATTTCGCCGCTTGGCTTCGCCTTCGCGAACTACGTCGTCCCCTTACAGATCGGGGCGAAAGACCTCGCCTTTCCCCGGCTGAATGCCCTGAGTTACTGGTTCTACCTCTTTTCTGGAATCCTCATCCTGCTTTCCTTTTTCCAGGGGACGACGTGGGCCAACGGCTGGTATATGTACGCGCCGCTGAACGTGCCGATCTACAACCCTGGCTACACGCTGACGATGGGTGGGAACACGACGATCCTCGCGCTGACGCTCTTTGTCATGTCGGTTACCCTCGGGTCGGTGAACTTCCTGACGACGATCCACTGCTGTCGCGCTGAGGGGATGGGTCTCTGGAACATGCCGCTGTTCACGTGGGGAACGCTGCTGACCGTCTGGATGATGCTGTTTGCCTTCGCGGCGCTGCTGGCCGCGCTCATCCTCATGCTCACCGATCGTATCCTGCTCACGCAGTATTTCTCCTCGACTGGGCAAGGCTCGAGCCTGCTCTGGGGACACATCTTCTGGTTCTTCGGTCATCCGGAGGTCTATATCGTCTTCTTCCCCGCGCTGGGGATCATGTTCGAGATCGTCCAGACGTTCACCGGTCGCCGGCTGGTCGGTCGCAAGTGGGTCATCATCGCGATGGTGCTGGTCGCGGTCCAGTCGTTCCTCGTGTGGATGCATCACATGTTCCTGACGACGATCAACCTCCCCATCAAGACGCTGTTCATGGCGACGACGATCGGAATTTCGTTGCCCTTCGATCTGATGGTCTTCGCGATGATCTATACGATGGTCAAGGGTCGGGTGCGGTTTACGACGCCGTTCCTGTTCACGCTCGGGGCGCTCGTGTTGTTTATCATCGGCGGCATTACGGGGGTATTCCTGGGTGCTGTCGTCCTCGACTACGAGTTCCGTGGCACCTACTGGGTCGTCGCGCACTTCCACTACGTGATGGTCTCCGGTGTCACAGCGCTGATCGGCGGTCTCTACTACTGGTGGCCGAAGATCACCGGGAAGATGTACTCCGAACGACTCGGAAAACTCAGCTTCGCCGTCTACTTCGTCGGCTTCAACCTGCTGTACTTCCCGATGTTTCTGGCCTGGGAGACGCCTCGCCGGGTCTTCCATTACGCCGAGAGCGCACAGCTCTACCAGCAACTCGCGACCGTCGGCGCGTTCGTCCTCGCTCTGTCGATCCTGCTCGTCTTCATCACGCTCGGCAAAAGCCTCGTTTCGGGCCCCGACGCACCCGACAACCCGTGGCAGTTCGCACGCACTGCCGAGTGGGCGACGACCTCTCCCCCGCCGCTCGAGAACTGGCCGAACCGGCCCAGCTACGCCAGCGGCGAGTTGCGGTTCGTCGACGACGCGACCGCGACCGACGGCGGCGCGGTCGCCCGCGGCCGGACAGGACAGACCGAGGCGCTCGAGGCCGAACACGAGGACCACGCGAGCATCTGGCCGTTCGGCATCGGGGTCGGAATGTTCGTGACGTTCCTCGGCTTCTCGGGACTGACGCCGTTCGTCGCCGAGTTTGCGGTCCCACGCGGGGCGGAACTCGCCGGTGCCGCTGCCGGCTCGCCGAACGTCGTCTACCCTATCCTCTCGCTGGTCGGCGTCGGCATCCTCGGTTACTCGCTCTTCGAGTACGGCCGTGAGGAGTTCAACGCACCGGAGATGGCGATCGCCGAACGCTGGCCGTTCGAGGGCGTCGGCACGACCAAGACCGGCGTCTGGTTCTTCCTGGCGTCGGACGTCGTCGTCTTCGGTGCTGTCATCGGCGCGTACGTTTTCATGCGGCTCAACACGGGCTGGGGGGCGATCGAGCCCGTTCCGCCTTCGGAGGTCGTCGGACTGGTCAACACCTACGTCCTGTTGACCTCGAGTTTCACCGTCGTCATCGCGCTGATGATGGCCGAACGTGGGAACAAACGCGGCCTGCTCGCGTCGATGGGAGCCACGCTTGCGCTCGGATTCACCTTCCTCGGAATCAAGGGCTACGAGTGGAGCCAGGAGTTTGCCCACGACATCTACTGGTTTACCGACCTCGAGTACTCGATGTACTTCGTGACGACGGGCCTGCACGCGTTCCACGTCATTCTCGGCCTGCTCATCGCCGGGTTCATGATCTATCGGATCACGACCGTCGACGCCTACCTCGATGACGATCGGCCGGTGGAGTACTTCGGGCTCTACTGGCACTTCGTCGACATCGTCTGGGTGATCCTCTTCCCGCTGTTCTACCTCATGTAGCGCCGGCCCGTTTTCTCGTTCGACCCGACGCGCACTCGAGCCGTCGGAGTTGAAGCAGTCGGTTACAAGACGACCGTCACACAAGAGCCGACCATGCAACTCTCGAGCATCGTCGATCGACTCGACAAGGAGCTTCGGACCGCAGACTACGCCGATCTCGACGCGAGCGCGAACGGTCTCCAGGTCGGTCCGGACGACGCCGAGATCGAACGCGTGGCGTTCGCCGTCGACGGCGTCCGCGAGACGTTCGAAGAGGCGATCGCAGCCGACGCGGACCTGCTGGTCGTCCACCATGGCCTCTCGTGGGGCGGGATCGACCGCATCACTGGCCGGACCTACGATCGGCTCGCGCCGCTGCTCGAGCACGACCTCGCACTGTACGTCTCACACCTGCCGCTCGACGGCCACCAGGAACTGGGCAACGCCGCCGGCGTCGCCGACGTGCTCGACCTCGAGGACCGAACCCCGTTCGGCGAACTCGGCCCTGAATACATCGGCCAGCGCGGGACAGCAGCCGACCCCTACAGCCCCGACGAGCTGCGCGAGCGACTCGCGGCCGACCTTGACACGGGCGGCCGCCCCGTTCCGGTGCTCGATTTCGGCCCCGACGAGATCGAGGACGTCGCGATCGTCACCGGCAGCGGGGTCGACTGGCTCGACGAGGCCGCCGCGGCCGACGCGGACGCGCTCGTGACCGGCGAAGGGAAAGGAAAGGTCTACCACGAAGCCAAGGAAGCCGGGATTCACGTCTTCCTCGCGGGCCACTACGCGACGGAGACGTTTGGCGTGCGCTCGCTGCAGGCGTTGGTCGAGGATTGGGGGCTCGAGACGACGTATCTCGACGTACCGACGGGATTGTAGTATTTTCTTGCCCCTGTCACGTGCGAGACCGCGACGTTCAAACCGGTGGCTCGCGCATGCGAGCACATGAGCGACGAGCACGATCACGACAGCGACGCCGCCGACGGTGCCGCGGACGGTCACCACGAGCTCGACCGCGAGACCTTCTCGCACGATCCAATCGGCCACGCCGAAGTCCGGGCCGGGATGACGGTCGGCGAACTCGCCGACGAGTACGGGGCGGCCGGCGTCGGTGCGGCGAACCTCCACGAGGCCGTCGACATCACCGAAGCGATGTTCGACGACGACGTGACCGTCTTCTTCAGCCTCGCGGGCGCGATGGTTCCGACCGGCATGCGCGCGATCGTCGCCGATCTCATTCGCGACGGCTACATCGACGTGCTGGTCACGACGGGAGCGAACCTTACCCACGATGCGATCGAGGCCATCGGCGGTAAACACCACCACGGCGAGGTGACGGCCGAGGGCAAGACCGAACGCGAACACGACGAGACGCTGCGCGACGAGGGCGTCGACCGCATCTACAACGTCTATCTCCCACAGGAGTTCTTCGCGACGTTCGAATCGCACCTGCGCGAGGAGGTCTTTCCGGTGCTCGAGGAGGACGGCGTCGTCTCGATCCAGCGCCTCGTCGAGGAACTCGGCCGGGCGAACGCCGAGGTGAACGACCGCGATAACGTCGACGAAGACGCCGGCATCGCCGCCGCGGCCTACGAAAACGACGTGCCGATCTACTGTCCCGCCGTCCAGGACTCCGTGCTCGGTCTGCAGGCGTGGATGTACTCCCAGACGTCTGACTTCTCGCTGGACGCGCTGGCCGACATGACGCCGCTGACGGACATCGCCTACCACGCCGACGAGGCCGCCGCGTTCGTCGTCGGCGGCGGCGTCCCGAAGAACTTCACCCTCCAGACGATGCTCGTCTCGCCCGACGCCTACGACTACGCCGTCCAGTTGACGATGGACCCCCAACAGACCGGTGGCCTCTCCGGTGCGACCTTAGACGAGGCCCGCTCGTGGGGCAAACTCGAGAAAGACGCCGAGAACGTCTCGGTCTACGCCGACGCGACGATCACGCTTCCGCTCGTGGTCGCGGCCGCGCGCGAACGAATCGAGGAGAGCGAGGAGTAGCCGCTAGTCAGCGCCGTCGCTCGTCTCACGCGAGCCCCAGCAGTGACAGTCCGAACGCCGAGCCGGCGACCAGCAGGACCGTCCAGACCCCGATGCCGACCGTCATCCAGCCCGCGACGGGCCGACTCGAGCTCCCGGCCAGCAACGCGACGAGCGCAGCGACGTGGACGCCGGTCAGGACCGGTCCGCCGACGGCGAGCCCCGGGAGCCCGTAGCGGTCCCACAGGCTGCGCGCTCGAGCGTATCGATCGCTCGGCCCCTGGTCGGTTGCCGGTCGCCGCGTTCGAAGCCACCGTGAGAGTCGTCGGTGAAAGGCGACGAGCGCGTAGACCGACGTGACGTTTCCCGCGAACGCGACGACGCCGGTCGCGACCGGATCGAGGCCGAGCCCGATGCCGGCGGGGACGACGACGAGGATCTCGACGACCGGAATCGCGGCGAAGAGAAACACCAGCGCGTACCGAAGCGGGCCGCTCGCCGCCGCGAGCGTGCCGGCGACATCGACGAGCAGTGGTGTGAGCATCATCGGTCGTCCTCGGTTCGCGTCCGTCGGGGAGCGACCAGTCGGTTTCGGTTCGTCGCTCGACGAGACGCGAGTTCGACCGCGTCTCCGGTTCCGGGGCATAGTCACGCCACAGGGTCAACCCCCTCGAGCGTGCAGAGGACACGATGACCGATCACTCGACCCCGAGCTACGAGCTCGCCATCGTGGGCGGTGGTCCCGCCGGTCTGACGACGGCGCTGTACACGACACGGCTCGGCCATCCCACCGTCGTCTTCGAGACGGAGGGCGGCCGCCATGCCGCAGTCTCCCACGTCCACAACCTGCTGGGCGTCTCCGAGGCCGTCTCTGGGCGTGAACTGGCTGCCCACGCCGTCGCCCAACTCGAGCACTACGGCGGCGACTTCTTCCAGGATGCCGTCCAGTCGGTGACGCGGCGCGACGGACCCCAATTTCGACTCGAGGCGGCCCACGCGACCGTCGACGCCGACCGCGTCGTCTTCGCGACCGGATTCCGGGATCGCGGCCCCGACGTCCCGGACCTCGAGCGGTTTACGGGACGAGGGTTACACTACTGTCTGCACTGCGATGCGTACACGTTGGGCGACGGCCCGGTCTTCGTCCTCGGCCATACCGAGAGCGCGGCCCACGTCGCGATGACGATGTGCAACTTCACCCCTGACGTCGATCTCCTGCTCGACGGCCGTGAGCCGGCGTGGGGCGACGAGACCGACACACAGCTCGCAGCCCACCCGGTCGATCGGATCGACACCGCCGTCGTCTCGGCGTACGCCGACGACCGCATCGACGAAGACGAGCCGCCGTGGCTCGGCGGTCTGTCCTTCGCCGACGGGACCGAGCAGGACTACCTGGGCGGGTTCGCAATGTACGGCTCCGCGTACAACGCCGACCTCGGCTGTGACCTGGGCGACGACGGCGCGATCGACGTCGACGAGAACCGCGAGACCAGCGTCGATGGGATCTACGCCGTCGGCGACGTCACCCACGGACAGAACCAGACCACCATCGCCATCGGTGACGGCGCTTCCGCCGGGCTGGCGATCCACAAGGACCTCCGGACGTTCCCGAAGTCACTCGCCGAACTCGAGGACGGCGACGACGGGGCCGACCTCGAGCAGTCGGTGCCAGCTACACCGTCCGACCTCCGTGCCCGGATGCGACGCGTGCGGAACGCGGAGACGCAGCCGGGACTGCGTGGGCCGCCGCCCGACCGCGAGTAACCGTCGAACCGGCCGGTCAGTAGGTGCGATACGTCGCCGAACCGACCTCGATCCGGACCAGCGTGTTCTCGGCGTAGGCGTCGGGCTCGACACCGTACTTCTCGTTGATCCGGCGACGGGCTGCGGCCGTCTCGTCTTCGTCCTCGACCACCGTCGCCGTGCCGAGCAGCGACACCATCCACTGTGTCTGCCCCGCGTCGTCCTTCTGGATCGAGAGAGCGACTCGCGGGTTCTGCCTGATGTTCGCCAGCTTCCGGCCCGTCGTCACGATTTCGACGACGCCGTCGGCGTACCGATACCAGACTGGCGCGACGTGGGGCCGTCCCTCGACGCAGGTGCCCAGGTGGGCCATCACGCGCTCGCGCTCGAGCAATCGTTCCGCCTCCGGTGGTACGGTCGACACAGCGCAATCGCCCACGGCGACCGGGAAAAGCGTAGGCCTTGAGCGGGTGCCCGTGAGCCCCGGTACGCGGCGCGGTCGGGCGATCGGACTCAGTACTCCGTCCGGAGCCGCTCGCGGTCCAGTTGCAGATAGTGCCACAGCGTCCCCGTCAGTCCGGACCTGGCGATTCGTCGCCCCGACGTCTCGACGAGGATAGTCGGACAGTAGGCTGTCGGATAGCGGCTCGCGAACCGCCGACTGAAGGCCGTATCCTCGTTCGGCACCTCGGGAAACCCACCGCTTTCCTCGAACGCGCGTCGGTGGACGAAGCAGTTAAAGCCCGGCAAGATCGGCCGCTCGAGCCGCGAGAAGACGTGGTTGATCGTCGCCTCCATGACCTTCGCGCGGTGAGGGCCGGTGATCCGACAGTACGAACTCGCGGCCGCGAGGCGGTTGGCCGCGACGAATCCGAGGAGTTCAGTGAGGTAGGTCGCTCGCACCCGCGTGTCGGCGTCGATAAACGCCAGCCACTCGCCGGACGCGTGTTCGGCCCCCAGATTTCGTGCCGCCGCGATGCTCTCACCCGCCTCGTGGACGACCCTTGCGCCGTACTCGCGAGCGATCGCCGGCGTGTCGTCGCTCGAGTCGCCGTCGACGACGAACACCCCGTACTCGGAGGCCGTCTCCAGCGTGGTCAGACTCGCCAGACACCCCGGGAGGTAGTCGGCCTCGTTTTGCGCCGGCACCACGAAACTGATGTCCGCCACAGCGTCATCGTCACGCTCGTCACCAGCCATCGATACTCGAGGGATCACTGGGACTGGTTCTCAAGCTGTCGGAGCGTCAACCGGAGACGACAGTTCTCGATCACGCACATCGGCTCGGTGTCCGTCCGCCGAAGTCGATCATCGGACTCGGTTCGACGGCAGCCCACCACTGACACTTCTCCCCATGATGGTTGGTTACTGACACCATCGTCTGGAGACGAGATTTATCATGAACTTTTATAACCATGGGGGCGGTACGAGGGTGTACAGATGTCGGTCGTACACGTAGCAGCCTGACTTCCTCGCCGACCAGTACCGATTACGACGACACTAACACCCGACCGACATGCACACAGAATACCTGACCCGATCCGAGCCCGAACCTGAACCGACGCCCGACCGAACGCAAGCGACACCCGCGAGCACGACCACGACCCCGCTCGAGGACCCACGAACGGCGACTGACCGCGCCCCCCGGATGTTCTCCCACCGCAACCGGGCGCGACTCGAGAACCTGGTCGACGAGTGGAACGCGGCGTTTGCATCCGGAAACACGGACGAAGCGGCGTAACGCGGACCCTGTTCTGACGAATCCAAACCGTCTTTGGAGCGACGGCCCTACGCTCGCGTGGCCGATGACGATACACCCGCTCCGAGCCGGACTCGGCATCCGGTGGTGACGAGCCCTATGAGTGCCGAGGCCACCGATTTACTGTCCTCACACGACCCGTCGACTAGCCGTCCGAATCCTCACCGAGCTCCTCGAGCGATGGGATAACATCCAGTTCCTGGAACAGCCCGAGAGCGTCGTAACTCGTCCACATCTCGGTGATCGTTCCGTCTTCGACGCGGTACATCTCCATCCCCGACACCGAAACTCGATCACCGGTCGGCTCTATACCAGCAAACTCGCCTTCGTGCGTGCCGCGTGCGGTGTATCGAAGGGCCGCGGTCTCTCCCTCGGCGATCACGTCTTCGATCTCGTACTCGACATCGGGAAACGCCTTACGATAGCGTTCGACGTAGTCCCTGTAGTCGTCGCGACCTCGTGGCTCATCGGGCGCGGCCGGGTCGTGGAGGACGAACTCCTCCGCGTATATCTCTTCGATCACGTCGAGGTTGCCCTCGGTCCAGACCTCCTCCGGGTCGCGTCGAACGAGTTCCGTTATTTCTGTCGTCATTATGATGTCACCCCGTCTCTGTCGCCGCTCTTGTGGTCGTTCGCCGTCGTCTGCGCAGACTCGAAACCGATCTCGAACGGCCACGAACGGACCACGAGGACACTTGTAAGTCATTCCCATTCGAGTGCCGAGGCCAGCTTTCGATCCAGACAGGAACAGGAACGAACGGGGAGATTAGGCCCGCAACCTGCACGTTGCTGCGAGAGCACAACCAGTGTCGTGAGTGTCGAGACCATCGACTTTGACACGGAGGAGACTGTCGACGTGTACAATTAACGATTAGGCCTGTGGCGAGCGGAACGTTCGAACGGTATCTCGCTTGCCCGACGTGGCCTCGACCTCGAGCAAGCCCAACTCGGTAAACACCCGGTTCCAGTCGCGGTGGTACAGCGGGACGTCGTCGTTGACGTAGCTCACGTTGGGGGTCGCTGACTCTGAACCGTCACGCTCTCCCTCGCCCTCGTTTTCGATCGTAATGAGGAGATCGGCAGTGATTCGGGCCAGGTCCTCGAGCACCCACTCGGCGTCGGGATGGAGGTGCTGGAGCGTCTCGACCGAGTAGACGACGTCGAACTGGCCGTCGTCGAACTCTCCGACGACGGCTTCGATCGAGTCATGGTAGAACGTCCCGTCAGCGGCGAGTTCGGGGTAAGTCTCGGCCATCACGTCGAACGCGTCGTCGTTGACGTCGATCCCGGACAGGCTCTCGAAGCCGTGGTCGTGGAGATGCGCGAGGTGACGGCCCGAACTACAGCCGAGTTCGAGGATAGATGCGTCTCGGCCGACGAACCGCTCGAGGATACTGCGGATCGTTTCGCTCGTCTCGTCCGGCCCGTAGTAGGCGTAATATTCCGGTGAGTACTCGCCGGATCGTTCTGCCCACTGGCGACGGACCTCTGTAGAATTCACGTGTAGTACTGCTGATGCACACGTAAAGTCTAGTCGACTCTCCGCAGCCACTGAAGTCGACGATGGACCGACTCTGCCTCGAGTGCAACAGCGTTTCGTCACTTTCAGAGCCCGGACGATCTATAGACCAACTGAATCGAGTTAGACACCGATCGCACAGTAGCCGTACGATCGGGTGTGCAGTGACGGTCGGTGGTTACTATATATGACGATCACGCGGGCAGATCCGCTCCCGATTCGATTTTCGTGGCCGAGGCTCTCGAGGCGATGCGCCACTCGAGGCCATGATGATCGGTTTCGGTCGGGTATCGAGGCTCCCCGTCTACCCCTGTGTCACCGAGATAGTTGGTGAGCGAGACGAGGCCCTATGCCTCGGTATTCCCGCTGGATTCTGCCGTTTGAGACTCGGATTGAACGCCCGGATAGGCGAGTATGGCCCCTCCCACGAACACGATCGTTGCGAGATAGATCGGGCCGAGGTGCGTCAGCCAGTTGTGAGCGAAGAGATCGGCGTAGTGCATCGGGAGTGCGATGGCCAGTCCGACCACGGCGGTGACGATCGCCGTCGCCCACGCCCACAGAAGTCCGTTTCGCACACCGTACCACGCCAACGCCGTGATGGCGATCCCGGTGGCGATGATAAACGCCGACGTGGCGACGTGGAGGTGATTGATGTAGTGCATGACGGCCGGATCGACTGCATTGAGTTCTGCCGGGGTGACGCCGTTCAGGGTCGCGACGCCCAGTTCGAAGCCGCTTCCGAAGAACGTTCTGGCGAGGAAGACGACGCCGTAGCCGATGAAGGCAACGCCCGCAAGCGCCATCAGGAGCGAGCCGGTCTGTACTCTGCGCCCGCGTTCGTGGTCTACCTCGTGTCGATCAGCCGTCGCTCGATTCATCCCCATCGTTCTAGCCTGCCTCGGTTTCGACTGCGACCTCGGTTACGTGCTGGGCTTCGATTTCGTCGAGGGTGTACTCCTTTCCGTGCTGTTCTCTCACGTGATCGCGTGCGATCTCCAACAGGCGTTCCTTGTCGTCTTCCTCGGTACGCATGAGAAAGACGCAGCCCGACACTTCCGTGTCGCATGCTACCTGTAGCGCTGTCGTCTCGTCCGATTGCATGTCTGTCGTCATCGTTTGGTTCGCCTCCAGCGAGCGTGGATACGAGACCGAGGCTCGTGTAGTCATCTCGTGACGTTCGTGCAGCCGTTGCCCGTCGTGCACCCGTTGAAACGAAGGCACCTGGTGCAAGCGAGCCCACACTCGATGCACGCTCACTCCGGGGCCCCCTCGAGCGCAAGCGATCGAGACTCACGTCGGCAGGAATCGTACACCGATTCCGCCCACTCGCGTGCCGCCGGCGTGTCGGTGTCAATCAACACGCGAACCGTCCCGCTCTCAGGGTTGTGGCCGCTGATCGCGATTCGTCGATCGAAGATGGCGATCCCGTACGGTGGCAGGTCGTCGTGTAACCGGACCGTGAGATTCCCGCTCTCACGAGCGCCGGAACAGTGCTCCGGATAGGTCGTGCGGATGTACCTGGCCACCGACGGCGGATCGATGATCTCCGTTTGCATCCCGTCGACGATCCGTCGGGCAAGTTCGTCCCGACACGGCTCGAGCAACGCGAGATCGAACCCGACGAATCGAAGCCGGTCCGTCTCCCGAAGCAGCGACTCGAATCGGTTCACCGGTCGGTACGGGTCGTCGCTTTCGGCGACCGTCACGACCGCGTCCGACGCCATCTCGATCGTGAATCCGCTCTCCTCGAACGGGAGCCACTGCCAGACGTCGCGGAGTTTCTGCTCGGTCTCGAGTCGGCCGATCAGGTCCCGCATTCCCGACGCGACGAACGCACCCAGCTGCGTCGCCTCGTACTGGTGGCCGTCCCTGCGGATCCAGTGTCTGTCTTCGAGTTCGCGTAGCGTCCGTCCGATCGTGGACCGCGAAACGCCGGTCAGCTCTCGGAGGCCGGTCCGGCTCCGGGGGCGTCTGGCCAGCGCGTCGAGTGCGTCCACGCGGTGTTCCGACCGCGCGAGGAACTCGACATCGTCGAGCGGCGAGTTTGTGGCACTCGATAACATGGCCAATGTACGCGTGCTAATTGTATAGCTGTACCCCTGCTATCTCACGCCGGCTCGTCCCGAACAGTCCAGATCATCTCGAGCGAAACGGGACAGACACCGAGCGAATTCGCGACGTGACCGGGCGTTCAGAGACAGTATCAGCCCACCGATCTACATGAACCGCGACCAAAGCGAGTTCCGCTCGACGTCGCGCAGGACTGATCGCAACTCCTCGAAATCCACGCCGTCGGAAGGTGGCGACTCGGTCCTCGATTCGCGATAGGTGTCGCGTCCCCGATCGGACTCGACGAACGGTTCTAGCTCGAGGTCGTCGATCATCGCCGGCGAGGCGATCGACGCGATGAGGCGCAGAATCGACCGATTCACTTCTTTCATGGCTCGCCGCATCTGCCGGAGTCCGTCCAGGCGCGGACCCGAGGGACTACATGGCTCGCCCGCCGAGAGTCCCGTCGAATGCCGACCGACCCGTCGCCAACCCAGCGCGATCGTCGGGAACTCGTTCGATTCTACCTGCTCGATCATCGGACGCCGCTTGGCAAAGCGATCGACATCGCGCTGTTGGCGCTCAATCTCGTGTTCGTCGTCGTCTTCGTCGCGGAGACGTATCCGCTCTCGGCCGCTCTTCAGGCGACGCTCTGGCGATTCGAAGTCGCCATCGCCAGCGTGTTTCTGGTGGAGTACGTCCTGCGACTGTACGGTGCTCGGAATCGCCTCGCTGAGGCTGCCGATCCCTACACCGTTGCCGATGTACTCGCGATTCTGCCGACGTTTCTGGTGCTGGTCGTGCCGGGTGCGACGATCGCCAATGTCGGCTTCCTCCGTGCGATCCGCGTGCTTCGTGCGCTCCGGTTCTATCGGTTCACACAGGACGCGGAGTTCTTTTTCGGAACGGTCTCCGACAACGCCCTGCGCGCGCTGAAGTTGCTGTTGACGGTGCTGGTCCTGCTGTTCGTCTTCGCCGGGCTCTTCTATAGCGCCGAACACGCCGCGAATCCCGAGGTGAGCACGTTCGGCGACGCTTTCTACTACGTCGTGGTCGCGCTGTCGACGGTCGGGTTCGGTGACATCATCCCGTACACGGCCGCAGGCCGGTGGGTCACGGTGGCGGCGATCCTGATCGGGATCATCGTCATCCCGTGGCAGGCGAGCAAGATCGTCCGCGAGTGGAGCCGCAGGGACAAAGTCGACGTCACGTGCCCGAACTGCGGGCTGTCGGCTCACGATCGGGACGCCTCCCACTGCAAGGCCTGCGGCCACGTCATCTACCAGGAGGCCGACTCGAGCGAGTGACTCGCCGTGGCTGGCAGCGTCTCGAGCACGCGGTCGGTCTTCGCTGTTGGTACGTCGACTGTCGATATTGGACCGTCACCAGCCGTGGGAAACGATAAGAGAAATCTGATTATCAACCAGAGAGTAATTAGCACACCCACATGTTTTCTCGATTCGATCCGCTTATCGGTCGCGAGAACCGGTCTCCGTTCGATTCTGTCCTTGGACTGCAGTCGTCGATTAGGGTATCGACGGCTGTCGAAAACGCGGACGAAAAAATATGAGTTATAGGTCTGGAGTCGAGCGTATGCAGTACCGACCCACACAAACCAATAATGTCTGGTAAATACGACCTAGTTATCGTCGGCGGCGGTATCAGTGGCGCATCCCTTCTGTACACGACCGCGAAGTTCACTGATATCGACTCGATCGCACTGATCGAGAAGGAATCGGAGATCGCAGCGATCAACTCCCACCACACCAACAACTCCCAGACCCTCCACTTCGGGGATATCGAGACCAACTACACGCTCGAGAAGGCCGAAGAGGTCAAAGAGGCTGCGGAACTCCTCGCGGGGTATCTCGAGAACCACGACCCCGACCGGGAGATGCACTCCAAGCGCAGCAAGATGGTCCTCGGTGTCGGCGACGAGGAGGTCGCAGAACTCGAGGAGCGCTACGAGGACGAAGGTTTCGGCGACCTCTTCCCGAAGCTCCGGCCGATCGGCCGCGAGGAGATCGCCGAACTCGAGCCGAAGGTCGTCGAGGGCCGCGATCCCAACAAGGAGATGCTCGCCCTGCAGACGCCCGACGGCTACGTCGTCGACTACGGCGAGACGTCGAAGTCGTTCGTCGAGCAAGCCAGCGAGGAGGCGAACGTCGACGTCTACACCGGCACGGAAGTCACGGACATCACGCCGACGCTCGACGGCTACACGATCGAGACCGACCGCGGTCGCTTCGACTGTGACGCCACCGTCGTCGCTGCCGGCTCGCACAGCCTGCAGATGGCGAAGGAACTCGGCTACGGGCAGGACAAGGTCTTGCTCCCCATCGCCGGGAGCTTCTTCCTGGCGGACACCGACGACGGCCTCCTGAACGGCAAGGTCTACACGCTCCAGATGAAGAAACTACCCTTCGCGGCCGTCCACGGCGACGCGGACGTCCACGACGGCACCATCACCCGCTTCGGGCCGACCGCGAAGCTCGTCCCGACGCTCGAGCGCGGCCGCATCTCGACGGTGAAAGACTTCCTCGACGTGTTCGGCCTGAACGCGTCGGCGTTCCTGAGTTACGGCAACATTCTCGCGGACCGCATCCTGCTGCCGTACGTGCTCCGGAACCTCGTCTACGACGTGCCGAAAGTCGGCCGGAAACAGTTCCTCCCGCACGTCCAGAAGGTCGTCCCGACCGTCGAACTCGAGGACATCGAACGCGCGAAAGGCTACGGTGGCGTCCGCCCACAGATCGTCGACACGAAGAACAAATCGCTCGACATGGGTGAGGCCAAGATCGTCGGCGACGACATCATCTTCAACATCACGCCGTCGCCGGGTGCCTCGACGTGTCTGAAAAACGCCATGCGGGACACCCACACCGTGCTCGACTTCCTCGGCGACGACTACGAGTTCGACGAGGAGGCGTTCCGCGAGGAGACGATCGGTCACTTCCCACGCGCCGACGACTCCGACGACCCGAAAGTGGTCGCCCCGAGCGCTGACGACTGATCGGCCAGCGCGGTTCCGTCCGTTCCATTTTCGTTCGCGGGACTCGATCGTCCCGCACTCCGATTTTCTCTTCCATCGCTAGGCCGTGTCCTCGCTCGAGCCTGTCCCCATCCGCTCGCTGTAATCCCAGCTATAGAACTCGTGGGGCTCGATCCGAATCCGTACCTCGTCGCGGTCGTCGTCGAGCAACCACGCGGCGAGCTCCGAGTCGGTCCCGCCGAGATACCGCTCCAGGAGCGCCCGCAGGACCGTCTTGTCGGTATCAGGCGCGAGGTCGGCGGTTCCGGTCCCTCTGACGCCGCGGTAGGGAACGTCGTTGGTCGAGACCTCGAAGGCGACCGCCGGCTCGTGCCGGAGGAAGCGAACGAGCGCTGCATCGGCGCCGGTCGCGCACTCGAGCGTGCCGTCGCGGTAGCGAAACCACAGTGCAACGAGCCACAGCGACCCGTCGGGTCGCTGGGTCGCGAGCCGGATCGGAATCGTCGCCTCGTCCAAGAAGGCCGCAACCTCGGGTTCGGTCCAGGCGCCACGGACGTCAGGGTCGGACATACGCGAGATGGACGTGTCACAGCCGGAAAAAGGTCGACCCATGCGAACCGGGCGCTACTCGGCTTTGGGGAGCGTGACCACGAAGACTGCGCCCTCGGGGTCGTTGTCCTCGACCTGGATGTCGCCGCCGTAGGCGTCGACCAGCGTCCGGGCCAGATACAGACCGAGCCCGGTTCCGGCGCTCTCGAGACCGTGTTCGCCCTTGCCGAAGATCTCCTCTTTTTGGGCGTCGGGGATGCCGGGACCGTTGTCCGCGACGCGGACGGTGACGTCGCTCCCGTCGTCGTCCACTGAGACGGTCACCTCCGGAACCGCCTTGTCGTTGTGCTGGATGGCGTTTGTCACCAGATTCCGGAAGACGGACTCGAGCATCCCGTTTGCCAGCACAGCCGTCTCGGGCACCCTCCCTTCGATGGCGACCTCCGCGTTGGTGTACTGTGACCGGACGTCCTCGATGACGTTCGTGATGACGGGTGACAGGAACAGTTGCTGTCGATCGGCCGCGTTCGTGAGCATCACGTCGGCCATCTCTCGTGCCGTCTCCGTCAGTTCGACCGCTTGTGACGCGCTGTCCTGGAGCGTCTCCAGATACTCCTCGCCATCACTGCCCGCCTCGACGTGGTCGGCGAGCAGGTCCCCGTAGGCGAGGACGAGCTGAAGGTCGTTGCGGATATCGTGGCGCAACACCTGGTTCAGCGTCTCGAGGTTGTCTCGCTGGGTCTCGAGGCGACGTTCGTACGCCTGGCGTTCGCGCATGTGTCCGTCGAGCGTTCGACTTAGCTGGTTGAACCCGTGCCCGATGTGCTGCCACTCGTCGGCTCCCTCGAGGGCGATTCGCGTTTGATACTCTCGATTTTCGAGCGCCTCGAAGCCGGCCAGCAATTCCTCGAGTTGGGCGAGGTTCCGCCGATAGACCCACCACCCGAATAGCGAGAGGGTACCGAGTACGAACAGGAGGGCACCGCCTTGGAGAACGGTGAGTTCTCGGCTCCGCTCCTGTATTGGGACCCGACTCTCACTGACGGTAATCGTCCAGCCGGTCTCCGAGAGCGTCGTCTGCCGCTCCATCAGGTCGGCGTTCGGCGACGGTGTGGCCGTATAAATGCGCTCGCCGGACTGTGACTCGATCGTCAACCCCTGCCCGTCCTCGAGCGTCGACGAAAACTGTGCGAAGAAGTCCCCGTCCTCGAGGTGAAACGCCGCGTTGAGCGTGCCAACACGCGTGCCGTTCTCGTACAGCGGCGTGCTGATCGTCAGAATGTAGTTGCCGGATTCTGCTTCGATCGGCTCGCTCACGTAGGTTTCGCCGGCCATCGCGCGCTGGAAGTAGACGCGATCGCCGAAATCGCCGCCGACGGTGTCGTCCGGCCTGCCGGAGTCGGCGACGATGTTCGTCATCGTCCCGTTGGCGGCGATGACCGACGCGCCGGCGAACGACGACCGCTCGACGAACGTCTCGAGCGTCCGTCGCTGGGACGCGCTCCCGTGGCGCGTCAGTTCCGGGTTCGTCGCTCCGATCTCGGCCGTTCGCTGGAGCGCGTCGAGTTGCCCGTCGAGTTCGGACTGGACGTGCATCGTCGCTCGCTCGAGTTCCGTTTCCTCGTGCGTGTAGAGCGCGTCCTTGTGGTGTTGGAAGCCGACGACGACGGAGGCAGAGAGGACCACTGCGATAAGCGCGATGAGGAGAAGAAACAGGCGCTTGGTCTTCATCGAGTGTGTGTTTGGAGTTCGGACAGTGAAGGTACTGATTTTCGTCCGATGACGGGGCCTCCGATCGAACCCCGTCTGCCGATCGTCTCAATTCAACCTGACGACATTACACACCGCTTTCGGGTGCCGCCACGGACGCAGCCGATGTTCTTATACCGACACACTGAGACGGGAGACAGTACAGGTGGCAGTCAGTAGCAGGGTGGCCCGGTGGCGGACGCACGCGGTCTCTCTCGTCGGCGTGACCAGTGGTCTCGGTGTGCTGTATGTCCTCCAGCTGCGGAATTTCTTGCTCTTTCATAGCCTCGTCGAACTACTCAGTATTCTCATCGCTGCGGTCGTATTTCTGATCACCTGGAACACACGTGAGGAACTGGACCGATCGTTTATCGTCATTCTCGGTATCAGTTATCTGTTCGTCAGCGGGGTCGACCTGCTCCACGTACTCGCGTACAAAGGCATGGGTGTTTTCCCCAGTGCTGGTCCGGATCTGCCGACACAGCTCTGGATCCTGGGGCGGTATCTCGAGGCGGCCTCGCTGCTGGGTGCGGGGCTCGTCGGCCTCGTCGTCGGCGAGCGAGACGACCTCGAGTGGTCTGGGAACACGCTGTCTGCCCTCGTAGCGGGCTATGTCGTCGTCGTCGGCCTCGGCCTCGGGTCGATCTTCGTCGTCGACTGGTTCCCACAGACGTACGTCGAGGGGAGTGGTCTGACGCGATTCAAGGTCGGCAGCGAATACGTGGTCATTGGTCTCTTTGCAGCCAGTCTCGGGCTCCTGTACCGCCAACGGGAGGCGTTCAACCGGCGTATCTTCCAGTTTCTCGTCGGATCGATACTGCTGACGATGGGTGCGGAGCTCGCTTTTACGTTCTACGTCGACGTCTATGGAATCTCCAACGCCGTCGGTCACTTTCTCAAGCTCGGCTCGTTCTATCTGATCTATCTGTCGGTGGTGAAGATGGGGCTTACAGAGCCTCAGAAGACGCTCTACCGGGCGCTGTCCCAGCGCGAAGCCCAGGCCCGCAAATTCAAAAAAGCGGCTGACTACTCGGGCCACGCCGTCCTGATCACGGACCGAGACGGCACCATCCAGTACGTCAACGACGCCTGGGAAACCATGACGGGCTACTCGGCAGCCCAGGCCCACGGACGGAATCCCCGGCTACTCAAATCCGGTGAGCACGACGCGGCCTTCTACGACGAACTGTGGTCGACGATTCTCGCGGGGGCCGTCTGGGAGGGCGAGATCGTCAACGAGCGTCGAAACGGCGACCGATACGTGATCCACCAGACGATCGCTCCGATCTTCGGGGAGGAGGGGGACATTCGGAACTTCGTCGCGATCCACGACGACATCACCGAACGGAAGGCCTACCAGCGACGGCTGGAGACCGACCTCCACCAGAGCGTCACGCAGCTCCAGGTGCTCGCCCGTGTCCTCCGACACAACATCCGCAACGAGATGAACGTGATCGCGGGCAACGCCGAGCTGATACGAGAGCAGTCCGACGACAACGACGAGATTGTGTCGATGGCTGCCCGGATCATCGACGCGAGCGATCAATTGCTCGCCCAGGCAGACAAACAACGGGAGATCGTCCAGCTCCTGTCTGCCCCGTCGACGGCAACGATGCTCGAGCTGCCGGCGATCGTCGACGACATCGTGAACGGGCTCGAGCAGCGCTATCCCGACGCCGAGTTCACCGTCGACGTCCCGGCCGATCTCGAACTCCGGACGCTGCCGGAACTCGAGCAGGCGATCACGGAGGTCGTCGAGAACGCCATCGTGCACGACGAGCAGGGGACACCCGAAGTGACGATCAGTGCCCGCTCCCGGGACCGCACGGTCGAAATCCGAGTGGAGGACGATGGGCCAGGGATCCCAACCGCGGAACGGCAGGTGATCGCGGGGGATGCGGAGATCGACGCCTTACTCCATAGCAACGGAATGGGGCTGTGGTTCGTCGATCACGTCGTCACGAAAGCCGGCGGGACGATTCGGTTCGAGGACGCCGACTCTCGGGGAAGTATCGTCACGCTCGTCGTTCCCCGAAACCGGACTGTGGCCGGTCGTCCCGACCCGTCCCAGTTGACGACTCGCTCTCAGTGACCACGCTGTGTCGATCCCGTACGCTACGGCGGACGACTCCCCTCGACGGTGTCTCGATGATTCACGGCCACCACCCGATCGTTCAACAAAAACTATAATTCAACGCGGACGAATTATCGAAAAACGAATGAGTCTCTTCGGGACGGTCGTCGTCGGGTTCGGGGCTCTCCTCGTCGTCTACAGCGTCGTCCGCTATCTCGGGCACGCACAGGCGCGGCTCATGGAAGCCAACGAGCGCTGCGAGAAGACCTGGGCCGATATCGAAGTCCTCCTCGAGCGCCGCCGCAGCGAACTCGAACAACTCGTCGACCTGACCAACGAACACGTCGCGCACGAGCGGGACCTGCTCGCGGGGATCGTCGACGCTCGCGAGGGCGCGATCGAGGCCCAGTCACCCGAGGAGGCCGCCGCCGTCGCGGTCTCGCTCCGGGAGGCGACCGAGGAGGTCTACGCGCTGTCGGACGAACATCCCGAACTGGCGTCGAACGATCGGTTCGACGAACTCTCGCGATCGATCCAGCGCCTCGAGCAACGGCTGGAGGACCGCCGCGAGCAGTACAACGAGGCCGTCGCCAGCTACAACGCGTTGCTGTATACCGTTCCGGAGTCGATCTTCGCTCGCTATCATCAGCTTACCCGCCGTCAGCCGTTCGTCGCCTCCCGAGAAGCTCACGAGGGTGTCGACGTCGGCGAGCGGCTCGCGGTCGGTCCCACCGACGCATGATCCTCGCGGTCGTGCTCTACGCCGCGCTGGTCGTCGGCTCGGGCCTGCTGGTTCTCGTTGGGATCGACACCGTCCGCTCGGGGTTCGACCGGTACGAAGAACGGGCCGCGATCGTCGACCGGCCCGTGTCGGCGCTCGAGTCGGTCGCGTTCGGGACGACCGCGCTCGTGGGGACGGCTCGGCCCGGCAGCCACGCGGTGCGTGTGCCCTTCGGCGGGCAAGAGCGAGCGGTGTGCTATCATGTTACTGTCGAGGACACGAACAAACTCGAGACGGCTCACGTCGACGAGCGGGTCGCGCCGCCGTTCGTCCTCGAGGCCGATATCGAGGGTACTCGCGTCCGCGTCGACGCCACGGACCTGCGACTGGATCTCTCGGCGAATCGCCAGTTGGAGACGGACGTCGCCAGTCACGAGCCGCTCGATGGGGACCTCGCCTCGTTCGTCGAGGAACACGATCTTCCCTCGCAGGGACTCGAGCGCGACCGCCGCTTTGCCTACGAGTACCTCGCACCCGGCGACGAGGTGTTCGTCTACGGGCGCGCGGTACCCGACGAGGCTCGCGCGTCGGCCGACGGAAAAGCGGTCCTCGTGACCGCGCACGAGGACGGCAGCGGTCTCGTTTCGGACAAATCGCCCGACACGCTGCTCGCCGAGCGACGCCGGGTGCTCGCAAAGAACGTCTCGCTGGGCGTGCTCGAAGGTGTTATTGGTCTCGCAGCGTTTCTCTGGTTGACCGGGATCGCACAGTTCTTGCTCGGCGCCTAGGTTACGACCACTCCTCGGCGGCGACGACCCGGACGGCATCGTAGAGTCCGCCGACGATCGCTTTGATTATCCAGGCCGTGTACACGCCGAGAACGACGCTGCCTACCAGAAGCCCGACGAGCCCGGCGTCGGAAAACCCCGCGCCGAGGAACCTGTCGTGGATCGAGACGATGACGACCGACCAGCCGACGATCGCCCCGAGATAGAGAACGACGTTCGTCCAGAATGTAACGATCCGATAGCCCGTGTGGATCGGCTGGGGGATATCTCGCCGCGAGCCGGTGCCGGGGCGCGGGAGCCGCTTGACGACCGGCTCCAGCAGCGCGATGCCTTTTATCGCCGCGAGGACAACGAAGCCGACCGGAATCAGGAGGTAGTGCCACCACTTCCGCTCGTCGTGTTCGTCGCGGACCACGCTCGTATCTGACTCGTCGGGGTCGCGGACGATCCAGTCGTCCGGTTTCGGGGCTGTCGTGTCGTCCGTGAGCGCGTTCCAGCACGCTGTACAATAGCTCGCCGGGGCCGCATCGAGTTCGCGTCGGCTTTCTCCAGGGGCGACGGCACACGGGCTGTCGTCATCATCGTGAACGCGGCTCCGGAGTCCGAGCATCGTGCCGACGACCGAGAGCGTCTCCGTGGCCAGCCGCTTGCGCTCGAGCTCAGAGAGGGTAGCTCCCTCGACCAGCCGCGCCGTCGAGACGATGCCGACGGTCCCGAACTCGTATCCGACGCCGAACAGCCCCCACTGGGGCGTGTCGCCGGCAGTCTGTGTGAGCCGCCCGTCGGTGACGCCGATGGCGAGGTCGATCCCGTCGGTTTCGTCCTCGAGTTGCCGGAGATACGCCCGGACGTTTCCGGTGTCGCGATCGTTCCCGTCCGGTCGCTCGAGCGGCTGCTCGACCGGGACCGGCATTTCGAAGGTCTCGCGTAGCGTCTCGGCGACTGCAGCACACGCCGCTGACGGTGGCTCGCCGATCGGGATCACGGCAGCGTGTGGAACGTCACCGTGTGGAAAGACTACCATAAGCTCAGTGACGTGTTCGAACTACTGAATATATTTCGAAAATGCTATCGAGACGACGTTCGGTCGCCGGTCGCCGACTGACAGGCAGTCACGAAAACCTGAAATTGGAATTGAGTGCCTATTTGAGCGCGTCCGTCTACTAGCCGGTAGAGCCATCCGGCTCGCTCATCATGAACGTCGACGAATTCGTTACCGCGAACGAACCGAAAGCTGGCGGCGACACGTTTCAACTCGAGAACGACAAGCTACTGGACGTCGACCTCGACGGCTCCGTCATCGCGAAAGCCGGCTCGATGATCGCCTACGACGGAGATATCTCCTTCGAGGGGAAAACGTCCGCTGAAGGCGGCATTACGGGCTTCCTCAAGGAGAAGGCCACTGGTGAGGGAACGCCGGTGATGGAGGCGACCGGGACCGGGCACCTCTATCTCGCCGATCAGGAAAAGAAGATCCAGCTCCTCGAGCTCGACACCGGCCAGTCGATTTCGGTCAACGGCAACGACGTCCTCGCGTTCGAGTCGAGCGTGAACTACGAAATCCGGACGATCAAGAGCATCGCGGGTATTTCGGCCGGCGGCCTGACCAACGTCTTCCTCGAGGGTCCCGGCAGCGTCGCGATCACGACCCACGGCGAGCCGCTGGTCCTGCGCCCGCCGGTCCGCACCGATCCCAGTGCGACCGTCGCCTGGAGCGAGACGACACCCGCCAGCCACGTGGACAGCGCCCTCTCGAACATGATCGGTCAGTCCTCCGACGAGACCTATCAGCTCGAGTTTACGGGATCGGAGGGATTCGTGGTCGTCCAGCCCTTCGAGGAACGCGGGCCACAGCAGTAGCAGGCACTACTGCCACTGCCGCGGACAATTTACAGGACATCGATCAATACGCGGTTCAAGATGATTCTATGAGACGACAAGCGCTCGGCGCGATTTCGGTTGCACTCGTACTGACGCTCCCCTGGGTCGCCGTCTGGGGAGCGACGGATCTCCTGCCTCAGTTCGCGCCGGCCGCGGTTCGAACGCTGTCGACGCTCTGGATTGTAGCCGTGACCGGACTCGCCGTCCTCGGGTCGTCGTTTCTGCTCGCCTGGGCAGCCGAGACCGCCGAGAAGGACGTCCCGCGAGCGTTCGCGATCGCAGTACTGGCCGTCCTCGCAGTTGCCCCCGAGTACGCCGTCGACGCCCTCTATGCGTGGAACGCGGGCCAGTTCGCGGGCACCGAACGCGGGATCGAGGCCGGCAATCTGGCGGTCGCCAACATGACAGGCGCGAACCGCATCCTCATCGGCATCGGCTGGGCCGGCATCGCTCTCTTTACGATCTTCCGTCGAGGAGCGTCGACCGATCCCGCCGTCGAGACCCGGCCCGGTTTGCTGGCCGATGTCGTCACCCTCGACCGTGACATCGGCCTCGAGATCGTGTTCCTGCTGGTGGCGACGTTCTGGGCGTTTTTCGTCCCGTTTAACGGCGGAATCGATATCTTCGACATGCTGTTTCTGGTCGGCCTGTACGTCTGCTACATCGCGGTGATCCTCCGCGGGGGAGCCGAACCCGAGACCCAACACGTCGGCGTGCCGGCATACCTACAGCGGTTTTCGCGGCCTCGCCGCATCGGTGCCGTTTTCCTGCTGTTCGCCTACTCGGGCGCGATGATCTTCACGGCCGTCGAACCGTTCGCGCACGGCCTCGAGGACCTCGGACAAAGCGTCGGCATCCCCTCCTTTTTCATGATCCAGTGGATCGCGCCGCTGGCCTCCGAGTCGCCGGAGCTCATCGTCGTCGTCTATCTGGTCAACAAGGCACGGTCGACGGCGGGCTTTAACGCACTCATCTCGTCGAAGCTCAACCAGTGGACGCTGCTCATCGGGACGCTCGTCGTCGTCCACTCGCTGGCGCTTGGCCGCTACGGCGTCCTCGCGTTCGACTTCAAGCAGTCCGCGGAGATCTGGCTGACCGCCGCCCAGTCGTTTTTCGCGATCGGCCTCTTACTCCGGTTCGAGATCTCCGTCCGGGAGGCGCTCGTGTTGCTCCTGTTCTTCCTCTCACAGGTCGTCCTCGAGTTCCTCATCATCCGTGAGCTCGTCGTGCTCCCGGTCTCGAGTACCGACCTGTTGCTCGGTTACAGCGTCCTTTACATCGTCCTCGGGACGGCGCTGTTTGTCAGCCGCCGCCGATCGTTCGGTCGGCTCGTCCGGCGAACGGCTGGGACGGTCAGCGACGCGATGCCGATCGGCGAGGAGCGCCCGCACAGCGCCGACGACTGAGACGGGCTGCTGTCACGAGCGACCGGTGGGACCGCAGGGCGGTCGCGGTCCCATCGGCACTGACTGACAGGCGTCAGTATGACGTGCCAGCCACAGACCGACAGTCGTGGGGGTTGACGTACGATCACTGATGCTCTCGATCGGATTGTTGCGTTCCGACACCGCGGTCGTCTTCGCGGCCGCGGGCGCCCTCGCGCTGGTCCATTTCTTCGCCGGCCGGCTCGGCGTCGGCGGCCGAATCCCCCGGAGCCGGTGGCTGTCGATCGCCGGCGGCGTCTCGGTCGCGTACGTCTTCGTCCATCTCCTGCCGGACGTCGGAGACGCGGCGTCGACGTTGGCAGCGTACGGGGAGCCGACCGCCTTCGCCGAACACCACGGCTATCTGATCGCCCTGCTTGGCTTCGTCACCTTCTACGGGCTCGAACAACTCGTCGGGCAATCGAACCAAGACCCGGACCGACCTGGTTCGGCCGGGACCGGCGTCTTCTGGATCCACGTCAGTTCCTTCGCCGCCTACAACGCGATCGTCGGCTACCTGCTGTGGGATCGCGAACTCGGGAGCCTACTTCTGTTTTCGGTCGCGATGGCGCTGCACTTCGTCGTCATCGACGACGGCCTCCGCGAGCATCACGGTCGGACGTACCACCGTCGTGGACGGTGGGTGCTCGCAGCGGCGGTGATCGCCGGCGCCGGCGCTGGCTACACCCTCGAGAACGTCGAACTCCTCGTGGCTGTGTTCGTCCCGTTTCTCTCCGGTGGGATCATCCTCAACGTGATCAAAGAGGAGTTGCCACCCGAGCGCGAGAGTCGGTTCTGGGCGTTCGCCGCCGGCGCGGCGGGGTATGCCGCGTTGTTGCTGTTCGTCTGATGTCGCAGCTACGCTGCCGTGGGACTCGAGCGACCAGTAACACTCGAGCGGGAGCGTTTTGTCTGCCCGCCGTAATCTCTGGGTATGAGACTCCGGCCGCGTCGCCCCCAGCAGTTCCGGCTCGCGGACTCTGCCCAGCAGATCGTCGGCGGATTCCTGCTCGCAGGTCCGTTCGTGGTCACTGAGGAAGTTTGGATGCTCGCGGGGAACATGCACATCCTGCAGGCGCTCGTGATCGTGACCATCGTCTTCGCCATCGGCTACGCGGCGCTGTACAAAGCGGACGCGACCCGCGACGTCGACGACGAACAGGAGGTCGCCGGAATCCCGGTTCGGTTCATCTCGTTGATGATAGTGACGTTTGGATCGGTAACCGTCCTTGCGCTGCTATTTGGAGCTCCTTTGACGTTCGTCGAGACGGAATCGACCGGAAAACTTGCTGAAACCACGTTCAAGGCCGTCAGCGTCGGCGCGGTCTTCAGCGTCGTCGGCGCGGCGACGGCTGACACCATCTTTGCGAAGTAGCGCCGGCTCAGGTCGCAAACCCGAGCCTCTCTGTCGGAGCACTGTCCACCGTTTCCGTTACCGTTTCGTGTCCGCTGGCTCGAGCAATTCGATTGGTCCCTGACGCGCGTTTGGTAGACAGCCGTGGCGGTCGGCCGGGCACCTGCAAGGAGTGTCCACAGCTCAGAGAGTCCCGAAGCTTGACGGGACCCACCCACGAAGCACAGCCACATGGTCGATCCCGTCGCCGATCCGCTTCAACTGCTGGTGTTTCGGGTGGCGATCGCGTTCGGGATCGGCGCGCTCATCGGCCTCGAGCGCGAACAAAGCGAGTCGGGCGGCACGTTCGCCGGCAGCCGCACGTTTCCGCTGTTCGCGCTCTATGGCGCGCTCGTCCAGGCGTTCTTTCCGACGCTGCTCCCGATCGCAGTCGGAACGCTCGTGATTCCGTTAACGGTGGCGTATCTCGGCAAGATCTGGTTCGAGGGCGATATTGGACTGACGACGATGATGGCTGCGCTGTTGACCGTCGTCCTGGGAGCACTGACGACCCATTCGGAACGCGGTGCGGTACTGGCTGTTGTCGTCGGCGGCGTCGTCACAGCCCTGCTCTCTGCGAAGGGAATCATTCACGACTTCGTCGACCGGATCGACGAGGCCGAACGCCGCGCGTCGATCAAGTTCATCCTCGTCGTGCTAGTCGTCTTTCCGCTCCTCCCCGATCGAGAACTCGAGGTCGCGCTCGGACTCAATCCACGGTTCATCTGGCTCATGGTCGTGTTCGTCACCGGCCTGAGCTTCGGGGCCTACGTCCTGAGCCGGACGATCGGGACGGAACGGGGGATCGCACTGACGGGGATTCTGGGCGGGTTCGTCTCCTCGACCGCGACGACGGTGTCGATGGCCGAACGGACGAACGCAGAACACTCCCTCTACCAGATCTGTGCGTTCTCGACGATTATCGCGTCGGTCGTCATGTTTCCGCGAGCACTCATCGAAGTCGCCGTCGTCAACCGGGACTTGCTCCCGTACGTCGCCGTTCCGCTGGCCGTGATGACGGCCCTCGGCGCGGGTATCGCCGCCGTCGTCTACTGGCGAGCGACCACGACGCTGGACGAGGGGGCCGAGACCGAACTCACGAACCCTTTCCAGTTGCGACCGGCGCTGTTTTTCGGTGCCGTCTTCGCAGCCGTCCTGTTGGTCTCCGAGTCCGCCCATTCCCTGCTCGGTGAATCGGGGGTCTACGCGACCGCGTTCGTCTCCGGCCTCGCCGACGTCGACGCGATCACGCTCACGCTGAGCAGGCTTGCAGCCGAGGGCACGATCTCGCCGGACGTCGCCGCGACGGGGATCGTTATCGGCGCGATCGCGAATACGATCGTGAAAGCCGGCCTCGCGTGGGTAATCGGGACCCACGAGCTCGGCCGTGTCGTGACCGCTGGCCTCGGCGCCGTGTCGGCAGTCGGACTCCTCGTCGTCCTCCTCGTCTGAGCGACCGCCCGTCTACGACTCCGACGTGGCTCGACCGGTCATCGTGTCGATCTCGAGCTCGAGGATTTGGATCTCGATCTCGTCGATGTTCTCGTCGAAGACGCGGATCGGGGCGAACTGCCGATTGATTTCGGCCGTGTCGAACCGGTCGTGGTCCGATTGCGGGATCTCGGACAGCTGGCCGGTGACCATCACGCTCCAGGAGTCGATCTCGCGCGGGTCCTCGGTGGGTTCCGTCCCGTAGCACACGTACGACGCCGTCTCGGTCGCCTCGATGAACGCCTGTTTCCGGCTTCCGTCGGTGACGCCGAGCCGGAAGTAGAGCCCATCGCCGTCGTAGTAGTGTGCCAGCGGGATGGCGTAACTCTCGTCGTCTTTCGAGAGGGAGAGGACGCCGGTCTCGGCCGTCCGAAGCCGCTTCTCGGTCGTCGCGTCGTCCATACCGAACGTGTACGCGTAGTCGATGTGTTTCATCAGCGGGAGAAGTCAGTGAGGACGGCTACGAGGCCGCGGGCTATAGGTGTTCTTCCGTCGTGTCGGGGCCGCGACGAGGCTGCGTCATCGTGGCGAGCGGCCCCTCTGTCGATCGCTACAGGTACGAGTCGTCGTACGATTCTTTGGACCGCTCTGCATGGGTGTTTCCACAGTCGGCACACGCGAGCCGGTCCATGTTGTCCATCGAGACCTCGAGCGAGCCGCAGTTCGCACAGTAGAAGCCGAACTGTTCGGCATGGGCGTCATCCTCGTAGGTCGTGAAAAACGGCGCCGCGGTGCCGGACTCCTCCTCGTCGCGGGCGATGTACACCGTCGTTCCGCCGTCGGTCGTCGTCAGCTGGCCGTCGACTCGCTCTGTTTCGGGGAACTCGGCTTCGGATGCGTCTTCTGCCGTCGAATCAGGAAGGTCGGCGTCGACGTCCGGATCCGTGTAGACGTACTCGACGACCGACTCGTCGGCGATCTCGACACGCCGGTCGCCATCGTGCTCGAGGTCGAACCGTTCGACGAAGTCGTGGCCCTCCGTGTTGGCCTCGAGAACGGTGACACGGACGTGGTCGGCACCGCGGTCGCGGAGCGTCTCGGTCGTGGTCTCGTACAGTTCCGTTCCGATCTCCTTCCCGCGGTGTTCGGGGTCGACGAACAGCCACCTGACCTCGCCCCACCCGTCCTCGAGTCGCCCTTCGACGAACCCGGCGATGGTCGACCCCTCGATTTCCGCGCCGGTTTCGGCGACCTGCAGCAGGGTCTCCTCGTCTTCGCGCTTGTCAGCGACCGCCTCGTCAGCGAACTGGTCGTCGACCAGCCCGTCGATCTGTGCCGGGCTGAGTCTGAACGACGTCGTCATCGAACTGTCGACGACCTCGCGAATCCGTTCGGCCTCCGCGGGCTCCGGTTCCCGAATTTCCATACCGGACACTCGGGATCGATCCCGATAAGCGGGCTGCCGGCGCGAACAAGCGACGCGCTCGGGCCCGGTCGTCTCGAGCGTTCCGCCTGGCCGGGCCCGATCCGTCGTGTCCGGCTACTCGTCGATCCCCTCACGCTCCCGCAGGGAGCGCCGTCGGATCTTGCCCGTCGTCGTGGTCGGCAGCGTCTCGACGAACGCGATGTGCTGGGGATACTCGTATTCGGCCAGCCGGTCGCGGACGAGGGTACGGATCTCCTCGCGGAGCTCGTCGGGATCGTACGCGTCGCGTGTGGGCTTGACGAACGCTTTGATCGCCTCGCCGCGGGTGTCGTCCGGAACGCCGACGACGCCGACCTGTTCGACGGCCTCGTGGGTCAGAATCGCGTCTTCGACCTCCATCGGGCCGACGCGGTAGCCGCTGGTGAGGATCACGTCGTCGGCCCGCGAGACGAACCACAGGTAGCCGTCCTCGTCGCGCTCGACGAGGTCGTCGGTCAGGAACCATCCGTTCTCGGTCTGTTTGTTCGCCGTCTTCTCGGGCAGGCCATGGTACTCGTCGAAGAAGACCCGCCGATCGGCCGGCTTGACCGCGAGTTCACCGACTTCGCCGCGGTCTTTGCGCTCGTGCGTGTCGGGATCGAGTACCGCCACCTCGTAGCCGGGGAAGGGTTTGCCCATGCTGCCCGGCCGCGTGTCGAACCAGGTCTCGGAGTTGCCGACGACGAGGTTGAGTTCGGTCTGGCCGTAGAATTCGTTGATCGCGACGTCCTCGAACGTCGCGTCGACCCACTCGACGACCTCCGACGTGAGAGGTTCGCCGGCCGAGGCGAACGTCTCGAGCGAGAGATCGAAGCGAGCTTTGGGGTCGTCGACGCCCATCAGCATCCGAAGCGCTGTCGGGGGCATGAAGGCTTTCGTGACGTCATGGCGCTCGAGCAGGTCGTAGACCTCGTGGGGATCGAACCCGTCACGAGGCCAGCCGACGATCGGACAGCCGTGGTGCCACGCCGCAAAGAGGGTGCCACCGAGGGCCGCGCCCCAGGCCCAGTCGGCCGGGGTCCACAGCGTGGCCTCGCCCTCTGCCAGACCCTGATCGAAGTAGTTGTACGCCGCGGCGGCCCGCCCGAGCCAGAGCGCGTGACTGTGGCGGACCCCTTTTGGTGGGCCGGTCGAGCCACTCGTGTACATGATCGCCGTCGGCGTCTCCGGCGTCGCGTCGTAGACGTCGATGCCCGGCTCGTGGGCGGCGACGAGGTCGTCGAAGGCGTATGCCTCGCCCGCGACCGCGTCGGCGTCGCCGAGTTCGATAACGTGCTCGAGTGCCGGACACTCGTCGCGGATCTCGTCGATCGTCTCCCGGACGCTGGGATCGACGACGACGGCTTTCGCCTCGCTGTCTGCGAGCCGATACTGGAGTGCGTCGCGCCCGAACAGCACCGTCAGCGGCACCGACACCGCGCCGAGTTTCCAGTTCGCGAGGTGGGTCAGCGGATTCTGGGGCTTCTGCGGGACGACGACACCGACCCGGTCGCCGGCTCCGACGCCGAGGTCGGCCAGCGCGGCAGCGAGGCGATCGGACTGGTCGTCGAGGTCGTCGAACGAATAGGTCTCGAGGCCAGTATCGGGATGTTCGTACCGCAGCGCCGTCCGACTCGTGTCGTCGTGTTTTCGAAGAAAGTCGACCGCAGGATTGTACTCGTCGGGGAGGTCCCACGAAAACACCTCGCGGGCCGTCTCGTACTCGTCGTACGTCGGCATTACCGTCCAGGTCATGCGATGCCCTACCGGGGCCAGCACATAGCGTTTTTCGACACGCGTTCAAAACGAGCGGTGTCAGGTGTGCCGTGATGAGCGCGCTATGCCGTGTGACCTGACTGCCTACTCTTCGTCGTCTTCCGCGGCTTCCGTGTCGTCGTCGGCTTCGTCGGCTGATTCCTCGTCCGCTTCGTTTTCGCTCTCGCCCTCGACCTCGATGTCGGCCTCGATCTCGATCGTCAGACCATCGGCCTCGAGTTCGCCTTCGAACTCGCGTTTGTCGCCTACCTCGATCTCGAGTTCGTCGGTGTCCACTTCGACCTCGACCTCGACGTCGACGGTGACTTCGGTGTCGTCCATATCGTCTCTTCACTCGGCCAGCATAAAGGCGTACTGCGCGACTTCGGAGGCCATCGTGGGATACCCGGTCCGGAACCTATTTTTAGGCTGGCCGAAAATAGGAGATATGACCGATTCCGTCCGGGTAACGCTCGAGGGGGACGACGAATCGACGTCGGTTCGCGTCTACGGCGACGAGGGCGACGTCTCGACCGCCGACGCGACGTTTCGATTCAGCGTCGGTGGTGGACGCGACGGGGACACGGACGACGCCGACGGTCCGTCCGCGGACGACGTGACCGACCGTGACGATCCCCGTCGCATCGCCGCGCTCGCGGACGTTCCGACAGACGGGACGCTCCGGTGTGAGGCTCGCTCCGGCAATCGGGGGACGGAACTGATCCTCCGCCGCGTGGGCGACGACGTGACCGCGTGGCGAAACTCGTGTCCGCACGAACCCGACGTCCGGCTCGATCCCGGCTCCGGTGCGATCGTCCGGGACGAGCAACTGGTGTGTCACAAACACGGCGCGCGCTTCGAGTGCGGTGACGGCGTCTGTACGGCGGGCCCGTGTCACGGTGACGCGCTCGACGCCATCGCCGTCGCCGTCCGTGACGGGAGCGTCTACTTGACGGACGATCGGTTCGAGTCGTGTCGCAGACTCGACAAGCCGTCCGCGTGAGGGCGGCGGAACGACGTCCGTCCGCTCTCCGGTGAGCAATCGGTGACTGTGTCGGCCTACGACTCGAGCCAGTCAGGAAGTTCGTTGACTGACGCGAGCACCGCCGCCGCACCTTCGCGTTCGTATTTTCGGCGGCCCTCCTCGCCGGTCAGCCCGCCCGTCAGGACGCCGATCCCGTGGTACTCCCGGTCGGGGTCGGCCTCGTCGGCGTTGACTGCCGTCCGGACGTCGTCTAACGTGTCACCGACGAACGCGACGCTGGTCGCGTCGAATCGTTCCGCGAGGGTCGTCAACGCTTTCGGGTGTGGTTTCCCCTCCTCCCAGTCGTCCATCGTGAACCGACGGTCGACCGGAATCGCATCGTCGAGTCCGACTCGCTCGAGGGCGATCTCGGCTTCGGCTTCCGGTCGTCCAGTGAGGACGCCCACGTCGTACCCCGCGAGCAGCCGGTCGCGGGCCTCGCTTTCGAGCAACACCGGTTCGTCGTGGATGAACCCCGGCGTCTCCCGGTCGAGGTCCGGCTCGCCGTCCTCGAGCCCGCGGTAGAGCTCGTCGCCGAGATACAGTTGCTGGAAGACGTCGCGGAGTCGGTCACGGTCCCAGCGGTCGTTCACACGCTGGGTCGCGCGGGCACCGATCGCCTTGCGGACGACGGTTTCGGCCGCCTCGAGGCCACCGCTAGCGGCGGCGATGTCGTCGGTGAACGTCTCGAGTGACTCGCTGTACCCCTCCTCGGTCGCCAGAACGTAGAGTGCGGCGGCGTAGGTCAACTCCCAGTCGTTGTTGAACCCGCCCGCGTCCTTGAACGCCTGAATGTCGTCTTTTCGGATCGTCCGGTTGTAGACCGCCTCGACGGACTCGACGATCGCGCGCCGGTAGGAGTCGGCGACGTCGACGAGCACCCCGTCGATGTCGAGGACGACGGCATCTGCGTGCATACCCGTTCGGACGGGCCGCCGAGGATAAAAACCACCCTTTCGGACGCCGTGGCCGGCCACAGTGTCCCCGATCAGACCGGCACTGGACCCGCGCCGACGATCGAAAACGCCAGAATCCCCAGCCCGAGCGCATAGAGCACGTCCGCCCACAGCCACGAGAGCAGATTCGCGACGTAGATCACGACGACGACCGGAATCCCGAGCAACACCGTCGGCGACTGGCGCCACTCGAGTCGCGAGCGACGCCAGAGCGTATTCGCGTCCCCGGTACTCGGAAACGCGTGCATGCCGATCGAGAGCCCCAGCCAGCCGAGGACGGCTGTGGCGGCGATCGTTTCGCTCGAGGCGGCTCGCAGATTCCCGGTCGTCGAGACGAGCGCTGCGAGGCCGAGAAAAGCGGCGAACGCGACGACCGTGTTGACCAGAAACGGCGCGACGCTGACGACGAACGCCTCCCGATACCGTCTGGGCTGGCCGTGGCGGACGTACCCCGCTGGATCGCCGAACTGGAAGTAGACGACCTCGAGAACGGGGACGCCGACCAGCTCACAGGCCTGCTTGTGGGCGAACTCGTGGATGACGACGCCCGGGATCGTAACGAGCCGCACCAGAAGCCAGAGAAGCGTACTGATGCCGACGATTACTGCGATCAGCATCGCGATCGCACCGACGGCTGCAACGGCATACGCGACGGTCTCGGCGTTCACAACTCCGTGAACGTGTCGCGCCCGGATAATTCATTCGCGCCGGTCAGTTCCGGTCACTCCCGGCGCGCTCGAGCGACGTACACCGTTCCGGTCTCGATCGTCTTCCGTTCGACCGGAACCGCAGGCTGATCGCCACCCAGGGTCGTAAACAGGAAGTCGGCGTCGGCGTTTCGGGCGACCCCGAGCGTCGGTCGGTGGAGCTCTGGCGGCAGGTTCCGTGCGTATATCGCGTCTGCGTCCGCGTAGACTGCTGGATCAGGATCGACGATATCGTCGCGGACGAACGCCACGTTCTCCGGCACGTCACGATCGTAGATGTCGGTCGCGGTGACCGAAACCCCCTGCTCGGCGAGCGCTCGAGCGAGGTCGGTCCGGCGGCCGATCCCGACTTCGACGACTCGCTCGTAGGCAGCCAGATACTCGATCAGTGCGGCGGGATTCCGCCGAGAGTCGGCCATGGCGGGACGTTTATGCCACCCGCGGTCATAGCCCTTGCTATGCTCGTCGATATCGTGCCGGTCGGGAACGTCTCCGCTGAGGTCAAGCGGGCGGCCTCCGCCGCGTTGCGATCGGTCTACGACTGCGACGTGTCGATCAACGACTCGCAGTCGGTTCCCAACGGCGCGTACGACTCCGACCGGAACCAGTACTCCGCCGAGCCGTTCATTCAACTGGCCGAACGAGTCGGCCGCGGCACGAAAAACATCGCCATCACCCCGCACGACCTCTTCTATCGGCGTCGCAACTACGTCTTCGGACTCGCCTATCTCGACGGCAGCGGCAGCGTCGTCTCCACCTATCGGCTCCAGACCTCGAGCGACGGCGGCTTCTCGAATCAAAGCGCCGCCGACATCTTCGAGGATCGGGTCCGCAAGGAGATCGTCCACGAGATCGGCCACACCTACGGCCTCGAGCACTGCGACAACAACCGCTGTGTGATGAACTTCTCGCCGACCGTCCGCGAGGTCGACATCAAAGAGGAGAACCTCTGTGGAAGCTGCCAGCGGATGATCAGCTGAGGCCGACTCGGCCACAGTCACCGATCGGATAGCCGCGATACCGCCGCCCGAACCTTCTTTTGCAGCCTCGACCATCGAGCGAGCGAGACTGGGCCAACGACCGGCAGCGTCCACCGGGCGTCGGCTGCGGTCTCGAGCGCCGACTGCTCGTACTCGCTGACGAACTGCCACAGCAGGCGACTCGCGTCCGGCCCCTCGGGTGCGGTAAATCGGCCGTCGGGACTGCCGCCGGCCCACGCATGCCCCATGCCGTCGACGAGCCACTCCTCGACGACGAGGGTCCGGGTTCCGTCGCGATACTGGCGTCTGGTGTACTCGTATGGGCCACTTACGCCCGTCTCGACCCGGTCCGGCTCGAGGTCGACATCCCCCGCCTCGCCGCCAACCCCGCGGTGGCTCGCACGAAGCGTTCCCTCGGTGAGTTGCCGGGCGTTTGCCACGTCGACCACGTCGTCGTCGGTTCCGTGGACGACGATCGTCGGGATCGCACGCGAGCGCTCCTCCATCGCCTCGTACGCTTCGATACCCGCCTCACGCTCATCCAGTCCGTTGCCACGTTGCATCTGTGAGAGTGCCGCGAACGAACTCCCTACGGAATCGTACGCAGCGCCGCTGTGAACGCCTGCCGCGGCGAACAGATCGGGGTATTCGACGATCGCTCGTGCTGCCATCGAGCCGCCGGCCGAGAGACCGCCGACGTAGACTCGATCCTCGTCGACGGCGAACTCGTCGCGCACGGCGTGCGTGAGCGCGGCGAGCCAGGCGAGTTCGCCGTTCCCGCGCGTGGCATCCGTGTCGTCGTACCAGTTCCAGCACCGGAGCGGGTTTTCGAGGATCGACTGCTTCGGATAGGCGACCAGAAACATCTCGTCTGCTGCAATGTCGTTCATTCCGGTTTCGGCTGCAAACGCTGCCGGCGTCTGTCGGCAGCCGTGCAGCAACACGACCAGCGGGATCGGCTCGGTAGGGTCGTAGTCGGGTGGCACGTACAGCCGGTACGACCGGCCGTCGTGCTCCCTGCGCAGGAACGCACCGTCGTCAGCAGCGGTCGCAGCTGACTCACTCCTATCGCCGGACCGGATGCCACGCTCGGCGACGAGCGAGGACGACTGCAACACCTCCCTCGCACGGTGCAGCGGTCGGCGACCGACGGACCCGTCGGCTGCGTCCGTGTCGTCACTGGAGGGCATACTGTCTCCATGACTGGCCATTCGACTATAAGCGCTGTGCTCGGCGAACGCCGCCGTCCGACGCCTGTCTCCCCTGTGAGAGGCCACTGTCTCCGGCCTTTTGCTCGCGACTGCGTCGATCTATTTCAGCTCGAGAAGGTGCCTGTCCGTGAACCGCTACGGCGCGTAGTAGTACTCGCCCTCGCTTTTCTGCTGGCGATCCAGCTGGGACTCGGGCTTGTTGATCCGCGGGCGCGAGGTGCGCTCGTCCCGGCGGAAGGTGACCTCGAGGTTCGCGAGGAACTCGTTCATACCGTCGCGCATCGGCTGTGGTTGGCCAGCACGACCGTGAACGGCAGGCTCGCCGTCGAAGACCATCAGCCGGTCGGCCAGCAGGTCCATCATGTAGATGTCGTGGTCGATGACCAGCACCGTGGCGTCCTGCTGTTCGGCGTACCGGCGGATCGCGCTGGTCGCCTGCACGCGCTGTTCGACGTCCAGGTGTGCCGAGGGTTCGTCGAGCAGGTAGAGATCCGCCGAGTCGGAGAGACAGGCCGCGATCGCGACCCGCTGGCGCTCCCCGCCGGAGAGATCCGAGAGGTTCTGCTCCATGATCCGCTCGAGTTGGAGCGGCTGAGCGATCTCGGTGTTCCAGTACGACGAGCCGAACTGGTCGGTGATCGAGGAGAGGAACGCGTCGACCCGCATGTGTTGGTCGATGGTGACGTACTGGGGCTTGTAGGCGATGTCGAGGTCGAGATCGGCGTCGCCCTCGTCGGGCTCTAGATTGCCCGTCAGCAGCTTCGCGAACGTCGACTTCCCGATCCCGTTGGGACCGACGACACCCAGAACCTCGTTCTCGCGGATCGTGCCGCCCTCGACCTCGAGGGTGAACTCGCCGTCGCCGTAGCTCTTTGTGAGATCGGGGTACTCCACGAGCGCGTCGGCAGCGGTCGCAGTTCGTGGTGCGTGTTCCTCGAACTCGATGGGGTTCGGCCGGATCCGCATGTTCTCGTTGTCGAGATACCCGGAGAGGTATTCGTTGATGCCGTTGCGGACGGATTTCGGCGAGGTGATGACACCGTAGGCTCCGGGCTCACCGTAGGCGACGTGGAGCGTATCGGCGAGCAGATCCAGGATCGCGAGGTCGTGTTCGATGACGAGCATCGATTTGTCTTCTTCCTCGGCGAGTTCGCGGATCAGCCGTGCCGCGGTCACGCGCTGGCCGATGTCCAGATACGGCGTGATCTCGTCTAGGAAGTAGAAGTCCGTATCACGAGCCAGCGTGGCCGCGATGGCGACCCGCTGGAGTTCGCCACCCGAGAGGTCGTCGATCGACTGGTCCATGACCGGGCCGATCGAGAGCCGCTCGACGAGCGATTCGAGCGCGCCGCGCTCGTCGGTCCGTTCTAACAGTTCACGGGTGTTGCCGTCGAAACTGTTCGGGATCTGGTCGACGTACTGGGGCTTGCGCGCGATGGTGACGTCGCCGTCCCGGACATCCGCGATGTAATCCTGGAGCTCGGTCCCGCGGTAGGCCTCGAGCACCTCGTCCCAGCCCGGCTCGTCGTCGTGCCGGCCGAGGTTTGGCTCGAGTTCGCCCGCGAGGATGCGGACGGCGGTCGTTTTCCCGATCCCGTTGGGGCCCAGAATGCCGGTGACCTGTCCCTCCTGTGGGGCAGGGAGCCCGTACAGCGAGAACGCGTTCTCGCCGTAGCGGTGGGCAGGGTCGTCCTGGAGCTCCTTCGGGAGGTTGATGATCTCGATCGCGTCGAAGGGACACTTCTCGACGCAGATTCCGCAGGTCTCGCCCAGACAGATCTCCTCGGAGATGTGGATCTGTTCGGGCTGGCCTTCCTCGGCCTCCTCGCCGCGGAGGGTGATACACTCCTTGCCAGTCCGATTCGGCGGACAGTAGTTCTTGCACTCGTAGCCACACCGGTCGGGCTGGCACCGGTCTAAGTCTACGACGGCGATGCTGTCGTCTGCCATCTCAGGACGCCTCCGCAGTCAGCAGGATGCCCCACGTGACGAACCACAGTGAGAAGGTCATGAACGCGACGAACAGGTAGTGTTTCGCCCCGAACTCGTCGTCGTCGTAGATCCCCGCGGCGTTGATGAGAACGTACTGGACGAAGATCGCGCCGAGGACGAACGCGAGCGCCTGCGTGTTCTGGGCGGCTGCCTCGGAGACGCCAACCCAGGTCGCAGAGGCCAGCGCCGCGGCGACGCCCAGCAGCGCGGATAATGCCGTCACGCCCACCGAGCGGATGTGTTCGCGCCGGTCGCTGATCGATTCGGTCGACATGGGTGGATGTCTGCGGGCGGGGCTGAAAAGGCGTTCGGGTTGGTCTCGAGGAACCGCCATCGATCCAGCAGGGCCGGTCACTGCAGGCCCAGCAAACGGTTACGTGTGGGCTCAAGGCAGTTATCAGACAACGAAGCGACGAAGAACCCGAAACTAAGCTCAGCGATTGTCAGTTATCGTCCCGTCTGCCTCGATTTCGCCATCGACTGTCGCCCCGGATTCGATCGTTACGTCTCCGCCGGCACGGATAACGACGCCATCACCTAGGTCTTCATCACCATCAACCGCCGCCCCATCTCGGATAGTTACGTCACCGTTGGCGTCGATATACTCGTTTACTTTCGCCTGATCGTTGATTGTGACCGAATCTCCGGCAGTTACGCTTGTTTTTGCCACGCTCTCCGATTCCATCGTTACGCTTCCCGTTTCAGAGGTGATGTCTCCCTCTATTTGCCGTTCGGAGCCAACTGTTATGTCTCCATCAGCAGTTACTGATTGCCCAACTTTATTTTTTGCACCGAGATCAATTTTCCCATCAACATCGACTGATCCCTCAATCTTACTTTTAAATCCTGCAGTCAGATCCCCACCCGCGTCGATGTCACCTGCTGTCTTGCTGTCCTCAACAACAACATCACCGCTGGTTGTAATGTCCTCGCCACCGGTTGGGTATGCCGGAGCCGTGACAGTAACTTGCTCGATCAACTTCTCGCCGGAACCGTACAGTGAGAGGGAAACCTCTTCACCATCGATAGGAACGGGATTCCCACTGGTATCCTGGAATCCGTAGATCCCAACGTTCACCTGCTCATTAGGACCGATTTTCACGTTCCCCCCCTGCAAGTCGGATACGTCACCGAGCGTCACGACGTTGTCTTTTGTTCCCGTTCCAGCTATCTCGACTGGCGGGGCGTTTCCGGTAGCATCGTTTTCGATCGTGGCCGCATCTGCTGCCGTCGTTTCGATGCTGATCTCTTGGACTTTCGCTTCCTCTTGGCCAACGTTTTCGAGATCGAACTCGATCTCGTCGAAATCGTCACCGAGAGTGGAGGGATTGGACGCTTCGAAGTCCCCTTTCGTCCCACCAGTACAACTGTATTGGAACGTCGTATTGTCGCTGACGCCACGCACCTCTAACGTCGATCCGTAGGTATCGGCGTCGACCGCCACCGTCGCCTCTCCGCTGCCACCGCCGTCACAGGTTAATTCTACACCCGTGGTCTCCCCCGCAGGGAGTGAATTGTCGAACCCATTACTGATTGCCAGCGCCCCATTGCTGTCCTCTACAATAGTCGCTTCGGCCTCGAGCGGATCGTACGCCTCGTTCGCGTTGTTTGTGATCTCGATAACGACGGCGTCGTTATCCTTGTCGGGTGTCTCACCGGTTTCCTCTACCGCAACGAGTGCATCGGTGTCCGACGTGGAAATAACCGTGGTTCTGTCGGCCGCTATCGTAGAGAATCCGAAGACAGGGCCGGACATCACGATCGTTCCTGCGACGACCAGTACAAGCCCGAGTTTCGCTATTCTGTTCATGAGTTACGGTGGTCGCTCCATCTCACCGAGTCGCATCCGTCGATTCTGTGCCACATGGACGACAGCCGACCCCGCAAACAGCGCGAACACCAGCGTCGCCCAGCCGAGCTCTGGCACCGCCTCCGTCGGAATCACCTCGAGCCACAACCCGGCCATCACGATCGACCCGATGACAGTCAGCCCCAGATAGTAGACACCCCACGGCACCGAATCGCTGGGCACGACGTCGAGGTAGACCTCGAGCTCGGCGGCCTCCTCAGTCAGTTCAATCGTACGATCATCGAATTCGATGATGTTTGCGCGCTCGAGCGTCGGCAGGTGGCTCTGTTGCAGTGAGGTATAGACGCGCTTTCGCTCGGCAGAGGTGATCTGGTCGACCTCCTTGTCGAGTTCCCAAGCAGCAACGTGTTCCGCGAGGTCACCGAGCGTAACGGGTTCGTCTTCGCGTTTGCAGTAATGGATGGCATAGCGACGCCGGTTATTACTCAGCAGGTCGAAAATCTCCCCGCGTCGCGACCGGGTATTGCCCTGTGTCGCCATCGGAATCCCCCTTACCGAAGGTAGGGCCTTTTGATGGATAAGTGTTCTGTACTGTTACGGTTTCTCACATGTCTTTTGGTCCCGTTTCGGACCGTCGCCGTCGACCACTGGGAAACTACGATAGCAATTGGGATTTTGGACTCGGCGTCGGATTCGAGTTCGACCTCGTCAATGGGGAGGCATCGGTCTACGATGAGATCGAAGTCGATTCGGATCAGTGCCGAGATGATCACTGGGTAACTACAACCCGAGTGCCCGCAGGTCTCATCCTTGAGGTGATGAATGTCACTTTGGTACACAGAGGCGTGTGCAACTCGAGATGATCGAACCCTGTCAACTGCACACAGTTCAGTTGCACCATCCCTTCACGACGGTGCCTCGAGCGACAAACCACCCGTTCAGGGGGCACTTGAACCGTTCTGTATCCCGTCTTTCATGCTTCTGGCCGGACAATACAAAGTAGCTAGCGCCCATCACAGAGAGTAAGGAGAGCGTTCTGGCACCAGTGCGGATCGGTGCTTGCACGCAGTACGAAGTCAAGACCATGCGAATGAATCGTCGGAACGTGTTGCTCGGCCTTGGTGCGGTCGTCGCTGGCGGTAGCGCGACACTCGGAACGGGTGCGTTCAGTAGTGTTGACGCCCAGCGATCCGCGACGATTCGGACGGTCGGCGATGCGGCTGCCTTTCTCGGGATCGAGGCACATCCGAATCGGAGTGACGATACTGTCTCGCCGAACGATCCGGATGACGGCTCCGAGGGTACGCCTTACCTTACACTGACCGGTGATGAGATGCTCGAGTTCAATTTCGACGGTAGTGGAACTCCTTCTATAGATGGGGCTGGGTTGAACCGGATAGCAACGACGGAGTTCGACGACCTCATTGAAATCTCGAACCAGGGATCACAGGATAACGTTAGTCTAGATATCAAACTCGTCGATAGCAGCGGCAGTACCGTCGACGAAGATAACGTCTTCGACGCGTACGCATCAGCCGATTCAACGAACGGGAACATCTCGGGTGGCGAGCTATTAGCTGGGTCCGCATCGCTCGACGCTGATGAACGCGTCGCCGTGGGGTTTCGGTTCGATCTCGCTGCAACTGACAGTCTTGACGACAGCCAGTACACTGACACTGCCCAGCAAGATTACGGCGAAAACGTTGACTCGATACAGATTACCGCGACAACGCAGTAGCCGTGTTTTGATGCGCGACTGTGGGACAGAGTGTTGTTCATCTTCCATATTACGTCTTGCCGAACGAGCCGGACGGTTCCTCGAGCACCCCTTGTAATCAACTGTGTTAGAACGCGCCCGTGACTGTGTTACTCACTGGACTGCGGTTACCAAAAACTGAATCTCTGAGAGCAAGTATCTAATCAGTCACCTCTTATTTATGTGGGATGGCACCATCCTAGATAGAATATAGCCTCAACCGGCCGTTCAGGACATCCTTGAAGACACTATCGCCGATACCGAGATCAGTATTGTATGTCTTGTAGCTGTTCTTGATACTCAATACAAAGTGGGTAAAGCTACATAGGTTCTCGTAGACGGTTGGCCGGTACCCTCTTACTATAGGATATCGGCGCGACCATACGGTGATCATAACGATGTCAATGACGAAACGCAACGTGTTATTCGTCCTGGGGCTCGTCGTCGCGATCGGCGGTATGGCGATTGCCTCAGGTGCGTTCACTCAGGTGGAAGCGGATCGGACAGTGGATGTTACTGTCGACGATGACGGTAATGCATTCCTACAGATAGAAGATGCAGGTAGCGATTTCGTGACGACCTCGGATGGTGAAATCGAAATATCAACCGCTAACTTCGACGGTGGCGTTCATCAGAACGCGACTGTCACTACCGACTCTGCACTTAACCTCACCCATAACGGAAATGATGATATGAACTATACTGTCCACTTCGATACCACAGGGGTTACTGGTGGTGATTTAGTGGTTCGTGATGAGGATGGCAATAACCTGTCTGCTTCGGATACTAACCTAACCGTTGATTCGGATGATGCAACTGCCGATAATCAGGTTTATTTCGAGATTGAAACTAAAGACAGCGAGACCGACCTCAGTGGTAATCTCATGATAGAAATTAACGAAGAGGAAGATACTACATAGAGTAGAATACTCCATTAATACATCAATCCTTTGGACTTTTTAAGTCCAGTTAGTCTCAATAACCACTAATCATATACGCAATGGTATCAACGCGCATCTTGCTCATTGCGTCAGTTCTATGTTTTCTCTTGGTGCTCGCAGTTCCAACTGCGGCGCTTACGGTGGGTGAAGACCCAATGAGCGACGATATCGTCCTCGAGCCGGTCGACAACCGCTATGCGACGATCGATGACGGTAAGCTCGTCCTTGACCTGAGTCTGTACGACAACGCGGTCTCGACGGTCACTGACGTGTTCACGATCGAGGTAAGCGAAGACGCCGACGACGTTGAGGCACTCTGGATCGATCACGACGTCGACGGCGTGTCGTTCTACGGGGATGGGGCGAAACTCACGAACGAGTCGCGTCTCGAGCCGATCCCTGGTGAAACGATCACTGTCGGGGCGACAGTCAACACGCACGTCACACAAACGGGGACGGAACGGTTCACTGTCGCGGTGCAGTACGATGACGAAGAAGATGCTCCGTCACCGGACATAGAGCGGACGGAACTGAACGTCTCGCCGACAACGGTCGACACTGGCGAACCACTAACCGCGACCGCGACCTATCGCAACGTCGGCAGTGCCTCGAGCGAGACCACAGCCGAGTTGACTGTCGACGGGACCGTCGTCGACCAGCGAACGATCGACCTCGAGCCGGGCGAGGAACGAACGGTCACGTTCGAACGACCGATGTACTGGCCCGACACGTACGAGGTGGGAATCACGGGAGCAGGCAGCGAATCGGTGACCATTGGGGGGCCGCCGATCGACATTGTCAATGCCAGCGTCGATAGCACAACGGTCACCACGGGCGACTCGACTACCGTTCGAGCGACGGTCAGGAATCCGACCGACAGGGCGGTCGACCGGACGCTCGAGGTGGCAGTCGACGGGATCGTCGTCGATAGCCAGGCCGTCTCGATCCCGGCAAACGGCGAGCGGACGGTGACCTTCGAGCGGCAGTTCGAGACAGCGGGGACCTACGAGATCGCGGTGAGCGGCGTACCTGCGGGGAAGGTGTCCGTCGAGGATCCGGTGGGGATGTCACTACAGAACCGCGAGCTCGCGGCGGCGACGACGGCGGCACTCGCGCCGCCGGCGACGGCAGGGCTGTTGTTTCTGGCAGGGGCAGCGAACCGCCGGTGGGCGATCGTTCGCTAGCGACGGCCCTGTCCACTGACACTGGAGGTGCCAGCCCGCTCGCCACTGTGCAGGCGTGTTGACGTATCGAACTCCGGCGGCCGTGTAACTCGCGCGGGCTTTAAGACTGCTGGACGCAAAGGATCGGTATCCCGAACTGTCAGCAACGTATGATCGTCACCGGACCCTATCGATGACCGCGTCGACCATCGTCACGCGGGGACTCGGGTACGCCGCCGCGCTGGTCGTCGTCCTGTTGATCGTCGGCCAACTGCTCGGCCAGCCGATCCTGCTCGGGTACGTCGCGACCGGCAGCATGGAGCCGACGATGGACGCCGGCGACGGGTTCGTCGCGATCCCGAGTGCCGTCACCGACGAGGTCGAGGAGGGGGACGTGGTCGTCTTTCAGGCTCGAGAACTCCACGACGGTGGACTGACGACCCACCGCGTGGTCGGCGAGACTGAGAGTGGCTACGTTACGAAAGGCGATGCGAACCCGTTTACCGACCAGGACGGCGGCGAACCGCCGGTCACCGACGGACAGATCGTCGCCGAAGCCTTGCAGATAAACGGCGAAGTTGTGACGATTCCGTTCCTCGGAACGGCGATCATGTGGCTACAGGGGCTCGTCCAAGGGGCCGCCGGAACCGCAACTTCGGTTCTCGGGCTGACGACGAGCGCCTCGAGCAACGGCCTCGGCTCGATGCTCGTCGCGATCGGCGTTGCCTTGCTCGGCTTCGGGACCCTACTCGAGCGACTCGGGCCCGCACGACGCGAGAAAACGAGACGCCGCTCGCGCGAAAACGTGCTGGCGTTCTGGACCGTGCTGGGACTCGTTTTGCTCGTGTTCGTCACGTTTGCGACCGCGGCGATGGTCGTCCCGTCGGGGACCTACGAGTACGGGCTCGTCAGTACGGAGTCGCCGACCGACGATCCACAGATCGTCGCGCCGGGGGCGACGACCGAACTCGCCCGGTCGGTCGACAACGCCGGCTACCTGCCGGTGGTCGTCGTCCACGAGGCCGAAAGCAACGGGATCAGGACCGATCCGGGGTGGCAGACGATCGGCATCCGCGGAAGCGGTGAGACGACGGTACGGTTGTCCGCACCAGAAGAGACCGGTGAGTACACGCGAACCCTCGGCGAATATCGGTATCTTGCCGTTCTGCCGCCGTCGCTGCTGGTCTGGCTCCACGGCGTGCATCCGTTCGCCGCGATCGGGGCGGTCAACGGCGTTATCGTCGGACTCACCGTCGCGCTCATCCTTCTGCTCTTCGGCAGCGGCGATCTGCGGCTTCGATCCGGCCCGGATCACGTGTCGCTGTCGACGCGACTCGAGCGGCGGCTTCGAGCGTGGCTTCGTGACCGCGAGTAGCCGTTCAAGCCACTATTCTTATGATGATCGATTGCTTCGGTTCACGTATGTATTGTCCCGATGACCGACCAGTTCGAAATCGAACCGGTCGGCCAGCGGGCGGGTTCGACCGGCGAGGCCGGATCGGGGGAGACAGGGACGGGGAACACGACGGATGATCGACAGTCCACGACTCGAGCTGGTGCTTGCCAGATCCGGACGGGAGATCGCGATCGTGCTGGCCGTCGTCGGTGTCCTGTCGATCGCCGCCACCGGCTGGGCCGTCGCGAATCCAGTGACGACGACGACACCGCAGTTCGACGAGGAGCGTGTCTCGGCTGACATCGGGACGAGTGCCGTCGTTACCCAGAACAGCACGCTCTGGACGGAAGGCGACCGACTCACCGATAGTTCGGTCTATATGCTCAACGAGTCACCGGAGCTGACGGTCCACCCCGAGACGCGAGTGCAAAACGCGACCGGGGAGACGTCGCTCGAGGACGGTGACGTAAGCCACGAGCTAGTGCTTCGGTTCGAAGCGACCCGCAACGACGAGCCGTTCTGGAACGAGACGCGGCTCGTGTTGCGCGAGTCACCGGCGGTCGAAAACGGGGTTGCGACGTCGAACGCGACGATCGATATCGAATCGATCCGCCAGCGACAGCGACAACTCGAGCGGGAGGTCACCGGCGTTGGCTCGATCAAGTTAACGATGGAATTTCACACCGAGTACGATACCGGTCGCCATCAGGGGTCGATGACGACGACGACGCCGGTGACGATCACGGACGAGGCCTACTGGCTCGGCGGGTCGCTGTCGGATTCAGCAACGCACAGTCATCAAAGCGGAATCGATCGGACGACCGAGTCCCGGAGCCCGGTGCTCGTCGGTGGGCTGTCGGTGCTCGGGACCCTCGCACTCGCCGGTGCAGTGATCGTCGTCCGCCGGTCGCCCGCGGATATCGACGCCGCCCGCCGGGCGGTCCACGAACAGCGCTACGCCGAGTGGATCTCGCAGGGATCGATCCCGATGTGGATCGGCGATCATCACGTCGCGCTCGATACGCTCGAGGACGTGGTCGACGTCGCGATCGACACGAACGAGCGGGTCGTCTACGACGACCAACGGGACCTGTTTGCGGTCCTCAGCGACGGTGTCATCTACTATTACACCGATCGGGGCCTCTGGGAGGAGACCGCCTGGCCGGAGATGGATCTCCAGAGCCGGTCGTCCGCCGTGGACGCTGACGGGGAGTTGCCTCCCGGAGATGTCTCCGATCTCGAGGACCTCGACGAGTTCGCGGACGCTGACGATCCGGATAGCTTCGAGGACGACGAGGAGATCTGGAACCAACTGTAAGCCGTTTTTTCTTCGTGCAAGTGGGGGAGAACAATTCTGACAACGGATCGTGGCCGGGGAGCGATGGTGTTCGGATCGTGGACGAGTGGAGCATGCCTGCTGACAGCTTTTTAGCGCTTTCCCGCTGTCCCGGCGAGTCCGTAGGACGGGTCGCGAGTGTGCCGGCACCCACTGACAGGAGTTCGCATCAACCAGATTTTATGTACACGTCCGGTGTCCAGCCCGATCGGTTTGATACCTTCCAGTCGAGCAGTCACAGTCCGCGTCGCCACCTGATCGGTAATCACAGTCATACTTTCCGGACGTAAAAATACAGAGCTTTATCACGATCTTATTTTTGGTAAGGCTCAACTTTTATACTGCTGGGACCGTTCGATTCGTAATATGGTAGAGACCGACGGGGAGGAAATAGAAGACTTGCCACCGAGCGCGAAACTCGTCTTCAAGGTCCTCGAGTACGACGGGCCATTGACCCAGAAGCAGATCGTCGAGGAATCGATGCTCTCGGCTCGGACGGTACGCTACGCGCTCGAGCGCCTCGAAGGGATCGGGATCGTCGACGAGGACATCTACTTTGCGGACGCTCGTCAGAGCCTCTATCGACTCCAGGAACCGGTCGCGGCCGACGGTAACGGCGTCGAGGAGTCCCCGAAGAAGGACGCCTGCTGTGCGGAATAACGGCTGGAACGCCAGGATTATCTCCCAGCGGTGACCGTCTCCGATATGAACAAAGAGCGGCTCCCGCGGTGGGGCTGGCTGGTAGCCGGACTGTTTCTCGCGGTGCTGGTTTCGAACCTGCTCAACCTGCTGGTGCTGGTACCGGCGGTGCTTCCGGAGGCGTATCGATCGATTACGGTCATCGCGGCGATGGCACCGATCTTGATCTACGTCGGGGTCTGGTACGACGAGGAGCGGCAACCGTACTGGCGGCAGTCGCGGGTGAAAATCGCCGGCGACGTCCTGTTCGTCGTGACCGGCGCGATACTGGGATCGGCAATCGTGCTCGTGGCGCTGGTCGGCGTCGGACTTCCCAGCACAGTGTTGGATATCCTCGCGATGAGCGCCGGCTTCCTCCTGGCGTGGGGGCTGTTCTGGTGGCGCAATCCGGAACTCTACGCCGTCGACCTCGAGCCCTAGCCGTTCTCTCACACGAGCGTTCGACGGACAGTCATACGGTCTGCTGTCCCGGCGGGCCCGCCGGACGGATCGCGGGTGCGCTGACACCCACTGACAGATGTCCGTCTCAGTCGAACTGGGGAACTGTCTCGCCGCGACCGGCAAGTCCCGGCGTCGGTGGAACGGCGCGTTTATGCGCCGTCTCGGCGTACCGTGACGCGATTTCCGCGGCCGTCTCGCGGTCGATCCTGAGCCCGGCGATGGCCTCCTCGAGCGAGCGGTTCTCCTCGACGAAGCGGTAGAGTAATGGATCGATAACGTCGTAGCGTGCACCGAGTTCGCTGGCGTCCGTCTGTGTGGCCCAGAACCCCGCTGTCGGTTCCTTGTTGACGATCCGACGCGGGAGGCCGATGTGTTTTGCGAGCGCTCGCACTTCCGTCTTGTAGCAGTCGCCGAGCGGATGAATGTCGGCCCCGCCGTCGCCGAACTTGGTGAAGTAGCCGAGCAGCCGCTCCGAGCGGTTCTCCGTCCCGAGGACGAGCCGCGACTGGCGGTTCGCCGCGTAGTAGGCAGTGAGCATCCGCAGCCGCGCCGTCGCGTTTCCGATTTCGTGGTTGCGTTCGTTGGGCCGGTCGTCGGCGTCCGTCGCCGGTTCGAGCTCGCTTGCAACCGTCTCCTCGAAACACTCGAGCAACGGCCGCAACTGAATCTCCTCGAAATCGATCCCCATACCGTCGGCAATCGTGTGGGCGTCGCTGACGTGGACGCCATCGGTCATGTGACAGGGCAGCCCGAGTCCGAGGACATTGTCGTTGCCGATGGCTTCGACCGCCAGTGCTGCCGTCAGCGTCGAGTCGATTCCGCCGCTCATCGCGACGACGACGCCCTCGGCGTTCGCGTCGGCAACCGTCGCCCGGATGTCGACGACGATCTGCTCGCGGATCCGCTCGAGCGACCGCTGGTCCGTAAAAAACAGTCCGTTCGTGCGGTCGGTACTCTGACAGACGAACGTCTTACTATCTACTCCCATCTGTATGAATCACGTTGTTGTTCTGTACTTCTCCAAACGATTGTCTCATATATGAAGCTAATGCTTGAATGGCAAACACTATTGTCTGTGTCTAACAGTCACATGGTCGGGTGAAAGGTATATTGATGACTGTTCGTCCACTTTCTGTGTCAAGACGCGCCGCGTTCCGTTCGTTCGTGGATCCCCCGTGGCACCTCGTACGAAGGCAAAACGGATGCTGTGATCCTCGCGCGCGTACCGTTTCCGCGATCGCACTTCACTTCGAGACCTGGATCTCACGGATGCTCGAGAGGGGCCGGCTGCTCCAGGTCGCGTTTTCACTGCGACTTCGGCGCGAGATACCGGCTGACCAGGTAAACGACACCGGAACTGATCGCCGCTGCTGCGCCGACTGCGATCACGGGGATTGAGACGCCGGTCTGTCCGTACGGGTTTCGCGGAGCGGAGTTGATGAGTGCTTGAAACGTCTCGCCTCCTGCATGGCCGAGCGAAAAGAAGCCGACCGTGAGCAGGATGGCGAACCCGCCAGTTGCCAGACCGAACATCGACGCAACGTCCTCGACGTTCAGTAATACGTGTGCCTGTGACTCCGAGAGCTGCGGTTCACGGCTCCGGCGAACGATCGCTACCGCGACGAGACACGCCGCGGTTCCGAGCTCGATGCCACCGGCGTACACGCCGAGCCAGAGGACGAGCGGCGACGCCCACAGGGGCTCGCCGCCCGGGAAGGCTGCCCGAACCGACGTCGGATAGGTGGCCGCGATCGGCACGATGAGTGCGAGCGCGAGTAACAGGCCGCTTTGATAGACGAGCTTTTGGGGAATCCGTCGCTTGATCAGCGCGTATCGCTCTACTCGAAGCCGTTCGTACGTCGACTCGCCGAGGAGTGCGTCCGCAATCGGATCGTTTGGGTCAGTTGAAGTCATCAGTTCGAGAGCACGATCGGTTGCCGGTTCAGGTGGTCGAACACAGGACGTGAAAATATACACTCCGGTTTCTCATCCATGGTCAGAATTCCGGACATACACTCCTGCTTGAGGGTTATCTTCGTTAGGCCTAAGCGGTATATTTTGTAGGTCGCTACGCTCAGATATGACCGCACTAGTCGGTCCAGAATCCCTGTGGCTGTGGATCGGAACGATCGGAATGACCCTCGGAACCCTGTATTTCGTCGGTCGGGGGCGCGGTGTTCGCGACCGGAAGATGCAGGAGTTCTACATCATCACGATCTTCATCACGGCAATCGCTGCAGTGATGTACTTCGCGATGGCGACGGGTTTTGGCGTCACCGAAGTCATGGTCGGCGACGAGGCGCTCACGATTTACTGGGCGCGCTACGCCGACTGGCTCTTCACGACGCCACTCCTGTTGCTCGACCTCTCGCTGCTAGCGGGGGCACACCGCAACACGATCGCGACACTGATCGGCCTCGACGTCTTCATGATCGGGACCGGCGCGATCGCGGCGTTCGCGGCGACTCCCGGCACCCGGATCGCGTGGTGGGGCATCAGCACCGGCGCCCTGCTCGCTCTCCTGTACGTGCTCGTCGGGACGCTCTCGAAGAACGCGCGCGACCGGCCGTCGGAGGTCGCGTCGCTGTTTGGCACCCTTCGCAACCTGGTCATCGTGCTGTGGCTCCTCTACCCGGTGGTCTGGATCCTCGGCACTGAAGGAACGTTCGGCATCCTTCCGCTGTACTGGGAGACTGCCGCGTTCATGGTGCTCGATCTCTCGGCGAAGGTCGGCTTCGGAGTGATCCTGCTCCGGAGCCGCTCCGTCCTGGAACGGGCCGCCACGCCGTCCGCTGCGGCCGCGTGACGACCCAACCCAGCAGGACGCCTCTCGACGACCGGCGGCGTAACCGGCCGGTCAGGGAGCCGACGCCACGTACTGCTTGGCTCTCGGTGTGACCGCAGCACTGGCCGCTCACCGTTCGTTGACCGCTCAACACCCATGATGTTCCGTATCGGGACGGACACTCGTTTATGGGTAATGATGGTGCAGTAACTTGTACGCATGCAGTCACTTGTCGCGTCCGCACTCGCCGTACGGGCACACGCCCTCCAAAACGGCCCGACCGACGCGGAACTGTTCGAGTACGTCTTCGGTGGCGGTAACACCCTGCTCGCGCTGTCGTTCGTCATCAACATCGCCCTCGCCGGACTCACGATCCTCGGGATCGTCTATCTCGGACGGTCCCTCTCCGATCCGCGCTTGAAGGCGATCGCGACCGCGCTGATGCTGATTTCTGTCGTTTCGATCTCGAGTTATACCGGGCTCACGTCGGGGCTGACGCTGGGCGTCATCGAGATGCCAGCGGGCCACCCGGCCGCGGGTGCGACGACGGCCGGCGAGAGCGGCGTGCTGGTGATGTGGGGCCGGTACCTCACGTGGACCTTCTCCACGCCGTTCATCCTGATCGTGCTCGGGATGATCGCCGGGTCGAACTGGACGAAGATCCTCACCACCTGTGCGTTCACGATCGCGATGTGCGTCACCGGCCTGGCGGCGGCCCTGACGACGTCCTCGCTGGTGCTTCGCTGGTGGTGGTTCGTGCTGTCGTCGACCTTCTTTCTCGTGATCGTGTACGTCATCCTCGTCGACTGGACCGTCGAAGCCGAGCGGACGGGAACGTCGGACCTGTTCCGGACGCTCAAACTCCTCACCGTCGTCGGCTGGTTCGGCTACCCGATCCTCTGGGCGCTCGGCGTCGAAGGGTTTGCGATCCTGGACGTCGCGACCACCTCGTGGGGCTACAGCATCCTCGACATCGTCACGAAGTACGTCGTGACGTTCCTCGCCATGTTCTACGTCGTCGACGAACCGGAGTCGATCACCGGCGGCGCGGACTACGGTGCCAGCCTCCCTAGGGTTGGGTCGTCGGATGACTGACCGTCTCGGGCTGGTCCGGTACCCGTGTTGGCACCGACGTATTACCTCGCTCCGATCTGGCCTAACCAGTTCGGATTTGGGGCTTTGTCCGCGCCGGACCTAGTCCGATCACGGAGCCCGCTCTCTGCGGAGAGCCGGCGACACATGCCGACACGCTCATGACCGTTCCACTCACCTACTTCGGTGTTCACCTGGCGTTCATCCTCCCGCCGCTTTTGGTTCTGGGCTGGCTGGCGCGTCGGCGCGATCGGGCCTGGTGGGGTGCTCGGCCACTCTCCGGACTCGCCATCCTGATCGGCCTCGCTGTCATCTACACGACGCCGCTGACGAATCACCTGATCCCCGAAGGGGTCTGGTGGTACGGCGAGGGTGCGGTCGTCGCGACGGTCTGGCACACGCCGATCGAGGAGTATCTCTTCTTCGTCCTCCAGCCGATGCTGACCGCGTTCTGGCTGTTCCAGCTGCCGGCGACCGCCGATCGACCGCTGGCAATCCCTCTCACCCACCGGCTGCTCGGCGTCGGAGGCGGCCTGGCGATCGCCGGCGTCGGCTGGTTGTTGACCGCCAACATCTCGACGTACTATCTCGGATGGCTGTTGCTCTGGGCTGGACCGATCCTCGCCATCCAGTGGGGCTTTGGCCTCACGTACCTCTGGGCCGTCCGTCGACCGCTGGTGGTTGCCATCGCGGTCCCGACGATCTACCTCTGGATCGTCGACCGCGTCGCGATCGAGCTCGGCATCTGGGTCATCTCGGACGCCCACACGATCGGTTTCGCGCCCCTGGGACTCCCAGTCGAGGAGGCGCTGTTCTTTCTCGTGACCAATATATTCCTCGTTCAGGGACTCGTCATGTACGTGTGGCTGCTCGACCGCGTCAACGAACTCCCGTCTCTCACCAGGGTGGCGACCCGAATCGCCGCGAACTCCGATGAACGGTGACACGACCTCCAGTGGCGTTGTCCCCCACACGGATGCCGCGGCCCGCCGACTGGCGGCCCGCCTGAGCCTCGGCGTCGGACTGTTACTTATCGTCGCCGTCGTCTCGATCATGATCCTCGTGGGTCCGCCGCCGCTTGCGTACCAGTACGTTCCGCTGGCGCTCAGCGTCGTCGTCCTCGGGCTTCCCCACGGAGCCGTCGACCACCTCGTGTTGCCGCGAGCCCGGGACGACCCCGTCACCCCGGGATCGCTCGCGTTCGTCGGCGGCCTCTATCTGCTGGTCGGCTCCGCGTACGCCGCCGTCTGGTTTCTCGCCCCCGTCGTCGCGTTCGTCCTGTTCATTCTCGTCACCCTCGTCCACTGGGGGCAGGGCGACGTCTACGCCTTGCTCGCGCTCGTCCGCGCCGACTATCTCGAGACGCGAGCCAGCCGGCTCCTCGCCCTCGTCGTCCGTGGTGGGCTTCCGATGCTCGTCCCATTGGTCGCGTTCCCAGCTCAGTACGCGTTCGTCGCCGAGACGCTCGTCGGACTGTTCGACCCCGACGCAGCGGCCGCACTCGAGCCGGCGTTTTCCTCGTCGGTGCGAGTGGCCGTCGCAGTCGGCTTCGGCTCCCTCATCGTGCTCGTGACGGGTCTTGGCTTCGTCCGGACGAGCGACGGTAATCGCGGCCCATGGATCGTCGACACCGCGGAGACGATCGGGCTCGTCGCCTACTTCGCGATCGTCCCGCCGATTCTCGCGATCGGGCTCTACTTCTGTTTCTGGCACTCCCTTCGGCACGTCCTCAGAACAATGCTCGTCGACGCCGTCGCCGGCGCGGCGCTCGAACGCGGGGCGATCGGTGCCGCGTCTCGTCGCTTCGCCCGCGATGCAGCGCCGCTGACCGCGGGCGGACTGCTCGTCCTCGCCGGGATTGGGCTCTCGGTCCCGCGCACGCCCGCAACCATCCCCGACGTACTCGCGCTCTATCTGGTGACGATCGCCGTCCTGACGCTCCCGCACGTGGTCGTCGTCACGCTTCTCGATCGAGAACAGCGGCTCTGGTCGCCGTAGCACCCGGTTCGAGGCGATCGATCACTCGGCTGGCTCGCGGACTCTCGTACACGGACCTTTTTTGCGCGAGCGGTCGCCTCCGGCGACCCGAGCGGAAAAATCTCCACCAGAAAGAGCCGCTCGTTCGCGGTGCAAACGCTCTACGACGGAACGACCGTAATCGGATCTTTTCGGTCAATCGCTCGCTCGAGTTCCTCCGCGATCGCACTGCCCCGCGAGACCTGGATTTCGCCGCCGCGGCTCACCGTCGCGGTAAAGAGGTACTCGCCACCGGCCTGAACCTCGACGGTTTCGCCGTGGTTGCCGTCGACGGGGATGACGATGTGCCGGGAAGTGATCTCGGGCTGGACCATCTGGCCGGCCTGTGAGCCGCCGCCAGCGCCGCTGTTTGCGCTCGCGCCGCCGTCAGCGCCGGCACCGTAGTTGGGGTTCTCGTCGTGCGTCCGGACGTCGATGTCGATCCCCAGCCGGTTCTCGATGTCGGTGATCCGGCCGCCGCCTTTCCCGATGACACTCGAGATGTCGTCCTCTTCGACGTAGACGACGGCTTTGTCCTGGCTTTTGAGCTGGACGTCGACGTAGCCGCGGGCGACCGAACGGATCTCGCGTTCGATCTCCTGTTTGGCGATGCGGTCGACGCCGGACTCGCTGCCGGGGCCACCCTCCTCGTCTTTGAGCGGGACGGTGACGACCTGGCGGTTGAAGGTGTAGATCTCGTACTCGGGTTCGCCGGTCTGGAAGTTCGTGACCTGGATGACCGGTCGGGCGAGGTCCTCCTCGGTGAGTCCGGCGGGGACTTTGACTGTCGTCTTGACGTCGTAAACCGTCTCGATTTCGCCGGCTTCGATGTAGACGACGGTGTCGACGACCTGCGGGATCATCCCGAGTTCGACCCGGCCGACGAGCCGCTGGAGCGAGTCGATCGCGCGGGTCGCGTGGACGACACCGATCATGCCCACGCCAGCCAGCCGCATGTCCGCGAAGACCTCGAAGTCGTCGGTCTTGCGGACCTCGTCGTAGATGGTGTAGTCGGGCCGGACCATCAACAGGGCGTCGGCGGTTTTGGCCATCTCGCCGCCCAGTTCAGTGTACTGGGTGATGTCGGGACCGACCTGCAGGTCCCGTGGTTTCTCCATCGTCTTGACCGAGTAGTCGTGATCGGAGATGTAGCGGGCGACCGCCTGTGCGAACGTCGACTTCCCGGCCCCGGGGGCACCCGAGATGAGGACGCCGCGCTGGCGCTCGAGCAGCCGCTCTTTGAGTTCGTCGGCGTACTCGTAGTCCTCGATGTCGGTCTGGGCGATCGGGCGGACGGCGGTGATCTCGATGCCGTCAGAGAACGGCGGGCGGCCGATCGCGATCCGGTAATCCCGGAACTGGACGATCTTCATTCCGGGTTCGGAGAGCTCGATGAAGCCGTCGTGGGCTTCCTTGGCACCGTCGATGACCTCGCGGGCGTACTCGTCCATCGTCGCCTCGTCGAGTGGCTCGTCGGCGATCGCCTCGTAGTGCATCGCGCCGAGTTCGCCGCGTTTGGCCCGCGGGACGGCGTCGGTCTTCAGGTGGACGCTCATCGTCTGGTCGTCGAAGTACTCCTCGACGGCCAGCGTTCCGACCCGTCGCACCTCGGGAGAGACGTGTTCGACCTCGAGTCCCTTCGCCTGTGCGACCTCCGCCTGAACGACGTCGCTGGTGACGAAGGTCGCGTCGAGGTCCTCCGCGAGATCACGGATCAACGCGTCGATCTCCCCCTCGGAGGCGTGGCCGCGCTCGATGGCGCTTGGCCGCTCGCCGACGTACTCGAGGTCGACGACGCCCTCGTCGGCCAGGTCGGCCAGCCGCTGGAGCTCCTCTAGACCGTCCCAGCCGCTGTCGAGTCCGTCGTTTGCCTGCGCCTCGAGTTCCGCGACGACTGCCTCGGGGACACAGATCGTCGCTCCCTCGAACTGCCCGTCTTCGATTGTCGCCGAAACGCGGCCATCGATGACCACGCTCGTATCCGGCACGACGTTCATACGTAAACTGGTTCACGTACGCCTATAAGGGTTTCACAGCACTCCTCGCCGAGGACGCGACGGCTCGTTCAAAAACCCTGTGAGAATGGTATCTGTTCCTATCCAACGGGAACATCAATGGAACCTTAACTAATCGGCTGACTAGGGGTTCGGTATGCAACCAGAACAGTCATTTGGGAAGGGGGGACTCAACGGATTTCTTGACGTCGACGAACTCGTCGAACGTATCGGCCTCGACGAAGACGAGGTCGAGTGGCGAAAGCACTTCATCGGGTTCGGCGAAGACGACGAGCAGCGGCTGTCGGACCTCGAACCGCTGTTGCGGGACAACCGCCAGGAGATCGCCGACGACTTCTACGAGAACGTCCTCCAGTACGAGGGCACGCGGAAGGTGATCAATCGGTCGCCGAAGGGCGTCGAAGCGCTCAAAGAGACCCAGCAGGCCTATCTCGTCTCGCTGGCGACGGGGGACTACGACCTGTCGTACTTCGAAAACCGGACCCGGATCGGCAAACTCCACGAAATGCTCGACATGCCCCTGAAACACTACGTGGGGCAGTACGGCGTCTACTACGATCTGCTCCTCTCGCGGATGAACGAGCGGGTCCAGGATCAGGTCGTCGACGCGATCGAGGAGTGGGCGGCGGAACGCGAGGCCGAGCGTGACGAGGGCGGTCTCGGCCGGTTCGTCGGTGCCCTGGGGCTTGGCGGCGACGATGACGCCGACGACGGTCTCGAGGAATCGTTCGAAGCGGCTGTCAGGAACGCTATCGACGACGGCATGATGGACATCCTCTCGCTGTTGCGGATCATCAACCTCGACATGCAGATCGCGACCGAAACCTACGTCGACTCCTACGCGAAGCGACTCGAGGAGTCGATCGAGCGGCGCAAGCGCCTCGCCAGCGAGGTCGAAACCGACGTGCAGGCCCCGCTGTCCGAACTCCACGAGTCGAGCGAGGTGGTCTCGAAACGCGCCGAGGCGATCAGTCAGCACACCGAATCCCAGGCCGCCGGCGTCACGCGAGCGGCACGGGAACTCGACGAAGTGAGCGCCGCGGTCGAGGAAGTCGCGAGCGTCGCCGACGAAGTCAGCGACGAGAGCGCCCGAACCGAGCAACTCGCCGCCGAGGGGGTCGAGGCGGCCGACGACGCCTTGGACGAACTCGAGGAGATCGAGAACGCGACCGACCGCGTCGCCGACGCCGTCGACTCGCTGGCAGAGCGGACCGAAGAGATCGACGAGGTCGTCGACCGACTCGACGACCTCGCCGAGCGAACGACGGTGCTGGCGGCGAACGCGAAGATCGAGTCCTCCCGTGGCGGTGGTGGCGACACGATGGGCGTGATCGCCAACGAAGTGCGCTCGTTCGCCGAACAGACGAAATCGGACCTCGCGGAGATCGAAAGCGCCGTCGAAGCCGTCCGCGAGGACGCCAGCGCGACGGTCGCGACGACCGAGGAGACAGTCACCCGCGTCGACGCCGGCACCGACCGGGTCAGAGAGACCGTTCACTCGCTCGAGTCGATTCACGAGTCGGCACAGAAGACGGCGACGGGCATGGAAGATGTGGCGGCGGCGGCCGACCAGCAGGCACGGGGCGTCGAAGCGACTGCCGAGACGATCGCGGAACTGTCCCAATCGGCTGATAAGGTCGCGAGTGCGGCGGAATCGGTCGCGGCGGCGAGCCAGGAGCAGACGGCCAGCCTCCGCGAGGTGCGCGACTCGGTTGCTCGGCTCACCGGCGACGAACAGGAGACGGAGCCGCCAGTCTACAAGCAAGTTAACTGACGACGAACGGCGTTCGACGCCCTCCCCCACAGAGATAACAGCCCCCATCTTTTTCGGTGAACTGAACACGACAGCCGGCGATGGTCCCTGCATGACTCTCGTCGAGTTGACCCGCGACCTCGTTTCGATTCCCAGCCACGACGACGAGACTGAAGCCAGCGAGTTCCTCGAGTCGTGGCTGCGCCGCGAGACCGACGTCGACGTGAGCCGGGACGAGGTTGGAAACGTATTCGCCCGGAAAGGCAGCGGCGACGAGACGCTCGCGCTCGTGGGTCACCACGACGTCGTCGGGCCGGCCGACGCGCAGGTCGCCGCGGCGGGCGACGAATACACCGTCGAGGAACGCGACGGCCGACTCTACGGCCGGGGGACGGCGGATATGAAAGGTGCGGTTGCGGCCGCCTTGCTTGCGTTCCGGGATGCCGACCCAGCCGGTGAACTCGTGTTCGCGAGTTTCGTCGGCGAGGAAGTCGGCGGCGTCGGCGCACAGCACGCGATCGAGCAGGGATTCGTCCCGGAGTACGCCATCGTCGGTGAAGGGTCGACGAACTACTCGGGATCGGACGTCACAGACGTCGCCGTCGCGCACAAGGGCCGACGCGGGAGTACGATCACCGCCCACGGAACCGCCGCTCACGCCAGCGAGGCCGACGCCGGTGAGAACGCCATCTACCGCGCGACGGATGCGATCGATCGCGTTCGGGCACTCGAGGCCCCGTCGGTCGACGTGGCGGGCGAGACCCTCGCGGGCAGCCTCACCGTCACCGAGATCGAGGGTGGGTCCGCGTGGAACGTCGTCCCTGCCCGGTGTGCGGTCACCATCGACGAGCGGACGGTGCCGGGCGAGCGCGCCCCTCTCGAGCGGATCGCGGACCGCGAGGGCATCGAGTGGACCGTCGACCAGGACTGGCCGCCGATGCAGTGCGAGGACGCGGCCTTTGCCGATGCGGTCCTCGACGCTGCAACGGCGTCACAGACGGCCGAGCCCGAACACGTGACGAAACCCCACGCGACCGACGCGGGCTGGCTCTCGGCCGCCGGCACGGAGTGTGTGATCTGTGGCCCCTCCGAACCCGGCGAGGCGCACACCGACGACGAGAGCGTCTCGATCGCCGTCCTCGAGCGCTGTCGCGAGACCTACCGGCGGGTCGCGGAGGCCTGGCCGCCATCGCGATGACGCCGTCGAGTCGTCGACGGAGCGTAGCCGATCAGGCACCCGGGACGCCGACCGCGCCGAAACTCGTGATGCCGACCGCGGCGAGCACGTAGAGGGCGATCAGAACGGTGACCCAGGCGACGAGTCCGATCATTGCCGCTGCGGTCCAGTCACCGGGATACCGCCAGTTGATGACTGCGACGTAGGCCAGTAGGGCGACCAACGGGCCGACGAGTGGAATCCATCCGACGGCGAAGCCGACGATAGCCCAGACGATCGCGCCGATCAGCGCGGTGACGATAGCGTGATCGTAACTCGTCCGGCCGACGATAACGCGTGCGCCGGCGTAGATGCCGAGCGCACCGATCAGCAGGCTCACGAGGAATACGATGACTGACGCGAGTGGTGATGCGATTGCCATACCGATAGCTACGTATCCCGGCGGAACAGGCCGCTGCTTGCACGTTCTAACCGACTCTCACCGAGAGACGGCCTCTCGGATGCGACTCCCCGTGTGTACACTCGAGCTACCCGGAACCCAGACGTTGATACCGGTTCCGAGCGAACGATACGGCTATGGCGACCGATCAGGCTGGAAGCGACGCGAGCGAGGCCGACACGTACGAGCAGTTCGAACGACGCGTCCAGCGCATTTCGAACGTTGGCAACGCCGCCGGCATTCTGCGGTGGGACCAAGAGGTCGTGATGCCCGACGAGGGGACGCCGGCTCGAGCCCAGCAACTCTCGACGCTGTCGTCGATCAGTCACGAACTCCTGACTGCCGACGAGACCGGACAGCTGCTCGACGAGCTCGAGGACGCCGAACTCGAGGACGAACAGGCCGCAGTCGTCCGCGAGATCCGACGCCAGTACGACCGCGAGACGAGCGTCCCACAGGAACTCGTCGAGGAGATTTCCGCGACGGCGTCGAACGCCCACCCCACGTGGAAGCAGGCCCGCGAGGAGGATGACTTCGAACAGTTCGCACCGACCCTCGAGAAACTGGTCGAGCTCAAACGCGAGTACGCCAACCACATCGATCCCGATGCCGATCCCTACGCCGTGCTCTTCGCGGACTACGAGCCCTACATCGACCTCGAGACCGCCGAACGGGTCCTGGAGCGTCTGCGCGAGGAACTCGTCCCGCTGATCGACGCGATCCAAGAGAGTGACGCCGACCTCGCCACGGATGCCTTCGCGGGCGAGTTCGATGACGACGATCAGGAGGCGCTCGCGCGTGACGTGCTGGATTCGCTTGGCTACGACTGGGACCGCGGTCGCCTCGATACCGCGCCGCATCCGTTCTCCTCGGGGACGACGTTCGACGCGCGCGTGACGACCCGCTTCGACGAGGAAGACCTGCTGGGCTCGCTCACCTCGACGATCCACGAGTTCGGCCACGCAAACTACACACTCGGGCTCCCTGACGAGGGCTATGGAACACCGCTTGGCGAAGCCCGCGACCTCTCGGTCCACGAATCCCAGTCCCGGCTCTGGGAGAACCACATCGGCCGCTCTCGGCCCTTCTGGGAACACTTCCTGCCGGTCGCTCGCGAGCGATTCCTTGAGCTCGAGGACGTCACGCCCGACGCAGCTTACGAGGCCGCAAACCAGGTCTACGATGACAACCTCATTCGCGTCGAGGCAGACGAGCTCACCTACCACCTCCACATCGTGATCCGCTTCGAGATCGAACGTGATCTGGTCCGTGGCGATCTCGACGTTTCAGAGGTCCCGCAGGTCTGGAACGACAAGTACGAGGAGTATCTTGGCGTGCGCCCCGAAACGGACGCGGAGGGCTGTCTGCAGGACATCCACTGGTCTCACGGCGACTTCGGCTACTTCCCGACGTACTCGCTGGGGTCGGTGCTCGCGGCGCAGTTGTACGCCGCTGCCGAAGCCGATCGCGGCCCGTTCGACGACGCGATCCGCGAGGGCGAGTTCGACGCCCTCAACGGCTGGCTCCGCGAGAACATCCACCAGCACGGCAAGCGCTACATCACGCCCGCGCTGATCGAGCGAGCGACCGGCGAGGAACTGACCGCCGATCACTTCCTCGAGTACGTCGAGTCGAAGTACGGCGAGCTGTACGAGCTCGAGGGCTACTGATCGCCGGCACGCCCATCGCGCTTCCGTCGCGTTCGCGCTTCCGCGACCCTCGTCTTTAGGTCGGTGTCTGCCGATCCGTCACACGATGTCCGAGACACTCGAGCAGCAAACGGCGATCGTCACGGGTGCAAGCTCTGGAATCGGCGCGGCGACCTGCCACGAACTCGCAGCGGCGGGTGCGAACGTCGTCCTCGCGGCACGGAGCGAGGATCGGCTGCGGGAACTCGCCGACGACCTCGAGGCCGACCACGACGTCGAGACGCTGGTCGTTCCGACGGACGTCCGCGAAGAGGACGACGTCGACGCGCTCATTGAGGCGACCGTCAATCGGTTCGGCGGGATCGACGTACTGGTCAACAACGCGGGGCTGGCCCGCGGAAGCGATGTCGAGTCGCTGTCGACCGACGAGTACGAGACGATGCAGGAGACCAACGTCGACGGCGTCTTCTACGCGACGCGGGCGGCGATCCCACACGTCCGCGAGCGCGGTGGGCACCTGATCTTCGTCGGCAGTTTCGCCGGCCAGTACCCGCGGCCGTTCAACCCCGTCTACGCGGCCTCGAAGTGGTGGGTCCGGGGCTTCGCCAAGAGCGTTGCCGCCCAGGTCGGTGACGACGGCGTCGGCGTTACGGTCGTCAACCCCTCCGAAGTCCGCTCGCAGTTCGGAAGCGCCGACGGCGATCCCTTCGCCGAGCGCTTCGACGAGGGTGAGGCGACCGAACCCGGGGAAATCGCCGAGGCGATCCGCTTTGCCGCGAGCCGGGAAGGCTCGAGCGTGACCGAACTCGACCTCTACCGGCGGGACAAGCTCGCCGATACCTTCTAATAAAACGGGGTTGGGTGTGCCGGGTGTGGACTCACCCGTGACTGGCCCTCTCCCTCGAGTATGCGACTCTCCATTCCGGGCGTGCCGGGCGTCTACTTCGATACCGACGGCGAGTCGACGGCAAAGAGCGTCGCGCTGACCGCCGCCGGCCGTCGCGCACCGAAACCGCAGGGCTACGCCCTCCAGGTCCTGCCCTACCTCTGGTCGTTCAACGTCGACCTCCGGGAGGTCCCGACGGACCACCCGATCCAGTACCTCCACCCGGAGGGTGCACGGAGTCTGGGGACGCTCGTCGATCAGCGTGGCGTCCGCGAGGCCGGCACCGAACTCGAGTCGGTACTGCGGTTCGTCTGGTCGATCAATCAGGAAGTCGAGTCAGCGACTAGCCAGCTGTTGGGGGGATCGCCCGCCGACGACGGCGTCACCATCGAGATTCAGGACGGGGCCGTCACTGCCGACGGTTCGCCGCTCGAGACTGACGACTTCGACATCGACGATACCGGGACCGAGATCGAGATCGACGATGCAGACCCTGACGACGAACTGTAGGGGTCGACCAAGGCCGTCATCGGATCGCTCTCGAGATCGGCGCGCTGATGTTCGCGCTCTCTCCGCATTGCTTGCGTTCGTCTGGCCTCACAGCGAACAGTATAACATGCTGGCCCCGCTGGATCGACTCGAGACGATATGCCTCTCCGCGCGTTCCGGATCGCCTACGACGGCACGGACTACTACGGCTACCAGCGCCAGCCCGACGTCCCGACCGTCGAGGACGCAATTTTCGATGCCCTCCGGGCGCTCGGAGTCCTCGAGTCCGACGCCGACAAGCCCGACGGCTACGCTGCCGCCGGCCGCACCGACGCGGGCGTCTCTGCGCTCGCCCAGACGATCGCGTTCGAGGCCCCCGACTGGCTCACGCCGCGGGCGCTCAATGCCGAACTCCCCGCTGGCGTGCGCGCGTGGGCGAGCGCCGACGCGCCCGACGGGTTTCACGCGACCCATCACGCGAGCCGCCGGGAGTACACCTATCACCTGTACGCACCGGCCGACGACTCGCCTGGTCTCGACACGCCGCCCATCGATGACGAGCGCTTTCGGACGGCCTGTGGGGCCCTTTCGGGTACCCACGACGTCCACAATCTGACGCCGGACGACCACAACACCGAGCGCTCGCTGACGCTGTCGGCGGCTCGAGACGGTGACTACCTCGTCATCACCGCCAGCGCGGGAGGGTTCGCACGCGAACTCGTCCGGCGACTCGTCTCACTGGCCCGCGAGATCGGGACCGGCGAGTCGCCCCGTGCGAAGCTCGACCGAGTCTTCGACCCCGAGCCACTGCCCGGTCCCGAGGGGATCGCGCCGGCACCACCGGAGCCGCTCGTCCTGACCGACGTCGTCTATCCCGACCTCACGTTCGAGATCGACGCGGACGCAGCTGCGAGCGCTCGCGCCGTGTTCGACCGCCGTCGAATCGATCGGCGGACGGGAGCGCGGGTCGCTGGACAGGTCGCTGATGGAATGCGGTGAGAGCGAGAGCTGGCTCGAGCCACCTCTTGTCTATCGGCCCTGCGTGCGAGCGTTTTTTACCACCGAACACACACCTCGGAGCATGGAACTGTCTCCCGAGGAGTACGGTGCCTACTGGCGCGCGTCTATCCGCGTCGCTGCAGGCATCCTCGTGTTCTTTTTTGGACTCCGTCTCACGTCGCCGCTGCGAACCCATCCCGCGGTCGGCGCATCCGTCCTCGGGGTCGTCTTGCTCGTCTTGCTCGCGCTCGCCGGGACGTTTCTCGCGATACTCGGGGTCGCCCGCGTCGTCCGGACCGCGGTCGACGTCGAAACGTAGGTGGTGCTCGGTCGAGACCGCTCGAGCGCTCGTTATGTCTGCCCCGTCGAGGGAACGCCGCCGAGACACGCCGTGAAAGGGTCCGACACGCTTTACCCCTGGGACTCCGAAACCGGGCCTATGAGTTCCGTTCCCGACCGCTCCGAGGTCGACGAGGAATATACTTGGGACCTCGAGAGCATCTACGCGACCGACGACGACTGGGAGGCCGCCTACGAGGCCGTCGCCGAGCGCGTCGCGGACCTCGAGGCCTACGAGGGACAGACGACTGCCGACGCCGAGACCCTGCTTTCGGTCCTCGAGTTGCGCGACGAGATCATGCGCGAGGTGTCGACGGTCGCGGCCTACGCCCGTATGCGCCGCGACGAGGACACGACCGACCAACACTATCAGGCGCTGACTGCGCGCGCACAGTCGCTTGCGGCCGACGCCCAGTCCGCCGCGTCCTTTATCGACCCCGAACTCCAGGAACTGACCCGCGAGGAGTTCGATGCGATGATCGAGGAAGAGTCCGAGCTGGAGACCTACGACCACTACGTCGACGACGTGCTCCGGATGAAACCGCACACGCGCTCGGCGGAAGTCGAGGCGCTGCTGGCGGACCTGAGCGAGGTGACCGGCGCGACCGGGGAGGTCTACACCATGCTCTCGAACGCCGACATGTCGTTCCCGACCGTCGAGGACTCCGAGGGCGAGGCCGTCGAGATCACCCAGAGCAACTTCACCAACCTGCTCAAGCGACCCGATCGGGACTTCCGCAAGCGCGTCTACGAGAACTACTTCGACGAGTGGGAGTTGGTCCGGAACACGGTCGCGGCGAGCTACAAAAACAGCGTCAAAGCCGACGTCAAGACCGCACAGGCGCGCAACTACGATACCGCACGCGAGGCCGCCCTTGACGGCCCGAACGTCCCCGTCGACGTCTACGACACGCTCGTCGACACCGTCCACGATAACCTCGACAAGCTTCACCGTCATGCCGACCTCAAACGGCAGGCGCTGGATGTCGAGGAACTGCAGATGTGGGACCTCTACATGCCCCTGACCGGTGACGAAGGCCCGGACCTCGAGTACGACCAGGCGGCCGAGTACGTCGTCGACGCGCTCGCGCCGCTGGGCGAGGAGTACCAGTCCCGCGTCGCCGAGGGGCTTGACTCCCAGTGGGTCGACGTCTACGAGAACGAGGGCAAACAGTCGGGCGCGTACTCGGGTGGCACCTACGACACCCAGCCGTTCATTCTGCTGAACTACCAGCAGGACATCGCCTCGATGTACACCCTGGCCCACGAACTCGGCCACTCGATGCACTCCGAGCTCACCAAGGAGGAACAACCCTACGTCTACTCGAGCTACGAGATTTTCGTCGCCGAGGTCGCCAGCACGGTCAACGAGGCCCTGTTGACCAACCACTTGCTCGAGACAGTCGACGATCCCGAGTTCCGAAAGCACGTCCTGAACGAGTTCCTCGAACGTGTGCGCTCGACGCTCTATCGCCAGACGCTGTTTGCGGAGTTCGAACACGAGGCTCACCGTCTCGAGGAAGACGGCGAACCGCTGACCGCCGACCGCTTAGACGACCTCTATCGCGGACTCAAAGAAGAGTACTACGAGCCCGCCGCAATCGACGACCGAATCGCCCGCGAGTGGATGCGCATCCCCCACTTCTACCGCGCCTTCTACGTCTACCAGTACGCGACCGGCATCTCCGCCGCGCTCGCGATCGTCGACGATGTCCTAGAACGGGGCCAGCCCGCCGCCAAGGACTACCTCGAGTTCCTCCGACGGGGCTCCCGCGAGTACCCGCTCGAACTCCTGCGGATCGCCGGCGTCGACATGAGCAGTTCGGACCCGATCGACCGCGCGCTCGAGACCTACGGCGAGCGCTTGGACGAGTTCGAGTCGCTGCTCGACTGATCGGCGTCGGTTCCACGACCGATCGCTTGCACTCGCCGGGCCGACAGTACCCCCATCTCACTGGCCTGCCTCCGCGACCCAAAGGCACATTTACCGTCCACATCTTATCGGCGTATATCAGGATGTCTCGAAGCCCGTCTATTCCCGACCGACCTCACCGCGATATCGACTCCGATCTTCCCGACGACGAGCGGCTCGAGGCGCTTCGCGGGCACTACGAGGACCTCGTCGACGTCAACGAGCAACTGTCGGCCCAGCTCGACGACGCAGAGGACCGCCGCGAGCGCTTGCAGGGGAAAGTCGATCGGATCGAACGCGAAAACGAGATGTTAAAGAGCTCGTCGCTGTACATCGCCACCGTCGAAGACGTCCTCGACGACGAGCAGGTCATCGTCAAGCAACACGGCAACAATCAGGAGGTGCTCACCGACGTCTCCTCGCGGATGGTCGACCGCGTCGAGCCCGGTGACCGCGTTGCAGTCAACGATTCCTTTGCGATCCAGACCATCCTGAACGCCGAGACTGACGCGCGCGCCCAGTCGATGGAGATCACCGAAAAGCCCGAAGTCACCTACGACGACATCGGCGGCATCGACGAACAGGTCCGTGAAGTCCGCGAGGCCGTCGAGCAGCCACTGGCCGAACCCGAACTGTTCGCCGAGGTCGGTATCGATCCACCGAGCGGCGTTCTCCTGTACGGCCCGCCGGGCACCGGGAAGACGATGCTCGCCAAAGCCGTCGCCCACGAAACCGACGCCACCTTCATCAAGATGGCCGGCTCGGAACTCGTCCGCAAGTTCATCGGCGAGGGTTCGCGACTCGTCCGCGACCTCTTCGAGATGGCCCGCGAACGCGAACCCGCCATCATCTTCATCGACGAGATCGACGCCATCGCCACTCGTCGAACGGAGTCCAAGACCTCCGGCGACGCCGAGGTCCAGCGGACCATGATGCAACTGCTCTCCGAGATGGACGGCTTCGAGGCCCGCGGCGAGATCCGCATCATCGCCGCCACCAATCGCTTCGACATGCTCGACCGGGCCATCCTCCGCCCCGGCCGGTTCGACCGCCTCATCGAAGTGCCCGAACCCGACGAAGCCGGGCGTGAACAGATCCTCGAGATCCATACCCGCAACATGAACGTCGTCGACGACGTCGATTTCGCCGAGCTGGCCGCCGAGACCGATGGTTACTCCGGTGCCGACATCGAGAGTCTCGCCACCGAAGCCGGCATGTTTGCCATTCGCAACGACCGCGACGAGGTCACCCACGCCGACTTCGTCGACGCCTTGGAGAAGATCGAAGAGGACGACTCGAGCGACGTGGTCTCGTCGGCCGGGTACTTCTACCAGTAGGCTGCCCCTCGACGCTTTTTGTGGTGATTGGAGACGCGCGATCGCCACCAACCAGTCTCTTCCACTCGGATCGCAACGCCTTACGCCGCTCGGCCCCCAGTTCGGATATGAGCACGATTCGAGTCGTCTGGGGGACCGCGTCGGGCCCCACGGCGATGTCGTCCTACGACGCCGCGCTCGCCGAAGCCGGCGTCGAGAACTACAACCTCGTCTCGGTGTCCTCGGTAATCCCCGCCGAGACCCACGTCGAAGCTGTCGGTACCGCACCCGATCTCGGCCCCGCTGGCGAGCGCCTGACCGTCGTCGAGGCGCGGGCGACCACCGCCGGTCCCGGCCGCGCGAGCGCCGCGCTCGCGTGGTCACAGTCCGTCGACGACGGTCCGGGACTGTTCTACGAGACGTCCGGCGAGATGGACCGCGAGGACGTCGGACGCCGGGTCCGCGAAGGGCTCGCCGCGGGACAGGACCTGCGCGACTGGGAGTTTACCGAACCGCGCGTCGCCGTCGAGAGCAGCCAGGCCGATTCGGGCAGGTACACGACCGCAGTCGTCCTCGCAGTGTACGGCGAAAGCGACCCGATCCTGTAACCCGCTCGACCGTTCGAAGGCGAACCCTTTTCACCCGGCAGTTCGTTGCTACGGGTACACACTTCTCATGAACGGAAATACGCCGTACGCAGGGCTACCGGGCGAGACTGGGGCTGGGCAGCGTGCCGCGGCGGACGTTCCGGATCTCTCGAGTGCGCAAAAACGACTTCTCCACCGTGACGTCTCGCGGATCGCTGCGCGCACACGCGAGTTCCTCCCTAACGAATACGTTGTCGACGCCGACGTCTCGAGCGGCATGACCGGTCCGCAGGTCACCGTCGCCGTCCGGCCGCCGGTCGGTCATGCGGTCAGCGCCGGCTTCACGCCTGACCTCGAGGACGCCGTGGCTGCCGAGGAGGTCATCACCGACGACGAACGCGACGAGGTCGCCCGTGGGCTGGCAGCCAGTGCCGCCCTGCAGGTGAAACAGGCCGTCAGCGATAGCGTGCGGCCGACGGGGAAGTAAGTTAGTAGAGCAGTTGCTCGAGCTGGTGACGTCGCCGCTCGAGATCGATTGCCGGGTCGATCGATGGATCGGCGATCAGCCGGTCGAGCACCAACAACGGATCCGTGCCGGCTCGTTCGACTTCTCTAAGCAATAGTTCGATTGCGGTGCGGTTCGTCGCGAGCGACGAACACAGACCCAACGCGAGCGCAAGCGGGACCGCACGCTCGGGTTGGGTCGGAAACGTATCACTGACGCGTGAAAAATCGGGCTCGTTTCTCGCAGCCGGTTCCCGATCCGAAGCCGGCTCGAGGGTCAGACAGTGCGGACAGAACGAAACGACGCTGGCTTCCGATGGCGCGTCCGTGCGGTAGTCCTCCGGAACGGAAAACGAAATCGTGGCCGTCTCGCAGTTGGAACAGGCCATCGGAATCGAAGTCGGTGGTTGAGGGTCGGTCGAGTGACGGTGTGATACCCAGTCCGTTACTGGTTGGCCGCGGGGGATTGTGCGGCGGTATCGGGCTGGACGTCCTCGAGTTCCTCTTGCGCTGCGTCGGCCGCCTCGGCTTCGGCTTCGGCTTCGGCCGCTTCGGCTTCACGCTCTTCCTTCTCCTCGGCTTCTTTCTTCTCTTTGATCTTCTTCAGACGGAACGTCTCCTCGCGTTCCTGCTCTTCGAGTTTCTGCTCGATGTACTCCTGGTTCTCGTAGAGTTCCGGCAGGAGCTTGAACTCGAGGGCGTTGACGCGACGCTTGGTGGTTTCGATCTCTCGGAGCATCTTCTTCATCGCCGTCTCGACCTCGGCGGCGAGGATGATGCTCTCCAAGAGATCCTCGTAGGCCTCGGCGGCCTCGTCGATGCGGGCAGAGGTGCCCATGATCCCGTAGCCGCGCTGATCCAAGCTCTTCGAGACCCGCGAGGACTCGATCTGCGGGACGACGACGCCCATGATATTCTTGGACTCGGTCGTGATCTCGGGGTGTTCCTGCAGTGCCGCTGCGGCACCGCGGACGGCGACGTCACCCTCCATCGCACGAGCCATGTTGATCTTCTGCTGGGCTTCCTCGTAGTCGTCGGCGAGGTCGCCGCGGACGTCCTGGGCTTTGTCCAGGATGTCCATGAACTCCATGATGAGCCCGTCGCGTTTCTTCTCGAGCGTGCCGTGTCCCCGCTCGGAGAGCTCGATGCGATCCTCGATCGCCATCAAGTTCTTGCGGGTGGGCTTGACATCGTTGGCCATCTTGTGGGGGGATAGCAGTCCCAGTCGGATAACTGTTTACAGTTTCCGCGCGTGCTCGCGCCCGTGTAAGGGAATTGTGTGATGACCGATGCCGGTCGGCTGGTCCCGTCGGCGGTCAGAGGTGGGAGTCGAACCGAGACGGCCGCGTTATCCCTGTCCAACCATTCGTTCTTCGTCTTCCCACTCTTCCTGCCGGAGTTCGTACTTCTGGACTTTACCCGTCGCCGTTGTCGGCAGCTGCTTGACGAACTCGACCCGATGGACGGTCTTGTAGCCTGCGAGGTTTTCCCGAGTAAACTCCTCGAGTTCTGCTTCGGTCACTCCAGGCTCGTTCGGATCGCCGCTTGCGGGAACGACGAACGCCTTCGGCGTCTCGCCCCACTCGTCGCTGGGGGCCGGAATCACCGCCACGTCAGACACCCCGGGGTGGTCGAACAGGGTGTCTTCGAGTTCGATACTCGAGATGTTCTCGCCGCCGGAGATGATTATGTCTTTCTTGCGGTCCTGAATCGAGATCATCCCGTTCTCGTCAATGGTGGCGAGATCACCCATGTGGTAGTAGCCCTCGATGCGGTCGGAGAACGCCTCTTCGGTCGCCTCGGGCTTGCCCCAGTATTTCTCCATGATCTGGTTGCCGCGGACGACGACCTCGCCGAGCGTCTCGTCGTCGCGTGGAACATCGTTGCCGTCCTCGTCGACGACTCGGATTTCGGTGCCGAGATAGGCCAGACCTTGCCGTTTCTTGATCCGGAACCGGTCGTCGCTGTCGTCGTCGAAGTGCCGGCGAGCGTCGGAGGTGGTGATCAGTGGTCCGGTCTCGGTCGCGCCGTAGACGTGTTTCATGTACCAGCCGAACTCGTCTTCGACGGTCCGGATCGTCGCCTCCGGCGGTGCGCTGCCGGCGGTCGCGAGTCGAACGTCCGCGTCACCGATCGTCTCGGGGTCGTTCTCCTCATAGTAGTCGATGAGCATGTTCAGCACCGTCGGCGCACCACACATGTAGGAGACGTCCTCCGAGCGGACGGTCTCGAAGATCTCCCCGGCGTCGATCCCGCGCGTACAGACGTGTTTTGCACCGATCCCCGTCACTGCGAAGATGTGCCCCCAGCCGTTCGCGTGGAACATCGGCAGCGTCCACAGGTAGACGTCGTCGTCGGTCAGCTCTTGGTGGCCGACCGTCAGGTAGGCGTGGATCGTCTCGCAGCGATGGGTGCGGCAAACCCCCTTCGGATCGCCCGTCGTCCCCGAGGTGTAGTTGATCGTGATGATCTCGTCTTCGGCCATCTCCGGGCGGTCGTAGTCGGTGCCCGCCTCCTCGAGCACCGTATCAAATGCTTCCCAGTCACCGTCGACGGCGTCGGTATCGTTCGTGATGAACGTCTCCGTCGGCACCTCGTCACGGATTTCCTCGATCCTGTCGGCGTAGTCGTAGTCGGCGTAGATCGCGTCGACACCCGCATCCGACAGGATATACGCGAAGTCGTCCGGTGTCAGCCGATAGTTCAGCGGCGTGTGGACCGCCCCCGTTTGCATGATCCCGTAGGCCGCCTCGAGATGATAGTGTGTGTTCGGGTCCAACACCGCCACGCGGTCGCCTTTCTCGATGCCTCGTTCCTGCAGTGCCGCCGAGAACCGATCGGCGCGCTCGCCGAGTTCGTCGTACGTGAACCGCTCCCCCGTGGTGGCGACGACCGCCTCGTCGTCACCGTAGTGCGTCCGTGCCCGGTCTAAGAACTCCGGAACGAGCAGTGGTTTGTGCATGCATACCATAGATTGTTAACGACCTATACGATAGTTTCGATCAGGCACGTTTCTTACACGAATCGCTGCGCGCGTCGCTCGGCGAGAAATCAGTTATTAGTCGTGATCACTCGAGGGGCAACTCACAGAGAAGAGATACAACTCGCGGCTAACATGAAAGAACAGAACGGAACGGAGCGAGCGGCCGTTCAGTCAGCCTGCACGGCTTCGGCCGTCTCGTCTTCGCGGTAGTGCTCTTCGATGAGCTCCTCGTCGATCCGGTTGAGTTCCGTCTTCGGCAGGTCCGAGAGCAGGTCCCAGCCGAGCTCGAGCGTTTCGTCGATCGAGCGGTTGGTGTCGTACCCCTGCTGGACGAACTCTTCCTCGAAGCGGTCGGCGAAGTCGAGGAACTTGTTGTCCCGCTCGGAGAGTGCTTCGCGACCGACAATATTCACGAGGTCGCGCAGGTCCTCACCTTCCGCGTACGCGGCGTACATCTGGTCGGAGACGTCGCCGTGGTCCTCACGCGTGAGGCCCTCGCCGATCCCGTCGTCCATCAGCCGCGAGAGGCTCGGCAGGACGTTGACCGGCGGCTCGATCCCCTGGCTGTTCAGGTCCCGGTCCATCATGATCTGGCCTTCGGTAATGTAGCCAGTCAGGTCCGGGATCGGGTGGGTGTCGTCGTCGCCGGGCATCGTCAGGATCGGGATCTGCGTGACCGACCCTTCCTTGCCCTCGATTCGACCGGCACGCTCGTAGAGCTGTGCCAGGTCAGTGTACATGTAGCCGGGGTAGCCACGTCGACCCGGAACCTCCTCACGTGCGGCACCGATCTCGCGCAGTGCCTCACAGTAGTTGGTCATGTCCGTCAGGATGACCAGCACGTGGTAGTCCTTCTCGAAGGCCAGGTACTCGGCCGTCGTCAGGGCGAGTCGCGGCGTGACCTGGCGCTCGACTGCCGGGTCGTCCGCGAGGTTCATGAAGACGACGGACCGCTCGAGCGCACCGGTGCGCTCGAAGTCGTCCATGAACTCGTTTGCCTCTTCGGCGGTGATCCCCATCGCACCGAAGATGACGGCGAATTCGGAGCCGTCGCCGTCCTCGCCTTCTTCCTCTTCTGGCACGGTTGCCTGTCGGGCGATCTGGAGTGCGAGTTCGTTGTGGGGCAGCCCCGAGCCGGAGAAGATCGGCAGCTTCTGTCCGCGAACCAGCGTGTTCATGCCGTCGATGGCCGACACACCGGTCTGGATGAACTCCTCGGGGTACTCCCGGGAGTAGGGATTGATCGCTTCGCCGACGATGTCCTGTCGTTTGTCGGGGACGATCTCCGGGCCGCCGTCGATCGGGTTCCCGGAGCCGTCGAGCACCCGCCCGAGCAGGTCCTCGGTGACGGGCATCTTCATCGTCTCGCCCAGGAAGCGAACGGAGGCGTTGCGGTCGATCCCGCCCGTGCCTTCGAACACCTGGATCGAGACGATACCCTCGCTCGATTCCAGCACCTGTCCGCGAAGGGTGTCGCCCTGTGGGGTCTCGATTTCGACGATTTCGTCGTACCCGACCGGCTCGTCGACCTCGGCGAACACCAGCGGACCGCTGATTTCCGTGATAGTCTGGTACTCTTTCATTGTTAGTACAGTGCGCGAAGTTGTTCTTGGAGGTCGTTCTCGATCTCGTCGATGAACTCGTTCCACTCTTCGGCCGTGCCCATCCGGTTGAGCCGCGGCGCGGCATCGACGTCCTGGATCTCCTCGACCGGGACGCCAGCCTCGAGTGCCTCGAAGGCCTCGTCGCTGAACGTCTTGATCGCCTGGAGCATCCGGTAGGTCTTGTCGGGTTCGCAGTAGGTGTCGACGTCGTGGAGTGCGTTCTGCTGGAGCCACGCCTCACGGAGGTATCGTGCGACCTCGAGCGTGAGCTGCTGGTCTTCCGGCAGCGCGTCCTTGCCGACGAGCTGGACGATCTCTTGGAGTTCGTCTTCCTCGTCTAGCACGTCGACGGCCCACTGACGAACCTCGGGCCAGTCGCTTTCGACGTTCGATTCCCACCACGGGTCGAGCTGATCCTTGTACAGCGAGTAGGACTCGTTCCAGTTGATCGCCGGGAAGTGCCGCCGTTCCGCGAGGTCGGCGTCAAGCGCCCAGAACGTCTTGACGATACGCAGGGTGTTCTGGGTGACCGGCTCGGAGAAGTCGCCGCCCGGTGGCGAGACCGCACCGACGACCGAAATCGAGCCTTCGCCGCCGTTGATCAGCTGGAACTTGCCGGCGCGCTCGTAGAACTCGGAAAGCGCAGCCGCCAGATATGCGGGGTAGCCCTCTTCGCCGGGCATCTCCTCGAGTCGGCTCGAGATTTCCCGCATGGCCTCTGCCCACCGCGAGGTGGAGTCGGCCATCAGCGCGACGTCGTAGCCCATGTCACGGTAGTACTCCGCGATCGTGATTCCAGTGTAGATACAGGATTCACGGGCTGCGACGGGCATGTTCGACGTGTTGGCGATGAGGCAGGTCCGGGCCATCAGCGGGTTCCCGGTCTGTGGGTCCGGCAGTTCCGGGAAGTCCTCGATGACCTCGGTCATCTCGTTGCCACGCTCGCCACAGCCGATGTAGACGACGATGTCCGCGTCGGACCACTTGGCGAGTTGCTGCTGAGTGACGGTCTTCCCGGACCCGAAGGGGCCGGGAATCGCCGCCGTCCCACCCTTCGCGAGCGGGAACAGGCCGTCCTGAATGCGCTGCCCGGTCACGAGGGGCTCGGTCGGCGTCTCCTTCTCACCGGCGGGCCGGGCTTCACGGACCGGCCACTCCTGGTGCATCTGGATCTCTTCGCCGTTGTCGAGTTCGACGACGGCCTCCTCGACCGTGAACTCGCCGCTCTCGATCGACGTGACTTCGCCGCCTTCGTAGTCCGGCGGCACCATGACCTTGTGGTCGATGGTGACGGTCTCTTCGACGACCCCGACGACGTCGCCGGGCTCGACCGTGTCGCCTTCCTCGACTTCGGGCGTGAAATCCCACTTCTTCTCGAGGTCGATCCCGGGGGCGTCGACCCCACGGTCGAGGAACGCGGTCCCCATCTTCTCCTCGAGGACGTCGAGCGGGCGCTGGACGCCGTCGTAGATAGAGTCCAGCATGCCGGGTCCGAGGTCGACGCTCAGGGGCTCGCCCGTGTTCTGGACGGGTTCGCCCGGGCCGACGCCGGATGTTTCCTCGTAGACCTGAATCGTGGTCAGGTTCCCTTCGATCTCGATGACCTCGCCCATCAGTCCTTCGTCGCCGACGTAGACGACGTCGTTCATCCGGGCGTCGAGGTCCGCGGCGGTCACGACAGGACCGCTCACGCTTTCGATTACACCGTCTTCGTCGACGGATTCGATGTCTTCTGCCTGGCTCATAGTTTAGCTGTCTTCGTCCTCTTCCATCAGGTCGATACCGATCGCGCGTTTGATCTGCTCGCGCAGGCCGCCGCCACCGGTGCCGCTCCCGATCGTGACGACGACTGGCTCGACGCTCGTCTCGACCTCCTGGCGAACGTTACGCGACAGGTGCTCGAGGTCGTCGTCGTGCATGACGACGATCCCGACGCCCTCGTCTTCGAGAGCGGCTGTCGCGGCGTCGTCTAGCTGTTCGTCTTTCTCGTCGTCCGGCACGTTCTCGAACCGGCTGACTCCCGCGAGGCGGAAGCCAGTCGTAAACTCCGGGCTGCCGACGACTGCGATTTCCTGGCTCATAGCACCACCAGTTCCTCTTCGATCTCGTTTTCGTCGAGTCCGACCTCTCGGCCCCGTGCGATGGCACGGATGTTCTCGACCTCGCGTTCTTTCGCGAGGATGTACGACAACACGGCCGAGACCGAGGTCGGGTAGATGCTCGAGAGCGTATCCGAGTACTCGAGCAACGCAGCGTCTAGTGCGTGCTCGAACTGGATAAGGCTGTCAGCATCGCGCAACTGATCGAGCGCCTCCGAGAGGCGGTCGCCGTAGCGGCGGTTCTCGGAGATGTGATCGACGAGCGCGTCGTAGTCGCCGACGAGCCGATTGAGATCGGACTCGTCGAACAGGACGCCGCCGTCGATGTAGTAGGCCGCGGGATCGAGGTCGGCCCCGCTGCGGGCGAGCCGCAACGCGTTCCGGGCGTTCCGGAAGTCGATCTCGGCCTGCAGGAACTCGATGTAGTTCGCTATCGGGCCCTCCTGTGGCTCAGCGCCCGGACCACGGGAGACGTCTGCGAGCAAGTTCTCGTAGAACTCCCGGTCTAAGGCGTTCTCGAGGGGGACGAGTGCGCCGGTCTCTTCGTACTCCTCGAAGGCCTCGGTCAGCGCTTCGTAGTACATCGTGCCGTAGAGCACTTCGATCGCGTCCTCGATCGTGTCGGTCTCGATGAGGCGATCGACCGTCCGGTCGTCGAGTTCGCCGGCACGGATGAGGTCCGTGCGGATCTCCTCGGGAGCGGTGTCGGTGTAGATCCCGCGGAAGATCGTCTTCAGGTTCCAGACGTCGAACTTCCGGAGGTACCGAGCGATGAGGTCGTAGAGCCGTCCCTGCGACCAATCGATCAGATCCTCGAAGTGCTTTGCGAGATTGCGGTTGAGCGCGTACTCGATCAGGTCGACGCCGGAAAAGCGCGTTCCGAGCTCGTTGATCTCGCGTTCGTACTCGGTCTCCTCCATGAACCGCGCGATCTCGCTCGGCCCCATCCGGATCAGCTTGCGATAGTCTTCGTCCGAGAACAGCGAGGCTCGGCGTGACCGAACGCGAGCGTTCACGTATTCCGGATTCGAGGCTCCTGCGCTCATTGCTCGAAGAGTCGGTTGCTGATCTCCTGAAGGTTGTCTTCCCACACGTCCTCGAGAACCGAGTCGAACGTGTTGTTGACTCGGACGCGGGACTGCTCGCTCTCGACGACGACGCCGCCGAGACAGTCGACGTCGCCGGCGTACTCGTAGCCGTCGTACTCGTCGACGATCGACTCGAGCAGTGCCTGGTCGTCGCTGCGACCGTAGACGCTGACGTCGTCGCCCGCGTCGAATTCGACGCTTGCGGCCTCGAGCAGCTCGCGGGTCAGTTCCTCGCGAGTGTCGCCCTCGAGGCCAGCGAGTTCGTCCTCGACTGCCTCACGGACCTCTCCGAGGACATCACGGCGGGCCTCCAGACGCTTTTGTTTCGCCTCCAGTTTCGCACTGGAGAGACGCTGTTCGCGGAGCTGGTCGATTTCGCGCTCGACCGCCGTTTCCGCGTCCGCGAGGATCTCCTCGGCGTCGGACTCGGCGGCCGATTCGATCTCCTCGGCGCGCGTTTCGCCCTCCGCGCGGATGTCCTCCGCACGCGCGTTGGCCTCTTCTCGAATGTCTTTGACGACTGTGTCCAAACTCATTGGTGAAGAAGGGGGTTGCTTTTACACGATGAAGACGACGACCAGGGCCAGGATCACGAGCGTCTCTGGGAGGACGGTCATGATCAGGCCTGGAACGAACATGTCGTCGTCTTCAGCGATGGCGCCGACTGCAGCTGCGCCGATACCACGCTCGGCGTAGCCCGCCGCGAGCGCGGCGAGGCCGACAGCGATCGCCGCTGCGCCAGCGTTTTCGAGGGTTGGTCCAGCCGCCTGTTCTGCTTGCAGTGCAACATCCGCCGCGAGTTCAAGTCCACTCATTGTTAGTAGTCCTCAATGTGGTTTCGATCGGTTCCGAACGGTTCGTAGTTCTCCCCACCGCCTTCATAAAACTTGTTAAAGAATTCGACGTACTCGAGACGAACGGCCTGTAAGCCGGCGCTTGTCACGCCAAGTGCTAGCACGACCACGTGTCCGAGTACGAGAATCACAAGTCCGCCGATCAGGGCTGCGGTGCCCGAGTGCATGAGGCCGCTGAAGACGACCTCGGCACCCTCGCCGTAGTGTTCGGCGACGTAGCTCGGCTCGTGCGTTCGAAGGAAGTGGAACTCTCCATCGGGGTCCTCGTAGGCACCGAAGAACAGCAGGTTGACCACGAACGCCATGCCGGCCTTCGCGAGCAACACTGCGCCCATCCGGGTGTACGAGAAGACGTTCACGACGACGTCGAGCGCTTCGACGGCCTCGACGGGTTCGCTGACGATCAGCATCACGAGTCCGACCAGGAACGCCAGCAGCGGGACCGACAGCGGGAACTCGAGACCTGGGACGGTGAAGAGTACCCACTCCGGGAACCCGGCAAAGCCGATCGGGAACGGTCCGCCACTTGCGAACGTCTCGAACAGGAAATCCGGCTTCGCGGCCTCTGCCTGTTTCGAGAAGATCCAGACCCAGATTCCGTTGAGCATCAGGAGCCAGGATCCACTGTGGAAGAGGGCATCTTTGAAGCCGTGGCTGAGGTTCTCGAAGAAGTCCAGGATGTATCCAATGTTGAGATGGAGGATCCCGAACATCACGCTAATGACCATCCAGCCAAGCGCGAAGTCGGCGGCTGCCGGCTCGAGTCCCTTGTTCAGCGGGAGCCAGTCGATGCCAAGCGTCTGGTGCCAGACGATCTCTCCGAGGACGTGCAGGCCGAAGATCTCGCCGTACACGAACCCAAAGATGGTCGTGAACAGACCAGCCCAGACGGCGACACCGCCGAGACTGGAGATCGCGTCGTTGTCGACCTGGGTTACCATGTAGCCCCCGATAGCCATGTAGATGACGCCGTAGCCGGCGTCACCGATCATGAACCCGAAGAACAACGGGAACGTCAGGAACAGGAAGATCGTCGGATCGAACTCACTGTATTTCGGCATGCTGACTGCCTGTACGAGCACTTCGAACGGTTTCGCCGGACCCGGATTGTCCTGCACCGTCGGCGGCTCGTCGCCCATCGTGATCGTCGAGCCACCGTCGGTAACCGCCTTCTGCTGCTGGTCGTCCGCTTCGGCGGGTGATTCGTCTTCTTCGTCGGCCGCCGCGGGCGCGCCCTTCTGGACGTCTTCGGTGTGGGCGTGTGCGCCGTGGCGGTCGTAATCGGCCCGCTCGAGTTCTTCGATCTCGACGCTGTCGCCGACGGCGTCGTCTAACGCAGCGACGAGTCGATCGTACTCGTCGGTCGGGATCCAGCCTTCCGCGATGAACGCTCGATCGGTCGTCGCGAACTGCAGCGGCGCTTCCGCCTGCTGGACCTCGATCGTCAGTCGCTCTTCGACACGCAGGAGGAAGTCGGCCTCCTGCTGTTTGATCTCCTCGAGTTCCGCGTCGAGTTCTTCACGCTGGGCCTCGAGGGACTGCTTTTCGTCCTCGAGGTCGGCGACGTACGCCTCGGGGCTCTGTTCGGTCTCGGGCACCTCGTGTCGGGTGACGTCGACACCGACCAGCGCGTCGTCGATCGGCGCCTCGTCGGCGTCGTCGGTGGGTGCGGCGACGATCGCCACGACGTCGCCACCGGTGAACGTCTCGAAAGCCCGAATCTCGTCGGCGGCGGCGACGGCATCCTCGATCGCGTCGACGTCACCTTCGACGACGAGTACGTCGACCGTCTCGTACCCCGACAGCAAGTCGAGGTCGATGCCCAGTTCCGCGAAGGGCGCGACGCGGTTGATCTTCTCGTCGACCTGCCGCAGTTCGTTGGTGATCTCGCCGCGGCGATCGTCGAGTTCGTTGACCCGCGTGCGGATCTCCTCGAGTCGCGCTTCCCAGTCCTCGTCGATGCGCCCCGGTTCGGCCTCGTCGGCCGACAGCTCCAGGGTGCTCTCGAGGGCGCGGACGGTCACCAACTTCTCGGACGCCTCGTCGGCGCCGGCGATGGGATTGCCGTTGTCGAAGCCCTCCCACGAGCCGTCGTAGTCCGAGAGATGCACCAGGTTCAGTCCGTGGATCGTCTCGATGACCGTGGGCATAACGCCCCGGGAACCGGTCACCGAGACCTTGCTCATCCGTTCAGGTCTGAGCATGGACGTCCTCCTGGAACAGTTCGACGACGTGGTCGGTCACTTCGTCGACCCGGTCTCGGGCGCGCTCGGCGAGTGCCTCGCGCTCCTGTTCGCCTTCTTCGAGGACCTGCTCGCATTCCGCATCGATCTCTTCGCGAGCCTCCTCCAGGCGGCGCTCTTTTATCTCCTGCGCCTCCTGTTCCGCTTCTGTGCGAATTTCCTCGGCACGTTTCCGGGCCTCGGCTATTCGCTCGTCGCGGTCGTTTTCTGCCAATGCGACGATCTCGTCGGCCTCGTCTTCGGCCGACTTAATTCGTTCGAGAACCTCTGGCCTCGGCATACTCTAAGCAATCAGACGTTTGCCAGAGCGTGTATATGGTAGTTGCGAAAGTGACTCAGTGGCTGTCGTTCTCGAACATCCAGTAATAGCTTGTTAGGTGCATCTCATAGCGCCGGGAACAGCAGACATATGTCGATCGGATCGAAATCCATCACTAATGGGACTTCTCGAGAACAAGGCCCGTGCCCGACTGTTTTATAAGTACCTCTCGCGGGTCTACGATCAGGTGAACCCCTTCATCTGGACCGAGGAGATGCGCAACGAGGCCCTCTCCCTGCTCGAGTTCGAGGAGGGAATGACCGTCCTCGACGTCGGCTGTGGGACCGGCTTCGCGACCGAGGGACTGCTCGAGCACGTCGACGAGGTCTACGCGCTCGACCAGAGCGAACACCAGCTCGAACAGGCCTACGAGAAGTTCGGCAAACGCGCCCCGCCGGTGCACTTCCATCGGGGTGACGCCGAACGACTCCCGTTCGCGACGGACACGTTCGACGTCGTTTGGTCGTCGGGCTCGATCGAGTATTGGCCGAACCCGATCCTCGCGCTCCGGGAGTTCCGCCGCGTCCTCAAACCCGGCGGACAGGTACTCGTCGTCGGCCCGAACTACCCCGACAACGTCGTCAGCCAACTGCTAGCCGACTCGATTATGCTCTTCTACGACGAGTACGAAGCCGATCGGATGTTCAAGACCGCCGGCTTCGAGGACGTCAAACACGCCTTCATGGGCCCGTCGTACGACCCCGACGTCGCGATCACGACGATCGGCCGCGCGCCGGAATAGCGGCGCTTAGCTCGCTGTCGTCTCGAGTGTTGCCACCTGTCGATCGTCGACGGCGAGCGTGACGGTGACCGAATCGCCTGCTGCAAGCGTCGGACTGTTCGTCTCAGCGATCGAAACGCCGGCACGCTCCCCTGCTGTCCACGTCGAATCGCTTTTCGCATTGAACGGGCCGTCGGGCGCGCCATCGAACCCGCGCGCGCCGACGAACGGAATCGGCGGTTGTGCGGTCAGCTCCGTGCCGTTGATTGCAATCGTCACCGACAGTGTCTCGACGTCGAGGTCATCTCCTGCGAGGTGTTCGATCACGATCGCAGCGCGGTCGCCGTCAGCCGAGAGTTCGAACGTCGCGGTTGGGCTGGTTGGCTCAAGCGACCACACCCCTGCGCCGACTGCGACGACGGCTGCCAGACAGACGGTGAGTGTGATCAGGAGAGCAGTGCCAATGATCGGACTGATAGCACGCGTACCACTTGCGATTGGCCCCTGTCGATAACGACCGTCTTGCGCTCCGTTCATTGAATTCTCTGGCTGTTCTTTCACATATAAATCACGGCCCGCGGTTGCCGAGGAATCGACGATCGCTTCTCACCGTCTCGATGTGGGGAGTTCCCTTCGTTACACTCCGATATCAGGTGCCGCCCGTGATCGTCGCATTGACACTTTCAGTTGTTGTCTCTGCTTTCAACCGGTAATCATTCTGGGGCTGAACGATCCATAGATGCCCGTCCTCGTCGGTCATGCCGAGTTCGACGCCATCGACAGTGATCGTCGCCTGCACAGGATCTCCGGTTTCCGAATCCGTCACTTCTACCTCGAGAGGTCCGTTCGCTGGCGTTTTCGTGATCGTCATCTCGAGTTCGTCTCGGGACCACGTCTGGTTATCCACCGTGGGGAGCGTGGGTACAGATAGCTCCTGTATCTCGCGATAGACGTCACCTGTCTCGCTATCGAAATAAAACTCGAGTCGACCCTGATCGTGGGCGATCTCTGCCCAGTAGTAGTCAGGACTGTTGTCCTGGAAGTGGGGCCCGAACTCGCTCGCCCACGGATAGAGCTCGTCGATATGATCGTACGCTTCTCCGTTTTCGAACCGATCGGATCCCGACTCGGCACGGTTATCGAACCGGCTCCGCTCAACGAGATATTGATTTCCGTCGATCATCGAGATGCTGTATCCGTTCTGTGTGGTCGAAATGAGGACCTTGTGTGGGTCGTTCTCAGCTGGCAGGTTACGTTCGAGGTTCGACCGCAGCACCGTCTGATGCGACTCGAGGGCTTTGTCTTCGGCGCGTATCTGACTCGCCGAAAGCGAGTAATCCGGGACCCGTTCGGCTCGATCGTCGATCACACTGATCTGTTGGGACAGGGCCACCGCTTCGTTCTGGTTCCGTAACAGCGTCTGAAGCAACGCGGCTGACGAACGCTCACCGGCAGCGTGCTCTCTTACGGCGGTTCGTTCGCGCTCTTCGAGTTCGTCTGCTTGTCGTGTGAGCCGTTCGTATGCCGTCTCGAGCATCGCTGCTCGTTCCTCGGCGCTCGCCTCGGCGAACTCGTCGTCGACGAGTACGTACTGGCCGTGATCAACCCGTAGTTCGTCGTCAGCGCTTGCGAGCGTCGTTCCGAGACCGGTGGCGGAGTTCGTATGCTCGCTTCTGACGTCGTCGTCAAGTTCGAGGCGGTTCGTTGTGTTCGTGACGTCCGTTTGCAAGGAGGGGTTTCGCTGGACGGAGGCATGAGATCCGTCTTCGGGGGCAGGCGCCGCCGCGGTAACGGTTACCGAGGGCACCGAAAGGATGAGGAGGACGACAAGGAAGGTAGAAGTCACCTTGTTCATCGCGCCACCGTTTGGGCTCCTGATATAAAAACAGGTCGTCTATCGTTACGGACGTGAAATACTGTCTTCAGACCGGCTAACTATATCTTATACCCTTCAGTACCGTTCCTAACGTTTTATTTTTCAATGGAAAGTGTTTTTTCCCCCGGGAAACCACCCGTTGATACGTATGCGGATTTCCACTGCCGCCGCAGTCGCCCTCACAGCCCTCCTCGTTACGTCCAGTTTAGGGGCAGTGGCCGCCACATCGTCGAGTCCCACGTCGACGACCGTCGAGCGGTCCCCCGCAGCGTCGTTTTCTACCCCTGCTTTTGAACGATCTCACCCTGCCCCGTCGATCTCATCACAATCAACTGCTGAACCATTGGATCGTCCCGATACCTGGCAGGTGATTCGGATTCGGATCACGGACGACGGAAACGCGAAATGGACGGTTGAAAGCCGATTTCTCGTGACAACCGAAGCCGAGGCTGAAACCTTCGAGGACTACGCCAACGAGGTCAGTTCGGGACAGCGAACCGAACCGTACAACCGCCAGCTATTCCAACCACACGTAGATCTCGCGGCCGAGTCGACCGGTCGTGACATGACGATCGAGAACGCAGGCTGGGATGACCCCCGAATCGAACGAATCGAAAACGAGGGTGAACGATCAGCGGATGCCGAGACCGTCCGGGTCGGGATTATGTCCTATTCGTTTACCTGGACGAATTTCGCGACAGTCGACGGCGATCGGATTCACGCTGGTGACACCCTCCGGACGGCCGGCCTGTTCCGGACGCTGGATTCCGGTCAGCGACTTATTATCGAACCACCTGACAACTATGGCTTCGTCGAGGCACCGACGAGCACCGTGGACGGCGCGCTCGTCTGGAACGGTCCCCATCAGTTCGACACGGACAGCCTCGAGATCACAATCATCAAGGGCGCAGGCTCTGGCTTACCGCCCAGCTCAGGTACGGGCTGGCTTATCGCCTCGGCTCTCGGACTTGTCATCCTTGTTGGTGGTGGAGCCTATCTCGTCACACGGCGAACCGAGGACGCCGACGACTCGATCTCGGTCGATCGGCTGTTGACGCTCGAACATCTCCGATCTCTCGAGTTAACAGAACGGTTGGGCCGCCGTGAGAGCCCCGTTGATGATTCCGGTTCCACCGGGACCGCTGAGGACGGCGAGCTCGCGAACGCTGCCGCTGAGTCGCCCGAACCATACACCAACGAGTCTGGAACTCACCTCGAGTTCGAGGAGTCCGACCTCCACGACATCGACCCCGAACTGTTGAGTGACGAGGAGCGCGTGCTTCGCCTGCTCAAACAGAACGGCGGTCGGATGAAACAGGCGTCTATCGTCTCGGAGACTGGCTGGTCGAACGCGAAGGTGTCACAGCTCCTGTCGAAGATGGACGACGATGACGAGATCGAGAAACTCCGCATCGGACGCGAGAACCTCATTACGTTGCCGGGCGTCGACCTGACCGATCTCGACTGATCGGCCTGGCTCGTCACAGTCGATCCGGAGTCGATGCCTATAGTAACAACTGAAACGCTTCACACACTGACTGTCAGTGGCTACTATCGTTCTAGTCCTCGGTCGAGTCCGAGTCGGGTGCGGTCGAACTCGAGTCGTCAGCATCTGTGTCCGGGTTGTACTGAATATCAGTGCTCACCGCACCGTAGATATCGTCCCAGTCTTTGTCCTCGTCCATCAGGAAGACCTCGACGGTCAGCGAGCCGGCGCCAAATTCTTCGATACCGGCCGGTCGAACGTCGATGTGGAACGTCCCGTTTTCGTCCATCTTGACCTCGTCCGTCCGTTCGATAATCTTCCGGTTGCCCTCACCTTCGTTGATCTTGACGAAGAAGTACGGCTCGCCCTCCACGTCACCGTGTTCCGGCGGATCGACGTTCTCCATGCTGGTGTTGGCGACGACCTCGAGGTTAAAGTTTGAGTACCCGTCACCGCTCTCCGCGGGCTCTTTGTCGACGAATTCGACGGATTCGATACGGTCCTCGCGTTTGTCTTCCAGTGGCCGATTCGGTTCTTCGGGCGGATACCACGCTGCATCTGCGGTGTCGTCGCTGCTATCCGTGCTCGTGTCTTCTCTGGTTCCGTTCACTTGATCGTCGGGTTCGGTTGCGCCCGTCTCAGTCACCGATTCCGTGTCGGTCTCGTTTGTCGGCTCACCCGCTTGAGAGCCACCGAGGGCACTACACCCGGAGAGAGCCACGAGCAGTGCAACCACGACAACTGCGGCGTTTCGGAATTGCATCGTAGTTCCGTCTTCCGAGACAGTCGCCATTACTACAGTCTCGATAAACGGTCGCCACTCGGTTGACGACGGGCGGAACGGATACCCGCTGGAACGACTGTTTTCGCGATGTTGTCCGGCATGGGACGATCGTTATACTGTGCAAAAGGTCGGAATTCCGTCGGATACGGGACAGTTCCCACTTCGTTCGCTCGCCGTCAGACCAGCGGCACCCACTCGACGACTTGCCACGTAGACCCGTTTCCGCTCGGGTTCGCGGTGCTCACCCTCGCACGAAACGCTCTAAAAAGCCGCTCGCTCTCGCCGTTCGTTCGCAGTACTTACGCTAGAGGTGTCCGCTCGACGACCTGCCACATGCACCTTTTTCCGCTCGGGTTCGTTCGACTCACCCTCGCACAAAAATCTGCACCAAAAACTGGTCGTGGTACCTACGCTAACGGCGTCCGCTCGACCACTTGCCCATCGTAGGTCGGATACTGCTCGACGATCTCGCCGTCCTCGAGGTCGCCTTCTTCGATCATCTCCTCGAGGAGCCACCAGGCGACCTCGACGTGGTTCGTCTTGACGGTGTAGAACTCCTCGGGGACGCCGAGCGCCTCGAAGCGTTCGGGGTTGGCGTACGTCTTGCCGTAGACGAGCGTGCCGTCGTCGGTGACATCGTCGAACTCGCGGCGGACGTTGCGGGCCATGCGCTTGAGTCGACGGCGGTGCTGGGCCGCGTCCTTGAACACGGAGGTACAGAAGTAGACCCGCTCGTGGTCCCCCATCGCCTCGAGAATGTCCTCACGGGAGCCATCAACTGCGCTCATGTGATCCTCTTTGAGTTCGAATCCCTGGTCCTGCATTCGGCGGTAGTTGCCCTGGGACATCTCGAACTCGTTGACGTTACAGAACTCCGCTGCGCCCTCATCGAGGAACTCGAGGAATTCCTCCTCGGCGCGGATACCCGGGATCTCGAAGGCAGGTGTGAGGCCTTCTTCGCGGGCGATGTAGAGGATATCCTCCCACTCCGTGCCGTGGAGGTCACCCCACTGTTCGTAGGGTGGGTGGAAGCGAATCTCGTCTAAGCCTGCTTCGGAAAGGCGGCGCATGTTCTCGCGGCCGCCCGTAATCCCGGTGTAGAGGTGGGTGTGGTGGTCCTCGCCGAACTCGTCTTTGAGCAATTCGAGATAGTGACAGGTCCGACCTAAGGCTTCCTGGGGTTCACCACCGGTAATCGACGTGCCGAGCGCGTCCATGCGGTGGGCTTCGGTGAGAACGTCTTCGTCGCTCTCGACGAGCCGTTCGTTGGCGTAGACGTCGGTGACGTTCTTGCGGTTCTCGCCGAGCGGGCAGTAAAAGCAGTCGCGCTGGTCGCAGTAGCCGTAGACGAACAGCACCATCTTCCCACCTTTCGCGCACTGCTCACAGCCCTTCGAGATCATTCGACAGAACGTAGCCGTCCGAGCCTCAAAAGAAGTGCGGATCACGGCGTCGCTGCGCCTCGTTGATCCGTCACGTGGGTCGGACTGCTCGAACGGCCCGTTCGACTGTCTCACGGTCCGATACCCTATCGGACAGGTGATGGGATAGACTGTCCCAGAAGACGGAAATAGCGCGGCGTGCAACCGTAACCCGATGCTGCTGGTCCTCTGTGTCGACCTCGACGACGATCTCGGCCGCAAGACCGGCTTCTCGACGCCGGTTATCGGCCGCGAGCCGGTCGAGGAGGCAGCCGTCGCCCTCGCGACTGCGGATCCGGAGGACTCGGACGTCAACGTCATCTTCCAGGGATTGCACATCTACGACGATCTCGACGAGCGCGACGAGAGCGTCGAGGTCGCGGTCGTCACCGGCAACGATCAGGGCGACGTCAGCGCCAACCGCGAGGTCGGCGACGAGGTCGATACCGTCCTCGCGAGTCTCTCGACTGGTGAGGACGTCACCGCACTCGTGATCACCGACGGTGCACAGGACGAATCCGTTATCCCGATCATCCGCTCGCGGGTTCCCATCGACGGCGTCCGCCGGGTCGTCGTCCGGCAGGCCCAGAATTTAGAGTCGATGTACTACACGATCAAACAGGTGTTAGACGACCCCGAGACACGCGGGACACTGCTCATTCCGCTTGGCATTCTCCTGTTGATCTACCCGCTTGCGCTCGTCGGCACCGTCCTGAACTTGCCCGGCTTCGTCCTCGGAACGACATCGACGCTGCTCGGCCTCTATCTCATCTCGCGTGGCCTCGGCCTCGGCGACCGACTCGACACAGCCGTCGAACGTGCCCGTCGCTCACTGTACGCCGGCCGGACGACCCTGTTTGCCTACGTCGTCGCCGCCGTGCTGTTCGCTCTCGGCGGCGTCAGCGGACTCGACAGCCTCGAGGCCGTCCGATCGCCGTCCGGCAGCGACCTCGAGGCACCCGTCATGCTCGCTGCGCTCGTCTACGGCTCGATCCACTGGTTCGCCGCGGCAGGGTTGACGACCAGTCTCGGCCAGATCACCGACGAGTACATCGCCGGCTCGCTCGAGTGGCGCTATCTCAACGCACCCTTCTACGTCCTCTCGATCGCGGTCGTCCTCCACGCGGTGAGCGCGTTCTTCCTCGGGAACGTCGGTATTACCTATCTCGCGACAGCACTGACTGCGGGGACGCTACTCGGGATCGTGAGTACGCTGACGTTCGCCGTCGCGGAATCGCGGTTCTCCGACTCGGATCGGGAGGAGGGAACGCGACAGGCCGACCGAGCCTGAGACGGACTCCTGTCAGTGGGTGCCAGCGCATCCGCGATCTATCTGCGAGTGCGCCGGGACAGCAGGCTGTATGAGCCCCCGCCGTGAGCGCTCGGCGTTACCGTTCGCGCTGGACGACGAACTCCGCGAGCTCGAGCAGATACTCCCGGGCCTCGGGGTCGGCCGTCTCGACCCGATCCAGGGCGTCGATCGCTCGGTCGGCTTCCCGGCGGGCGGCGGCGTTTGCCTCGTCCGGTGTGAGATCGGTCACCTGGACGACCGATGGCCGCTCCAGGGCCGCGTCGTGGCCGGTCGGTTTGCCGAGCGCCTCGGGATCGGCGACGGCGTCTAAGACGTCGTCTCTGATCTGGAAGGCGACGCCGACCCGTTCGGCGTACTCGCCGAGCGCCTCGACGGTGACGGGATCGGAGTCGGCGGCGATCGCGCCGAGTTCTGCGGCGGCACGGAACAGCGCCCCGGTCTTCCGGCGTGCGAGTGTCATGTACTCGTCTTCGTTGGCCGGTTCGGCCGCCAGTTCGGTCGCCTCGCCGACGCCGAGTTCGACCATTGCCTCGGCGACGACACGCGTCGCGTCCGGATCGGGTGAAAAGAGCGCGAACGCCTCACCCAGCAGGCCGTCGCTGGTGATGATCGCCGGGCCGTGACCGAACTCGGCCCAGGCGCTGGTCGTCCCGCGTCGCAACTCGGAGCGATCGATGATGTCGTCGATGACCAGCGACGCCGTGTGGACGAGCTCGATACCGACCCCGAACTCGACGGCATCCTCTGCCCGTCCACCCACTGTTTCGCAAGCCAACAGCGTCACCATCGGCCTGACACGTTTCCCCCCGGAGAGCGCGATATGGCGAACTTCGTTGGAGAGCGTCTCGGGCTCGACCCCTTCGACCACCTCGACGAGGCGCTTTTCGATCAGTGCCCGTCGGCGCTCCAGCAGTTCCATCAACCGCGCTTAGGAGTGGGTAGAAAAGTAGCTGACGGATCCGAAACGAAATTTTTGCATGAGTAGTGACTCCCGCAAAAGATACCGTCAAAAACACCGGAAGAGTGCAGCGCTTCCGAGTTCCCGTTCACTTCGTATACGGGAAAGGCCGCTCACTCGCGGTGTGATTACTGGAACTCGTCGATGAGTTCGGGGACGACGTCGAAGAGGTCGTCGACGATCGCGTAGTCGGCGATGTCCATGATCGGCGCGTTGGGGTCGGTGTTGATGGCGACGATCGTATCGGAGCCTTTCATGCCGGCGACGTGTTGGACAGCGCCGGAGATGCCGATCGCGATGTAGACGTCGGGCGTGACGACCTTTCCGGACTGGCCGACCTGACGGTTCTTGGGCAGCCAGCCGTTGTCGACGATCGGGCGCGATGAGGACAGCGTCGCGTCCAAAGCATCGGCCAGTTCACGGATCATCTCGAGGTTCTCCTCTTCTTCGATGCCGCGGCCGATCGAGACCAGCAAGTCCGCCTCACCGATGTCGACGTCGCCGCCGCCGACCTCTTCGAAGCCGTTGACGGTCGAGCCGACCGCGTCCTCGTCGATGTCGACGTCGAAAGCCTCGATCGTGGCGTCGCCGGTCCCCTCGGCGGCGGGCCACTCGGCACCGCGGATCGTCACGACCGCAGCCCCCTCGAGTTCGGTGGTGGTTTCGACCTTGCCGCCGTACATCTCGCGAGTAGCAGTCAGGGTCTCGCCGTCGGTCTCGAGGTCGATGGTGTCGGTGACGATCGGCAGATCGAGTTCGTTCGCGACGGCGGGCGCGTAGTCGAGCCCGTTGACGCTGTTGGGCGTCAGGACGTACTGCGGAGCGAGTTCGTCGTAGAGCTGGGTGATCGCCTGCGTGTAGACGTCGTGATTGAACTCCTCGCCGTGGTCGACGGTGTGGATGGCGTCGACGCCCTCGCGGTTGAGTTTGTCCGCGAAGTCGTCGACGGTGCCGCTGATGACCGCGAGGTGGAGGTCGCCGCCGGTTTCGTCGGCGAGTTCGCGACCGGCGTTGACGAGTTCGTAGCTGACGTCACGCAGGTCGCCACGCCGGTGGTCCGCGATTGCGAGGACGGCCGTCATTGTGCCACCCCCTTGTCGCGGAGCAGCTCACCGAGCTCTGTGGCCGTCTCCTCGGCGCTGCCCTCCCAGACGGTCGCGTCGCTTTCGCTTTCGGGCTCGTACATGTCGGTGAGTTCGAGTTCGGTTTCGATCGTGCTCTCGTCGACGCCGATGTCGGCGAGGGTCTGGACGTCGAGTTCCTTGCGCTGGGCCTGGCGAATGCCCCGCAGACTCGCATACCGGGGCTCGTTGATCCCCGTCTGGATCGTCAGTACGGCCGGCAGTTCGATGTCGGTCAGCTCTTCGACGCCACCCTCGAGTTCACGGCGAACCGAGGCGACGCCGTCCTCGAGATCGTGCTCGAGGTGGTTGACGACAGCGCCCCACTGGTAGCCGAGTTGTTCGGCCATCGAGACGCCGGTCGCGGCGAAGCTGTCGTCGCCGGCCTGGACGCCGGTCAGCACGAGGTCGGGATCCTCGGCGTCGACGACGGCGCTCAGGATCTCCGTCTTGGCGTTGACGTCGAGTAAGTCGACGTCCTCGAGGGCGTCGTCCCAGACGCGGACGGCGCGGTCGGCTCCCTTCGCGAGCGCTTGCCGGATGGTCTGTTCACAGTCTTCCGGCCCGATGGTGACCGCCACGACCTCGTCAGCGATCCCGTCTTCCTGGAGCTGGACGGCTTCTTCGACCGCGTAGTCGTCCCACTCGTTGAGATCGGCACCGAGGTACTGGTCCGCGATTTCGGTTCCCTCGATTTCGAACTCGTCTTCGACGGTCGCCACCTCTTTGACCGTAACGAGAATTTTCATCATGGGATAGTGCAACGCCCACCCCGTAAACCTTTTCGAAATCGGAAGTGGTTCACCCCCGGTTCAGCTACCATCTTTCAATAATTATTCGTTCATGGTTAGATCTGCTTTCGACTCTTCTGATGTTCGCTTCCAGCGTTTCGTTCGGCATCGGTATCCGTCTCGAAGACGGAAACGGTTTAACACCGCCGCTGGTAGTACTGTGCATGGCAGACTGTCCACTCGCCGACGACTGCCCGGAGTTCTCCGAACGGATCTCGGGCATGGGGTGCCAACACTACGGCGACCGGGGTGGCAAGGAGTGGTGTAACCACTACAACCAGCCGATCGAGGATCTCAAAACTCAGCCGGTCAAGGCAGGCGAGGAGGTCGTCATCGACGTCGTCGACATGCACGAAAGCGGTGCCGGCGTCGGCCGAACCGAGGACGGGTTCATCGTGATGGTCGACGGCGTCCTGCCCGAAGCTCGCGCACGCGTCGAGATCACGCGAGTCCACAGCAATCACGCCCGCGCGGAGGAACTCGAGCTCCTGCCGATGGAGTCCGACGAGGACGCCGAAAACGATGACGTGTCAGCGGACGATGTGTCCACCGAACCGGTCGACGAAGACGACGATAACGATGACGGCAGCCCTCACCGCGAGCGACTCGGGAGCCGCGAAAACTTCTGGGGTTCCTAGGTCCCGAGTGGACAGTCGACGCGGTCGATTTGTTCCCGGTCGGCACGGCCGTGACGTCTCGGTCGGGTCCCGGTTGATGGCAACAAGACGTAAATATCGATTCTGTTTGCTGTACAGTAATCGATGGGGAGTGGACCACGGATCGGACGACGGTTTCTTGCAGTCAGTGCGCTCGTGTGTGCGATCGCGGACTTGTGCTTGCAGCAAGCGCCTTGCCACCGCTCGCGTCGGAGTCGCCGGCGAGTGGAGTTTTCGATGACGTCCCCGAGCGATAGACAGACGACGAGATGGCCGATGAAACGGCGTCGTCGCTGCCAGCTACTCCCGGCGGAACTGGCGGTGGCTCGAGCAGTCCCGTCGCGCTGCCGGCCGCGGACCGGCCGTGGTACTCGCTCAACTGATCGCGCCGATCGCCGGCGGCGCGCTCGTCGCGCTCGTGCTCGCACGGGTACTTGCCGGTGCGGGGCTCGAGGCCGAACTGCAGACCGCCCTCGAGGGGCCGGCACCGGCGTCGGCCCTCGAGTTGCTCGCCTCGGTGCCACCGTTCGTGCTGGTCGCGATCGTGCTGATCGGCACATTGCAGGTGCTCTCGTCGCTGCTGTGGACCGTATCAATGGTACGGATGGTTCGAGTGCTTCCCCGGCAGGGAATCGGGGCTGCCCTCGCTGCGGGGGCCGTGTTCGTGCTGGCCATCGGGCTTACGATCGTCGGCCGGCTCGAAATGGCGATCACGACGGCGGCCGGGGCGTTCGTCCTCTGGGACATCGGCGAGTACGCTGATGGGGTTCGACGGGAATTCGGTCGCGACGCGGCGACGATGCGGGCGGAACTCGTCCACGTTGGCGGGACGGTGCTGTCGGGTGGCGCCGTCGCCGTCGGCACCGTCGCGCTTTCCCGCTCGGGCATGGCTGATCTCTCGGTCGTCGATCCGACCCTCGCGGCCGGCACCCACTGACAGGAGTCCGTATCAGACAACGTTTTCTCGGATAGCGCGTGATGTATGGTCATGGAACGGCTCTCGCTGTCGAACGCGGCGTTCGAAGGTGACAACAACGCGTATCTCTTCGCGGATGGCTCGGAGACGGCGCTGATCGATACCGGCGACTGGATGGCGGCGACTCGCCGGCAACTCGAGGCTGCACTTTCTGAACACGACCTCACACCGGCGGACATCGACCGGATCTTTCTCACGCACTGGCACCACGACCACTGCGGGCTGGCCGGCGAGATCCAGGCCGAAAGCGGCGCCGAAGTGTACGTCCACGCCGCCGACGCTGCACTCGTCGCAGACGACGAGGACGCCTGGAACGAGATGTACGACCGTCAGCAGCGCTATTTCGAAGAATGGGGAATGCCCGAAGACGAACGGGCGGTGCTCATCGACCTGATGACCGACGCCGAGACGACTGTCGAGACACCGACCGTGACGTCCTTCGAGGACGGCGAGACGTTCACCGTCAACGGCACCGACCTCGAGGTCGTTCACACCTCCGGCCACGCGGCCGGCCTCTGTATGTTCGAGGCCGAGATGGATGGCGAACGGCAGGTCTTCTCCGGGGACGCGCTGTTGCCAGTCTACACGCCCAACGTCGGGGGTGCCGATGTTCGCGTCGACCGCCCGCTCGAGAAGTACCTCCGTGCCCTGCAGGGGATCGTCGATGCCGAGTACGACCGCGCGTGGCCGGGCCACCGCGAACCGATCGACGACCCCGCCGCTCGCGCCCAGTACATCATCGACCACCACGAAGAGCGCTCCTGGCGGGTGCTCGACGCGCTGGATCGGCTCGGCCCCTGTGACACCTGGACCGTCAGCGCTGACCTGTTCGGGGATCTCGAGGACATCCACATCCTCCACGGCCCCGGCGAGTCCTACGCCCACCTGGAACATCTAGAGCGCGAAGGAACCGTCGTCCGGGACGGAACCGAGTATCGTCTCGCTGATGGCGTCGCCGCCGAACTCGACGATATCGAGGGAGAGCGCTGGCCGCTCGAGTACTGATTCGGACGATCGACGATCGACGGTCGGCGGTCGGCCGCCAGCGTGTCACCGTCCACTGGGCCGTCGAGCCGACGTGATGATCGTTCCCTCGGATCGAACAGTGTCGAACGCCTGCTTTGCGCCGTTTTCGAGGAGGTGCGACCGTCTAGCTGTCCATCGAGGGAACCGGGACGCTGTTCAGCGCACCGTCGACGATCGTGCGAGGATCGACGTCGCGGACGTCTGCTTCCGTCGTCAGCACGATGCGGTGGTCGAGCACCGGGTGAACGATCGCGTGGACGTCCTCGGGGGCGACGTAATCTCGGCCGGCAGCAAGTCGGGCGTAAACTGGATCCGGGAGAACTCCAGATCCAGCGCCGTCGCGAGAGTCTATGCCGTCAGTCTTGCCGGTCCCGGGAACGTCCTCGAGGAGGACGTGGCCCTGTCCAACGACCGCCGTGAGGATCGTCTCGAAGAGGTGCTGCTCGCCGATGACCGCCGTCCGAATCTCCGAGAGAACGTTCTGGCACGTCTCGGGGCCCGCTAAAACGTTCATACTCCGCGTCTCTGTTCGATCATCATATATGACTCGGCCAACACTTCTCTCGCCGTTTGATACCGAGAAGTATTTACTCATTACTGAGTTAGGGACGGATATGATGTGGCAAGACCTCGTCTTTCTGGCCGGCAGCGTCCTTTCGATCGCCTTTCTCGCGCCGACGGTTCGCGACGCGACGGCGAACGTGCCCCTCGGCTCGAGCGTGCCGTCGATGACGATCGGGGCGATCTACGCGGGAACGTACGCGACGATGGGCATGTCGTTCTCGGCGCTGGGATCGCTCGGCGTCGCGACGATGTGGTCGCTGATCGTCTCCTATCGCTCGCCCGGCCCACACGACGGCCCCGCGAACGTCGTCCGGTTCGTCCGTTCGATGAGCCAGCAAGCACGCCGATCGGTCGTTGGGACGCCGACAGAACCCGAACAGGCCGCGTCCAGTCACTCCGCCGACTGATACGATCTGCTGCCCCGCTGTCCCGGTGGGCCGCAAGACGGGTTGCGGGTTCGCAGAAACCCACTGACAGGAGTCCGTATACCGACGATCGGCTCCGTTCTCGACGCACCCTGATCCGACTTCTGTGCCGCCATCGCGGTCGTCCGATGCCGAGACCGTGGAAGCTTTGATCCCGCCGACAGCTAGAGGTACCTATGGCCACGCGAGCCTGCAGCGTCGGGGGTGGTGGGTCGCCGTGATCGACGACATCGATGAGCTCTTGGCGGAGATCGGATTCGATCCCGAGACCAGCGTATTGACCTACCGGCAGGCACAGGTGCTCGCGTTGCGCGAACGCGACGTTTCGCAGGCCAACATCGCCGAGGCCCTTGGCACCTCGAGAGCGAACGTCTCCTCGATCGAGTCCAGCGCCCGCGAGAACGTCGCGAAGGCCCGCGAGACGGTCGCCTTCGCGGAGGCGCTTCGTGCGCCGGTTCGGGTCCGCGTCCCCGCCGGGACTGACCTCTACGACGTCCCCCAGATGGTCTACGACGCCTGCGACGAGGCCGGCGTCAAGGTCGATCACACTGCGCCGGACCTGATGAAGGTCGTCAGCGACGCTGCCGGGACCGCGGTGTCGGGCCGGCAGGTGTCGTCGCCGCTGATCGTCGGTGTCACGTCGGAGGGAATGGTTCGCGTTCGACACCAGGAGTAACGGACCAGCCGCTCCCATCACCGTGCCCGCAGAGATCACCGAACTCGAGTCCTTTATGACGCCCGGACGGGCGCTGACCGACGTCCTCGGTACGTGGGCGATGCTCCTGTTCCTCGGCGGGACGCTCGTCGCCGCGTTCAACAGCATCATTCCGATTCTGTGGTGTCCCGCCTACATCCTCCACGAGGCCCGCAGCAAGGAGATCCGTTCGTCCGACCCACGACAGGCTCGTCGGTCGTTCAAGCTGGTCTTTGCCGCCCTCTGTCTGCTCAGCGCCCTCTCGCCGCTCGTCCACCTCGGACTGGGCCTCAGCGTCGTCGACATGATCGTCCTGTTCCCGGCGTGGAACGGCGTCTTCGGGCTGCCGATCGCCGCCGTCTTGCTGTTCTGGGCGGTCAACGACCGGGAGACGATGGGCGACCGCGTCAACGGACTGACGCAGAACGTCGCCAACGCCGTGTTGGTCGCCCTGTCGATCGTCCTGGCTGCGAGTTCACTTCAGGACGTCGTCGGCGCGATCGTCGGCGGCGGCCTCTAAGCGGCTGCCGACTCCCCGAGAGATTTGTACGCGCCTGCCGTCGAGTCGGGTATGGACCTCGAACTCGAGGGCAACAGCGTATTGGTGACCGCCGCCTCAAGCGGCCTCGGCTTCGCGAGCGCCCAAGCACTCGCCGAAGAAGGCGCGAACGTCGCGATCTGTGGTCGTGACGAGGCACGGCTCGCGGACGCCCGTGAGGAACTGGACGCGACGGGGACGGGCGACGTCCTCGCCGTGCAGGCGGATCTGACCGATCCCGACGACGTCTCCCACCTCGTTCGCGAGACGGTCGATGCCTTCGGCGGTCTCGACCATCTCATCACCTCGTCGGGGGGCCCGCCGAGTACGACGTTTCTCGAGACCGACGAACAGGACTGGTACCAGGCCTACGACCTGCTGGTGATGAGCGTCGTCTGGACGATCGAGGAGAGCTACGAGCACCTGCTCAACTCCGACTCCGGGACGATCACCTGCATCACCTCTCGGACCGTCCGGGAGGTCGCCGACGGCCTCCTGCTCTCGAATTCGGTTCGCCGCGGCGTGATCGGGCTCGTCAAGACGATCTCGCGGGAGTTCGCCCCCGAGATCCGGGCGAACGCGGTACTGCCGGGGACGATCGAGACGGCCCGAATCGAGGAACTCATCGATGCCAGGGTCGACCGAGGTACCTACAGCGACTACGAAGAGGGACTGGCGGCGATGGCCGGCGACATCCCGATGGACCGCATCGGCGAACCCCGCGAACTCGGCGACGTCGTCGCCTTTCTCTCGAGTCCCCGCGCGAGTTTCGTCAACGGGGCCGAGATCCCGATCGACGGCGGCCTGCTGCGGAGCTAGCTCGGCAGGTGTGTCCGCCTACCGGTCGCCCACGATCGGTGTCCCGATCCGAACGCCGGGACGCGATTTCCGAATCGTAACCCACTCCGTTCCCCTCGCCCCAGAAGCGATGTGTGTACAGTCGGGTTCGACTCGTCGGCTACGTCGCGTTGCTGGTCACACCTGCCGCGTTGCTTCTCGGTGCCGTTCGTGCGCCGCCTGCCCTCTCGGCCGGCCTGTTGAGCGTTCAGTTCGGGGTCGTGCTCGCGGGAACCGTCGTCGCTGCGACGGAGCGCCAGCGTCTCTCGCGAATCGACACGGTTGGTCTCGATCGAACGGACGCTGTCGACGCGCTCGCGGTTGCAACGGCGGCAGTCGTGACCTACGGACTGAGCGTCCACGCCGACTTCGGGCCGGTACGTGCCTCCGCGCTCGTCGGCCTGGCCGTCGGCCTCGGGCTCTCACAGGTCGACGGTGCGGCCTACTGTGGCTCGTTCGTCGGGATGGTCTCCCCGGTCGTCCTCCCGTCGCTCGAGGGAGTCGCGCTGGCGGGGACGGTCGCCGCGCTCGCGTTCGTCGCGACGACGGACGTCTTCGGCGGTTTCGGTGGCAAATACGGCACGCTCGCCCTCTTCGGCTGTCTCACGAGCGTGGCCCTGCTGGACGCCGACTACGCCGCCGGCAGCGCGCTCGCATGGGATCTCGTTCCTGCGATCGTCGTCGTCGCCGTCGTCGGGGCAGTCGCAACTAGCGTTTTACGCACGCACACTGGTGCGAGCGCGGTCGTCGCGTCTGCAGCGGTCGGGCTGGCTGCCGGCCTCGTGTTCCCGGCCGTCCTGCCTGCACTGGGTCCGACGCTGGCTGCCGTTGCCTTCTGTGCTTCGTTCGTCGGCATGTCGAGTGCCGACCGACTCGAGACTCACGGTCAGGTTGCGGGGGCCGGCCTCGTCTGTGGGCTCGTCTACGTCGTGGTCACCCCCGCTCTCGCCGGCGCAGGCGGCAAACTGGGGACGACCGCGTTCGTCTCCTGTCTCGCCGTCGCTGGCGGGCTCGAGCTGCCGGCTCTTATGCGCTCGCGTATCGGCCAGTCTCCGCTACGCTGGTACTAATTATCGGAAGACCTCGGTTCAAAACAGCATCTGAAACGGGAACGCGCGATTCGGCAACTGGCGAACTGACCGGGTTGAGCGTCGCGCTCAGAGTACCGGATTCCATGTCACCGCGAATGAGTTGACCCACCGATTGACAATCCTTATGCGCGCCGAGTCGATTCCCTGAGACAGGATGGTACGTGAGAGTTGGGCGAGTCGCGCCGGATTCATCCTGGCCGCGGTCGGAAGCGCGATCGGACTGGGGAATATCTGGCGATTTCCCTGGATGACCGCGGAGAACGGCGGGAGCGCCTTTCTGCTGTTGTATCTGCTCATCGTCCTCGTCGTCGGGGTGCCGGGGCTGCTGGCCGCGTTCGTGATCGGCCGACGGTCGAATCGGAACCCAGTGGGGGCGTTCAAATCGCTCGCCGGATCGCGTTTCTGGACTGCGTTGGGCGCACTCTGTGTCGTCACCTCGATCATGCTGATGTCGTTTTACAGCGTCGTCGGCGGGTGGATCCTTCGGTACTTCCTCGAGAGCGCGACGGGTGCTTATTTTGCGGCTCCCGAAACCCACTTCGCGGCGATCAGCTACGGTGCCGAAGCGTTCGGCTACCAACTCGCCGTCCTCGCGGCCACGTCTTTGATCGTCGCTGCGGGGATCAGACGCGGCATCGAGGCGACGACGAAGGTGATGATGCCCGGCATCGTCGTGTTGCTCGTCGGACTCGCGATCTGGGCGGCACGGCAACCCGGCGCCGCGCAGGGATACGAGTTCTACCTCGAATTCGACGGCGCCTACCTCGCGGAGAACTTCCTCACGGTGCTGGGATCGGCCGCTGGCCAGGCGCTGTTCACCCTCTCGATCGGCAGCGGGACGATGATCACCTACGCCTCCTACGTCGACGACGACCGTTCGCTGCCCCTCGACGCCTCGGCTATCGCCGTGTTCAATCTCGGTATCGGCATTCTGGCCGGACTCGTGGTGTTCCCGTTGCTGTTCTCGTTCGCGCCGGGCCCGACCGAGGGCGGCCCCGGCGCCCTGTTCATCGGGATCGCCGGTGCGTTCGCGAGTCTGCCCGGCGGGCGACTGCTCGGCGCGGTCTTCTTCCTCGTCGTTCTCCTCGCAGCCCTGACGAGTCTGATCAGCATGCTCGAGATTCCGGTCTCGTTTTTGATCGACGAGTTCGATCTCGAACGGTCGACGGCGACCCGGGGGTTATTCGCGCTGGTCGCACTCACTGGCGGCGTGAACGCGTTCAGCCCCGCGGTGTTTACGCTGTTCGCGGACCACCTCGTCGATCTCCTCCTGGTGCTCGGCCTGACAGGGTTCATGGTGTACACGGCCTGGGTCCTCGGTCCGGCCGCGGTCGAGGAGTACCTCGAAGGTGCGGGACCGCTCTCACGCCAACTGGTGGTCCCGTGGCGGTACGCGATCGGGACCCTCTTCCCGGCGTTTCTCCTCTTTACGTTCTACGCCGACGTCGCAGCCCTCGTCGGACTCTCCGCGGGAACGGGACTGTTGTTGGTCGCGACGCTGCTGACGGTGATGGCACTCGTCTTCGTGGCCCGCCGTTCCGTCTCCGAAAACCGACCGCAACCGGGCGAGAGCGCGGACTGACTGACACGAGTCGCTCAGTGCGAACCGAACGTTTCTGCTGCGAGCGCGACGGAGTCGCCCCCTCGGCGAAATATCGTCGGCCCGTTCGCTCGCGGTGAGTCTGCGTCCACTCTCTGTCCTGTCTGATCTAAAATCGCCCGTTATCCCATCCCCGTACTTACCGCACGTTTCGTGTGCCTCTCACTACCGAAATCGCACTCCTGGGTGGGTGCAACTCGAGACACGACTCGCCGGTCAGTCCGCCGAAATCTCGCAGGTTCCCTCGTAGGCGACGTCCTCGACGTCCTCGATCTCGGGGTCGTCCCCACAGACCGGACACGCCGGGTTCGACTGGACCGGGACTTCCTCGAAGGTCATGCCCATCGCGTCGTACATCAGCAGGCGGCCCTCGAGCAGGTCGCCCTTCCCGATGAAGTATTTGACGACCTCGGTAGCCTGGATACAGCCGACGGTACCCGGGAGAACGCCGAGCACGCCCGTGGTCGCACAGTCGGGGACGGTCCCGGGTTCGGGGGCTTCGGGGAAGATACAGCGGTAACACGGTGGGTCGTCGTCCCCGCCGCGGTCGTTGGTAAACGACGTGAGCTGGCCCTCGAAGCGGTAGATCGCGCCGTGGAACAGCGGCGTCTCGGTGAGCACGCAGTGGTCGTTGAGCAGGTACCGCGTGGCGAAGTTGTCGCTGGCGTCTAAGACGACGTCGTAGTCGGCGACCAGTTCGTCGACGTTCGCTGCGGTGATACGGGTTTCGTGAGTCTCGACGTCGATATCGGGGTTCAGCGCCGCGACGTAATCCGCGGCGCTCTCGACTTTCGGCCGGCCGACGTCGTCGTCGCCGTGGACGATCTGGCGTTGCAGGTTCGACCGTTCGACGACGTCGTCGTCGACGATTCCCAGTCGGCCGACGCCGGCCGCTGCGAGGTACTGGATCGCCGGCGAGCCGAGCCCGCCAGCGCCGACGATCAGGACCGATCCCTCGAGCAGGCGCTGCTGGCCTTCGGGGCCGATCTCGTCCATGATGACGTGTCTCGAGTAGCGGTCGAGCTGGGTCGCATCGAGGCGCAGGTCGCTCATACCGTAGTGTTCGGACGTGAGCGAGAAAAGAGCGTGGGTCGTTTGCACACCTGCACGTGACGAGCCCGGGATCGTGGTCACTTATGTGTGCTTCCGGAGGGGGCAGCATCTTCACCGACCCAACGATTTAATAGTATGGTGTGCGTTCACACACCTATGGCAACCTCACCCAACGATGCCGGTGACGACGTCATCGATCAATTCCTCGCCGATCGCGGTCACTCGGTCGAACCAGTAGGGTGGGACCAAGAGTATAACAAGAAGCAGTGTCCGGAGTGTGGCGGACTCCACGATACGTCTGCCAGTTCCTGTACCGTCTGTGGCTGGGAACCCGCGTCGTAGGACGCGCTCCTCGCTGGAGACGGGGTATACGCTGACCTTGTAATCCCCGTTTCCGACCGCCGCGTTCTGTGCAAACCACTCCTCCATCGTTTTTTATCACATACAATCGACACGGTTATATTTCAGTACTCGTGACACGATCGTGTGAGGACCTATGCCGGAATGTCAGAACTGCGGCGCGTTCGTCACCAAACGATACGCACGAGTGTTCACGCCACGGGGCGTCGACGAGCCGCGCGTCTGTCCGGACTGTCAGGACAAGATCCGCGACGGCGCTGACGTCCGCGAGGCCCGCTCTCCGCGCGATCCGTGACGGTTCGTTTCTGTCGACGAAAACCCACGTCACTTATGCGTGTCGCGCTCTTGTACAGCTACAATGGCTACGACGGATACGACGGTTACCCGCCTGTTCGGTGGTCCGGGAAGCGGGAAGACGACCGCGCTTCTCGACCACGTCGAAGATATTCTCGAGCAGGACGGCGTCACCTTCCGAGACATTCTCGTCGTCTCGTACACGCGAGCGGCTGCCCAGGAGGTCCGAGAACGACTCGCCGAGCGCCTCGGCGAGAGTCCGCGTGCGTTGCAAGGCAACGTCTGTACGATGCACGCGAAGGCCTACGAGCTGCTCGATCTCTCTCGAAGCGACGTCATTGGCGAATCTGACAAAGAGGACTTCTGTGACGAGTACGGCATCGAGTACGAGGACGAGTACTCGGGTGCCGGCCGGCGAACCGCCCGATCGACGACGATCGGGAACAAGGTCATCGCGACCAGCCAGTGGCTCCAGCGCACCAGCCGCGACGTTTCCGACTGGTACGACGTCCCCTTCCAGTGGGACGAGGAAGAGGTCCGCCTCCCACCCGAGATCGACCCCAACGCCCAGGAAGGCAACAAATACACCCCGACCTGGCCCAGCGACGACGATCGGATCGACGTCCCCGAAGCGATCCGCGCCTGGCGCTCCTACAAGGGCGAACAGGGCAAGATCGGCTTCGCCGATATGCTCGAGCGCGTCGAACAGCGCTCGCTGCTGCCCAACGTCGACTACCTCGTGATCGACGAGTTCCAGGACATCACGACCCTGCAGTACGACGTCTACGAAGAGTGGAAACCCCACATGAAGCAGGTGCTGATCGCCGGCGACGACGATCAGGTCGTCTACTCCTGGCAGGGTGCCGATCCCGCGCTCTTGCTCGAGGAAGAGGTCGACGAGGACATCATTCTCCCGAACTCCTATCGGCTGCCCTCGAACGTCCTCAACGCAGTCAATAAGGAGATCCGCCACATCGACCACCGACAGGACAAAGACCTCAAGCCCCGCAAGGAAGGCGGGGCCGTCGAGGCACGCACCAACGCGTCGATGCTCGACGTGGTTCGGATGGTGCGGCGCACGCTCGTCGAGGGTGACGGCACTATCATGGTGTTGTTCCGCGCTCGCTACCAGATGTTCCAATTCATCGACGAGTTCATCACCGAAGGTGTCCCCTTCACCTCGCTGACCGACCAGCGGATGTGGACCGACCGGCTCACCCAGTACGTCCGCGCGGTCGAAGCGATCGACGCCGGCGAGGACGTCACCGGCCTGCAGGCACGTCGGCTCGCCGACATGCTTCAGGAGTCGGCCTTCGGCACTAACGAACGCGACGACCTCTTCGACGAAATCGACGAGCGCCAGGAGGACGCCGGTATCGACGACCTCGCGGAGCTCATGATTCCGGCCGAAGTCATCACCGACCACGTGCCGTTCATGCCCGGCCCGGCCTCCGCGTCCGATATGCTCCGGAAGGTGACCAACTTCCAGAAGAAGAGCGTCCGCGCCTACTTCGCGATCGGCGAATACCAGGGGATGGACACCGACCGCGTCCGCGTCGGCACGATCCACTCTGCGAAGGGTCGCGAGGCCGACCACGTCCTCGTCGGCACCGACCTCACCGAGAAGGTCGTCGAGCAGATGGTCGCCACCGTCGACGATCCCACGGACGTCCCCCACTGCGAGGAGTTCACCAAGACGACCTCGCCGGTGCCCGTCCTGACCGACAACGAGCGCCGCGTCTTCTACGTCGGCATGTCTCGCGCCCGCGAACGGCTCGTCCTCCTCGAGAACCTCGTCGACGGCGCACCGACGCTGCCAGTCGACGTCCTGCTCAAAAACGAGCTGACGGAGCTGACCCTCGAGGAACTGATCGAGGAGGCCCAGCAGCCGGTCGAGGGATCGGACGCCGACGAGATCGAAGCCGAAGCGCCGTGACCGGTGGGAGCGACCGCGGGCTCGAGCCCGGCCGGCCAGCCGACGCGCCATCGGCGCTCGTCCGCGAGCGCCGCGACCACGCGGTCGATGTGCTGGCGTCGACGCTCGAGCACCGAGACGCGACCGCGTTCGTCCACGTCGGGATCGAGCGCGATCCGGCGATCCGGTACAGTTGCTCGTCGCCCACGAACGGCCCCGTCGCCGTCGCGTACGACGGCACCGACGGCGAGTGGCTCAGTCGCACGGCCGACGGAAGCGACGGCCATCCCGCCGCCGACCTCGCAGCGACGCTTGCAGGTCGCGGCCGCGAGGGGACGATCCTGACTCCTCCTCGCATTCCACACGACGCCGCACTCTACCTCGAGAACGCGGGATTCGAGGTGGCCTCGACGGACGCCATCGAGCGAGCGCGAGCGACGAAGACCGCCACTGAGCGCGAGCGAATCGCGGCCGTCCAGCGGGCAGCGAAAGCTGGGATTCGACGGGCTGCGTCGGTACTGGCCGACGCGACGGTCGTCGACGGCCGGCTTGCGATCACGGAAGGCGACGACGACCCCGTCCCACTGACGCCTGCTCGCGTCCGGACTGCGATCGACGAGGCGATCGTCGATGCGGGTGCGTTTCCGGCCGGGAATACGGCGGTCAATCCAAGTACTGCTCCCAACGTCGACGGCGAGGCACTCCGACCCGACGAGCCGATCGTGCTCGCGGCCACGCCCCGCGGGCCGGCCGGCTACTACGGCGGACTCGTCCGGACGCTCATCGTCGACAGCGACGGCGGCCGGGAACGACGGGTCCACGTTGCCGTCACCCAGTCGTTTCGCTCCGCGCGGTCGCTGCTGACTGCTGGTTCGGCGTCCGTCCACACCGTCGCAGCAGATCTCGAGGCTGAAGTTCGTTCGTTCGGCCTCGACGACGGCGTCGAGGCCACCGTTGCCGGCGTCGGCCTCGAGCCTCGTGAACGGCCGATCGACGGCGACGATATCGAACCCGGGGCCGTGGTCCGACTGGATGTGGCTGCCCGCGTCGACGAAATGAGCCGGCTTCGGATCGCCGACGTGCTGGTCATCACCGACGAGGGCGAGCGACCGGACCGACTCGCGGCACCCGAACACTCGCTGTCGCCGGCGGCGCTGCTCGACTGAGTTTCGGGCTCGAGTTTCGCCGGGAGTGAGTGAGACAGTACGGTTAAGACAGCTATTGACGAGGCCGGGCGTTTCTCCTCGAGTTGACAACGAGGGATCTCCACGCCCTCCCCAACCGATTCGCTCACGCTGTCTGCGTTCGCTCATCCCTCGCACGATATCTGGTCGCGACTCGCTGTTCGCTCGTCGCTCTCCAGCGCGCGCCACCGCACGGAGATCCTGCTGAAGATCCGCGCCTCGGAGTGGACGGGTTTCGTCGTCAGTCGTCGTCGCTCGCTCCCGCGTCGTAGGACGTCTCGCGGCCCGCATCGAGGACGAACGGTCCCTCTTCGGGGGTCCGTTTCGTCACGTTCGCGGCCCGGAGGACGTAGGACGTGAGCACGGCGTAGGGCGCGAGCGCAATGGTGTAGGCGAGGCTGATAAAGACCGTCAGCGGCGTGTAGCCGAGCACGGTGACGTTCGGAAACAGACCCGAATCGAGCGCGAGCAACACGTAGGTGATAAACACGATTGTCGGCAGGGAGACGGTCAACAGCGTCGTCGAGAGATCGGAGAGCTCGAGTTTGTAGTACAGCGTTTTGAAGTACTCTCGACAGATCATCAAGGTGTGGAGCGTGTCCATGATGTCCTCGATGACCCGCTTCTCGGTCGCAGTCGGCTGGTCGCCGTACTCCGTGAGCACCCGTCGTGCCTGATAGAGCTGCCACGATGAGTCGTAGTTCAGCCCGGTCAGAAGCTCGTCAGTGGACCCCTTCGGGACCCGGGAGAGCGTCGTCAGTACCTCCTCGGTGTTCGCGTGAATGTCGGCCTGGAGTCGGTCGACTTCCTCGCGGTACTCCTGGCCTGCGGCCCCCTCGAGGCGCTGTAACTCGTCTGCTTGCTCCTTGATCGACCGGAGGACGACCGCGGTGAACTGGCCCGGTCGCGCTGGACTCACGTCGACGATGTCCCGCTCCTCGAGTTGGCCCTGAAAGTCGATCGTCGTGTCGACGCGTTCGGACTGATCGCCCAGCGAGGTCAGTTCCTGCGAGATGCCGACGGCGGCGATCGAGACGACGATCGAGACCAGCAGGATCGTCCCCGACAGCAAGGTGTTGAACACCGTCTGGACCATCGTCGTCTCGCGCAGCAGGTCCTGATACTCGATGGGCCAGAGCCCGCCCATGACGAGCAACACGGCGAAGACCGCGGCGAGCAACGCGGTCGCGACCTGCTCGCGGTTCCCGTCGAACAGGAGCCACCGCTTGAGTCGGTTCTCGCTCGAGCGGTCGAGCCGCCGGCTCGAGGTGGCGATGCGATCGTGGACCGATCGGAGCAGTGACTCGCCGTCGACCATCGGTAGACGCCGAGACCGGCCACGCGTAAATAGCCATCACCGGCTGCGGTCAGCCGCTGCCCTCCCGACGCGACGCGATCGGTGCGCTCGAGCGGGCAGTACGGCGACCGAGCCACGAGACCCTACGACTCGTCGTCGGCCTCGGCTTCGGGCTCGGGCTCTTTCGCGACCGTGCCGACGACCCGCCTGGCGAGTAGTTCGGGGATGTCCGTGGGAAGCGTCAGCCAGTGTTGGACGACCACGAGTCCGACAGCGAGCCCGATCAGCGCGACGCCGAACGTCGTCTGCCCGCGAATCAACACGAGCTCGAGTCCGGCGATCGCGGCGGGCAAGGCGAGAACGAGTGTGCCTGCGAGTTTGATCGTGTCGATGATGCCGGCCATTGACGCCACGTAGAGCGGGAACAGCTAAAAACGCGACGACAGGGGTGGATCGATCGCGTCGCGTTTGTCGCGTGTCGATCCCCGTCCGACGACATTCGTTTCCGTTATACAGTATTGACTATTTACTAAAACTTTGAAATAGGTGGCGGCCCGGGTATCAGTATCGGCCCCGAGCCCGACGAACGCACGTCATGTCACGCCAATCGAGACATCGATACGAAGCGATCTGTGAAACTTCCCCTGATGCCATCCTCCTCATCGATGGCGATGGCCGGATTACCTACGCGAACGCCCGCGTGACCGACCTGTTCGGGTACGAGCCGTCCGAACTCGTCGGCAAGCCGATCGAAATCCTCGTTCCGGAGTCCGTCCGGGACGCACACGTTGCCCAGCGAGACGCATACATCGCTGATCCAGCGGTCCGTCCGATGGGCGTCAATCTCGAGCTCTCGGGCCAACGAAAGGATGGCACGGAGATTCCGGTCGACATCAGTCTGAGTCCGATCGAGACCGACGGCCAACGCGAGTTCATGGCTGCCGTCCGGGACGTCAGCGAGCAGCGGGCATTGCGCACGAAGTACCAGACGATCCTCGAGGCAGTTCCGGACGCGGTCCTCGTCGCGGACGCGGCGACGGGCGAAATCATCGAAGCGAACCGGCAGGTGGCCGACCTCACGGGATACGAACCGGACGAAATCGTCGGTGAGCCGCAGACGGCCCTCCACCCGTCGGGCGAGGAACCGTCCTACCGCGAGCTCTTTGCCAACCACGTTGGGTCCGGCCAGTCGATTTTCACCCAGTTTCCGGATGGGTCCGACATCTACGTCGAAACCAAAGACGGCGAGCAGGTTCCGGTCGAGATCAACGCCCACACCTTCGAACTGCAGGACCAACAGTTGATCGCGGGCGCTTTCCGCGACGTGACGGCCCGGAAAGAGTACGAGCGACAGCTCCAGGCGCTTCACACGGCGACGCGCTGGCTGATGGAGGCCGACGACAGCGAGGAAATCGCACGGCTCGTCGCCGACGCTGCGCGGACGATCCTCGGCTACGAGCACAACGTCGTCCGACTCGTCGACGACACGCACCTGCGGCCGGTCGCCGTCACCGAGTCAGCGGAAACGGAGATGGGTGCGCGGCCGGATTACCCGGTCGACGGCGACTCGCCGGCGAGTCGGGCCTACCGACGCGGTGAGTCGATCCGGTACGACGACGTCCGGTCGCTCGAGGACGACTACGATCGTGGCGAGGCCCACGCCGCGATGTACCTCCCGCTCGGTGACCACGGCGTGATCAGTATCGTCGATCCCGACGCTGGCGCGTTCGACCAGTCGGACGAGGACCTCGCCTTCGTGTTGTCGCTGAACGCCGAAATCGCGCTCAACCGACTCGCGTACGAACAGGAACTCGAGCGCCAGAACGAACGGTTAGACGAGTTCGCGAGCGTCGTCGCCCACGATCTTCGCAACCCCCTGAACGTCGCCCAGGGCCTGCTCGCGACCGCGCAAACGGAATCCGACCTCGAGCACGGAGACGAACTCGACGACGTCCTCGATCGGATGGCGGGGATTATCGACGACGTGCTGACGATGGTCCGGTGTGGCTACGACCTCGAGTCGGTCGACGAGCTCGCGTTCGGTGACGTCGTCACGTCCTGTTGGGACACCGTGGCGACCGGGAATGCGTCGCTACAGGTCGCATCCGACGGGCGCTTCTACGCCGACTCGAGCCGCATCCGGAACCTGTTCGAGAACCTGTTCCGAAACGCCGTGGAGCATGGCTCCACGAGCCCTCCCTCGCAAGCTCGGCAGGACGCTGTGGAACGGAGTTCAACAAGCCCTGACTCGCAAGCTCGGCAGGACGCTGTGGAACGGAGTTCAACAAGCCCTGACTCGCAAGCTCGGCAGGACGCTGTGGAACGGAGTTCAACAAGCCCTGACTCGCAAGCTCGGCAGGACGCCGTCGAGCACGGCGGCGACGGCGTCACCGTGACCGTCGGCCTCGTCGACGACGGGTTTTACGTCGGTGACGACGGCCCTGGCATTCCACCGGACGAGCGCGATCGCGTCCTCGAACCTGGCTGGACCACGAACGCCGATGGGACCGGGCTCGGCCTGAATATCGTCCGCGAGATCGCCCAGGCCCACGGGTGGGACGTCGACGTCACCGAAAGCGCAGCCGGCGGTGCCCGGTTCGAGTTCTCCGGCGTGCGAACTGCCGTCGGCGACGAGTCGGTCACGCCACCGTCCTGAGGCCAGCCCCGGCCGTGAGCACACCCGGACGTAGCTCCGCCGTCGGTTGGACCCGGAACGGCTTTCTCCCACCGCCCGCCAGTTGTAGATATGTTTACGGGGATCGTCGAGGAGACCGGCGAGATCGTCGCCCGAGAACGAACCGCCGACGGCCTCCGACTGCGGATCGGGGCCGACGACGTCGCCACGGGACTCGAGCACGGCCAGAGTATCAGCGTCAGCGGCGCGTGTCTCACCGTCGAGCGATACGACGAGGGCGCGTGGTTCGAGGTCTTCCTGGCGACCGAGACCGTCGAGCGGACGTATCTGGGCGACCTCGAGACGGGCGATGTGGTCAATCTCGAGCGGGCGATGCCGGCCGACGGCCGGTTCGACGGCCACGTCGTCCAGGGCCACGTCGACGCGGTCGCGACGGTGACGAACGTCGAGTCGGTCGAGGAAGACTGGTTCTTCGAGTTCGAACTGCCAGAAAAGTACGACCGCTACGTCGTCGAGAAGGGCTCGATCACGCTCGATGGGATCAGCCTCACCGTCGCCGATCTCGACGCGGACGCTGGTCGGGTGACCGTCGCGATCATTCCGACGACCTACGAGCTGACCACGCTCTCCGAGAAGGAACCCGGCGATCCGGTTCACCTCGAGGTCGACGTGCTCGCGAAGTACGTCGAGCGGCTGCTCGAGACCCGCTTCGAGTAGCTGACGATCTATTCGCCGCCCGCATCCAGTCGTCGCTGACACGCTTCGAGCAGCCCGATCTGGAGTTCGAGAAGCTCCGCAACCTCCTCGTCCCCCACCTCGACCCGTTCGTCGAGCCGGCCCCGCAGCACTTGGATCCGATCGAGGTAGGCTGCGAGCTGTTCGGCGAGTTCCGCCTCTTCCGGCTGGGTGTGTCCGTCTTCGAATTCGGCGACCGCCTCGTCCAGTTCGGCAACTGCCTCGTCCAGCGACTGTCGCTGCTCGCGGGACGCGCTGGGTTCTGTGCCCGTCATCGCAGTGACGGCGTCGAAGTAGCCTCTGGTGGCCGCGTGCGCAGCCTCGAGCCCCTGTCGCTGGGCGATCAGGGGAACCTCGACGGCACCCCGAGCGGCGCGTTGCTGGACGGCAAGGCTCCGCCGGAGTAGCTCTTCTTCCTGTGCCATCGCCGCTCGCTGTGCGGCGAGCGTGGCCGCCAGCGGTGATCTCGAGCCATGCCGGTCCTGGCTGCGTTCGATACTAGCCGCACCTGGTTCGTCAGCCGGGGGTTCATCCATCGGCCCGCCGGTCCCTCGGTCCATCGCTGTGGTACCCTCCGGCACGGTTTCACGGACAGCAGTTTCGGCTCCCGACTCGGCGTCGCTCTCCGGATCAGCAACCGCGTCAGGATCGATCTCGGCAGCTGAATCGCTGCTCCTCGCGGTCGTCGCGCTGTCGGTTTTCAACTCGGTTTCCGGGCGCGGATCCCCCGGGGCGGACGAGCGAACGTCGACGCTGGGGTCGCGTTCCGTTTCCGGACGAGCATCCGTCGTCGGTTCCGACTGGGAGTCGGTTTCCCTCACCGATTCGATATCGACACCTCGGTCCAGTTCGTCGACCAGATCCATCGATTCGGTCTCACTCGCTCCGCCAGCGGTCTCGGGGGTCTCGGTCTCGCCCGCCTCTGTAGCTGACCCGAGATCGACGCCGGGTTCTATCTCGTCGGCGATGTCGGTAGTTTCCCCGGATGCGGTTGCCCCCTCACTCCCGCTCCGCTCCTCGGATTCGGTGGGGTCGATGGCCGATTCGATGTCGACGCCCCGGTCCAGTTCGGTGGCCGGATCCGCCTCCGCTGTCTCGGTTTCGTCCGCGGTGTCCCCGGCCGGATTCGCCGCCTCGGCAGGTTCCGTTCCCGTCGTCACTGGGCTGTTTTCGGTCGCTTCCGTCTCCGACGTTTCTTCCATTGGCGCGTCCTGAACGCTCGCTCCGTCCGCCGATCCGGTTTCGCTCATCGAGTCGAGCGACGCCGGCGTTTCGGCACTCTCCTGTGAGTCCGTTTCATCGCTCGTTCCGGTCGTGACCTGTCGGTCGGGTTCGTCCGCCGTGTCAGTCGCGGAGCTCTCGTCAGACACGCCCGTCGGCTCGTCGGTGACCCCGTCGTCGGTTTCCAACTCGTCGATCGCGTCAGTCTCCACAGCCGTCTCGGTTTCCCCGGTTATATCTCCAGTCTCGCTCGTGTCGGCTTCCTCGAGTCCATTGGACGCGTCTGGCTCGCCAGCTCGCTCGGTTGCGGTCCGTCTCGCTGGTTCGGCCGTTTCGCCAGCAATATCGCGTTTCGCAGCCTCGCCGATCTCCTCGGCGAGTTCGTCTCCGAAATCTCGCTCTTCGGCAGTGTCGGATTCGGGTCCGGTTCCGTGAGTGGCGTCGGCCGATTCGTCGATATCAGTGGGGAGGCCCTGTTTGTCGACGCGTGTGTCTGGATCTGGCCGGGTTCCGATCGATTTGGCGGGACTGGAATCTGTCGACTCGGCCGGCGTTCCCAACTCCTCCTCGATCTCGTTGACTGATGCCGCCTCGAGCTGGATCGTCTCGCTCGAGATGTCGGCGATGCTGTCCGCGCGGATCACGACGGTATCTGAGGGCTGTTTCCAGCCGAGTGTGGCCCTGATCGAGTCGAGGATGCCGGCGCGGGGCTCGATGTGTGCGGTGTCGTCCTCGACCGCTGTGACGGTCCCAACCTCCTCCCCGGTTGCGGTCTCGACGGTCTTGTCGATATCGTCGTCGGTGAACGTCGTGCTCATGCGTTGTGCTCCGGTGCCCGAGAAAAGTCCCTGCTGCCTGCACTGGCCGCGTGGCCAGCAGCTGTTGTAGGTCGGACCGTCACCGAGGCGCAGTCACTGCCGTGGCGGATCGAACTCGGTCAACTCCGGCCGGGCGTCGCTGTCGACGTCTACCCTGGCGGCCCGATAGGCCCGGCGATAGCGATCGATCTTGCGATAGAGGTAGTAGCCGATCATGAGGTCGTAGCCGATCACGTAGCCGACGAACGCGAGTCCGAAGCTGATCGGGAGGAATTCGGTGAGCATGTCGGGGACGATGCCGACCGTGACGTTGTACGTCCCGTGGACGAACGCGGCGACGAGCAGCCCCTTGAGGACGATCGAGCCGGCGTACTCGCGGTTGAACTTCGCCAGGCCGAGGTAGTAGCCCGCGATGGCCGAGTAGATGACGTGACCGGGACCAGCCAGTGCACGGACCGTCGCGATCCCGCTTGCGGTGACGAAGACGTTCACTTCGGGGTTCGCCTCGCCGATGACCCGACTGATGTAGATCGCGTTTTCGATGGCCGCAAAGCCGAGTCCGGCGACGGCCCCGTAGACCGCCCCATCGATGACGGCGGTGAAGCTGTCGCTCCGGTAGGCGAACACGTGGACGGCGAGGAGCTTGACCGTCTCCTCGACGGGGCCGACGATCAGGTAGAAAAAGAGCACGCCACTGCCGAGTCCGAGAACCACCTGGCTGAGCGAGTTGATCAGGGCCGCAAACGTCGCGAACAGGACCGCGAGCAGAAAGGTCGCGACGAGCAAGCCCAGCGGCTCGCTCGTCGTAATATCGGCATACCAGATGTACGCTGCGAGCAATCCCGCGGGGACGACCGAGAGCCCGAAGAAGACCGAAACGAACGGGTCCTCGAGGACGACTGCGATCGGGGTGACGAGTAACGAGATGGTGATCACGATGGCGGTCAGCAGGACGAGCGCACGGAGCCCGTAGCTAACCGTATTGTAGAGCGTGTACGCGATCAAATCGACGGCTGATCGCGGCTCCCACGTCGAGATATCGTAGAGATCGATCGTTCCGTCGTCGCTTCGATCTTCGGCTCGCTCGACCGGGTCGCGCCTACGCTGCATGGCCATGCGTTCGAGCGCTGGCCCGGTATAGGTTCGGCAACCGGCGACGCCGCGCTCGCGTCGCCGATCTCAGTCTATTGCAGCCGTCGCAATGTCGCTCGAGGACGGACTACTCCTCGAGCAGCCGCTGGATCGCGACCGCGGCGTCTTCGAACGCGTTGACGTCCATGCTGTCGATCGTCAACAGGACGCCGACGTCACGCTGGAGTACCCTGACGACGAATCCGTTCTCGTGGAACCGGACGGTAAACTCGTAGTCACCGATGTCCGAATCGCTCTCTCTGCGGGCGATCGTCGTCCGGACGGGGACCTCGGAGAACCCGGCCTGTTCGAACTCGACCAGTTGCGCTTTGGCATCGCGGGCTGACGCCCGCGAGTCATAGAGGTCCTGCCGGAGATACAGGATGTCGAACGCTGACGGCGTGAAGTAGATCACGCTCCGAAGCGTGTCGCCAAGACTGGTCCGTGCTGCGCTGATGATACCGGTTGCCAGTTCGTCGTCGAGGTTCGTTCTGTAGAGTTCGCCACTCATGATGATTGTTGGCAACCGCCAGTATCAAACATTTCGCCTACAGTAATGGTGAACGGACGACAGCTAGACTGATCGGTGCCGGCAGACACGGTGGTCTGGGGCCGCTCGACGCAGCGACCGGCACGAACTCGGAATGATCAAAGGGCTCCCGACCCAACCGGCGGCTATGCATTTCGATCAGCGAACCCAGCAGGCGCTTCGCGACGTCGGCCTCGAGACCGACGACCTCCGGGCCGCCTCGGAGGCCGTCGTCGAGGCCGTCGCCGAGGACGCGGCGGCGCTCGAGGAGTTCTTCGACGAGCACGACACCGTCTACTCCGATATGGACATGGCGCACTCGAGTGCCGACTATCCGGAACACACCGTCGACTACGCCGACATCACGACTCACGCCGCCGAGATGCGTGGCTGGCTCCGGTTCGACACGTGGGGCGTCTCCATCGAGGACGGTCGGTTGCTCGACGATGGGTCCGTCGAACTCACCCTCGGGCCGACGATCGACGACCGGGTGCGGTTCGCACCCGACCGCGAGACGTTGCGGTGATCGCCGTGCTTGAGGCACGGATTGGATCGCGCTCGAGCGATCCACGGCGGTGGACCGACCCACGATCCGCGGCGGGGGAGAGTGACCGATGACGACGGCTCGCGTCCGCGGGATCTACACGACTGCGGTCACGCAGTTGCTGAGCGAGGCCGACTACGAGGTCGTCCAGGCCTCCGACCCGATCCGGGAGCGGTTCGACCAGTCGTTCGACACCGTTCCGGCCAACGTCTCGATCGAGACCACCCGCGATCGACAGGGCGTCGAGATCTCGGGCGACGCTGATGCGGCCGAGACGGCCGCAGGCGAACTCGAGGGCCTCGCCATCGATACCTTCCGCTGGGACGACGACGTCCCTCGTGGCGCGGTCTTCGATGCCGAAGTGCTCGAGGCCGACGGCGGCAGCGGTGCCGTCGTCGACCTCGGCGACGGCCGGCGTGGCTATCTCTCGTACGACGACGTCGACGGTTACGTCGACGCCGGCAACCGCTACCGGGTGCAAGTCACTGAGCCCACGCCGCCGTGGGACGACGACCGGCCGCGGGTGCAGCCGACCCTCGAGGTGCAGGATGGGCTCTGTACCCTTTCGCGTGATCGGACCGGCGTCTCGGCGGCGATGCGCGGCGAGCGCGCGGACGAACTCGTCGGCATGACGGACTTGCTCTCGGTCGAGGTTCCCGACGGCTGGGGGGTCCGATGGCAACACGCCGCGGCCGACGCGGACCTCGAGGCGATGGGGACCGCCCTCGAGGACGCGGCCGATCGCGCACGCCTGCTCGAGGATGCCCTCGCCGACGCGCCCGACGTGCCGGGCGAGCCGGCCCGCCTCGCGACACCGCAGCGAACCACGTGGGTCTGGTTCGGCCGCCAGTCCCGGTTCGCGCTCGATGGGGTCCGCCGGCGCGTAGAGACGACGATGCCGGGCCATCATCGGACGAAGGCGGCCGATCGCGCCGCGAGCGCGGCGGTCGACTTCGCGGAGGCGGTCTGTGGCTCGGTCGACAGCGATGCTGACGCTGACGACTTCCCGTTTGCGGCCGTCTCTCGACAGTTCGGGCCCACGTCCGGCGAGCGAATCGAGATCGGCCACGGCAAACCCGACGGCCGACGCATCTCGCTCGGGCGCGGCGAGGTCACCGACTGGGATCCCGAGGGGAAGGTGACCCTCGAGCGCTCGATGCGCGGGGGCGGCAGCTACGACGCGCTCGGCACTCCCAAGGAAGATGGCGACGTGGCAGTGACGAAGTTCCGCGAGGGTCGGTGGTGGTATCCGACGACGTACAAAGCCGCTGACGGCACGTCGAAGGGGACCTACGTCAACGTCTGTACGCCGGTCGAACTCTTTCCGGACTGCGTTCGGTATGTCGACCTCTATGTCGACGTGATCCGCCGGCCCGACGGAACGGTCGAGATCGTCGACGCCGACGAACTCGAGGACGCCGTCGATGCTGGGCTGGTATCCAACGAACTGGCCGCAAAAGCGATGGACGTTGCGGAAGCCGTCGAGCGCGCGCTCTCGTAGGACGGCCGCTCTCATACGGACTCCTGTCAGTCTGTTTTGGTGCACCCGCGACCGCTCTGCGGGTGCACCGGCAACTCGGTACAGCAGCCCATATCAGTCCGACGCGCTCGAGACCGCTTCGGTTCGGGACGCGATCGGCAGCAGGTCGACGTACTCGTCGAGCTCGAGCGCGAACTCCCGCGTGTCCGTCGGCCGGACCCAGCGGAACGCGAACTCGGCGCCGTGTTCGCCCCCGCCATCGGTGACGGTGTGGGTCCACCGGTCGCGTGGCTCGTAGACCGTCGCGTGAAAGAAGTGGCGGACGTACCGTCTGCCCTCGCGCCGCCGCCAGACGTCGGTCGTCAGGTGACGTGTCTCACTCAGCGTACTGAGTCCGCTCTCCTCGCGGACCTCCCTGAACAGCGCCTGCCGCGGCGACTCGCCGGACTCGAGGGTCCCTTTCGGGATCTGTAGGCCATCGTGTCCCGGCCCCTCGAAGACCAGAAGCTCGCCCGTTCCGCGAGTGATGTAAGCACACGCCTTCTGGACGTACGTTACGTCAGACATGGTATGAGATAACACACAACCAAGTCGTAAAAGCCTATGTTGGAGGATGTTAAAGGAAACTAAGGAATGTATGGCCGGATCGGCGTGAACGTCTCGGGAGAATACAATGCTAGCGGCGAGACGATCAGCACCCAGAGGACGAATTATTTGCTCGTGAACTCACCAATCCATTCCAGCGAAGATTGCAAGGCAATTCGACTGTCACCGTGATAGACACGATCCGTTGTCGGTGTGTCCCGGCTATGAAGGCTCTGGCTTCCGTGTCCGGTCGGAAGCTCGCTCGCCATCCAGTGCTCGAGCGCCCGTCGATGGGTCGATTCGCCGGAGTTCGCGCCGGTCGGTCGCACTCGATCGCCGTTTGCCGCTCGGTTCGTGGTCACGTCGCGAAGTGATCCGCGGTCACCGATCGTCCACAGACGGGACAGCCGTTCACAAGCGTCGCGTCGCGCATCGGATCGGTGACCGGAATCTCTCGGCCGCAATCCGGACAGGTAAATTCGTATGATGTCATAGGCCTGAATAGTACTCCTTCACCTAGAACATGGTCTGCACGCGAGATAGGGAACGAGCCCAGATATAGAGGGCTGTATATAAGTGATACTCGGCTCGCGCTCGAACGGATGTCCCTCACGCTCCCCAGAGATTCGCCGCGACGAACGCAACTTGAACGAACACGAGCATCAGCAGGGTTGCCAGCGCACACAGTTCGTAGACGGGCCGGACGAGGTCACCGGTTGCGTCGAACGCACCGATGCGCTCGAGGCTAATGCGCAGCGCCCAGAAGCCGACGTACGTCACCGCGATGAAGATCGGAAACGCGGCCAGCACGAGCGGCGTGGGAGCGTGTTCGGGCCCGTAGTAGGTGCCGATGCTCCAGCGGATTCGGACGCTGTCCCCGAGTGCGGGAGCGGCAGCGAGGCTCACCGCGACGCTCGCAAGCACGACGAGTAGTCCACCACTCCCAGTTGGTCGAAGCCGACCGCCAGCGGGGTCTGCTGCCGAGGATGCGAGCCACGTCGTGATGCGGCGAGTCCGTTCGACGAGTCGATCGAGCGTGCCCGACGAGCGGGTCGATGGCGTCATATTCCGACTGACGAGGCGAGACGGGAAAACTCGGCTCGCACGACTGCAGCGGCTGCAGTGGCGATAACCCCTTTATGTCTCTTCTCTGTACACTCTCCAACCGTGAGTGAGGAGGTCGACGTCGAGACGATCGGGGCCTTGCTCGAGGACCCGACGGTGCGTACGATCCTCACCCAGACGAGCCAGGAACCCATGTCAGCGACCACCTTGAGCGAGCACTGCGAGGCGTCGAAACCCACGGTGTACCGGCGATTAGAGGACCTCCGCGAGTGTGGTCTCCTCGTTGAGCGAACCAAACCGGATCCTGATCGGGGTCACCACCGAACCGTCTACGCGACGAACCTCGAGCGGATCACGGTCGAACTCGAGGACGGAGGGTTGACGCTGCACATCGACCGCCGCGAAGACATCGCCGACCGCTTTACGAGACTCATCGAGGGGATGTAACGTGCAGGGACCGATACAGCTCTGGGAGCCCGCGCTGCCGCCGGAGTGGGTCACGACGTTCGTGCAAGCGACCGACGTGCTGAGCGCGCTCATCGGGCTGTTCATCGCCTACCAGGCCTATCGAGGCTACCGACGAAACGACAGTCGGCCGATGTTATTCATCGCCATCGGATTCGCACTGACACTTGCGGTTCCGTTCCTGTTACTGTTGTTCTACGTGGTGCTGCCGTTCGTTTCCGAGTCGCTGGCCGCCGTCCTCAGCCAGACGAGTCAGCTCTGTGGGCTGGTCGTGATCCTGTACGCGCTTCGAATGCCGACGTGACCGCACCGGACTGAGTTGTGCGACCCGTCGCGAGAGCGACCGGACAGGATAAACCGTTACATCATGGCATCACATACCATTACCTATGAGTTCACTCAACGAGGAGATGGCCGACGTGCGGGCGGACATCGACGATGTCAGAACACAGCTTCGCGATGACGTACCAGAATTTTTCGAGTTCGACGTGACGGTCGGCAACATCACGTACAACGCCAACAGCAACAGCGTCTCTATCACCGTCGAACCGAGCGCTCGAGCGCGAGAGCAACTCTCCGAGCAGTTAGGCGGCGTCGACGTAAAGACGGACGGAAGCCTCGTGTTCGAGTTCCGACTCGTGAACTCGTCGGGCGACGAATAGGCACAGCGGCGGACGTGGCCGCTCGAGCCTGCCGTGCCTGATCAGTCAGCCGCGAGCTTGTCCAGCCCGGCGGACTCGATGTCTTCGCCGTCGACCGACGAGCGCAGCGCGTCCATGCCGTCGTCGCGGTCGATGCCGAAGTCGTTTTCGTAGAGGTCGTCGACGCGGGCCAGTTCCTCCGCGGAGAGTTTGGGCACGTCGCTCGCGGCCGCCCACTCGTCGATGTCCGCTTTCGTGCGGAACGTCGGGGTCACAGTCGCGACGGGGTCGTGGGAGAGCAGCCACGCGATCGAGGCCTGCCCCATCGTGCGCTCGCCGTCACGCTCGAGGAAGCGCAGTTTTTCGAGTTTCTCCCAGCCGGTCTCGTACCACTCGTCGGGGCGGAAACCGCGGTGGTCGCCCTCGCCGAGTTCGGTCTCGGGAGTGACCTGCTCGTTGAGGATGCCCGAGGAGTGGGGAACCCGCGGGATCAAGCTGGTCGACGACCCCGTGCGCTCGATCGTCTCGAGGAAGTGGTTGCCGACCTCCTGTTCCAGGACGTTCCAGACCAGCTGGACCGAGTCGAACTCCTCTTCGATCGCCAGGTCGCCTTCCGCGAGCCAGCCGATCGAGGGGCCCAGCGCGAGCCCGACGGCGTCGATTTTGCCTTCCTCCTCGAGTTCGTCGAGCAACTCGAGGACGTCGGGGGTAATCTCGTCGACGTCGGCGTTGTGCAACTGCAGGACGTCGACGGCGTCCATCTCGAGGCGCTCGAGACTCTTCTCGACGGCGTCCCGGAGGTAGTCGGAGTCCATCTCCTTGGGGAGTTCGCCGTGGCCGGCCTGCGGATTGTTGTAGAAGTCGTAGCCGACCTTGGTGGCGATGGTGACCTCGTCGCGGACCTCGGACAGCGCCTGTCCGACCAGTTCCTCGCTGCGACCGTGGCCGTAGACGTCGCCCGTGTCGAAGTAGGTGATGCCCTGCTCGACGGCGTACTGGAGCATCTCGATGGCGTCCTCTTCGGAGCGGTCGCCCCACCAGTCGGTACCGACGGTCCACGCGCCGAAGCCGACTTCGCTGACCTCGACTCCGGACTCGCCGAGTTCGCTGTAGTGCATAGCCGCCCATTCGAAGCGGGGGAACTTAGGGTGAACGGAACGCTCGAGTTCCGGGCCGAACGGGTTCGGTCGCGCGTGCCGTGATACGGTCTGCTGTCCCGCTGTCCCGGCGGGTGCGCCGGCACCCACTGACAGGAGTCCGTATGAGCCGAATCGCTCTTGGGTGTCGACTGACACGTATCCGTATGCCCAGTTCTCGCCGCAACTCGCGCAATCCGGGGTGGCTCTTGCTTGCCGTCTTCGTCGTCAGCCTGTCGCTTGCCGTCCTCGCCGCGAGCTATCTCGAGATTCCCAGGGACCGCGTCACGATCGGCGCGGTCATCGTGGGGTCACTGCTGGTCGTCGGCGCGCTCGCGTTGCCCGCGTTGCTCTTTGCCGGGTGGCAGTCCGATCGGGAGTGATACGGACTCCTGTCAGTGGGTACCGTTGCAGCCACAGGACGGTCGCGGTTGCATCGGTAAACAGCTACAGCAGACCTATGAGTCTCTGGCGGAATCTGCCCGGTAACACGCACGTCAGTTGGTCCGGCAACCCCGGACGCACAACCGAACCCCTATGAACTCGGCGGGCAATACGTCGGGGTATGACAAAGCGGTACGTGTCGCTCCCCGAGGAGGCAGAAACGGGGATGCGCGAGTTCATCGACGAGGTCGATCGACGGCTTGCGAGCGACGAGGACACCTGCTCGGTCGTCGAAGACGTCCTGATCGACCTCTCGGGCGACCGCGAGGCCTACGAGCGCTGGCAGCGTGGCGAGTCGGTTCCACCGGCCGAACGAATCCGCCTGCAGAGCTACGATCCCTGTAACACCACCCTCGAGAGCGAGTACTACGCCGAGAAAGACGAAGAGGAGTTCCGCCGGTCCAAACACCTCCAGTGGCTCTGGCGGCAGTTCGACAGTCTGCCGATAGCGGACAACGTCGAGTTCGCGCTCCGGTTCCGGCGGATGCTCGCGGATCACCTCTTCGAGGAGTGTGGCGACAACTGCCGCTTTTTCAAGGGCATTACGTTCACCTACGGCCACAACATCACGATCGGCGATAACGTCGTCGTCCACGACGACGTCCACTTAGACGACCGCGGGAAGCTGACGATCGGCGATCGCGTGTCGATCTCCGACGGCGTCCACATCTACAGTCACGACCACGACGTCGTCGACCAGACCGAGGTACGCAACTACCACACGATCGTCGAGGACGACGTCCGACTCACCTACGACTCGATGGTCCGCGCCGGCTGTAAGGTCGGTGAAAACGCCATCGTCGGCGCACGCGGCATCGTCCAGAACGACATCCCTGCCCACCACATCGCTATCGGGATGCCCGCGAAAAGCGTCAAGGTCAAACCCGGCTGGGAGGACGTCGCCATCCCCGTCGACGAGGCCGGCGTCAACCGGCAGGACGAGCGCCACCTCGAGTACGACCTCCCCGACGACCTCGAGGTCTTCGACGAGTTCGGCCGTGACCTACAGCCGCCCCGATAGTTACTGCCGACCTGACTCTCGTCAACCCCGATAGCGGGGAATACCCAAGTGCCTCGAGAACGTACCGCATACTGATGGAGCTCTGGGGCTGGCTCATCGGCTACGTCGCGCTGTTCGCCCTGCTTCACCTGTTACTGTACTATCTGTACGTCCGGCGGGACGACGGCGAGAACGAGCGAACACCGTCGTTCGCCGATCCCAATCACACGAGCCTTCGCTCGTCGTCCAGCCCCGATCGCTATCCGCGTGCCACTGATGAGGTAGGTGACGTCGACCGGGACTACGACCACGATCGCGAGTTCGACGGGGAGACGATCCGCTGTCCCCACTGTGGCGCGCCTAACGAGGCCGATCAGGCGTTTACGTACTGCTGGCACTGCGTGTCGGGCTTACAGCGGTGACCGGCGTCGCTGACGCGACTGCCGAGAGCTGATACGGTCTGCTGTCCCGAGTCACCGGCGCGCCCGCGATCAGTCCTGCGGGTGCGCCGGAACTGACTGACAGTAGTCCGTATGACTCCCCTATTCCGCCAGCGCTGCCGCGAGTCGGTCGAGGTGATCGACGCCAACGACGGCGACGGCCGTCCCTGGTTCCGAGTGAACCTCCTCGAGTCGGTCGATCATACAGCGCTCGCGCGTGTCGTCTCTGTACGCCAGGGTGGTTCCGTCCGTATCGACACTGCCCAGCAGCGCCTGGACGCCGGCGACGTGGGCGCGCTCGTGGGCTGCCTGTCGATCCGGTGAATCCTCGTGATCGACATCGTATTCGACCGAATCACTGGGAATAACGGTCATCGACGTCGCGTGAGTCAGCGTCGCGGCGACTCGATACGTGAGTGCGTCCCGGGTCGCGTCGCCGACGCTCGAGAGGACGCGCCGCGCCGTCGCCGGTGAGACGCGGTCGGCAACCAGTTTCGTAACGAGCCGCCGGAAGAACGACCAGTTTGGGGCGTCGATGCCGACGGACGCGGCGTCGGGCGCGGCACGGATCGCCGCGCTCATCTCGCCGCCGAACCGCGGTGGTGTCGGATCGTCGGCATCACCCTTGCGCCCGTAGACGCGGTACAGCGGCATCGCAATGGGCGGCAACTCGAGTGCGATCGTCGCCGGTTCGATGCGTTTCAACACGCGTTCGACGCGTGCGATGCTTGCGGGATGGTCGTGGACGACGCCGACCAACACGAGATCGCCACTCGAGTCGGGGAGTCGGCGGCAAAACTGGGCGGTGATTCGTGGGTCGTCGAACGATTCGGCGAACGAGAGGGACTCGTCCATTGCTCGCGTAGTAATACGTGACTACCGGTATAACGCTTCCGTTACATTGACTCGGTTCCGAGTCATGATTGCGAAACTACGTACTACGTTACTCGAGTGTGGGGTGTTTCTATAGTAACAACTGAAACGATTTATGCACCGATCGCACAGCAGTCGTGCGATCGGGTGTGCATTGACTTTCAGTGGCTACTATAGATCGACGGTGGACTGTATCCGTCGTCACTGGACGTGAAGTCGCTGCGCTGACGGCTGTTCGTTCGTGGGGGCCACGGCTGGCGCTCCGGCCACGCTCCAATATAAAAACACCGTGTCATTGATCGATTGAGAACGCGTGACGAGCGGATTTCGACGACGAAATCCGTCGACACCGTCCCGCACTGCCACGATTTTTCTCGATCTCCGATCACATCGACGGTAATCGGGACGTGCGAAAATAGAGAAACATTTATATAGAATCACAATCAATCACTCGACCGACTATGAGTCAGCGAATGCAGCAGGGTCAGCCGATGATCGTAATGAGCGAGGACTCCCAGCGCGTCAAGGACAAGGACGCGCAGGATTACAACATCAGCGCCGCCCGTGCGGTCGCTGAAGCCGTCCGTTCGACACTCGGCCCGAAAGGGATGGACAAGATGCTCGTCGACTCCATGGGATCGGTGACGATCACCAACGACGGCGTCACCATCTTGAAGGAGATGGACATCGACAACCCGACGGCCGAGATGATCATCGAGGTCGCCGAAACGCAGGAAGACGAGGCCGGCGACGGCACCACGACGGCCGTCGCGATCGCCGGTGAACTCCTCAAGAACGCCGAGGACCTGCTCGAGCAGGACATCCACCCGACGGCGATCATCAAGGGCTTCCACCTCGCCAGCGAGCAGGCCCGCGAGGAAATCGACGACATCGCGACCGACATCGACACCAGCGACGAGGACCTCCTCCGCAAGACCGCCGAAACCTCGATGACCGGCAAGGGCACCGAGGTCAACAAGGAGTATCTCGCCGAACTCATCGTCGAGGCCGTCCGCCAGGTCACCGTCGAGAACGACGAGGGCGAGAACGTCGTCGACCTCGAGTTCCTCAACATCGAGACCCAGACCGGCAACAGCGCCGGCGAGTCCGACCTGCTCGAGGGCGGCATCGTCGACAAGGACCCGGTCCACGACAACATGCCCACGTCGGCCGAGGACGCCGACATCCTGCTGCTCAACGAGGCCATCGAGGTCGAGGAAACCGACATCGACACTGAGGTCTCCGTCACCGACCCCGACCAGCTCCAGCAGTTCCTCGACCGCGAGGAGAAACAGCTTCAGGAGAAAGTCGACACGATCGCCGACCTCGGCGCCGACGTCGTCTTCTGCCAGAAGGGTATCGACGACCTCGCCCAGCACTACCTCGCCAAGGAAGGCATCCTCGCAGTGCGCCGCGCCAAGAAGTCCGACCTCGAGTTCCTCAAGGAAGTCGTCAGCGCGAACATTGTCTCCGACCTCGAGAGCGCCGAGGAAGACGACCTCGGCTTCGGTGACGTCACCCGCGACGAGGAAGACGAGCTGTTCTACGTCGAGGGCGAGGACGCCCACGGCGTCACGCTCCTGCTGCGTGGCTCGACCGACCACGTCGTCGACGAACTCGAGCGTGGCGTCAACGACGCGCTTGACGTCGTCGCTCAGACCGTCTCCGACGGCCGCGTCCTCGCCGGCGGCGGCGCCATCGAGGTCGAACTCGCCTCGCGACTCCGTGACTACGCTGACTCGGTCTCCGGTCGCGAGCAGTTGGCTGTCGAAGCGTTCGCAGACTCGCTTGAGCTCGTCCCGCGCGTGCTCGCCGAGAACGCGGGCCTCGACAGCATCGACACGCTCGTCGACCTGCGTGCGGCCCACGACGACGGCGACGTCGAAGCGGGCCTGAACGTCTTCACGGGCGACGTTGAGGACACCTTCGAGTCCGGCGTCGTCGAACCGGCCCACGCCAAAGAGCAGGCCGTCACCTCTGCTGCCGAAGCGGCCAACCTCGTGCTCAAAATCGACGACATCATCTCCGCCGGCGACCTGTCGACGGACAAGGGCGACGACGAGGAAGGCGCGCCCGGTGCCGGCGGCATGGGCGGCATGGGCGGCGGCATGGGCGGCATGATGTAAAACTAAATTTTGCTCTGCGGGCCAGCGAAGCTGGCCCTCGGCAAAATTTAGTATAAAAGCACTCCTCCTTCCGTTCCGACCCGCTACGCGGGTCTCCACATCAGTCGTCGGCCCGCTCGCTCACCCTTCGGGTTCGCTCGCGGTGAACTGATTAACGACGCCGCTATTCGGCGATGGGTTCTGCTGAAAAGGACCGTCTGTTTATGCTTCCTCGTCGACCTCGAGTTCGAACTGTTCGTTCTCGCTCACGGCGTTCAACACGACGCTGGTGTTCGAGGCCTTGATATCGGGGTCAGTCAGTAGCTCTTTGATCTGGTCGTTCATGCCGTCGGTGTCTTCGAACTTGCCGATGGCGATCACGTCGTAGTCGCCAGTAACTTCGTAGACGCTGGTCATCTGGCGGTGGTCGCGCAGCGTGTCGGTGACGTCGGGTAAGGCGTTGCCTTCGACCTGCAGCTGGATGACGGCGGTCACGTCGTAGCCGGCCGCGTCGTAATCGACTCTGGGAGTATAGCCCTCGATGACGCCTTCGTCCTCGAGATCGGAGAGGTGATTCGAGACGGTCGTTACGGAGACGTCGAGTTCCTCGGCGAGGCTGCGCAGGCTGGCCCGGCCGTCGCCGAGAAGTGCATTCACTAGTTTTGCATCGAGATTTTCGTACGTCATCACATCGACCCACTCATTGAAGCCTTTAGAACTTTACGAATATGCAGTTTGGGGCCGGAGAGAGAAGATTTGCTCGGAACAGTAGTGTTTTAGTAAGCGGGTTACGAGAATACGACGACGAGAAAGATGACAAGCGGAAACCTCACAGAAACAGAACAGGCGGTGCTGGACGAGATCGAGGAGAAAGACGTTGACTTCCTCCGGCTACAGTTTACCGACATTCTCGGAACGGTCAAGAACGTCTCCGTGCCAGCCCGTCAGGCCGAGAAGGCCTTTGAAGAGGGGATCTATTTCGACGGTTCTTCTATCGAAGGCTTCGTGCGCATTCAGGAGTCGGACATGCGGCTCAAGCCCGACCCGGAGACCTTCGCGATTCTGCCGTGGCGCCAGAAGGAGGGCAGTGCTGCCGCCCGGATGATCTGTGACGTCTACGATACCTATACGGGCGAACCCTTCGAAGGAGACCCGCGTCGCGTCCTCAAGAACGCCCTCGACCGCGCCAACGAGATGGGCTATACGGTCAACGCCGCGCCCGAACCGGAGTTCTTCCTCTTCGAAGAGGACGAGGAGGGCCGCGCGACGACCAAGACCAACGACGCTGGCGGCTACTTCGACCTCGCGCCGAAAGACCTCGCAAGCGACGTTCGCCGCGACATCATCTACGGCCTCGAGAGCATGGGCTTCGAGGTCGAGGCCAGCCACCACGAGGTCGCCGAAGGCCAGCACGAAATCAACTTCACCTACGACGACGCCCTGACGACGGCCGACAACGTCGGCACCTTCCGCACGGTCGTCCGTGCGATCGCCGCCCAGCACGATCTGCACGCGACGTTCATGCCCAAGCCGATCCCACGAATCAACGGCTCGGGGATGCACACCCACATCTCGCTGTTCACCGAGGACGGCGAGAACGCCTTCCACGACGACGACGACGAGTTCAACCTGAGCGAGGAGGCTCACGCCTTCACCGCCGGCATCTTAGAACACGCACCGGCGATCACGGCGATCGCGAACCCGACCGTGAACAGCTACAAGCGACTGGTGCCGGGCTACGAGGCACCCGTCTACGTCGCCTGGTCCGACCGCAACCGCTCGGCGCTGATCCGCCGGCCCGCCGCACGCACCCCAGCGGCGTCGCGCATCGAACTGCGCTCCCCGGATCCGTCGTGTAACCCCTACCTCGCGCTCGCGGTCATGATCCACGCCGGTCTCGACGGCATCGAGCAGAACCTCGAGTGTCCCGACCCGGTCCGCGAGAACATCTACGACTTCGACGAGGAGAAACGCGAGGAGTACGGCATCGATACGCTACCGGCCAACCTCGGCGAAGCCGTCGACGCGCTCGAGGACGACGAAGCGATGTACAGCGCACTCGGCGATCACGTCGCCTCCAAGTTCGTCGAGGCCAAGCGCCAGGAGTTCGAGGAGTACCTCGTCGACGTCTCCGAGTGGGAACTCGACCGCTACCTCGAGACGTTCTAAAACGACCTCGCTGTCCATAGCGTCCGTTCTTTTGGGTTGCGTTCAGTCCGCGTCCGTAAACTCGTGGTTGTGGCCCTCGAGTGTCAGCGTCTCCGGCTCGAGCGTGTAGTAGCGCTCCCACGCAGGTTCGAGACTCACGACACGAGTCCCCGCGATTTCGGCCTCGCGGTGACGATGGTGGTGGCCGACGAGACAGATGTCGGGTGAGAGTGCCTCGAGTAGCCCATTGATATGCTCACAGCCGGGATCGTAGCCGTACGAGAGCAGGCCGGTCGGGGCCTCGTGGGTGAGGAAGACATCGACATCCTCGAGGTCGGCGGCTCGCTCGACGTCCTCGTGAGTGAAGTGACGGCGTCGTTCGCCGGTCAGTTCGTCTCGAGGAAGGTCGTACTTCGTTGGCGCGAAGTTCCCCGAGAGACCGGCTACGCGTAGGCCGTCGACCGTCGCCGCCGTGCTCGCCAGCAGGTGGACGTTCGTCGCTTCTGCGGGCGACTCGCCCGCACGCAGCGCGTCGATCACGTCGAAATCCTCGTTGTTCCCCGCGATAAACCACGTCGGCGCCGGCAGATCGTACCGCTCGAGGTCGCCGACCTGGAGGACGTGATCCGGCTCGAGGGTGTGGTAGCACTCGAGCAGCGTTTCACGCAGGTCGGGATCGGACGCGTGGGCGTCGCCGAGGACGAGCATACCCATTCTACGAGGACACACCGGATAGCATCACTGGCGAACCCTGCAGGGGAGCTATACTGCCGTTGCCTGTGACGAGCACATTCAAGGTCGACCCTTAGCCGTGTGAGCGTTCGACATTAGAGTATGGCTGACACGCCAGAAGTCAATGAAGTCGAAACGGAAGACGACTACGTTCACGTCCGGTTTCGCGATCCCGATCGGTACGACGAGATCCGAACGCCCGACTGGGCGGAACAGCCGGCGGAGTCGGTGTCGGAAGGAAGCGAGGTCCGGACCGGCAAGGTCGAGGACGACGACTGGGAGGTTACCAGCGTCCTGATCGACAAGCACGTCGGCGAGGACAAAGCGAAAGAACAGGCTCGCGAGATCGTCGACAAGATAGAATCGTAGGGAGACGGACGGATCGGTGACCCTTCGTTTCGGACCGTCGGCGCGAGAGGGACGACCCGCTCAGGCTTCGGCTTGATCGATCCACTCCTCGGCCTGACTCTCCGGGATGTCGGCGGCTTCGGCGACGGCCTCGGGGCCGGCGCGCGTGAGGTCGGCGATCGTCGCGATGCCGGCCTCCGAGAGCTGCTCGCGGACTTCCTCGTCGATTCCCTCGACGGATTCGAGGGTGTGCTCCGGATCGGTTTCGATCTTCGTGTGTGGTTCGTCGGTCCCCTGGACTGGGATCTCCTGAGTGACCGCTTCGGTCTGCTCCTCGAGTTGTTGCTGGAACCGTTCGATCTGTTCGGCCTGCCGTTCGAGCAGTTCCTCGACGTCACTGGTCTGGTTTTCGAGCAGGTCTTCGAGCTGATCCTGGAGCTCCTGGGTCCGCTCGAGCTGCTCGCGGAGTTGCCCGGAGAGCTCATCGACGTTCTGGACAGTCCGGTCCTCGACGGACTGTGTTATCTCGAGGAGCTGATCGGTCTGCTCGTCGAGGGCGTCGGCGAACTCCTCGGAGAGCTCGTTGGCGGAGTCGACGTCCCGCTCCAGTTCGCGCTCGAGTACATCGTAGAACTCTGCGTAGGTCGTTTTCAGCTGATCGAACGTTTCGTCGATGGTTCGGTGTACCTCGGAGGCGTCGTCGCTTGGCAGCACCGCTGCCGTCGCGTTGACGTAGCCGTGAGTCGCCGCCTGCGCGAGCTCGAGTTGCTGGCGCTGAAGCGACGCCTGGCCTTTGAGGCCGGTAAGCGCCATCGTATCGACGTTTCGCTGGGTAGCCATCCCTTGCTTGAGTAGCTGCTGGCTCTGTTTGACTGCGGTTCGCTGCGCATCGAACATAGCTCGAATGGGTGATTCTAACTGGCTCATGTGTTCGGGTAGTCGTCCGGCTCGACAGAATATAAATAACGGGCTTGCAAACCATTTGATGGTATTGAATGGTTGCAAAAGTCACAACAGCCGACCGGTCGTTCGTTCCGGTCGCGTCTGAGACGGCTCTCAATCGAGGGAGACTGTCACGAGTATCGTGATCCAGTATTATCACTGCATTCGTGGTTAGTGCATCTATGGTCGACAGGCGAACCTACGAGTTCGAGGGAGACCGACCGACGATCGACGAGACAGCGCAAGTAAGCCGGGAGGCGACGCTCGTCGGTGACGTCGAAATCGGGGCCGACGCGAGCGTCTGGCCCGGCGTCGTCCTCCGCGGTGACGTCGATCCCGTCCGCATCGGCCGGGGAACCCACGTTGGGGACAACGCGACGATTCACGCATCACACCTCGGGGATCAGGTCATGGTGGGCCACGGGGCGATCCTCAACGAAACGACCGTCGAGGACCGGGCACTGGTCGGGTTCAACGCGACGACCAATTCCGACGTCACGATCGGCAGCGGCAGCATCGTCGCCGCGGGGACCGTCGTCCCCGATAGTTACGATATTCCGCCGGAGTCGTTCGTCCGCGGCGTGCCGGCCGAGATCACGCCGCTCGAGAAAACGGGCATCGACGCCGAGGCGATCCTTGAAGAGTATTCGTCGGGCGAGTACACGAATCTGGCCCAGCGTCACGAGGAGCTGTTCGAGTGATCGGTCGCGTACGGACCGCTGTCAGCGGATCCATCGCAACCACAGCACGGTCGCGGTTGCGACGGGACGTAGTGACAGCAGCCCGTCTCAGGCTTGCTGGGTCGCCGAGCCGATCTCGAAGATCTCCCGGTAGAGGCTCTCGGCGAGACGATCGATGTTCTCCTCGGCTTCGCTGGCGTCCATCGTGTCGCCGATGCCCTGCCACTCGACGGATAGTCGGGTAATCGGAACCAGTGCGACCCCGCTGATGACGATGTCGCCGTCCGGCGTGTGGACCCGCCACGCGGTCCCCGTTCCGGTCGACGATCGGGTAACGTCGTCGATCTCGCCGCCGGCGGCGACCCACCGCTCGACGAGATCGTCAGTGAGTCGGCGGAGCTTCCGTTCACCGAGCACGTGAAGCGCAATCCCGCCACCCGCCAGCAGCGCGAACGCGACTGCTGCCATCGGCAGACCGCCGTAGGGGACGTTGATCGATGCCGCAAGGCCGGCCGTCACGACGATCAGGCCGAGTACCCGTACGTCAATCGCGCTCGGCACCGTGCCGCTCCAGGCCGCTGTCGTCTCCCGGGACGACTGCTCGAGTTGCATGTCGATTCCACCTCGACGTGACGATCGGGTAGCCGTTGGCCTGTCCCAGTGCGGACTTTATACGACTGATCCTCGACTTACTCGTCCTCGAGTAACGCGTCATCGCCGTGGGTCTCGCGTAACGCGTCGAGGTACTCCCGTTGGGCCTCGAGTCGTGGCGTCGGCTCCGCGTAAGTGTACTCGAACAGTTCGCTGGGATCCCCATCGACGCCCTCGGCGCGGTCGATCAGCGTCGCCAGCGTCTCCTCGATCTCGGACTCGATCGCGTCGATCCGGTCGTCGTCGAGGTGGCCCTCGTCTCGCAGGTACGTCTCGAATCGCTCGATCGGGTCCCGCTCGCGCCATCGTTGGACCTCCTCGTCGTCCCGGTAGACGCTGGGATCGTCCGCCGTCGTATGGGCACCGTAGCGGTACTGGACTGCCTCGATCAGCGTTGGGCGCAACCGGTCGCCGCCAGGCTCGAGGGCCTTCTCCCGGGCAGCGTTCGTCACGGCGTAGGTCGCGAGCGGGTCCATGCCGTCGACCTGGACGCCCGCGAAGCCGTATGCGTGGGCCTTCTGGGCGATGGTTGCGCTCGCGGTTTGCGCTTCGCGCGGGATCGAGATGGCCCACTGGTTGTTGTTGCAGATGAAGACAGTCGGCGTATCGAACACGCCCGCAAAATTCATCGCCTCGTGGAAGTCTCCCTCCGATGTCGACCCGTCGCCGAAGTGGGCGACGCCGACGCGTTCGTCGCCGTCTAGCTTTGCCGCCCACGACCAGCCCACTATATGTGGCAGGTGGCCAGCGATCGAGATATTCAGGGGAAAGACGTCGATCTCCGCTAGCGCCGCGTTGCCGTCCTCGTGGCCCATCCAGTACAGCAGGTACTCCCACGGCATCCCCCGTGCCGCAAGCGCACCGTGTTCTCGGTACTGAAAGGAGATGGTGTCGTCGTCCGCGAGCGCGTACGTCGAGCCGATCTGGGACCCTTCCTGGCCGGCCAGTGAAGAGTACGTACCCAGCCGGCCCTGACGCTGGAGACTGATCATCCGCTCGTCGAACCGCCTGGAAAACCGCATATCCCGGTACATCGACCGCAACATCTCCGGCTCGAGATCCGGCTCCAGTTCGGGGGCAACGACGGTCCCGTCAGCGTCGAGCACCTGAATCCGATCGTCCGGTGCCCGCTCGAGGAGGTCGTACTCGAGGGCGTCGCGTGACATGGCCGCACCGACGGGTTCGCGTCACATAACAGTAGCTCCGACTGCAGGCGTGTCGACACGCGTCGGAAACTGACGATCCTGTCTTCCCTGAGTGGTCGTTCACTCGATTAATCAAAACTCAACCCCCTTATGAAAATGTTACAGCTTTAATATGATGTGTCCCCCTTACCGTTCATAGATGTCTGCGCTAAGTGACACATTATTCGAGGTGTTAGCTAACGAACACCGACGGCGGATACTGTTCGCGCTCGTCGAGCTGCCGCCAAACGAACCGCCGATTTATCTCGATGCGCCGCCGGATGCTGCCGGTATGGATCCAGCGGTGACCATCGAACGACAGCACATCCATCTGCCCAAACTGGCTGACTACGGATTCATCGAGTGGCATCGGAATCTGAATGCCGTCGAACCAGGTCCGCGATTCGAAGAGCATAGACCCGTTCTGGAACTGCTCTCCGAGTATCGAGGGGAGTCTCCTGTAATATCACCCTGACCACGCATCTCGGCCCAGGTAGTTCTCTTCACTGACGTTTCAGATCGGCCGTCTCTAACTCACCAATGGCGATCGAACAGCACATTTGTTGCGACTGATACGATTCCGTCTCCGTCCGAACCTTCCATTCGAGTCGTCTCACGGGCCGTTGCCTTCCTCGTCGGTCTACAACTGACTCAGACACTATCGACGAGCAACGATTCAGCAATCGCCATCGTGATACGGCAGTTGACGAGTCCCGTCGTGGTTGGGCCAAACGAGACTCGCCACCTCCTCGTTTCGGGCGTACACCCAAGTAGCTTGTGTGACGATCTGAGTGAAACCTCTGCCGTCGGCGTAAAATTCCCTGATCCACTTCTGACAACATTTCGATACACGAATCCTTTTCCATCCGCACGACCTACTCTGCGTGTTCGGATCTCCGAATTCGTGGTTGGGCCATGACAGACAACGAAACTACACGAGAGGCGATTAGCCTGTTGCAGGACCTCGGGCTTCAGGAGTACGAAGCGCGCTGCTTTATGGCGTTGAACAAACTTCCCAGTGGAACCGCAAAGGAGATCCACGAGATCTCCGAGGTACCACGGACGAGGGTGTACGACGCGATTCGGGTCCTCGAGTCACAGGGGCTGGTCGAAGTTCGACACTCGAGCCCCCAGATGTATCGGGCCGTTAGCATCGACGAGGCGACCCAGACCCTGCGACAGAAGTACGACGACCGTATCGAGACGCTCGAGACCCATCTCAAGAATACGGACGTACAGGACGTCGAGGAGAACGACCACGTCCAGGAGGTCTGGTCGCTGACCGGCCACGACGCGATCGAGTCGCGGACGCTCGATCTCGTCAGGGAGGCGGAGTCCGAAATCGCACTCCTCGTCGTCGACGAGGATATCCTGTCCGAGGCGCTGTTCGATAGCTTGCAGACGGCGGTCGATCACGACCTGTCGATCGTGCTGGGTGGCCAGACGGAACGGATCACAGAGACGCTCGGGACGGAACTCTCCACGACCCGCGTGTTCGAGACCGGCCTCGACTGGCTCACCGGCACCGCAAGCGACGACGAAGTCGCGATCAGCCGGATTCTGCTCATCGACCGTGAGACGCTTCTCATCGGCTCGTACTATCCGAACACCCCCGATGACAGAGCAGAAGAGCAGGCGATCTTCGCCCGCGGTCTCGAGAACGGGATCGTTGTTTTGCTTCGCCGATTAGTGACCGCGGGGTTACCACAGATCAAAGATCCGGGTTCCTGATCGGCGTTTGCAGCCACAGCGAGTGGCCAGCGACCGCTGAACGAGCCGCAAGGTTCCCTGCGCTACTCGTAGTCGGGCAGCCGATCCGACTGATCCGACCCCTCGACGAACGGCAGTTCGGCGCGGCTCGCGGCCACCTCGTTACCATCGACCCGAACCGTCAGCGCGTCGCTTTCGAGCCCGTAGTCGACGACCGCGAGCGCGATGACGCCCTCGAGCAGCGGACTCTCGCCCGCGCGGGTGACCTCGCCGACCGACGCGTCGCCGTCGAAGACGGCCGCACCCGATTCGGGCACGGTCTCACCCTCGAGTGTCAGCCCGACGAGTCGGCGACTTGGCTGCCCGCGGTTCTCGACGCGGGAGACGACTTCCTGGCCGACGTAACAGCCCTTCTCGAAATCAAGGGCGGTTCGCAGGCCGAGAACGTTCGGGACCGTCCCTTCGAGTTCGGTGTGAAAGAGCGGCGAGCCAGCCTCGAGCGCGAGACTCTCGAAGGTTCGGTAGCCGAAGGGAGCGGCGTTGAGTCCCTGATTGAGGAGTGTGTCGTAGACGGCTTCGGCGTCATCGGCGGCGCAGATCACCTCGTAGCTTTCCTCACCGGTGAGCGCGTCGGTGCGGATGACGGACACGCCCTCGTCACCCATCGTGCCGCGGACGAACGAGTAGCGCCGCTCGGGCGAGCCGGCACCGTTGAGGACGCTGGCGATCTTCTCGGTGGCCTGCGGGCCGTGAATCCCGAAGACCGCATAGTCGTCGCTGGCAACCCGGATGTCGACGTCTTGGATGAACACCTTCTCGGACCACTCTTCGGCGAGCGGCTCGGCAGTCTCGGGCTGGGTAAACAGGAGGAGCCGCTCGCCCGCGTTGTAAATATAGAGTTCCACCTCGATCCCGCCCTGGGGATCGAGCACGAGCGCGTAACAGCCCTGTCCGTCCTCGTCGGGAACCCGGTTCGACACCACGTTGTCGACGTACTCGAGGCGGTCGTCGCCCTCGACGACGAGCACGCCATAGGCCAACTCGAGTAAGCCCACGCCGTTGCGGACCGCCTGATGCGTGCGCTCCGGTCGTCCGTAGTGGTCGACGATTCGCCGGCCGGCGCGCTCGCCGAACGTGGCTCCATGATCCGCGTGGATGGACTCGATGACGCTCATGAATACACTCTGGGCGCTGCGCGTATCAGGCGTTTCGATTCAAAAAGGCATCCGGTCGCGCAGCCACTCCCCGATCGACTGCTCGTCGTCCTCGTCGGCTGGATTGTCGGGGACGACGCGGTCGGCGGGCTTGATCACCGTCTCCGAGTTCGACTCGACGACGATCAGGTCGTCGGCTTTGAGCGTCGACAGCGCCTCCTCGAGTTCGTCGATGTCGACCTCGACGGCCGCCCGGAGTTCGAAGACGGTCATGCCGTCGTCAACGCGATCGACCAGGGCGTCGAGTACCGCCACCTCCGTTCCCTCCCGGTTCCGGTACTCCCGCTTTGCTCTCATCCATGTGCCTATTCGATGACCTGGGATTTGACGTTTGTCGTTCCGACGATGGGGCCATCGGGCCAAGACGGGGATCGAGCCACGACTCGACACCAGATCGTGGTGCTGGGGCGCGAACACAATTCAAGTTGAATGACTGTCACGGCCAAAAGACTGACATGCAGTACGTTTTTTATGGGCCGGGTCGGTACGATTGGACAATGGTCCTGCGATGTTCGCTGCTCGGGCACGACTTCGGCGACGCCGAGGTCGAACACGAGCGCGAAGAACGGGGCAGTGAGGTCGTCGTTACCGTCCAGGAGTTCGAAGAGTGTTCCCGCTGTGGCGAGCGCAACGTCATCAGCGAGAACACCGAGGTGACCAGCCTCGCCGCCGGGACGGGTGCCGACTCACTTCCCGATGATCACGACCCCGAGCCGACTGAACCGCCCCTCGAGTCAGTTGCCACCGACGAGAGTGCATCCGAGACGGACGCCGACTTCGGGGATGCCGACGAACCCAGCACCGGGACAGATGCCGAGTTCATCGATGCTGACGAACCGGATTTCGATTCGGACGCCGAGTTCATCGATGCTGATGAACCTGATTCCGGTTCGGACGCCGAATTCATCGACGACGCTCCCCCGGCCGCCGCTGAAAGCGAACGCGATCCAGCGGACGCTATGACAGCCTCCACAGAGACCGCCGATGCCGACGACGTCGACCTCCCGACCGACGAGAACGGCGACCCCGTCGTCGACGACGGCGAAATCCTCGAGGACGACGACGATCCCGCCCCCGAACGCGACCGCGAACACGGCGAGTGGCCCGACTCGAGCGATGTCGGGCCGCCGGTCGGTGCTGACTCCACCCCCGCGGCGTGGCCCGACGACGACGCCGAGGCGCCAGCCGACGACGCAGCATCCGACCCGACCCCGGTCGACGACGATGCGGTCGTGCTCGAAAACGACGTGCCACCAGGCTCCGCGGACGACGCCCGGTCGGTGACCGCGGCGCCACCGACCGACGCCACCGACGACGCTCCCGCCGACGCCCCGTCGGAGCCGGCTACTGGCATCGAGCGGGTCGACTCGGTTTCGACGCCGACCGAACGCGAGGGTGGTCCCACAGACAACGTACTGACCGAATTCTACTGTCCGCGGTGTGAGTACGTCGCCGCTGGCGACCGCAGCTCGCTGCGTGCCGGCGACATCTGCCCTGACTGTCGCAAAGGCTATCTCAGCGAGCGCGAGCGTCGGTAGCCGTCACCACCAGCTGCGCAGTGGTCGCTGGCCCACTCACAGTGCCGTTCGTCGATCCGTCGGCGAATCGCCCGTCGAGTATGTTTAGCAGTCCTAACCCATCAGCCACCCGAAACGTCGGCTATGAAAAGAGGTAAACGCTCCGCCGTGTTTCTCCCAATCCATGAAGGAGTACAAGATGCGCCGCGGTGAATATCTCGAGGAGCGAATTCCGGACATGGAGTCGACCGTCGAGGACTACTTCGGTCCGATCACGGGCACCCAGGAGTACAAGGGCAGCGACCTCTTCCTCATCGAGGAGCCTGACAACCCCGTCTTCGAGAAGATCGTCGTCGGTGCCGTCGAGTACTCCGGCAAGAAGGACAAACTCGGCGTCGAGTTCCACGAACGCGACCCCACCGAACTCGGCCCCGACGAACTCGAGGCTGCCGGCGACGCCGTCGACGCGAAAAACGACTTCCTGCTTGAGGCGACCGGCCGCGACGCCAAATCCCGCCGCGACTCGATGAAACGGAAAGTCGAAGACGACCCGGATCACGACTTCTAACAACCTTTTACACTGCGGTTTGTCGCGAGCGAGCGCGTAGTGCCTCGCTCGCGACGTCCCTCGGTAAAAGGTTGACCAAAAGCACTCCTCCCTCCGTTTCAGCCCCTTTGGGGCCTTCACATCGGTCGTCGGCCCGCTCGCTCACTGACTCACGGCCTTCGGCCGTTCGTCTTCCCGCGGCGCTACGCGCCGCACTTTCGTTCGCTCGCGGTCGGTATCGGGTAACTGCCTGCCCTCCCCCGGGTCACGGGCTCCTCGAAGTGCTCGGAGCCCGTTCCCGGCCACAGTCCGCTGTATTCGTTGTGGCCCCGATCACCTTCGTAACGGCTTTTATCGCCGCGTCGAACCCTCGAGTCATGGACCCACAGGCGTTTGTCGTTGCAACGCTCGTCGCCCACATTGGGCTCGCGATGTTCGTGACCGGCCACGCGCGCCTGAATGAGACCGAGGCCGGCAAGTGGCCGTTCGTGACGCTCGCGTTCGGGTTAGCCGGAGTCGCTGCTTACTTCTTCTACGACGAATCGTCGGACGCAGGCGAAATCTAAGGTCGAGTCTCGATCTCGAGCCGGCAAAAAAGTCCCCGTCTTCAGGCGAGGAAGACGTGTCGCGGCCGGTCGGCGAGGACGTCGCGACCGAACTCGACGGTCTCCGAGAAGGCCTCGCTGCGGAAGAACTCCATGGCGTCCTCGCGGGAGTCCCAGCGACTGGCGATGAACATGTCGTTTTCGTCCTCGCGGTTGACGAGCAGATCGGTCTTGCGGTGGCCGTCCATGTCCGCGAGCATGTCGGCGGCGTCATCGAACACACCGGTGAAGTCGCTGCGGTGCTCGGGCTTGACCGTGTAGAACATCCCCATCGTGCCCCACGAGTCGTCCTCGTCGTCGCCCGCTTGCCGGACGATTTCGGGGAGTTCCGCGAGGAAGCCAGCGGCCGTGTTCGCGGCGCGGTCGGTGTCCCAGAGGCTGACGACCGCGGTCTCCGCGTCGTCGTCTCGAGGCTCGTAGACGGCCGTCTTCACGTGCGTGTCGTAGTGGTCGAAGTTCTGGCGTAGTCCGTCGACCTCCTCGAATAGCTCGTCGGAATCAGCCTCCGAGTAGAGCACGACTGCGTGGACGTCTTCGCCGTGTGGCTGGCCCGCGTAGACGCCCTGCTCCTCGAGTTCGCTGCGAACGTCCTCGTCGTCGCCGTGTGGGCCGCCGGAGCCGCCGTGGTGGCCGCTCGATTCCGAGTCACCGTGATGGTGACCCTCGGTGTCGCCGCCCGCGTGGGGATGACCGCTCTCTTCCTGTGGCACTGGTTCGCCGGCGAGATACGCTCCCAGATCGGTGGGTTCCATCCGACGAGCCGAGAGGAACCGCCCGAACTCGGCGAAGCGTGAACTCGATGGATCGAAGCGCATCTCGTAGAGCAGTTCCTTGACGTCGGTCGGATCGTCGCCAAAGAGGGTAATGCCCCACTCGAAGTCGTCGAGGCCGATGCTGCCGGAGATGATCTGGGTAACGCGACCGGCGTAGTCCTTGCCGATCTCGCCGTGGTTCGAGAGGTAGTCGGCCCGCTCGTCGAAGGGCAGTTCGTACCAGTTGTGGTCGGGCCCGCGGCGCTTGCTCATCGGGTAGAAGCTGAGGAAGTCGCTGTCGGGTAGCTCGGGCTTGAGCCGGGACTCGATGTAGTTGGCGATCCCGGTGTCGGCGGTTTCACCCTCTTCGAAGTAGTCTTGGGACATGTAGCCCGACACTTCCGTCACTGAGAGGTAGGAGTCGGCCCGCTCGGTGAACTCGGCGAGAGCAGTGTGTTCGAACCGACGCTCGAGCGCGTCGATATCGGCGAGCGTCGGCCGCAGGTGCAAGACGAGCAGGTCGGCCTTGTGGCCCAGCACCGCGAACGTCGCAGACTGGCCCTCGTCGGCGTCGTCGACGCTTTCAGCGGACGTGAGGTAGTCGATACCCTCCTCGATCGCCCGTTCGCGCCGTCGCTCGGGTGCGTCTCGCCAGGCGTCCCAATCGATCGACCGGAAGTCGTGCAGGACGTACCAGCCCTCTTCGGTCTGTGGCGGTTGCCGTCGTTCCATAGACGCGGGTTAGGACGGCGACGCTAAGAAGGGCCGGGTTTCTCCCCAATATCGTGTGATGATGGCCCTGCATGTGACCGGTCGCGTTCATTGTGCGGTAGCTGACTCGTCGATCGAACAGTACCGACGGTCCTGGTTTCATACGGACTATTGGCAGTCAGTTCCGGTGCACCTGTGACCCGTTCTGCGGGTGCGCCGGTAACTCGGGACAGCAGACCGTCTCAGCCCGCGAGTAGTTGTGGGCCGAACAGCAACATGAGGAAGCTGATGAGCATCGTCACGCCGACCGTGGTCGTCACCACGCGGACCATGCCGCGGGTGGCGGTGATCGGGAGCCGAGAGACGATCGCTTCGGTGCTCGTCCGGAGGATGTGTCCCCCATCGAGCGGGAACGCCGGGACACAGTTGAAAAAGCCGAGCTGGACGTTGATCCAGCCGGTCCAGAACAACAGGTTCGCCAGCAGGAAGACACCCCCGTCGCCGAACACGCCGAGTGCACCCTGAATCTCGTAGAAGTTCTGGATCCCGCCGGTGAAGCCGGCGAAGTTGAAGGGGAGTACGCCACTGACACCGATGACCGGCAACAAAAGCGCCACTCCGATCTTGCCGAGGAAGGTGTCGGCAACCGGTCCAAATCGCGTCTCGCCGTCTCCCCCGAGCAGGCCGAGATACTCGCCTGCGGGATAGAGTTGGACGCCGATATCGCTCATCGAGACGCCAGACGTTCCCGGCTGGGGCTGAATGCCCAAGAAGCCGCTGTCGGCTCGCGGATGCTCGTCGAGCGTGACGGTGTGGCTCTCACGCTCGTCACCGAAATAGCCCTCGACGGTGACCTCCTGGCCGGACTCGGTGTCCTCGAGCAGGTCGGCGAGGTCCTCGTAGTTGTACACCCGTTCGCCGTCGAAGCTGGTGATGACGAACGTTTCGTCGGTCGGCCCGGTCTGGGCCTCGAGCGGTTCGTCGGCGACGACCGAGACCGCAGCGCCGATCGTCACCTCGCGTTCGACGCGCTCCTCACTGTTTTCGGGTTCGATCGTCAGCGTGACGCGCTCGTTGTCGCCGACAGCGTCGACGAAGCCGCGCTCGGTCGCGACCGACTGGCCGTCGACCGCGCGGATTTTGTCACCGGCGGCCAGTCCTGTCGGGCTGTCGTCGGTCGCCGCGGTCACGAGCAGTGCGCGATCGACTGTCACCGTCTCGTCGCCGTTGAGTTCGACGCTCACCTGGTCGCCGTCGGTGGCCTCGAGTCGGTTCGCGAAGTCGTCGTTGCCATCGACCGCAGTGCCGTTGATTGCCGTGATACGGTCATTGGGTCCGATTCCTGCGTCGGCGGCGGGAGAACTGTCCGCGACGCCGCCGACGGCAGCGCCGGGTGCGACGGCGATCGAGCCGGCGACGGGGCCAAAGAGGAGCGCGAAAGCAAGGAGCGTGATCGCGAAGTTGTTCGTGACGCCGGCGGCGAACATCCGGGTCTGGCCGCCGCGGGAGGCCGCCTTGCTGCTCTCCTGGTCGGGTTCGACGAACGCGCCGACGGGGAGGACGGCGAGCATCGCGATCCCCATCGATTCGATGTCGATGTCCTCGACGCGACAGAGCAGGCCGTGGCCGCCCTCGTGGACGACGAGCCCGACGAGTAGGCCGAAGACGATGCCGGGCGTGGCTGCCAGCGGGAGGAAGTCGTTGACGCCGGGAATAACGAGGACGTTTCGTGGCTGTCGAACTGCCGAGGACGACAGCTGTGGCGACGAGAGCGCGGCTATCGCGCCCTGAATGAGAAAGACGAACATGCTCACCATCACGACGATCGCGATGCCGACGCCGAGATTCGACCACGCACGCCAGAACCGTTTGGGCTGTGCGAGCCGGTCGAGCAGGGCACGGCCGCGTTTGGTGTGGAACGTGAGAATGGGTCCTTGCGTGCCGATGTAGTCGGGCAGATAACCGCCGTTTCTCAGGCCGAGGACCGCGATCCAGTAGAGAAGGAGACCGACCAGAACCCACGTCAGAACCTCCGATCCATAGATTGCGGGGGGTGAGACGACAGCGAGGGAACCGTGATCCATTACTAGTCGTTCGGGCCGGCAGTCTCAAATGGCTTTTGTCTATCCCATCGGTCAGCAGTCGGACTGGTGGACAGATCGATGGTGGTGCCGTCGTCAGACTGGCTCAGCGTTCGCGCCGGAGCCGATCGACGACGAATTCCCGGTCGACTTTTGCGAGGAACGGACCGAGCTTCGGCCCCTGGTCTTCGTCGAAGAACAGCCGGTAGCCAGCCCCGAAGAAGTCGCCGACGTCGACGTCGTGGCGTTTTGCGGTCTCGTAGATCTCGCCTTGAATCTCGTCGGGCTCGTGGCCCTCTTCGATGAAGTCGGCCAGTTCCGCGAGCGCGGCTTCGGTCTCCGCGTCGAAGTCGTGAGCCGGAATCTCGCTGCGCTTGAGCTCGTAATCGAACTCGTTGCCGGTCCGGCGCGCCCAGTTGCGGGCCTGTTCGACCCGCTTTAGGGCCCCCTCGACGGCCCATTCGGGCGCGTCGTCGGGGATGTGTCCCTCACGACGAGCGATCTCTTCGCGCAGGTCAGGGTCGTCGGTCATCCCGAGCACCGCGGCGAAGGTGTAGGGCAGCCGAATCCGCTCTTCTCGTGGCTCATCGACCACGAAGGGGTAGACACGCTCGGCGAAGGCCGCCTCGTCTTCGTCGGCCTCGACCTCGCCGAAGTAGATCGCCTCGAGCCGGTCGAACTCGTCGACCAGCTGATCTAAGCGTTCGATGCTGAAGTCCCGGGCCTTCGAGGGGTCCTTCGCGAAGAAATAGCGCAGGACTTCAGGCTCTAACAGTTCGAGGACGTCCGAGACGAGGATGACGTTGCCAGCTGACGAGGAGAAGGGCTCGCCCTCGAGGGTGAACCACTCGTAGACCATCGGCACCGGCGGCTCGATCTCGAGGACGTTGCGGGCGACGTCTTGGCCGCTGGGCCAGGAACCTTCGGCGTGGTCCTTGCCGAAGGGTTCGAAGTCGACACCGAGCAGTTGCCACTGGGCGGGCCATTCGAAACGCCATGGGAGTTTGCCCTCGCGCAGCGTGGCGGTGCCCTCGTGACCGCAGCCATCGATGGTCTGGTCGCCGGCGTCCATGTCGGTACAGCGGTAGTCGACGGTTCCGGCGTCGACGTCGACACTCGTGACCGTCTCCGTGACCTTGCCACACTCCTCGCAGATCGGATTAAAAGGAACGTAGTCCTCGTCGACCTTGTCCTGGTACTGCGAGAGGACCTCGCGGGCGCGATCCTGGTGCTCGAGGACGAAGCGGGTAACGTCCTCGAAGTCGCCGGACTCGTACAGTTCGGTGTTCGAGACCAGCTCGATCGGCACGTCGACGGTGTCGGCGCTGTCCTGAATGATCGTCGCGAAGTGGTCGCCGTAGGAGTCACAGCAGCCGAAGGGGTCCGGAATGTCGGTGTAGGGCGCACCGAGGTTCCGACCGAGGGCGCCGGCATCGACCTCGCCGAGATCGACAAGGTTCCCCTCCAAGTCACAGAGGGTCCGGGGCAGCCCCCGGAGGGGGTCGCGGTCGTCGGCGGTGAAGACCTGTCGGACTTCGTAACCGCGGTCGCGCAGCACCTCGGCGACGTAGTAGCCGCGCATGATCTCGTTGACGTTACCCAGATGGGGCACGCCCGAGGGCGAAATTCCGCCCTTGATCACGATCGGCTCCTCGGGATTCCGCTCCTCGACACGATCAGCAACGGTGTCGGCCCAGAAAGCATGCCGCGTCTCGCTTGCCTCCTCTCGCTGGAGGGTGTAGGGGCTGATCGCCTCCGAGTCCGGCGCGTCGCTCGTAGTCTCGTCCGCGTCGCCGTCGGTCGTCATTGCTCGTCGCTCGCCCAGTAGGTCGGTTCCGCGCCGGCGCCGTCGGGAAGGATGTCAGTGCCGCCGTGTTCCCCGTGGCGAACGGCGCGTGCGATCCGGTCGGGGTCGGTGCCGTCGAGGACGATCGTCCGCATTCCCGAGCGCTCGATGATCTTCGCCGCCAGCAGGTCGACCGGCGCGGAGGCTCCGGCGTTCATCTCTAAGCCGGCGATGACGTCGACGAGTTCGGTCGCGGAGAGTTCGTCGTATTTGATCGCATCCTCATCCTCGTTGGGATCGGCGCTGTAGACGCCAGGGACGCTCGTGGCATAGACGAGCAGGTCGGCGTCGATGTACTCCGCGAGGGCGGCCCCGACGGCGTCAGTCGTCTGGGCCGGTGCGACCCCGCCCATGACGCAGATGTCGTCGCGACGGAGCGCCTCGCTGGCCTCCTCGTAATCCAGCGCGGGCGCGGTCACGGATTCTTCGCTCAGCGCGGCGATGAGCAGCCGCGCGTTGAGCCGCGTGACGTCGATTCCCAACTGGTCGAGTTCGATCTCGTTCGCCCCGAGGTTCCGTGCAGCCGAGATGTACTCGCGAGCGACACCGCCACCCCCGACGACGGCACCGATCCGACAGCCCTCGTCGACGAGGTCTTCGATGACGGCCGCGTGCTCGGCCACCCGGTCCGCCCCGGGTTCGGGCACGAGGACGCTTCCGCCGATGGAGACGACCACTTTCATACTACCCCGGTGTAGCGGAGTTGCTATCTTAAGGGTTGCCAACTGCCCGGACGGCATGGTGACACACCCCTCGAGCGCTGACTCGAGTTCGACGACTCGCCCGACCAACCGGCGTCCGACTACGACTCGAGCGACAGGACGAGCGCGTCGCCGTCCCGATCGAATTCGGTCCCGAACGGGGCCGAGAGATTACGCATCCGCTCGCGAGCCCACTCGGCCGCCTCCGAACTCGCCTCGTCGACTGCACAGTCCTCTATCTCGGTCGGGTGCAACCGGAGCTCGAGCGGGTCGCCGTCGGGCGTCACCGAGAGGACGAACAGGAAACTCCGGTCGTTTCGCAACTCGGGGTCGACACGGTAGTCGTCGACGAAATCCCCGGCGTCGTAGATGATCGGCCGTCCCTCGTGGACCTCGATCGCCTGGAAGACGTGGGCGCTGTGGCCGTGCACGATGTCGACACCTTCCTCGATCAGCCAGCGGCCGAACGCCTGAAACGACTCGGGTGGCTCCGTGACCATGTTCGGCCCCCAGTGCAGCGAGGCGACCAGCAGGTCGGGGTTCGTCTCGCGTGCGCGCTCGAGAGTTTCCCGGACGCGCTCTCGCATCTCCGCGTCGTCGGCATCAATCTCGATCCAGCCCGTTCCGGGGGACTCCTCGTCGGCGGCGTACTCCGGCGTGTTGTCGGTCAACCCGATCACTGCGATTTCGAGGTCGTCGTCGCTCGTGTCGGTATCGCCGATCGTCCGAACCGCCGGCTCGAGCGCCTCGTCGATCGTCTCGCCGGCACCTGTACGCGCGATTCCGGCCTCGTCGAGTGCCTCGAGCGTGTCCCGCAGGGCCACCTCCTCGTAGTCGAGGATGTGGTTGTTCGCCAGCGTACAGACGTCGACACCGGCGTGCTCGAGTGCCGGAATCGCCCAGTCAGGATCGGCCCGGAAGTGAAACGGCCGGTAGGTGCGCTGCCACTGCTGGCCGCGCGTCGAGAGACAGCACTCGAGGTTGATCACCAGCCCGTCGAGGCCGCGCAGGCGCTCGAGGACGGTTCCCCACACTGCGTCGACGGAGCGGCGGCGCTGGCGGTCGTTGACGACTCGCCCGAGCATGACGTCGCCCGTGAAACCGAGTCGAAGGGGCATAGCCGTGGCTTCGGTGGCAGCGTGCAAAGGTTTCACACCTGGCCCGGGTCCTGTCTCTGCCAGCCGGCGATAGCTACAAACCCTGAGCCGACCATGTCTCGGATATGTACGTACTCGGTGTCCGGGACGCGGGAGCTGACCGCGACGCGCTCGAGGCGGTCGTCGATCGGATCGTCGATCGGCTCGCCGACCGCGGGCGGGTCGGCGTCGTCAGGTACGACGCGACGATCGCCGACGGAACCGACGCACGCGAATCGATCACCTTCGGTGAGGACATTACTACGGTCGGCGGCGACGTGACCTACGATCTCGGTGTCGACGGCGACTGGACCGCCTCGGGGACGGGGCTGTCCGTCGGCGATGCACTTGATCGCCTCGCGGCGGACTGTGACTACGCAGTCGTCGTCGGTGTCCCATCGCTGCAGTATCCGTCGGTCGTCGTCGGCTCGCCCGACACTGACGACGAGACGGACGAGAGAACGATCGCGACTGTCGACAGCCCCGGCGACCTCGAGCTCGCGACCCTCGTGACGGCCCTCGAGTCGGCTGAACCCCACGAGACGCTCGAGTCGCTGGTGGCACGTCTCAAACGGTCGCCACGAGCCGACCGCGCTGGCGCGATCGCGACTTTCACCGGTCGGGTCCGTGCAAAAGACAGCGACGACGACGCGCGGACCCAGTACCTCGAGTTCGAGAAGTACGAGGGCGTCGCCGACGAGCGGATGACTGCTCTCGAAACCGACCTCGAGACGCGAGACGGCGTTTTCGACGTCGAACTCTACCATCGAACCGGGATCGTCGAGGACGGCGAGGACATCGTCTTCGTGGTCGTGCTCGCCGGCCACCGCGAGGAGGCGTTCCGGACCGTCGAAGACGGGATCAATCGTCTGAAAGACGAAGTGCCGCTGTTCAAAAAGGAGGTCACCGTCGAGGACGAGTTCTGGGTCCACGAACGATCCTGACCGTTACATTCGTTTATCGAGACTGCTGAAATATCGAAACAATATCGAAAGGAGATAGTATCGGACTCGTGATCGTCGCAAGCGAGATAATATGTTAGCAGCTGTTTTAAAACGTCTCGAGCGATCTCGTCTGTTTATTAAAAGTTCTTTATCGAGGGCTGAAGCAGCTCTTACCCCCCGGATAACTGAACACAATCGAAACGTGGCTAATTATCCTTCCTTTATAACAGCTATCGGCCACAAGTAGTGAACGTCGATGAGCACGACTGCCCACCCCTCCACGGAAAGCAAGGAAAGCCGCCTGAAACGCTATCTGCGCGAACGTGCCGAAGACGACGGCGAGCTGTACTTCAAAGGCAAGTTCATCGCAGACGATGTCGGCATGTCTCCCAAAGAGATCGGCGCGCTGATGGCCAAGCTCTCCGGCTCCGTCTCCGATCTCGAGATCGAAAAGTGGTCGTACACGAGTGCGACGACGTGGCGCGTCGCACCCGCCTAACACGCTTTGACCGCCGAGATCGGATCGTTTGACTGACCGTCCCCGCTCGTTCTCCATTTCTCTCGGTGTGAGTCATGCGACCCGTACAGACGTACTCGTTCGCGGGCTGTGACCGCAGAGGGCCTTGTCGGTCGCCGACTGACCGCACGTTCCAGACCCGACGGCGCGGAAACGGATACCCCTGCCGACGGCAGTCGATTTATACCCGACGAGGGTGAACCACGTGTGATGGACGACATCGATCGGTCCGGATTCGAGACGGCGAGTCGCGGCGGTCGCTCGCTCGAGGACGGGCCGCCGATCGATCGGATCGAATCGGTGTTTGCGGTCTACGAGGTTCGTCGCGAGGACGGACAGGTCGTCTACTACGGTGATCCACTGGCTCACCCCGAGCGGGTGATGCGAGAGCTCTGGCCGGCGTTTCGCGAGCGCGGGTACGACGCGACACTCGAGCGTCGGCACGGCGAGTACGCGCTAGTCGCCGAGCCGACGACCGTCGGCGTCGACGGGATTCCGTGGACGAACATCGTGTTGCTCCTGTTGACGGTGTGTTCGACGCTGTTTGCGGGCTCGTTCTGGTACCAGCTCGACCCGTTCGCCGATCCGACCGTGATCTGGCAGGCCTGGCCGTTTACCGCGGCTATTCTGGGCGTGCTCGGCGTCCACGAGATGGGCCACTACGTCATGAGCCGCTACCACCAGGTCGACGCCTCGCTGCCCTACTTCATCCCGGTGCCGACGCTCATCGGGACGATGGGGGCGATCATCACCTTAAAAGGTCGGATGCCCGACCGGAAAGCGTTGTTCGACATCGGCGCTGCCGGTCCGTTGGCCGGGCTGGTCGCGACGGTCGTCGTGACGGTGATCGGGTTGCATCTCCCGCCTGTGACCGTCCCCGAGGCGATCGTCCAGGATCCCAACTCGATCCGGATCGAGCTGGGCTATCCACCCTTGCTCGAGTTGCTCGCCGCGGGGTTCGACCAGCCGCTGTACCGTGACGATCCGGCGACCGGGGTGAACCCGGTCGTCATCGGCGCGTGGGTCGGGATGTTCGTCACCTTCCTCAATCTGATTCCGGTGGGCCAGCTCGACGGCGGCCACATCCTCCGGGCGATGGCTGGCGACTTCCAGGAAACGATCGCGGCACTGGTTCCGGGCGTGTTGTTCGCACTCGCCGCGTACCTCTACTACATCGACGGCTACAGCGTGAACACGGTGTTCGTCTGGATCCTCTGGGGAGTGTTGACGGCAGTGCTCGCCTCGAAAGGGCCGGCCACACCAGTTCAAGACGAGCGACTCGGACGAGGTCGATTCGTCCTTGGGACCGTCACGTTCGGCCTCGGACTGCTCTGTTTTATGCCGGTACCAGTCATGATCGTTGGCTGATCGGGTTTTGCCTATCCGTGCGTGTAGCCGCGATCCGCGAGCGCCTCGCCGTCGATGGTGAGGCCGTCGTCGGCCGCGCGGACCGAGCCGATCACCGACAGTGAGACGTCGGTCGCCGCTCGGACCGCCGACAGCGCGTCCTCGGGAAGCGTCGCGACGAGTTCGAAGTCCTCGCCGAAGGTCGTCGCGAGCTCGAGCGCCTCGTCGTCGCCATCGGTGACGTCGCGGACGGCGTCGGCGATCGGGATCCGGTCGGATTCGATCGCGAACCCGCAGTCGCTGGCCTCCGCGAGCTGGTGGAGCGAGCGGGCGAGTCCGTCGCTCGAGTCCATCATCGCGGTCGCGTGGGGCGCAAGCGCCCGGCCGGCCGCGATCCGTGGCGTGAACTGAAATAGGTCGTTCGCCCGCTCGAGGTGGTCATCGTCATCACCGGTCGCGCGCTCGAAGTACTCGAGTGCGGCCCCGCTCCGGCCGAGCGTGCCGGTCACGCAGACGACGTCGCCGGGTCGTGCGCCGCGTCTGCGAACGGGGTCGTCTGTCCGGCCGATCACGGTCGTCGCCACAGTGAATTCGTCGTGGCCGTCCAGATCGCCGCCGACGTACTCGGTCCCGACCAGCTCGCAGACGTCGCTTGCGCCACGAACGAACGCGAGCAGTTCGTCGCGGTCGAACGTGGGGGCAGCGTACGCGGCGACCGCAGCCGTCGGCTCGGCACCCATCGCGGCGATATCCGACAGGGACGCGCCGACGGCGCGCCAGCCGGCTGTATACCGAGTCGTGCCCGCGGGAAAGTCCGTCCGCTCGTGGAGCATGTCCGTCGTTACGACCAGTCCGTCGACGACGGCGGCGTCGTCCCCGGCAGCCTCGAGTTCCCCATCGAGCAGTGCCAGGGCGGCTCGTTCGTCCATACCATCCGTTTCGACTCGAGTGCGAAAAACGGTCCGGGCCGACGCGGCGCTGCCGCGATACGATGCTCTTAAATGCCGCCGACGGGAACCACACGCCAATGGCTACGATGTACGACGTTCCGGCGGACGACCTCATCGAGGCGCTCGCCGACGATCTCGCGGATCGACTCGAGGAACCGGACTGGGGTAACTTCGCCAAGACTGGCGTCGACAAGGAACTGCCACCGGAACAGGAGGGCTTCTGGGCCACTCGCGCTGCAAGCCTCCTGCGCAAGGTCGCCGACCGCGGTCCCGTCGGCGTCGAGCGACTCTCGACGGAGTACGGCGGCGCGAAAGGCGGCTCCAACCGCTATCAGGTCGCCCCCGACAAGCGCGCCGACGGCTCGAAGAACCTCATTCGGACCATCCTCCAGCAACTCGAAGAGGAAGACCTCGTCGAGACCGCCGAGGGTGAGGGCCGCCGCGTCACTGCCGAGGGACAGAGTCTGCTCGACGACACTGCCGGCGAAGTCCTCGAAGAGCTCGACCGTCCGGAACTCGAGCGCTACGCGTAATTCATACGGTCTGCTATCGCTGGTTACCGGCGCACTCGCAGGACGTGTCGCGGGTGCGCCGGAAATGACTGATAGGAGTCCGTATCACGGGATCGTTTTCGTGCCGGTTTCACCGCCGAGAGCCATCGCTCTCCCGCGTCCGTAATCATTTTCCCGCCTGCGGGATAATTGAAACACAGCTATGAGTGGCTCACCCGACGACGAACGACTCGAGGAGCTCCGACAGAAAAAAATGGAGCAGCTACAGGACCGCGCCGAGTCCCAGGGCGAGGGCGGCCAGGAGGCCGCACAGCAACAGGCCGAAGCCCAGAAGAACGCGCTGCTGCGCCAGTATCTGACCGACGACGCCCGCAAACGGCTCAACACGGTCAAGATGAGCAAACCTCAGTTCGGCGAGCAGGTCGAGCGCCAGGTCGTCACCCTTGCCCGGAGCGGCCGCATCCAGGGGAAAATCGACGACGACAAGATGAAACAGCTCCTCAAAGAGCTCAAGCCCGACTCCAAGAGCTTCGACATCCAGCGCCGGTGATGGAGCTCGGACTGCTCTACAGCGGCGGCAAGGATTCGACGCTGGCAGCGCTCTTGCTCGAGGAGTTCTATGATGTCACACTGGTGACGGCCCACTTCGGCATCAGCGATGACTGGAAACACGCCCGCGAGACGGCCGAGACGGTCGGATTCGAGTTCGACCGACTCGAGTGCGATCCCGACGTCGCCCACGAAGCCGTCGATCTGATCCGCGAGGACGGCTTTCCCCGCAACGGCATTCAGCTGGTCCACAAACACGCCCTCGAGCGACTCGCGACCCGCGAGTTCGACGCGATCGCCGACGGCACCCGCCGAGACGACCGCGTCCCGACGGTCTCGCGGGCCCAGGCTCAGAGCTTGGAGGACCGCCACGGCGTCGACTACATCGCGCCGCTGTCGGGCTTCGGTCGATCTGCCGTCGACCGGTTGGTCGAAGCACGACTGGACGTGACCGCCGGTCCCAGCGAGCAGATCGACAGGGCAGATTACGAGGCCGAACTCCGAGCGCTCATCGCCGAACAAGAGGGGACGGGGGCGATCGCGGAGTACTTCCCCGATCACGATCAGACTTCCGTGACGAACGTTCGGTGACGTTTCTCAGCCGTCGCCGAACGAAAGAATAGAAGGTCGTCGTCGCCCAACGAGTGGTCATGTACGACCGGATCAAGGGGTTTCGTGACTTCTACCCTGGCGAGATGTCTTCACGGCGGGCGACGACCGACGTGCTGGAGGAGACGGCCCGCGAATACGGCTTCCGCGAGATCGGCACGCCGGCCTTAGAGCGCGCTGAGATGTGGACCGACAAGAGCGGCGACGAGATCGTCGACGAACTCTACGCGTTCGAGGACCAGAGCGGCCGCCACGTCACGCTGACGCCGGAACTGACGCCGACGGTCGCCCGGATGGTCGTCGCGAAACAACAGGAACTGTCGAAGCCGATCAAGTGGTTCTCGACGCGGCCGTTCTGGCGCTACGAGCAGGTCCAGCAGGGCCGCTACCGGGAGTTCTACCAGACCAACGTCGACATCTTCGGCTCCTCGGAACCCGAAGCCGACGCCGAGATCCTTGCGTGGGCCGCCGACGCGATGACCGGCCTCGGGCTCACCGGCGAGCACTTCGAGTTCCGCATCTCCCACCGCGACATTCTCGGGGGCATCCTCGAGAGCTACGACGCTGACGTCGACACCGAGGCGGCGATCCGCGCAGTCGACAAGTCCGACAAGATCTCCCAGGCTGAGTATCACGACCTGTTGATCGACGCCGGGCTCTCGGCCGACCAGGCCGCCGAGTTCGCCGACCTCATCGCCAAGGGCGACCTCGAGGCAGTCGAATCCTTCGCCGATACCGAGCGCGTGACCGCGGCCGTCGAGAACCTCCAGAACGTGCTTGCAGCCGCCGAGGACTTCGGCGCACGCGAGTACTGTACGATTTCGCTCGAGACGGCCCGCGGACTGGACTACTACACGGGCGTCGTCTTCGAGTGTTTCGACTCCGCTGGCGAGGTCTCCCGGTCGATCTTCGGTGGTGGCCGCTACGACGATCTGATCGAGAGCTTCGGCGGCCAGCCGACGCCTGCGGTCGGCGTCGCACCCGGCCACGCGACGCTGTCGCTGTTGCTCCAGCGGGCCGGCGTCTGGCCCGAGGAGGAAGTGACGACAGACTACTACGTTCTCCAGATCGGCGACACACGCTCGGAGGCGGCTCGAATCACCCGTGCGCTGCGCGACCGGGGCCACGTCGTCGAGACCGACATCGCAGGGCGCTCCTTCGGCGCGCAACTGAACTACGCCGACTCGATCAACGCCGAGACGGTCGTCATCGCCGGCGAACAGGACCTCGAAAACGACGAGGTGACGATCAAGGACATGGAGTCGGGCGATCAGATACAGGTCCCTGTCGACGCGTTCCCGGGCGACATAGAGCGGCCGACACTCGCGGACTTCGAGTGAGCGGTTCGGGTCGACAGCGACGCTCGAGCGCCGTCGCTGCCGCCTGCCCCTCGAGAGCAGCACGCTTTTGATACCCGTTTGCCAAAGATCAGTGATCGATGGACAGGTCGGACTGGCGGACAGTGGGACTCGTCACGACGTGGCAGATCGCCGCGAGCATCTGTTACTACGCGGTGTTCGCCGCGACGCCGTTTTTTCGCGACGCGTTCGGACTCTCTCGATTCGCGGTCGGACTCGTGGTCACCACGCTGACGCTGGGCTACGCCGTCTTCCTGTTGCCACTCGGCGCGCTGACGGATCGATTCGGCGAACGCCTGACGCTGACGCTGGGCCTCGTCGGGCTCGCAACGGGGACCGTGCTGGTCGCAGGCGCGCCGACGTATGCGCTGTTGCTCGCGGCGGTGTTCGTTCTGGGATCGATGTACGGAACCGCGATCCCCGGCACGAACAAGGTGGTCTTCGACAACATCGATCCGGGCCGTCAGAACCTCGCGATGGGCATCAAACAGGTCGGCGTCACCGGCGGCAGCGGCATCAGCGCGCTCCTGATCACCGGCCTCGCGGGTGTTCTGTTCTGGCAGGCCGGCTTCCTCGTCGCTGCTGGCGTCGGGTCGCTCGTCGCCGTCGGCTTCTATCTGGCCTACTCGAGCGCTAGCGGAGGCGGCACGGACGGTTATCCCGATTTTCGCGCGTTGCTCGCGAACCGGTCGTACGTCGCGTTGACGACCGCCGGCCTCTTTCTCGGCGCGGCCCTGTTTACGACCACCGGCTACACGGTCCTGTACGTCGAGGAATCGATCGGTGCGTCCGTCGCGTTCGGCGGGATCGTCCTCGCGCTCGTCCAAGTGTTCGGCAGCGTCGGCCGCGTCCTGACCGGCTGGCTGAGCGACGTGCTGCCCGGCGAGCCCCGCGTCAGGATCGGGCTGGTGCTCATTGCCCAGTCGCTCGGCAGTGCGGCCATGTTCGTCGTGGTCGCAGCGACGACGGGCGAACGCGGCGCCGCGATCGCGTTTTCCGTCCTCGGGTTTTTCGTTCTCGGGTACACCGGCGTCTACTACTCCGTCATGGCGACGCTCGTGCGGGCCGACGAGATGGGGGGTGCGACCGCGGGTGGCCAGCTCGCGCTCACCAGCGGCGCGCTCGTCGCGCCACCCGCGTTCGGCTATTTCGCCGATGCGGCCGGCTATCGAACCGCCTGGCTCTTTCTGGCCGCCGTCGTGACGATCGCCGCCGGACTCCTCGTATACGTCGTCCGAACACCGCCACCGGTCGCGATCCCCGCTGCGACCGACAGCTCCGACACGTAGCGACGCGACCGTCGCCGACCACCGACTGTCCGTCGGTTCGCTCACTCGACCTCTTCGACGAGCTCGACGACGTAACCGTCGGGATCTTCGACGAACGCGACGCGGAGGCCGAGGTCGTCCATCGTCGTCGGTGCCGTTTCGATCGGTGGATCGACGCGCTCGACCAGTCGCTCGACGGTCTCGTCGGTGCTGTCGACGCCGACCGCGACGTGTGCCATCGTCCCCGAATCGATGTCGGGACCGCCCTCTGGATCGTACTTGAACTGGAACTCCGCGTTGTCGCCGCCGATGTAGACGTTTTCGACGCCGTCGTCGCCGGTGAACGACCAGTTCTCGGTGAGACCGAGCGCGTCGACGTAGAACTCGCGCGTTCGTTCGATGTCCGAGACCCACAACGCAGTGTGAATGACGTCCATGTCCGCGAAAAAACGGCCGACGGCCAAAGCGTTACTGGCGTGTGGCCGTCACTCCTGGGGCCGCTCCGCGTCGAGGATCGCGTCCATCAGCTTCGTCTGGGCCGCCGCCAGGTGCTCGGTGAACGTCGAGCGGGCGACGCCGAGCTCCTCGGCGACGTCGGTCGCGTTCGCACCCTTTGGATAGTCGAAATAGCCCATCTCGTGGGCCGTCTCGACGATCTCCCGCTGTCGAGTCGTGAGGTGGTTCCGGTCGACGATGACCGGATCGGCCGAGACGTCGTCGTGGTTCTGCGAGAGTTCCTCCACGATGACCCCCTCGAACTGTTCGCGCAGCTCGTCGACGATCTCGGCGATCTCGGCGAGTTCGAGGGTGCGAAACGAAATCAGTAACGTACCGGCCTGGGCGCGCACCGATGAGACCGGCGTTCCCGTCGTCTCGACGATTTCGCAGGCACAGCCGGCGGTGCTGTCGCGTTCGAATCGGTAGATCGCCTCACGATCGTTCGATTGGACCGGCGTTAGCTCGACGTCGTGATCTCCGTCGATCGAGGCGTCCGCGTCGATGCCGAACTCCTCGACGACCGTTCCGTCGGCCGTCGGTTTCGACGATCGGGAGACGGAATCGACCGACTCGTCGGCGCACGCGGAGACGCGAGCGACCGGGCAGTTCCCCGGTTCGTCGACGACGACCGTTGCACGAAAGCCCGTCATACGCCACAGTACGTCAACGCGGGGCATAACCGGCGCTGGAATTCCCGGCGTGTGAAAATACCTCGGTCGAGTCGCGACTCGAGCCACCGGACGGATGCGATGACACGTCGGCCGCGAGCCGCGACGGACAGACTCTAGAGTTTCTCGCGGCTGATCCGAACGCCGGTCGGCGTGATAATCATCTGGTCGTCGCCCTTTCGGACGATGTCACCGTCGACCTCCTGGGCGACCTGTCGGAGTTCGTCGACGATGTGTTCGACCGTGCTGTCTTCGGTCCGCAGACGCGTGATGTCCGCGATGACGATGTCGCCGTCGTAGACGGCGTCTTTGATATCGATCGCGTCGGCCTGTCCGCTGACCTCCGCGATATGGACCTGCATCGTCGCCTCGGCCGATTCCGCGGCAACGTCCTCGAGATTTAGTTCGGCGTAGTCCTCAACGGTTCGGGACTGGTTCCCGCCGAGAATTTTACTCATCAATCCCATAGGCGAGAGAGTCCGTCGCTGTGTCCATAGTTCTTACGTCAGACGTGACCGTTCAGCCGTCGTGAGCGAATCGGTGGCGGGTCCTGGATGCTCGCCGACGCGCATACGAACCCCTGTCAGTCAGTGCTGGTGTACCCGCGACCGTCCTGCGGATGCACCGGGACAGCGTCACAGCAGACCGTATCAATCGCCCGCAGTGAGGCTGTGTCCATCGCTCGAGTCGAGACACAGCGGGTCGTCATGCCACTCGATCTCGAGACGATGTCGCGGAAGATACGGCGCCAACGTCCGGGCGGAAAGCAACCCGCGGTAGCTGCCGTCGGCGACGACGGGGAGGTGCTTGACGCCGACCGTCCGCATCGTTTCGGCGGCCTCGGCCAGGGTCGCGGTCGGCGAGATCGTGGTCACCGGCGACGACATGATCGTCCGCACGACCGGTCGCTCGTCCGTTTCCGCGACCAGGGCGACGATATCGGATTCGGTGACGATGCCCACGATCGACTCGTCGGCGACGACGGGCAGCGCGGCCACGTCGGTCCGGCGAAGGGACTGGGCCGCTTCGGAGACGGGTGTGTCGGGAGCGATCGTCGGGGACGGACTGAGGGTAACGGAATCGACTGTCGGTTCGATCATCACTGATGCGTGCTACCACGAACCAATACTTAAGCACAGTGGACATACGTCTTCTAGGACCTAGTATTAGTGAATCTAATTGGGCTCGAGGGCCAGATATATTGAAATAGAGCCAATAGATCTGTGGTGGCGATGTCCAAGAACGATGTGGACACTCTCGAGGGAAACTGTGCTGACGGTCACCGGCCGATAGCGGTGTTCGTTCGACTATCCGGTAAACTCGTAGAGTTCGTCGCCGACGTGGTGCAGTGAGTCGACGACTTTTCCCTCGTCGCCGACCATGTCCGCCGCGTCGACGCGGGCACGACCGACCGCGAGCACCTTCCCGTGGGATTCCTCGGCGATGACGACCAGATCGCCCGCCGAGATGTCCTCCGTTGCGTCCGTGATCCCGGGCCGCATCACGTCCGCACCGTCGCTGACGAACGAGACGGCCCCCGCGTCGACAGTGACCAGCCGCTTGTCGGGTTCGTAGGCGTTTGCCCCGCGGACCGTCGGGAACGGCTCCTCGTCGAAGTACGCGACTCGCGGCTCGCCGTCGATGAGGACGACCTCCCAGTCGGTGTCCTCGAACTCGACGAGTTCGTAAGTGTCGCCCTCGGGCGAGACGCCGAGGTGCTCCTCGAGTGCGGTCTCGAGTTCGGAGACGGCGTCGCTGCGGAGGTGGTGTCGTGATTTGACCTGCATACCCGTGCTACCGCCCGTACGCATTTAATAGATAAGATTCGGCGTCATGTGTCGGCGGCGGGACGACCATTCCCGCCGGCACCGATGGAACGCTCCCTCGTGAGTCTGCGACCGCGCGGTGGCCCTCGAGTGTCAGACCGTCACGATGCCCGTGAGGTGTGCCAATCGCTAAGTACTCTCAGGCCGTTAGCCCTGCGTATGTGGCCCTCTCGGAACCGGGTGGAGACGGTCACGTGCGTTGCCTGTGGCGCCGAGCGGTCGCGCGACGAAGCCCGCGAGTACGACAAGCACGGCGATCGCTGGGACCGCGACGACAAGACCTTCGAATACCTCTGTAAGGCCTGTCACCGCGAGCTGTGTCACCACCCACGGAACGAACTCGAGGCGCTGTTGGTCGACCTCGACGCCGACACGCAGAGCCAGGAGGCGTTTCTCGCGCGCTATCTCGCAGCTGTCGAGGAGCGATACGGCACGCTCGAAGAACGTGAGCGATAGCGTTGCGGCCGCCATCGTGTGAGGGCGGACGTCCGGCCCGCGTCCCGACACGACTTTCACCCTCACGTCCGTAGCCATTGCCATGAGTGACGACGCACAGGCCGAGGCCGGCACGGTCGAAGGCCAGGGCCCCGTGGAGGTCTCGGAAGACCTCGCGCGCCATCTCGAGAACAAGCGCGAGGAGTTGTTCGAGAAGTTCGAGATCCCCTACGAGTTCCCGCCGGAAGTTCTCGAGGAAGCTGAAGCCCGGACAGAGGGCGTAACACAGGAAATCACCGACGAGATCGACGATCGGAAAGATCTGCGGGACCTGACGACGTGGACGACCGACCCAATCGACGCCCAGGACTTCGACGACGCACTTTCGATCGAGGAACGCGACGACGAGTACGTCCTCTGGGTGCACATCGCCGACGTGACCCACTACGTCACCCCCGAGACGGCGATGTGGGACGAGGCCGTCGAGCGCAGTAATACGGTCTATCTGCCCGGCTACACGGTCCACATGCTGCCACCGGTGCTTGCCGAGACGGTCTGCTCGCTCGTGCCCAACGAGGAGCGCCTCGCCCACACCGTCGAGATGCATCTCGACAAGGAGAACCTGACCTACGAGACCATCGACATCTACAAGTCCGTCATCGAGTCCGACGAGCGACTTACGTACGCGCAAGCCGAGAAGCGCCTCGACGACCCCGACGCACCCCTCCACGAAGAGAACAAACTGGTCTACGACCTCGCCGAGCGGATGCACGAACAGCGCAAGGAAGACGGCTCGCTTGTCCTCAATCCGAGCCGCGACCGCGCTCACACCATCATCGAGGAGTGCATGCTGAAGGCCAACAAGGCCGTCACGCACGAACTGATGTGGAACCGCGGTGTCTCGGCCATGTACCGGGTCCACCCACAGCCAAGCCCCGACGAGTGGTCCGAAGCCCTCCAGGAGATCCAGGATTTAGATGGCGTCTCGATCCCCGGCAGCACCTGGGACGACCCGCGGAAAGCCGTCAACGCCACGCTCGAGGAGGCCCCCGACCGCCAACTCGACAAGATCCAGTGGGCCGTGATGAAGGTGATGCCCCGGGCCCGCTACATGAACGATCCGTTCGGCGGTCACCATGCGCTGAACTTCGAGATCTACGGGCACTTCACGAGCCCGATCCGCCGGCTGTCGGACCTGATCAACCACTGGATCGTCTACAAGAACGACGTCCCCGAGAACCTCGTGGAACTCTGCGATCGGGCCAGCGACAAGCAGAAAGACGCCGAACAGTGCGAACGCGAGTACAAGACCTTCCTTCAGGAGGTCGGTCTCGACCCGATGGCGGTCAACAACCGCGGCATCGAGGTCGTCGACGAGAGCGAAGCCGAGCGCACGTTGTAGGCGAGGCCTCGAAAGACCGAGCGGCGCAGCCGCGAGGACGAAGCGGACAAAACGCCGTAACGACGCGCGTCTCGTGTTTCTCGTTCATAATTCTTTCTCGTAGACGTGTTCCTCGAGCCCCGCCGCTAGCCCGGACGGCCGCGTTTCGACGCGATCGAAGCCCCGCGATTCGTAAAACGAGATACCGATATCGTTGTCGGCGAGGACGGCCAGCCGAACGCGATCGAAACCGGTCGAGCAACTCGTCTCGAGGGTCTCGAGCAACGCCGTGCCGACCCCTTCGTTCCAGGCGGCGGGTCGGACGTACAGGCGCGCGAGAAACGCCACTGCCGTGTCTTCGGGCCACGGCACGACGTGTGCGAAGCCGTCGAGCTCGGGATCCGACCGGCGGTCGGTCTCGCCGGCCGATGCGGCCTCGGACGCCTCAGTGACGAGGAACACGGCGTCGTTGCGGCTATTGGCGTCGGAAATCGCGGATTCGAGGTCGCCGATCGTGTACCAGTCGTCGACGACGTCGTCGACCGTGTCGGGGCCGAGTACGTCGTCGTAGGCGGCGTGCCAGCTCTCGCGTGCGATCTCGTGGATAGCCCAGATGTCGTCGACCGTCGCCTGACGGACGGCTCGAGTCACGAGGGTGGCTATCACGGCAGCCATTAAAAAGCGGCAGGCGACTGCTATCGATCCCTTACCGTCGTGGCGGGCGAGGCATTCGCCGCTGTGACGGGCCGCGACCAGCCACGTTCACATTTTTGCCACCAGCCAACGATCAGCAAAACAGCGACCGGAAATGAGCCCGCCCCGTTACTGGAGAGACCGAGTGACGACACCGATCAGCAGCGCGATCAGTGCAGCGCCAGCACCGAAGCCAGGCATACTGTCGCCGGTTCCGTCGTCCGTGTCGTCTTCGGTAGTGCCGTCGTTGCTCGTTTCGGAGCCGTCGCTTCCGTCAGTACCGTCGCCGGCGATCGTCATCGTTCGCTCGGAGAAGTGATTGACCGCGACGTAGACCGTCGCCTGTCCCTCGGCCCCTGCGTCCTGGACGACCATGTATCGGGACTCGTCGCTGCCGATCGCGCCCTCGAGGTCGCTCTTCGAGGACGCTTCCGCCGCGGCTTCGCCGTCGACACGCACCGAGAGGTTCTCGAGGCTGCCGACGGCCTCCTCGGAGACGGTAGTCATCACGACCGTCCCCTCGTGGACAGCCCGGTCGATGGTCACGTTGACCTGATTCGTGGCGGTCTGGCTCGCGGTCGCCGAAGTCTCTTGGCCGTAAGAGGCGGCGTCGGACACGATTTCACCGTCGCGCTCGGTCGCGGTCACCTCGACGGCGGCGTTGCCCTCGGCGATCAGCGACTCCTCGTACTGGGCGCGCTCGTCGCGCTCGCCCTCGGCGTACGAGCGGAACGCGAGCGTCGCGTTCTCGCCGAGGTCGGCGGTGACGTTGCCGTCGGTGACACCGACCTCGCCGTCGCCGACGACGAGGAAGACGCCCTCGCGACCGTCCGTTTCGACGCGGACCCGATCGCCGTCCTCACGGGCTTCGGCGCCGGCTTCGAGTTCGGCCTCGACGTACTGGGCCTCGCCGCCGCTCTCGACGACCAGCGTGCCACGTGGGGTGTCGTGAGCCGACAGGGTCGCACCGCTCTCGGCTTCGATCTCGGTGCTGGCCCGCGTCTCGCTCGTCAGCGACAGGTTCGCCCCGCTCAGGTTCGTCGCCGCCTCGAGACTGACGGCCCCGTCGAGACTGCTACTGGAACTCGACTCGGTCTCGCTCTGGGACTGGACGGCAACGGTAGTAAACGTCTGTTCGCCGTCGACGCGGTAGTCAGTAATGGCGTCGCCTTGCAGCTCGAACGCGACGTTCGCACCGCCGTAGGCATTACCGTCAGCGCTGGTCTCGGTGTCGGTGCTGGTCGTGAGTTCGGTACTGCCGTCGGACGTACCCTCGAGGTCGGTACCGGATTCGACCCCGGCATCGGCGTCGATAGTCGTCGTTCCGTCTACGGTCGTCGTCGCGGCTGCACCAGCCGCGGCCATTGCCACGGTGCCCGTGGTCACGAGCAGTGCAACCAACAGTGCGGTTCCGCGATTCATTGTACACCGTGACTTTCAACGCGTCGATAAAACCCGTTTTGACAAATCCGTCCAATCGTCGGGGTAATCGCGATCCGCTACCGAGAAATACCCTCGCTGCTGTCTTTGACGACGGCCTCGACCTCGTCGGCGGTGACGAGGGCTGCATCGCCGGGAATCGTCCGCTTGAGCGAGGCCGTCGCTGCGGCGTACTCGAGGGCGGTCGGCACGTCGTCGCCGTCGAGTCGCCGGGCGATGAATGCGCCGGTAAAGGCGTCGCCGGTGCCGATCGGATCGACAGTGTCGGTCTCGTAGGCCGCGTGGTCGTGGACGACGCTGTCGTGCCAGCCGACCGCGCCCTCCTCGCCGCGGGTGACGACGACGGTGGTGAAGTCGTACTGGGAGCCGAGTTTGTGGGCGAGCTGGCGCGGGTCGCCCTCGAAGCCGAGGACGGTCCGGGCGTCGCGGGCGGCGATCACGAGGATGTCGATGCCCGGAAACAGTTTCGTGAGCGTCTCTCTGGCCTCGTCGGGTGACCAGAGCTTGTTCCGGTAGTTGAAATCGAAGGCGGTCGACGTGCCGCCCTTGCGGGCTGCCTTGAGCAGGTTCAGCGTCGTGTCCCGTAGCGTCGTCGAGAGCGCGGGTGTGATCCCGGTCGTAAAGAACACCTGTGCGTCCTGGATCCGGTCGATGTCGAACTCGCGGGCTTCCGCAGTCGAGATGGCGGTGTTCTCCCGGTCGTAGATCACGTTCGTCCCGCGGGGCTCGCCCGCGTGCTCGAGGTAGTAGGTCCCCTGGCGACCGCGGTGGCTCCAGACGACGTCCGTCTCGATCCCGTGGCCTCGAAGTTCGCCGACGACGCGCCGACCGAGCGGCGTCTCGGGAACCTTCGACAGCCAGGTCGCCGACGCGCCCAGTCGACTCGCCGCGATGGCCACGTTGCTCTCTGCACCGCCGGCACGGACCTCGAGTTCATCGGCGTTCTCGAGGCGCTCGGAGTCCGGCGGCGATAGCCGGAGCATCGTCTCGCCAAAGGTGACGATGTCGCTCACGAATCGACCACCCGGCTCGCGCGGCCGCAAACGACGGTGTGTCCTCCGGTCATAATTCTGTCAACGGATGGCAGCGATATAAGTTATGGCGGTCGTTCGGCGAATGAACCACTGGGTCGTCCGCTGGCGCTCGGTTTCGCCGTGTTGCGGTTGCGGTGGCCCTCGAGCTATCGCTTCCCGGTCAGCGGTGACGGGACCGACACGACCGTCGTTTCGCCGTCGCGCTCGCGGTCGACGTCGATCCCGAACTCCTCGAGCAGTGTACAGCCCGTCTCGACGTGGTCGGTCACGGCCGGGATTCGAACGCGCCCGCCGGCGACCGCGAGGACGACCAGCAACTGGTCGGCCATGTGGCGGTCGACGGGGGCACTCCCCTCGAGAAAGCGGGTCGCGGCGTCGGCAGTATCCTCGCCGACGCGTTCGGCCGGCGTGCCGCGCTCGCCGAGCGCGGAGAAGCCAGCGACGCCGGTCCCGTGATCGAGTCGCACCACCAGCGCAGAGCCGGGACAGGCGCTTTCGGCGGTCGTCTCGCAGCGCTCTTCGAGGTCGGGTTCGGCATCGCGACCCAGCCGCTCGAGTGCGCCCTCTGCTTGCCGGTGGGCCACGTCGCGCTCGGCCAGCGACGCCGATTCGGTCGAATAGACCCGCAGTCCCTCGATCGGGCCGCGGTCGACGAGGTCGACCCGCTCGAGGTCCGAGGGCGCGAGCTGCAGCGTCGCCCGGCCGCCGCCAGCGGGGTAGAACCCCCGGCGGTCGATCTCGCAGGCGGCCGCGAGGCCGAACCGCCGGAGCAGGGGCAGTTTCACGTACCGAAGGTAATCCAGCGGTGGTGACCACGCCACGTCCGTCCCGCCGGTGACCGTCACCGACAGCGGCGACTCGAGGGCCGTCGCCAGCGGCAGGAGCGTCTCGAACAGCAGCGTCACGCTGCCCGCGGTCCCGATGTTGATTTCGTATTCGCCGCCTCCGAGTCGTCCGCGTCCCGTCCGATCACTATCCGTCTCGAGTCCCGGCTCGAACTCGATCGTTTCCGCACCGAGTTCGTCACCCGACACATCGGCGTCGCACACGTGGGTGATCGTCTCGAGGGCCGCCAGATGCTGGTGTGCCAGGCCCGGGTCTGGCCGGTCGCCGCGGACGTTCTCGAGGCGAACCGGCTCGTTCTCGAGGACCGACAGCGCGAGCGCGGTCCGGAGGAACTGGCCGCCGGCGCTCGAGCCATCGAGGACGCGAGGGGTCGTCATGGGTAGGGCTACGGGCTCGAGAATCCTATACTGTTGGACGCCGATCAGTGATCGCTCGCTTGCGCTACAGTGACAACTGAAACGATTTACGTACCGATCGCACAGCAGTCGTGCGATCGGGTGTGCAGTGACGTTCAGTGGCACTATCGAGGGTTCGTCGACGGTGAAGAAGAAACGGCACCAGCGCGGTCGGTTTCACGGGGAAGGGCGCGCTGGACGTGACAATCGGTTCCCTGTGTAGGTGCCGATCAGTCGTCGGCGACGTTCATCGTGTCGTGGGTGGCCGGCTTCGATTTGAGCGGCTGGCCGCCCAGCGGGAGGACTTCGGCGTCGAAGCTCCAGTTCGTCACTTCCGCGATACTGATGTAGAGTGCACCTGCGCCGGTGACCAGTCCGAGGTAGCCACCGAGCGTGACCAGCGACGCGATCCCGAGGATGTCGCCGAAGGCGAGCAGGAAGAACGTGATCGAGAGCACGAGGAAGACGCTCCAGAGCGCCCAGTTGAGCTTGAACGTGCTGATCCACATGCCCACGGTGAAGAGGCCCCAGACGAGGAGGATCACACCGATCGCCTCTGCGCCAACAGACGGGAGCAGTCCGTTGTGCGTCATCGTGATGAGGAGGCCAAACCAGATCCAGAACGCGCCGTAGCTGGTGAAGGCGGTCAGTCCGAAGGTGTTGCCTTCGTTGTACTCCAGCATCCCAACGAGCAACTGGACGAAACCGCCGAAGCCGAGGGCCATCGGAATAAGCGCCATTTCGAGTTCGAGACCAAAGAGTCCGGCATTGACGAGGCTCAGCACGATCGTCGTCAGGCTGAACGCTGCCAGGCCAAGGGGACCCGGGTTGCCGGTATTAGTATTTGCAGGCATCAAAACACCATAGCGAATCCCAGGTTATAAAGCATGATGTTTGGACAAAAATGGTGACAAACTCTCGTAGTATACCGCGCTATTTGATTCCATATGGCACTACCGCATATGTCGGGTTATAATATATGATGCGAAACATCGATGCTGCGCTAGTGATTATCACTCTCGAAATTCGCACGAAAGATCGACGATATCGATCTCGATTTTGCAGTACGGGTCTAATGCAATTCACCTGATGGATATGTCGGCCACGTCTTCCCAAACGAGTAGCTGAATATCCAAGGAATATTATATACAGTATAAAACCTATCTGATAAGATGGCTCTGTCACCGGCGCCGGCCGTCTCCGGTTCCTCGCCTGTCGACAGCCGACAGATCGGGAAACCGCGGACGCCGCTTTCCACGTCGATGGGTTCCGGTTGGTGAATCTTTTCGGCACTTCGGAATGCAGGATGGGGACATGCGACTCTGGCGCGATCCGCTTCGACGACGGTGGATTCTCTGGGCGACGATGGGCACCGCCTTTCTACTCCTTAACGCGAGTCGGCTCTCGACTGCGGTGCTCGCGGAGGATCTCATGGCCGCGTTCGGAACGACGGGCGCGCAGTTGGGGACGCTTCACGCCGTCTTTTTCTGGGTGTACGCTGCGATGCAGATACCAACCGGCCTGCTGGCCGACCGCGTCGGTCCGCGACGCACGGCGACGATCGGCGCAGTGGTGATGAGCGTCGGCACGATCGGGTTCGCCGCGGCGAACTCGTATCTCGTGGCATTGCTCGGTCGCGGGCTCGTCGGCCTCGGCGGCAGCGTCATCTTCGTCTGTATCCTCCGGTTCTGTGCAACCTGGTTTCGGGCCGACGAGTTCGCGACGATGAGCGGCCTGACGTTCACGCTCTCCGGGTTCGGCGGCGTCCTCGCGACGACCCCGCTGGCGATCGCCGTCGGTGCCGTCGGCTGGCGCGTCTCGATCGGGTCGCTGGGTGTGGCCGGCTTCGTCGCCGCCGTGGCTGTGTTTGCACTCGTCCGAGACACGCCCGCCCGGGCAGGATTCGAACCGCTCGAGGGCGTTCCCGAACCCAAGCCCCTTACCGGTGCGCAGCTTCGCTCGTCGCTCGCGGCCGTCGTCCGGGACCCGCTGGTCTGGGTCGTCTCGATTATGCTCTTCTGTATGACTGGCGTGAATCTCACCCTGTTCGGGCTCTGGGGAGTTCCCTACGTGGTGCAGGTGTACGACGTCTCCGTCACCACGGCGTCGACGATCACCCTGCTCGGGAGCGTCGGCATCATGATCGGATCCCCGGCGATCGGGTGGCTCTCGGACCGTCTCGAGCGCCGGATGGGGTTGATCGCGGTCGGCGGCGGCTGTTTCACGGCCTGTCTCGCCCTGATCGCGGCCGTCGGGCGGCCGCCGCTGGCCGTCGTGGGCGTGGTCTTTTTCCTGACTGGCTTCCTGCAGGGCGCGTTCCTGCTCAGCTACGCTGTCGTCAAGGAGCGCTACCCGAGTAATGCGAGCGGGATCTCGACCGGGACGATCAACTTCGGCGCGTTCGTCGGGGCTGCGGTCCTGCCGACGGTGATGGGCTGGGCACTCGATACCTACTGGACCGGCGACCTCGTCAGTGGCGTCCGCGTCTACACGCCGCTTGGCTATCGGATCGCATTCGCCATCGCCACCGCTGCCGGGGCAGTCGCCTTCGGCTGTGCGATCTGGCTCTACCGGCACGAACGTCCGACAGTTCGGGACATCCGAGATACGAGCGCCAAGAAGCTCGGCGAAGAGTGAGACATGACGTCCCGACCCGTCGTCCGGTCGGCCCACCCTACTCGCCGTGACCGGGATAATCCCGCTCGAACCGCTCTTCGATCTCCGTTTCGTCGAATCGAACGATCACCGGCCGTCCGTGCGGACAGGCGTAGGGGTTCTCGCAACCGTCCAACGCCTCGAGCAGATCGATCACCGATCCCTCGGTCAGCGACGTGTTCCCCGTGATCGAGGGATAACAGGCCAGATCGCCGAGGAACGCGTCGGCCAGCGCGTCGACCGTCTCCGCGCCCGCCTCGCGGTCACCTTCGACGAAGGAGGTGAGCACGTCCCGAAGCCGATCGGGATCGAGCGTCTTCTCGAGGACCGCAGGGACGGTCGTCACGGCGACCGTCCGGTCGTCGACACGATCGGCATAAAACCCCAGTCGCGAGAGCGCCTCTCGGTAGTGGGTGAAGGCTTCCGCCTCTGCGGCGGTCAACTCGAGTTCGACGGGCTCGGCGAGTGCCTGTGCGGTCGGATCGTCGGCGAACGCGTCCTGCAGGCGCTCGTAGTTGACCCGCTCGTCGGCAGCGTGCTGGTCGATCAAGACCAGTCCGTCGGGCGTCTCACAGACCAGATAGGTGTCGTGGAGCTGGCCCAGTACGCGCAACGGCGGCAGCGACTCGAACGCGGTCTCCTCGCCCGTCGCGGCCTCACCGGTCAGCGTCCGCTGTTCGGTGGCAGCCCTGAACGTGCGGTCTGCGTTGGCCGTCGCGTCGCGATCGGCCTGCGACTCGTCGTCTCGAGCCGCGGACGGGCTCGAATCGGCTGCCGTCGCCGTCGAACCGGCTGTCGTCTCGGCGTCCGTTCGGTGATCTCGATCCGTGCTCGGCTCCGTCGTGGTCGCCGACGACCGTTCTGACTCGCTTGTATCCGCTGTCGACCGCGACGTGCGCTCGGTGCTGGCATCGGCCTCACTCGAGGAGGCCTCTGTGTCCGTACTCGCCGGTTCCGGGTCGGCGGGCGAGGGCGCGTCGTCCGTCCCGTCGTCGGCCGCTGGGGGTGCCGGGTCGCGTTCGTTGTTATCCGAGTTTCTGGCCGGCGTCGCAGCTCCAGTGCTGTGCTCGAGCGTCGTCGACTCGTAGTCGGGCGTCCCCGTCCCGGACCCACGATCACCGCCGGGCTCGACCTGTGCCTCGCCCGGTGCCGACCGGCCCCGTGGCGCACGCGACCGCAGCAGGCCGTGCTCGAGCAGCGCCGACTCGACGGCGGCGTCGACCTGCCGGCGGACCGCATCGTCGTCGTCGAAGCGCACCTCTCGCTTGCGCGGGTGGACGTTCACGTCGACCGCGCCGCCGGGGGCTTCGAGGAAGAGCGTGACGAATGGATACCGGTCGCTACCCAGCTGTGTCCCATACGCGCCCATGATCCCCTCGCGGACGGCGTCGGCGGTCACGGCCCGGCCGTTAACGTACGTCGCGAGGTAGTCCCGACTCGAGCGATTCGTTTCGGGATGGGAGACGAGCCCCGAGACGGACTCGAGTGGCCCCGGCGGGAGTTCGTCGCCGTCGGCCTCGACGGGGATCATCGCAGAGGCGACCTCGCGGCCATACACCGAGAGCACGGCGGCCTGCAGGTCGCCCTGGCCGGTCGTCGCGAACACTTCGCGACCGTCGTGGGTCAACGAGACTGCGACATCGGGGTTCGCGAGTGCATAGCGCGTGACGACGCGGTTGACGTGGGCGAACTCCGTCGCCGTCGTCTTGAGGAACTTCCGGCGGGCGGGCGTGTTATAAAAGAGGTCGTCGACCTCGACGATCGTCCCCGCGGGACAGCCCGTCGGCTCGACGCTCGTCACCTCGCCGCCCTCGTAGACGAGTTCCGTCCCCGCGCCGTCGGCGTCGCGGGGGCGCGAACGGATCGTCAACCGCGACACCGAGCCGATCGTGTGCAACGCTTCGCCGCGAAAGCCGAGGGTTGCGACCCCCGACTCGAGGTCCTCGAGCCCGTCGATCTTGCTGGTCGTGTGCTCGCGGACGGCCGCTCGGAGGTCCGCCTCGGTCATCCCGTGGCCGTCGTCTGCGACCCGGATCAACTCAGTGCCGCCGTCCTCGACGGTGACGTCGACGCTCGAGGCGTCAGCGTCCAAACTGTTCTCGACCAGTTCCTTGACGGCGCTAGCGGGCCGTTCGACGACCTCGCCGGCGGCGATCCGGGCGACAGTGTCCTCGTCTAGCTGGTGGATCTCGGTCTCGTCCTGCGATGGGATGCTCTCGTCGCTCATGATAATGCGGCGTCGGTACGGCGATCGGTTTCGACGCCCGATGGTCTGCATATCCATACAGACGGCGTCTGGTTAGGTCTTACGTCCCGACGGATCGGTTCGATCTTCCGAGCCTGGCGGCCCGCTCGGGGCATCCGCCGGGGATCGAGGACCGGCCCCTGCGACGTCGAATCCGGCACCGCAAACCGGTGAAAGAGCTAAGGGTCGTCCGGTGTTCGATACCGACGCCGAATCGGAGGGAGTGTTTCAAAACCATGAGCAACTACACTGTTGAAGTACCCGATGGGAGGAACGCGGAATTCGAATCGAGTGCGACGACCACGGCGAATCCGCGGAGTTCCAACCGGGGTATCGGAAGGTCGCGTTTCACTGCGAGGGCTGTGGCCTCGAGATCCAGATCGACCTCCACGACCTCTCCGAGTGGCGGGATCTGGGCGAACTGTGCTGACGGACGCCGCCTGGGCGGATATCGGCCGCCTCGAGCGAATGCGATGCTGACGGCTCGTCTCACCGAGTCGGCGGAACGTACTGGACAGAAGTCAATACGAAGCCGGTCGCATGTATGCGGCCGTCATTTGGGGACGGCCGCGAATTCGCGACCGGCTTCACATCGTTCTGTCCGGCAGTATCACTCCTCGAGTCGCTCCTGTAACTCCTGAACCTTCGAGACGAGTTCGATCGGCGGCGTCGTGTTCACGTCGATCGACTCGAGGTCCTCGAGGACGGCCTCGGTCTCGGGGTCGAGCGACTGCTCGTCAGCCGCTGTCGGACCGCCGTCGGTCGACGCCGACCGAGCCGGGGTCTGTTCCTGTCCCTCCATCTGCATCGTTCCGCTCCCGAGATCGAAGACGGCCTGGACGGGTTCGCTCGAACCGCCACCTTTGGCCTCGATGGCTTTCTCTTCGCGCAGGCGCGCTAAGACATCCCGGGCGCGGTCGACGACGGGATCGGGCACTCCTGCGAGGTCGGCGACGTGAATCCCGTAGCTGCGGTCCGTGGGGCCGTCCCGTACTGTCCGGAGGAACGTCACGTCGCCGTCGCGTTCGTCGGCCGCAATGTGGACGTTAGCGACACGGGGAAGGTTCTCAGCGAGCCCGGTCAGCTCGTGGTAGTGGGTCGCAAAGAGGGTCTTGGCCTGGACTTCGTTGTGCAGATACTCCGTTGCGGCCCACGCGATCGAGATCCCGTCGTAGGTCGCGGTCCCGCGGCCGACCTCATCGAGGATGACCAGTGACTCCTCGGTCGCGGTGTGAAGGATGTTCGAGAGTTCGCTCATTTCGACCATAAACGTCGAGCGACCCTGTGCCAGTTCGTCAAGCGCACCGACGCGGGTGAAGATGCCGTCGACCAGCCCGATCTCGGCGTCCTTTGCGGGAACGAAACTGCCGATCTGGGCCAGCAGGACGATACACGCGACCTGGCGCATGTACGTCGATTTCCCGGACATGTTGGGCCCCGTCACGACGAGGAAGCCCCGATCCTCGTCCAGCCGCACGTCGTTGGGGACGAACTCTGTCGTCTGCTCGACGACCGGATGACGACCCTGGTCGATCGCTAAGCGATCGCCCCGGTGTAAGTCGGGCTGAACCCAGCGGTTCTCGGCGGCGTGGGTCGCCAGACTCGCCAGCGCGTCGACGGTCGCCAGCGCCCGGCCGACATCTTGCAGCAGTTCGGCGTGTGCGGCAACCGACTCACGAAGCTCCTCGAACAGTTCGTACTCGAGGTCGCCGCGTCGTTCCTCGAGTCTGAGGATTTCACGTTCTTTCTCCTCGAGTTCGTCGGTGGTGAACCGTTTGGAGTTCTTCAGCGTCTTGATCTCTTCGTAGTGGTCGGGGACGCCGTCGGCGGCGGACTTGCCGACCTGGATGTAGTAGCCGTCGGTCTTGTTGCGGTCGACGGTGACGTGTGAGAGGCCATGCTGGGCTTTCTCGCGGTCAGCGAGGGTATCGAGCCACTCCTTGACCGCCTCGTGGCGCTCGATGACCTCGTCGAGTTCGTCGTCGTACCCTCGCTGGAGGAGTTCGCCCTGGGTGACCGTCGATGGCGGATCGTCGGCGATGGCCGCCTCGAGGGTCTCCCGGAGGTCGGCAGCAGCTTCGCGGTCCGGTCGATCCACGATCCCCGAAAGAGGCGAATCGGCAAGCTCCGGCTTCGACGCGACGATGTCGGCCAGCGCGGGCAACACCGACAGCGTCTCCTGAACCGCGAGCAGGTCCCGCGCGTCGGCGCTCCCGTGGGTCGCTTTCGAGGCGAGTCGCGCCAGATCGTAGGCCTCGCCGAGCGCGTCCTGGAGCTCGTCGCGAGCCAGCGCCGCCGTCGACAGCGCAGCGACGGATTTCTGGCGCTCCTCGAGCGTTGCGAGCGACCGCCGGGGCCGCTGGAGCCACTCCTTCAGCAGTCGGCCGCCGGCGCTGGTCTCGGTGTGGTCGATCGTCGCGAACAGCGAGCCGTCGCGCTCGCCCTGCATGGTTTCGGTCAACTCGAGGTTACGCTGGGTGGTCGCGTCCAGCGTGACGTGGTCGTCGCCGTGGTGGGCCTGGATCCGGGTCATCGAGGCCAGCACGCCCGCGCCGGTGTCCGCGACGTACGCGAGGATCGACCCGGCAGCGGCGATGGCCGGCTCGTCGACGGCCAGTCGGTCGACGGTCTCCGTGCCGAACTGTTCGCGCACCTGGTGGGCTGCCCGTTTCGGTGCGAACGCCTCCGTCTCGTGGAGGGTAAGCGTCGCGTCGCTGCGTTCGCGGACCCGGTTCAGCAGGTCGTCGTCGGTTCGCACGTCGGGTCCGGGCAGGACCTCGACCGGATCGAACCGGTAGAGTTCTGTCAACGCGTCGTCGGCGTCGTCGGCTTCCGCGACGAGAAAGCGGCCGGTAGTCACGTCCGCAAAGGCGAGGCCATAGGCGTTTTCGCTCCCACTGACAACCGCCGCGAGATACTGGGCGTCGGCGTCGCTGGTCTCGAGCAAGGTGCCGGGGGTCACGACGCGAACGATCTCGCGAGCGTGGCCGGAGTCGGTCTCGTACTGGTCGGCGACGGCGACGCGGTAGCCGCGTTCGACGAGGGCCTTGAGGTAGGGCGTCAGATCGTCGATCGGGACGCCGGCCATCGGATACGACGAGCCGTGCGAGGACTTCTGGGAGACTTTGAGATCGAGTTCCTCGCTGACGCGTTCGGCGTCCTCGCCGAAGAACTCGTAGAAGTCGCCACACTGCATCGCCAGTAGATCGGCGTCGGTCCCCTCTTTGAGGGAGAAAAACTCGCCGACGATCCCCGTCGCCTCGGTCATACTGGATGCGTATCGTTCCATCTCAAAAACCCTGCGGGATCCGCGGTGAAAGTGGTCGCGGCAACGCTGGATCGTGATCGATCACGACAGCGTTCTCAGGGAGGCCTCTTCGGGTCGAAACTCGCGTCTGAAACCAGCGTCGAAACCGACACCGGACCCGAACACCGCGAGTCGGGCCCGTGCGGTGATGGTTGATCGGAGCAGAAGACGTCGGGACGTGCTCCGATCGGTGGCGAGGGTTCGGCGATGTCTCGGATGATCGGACGGGTTCGGTGGGGGGGTGGGGGGATGACCGAATCCGGCCCGCCTCGCCACGTCGTTCGTTCGAGCCTTCTCAGTATACTTATTGGGTCGTTAAGCCGCGACAACAGACGCCGTGAGTGGGAATCAGTACAACGTTCCGCCCAGCGGCACGTCGTCGTCCGGCGAGACCAATACGGGATACCCCTCCTCGCTGGGGACGCCGACGGTCAGCGCTTCGGATTTGAATCCCGCGATCCGCACCGATCCGAGGTTCGTCGCACACAGTACCTGCCGACCGACGAGCTCTGTGGTGTCGTAGTGGTGGTCCAGTTGTCCGGCTGACTGGATCTCTTCATCGCCGAGATCGATCCAGAGTTTCGTCATCTTCGGCTTCTCGGCTTCGAGGAACGGTTCGGCGTCGATCACTTCCCCGACCTCGAGCTCGACATCAAACGGACTGTCGACCATGCGCCGCGATACCGCACCAACCCAAAATTAGCTATCGGTTCTCACTCTGAGACGTTCGATGGGGGTATATACCGCTCACCGTGGTAGGATGACAGACTACACCTCATGTCAGCGCCTCGTGATCACCGCGTGCTGATCCCGGTCGACGTTCTCGAGGGGGAGGTCGTTCCTGAAACGATCGTCGACGCGTTCGCGTCGATCCCGGTCGTCCTGCTTGGCTATCGCGAACTACCTGACCAGACCGCCCCGGACCAGGCACGCGACCAGTACGGCGATCGCGCGCGGGCCGAACTCGAGGAACTACGGTCGGTCTTCGAGGACGCCGGCTGTGACGTTACGTCGCGGCTGGCGTTTACCCATGACCGGCTGGAAACGTTCGAACGCGTCGCCGTCGAGGACGCCTGTGACGCCGTCCTGGTGCTCAACCCGGCACCCGTCCTCGAGACGGTGCTCGTCGCACTCCGGGGCGACGTCAACGTCGAGTACATCGCCCGACTGCTCGCGACGATTCTCACCGGAACGGACCTCGAGCTCACTCTCTTTCACGTCACGCCGGACGACTCGAGTCAAGCGGCGGGGACGGAACTGCTCGAGACGGCCCGATCGGAACTGGTCGACGCGGGCGTCGATGCGGATCGGATCGACAGCACGGTCGTCGTCGACGACTCGCCGACGGCGGCGATCGTCGAGGCGTCAGCCGACCACGACCTTCTGGTCGCCGGCGAGAGCCGCCCGTCGGTCCGTCGGGTTATCTTCCGGGATCGGGCCAAACGGCTGGCGCGACGGACGGTCGATCCGGTGCTCGTGATTCGCGGGGAGTATCTCGAGGGCGAGACCACGTCCAACGGGGACTCGGCACCCGACGAGGACGGCTAACTGGTCGGTCGGTCATCGACGGGTCGGTCTCCCGATATGGCCCGGGAGACAGCCGAGCGCGGGACGTCAGCAGTGACAGGAATCCGTACGAGACTGTCGGCCACTCGCGTTCTCCGGGGTGGGTCACTCGCCGGTCGGCAGTTCGACGACGAAGACTGCCCCTCGGGGATCGTTGTCCTCGACCCGGACGCTGCCGCCGTAGGTGTCGACGAGCGTCTCTACGAGGTAGAGGCCGAGCCCCGTCCCGGCGCTGTCTCCGCCTTTCGTTCCCTTTCCGAAGATCTCGTCTTTCTGCTCGTCGGAGACGCCCGGCCCGTCGTCGGCGACACGAACGACGACGCTCTCGTCGCGCTCGGTCGCGGCGACTACGACGGAGGGTACCTCCCGATCGTTGTGTTGGACGGCGTTTGTCAACAGGTTCCGAAAAACCGAGTGGAGCATATCGTCGGCAACGACCGTCGTCCGCGGGATCGTCCCCTCGACGGTGACCGCGGCGGCCGCGTACTCGGAACGTACCCGCTCGAGTTCGCTCTCGAGGGTGCGTCGGAGATCGACGCGTGCCAGGTTTTCGTCCGTCGAGAGCATCACGTCGGACATGTCGCGTGCCGTCTGTGTCAACTCGACGGCGTGACCGGCGCTTTCACGGATCGTCGCGAGATATTCGCGGCCCGCATCGTCGACATGGTCGTGGAGGAAGTCCGCGGAGGCGGTGACGAGCTGGAGGTCGTTGCGGATGTCGTGGCGCAGCATCTGGTTCAACACGTCGAGGTCGTCACGCTGGTCTTTCAGCCGCTGCTCGTAGCGCTTTCGCTCCGTGATGTCCTGGACTGCCTTGTGGACGTGTTCGGCTCCCGAGTCGTCCGTCGAGAGGGAGGCCGTGATCACCACGTCGATCGACTCCCCGTCGAGCGGCTCGAGTGTCACTTCGCGTTTGACGGAGGGGACGTCGGTGTCCCGGAGCGTCTCGACGAGGTCAGCACGTACCTCCGGGTTCGCGTAGAAGTCGGCGACACGATACTCGTGAAGCTGATCGACGGAGTCGACACCTAACAGCGAGGCGAGCGCCGGATTGGCGTACTCGAAGGTTCCGTCGGGCGTGGGTTCAGTCCGAAACACGCCGCTGGGAACGGTCTCCAAGAGGTGATCGGCGAGTTCTAACGCCTGTCGACTCTCGACCCGTTCGGTAACGTCTTCCTGGAAGCCGACGTAGTTCGTCACCGTCCCCTCGTCGTCGCGAATCGGGGCGATCGTCACGCGGTTCCAGAACTCGATGCCGTCACTGCGATAGTTCTTGAGCTCGACGGTGACCGGCCGCTCGGCCGCGATCGCCTCACGCATCTCGTCGACCGGCTCGGCCCGCGTCTCCGGCCCCTGCAGGAATCGACAGTTTCGTCCGATGGCCCCGGCAGCCGAATAGCCGGTGATCTCTTCGAACATCTCGTTGATATAGATCATCGGGTTGTCCGCCTGATGGGGATCGCTGATCGTGATCCCGATCGGAGCGGCGTCGACTGCCCGCGATTTCAACTCGCAGTCGAGGTCGTCGTCTTGCGACCGGTCTGTCTCGTCGGTTGCCCCCGTGAGTCGCGCGAGAACGTGGTCGTCGCCGTCGATCGAGATCGGCGACACGCACACGTCGAACGGCACGATCTCGTCCGAGCCGGTGCGTATCAGCCACGTCCTGGTTGCGACGTCGTCTCGATCGAGTGCTGGCACGGGATCGGGTTCTGGCCCCCGAACCTCGTCGATGAGCGCCGTCACGTCACGGTCGAGGAGAGCCTCGCGCTCACGGTCGACGAGCTCACAGACCCGTCGGTTACACTCGCGGATCCGTTCCGTGTCCGGATCGATGATCACGAGCCCGTCGGGAGCCTCGTCGAACACCGTTTCGTATGCCGACGTCGCCAGACGCATGCCGAGGGGAATGGACGCACTCGAGTTAACCGTTGTGCGTCTCGTCCCCGGCCGGGAATCGACACCCTGAGACGGACTCCTGTCAGTCGGGACGCGAGGGCCGGTCGGCGGAATCGTCTGCCGGTCGCTTCCGGGTGGTCGCCGCGTCGTCGTGGTGCCTGCGGACGACGAGCACCGGTCCGACCGACTCAGTAGCGACGCGTTCGGCGTCCTCGCCGAAGAGAAACGACCGGAGCGACGGAGCCCGTTCGCCCATGACGATGGCGTCGTGGCCGGCCGCGGTGTCGACGAGCGCCTCGAACGGCGGCTCGTCGACCGCGAGTTCGGTCTCCACCTCGATTCCGTACTCGGAAAGGGTTGTCGCGGCGGACGCGAGCGATTCTCGGCCACTGGATTCGTCGTCGGTCGCGAGAAAGAGCGTGACGTCGATCTCGCGGTCGCCGACCAGTTCCGTGACGAAGCTTGTGATCCGGTCGACGGCGACATCACCGGTCAACGTCACGAGGAGGCGATCGACCGGCCCGATCGTGCCGGTGATAGCGTAGGCGTCGGCGGCCGTCTCGTCGGCGATCCGGTCGATCGTTTGCTCCCGGTCGTGGGTGAACACGAGGCGGTGATCTGCGCTGCCGCCGGCTGCTTCGAACGCGTCCTCGAGATCGACGAGCGCTTCGGTGGCTCTGTCCTCGTATTGCAGTCGCGCCTGATCCGGCGGCGTCTGTTCCGGCAGGACGTGATAGCCGAGCACGGTCACGTCCATCGTCGCGAGCAGTGTCGGGAGACCGGTCGAGACCGATTCGCCCTCGAGGATCGCCAGCGGAACGAGGACGCGGGTCATTGGATTCCCCCCTTGAGGGTTACGTCGCGGGCATAGTAGGCGTACCACCCGGCGGTCGCGATCATGATCGCGATGCCGATGAGCTGTGACGTGCGTTGCATGAAGCCGATCAGGGCGAAACTGGCGAGTGCGCCGAGTGCCGGGACGACGGGATAGCCGGGGACCCGGAAGTCGGGATCGTACCACTCCGGTTCGTCGCGGCGCAGTGCGAGCAGGGCCACGCAGATCAGCCCGTACATGACCAGGTGCAGGAACGAGGCGACCTCCGCGAGCAGTTCCACGCGACCGGTCGCGACCAGCACGAGGATCGGCCCGCCGGCCATCCCCAGCGCGACGTGTGGTGTGCCGTATCGCAGGTTGATGTGGCTCGCTCGCCGCGGTAACAGGGCGTCTTTCGAGACCGCGTAGATGGCTCGAGACGTGCTGAGGACCGATGCGTTCGCACTCGACATGGTCGCAAGCAGCCCACCGAACACGATCGCGACCGCACCGGCTGCACCGAGGTAGTGGCGGCCGACCTCGACCATGGCCGTCTCGCCGAGTTCCGCGAGTCGGTCGCCTCCGAACGCGCTCGTCGCGACGAAGATCGTCGTCACGTAGAGGACGCCGACGATGAGGACGGAGCCGACCATCGCCAGCGGCAGGTTCCGTCCGGGGTCTTTCATCTCCCCGGCGACGGTCGCGACCTGTGCGAAGCCCAGATACGAGGTGAACACGAGCGCCGCGGTCGTCAACACCGGCATCGCGCCGAACGGCGCGAACTGCTCGGGCGCGGACGGCTCGCCGATGAGCCCCACCGCGTTGAGGCCGCCGTACCCGAGAAAGACGGCCAGTATCGAGAGCAACAACGCGACGATCCCGTTCTGGAGCTTCGCCGCGTTTTCCGTCCCAGTGATATTCAACACGGTAAAGGCCGCTCCGAACAGTAACGCCAGCGGGATGACGAGTCCGTCGCTGACCGCGACGCCGAGTTCCGCGAGCGTGTCGACGGCGTAGTAGCCGAAGCCGACGAGATAAAACGCCGTCGCGAACACCAGCCCGAACCACAGCGACAGCCCGACGACGGTCCCGGCGAGCGTGCCCAGTCCGCGGGAGATGTAGTAGTAGCCGCCCCCGCTTTTCGGCATCGCCGTCGCGAGTTCGGAGGCCGGCAGCGCGACCAGCAGGGCGACGATCGCGCCGATCGCGAACGACCCCGCCGCGGCGGGCCCGGCCCGGCCGGCCGCCAGCCCCGGGAACACGAAGATCCCGGCCCCGATCATCGTCCCGATCCCGATGGCGAGACCACCAGTGAGCCCGAGCGTCCGCTCGAGTTCGGCGTCGTCGGTGATCGTCGCCTCGTCGGTCTCGATCGTCGGCTCGAGCTGTGGTGACTCTCCCTCGATGTTCGCCCCACCGACCGACGGATCACTCATACCGAGGGCGTCTCGCGCCTGCCGTATAGCTCTACTGTCGATTTTGGGGCACTGAACATGTCGCCGCCATCCACGAGTGACCCGGTCCCGTCCGACTGCCGGCCGTCAGGCGGCGAGTTCGTCGGCCAGCACCGTCAGACTCTCGTCTTCGGCGTCGGCCGCGTCCGGAATCGCGAGCATGACCTCCTCGATGCCGACATCGGCGTAGTCCGCGAGCCGGTCGCGGACCTCCGCGGGCGTTCCCGTGGGGGCCGTCTCCAGATAGCCCGCGAGGAAGAATTCGCGGGGCTCGCTCGGCTCGTCGGGGAGGAACTCGCTTTGGAAGCGCTCGCGCTTTGCTTCGGCCGCGGCGGTCGTCTCGCCGACGAAGACGAACAGCTCGGCGGACTTGCGGATCTCGTCGTATCGGGCCTCGCTTTCGCAGTGGCCGCGGAGCACGTCGAGTTTCTCGGCGAAGCCCTCGGGCTCGAGCGTGCCGAAGTTCCAGCCGTCGGCCAGCTCGGCGGTGTATCGCAGCGTGAACTGCTCGCCACCGCCACCGATCCAGATCGGCGGGTGCGGGTCCTGGACGGGTTGGGGTTCACAGAAAGCCTCATCGAGGTCGACGTCGAGGTGCTCGCCCTCGTGACTGTAGGTGTCGGTGGTCCACAACCCCTGCAGGATCTCGACGGTTTCGGCAAGTCGGCGGAGCCGTTCGGCCGGTGGCTCGCGGAACTCGTAGCCAAAGCGGTCGTACTCGGCTTCGTACCAGCCCCCGCCCAAGCCGAGGTCGAGTCGGCCGTCGCTGATGTGATCGACCGTCGCCGCCATCTTCGCGAGCAGGGCCGGATGGCGGTAGGACTGGCTCGTCACGAGGGTGCCCAGCCGAATCCGGTCGGTCGCTTCGGCGACGGCACTCAGAGTCGTCCAGCACTCCTGGGTCGCCCGCCGCGGGTCGCCGATCCACGACTGGAAGTGATCCTCGAGCCAGACCGCGTCGTAGCCGAGCCGCTCGGCCTCGAGTGCCGTGTCTCGAACTGTCCCGATATCGGTTCCGTACTGCGGGAGGATGATGCCGACGTCGAGATCGGTCGCGCTCATTCGGAGACCTCCCGGTCGAGCGCCAGCGTTCGCTCGGCCAGCGTCTCGGGATCCGTGGCGACGACCTTCACGATCGCCTCCTTGCCGACCTCACCGCGATCGACGACGGCAGCGGGCGGCTCGTCGCGGTCCCCGAAGGCCTGTTGGGCACCCCAGCCCATCGTGCTGTCCTCGATCTCCGCGACTTCCTCGGGTTGCTGGCCCCGGTCGTACTCGGCGATCGGCCAGTCGAGCGTCTCGAGAGCCGCCTCGACGTCCGCGTCGAACCGGCAGTTGACCGCAAAGCGTAGGTCCGGGAAGAATTCCCGCGCCGACAGCAGGAAGCGAGCGACGTGACTCGAGGCGCCGAACCGAACGCCGCGGTTGGGGTGAACCCCCGAGAGAGTACGGGTGATCCGCCCCTCGACGGCGGCCGTCTCGGCGACGGAGTCGGCATACGGCGTCGCGCCGACGACGTTCATCCCGACTTCGGGAACCAGCGCCGACACGTCGGCGTCGACGAACCGGTCGACGACTGCCTGGACCATCTCGGCGGTGGGCTCTCGGGCCGCTTCGTTCCGCAGCGGAGCCATGTGGTTGACCGCGCCGTGGCCCTTGCCCACGTCGTAGTAGTAGCGTACCGCGCGCGCGAGAACGTCGGTCGCACCTCCCACGGCGGGCTCGAGGGCCTCGCCCTTTGCGAGGCGGGCCGCGATCGCCGCGGCGAGCGTACAGCCGGAGCCGTGAGTGGCGTCCGTGCCGACGCGCGGGTGTTCGAACGTCCGGACGGTGTCCTCGGTAACGAGCGTATCCCGCACCCGCTCGCCGGGGACGTGGCCGCCTTTGATCAGGACCGCGTCGACGCCGGTCTCGAGGATCGCTTCGCCGGCCTCGCGGGCGGTCTCTTCGTCGGTGACGGCGATGTCGGTCAGGACCTCGGCCTCGTCGGCGTTGGGCGTCGCGACGGTCGCCTCGCCGAGCAGGTCCTCGTAGGCGCGCTCGGCTTCGGGCTCGAGCAAGCGGTCGCCGGAGGTCGCGACCATCACTGGGTCGACCACCAGCGGGAAGTCGAATCCCTGTGCGTGGTCGGCGACGGTCTCGATGACCTCGGTCGTCGCGAGCATCCCCGTCTTCGCCGCGCCGACCGCGAAGTCGTCGGTGACGGCTGCGAGTTGTGCGTCGACTTCCGCGACCGGCAGGACGTGCGAGGACTCGACGCCACGGGTGTTCTGGGCCGTGACGGCGGTGATCGCCGACGTCCCGAAGACGCCGTGGGCGGCCATCGTCGCGAGGTCGGCCTGGATGCCCGCGCCGCCACCGGAGTCGCTGCCGGCGATCGTCAGCGCGACCGGTCGGCTCTCGGGTGCTGGTGTTCGCATACGATATCGTATTCTGCGGTTGTACTAAGCGATGATGGTCCCCGTATCCACGAAAACGGAGACTTTTGGCGATCCCCGTGTACGTATCCGTATGGTGCGGCGCTCGCGGTCCCGAACGCAGTCTCCGTCCTCCCGCCAGTCCAACGCCGGCGCTGGCGACCGGCCGCCCGCCCGGTCGCGGAGCCCGAGTCCGATCCTCGAGCTCCTCGTCGTCTTCGTGCTCGTCTTCGTCGTCCAGGGCGTCACGGCGCTCGCGGGCGTGATGGGCGCGCTATTCGTCCTCGCGCCGCCGCTGTCGACCAACCCGTGGACGATCGTCACGAGCGTCTACGCCCACAGCGGCTTCGGCCACCTGCTCTCGAACAGCCTCGCCCTGATCGTCTTCGGCTGGCCGGTCGCGCGGGCGACCACCCGGCTTCGCTTTCACGTCTTCTTCGCGATCACCGGCGCGATCGCGGGCGTTTCCCAGCTCGTCCTCACGGGTGCCCTCGCGGCGCTACCGGTCGCCCCCGTCGCGCCGACGGCCGGCGTCCTCGGTGCCAGCGGTGCCGTCTTTGCCCTCCTGGGCTATCTCGTCGCGTCGAACCGGCTCTCGAGCGGCCTCGCCTCGCTCGTCGACGTCCCAGGCTGGCTCTCAGCGCTCGTGTTCGTCGGGCTCGCGATCGGGGTGACGCTTGCGACCGCCTCCCCCGGCGTCGCCCTCCTCGCTCACTTCGCCGGCTTTCTGGTCGGCGCGCTCGCCGGCCGCGCTCGCGTGCTCGCGGTCCGGCCGTGATCGGTGGTAGCTCGCTCCGAGTGGGTGATCGGCTCGGGCCTCGCCCATGAGTCGGTGTCCCGATCCGGCGTCGAAACACAAGCCTCAAATAGAAACCGCCGGTAGGAACGTGCGAGGGCTCGTAGATCAGTGGCAGATCGCTTCCTTCGCAAGGAAGAGGCCCCGGGTTCAAATCCCGGCGAGTCCATTTCCTTCCGCTCACTTCGTTCGCTCCAGTCAATGGACTCGCCGTAGTCACACTCGCTTCGCTCGCGTGACTCCCGGCGAGTCCTTTTGTATCGTCTGAAGTGTCTCGATCGACGCTCGAGTAGCGATTCCGTCCGTTCTCTCAGCTTGTTCCGTTTTGATCGTCCGCGGCTCGAGGGTGGGGTCGGCACCGCGATCGCACCGCAACGCCTGCGGGGTCGGGTCGCGCTGCGCGCGAACGCCCCCTTGGCGGGTGTCGCCAAGGCGACAGCGCCAAAAAATTACAGCGCCCTACCCTCACCTTCGCACGCGGATCTCCAATTGATCCATGCGAAACAGGGGTATAGAATGTCTCTCCAGTGCATTTATTAGATGCCAATCAAATACTATAACATGGCTGACTCTTCTGTATCACGTCAGAAAATGGAGGAGATTTTGGAAAATTCTGATAATGAGGATATCGAATTTTGGGAACAATTACTGGAAGAAGGTAAAATAACCTTTCAAAATAGCATTGAGGAAGTACAGAAAATAAGAGACAGATCTATAGAGTTCATGAAGATAATACTTCTGTTAGGTTCATTTTATGTAGCTGTCCTCCAGTTCGGATTTGAGGGTACACAGCCGATCTCGAATAATTATCTTCTGTACATTCCGTTCATTCCGCTATTTATTTCAACCATACCATTCTTCCATACATACATTATACCTAATTCCCATACGATCGGTACTAATACTAAAAATGCTCACATTTCAATATCAGAAGGGTATAATAAACTAGAGTACACTAAGATCATGTCTGCAGTATATTTCTACTGGGGAGACGATAACATGGATATAGTATCCAAATCAATTAAGATTCAACTCTTTGGTGTCGGTTGTATCTTCTCTTCGCTTGGCGCAGTAGCCGGCATCATTCTTCGTCTTTAGATGCTCCATCCGTTCCCCCCTAGGGTTGTACGTCGACAGAATCAGTTTCCCGAATATGCACACGAGATCAGAAACGTCGTGTGCATATTTCGAGTCGATCACTCCCTCAAGCCGGGATTCATCTACGATGGACCGATAGATCACTCCTATTTGGCCGATATGGACCGTTGAGTGAGCTGAAAAAACCAGGATTTCGAGGTCGTGTGTACGAGTATGCGAATCTGGATTGACGGGGACTATGCATACTGACGAGACGCAATTGAACGCGCAGTTGACTTCTACGACTGCAACAAAACAAAAGCAGTCGTGAGTGCCTGCGGCGATGTTCCGACGTTCGTCCAGGCTGCCGCCAGGTCCTCGAGCCCACTTCCCCCACACTCGAGCACCACCGCATGCGGTGAGCAGTGAGTTCGACTCGAGATCGCTATCGCTCCCGTCTGACTCGCGTCGGTCGAGAAACGCCGGCCAGAGGCCAGCGTCGGAGCCCCATCCGGTAGGTGGTGGTGTGTCAATCGGATCAGTGAGATCGGGTGCCGATGTGGCCAGTGGCATCACGTCGGGGCGATCCCAGGGGCAACGGCGAGGGTCCGTCTGTCTCGAAGCCGGACGGATTCTGTCGGATCGAATCGTCTCCCCGCCATTTGGGGGGTTTGAATCGTGCCGAAATAACTTTGTTGGTTATGTGATACTTACCGAAACAACCATTAGTGATATCCGAAAACAATAGAACGCCTCCGGCTATCCCCCCATCCCCTCAACCCCCCATCCGGAGGCAGCTTCCCCATCCCCTTTCGATAACGGAGACAGCCGATCGACGGCTGTGTCTGCTGGGTTTCGCGATGATCGCCACCACCGTGCCCTCGACGGAACGCCCTCTCGGCGGTCCGATTTGCGACGCGAAACTCCTACTCGGCCGTTCGTTCCGGCCACTAGTCTATTTACCCCCACCGTGTGACTGCGTCACTATGGAGCAGGTGAGCCTCTCCGACGTCGACCGATGGATGAGCCCGGCACGAAACAAACGGTCGCTCTCGAACGCACTCGGAACCGAACACCTCGCGATGAACCACTACATTCTCGAGCCCGGCGAGAGCTTCGGCTTCGGCTATCACCGCCACGCCGAGCAGGAAGAGATCTTCTACGTGCTCGAGGGGACGGCGACGTTCGAGACGGAGGAAGGTGACGTGACCGTCAGCGCGGAGGAAGCGATCCGCTTTGCGCCCGGCGAATGGCAGCTCGGCCGCAACGAGACCGACGACCGGGTCGTGGCGCTCGCCCTCGGTGCACCGTCCGAGACCGGCGAGACGGAGATCCGTCGGACGTGTCCCAACTGTGGCGAGCGCCAGCCGGTCCGTATCGAGCCGACCGACGACCGCAACGCGCTCGTCGCCATCTGTGAGGAATGCGGTGCGGAAACAGTGCGTCACACCTGATACTGTCGGCCAACAGTCCGTGAGGGCGCGGTCGTGTTTCGACGTCCTTCGCCGCCTGCGACGGCGTCTCGCGTGCGATCGCTGTGTGATACTGATACGGACTGCTGTCAGTCATGACCGGCGGGTCCGCGACCCGTCCTGGGGTGCGCCGGGACACAGTGAGAGGAGACCGGATCAGTGAAAGTCCTCCTCGGCGTCATCGAAGACGTCGTCCTCCTCGATCACGCGAAGTGATGGATTCTCGCACGAACAGATATTGTGCGGACTGATCGGTTGGATGGTTCCGTCCTCGGTGATCCGGACCGTAAGCAGTTCGCCACAGTTGCTGCAGACACCGGGGGCTTTCTCTTTGCGTTCGTCAGACGGTGTCATCGAACTCAACCAATTCGTGGTATGATAACAATGCCCTTCAGATAAAAAGTACCCAGGGGTCGGAACCGGTCGCCGATCGATACCCGGCGGAGCTGATTGCGTTGGGAGTTGAGTCGCGCATCGCGACAAACCAGTGGATCGGATCAGGGCGACTCGAGTCGTCGCCCCCTTCGAGGTGTCCAGTCGCTTTCAGTACGCGAGAGTATCGCAAGAGGACGGTATTCTACTCCAGTGAGAGCACCCCTGCGTGTTTATCCCGGTCCTCGATGTGTCGACGCACATGGGTGAACTCGAGACCGAGGAACAACGATCCCGATCGGAGGTCGCCGATTATTTCCACGAACTGGCCGACCAACTCGACGCTGACGGCGACGTGACTCTCGAGCTCGGTGGCACAACCGTCGCGATGAACCCGGCGGAGCCGATCACGTTCAAACTGGAAAGCGAGTCGGACTGGTCCGAGGGGGAGACGGAGGCAAAGCAGAGTATCGAATTCGAACTCGTCTGGTGGCGTGAGGCCCACACTGCCGACGAGGGCACGCTGGATATCCGCGAGTGACACCCGGCACCACCAATGTACACCCAGATCCTCTTTCCGACTGATGGCAGCGAAGGGTCGGCGGCCGCGTTCGACCACGTCCTCGAGATCGCCGACGCCCACGGGGCGACAGTCCACGTCCTCAACGTGGCGGATACGACGAAAGACAGCGTGCTCCGCCGGCAAGGCGAGACCGTCGACACCCTCGTCCAGGAGGGCGAGACGATCGTCAGCGATGCCGAAGACCGCGCCCAGCAGCGGGGAATCGAGACGGTCGCCGAAGTCCGTCAGGGCGTGCCCGCCAACACGATCGTCGACTACGCAGCGTCACACGACGTCGATCTCGTCGTCATGCCAACCCACGGACGGCAGGGCCTCGAGCGAGTACTGCTCGGGAGTACGACCGAGCGCGTTATCAGGCAGGCCGAGACACCCACATTGACGATCCGGCCAGATACCGACGCGATCGACTACCCCTACCGGAGTGTGCTGGTCCCGACCGACGGCAGCGAGAGTGCCCGGGACGCACTCACGATCGGGGTCGACGTCGCGACCACCGAGGGGGCCGCGTTGCATCTCCTGTCGGTCGTCACGACTGCAACGCTCGGCGTCGACGTCCGAAACGAGATCCAGCTGACGGCACTCGAGGAAAGCGCGACCCAGATCCTCGAGGACGCGTCGGCATTCGCGACCGACGCTGGCGTCGAGCCGGTCGACGAGGCGATCGAGTTCGGGCCGTCGATTCCCCGGGAAATCCGGACGTACATCGACGACCACGACATCGATCTCGTCGTCGTCGGCACCCACGGACGCACGGGCCTGGATCGGTATCTGCTCGGCAGCGTCACCGACCAGCTCGTCCGAACGTCGCCGGTTCCAGTGTTGACGGTTCGCGGGGATCGCTCCGACGCAGAGTAACGGTCTGCTCGCTGGCTCGCAGTGGCGCGCGAAGGGGGGAACGACTCATCCGTCGTGGCCCCGTTCCAACGAGTATGACGACGGTGATCGTCGCCGTTCGAGACCGACTGCTCGTCTATCGGGGAGACGGGTTCGAGCCGGACGGCTGGACGACCACGTCGCGACTCGACGGACGCGACCTCGAGTGTGTCGGTGCCCACCCGGGCGCGCCCGAGCGGCTCTTCATCGGCACCCGGAACGGACTGCTCCGCTCCGTCGACGGCGGGGAGTCGTTCGACCGTCGCGAGACGCAGTTCGTGGCCGAGGGCACGGCGGGCGGACAGGCGATTGCGCGGCCCGACACAGCAGCGACCGTCCGCGAGGGCGACCGCGTGATGGCCGTGACGGGCAGCCCACACGACCCGGACGTGGTCTACGCCGGCACTGAACCCAGCCGCCTCTATCGCTCGTGTGACGGTGGCGACTCCTGGACGCACCTCGAGGGACTGGCCGTCCTCCCCTCGGCCGACGAGTGGTCGTTTCCGCCGCGGCCACACACCCACCACGTCCGCACGATCGCGGTCGATCCGTTCGATCCCGACCGGCTCTACGTGGGGATCGAGGCTGGCGCACTCGTTACCACGTCCGACGGCGGCGAGACGTGGCACGAGCGGCCGCCGGGAGCCCGCCGGGACAATCACACCCTTGCAACCCACCCCGATCGCGAGGGCCGGCTCTACGCCGCGGCCGGCGACGGCTACGCCGAGAGCGACGACGGCGGCGACTCGTGGCACCACCCGCAGGACGGCCTCGCACACCGGTACTGCTGGTCGGTCGTCCCCGATCCCGGTGATCCCGATCGCGTCATGGTCTCGAGCGCACGCGGGGCGTCGACGGCACACGTCCCGCGGAGAGCGGATTCGTACGTCTATCGCCGCACGGGCAACGAGCCGTGTCAACGGCTCGAGGGACGCGGTCTGCCGACCGGTGAGGGGGTCGTCCGAACGGTGTTTGCGACGGTCGGCGAGCCGGGCATCGTCGTCGCGGTCAACAACCGGGGACTGTTTCTGACGCGGGAGTTCGGCGACTCGTGGGTGCAGGTCGATGTCGACTGGCCCGTAGCGCTCGAGGGGCAGGTTCCGCGCGGACTGGTCGTATTTCCCTGATGCGGGCTGCTGTCGTGGGGTACCGCCGCGACTGGAGACCGTCTCGCGGCCACGCCGCAAGTGACTGACAACCGGACGTCTGAGACAGCAGTGATCGCCGACGTCGCTATCGAGCCCAGTTTCCGGCCTGCAGGTGGGTGGTTCGAAATCCTTTTAGGCGCTACACGGGGATAGTAGAGTAACTGAGTGATATCATGGACGTCGACATCATCTCCGAAGAGGAGAACCCCATGTTGCATCGAACGGACGTGACTTTCGAACTGTCCCACGAGGACGCCACCCCCGAGCGCCTGCAGGTCCGAGACAGCCTCGCCGCGAAGCTGAACAAGGACGCCGACGAGGTCGTCATCCGCAAGCTCGACACCAAGTTCGGGATGCGCAAGACGGTCGGTCAGGCGAAGGTCTACGACACTGCCGACGACGCCCGCGACGTCGAGCAAGACCACATGCTCGAGCGCAACAAGATCGGCGCCGAGGAAGAGGCCGACGCCGAGGCGGAGGAGGCATAAGATGGCGCGTTACGAGCTCTACAACGACGACGGCAGCACCGACGGTGAACTCTGTCCCCGCTGTGGTGATGTCTTCCTTGCCGACCACGGTGACCGCAAACACTGCGGCAAGTGCGGCTACACCGAGTGGGAATAACCCCTGAGTGATGGCCGACGTGCCACAGACGGAGTTGGCACGTCGACGCTTCCGACCCGTTTTTCATCCGTGACTAATTCCATCCGTATCCTCGGGATCGAAGGCACCGCCTGGGCCGCCAGCGCGGCGCTTTTCGACGCCGAGACCGACGACGTCGTCATCGAAACCGACGCCTATCAGCCCGACAGCGGCGGCATCCACCCCCGTGAGGCGTCCGAACACATGCACGACGCCATCCCGGAGGTAGTCGGGCGCGTCCTCGAGCATGCCCGCGAGACCCACGACGGCTCGGCCTCGGAGCCGCCGGTCGACGTCGACGAGCGGAGCTCGTCGGGCCAACAGGCTGCGCCTGTTGACGCCGTCGCCTTCTCCCGTGGCCCCGGCCTCGGCCCCTGTCTGCGCGTCGTCGGCACCGCCGCCCGGGCGCTGAGTCAGGCCCTCGAGGTGCCCCTGGTCGGCGTCAACCACATGGTCGCTCACCTCGAGATCGGCCGCCACACCTCGGGATTCGACTCGCCGGTCTGTCTCAACGCAAGCGGGGCGAACGCACACCTGTTGGCATACCGCAACGGCCGCTATCGCGTCCTCGGGGAGACGATGGACACCGGTGTCGGGAACTCGATCGACAAGTTCACCCGTCACGTCGGCTGGTCCCACCCCGGCGGGCCGAAGGTCGAAGAAGCGGCCAAAGACGGCGAGTACGTCGACCTCCCCTACGTCGTCAAGGGGATGGACTTTTCGTTTTCGGGGATCATGAGCGCTGCCAAGCAGCGATACGACGACGGCGTCCCGGTCGAGGACGTCTGTTACTCCTTACAGGAGAACATCTTCGGCATGCTAACCGAAGTCTCGGAACGCGCCCTGTCGCTGACCGGCAGCGACGAACTCGTCCTCGGCGGTGGCGTTGGGCACAACGCCCGCCTGCGCGAGATGCTCGCCGAGATGTGTGCCCAGCGCGGGGCCGACTTCCACGCGCCCGAACCCCGATTCCTGGGTGACAACGCCGGGATGATCGCCGTGCTCGGTGCGAAGATGTACGCCGCAGGCGATACGCTCGCGCTCGAGGACTCGCGCGTCGATCCTAACTTCCGACCCGATCAGGTGCCGGTGACGTGGCGTGGGAGGTCCGAGCGAAGCGAGGACCCCGGAAACGCGAGCGGTGACACGAGGAACCGCGAGCGCGGCGACGAGCCGGAGCTCGCGGCCGGTCGCGGCGCGGGCTCGGGCAACAGTCAGGTCCGCGGAGCCGAAGCGCTGGTCGACTTAGCGCCCGAGGCCGGCCGCGTCACGAAACGTCGCCGAGCCAAGACCTACCGCCATCCCGCCCTCGACGAGCGCCTCCGCAAAGAGCGAACGACACTCGAGGCCCGGCTGACCAGTCTGGCCCGCCGCGAGGGCGTCCCGACGCCGGTGCTGTCGAATATCGACCCGCACGAGGCGAAGCTTGAATTCGAGTACGTCGGCGAGCGCGACCTGCAGGCGGCGCTGTCGCCCGACCGGGTTCGTGACGTCGGCCGGCACCTCGCGCGGCTTCACCAGGCAGGGTTCGTCCACGGCGATCCGACGACGCGAAACGTGAGAGTCGATGGTGATCGAACGTATCTCATCGACTTCGGCCTCGGCTACCACACCGACCACGTCGAGGACTATGCGATGGATCTGCACGTCTTCGATCAAAGTCTCGTCGGCACCGCCGCCGACCCCGAGCCGCTCCGCGAGGCAGCCCGCGAGGGGTATCGCGAGGTCGGCGACCGACGGGTGCTCGAGCGCCTCCACGAGGTCGAGGGACGGGGACGATATCAGTCGGACACGGAGTAGCGCCACGTCGATCGGCTCCTGGCCGTCGACGGCGACTCGCAGCACTCGTCGCAGCACACAATATCTTTATCCGGGGACGACGTATCACCGGCCATGGCAGACAAGCCGACTTCCGGTGAGATTCTTGGGGTCCCGTATAACTTCGAACGACCGAGCATCGGCCGCATGCTCTCGGCGTACTGGCAGCCCGGCGAAGGGATGCTCGTCGAGAAACCGTTCGGCGTCGGCTACACCCTGAACCTCGCCAACTGGCGGTCTTGGATCGTCGTCCTCGTCGCCGGCGGCCTCCTGTGGCAACAGGAGAAGGGATCGACCGGCGAGAGCGAGGACCGAACGGACGAGCCCGTCGAGGTAATCGTCGACGAGACCGACGACTGAGACGGTCTACTGTACCGAGTTCCCGGTAGGACCGCAGAGCGGTGGCAGTCCCACCGGCACTGACGTACAGGAGTCCGTATGAGCACAGTCCCTGCTGTTTCTCGAGGCCGCGTTTGCGACTCCGCCACTCACAGGGGGATGTCGCATCAGCGGTCGACTTCGCCCATGATACAGTCGAGGCTGCCGATCGCCGCGATGAGGTCGGCCACGTACTCGCCACGGGCGAGTTCGGGCAGCGCGGAGAGGTTCGAAAAGCAGGGGCTGCGGATCTTGAACCGGGCTGGCGTGTCGGTGCCATCCGCCCGGATGTAGATGCCGAGTTCGCTTTTCGCTCCTTCGACGGCGCGGTAGGTCTCGGTATCGGCGTCGGGTTTGAGCGTCCGGGGGACGTTACTCTGAAGGGTCCGGTCGTCGTCCGGCCACTCTTCGAGCAGGTCCAGACACTGGTCGACGATTTTCGCGGACTCCTCGACCTCGCGCAGGCGGACGAGCACCCGGGCGTAGTTGTCGCCGTCGGGTTCGGTGACGACGTCCCACTCGAGGTTGTCGTAGTAGCCGTAGGGATCGTCCCGGCGGAGGTCGTAGTCGATGCCCGATCCGCGAGCGACGGGGCCGGTACAGCCGTACTGTTTGGCGGTCTGCGGCTCGAGTACTCCCGTGCCGACACACCGGCGCTGGAAGATCTCGTTGCCGGTCAGCAGGTCGTGGTACTCCTCGATCTTGGCGGGCAGTCCGTCGAGGAAATCCCGACACTGCGCGATAAATTCGTCTCGGGGCTCGGGCAGGTCCCAGGCGACCCCGCCGAGCCGGAAGTAGTTGAACATCATCCGCTGGCCGGTCAGGGCCTCCAGGATGTCGAGAACGAGTTCGCGGTCGCGGATGGCATACTGGAAGGCGGCGGTGAACTCGCCGACGATGTCGAGCGCGTAGGTGCCGACGGCGATGAAATGCGAGGCCAGCCGCGAGAGTTCGGCACCCATCGTCCGGATGATCTGGGCGTACTCGGGGACCTCGATATCGGCGAGGTCCTCGGCGGCGCGGGCGTAGGCCCACTCGTTTAATAGTCCCGAGGAGACCCAGTCCCACCGATCCGGATAGGGCATGATCTGGTGGCGATACGTCGACTGCTGACACATCTGCTCCTCACAGCGGTGGATGTAGCCGATATCGGGCTCGACGTCGACGACCGTCTCGCCGTCCAGCACCGCCTCGACGTGCAAGACGCCGTGAGTCGACGGGTGGTGGGGCCCGATGTTCAGGAACATCGTCTCCGATTCGGGACGCCGCTCGTCGCCCGCGATGGGATTTGCGTGTTCCGAGAGGGTGACGACCTGTGGCTGGTCCTGGTCGTAGGACAGCGAGAGTGGGTGGCCCTGCCAGGTTTCTGGCAAGAGAATGCGCTGCAGATCCGGATGGCCCTCGTACTCGATGCCGACGAGGTCGTAGGCCTCGCGTTCGTGCCAGTCGGCGGTCCGAAAGACCGGTTCGGCGGACTCGCTGACCGGGTCGTCGATCGGAGTCGGGACGACGACCGACACCTCCTGAGTCGGATCGGCGTAGGACTTGAGGTGGTAGATCGTCTCGAACCGGTCGGGATACTGCTGTGCGGTGACACAGGAGCAGTGATCGAACCCTGTTTCGTCGCGCAGCGTCGCAAGCACTGCCTGGACCGCGTCCGGTCGGATCACGATCCCCGGCGCGTTCAGGTGGTCGTCACGGGCGAGGACGGCGTCGCCGAGCAGGGCGGCAAGCTCGACATCCCTGCGCGAATCGGCCGCTTTGGACGGCCGCGACTCGAGCGTAGCATCCGATGACATCGTCCGTGATTCGAACGGCTGAGACGAGTCAATTCTGCGACAGTCGCTAGGCTATTTATATACGCACGCCGGATCATCTGGCCGTGAAGACCGTTCGGCTCACGCTCCGGCACGACGCCGAGACGATCCATCCGATGCACCGATTCGTCGCCGACAGCGACGCCTTCGACGCCTATCGGATGGTCCACGGGAACTTCGCTGGCGACGACGACAACGCCTTCATTTTTCACGTCGTCGGCGATCCGGACGTCTACAAGGCTGCTCTTGCGGACACCGATCGCGTCCACGACTACGAACTCACGCGAACTGGCGATCGCTCGTTTACCGTCTACGTGCGCGACGTTCCCGAGGGGATCGACAAACGGCTGCTCGAGCTGTTCACGGAGGGGAGTCTTGTCACGTTACCGCCACTGGAGTACCGCTCGGACTGGACGGTTCGCTTCTCGGTCGTCGGCGACCCATCGGACATTCGGCAGGCGCTCGAGGGCGTCCCTGATGGAATCGAGACGACCGTCGACCGCGTCGGCGAGTACGACGGCAGTGACGCCGCAGTCGGTGCGTTGACTCCCCGCCAGCGCGAGGCACTGCGGGTCGCCCGCAGCCTCGGCTACTTCGACGTCCCTCGCAGCGCGAGCGTCGAAGACGTGGCCGCCGAACTCGAGTGTGCACCGGGGACGGCCGCCGAACACCTCCGGAAGGCAGAAGCGACGGTGATCGACGCCCTCGAACTGTGAGGGGGCCGCAGCGCAACCGACGAGGCTTTGCCGCCGACGCACCCTCGCTCGCACATGGCCATTCGATTCGTCACCGGCAACGAGGGGAAAGTCCGCGAGGCACGCGAGTATCTCGAGGGGCTCGAGCCCGTCGAACAGGTCGAATACGACTACACCGAGGTCCAGAGCGACTCGCTTGCGGAGATCGCAGCCCATGGGGCCCGCGAGGCGTTCGAACACCTGGGACGCGACGAGCCGGTACTGGTCGACGATGCCGGCCTGTTCATCGACGCGCTGGGGGGCTTCCCGGGGCCGTACTCGGCGTACGTCGAGGACACCGTCGGCGTCGAGCGACTGTGGCGGCTCGCGAAGACAGAGGAGAACCGCCGTGCGAAGTTCCGGACTGTCCTCGCGTACGCGGACGAAGACGGGACGGAGACGTTTTCGGGCTCGGTCGCCGGCACGCTCGTCGCCCCTCGCGGCGAGGGCGGGTTCGGCTACGACCCGATCTTCGAGTACAACGGACAGACGATGGCCGAGATGAGCACCGAGGAGAAGAACGCCATCTCTCACCGCGGGCGCGCGCTCGCGGCGTTCGCGGAGTGGTACGCCGACCGCGAGGCGTGATCGACTCGATCCCCTGGCCTGATACGGTCTGCTATCACTGGTTCCCGGCGCACCCGCATGGCGGGTCGCGGGTGCGCGGAACGGACTCAGAGGAGTCCGTATGAAACCTATAAGCGCCAGTCGGTGGTGGGAGGAGACGCGCCGGCATGTACGATACGATCCTCGTTCCAACCGACGGCAGCGATGCGGCGAACCGGGCGATCGAACACGCGGTGAGCCTCGCTCGTACGTTCGACGCCGAACTGTACGGGCTCTACGTCATTGACACTCGACGCTACGGGGAACAAGCGCTCGGAACCAGCGGGGGCGTTCTCGAGGAACTCGGGGAACGGGGCCGTGAAGTCCTCGCCGACCTCGAGGAGCGAGCGGACGCCGACCACGTACCGGTTACGACCGAGGTGATCGACGGTCGACCGTCGTCGAAGATCATCGCGTACGCGGACGAGGTCGACGCCGACCTGATCGTCCTCGGCAACCGCGGACTCGGCGGTGGTCTCGAGGGAACGATCGGCAGCAACGCCGAGCGCGTCGTTCGGTACGGGGATCGGCCGGTCATTACGGCCTGACACTCGGGATCGTCGACGTATCATGCGGCGGCGTGTGAGCTATTTCCCCCGTTTCCGCGTGCATACTGTCACGATGTACGATACGATCCTCGTTCCAACGGACGGCAGCGACCCGGCGAACCGTGCCGCCAAACACGCGCTGGCGCTGGCCGAACAGTACGACGCTCAGGTCGACGCCCTCTACTGCGTCGAGACCCACCGCTACGGCGAACCTGCACTCAGCAGCGCCGAAATCGTTCTCAACGATCTCGAGGAGCGCGGTCAGGCACTGCTCGACGACCTCGCCGATCGCGGCGACAACTACGGTATCGAGGTCTCGACGTGTCTCTGCCACGGCCGTCCCTGGGAGGAGATCCGCGCGCGGGCCGACGACGTCGACGCGGACCTCATCGTGATCGGCTATCAGGGCCAGAGCCACTCCCGTGGCGGCAAGATCGGCAGCGTCGCCGAACGCGTCGTCCGAGCGGCTGACCGGCCGGTGTTGACTGCCTGATCGAACGCCGCGTTCACACCGAGACGCGAACAGTCACCGCTCGAACCTCGAGCGACGCTACTCCGATTCCGAGTCGGGGTAGAAGTCCGGGTGGGGTTCGAGACCCGAGAGCCGTGGCGGTGACGTCTGTCGGACGATGTGGACATCGTAGGTATCGTCGGCAGCGACGTGGACGCCGACGCTCGTCAGCGGCGTCACGACGCGGCCGACGTTGTCGCTGCCGAGGAAGACGACCGTCGGATCGTACTGCTGTGCCAGCTGTTCGATCCGGCCCGCCAGTCGTTGCTCGGGTGGGAACTCGCGGATCCGTTCGTACTCGAACGTGGCGTCGGGTGCGATCGATCCGACCTGCTCGCGAAGGGTCTCGACGACCGTGTCGATGTCGAACTCCTCGTCGGGACCGATCCAGCCCTTCTCGCGTGCGTAGCCTTTCCGCTCCGGGACGACGCTGACGGCTGCGACCGGTTCCTCGAGCGCACGACCGTACTCGACGGCCCGTGCAAGCGCTGCTTCAGCCAGGTCCGATCCGTCGAACGGGACGACGAACGTCATAGGGACAGCATCGACGGGGGTGACAGTAACGTTATGGGATCCCAACATCCGAAGTTGGACGCACCCGTCCCGAGCGTGGAGTCCTCGAGAGCAGCCGTAACTGCCCCGTGAGGCTTTGTCTATCGGAGTGATACCGGATCGTATGGGATCGATACGGCGGCTCTTGCTTGCGATCGGCGGCCTGCTCGCAGCGTGGATCGGCTGGGGTGTCTACGTCAGTCGGACGACCGAACGCGTGCCCGCGGAGACGCTGACACGATTCGATGGCGTCGAAATTCGGCGGTATCCGCGATCGGTGCTAGTCGAAACGACGGCCCCGGACAACCGAACGGCGTTCCGACGACTCTTTCGCTACATTTCGGGTGCGAACACGGGAAGTGAGAACATTTCGATGACTGTTCCGGTGACGACACACCGCGAATCGATCGCGATGACCGCGCCCGTCCGAACCGACGCCGCCGACGATGGCGTCACGATGGCGTTCTACCTCCCGGCGACGTACACACCCGAGACCGCTCCGATACCGACCGACTCCGACGTTCGACTCGTGGTCGAACCCGAACGCACGGTCGCCGTGCGGCGCTTCTCGTGGTACGCGACGGCCGACCGCGTCGATCGCCAGCGGAAGCGCCTGCTCGAGGCCCTCTCACAACGGGGGATCGAGACGCGTGGGCGGCCAGTGGTACTCCAGTACAACGATCCGTGGACGCCGCCGTTCATGCGGACCAACGAAGTGGCAGTCCGGATCGAAGCGTCCGGTAACTGGTCCCGTCCCGACTGAGGCCGGGCTGTGCAGCGACGGAGCCGATCGGACGACCGCGTTCGGTTCAGTCGTCCGACTCTTCTGCGCCGGGTTCCTCCGCTTCCGGCTGTGGCCCGCCACCGGTCTGGGCTTCCTCGGCCTCGCCCCAGCCGCCGGCGTCGACCACCTCGAACAACTTGCCCCAGTTCTCGTCGTCCTGTGCTTCGGGAAGCTGATTCCGGAGTTGCTCGAAATCGGACGGCGCCACCTGCGTCTCGACAAGATCGACGATCACACGGGCGTGGTAGGCTGCAGTCGACGGATCGGTCTCCTCGATCTCGCTGACTCGTGAGACGAACTCGCTCCAATCGAATCGCTGACCGTGATCGCTGACGGCACCGGTCAGGTACCAGCGGATCTCCATCGGGAGCGACCCCGCGAGATCCTCGGCTGCGCCGGCTGGGATCCGCTGGCCCAGCGTCATGAGCGTCGCGCGAATCGCCCGCACGGTTTCGCCGGTGCCCGGTAGTTCGAGTCGATGCTGGATCTGGCCGGTAAACTCGTCGAAGTTCATCCTCGTTCGCGTCCGACCACGATCACAGGTATAAACCCCTGTTCACACCCAGTGACCTGACTCGGCGACAGTGGCCCGCCGATCCGCTCGCGACGAAATCCCCGGTCTCTTTCGCCATCGCCTGAGTACGGTCTCCCACGATGGACAGTGAGTCGACAGACGACGGCGAGCCGACCGACTCCAAGTACCCCGAGATCGGACGTGGCCTGCTAGAAGCGGAGATGGGACCGAGCTCGAGTCTGGCCCACCTCTATCGGGGCGAGATCCACCGGATGAAGTTCTGGCGCGAGCGACTCGATCAGACGACCTACTGGGCGATCGTCATCATGAGCGCCATCCTGACGTGGACCTTCTCGAGCCGGAACAACCCCCACTACGTCCTCCTGCTCGGGGTCGCGGCGCTGACCGCGTTCCTGATCATCGAGGCGCGTCGCTTCCGTGGCTACGACATCTGGCGCGGGCGCGTCCGGACGCTCCAGAAGAACGTCTTCGCGTACGGACTCGACCCCTCGGCCGGCCTCGAGGATCCGGAGTGGCGCGAGAAGTTGAGTCGGGACTACCGACAGCCGGTCATCAAGATCTCTCTCGAGGAAGCGATCGCGCACCGACTGCGCCGGATCTATCTGGTGTTGTTCACGATCACGCTGAGCGCGTGGGTCGTCCGCATCGCGGCGTTCGCCAACCGGCCATGGCCCGAAAGCGCCGCCGTCGGTGACATTCCGGGTCTGGCGGTTACTGCAGCGGTCGCCACGTTCTATCTCCTCGCGGTGTTCGTTGCGCTGCGGAACCGAACGTGGCAAAGCGAGGACGAACTCCGCACGGAGATGGTCGGCCAGGATCGCTGAGTGCTGCGGTAAGTGACTGTCGACTGACAGTATACTGAAGGAGCCATCCGTTGAAGGACGAACCAATGTACGACCGTATCCTGATCCCCGTCGACGGCAGCGACGAGGCCACGCAGGCCGCACGCCGCGGTCTCGATCTCGCCCGGCAGTTCGACGCGGCCGTCGAGGTCCTCTACGTCATCGACCGGCGCTCGAGCACCCGGACGGCCGACGAGCAGGCAGACCTCCGAGAACGCGGCGAGGAAATCGTCGCTGAAATCGAGGCCCTCGCTTCGGACCTCGATCGGCCCGTGACGACGACGGTAACCGACGGCTCGCCCGCGGCACGGATCGCCAGACTCGCAGCCGAGTATGACGTGGGACTGATCGTCATCGGGCGACAGGGGATCACGGGACTGAGCAAACGGCTCCTCGGCGGCGTCACGGAAGGAGTCCTCAACCGGAGCGACGTGCCCGTCCTCGTCGTTCCGAAAGGCGACCAGTCGACCGGCGACTCGTCCGACTACGATCGACTGCTCGTGCCGACCGACGGGAGCGAAAACGCCACCCGTGCTGCCCCCCACGCTAGCGCCGTCGCAGGGCAGTACGGTTCGACCGTTCACGTCCTGAGCGTCATCGACATTCAGTCTGCCGGCGGCGCGTTCAGCGCGGGTGGCCTCGAGCAATCGTTCGTCGACCATCTCGAGGACGAAGCCAGCGAGACGGTCGACGACCTCGCGGCCGAGATCGACGCGGCTGCCGACGTCGAGACTGCCGTCGAAAAAACGTCACTCGACGGTGTTGCAGCCGAAATCCGTGAGTACATCGGGACACACGAGATCGACCTCGTCGTCATGGGATCGCACGGCCGGTCGAACCTCCGGCGACAACTGCTCGGGAGCGTCTCCGGGGATGTGCTCCGGTCGGTCGACGTGCCGGTACTGATCGTGACGCGGTCCTGAGGGCCGATTACGACTCGTCCGGTGGGTTCTCGTCTCGAACGACTGTCACCGTGCCGGGTGCGCGCCGGACGACCCGTTCGGCGACGCTGCCCAGCAGGAACCGCGAGAGGCCACGCCGCCCGTGGCTTCCGAGAACGATCTGATCGACGTCGTGGTCCTCCGCGTAGGAGACGATCGTATCGGAGACGATCCCGACCTCCGTCGCCGTCGTGATCTCGGTGTCGTACTCGCTGGCGATCTCCTCGGCTTTCTCGAGGACTGCCTCGGCAGCGTCCTTCGACCGTTCGAAGGCGTCGTCCGCGTAGAAGACACCGTCGACGCCGGCTGAGCCGGCCCAGTCGCGCGGATCGTTGACGTGGAGGACGTGGATCTCCGCGTCGTCGGCGTTCGAGAGCGCGTGATGTAATGCGGCGGTCGCCTGTGGCGATTCGTCGAACGCGACCAGGACTGTCGTTGTCATACGTGGTCCGTGGGCCGCCAGCGGCAAATCGCTTGAGGATTTCGACCCGTGGACTGGGAGAAGGACGGCACCGCGCTCGGTGTGTCCGGCCTGCCCTCGCCTCGCCAGTTTCGTCTCAGTCGTCTTCGGCTGACGCGTCCGCAACAGCAGACTGCTCCGACTCGGTCGCCTCGCCGTCGACGGCGCGGTCTGTGCTGTCGACGCTGACACCCTCCCAGTCGTGATCCGTGTGATAGCCCTCGCGTGCTTTTGCGCTCGGAGCGACGCGGATGAACTCGGCGTTCTCGCGGGCCGCCCGAATCGTCGACCCACCACAGTAGGAGAGCCCCGACTGAATGCCGGCACGGAACTCCGTGACGACGTCCTCGAGTGGCCCCTTGTACGGCGTCAGCGCCTCGACGCCCTCGTCGGCACGCACGTCGGCGTCTTTGTCGTCGCGCTTTTCGGCGGCGATCGTCGTCGCCATCCCCCGCGAGCGTTTGTATCGTGTGCCGTCGACTTCGACGACCGCGCCGGGCGATTCCTCTGTGCCGGCGAGGAGACTGCCGATCATCACAGTGTCGGCTCCCGCCATCAGCGCCTTCACCGCGTCACCGGACGTTCGAATGCCGCCGTCGGCACAGATCGTCACGTCCAGCTCGTCGGCCGCGTCCGTACAGTCGTCGACCGCAGTGAGCTGTGGGACACCCGCGCCGGCGACCTTCCGGGTGGTACAGTGCGAGCCCGGCCCGATGCCGACTTTCACACAGTCAGCACCGGCGGCCGCGAGGTCTTCGACACCGTTTGCCGTCGCAACGTTGCCGGCGACGAGATCCGTCTCGGGGAACGCCGCCCGGAGGCGCTCGACGGCCTCGAGCGCGCCCTCGAGGTGGCCGTGAGCCACGTCGACTACGAGCGCGTCGACGCCGGCCGCGACCAGCGCGTCGGCTCGAGCGACGTAATCCTCGTTGATCCCGATAGCGGCGGCGACGCGTTCGCCGGCGTCGACCACCTGCTCGACCTGTCTGGCCTGTTCCTCCGGCGTGAGAAAACGGTGGAGCACCCCGAGTCCACCGGCACGCGAGAGTGCGATCGCCAGCTCGGCCTCCGTGACGGTGTCCATGGCGGCGGCGACCAGCGGCGTCTCGAGTTCGATACCTGGCGTAAACGACGTCGAGAGATCCACGTTGCGTCGACTCTCGACTGGCGAGCGCTTCGGGACGAGAAGCACGTCACCGTAACTCAACCCGGTGCGAAGATCGTTCATGACCCCCTCTCGTTTAGGGATCGCGTCGGATAAGGGTCTCGCCGATTTTCGAGCTATGCGGCCGTCTTGCCGCCGCTCACCGTCTGGAACTGCGACTACGCTCGCGGATCCCGATCGGGGCCCGGATACGTGTCGCCTTCGACGACTTCGTAGAGACTCTCGGGATCGAACAACCCTGCGAACGCGTCCGGCGGTCGAATGCTGACGGAGACGCGAGGCTGGAGGGTGAGGCCGGCTTTCGCCGAGCGAAGCCGCTCGTCGTACGAGAGGAGCTGTGCCGCGTTACCCCGATAGGCTGAGGCCAGCGCGGGGTGGTCGCTTTCGGGCTGGTCGACCGCGACGCGCTCGGTCTCGAGGCGCTCCCGGTGGTCGGCCGCGAGGTCGGCGTCGGCAAGCCGCGTGACGAGCCGTTCGGTCTGGTCGAGCAGCGGATCGCTCGCGACCAGCTCGACCCAGGAGTGACGGCGAACGTGATCCAGCGCCTCGCGGGCGTCGCCGCCGACCAACAGATCCGCCGCGAGCACGTCGGCGTCCGCGACGACGCGAGCCGGATTCGGCGTCTCAGGCATCGTCGTCCTCCCGGATCGCCGTGAGTTCCGCTCGCACGGCCTCGAGGTCGCCGTCGTACTCCGTCCCGCGCTCGAACAGGTCGGCCCAACTCGGTGGCATCGGTGGCGATTGGGGCTGCGGGCTCAAAGATCGTCCGGCTTCACTCGCGTTGTCGCGAGAGCACCCAGAACACGACCGTTCCGAGGGCGAACGCAACGCCGACGTTGATGGCCAGCCCAACGACGCCGACCCCCGCGACGACTGCGAGCGAACGGGCGTCGGCAACGGGCTCGAACGCCGCACGACCGAGTTCGAGGGCGACGACGACGAGTAACGCGCCGAGGACGGCAAGCGGGAACGCAGTCAGGAGCGCACCGCCGGCCACGACTGCAAGCGCGAGGTAACCGATTCCCAGCAGGACGTTCGCGCCGCCGGTTCGCGCGCCGAAAGCGTACTTGCCGGCGAGGCCGCCGCTGCCGTGACACATCGGCACGCCACCGACCGGAATCGCCGTGAGACAGGTGACGCCCATACTCGTCGCAAGCGTGTCGGGTGAGACGTCCCGATCGTAGAGGTCGCCACAGAGCAGGGCAGTCGCAATCGCGGCGTTGCCGAGCGTCATGCCGAGCTGGGCGACCGTCCCCTCGAGCGCGGCCGCGCTGACCGACGGCCCGCCGGCGGGAAAAACGGTGAGTGCCGGCACCGCCGGCGTCGGAACGCCGGCCGTCACGACGGCGGCGATCCCACCGAGTCCGAGCACGACCAGCACGCTCGCCTGCCGATAGCCGACCAGCGCCAACAGGCCGACGACGGCGAGTCCGGCCACTGCGATGGGCACGTTCGCGAGCGAGAGATCGACGGCCGCCTCGAGCAAGAGCAGGGCCACGGCGAGTTGGACCCCACGGATGACCGGTTCGCCGACGACGCGCTGGAGCCGGCCGACGAGGCCGAGTCGGCCGACCGTGAGCAGTACGCCGCCGGCGACCAATCCGGCAGCGGCGAGTTCGGCGTAGGTTAGCGTCCCGACGATCGCCAGCCCGACCAGTGCCTTCATCGGCTCGACGGACAGCGGCAGTCCGTAGTAGATCCCCCAAATGATCTGGAAGACGCCGAAACCGACCAGCACGTGGGGCAAGGAGACGCTGGTCGTCGCGCCCAGTGCAACCAAAAGCGGCAACACCGTAACCGAATCACCTAGCGCACCTGCCAGTTCGCTCGCGGTAAACTCGAGGTCGGTATCGAGCGGTGATCCGACGGAGTACGACATCTATCCCGTGATACTGTCGGAGCGGCCTTGACTCTTGGCAGTAACCGCGATTGGTTTCTCTCACCCGCTCCACGTCGCCGGATTCGGTTACCGGCGTGCGTGCCAGCGCGGCCGCTTTCGGGACGAGCGATGCCGCCACAGCGGGCGCTATCAGACGGGCCTAAAAACGGAAAACTCGCACTCGAGCCGCGATCGAGGGGTCCTAGTCTTCGAGGACGATCTCGATCGAGACGTCGTTCGGCACCTGAATGCGCATGAGCTGTCGGAGTGCGCGTTCGTCGGCGTCCAGGTCGATCAGGCGCTTGTGGACGCGCATCTCCCAGTGCTCCCACGTCGCGGTGCCCTCGCCGTCGGGCGATTTCCGGGTCGGCACCTCGAGCGTTTTCGTCGGCAGCGGAATGGGTCCGCTCAGGTTGACGCCGGTGTTGTTCGCGATCTCGCGGACGTCGTCACAGATGTCGTCTAAGTCGTCGGGACTCGTGCCCGCGAGTCGAACGCGTGCCTGCTGCATTTATTTCTCGTCGACGCTCAGGACCTTGCCAGCGGCGATGGTCTGACCCATGTCGCGGATGGCGAAGCTCCCGAGTTCGGGGATCTCGCTGGATGGCTCGATGCTGAGGGGCTTCTGCGGTCGGATGGTGACCACAGCAGCGTCACCCGCCTGGATGAAGTCGGGGTTCTCCTCGGCGACCTCGCCGCTCGAGGGGTCCATTTTCTTGTCGATGGATTCGATCGTACACGCGACCTGTGCGGTGTGGGCGTGGAAGACCGGGGTGTAGCCGGCGGTGATGACCGAGGGGTGCTGCATGACGACGATCTGGGCCTGGAACGTCTCGGCGACGCTCGGCGGGTCGTCGGCGGGGCCACAGACGTCACCGCGGCGGATGTCGTCCTTGCCGATGCCGCGGACGTTGAATCCGACGTTGTCACCGGGTTCAGCCTTGGGCACCTCTTCGTGGTGCATCTCGATCGTCTTCACTTCGCCACCGACGTCCGATGGCTGGAAGGAGACGTTGTCGCCGGTGTTCAGGATACCGGTCTCGATACGTCCGACGGGGACGGTACCGATACCCGAGATCGTGTAGACGTCCTGAATCGGGAGTCGAAGCGGCGCGTCCGTCGGCGGCTCCGGCTCCGGCAGGTCGTTGAGGGCCTCGAGGAGGATTTCGCCGTCGTACCACGGCGTGTTGTCGGACTCCTCGGCGATGTTGTCGCCTTCGAACGCCGAGATCGGGATGAACGAGGCGTCGTCGGTGTTGAACTGGACCTGCTTGAGCAGCTGGTTGACTTCTTCGACGACCTCGTCGTACGTCGACTCTTCGTAGTCGACGATGTCCATCTTGTTGATGCCGATGATGAGTTCGTCGATACCGAGGGTACGAGCCAGGAAGACGTGCTCCTGGGTCTGGGGCGCGACACCGTCGTCAGCGGCGACGACGAGGACGGCGTTGTCCGCCTGGGATGCGCCCGTGATCATGTTCTTCACGAAGTCGCGGTGGCCAGGACAGTCGACGATGGTGAAGTCGTAGGCGTCCGTCGAGAACTCCTGGTGGGCGATGTCGATGGTGACACCACGCTCTCGCTCTTCGGCGAGGTTGTCCATGACGTAGGCGAACTCGAAGCCACCCTTGCCCTTCTCTTCTGCTTCTTCGCGGTGCTGTTCGATGACGTGCTCTGGTACGCTCCCCGTCTCGTAGAGGAGTCGTCCCACGAGCGTACTCTTCCCGTGGTCAACGTGACCGATGATGGCCAGGTTCTGGTGTTGGTCGCTCATTGTTGTAGCTCACGCGCAGAGGCGCTTATATCGGTCTCTTTGGCTCGTTGCGGTTAAAACCATTTCGAAAGCGTATTCAGTCGATCCCGACGCCGTCTTGCGGTTTGGCTAGCATTCACACGCCACAGAACGTTCGATCCCGGCCGACGGCGGCGGGTCGATGGCGGGCTCGAGGGCCTGTTTCCCGACTCCAGCGCGACACACGTCTCGGGCGCGGTCGGCGACTGGTCGGGACTGATACTGTTAGACAGAGGTCCATACGAAGCCGGTCGCGAATTCGCGGCCGGCTCAACCGGAGACGGCCGCAGCAGACCGATCTTCACGTCGTTCCGTCCGGCAGTATGATCACGTGCGACCGGTACAACTCGTCTCGTCCGACAGACAACAACCGGTAGTGAAGCGGGGTATCCAACAGCAAAACGAGCACGTCGTGATCGCGTTACAGTGGTGGGAGTCGACCGACGTCGGAGAGCACCGCCGTCGCCGTCTCCGGGCCGCCGGCGCCGCGCCCGCTCGTGTGGAGCGATCCTGCGTGCCGGGTCTCGATCTGGACGATGTTGCGCGTGCCGGTCACGGCGAGCGCGCCGTTTTCGGGGACGAGTCGCGGGCCGACGCGGACGCCGTCGCGGGTCGCCTCGCCGATGAGCCGGATCGTGCGGCCGTCTTCGGCGGCGAGATCGAGCGCGCTGCCCGGGATGTCCTGGATGCCGTCGACCGTCGCATCCTCGAGAGCAAAGCCACCATCAGCGAGCACGTTCGCGAGGATGACGAACTTCAGGGCGGCGTCGGTGCCGTCGACGTCGAAGGTCGGGTCAGCCTCGGCGACGCCCAGATCCTGTGCTTCGGCGAGGACGTGGTCGTAGTCGAGCCCCTCGGCGGCCATCCGCGTGAGGATGAAATTCGCGGTCCCGTTCAAGACGCCTCGAACCGCGGTGACGGCCTGGGGCGTACAGTCCTCGATCGTCGAGAGGATCGGAATCGCGCCGCCGACGGTCGCCTCGAAGCGGATCGAACCCGCGCTCTCGGCCTCGAGTGCGCGCAGTTCCTCGTAGCGTTCGGCGACCGGGCCCTTGTTCGCGAGGACGGCGTGACGGTCGGCCTCGAGCGCACGCTGGACGTGGGAGAAGCCGGGTTCGGCGTCGCCGAGCGTCGTCGGGGTCGCCTCGATCAGTACGTCGTAGTCAGTCGCGAAGACGTCCTCGGGAGCGGCAGTGCCGACGGCCCCGCCGCCGACCTTTCGCTCGAGGGCGTCTTCGACGGCGATGCCGTCCGGATCGACTGCGGCGCTACTGGAGTCAGCGAGTGCGACGACCTCGTGGCCGTACTCGCCGGCGAGATCAGCGACCGAGCGGCCGACGTCACCCGCACCGAGAATTGCGAGCTTCATGCGGTCTCACCCCCGAGTAGGGGTTCGACGACGGTCAAGTCCTTCTCCGTGCCGATCGAGCGGATCGCTGCGAGCGCCTCCGTGGAGCGACCGGAGTTGATCGCGAGTCGCGCGCGGGCGCTCGCGACACCTTCGGTGCCGTCGGGCGACGTCACCGAGAGATCCTGGACGACGGCGTCGGCCTCGTCTTCGATCCGCGAGAGGGTGTTCGAGAGATCGGTCTCGATGAGGTGGCCGACCAGCACGACGCTGATCTCCTCGCCGTAGTGTTCTTCGCCGGCCTGAATGACGTTGACGCCGGCATCGCGCAGCGCGTCGACGATGCCGTCGAATCGGTCAGGGGGACACTCCATGTCGACCTCGACGGGGATGTGCCCGCGAGGCGTGATGTTGCCGCGTTCGTGGTGGATACTCAGCAGATTGCCGCCGTTGTCGGCGATTGGTGCGAGCGCGCGGAGTAACTCGCCGGGTTCGTCGACGAGCTCGAGCCGGACGGTATAGGCGCGGACGCCGCCGTCGGTCTCGGCGTCGGGATCGTCCTCATCGCCGGACTCGGGTACGTTACCCATCGACGTCACCTCCTGCCTGCAGACAGTTACTCATCATGGTGTACGAGTCCGTAATGGGCGCATAAAAGGATATAGGACTTCCCAACGGTCTCGCTCTGTCAACGAACAGCACGGCGTAACTGAACGTCATTGCACCCGATCGCACGACGGGAGCGCGGTTCCAACCGAGCTCCGTGAGCGAGACCCCGGACGGTGCGGTCGGTGTGTCAATCAGTTTGATTGGAGGCAGTCATCGTCCCACTCAATCTGCGGCGTGAACCGATTCGGCAGGCTCGTTCTCACGGATACTCTGAATGCTCGCCCAGATGACGGCACCGCTGACCAGCAGGGCCGACCCGAAGATGAGCGCCTGACTGAGACGGTTCAGAACCACCATGTCGTAGGCGTTCCCGAGGTTCCGGCTGGCCACCGCAGCCGACCCCGCCAGCAACATTGCGGCGAAGTACTCGGTGATGTCGTCTTCGTTGACGAGTGCCGTCGCGCCGGCGCCGATGCGGGCACCCATTGCGCTCCCTGCAAGCAGGGGAAGGACGATAGTGAGGTCGAGCGCGCCGGATTGGGCGTAGGTGAACGCGCCGAACGCGCCCGAGGCCGTGATCTGGAAGACGTCGGTTCCGACCGCGACCGCGGCGGGGACGCCCAGCCCGTACATCATCGCGGGCATCAGCAGGAAGCCGCCGCCGACGCCGAGGAAGCCCGAGAGGATCCCGATGCCAAACGCCATCGCGAGCGTCACCCACAGCGACACCTCGGTACCGCCCTTGATGGAGACCATGGGTGGGAGCTCGATCGACTGGAGCTTTTTGGCGAGTGCGGGTTCCTCGTCGTCGCTCGAGTCCTCCGCACGGGCGTCCCGAAGCATCAACAGCCCGACGACCGCCAGCAAGCCGATATACGAGAGGCTCACAATGAGGTCGGCGAAGCCGAGTCCCTTCAGGAGATAGACGACTTCCTTCCCGACCTCGATGCCGGCAGTCATCCCCACGATGAACATCAGGCCGAGTTTGTAGTCGACCTGGCCGTGGTCACGGTGGCGAAGCGCCGCGATGACCGAGGTCCCGAACACGAACGCGAGTCCGCTCCCGACCGCGGTCGTCGAGTCGTACCCCATCACGAGTAGCGCGGGCGTGACGAGGAACGAGCCACCCATTCCGAAGAACCCGAACAGGGTTCCGATGAGCAGACCAAAGCTGACGAACAATCCGAGTTGCCCCGCCGCGATTCCGAACAGTTCCATCGCCACGACTAGGTCCCCCCGAGGACGCGTTTGAGCGGCCCGCTCAGCGCCGTCGTGAGCGCCCCGTAGACGACGTACAGCACCATCGCTTCGACGAGGACGGCACCGACGCCCGTGATGGCCTGTCCGGTCGCGCCCAGTGACTCGAGTCCGATCATCGTTCGATCACGCTGCTCTCGCATGCCCGTGTCGGCTGCATCGATAGCGACGCCTCAACCCGTCCTGGTTTAATAGACTTGTGGGTGCCGCGCAAGATAGAATACGCATAGGTTCGGAATCATGTCATATAGGATAGCCATAACTTATCGAACCTGGAGACTCGTGCCCGAGATGCAAATCTTACCGCTATCTATGACGGTCTGTACTCGCGCGCGTTCCCGCCTTGTCGACGATTACAGCAGTGTCTGGCCGGCAGCTGTGGTATCCCTCGAGGGGGCGGACGCGTCGTCGATACTGACACCGACGACTCGTACAGACGAGCCGACGCTCGTTCGCCGGCTGTCGCCACGTCGGACACGAGACTGGTCGCACTCGCGAGACCGCCGACTATCGAACAGATACGATCGTCGATCGAAGGCCTCGAAAACAGCGCTTACAGGTGGTCTTTGCCCGGGTTCGACGATCCCCAGTCGCCGCGACCGCCTTCGGTCCGATCGATCCCCATGATCGATTCTGGCTGGTCGGGACCGCCGAGACTATCGCGTGCGTCGGGCACCCGAACCGTGACCTCGTCGATTTCGGGCCACGTGATCAGTTCGGCCTCGATGTTGCCCGTCGTCACGTCGCTGACCGAACAGCCCTTGCAGCCGCCGCCGAGTTCGATAATGACCTCGCCGGTCTCGGGGTCGGCCGCCCGCACCGCGCTGGTGCCGCCGTGCATCTGGATGATCGGCATCTCACGTGCCAGCCACTGCTCGACGCGCTCTCGCAGCGACGGCTCGCCCTCGGAGTCAGTCATGTGTCGTGCTAGACGCTCGAGCGGGGTATACCTTGGGTCGGGCGGCCGAAATCAGCCGAATTAATCCTGAACGTTTCTGCGCCGCCGGAGCCACTCGAGCGCGACGCCGCCACCGACGAGGCCGGCGGCGCCGGTGAAGCCGGGTATCGTATCGGCGGCCTCGTCATCATCGCTGGACGCGCCCGAATCGTCGCTCGCCCCCCATTCGTCGGGATCGTCCAGGGGTGGTGGATCGGCCTGCTCGCCGGCTTCGGCCGGGAAAGTGTAGAGCGCGCCCTCGAGCGACGTATTGGGGATCGCCTCGGTGCTCGATGCGATGAACGTCTCGCCGGGGTCGACCACGCGTGCCGTCCAGAACCCCGTCTCGGCCGGGTCGCGCCACCAGGCGAGCCGTTCGGGGGCGGTGGGATCGGAGACGTCGTGGATCTGGACGCCGGCCCGATACCACGACGAGTAGAGCCGGTCGCCGCGGAGTTCGAAGTTGTGTGAGGTCGTCCAGGTCCCGCCGCGATAGGATTCGTCGTCGGTCCGTGGCGCGTCGATCGATCCCCGATGTACCGGGTCCGTCGGATCGCGCACGTCGTAGAGGTCGATCCCGCCCGGATGGTCGGGTTCGTCCCCGCCAGTCGCCCACGCCTCTCGGCCGACCGCCATGAGGTCGCTGCCCTCGTCGACCGCCGCGTAGTGATCGTTACCGGGCAGCCCGTAGACGCCGTCCCGATAGTCGTCGGTCTCGCGTTGGGCCTCGAGCGTGGTGTCCGCGACGTGGGTGACGTAGGTGGGGGCGGTCGGATCGCTCACGTCGAGCAGGTAGGTCCCGGCGTTCCAGTAGGGGAGGTAGGCCATCTCGTCTTGCACGTAGACGTCGTGGAGATAGCGACCGAGCCAGTGGACGTCGCGCCAGCCGGGCTCGCGGTCCAGCAGTGACCAGTCCCCGACCCGTGTGAGCTCGTCGTCGCCGATGTCGACGATCACGAGCCGGTTGTCCTGTTGCGTGTTCTCGACGAGAAAGAGCAGGTCGTCCTCGAGATAGCAGTTGTGAACATGGGACCCCGTTTCGTAGGCGCCGGTCGGGACCGGCTCGGCGGGATCGCTCACGTCGTAGCGTCGAACACCCAGATACAGGTCGCTCGAGCGGGCGGTTTCGGCCGGGCCGGCGACGATCAGTCGGTCGCCGTCGACGGTCAGATCGAGGAGCTGTGTCAGCGACGCGCCGTCGATCGCGATGTCGCGTTCCTCGGCGAGAATCGTCGGCTCGGCGGGATCACTCACGTCGACGACTGCAAACCCGGTCGTCGCGGCGACGTACGCGATCCCATCGTCGCCGACGACGGCCTCCGCAGCGCCGGTGATGGGAACCTGTCCGAGCGGTTCGTATGGTTCCTGTTGCTGGGGTCTCGCGGTAGTCGATCGGGATAGCACGGCCATCGACGGCAGGGACAGACCAAGTCCGGCGACACCGCCCTTCGTGAGGAACGCTCTCCGCTCCATAGTTGGAAGAGCGGATACAGATACATAGAAGATGGTGTACTCGGCAGCGGACACCGCGACCGAGATGTGTGCGGCTCAGCCGCGCAGCCGACGCCGATCGCCGGTCCCCTCGGTCAGGGCACTGGCGAGTGCCCCTTCGACGACGACGTCGTCGCCGAGGTCGGTGACGTGAATCTCCGGCACGTTCGTCATCACCATCTCCGAGACGCGCTCGCGGATGGGGTCGACGACCAGTTCTTCGTTGTGCAACGCGACCGCGCCGCCAAAGGAGACGACGATCGGCGCGAACGCGTGGATCACGTTCGTGACACCGATCGCGTTCCAGTGGGCGAGTTGTTCGACGACGTAGTCGGCCAGTTCGTCCTCACCGGCGAGGTCGAAGACGTCCTTCGCGGTGAACTCCGGTCCCTCGAGCGGGAGGGCAGTCGAGATCGTCGGATCGTCGTCGGCGAGCAGCCGGGCGAAATCAGGGATGGCGTTGCCCGAACAGTAGGCCTCCCAGTGGCCGTCGTGGCCGCAGCCACAGGTCAGCCGACCGTGGGGGTCGACGACGTAGTGGCCGACCTCGCCGGCGTTGCCATCCCAGCCGCTGACGATGCGGCCGTCCGAGCAGACGCCGGCGCCGATCCCCGAGGAGATGGTGATGTAGACCATGTCGTCGGGATTGCGAGCGGCGTGGAACCGTTCGCCGATGACGCCCGCGGTCGTGTCGTTGTGGAGGTAGACGTCGTCGCTGTCAATCAGCTTCGCAATCGGCCCGGTCAGCGGGATGCGGTCGATCGAGTCGGGCAGGTTCGCCGGATCGATTACCGCACCCTCAGCGAGGTCGAACGGCCCGATCGAGCCGATGCCGGCGGCAGTGATCCGTTTGGGATCGATACCGGCCTCGCCACAGGCACCACGAAGCGTTCGCAGGACCCCTTCCGTCACGTCGATACCCGTCGGCCCGCGCGGCGTCGATCGGCGATCCACACCGATCGTCGTCCCGTCCGGCTCGGCGACGACCGCCCGGACGTTGGTCGCGCCGAGATCGACGCCCGCATAGTAGACCATGCTACCCTAGAGACGACCGCGACCGTACTTAACTACCCAGATTGTACTCGCCGACGAGTATCGATTTCGATACGTTCGGAGCCGGCAACACACGACGGAGCCGTCGGCGGCGACATATGTATGTCACTCTGTAGCATATCTAATCGTATGGCTACCGACGACTCACGCGCCGATACGGACGTCGGGTCAGACCCGACAACCGCGCTCTCCGAGAGGGAACTCGAGGCGCTCCACGAGGTCGAACTGGGCCTCGAGTGGGCCCAGCGTGCGCAGGGCTACCTCCTCGAGTTCCACCACGCGACGGGCCACGGGATGGACCATCTCTACCGCGCCGAAACCCACCTCAGAGCGACTGGCCACGACGACCTCGCCGATACGATCCGGGACGACCTCCTCCCCCACGGGGTCGTCGACGAGGACCGCTGGTCCTACGATATCCTCGAGACCTTCCAGGAGAGCCTGCTGGTCGAAACGCGGGCGCTCGAGCACCGGGTCCGACAGGAGTTGGCTGATGGGCAGCGCCACGTCCGCGAGCGCAAACAAGAACGGGAGTGGAAACGGCGGGCCGAGGAGTGATAGCGAACGGCCGACAGGTGCCAACGCAGCCGGCGCTGAACCGTGGTGATGTGACAAGAGAGGGCGAAAACGCGGGATCGATTCGTCGACAGCGACAGGTCTACTCCATGACGTCGAGGTCGCGGAAGTAGGTGACCGGACAGGGTGCCGAGAGGATAATCTCCTGGGAGACGGAGCCGAGCACGGCCTTTTCAGCTGGGGAGCGCCGGCGACCACCGACGACCATCCGGTCGGCGTCGACGTCGACTGCCATGTCGACGACTTTGGAACTGACTTCGCCGAGTGCGCCTTTGATCTCGTAGTCGACGCCGGCGTCCTCGAAGCGTTCGGCGAGTTCGGGGACCGGCGCGCGTTCGGCGGCGACCTCGTCGGGGTCGACGTCGTCGGCACGAGCGTCGAAGCCGATATCCTCGTGAATGTCTTCGTACTCGTCTTCCGTGAAGGCATGGCCGATCACGACTTTCGCGTCGAGGGGTTCGGCGATCTCGAGCACGGTCTCGGCGAGCTCCGGCGCACGTACTGTGTCCATCGGTCCCACTGCAAGGAGTACCGTATCAATTGCCATGTCCGCACAGTGGTTGGGCCACCTGCATAAGTATTCTCGTCGATGCAGGACTCCAATACCGACCGTGACCGTTTTGATGGTGGTCTTGAGTGGGTGTGGCTACTCGAGTCTCATTCGTCCGGTGGCTCCCGGGTGGGTGCGGATTCGTCGCTGCGGACGAAGGTGACGGGACACGGTGCCGACAGCAGCACTTCCTGTGCCGTCGAGCCGAAGACGGCTTTTCCGGTCGGTGATCGCCGCCGCCCGCCGACGACGACTCGATCGGCGTCGGCACTCGCCGCAAGGTCAACGATCGACTGCCCGTGGTCCCCGACGGCACCCCGGATCTCGTAGTCGACGTCGTGTTCGTCGAGGATCGTCTGCAACTCGTGGATCGTCGAGTGTCGGGCTGCGACCGCGTCGGGCTCGATTTCGTCGACGGTGCGATCGAACTCGAGTCGGTCGAGGACCTCGTCGTACTCGGTGCTGGTGAAGACGTGTGCGAGGACGACGGTGGCGTCGGCCGGTTTCGCGACCTCGAGGACCGTCTCGGCCAGTTGCCCGCTGCGGTCTTCGTCACCGGGACCGACCGCGAGTAACACCGTATCTAGCATGACTGGTGAATCGGCCCACAGCACCGTAAAGCCGTGGCAGGGTGGCGACGGGGATCGATGTCGATGGAATCGCGGCCGGCAGTGCCACGCCGTCATCGTTTTCCACACCGTCGCCGAGTATCGACGCATGGATGGACCCGATCTCGACGGGCAGACGGTACTCGTGACGGGCAGTGCGAAAGGCGTCGGCCGCGAACTGCTGTTGGCGACGGCCGACTGCGGCGCGGCGACGGCAGTCCACTACAACACCAGCGCCGACGCGGCCCGCGAGGTTGCCGATCAGGCCCGCGAACGGGGCGCACCAGCGGCGATGACGGTGCAGGCCGATGTTACCGATCCCGACAGTGTCGACGGCCTCTTCGCCGCGATCGAGGCCGACCTCGGCGACGTCGACGTGCTGGTCAACAACGTCGGCGACTTCGCGCCCGCGCGCTGGGACGATCTCGCGTTCGAGGAGTGGACCCGCGTCCTCGAGACGAACCTCACCGGCACCTACCTCTGCTCGAAGCGAGCCCTGCCCGGGATGCGAGCACGCGAGTCCGGTCGGATCGTGAACATCGGCTACGCCTCGAGCGAGCAAGGACTCGTCAGTCCGAAGAACTTCCCCTACTTCGTCGCGAAGAAAGGCGTGTTGATGTTTACACGCATGCTCGCGGCGGACACCCAGGATGATGGGATCACGGTCAACGCCATCTCGCCGTACGTCGTCGAAAATTCCGACGAGTTCCCCGACGAGTTACCCCGTGGTCGGCCCGCGAACTTCGACGATCTGATCGCGCCGCTGTATTTCTTCCTCGATCCGGATAGTGGGTACGTCAGCGGCGAGAACATCGAGGTTGACGGCGGCTGGTTGCCCGAGACTGTGTAAGCAATCGAACCGCGGCACTGTGTGCCGCGGGACGTTTTTGGTCCAGATTTTTGCGAGGAGCGGGGCTCGAGCGCAGCGAGAGCCCCCGACGAAGTAAAAAGGAGGGTGTAGAACATCGAAGTCGACGGCGGCTGGGTCCCAGAGCACGTGTAGGCTGTCGAGCGAGTCCCGGCAAGTAGCCACGTTTGGCTGCAGCGTTTTTATCCGTCTGCCCCTAGGGCCGCTATGACGCTCCCGATCGCGATGGGCTGGCGACACCTGCTCTTTGCCAACTGGCCGGTCGATCCCGCCGTCGTTGCGGCTCAAATTCCGGATGATCTTACCGTCGAGACCTACGACGGCCGGGCGTGGCTCTCTGTCGTGCCGTATCTGAACGTTGACGTTCGTCCGCGCGGGCTTCCCGCAGCGATGGGCGTCGATCTCCCCGAACTCAACCTCCGGACGTACGTCAGTCGGGACGGCGAGCCCGGCGTCTACTTCTTCAGCCTCGACGCGGAAGGGATCCTCGGCGTCCTCGGGGCGCGCCTCTTTCACCGACTGCCCTACTACTACGCCGACATCGAGCTGACAGGGACCGACCGCGGAATCGCGTTCACGAGCGAGCGACGCCATCCGGGTGCCCCACCGGCGACGTTCGCGGGCACCTACGAGCCGGTGGGTGACCCGTTCGTCCCCGAGCCCGGCTCGCTGGCGGCGTTTCTCACCGAGCACTACCGATACTACACGACGGCTCGAGACGGCACGCTTCGTTACGCCGACATCGACCACGACCGGTGGACGCTGCGGCCGGCGACGGTGACGACCGAGACGAACACGCTGTTCGAGGCCAACGGGTTCGAACGGCCTGCAGGGTCGCCGGTCTGTTACTACAGCCGCGGCGTCGACATCACGTCGTCGCGAAACCGCCGCTGGGAGTGAGCCGCAGCAGGAGAACGATCGATATTCCTCGGTCGCGGCCGTCGGCTACCCCATGACATCGACGGGAACGGTCCGAGCGATCCACATCGCGCCGGAACAGGGTGCCCCGATGGAACGCGTCGAACAGGTACCCGCAGTCGCCCGGCGGGGGCTCGAGGGTGATCGCTACTACGCCACCGAGGGAACGTTCGCCGACCGCGAAGGCAGCGACCTCACGCTCATCGAAGCCGAAGCGCTTGCGGCGGTCGAACGCGACTACGATCTCTCGCTTGCGCCCGGCCTCCACCGTCGGAACCTGACGACGGCGGGCATCGCCCTGAACCACTTGGTCGGGGAGCGGTTTCGGGTCGGCGAGATCGTCTGTGAAGGGATCGAACTCTGCGAGCCGTGTTCGTACCTCGAGCGCCACCTCGCAAAACAGGGCATCCGTGAGGCGCTGGTTCATCGGGGTGGGCTTCGAGCGCGGATCCTCGAAGATGGCGTCGTTGCGGAAGGCGACAGTATCGAACGTGTCGCTCGGCGTGGAACGAGCCAGCGCTGAGACCCGTCGTCGGACCGGACCGATTCCGGCGGAAGCCGCTGCAGTCCGATGCTACGACGTGCGCTTCCGAACGGCACGTCGAACGAGAACTGCGACCGCGAGCGTGCTCCCGCTGACGAGCGTGAACAGCCCGCCCCAGAAGACGCCCCCTCTCGTGGGTGCGTAGAGCGTGTACCACCTCGTCGCTGCTAGCCACAGCGTCACGGCGCTCAGGACTCCGATGACGATCGAGCCGACAGCGATTCCCACGCGGAATGTTTCAAGGAGCGCGACAAGCGCGAGCATCCCTGGGATGATGAGTTCTGGATCAACGGGTACTGGCCCGAGCGTCGGCCAGGTCGGATAGGGTTGTGGCAACTCGAAGAGCGTAATCGCGGCGATCACGAGGACGAGCACGGCGAGGAGCGACTGAAGTGCGCGGAGCGGGGACCGCATGTGCCTGAATTGATGATACGCAGATAATATAGCTTCTACTACATTTTGTGGTGCGCGACAGCGAGTGAGCACCGCGACGGTCACTAGGTGTCCCTTCCCCGCATCTGATCCCAGAAAAGATCTCATATTCCGGGCGGCGAAAACGAGGAATCCGAAGTATTCGTCGCTACTCGATCGTCGGAAGCAGAAACTACATTTTCGTGAGGTCGAAGAGATATACACGATGAACGAACCGGGCATCCAGTCGCTGATGGACCAGGAAACGCTCGATCGGCGCGTTCGTGACGGGGAGACACCGGAGTGGGTCGCCGATCACTGGCACTCGTTTCGCGACGGACTGCTCGGCGAGCGAAACGAGACGCCGTTCCCCTGCTTTTTCGGTGCCGAATCCGTCCAGAACGGCGAGCCGATCTACACCGCGGTCCCATCGATGAGCGACGCCGACGCGCTTCTGGGACTGCGCGATCGGATCCTCGAGTACCTCGAGATCTATCAGGACCACTCGGAGCGCGCCTCGCTGGTCACCTTCTTCAAGCCGCCCGCAGAGCCGCTCTCGGAGGCGGAGTATCACGAGACGCTGTGGCATATCCTGCAGACGCTGCACCTCCACGATCCCGAGCCGTGGCCCGAGGACATCCCGACCGAGCCCGACGATCCATACTGGGAGTTCTGTCTCGGCGGCGAGCCCATGTTCCCGACCTGTCGGGCCCCGTTCTACGAAAAACGCAAGAGCCGATACTGTCCGGTCGGCCTCGAGATCACGTTCCAGCCGCGCGCGCTGTTCGAGAACCTCGACGTGACGGCCGACACCGAGGCCGGCCAGCACGCTCGCGAGGTAATTCAGGATCGACTCGAGGGCTACGACGGGGTCTGTCCCCACGCCGATCTCGGTGACTGGGGCGTCGAGGGCGACCGTGAGTGGCCCCAGTACATGCTCTCCGAAGACGACGAGCAAGCGCCATCGACGTGCCCGATCACGGTCACGCGCACGCATCCGAAACCCGGCGCGAAGTTGCCATGAGCGGCGGCGACGGGGCCGACGGACTGACTCGAGCCGACGAGCGGCTCGCCGACGCCGCCCTGGTCCTGATCGACTTCCAGCAGGGGTTCGACGACCCCGTGTGGGGCGAGCGCAACAACCCCGAGGCCGAAGCGAACGCGGCGCGCCTGCTCGAGCGGTGGCGGGAAACCGACCGACCGGTCGTCCACGTCCGCCACGACTCGATGGAATCCGATTCACCGCTCCGAGGCGATCAGTCCGGCTTCGCGTTCAAACCTGGGACGGCCCCCAGCGAGGGGGAGCCGACGATGGTGAAGTCGGTCAACAGCGCGTTCATCGGGACCGAACTCGAGGACTGGCTCCGCGAACGGGGCCTCGAGACGGTCGTCATCGCCGGGCTCACGACGGATCACTGCGTCTCGACGAGCACCCGGATGGCCGAGAACCTCGGCTTCGACCCGATCGTCGTCCGCGATGCGACTGCAACGTTCGAGCGCTCGCTCGACGGGGTGACCTTCGACGCGGAGACGGTCCATCGAACTGCGCTGGCCCATCTCGAAGGCGAGTTCGCTGAAATCGCGACGACCGCCCAGCTCCTCGAGGACTGATCCGCCGATCGCGATCCGTCATCGCCGTCGATTCGCGGGTCGCAGTGCTATTATAGGCCTGCTCGTGACACGACATCGTATGCGAGTCGTTGTCGCCGGCACGTTCGGGCCGCTCCACGACGGTCATCGGTCTCTGTTCGAACACGCACTCCGGTTCGGCACGGACGGCGTCGTCGTCGCGCTGACGAGCGACGACCTCGCGACCGAGACGCGCCACGAGCCGCGGCCGATTCCACCGTTCGACGACCGAGTGGGTGCCGTGACAGACGCCATTGCGGACCTCGACGAGTGGGATCGCGACGTCGAAATTCGGCGACTCGAGACCGAAGCCGGGATCGCGGCGACCGACCCCGCGATCGACGCGCTGGTAGTCTCCCCCGAAACGGCTCCCGAACTCGAGGAAATCAACGACCAGCGGCGCGATCGAGGCCTCGAGCCGCTCTCGGGGATCGTCGCGCCCTACGTCTACGCCGACGATGGCGAGCGAATCTCGTCGACGCGGATCGTCAAGGGGGAGATCGACGAACACGGTCGGCTGCTCGCGTAGCACCCCACCGTGATCGTTGCCTCGTCTATGACACAATAGTAATGGATCGGGAAACAGTCGTTTTATATAATGAGTGACGATCGCAGACCGCTGTTGTTCGTGTTGCTGGGCAGCGCGGTGCTTGTGACGGGTGTCCTCCACCTGTCGTTCGTGCCGCGCTATCTGCCCGACGACGTGCTGTTGACCGTGCTGACCCTCGGCACTGGCTGGGCGACGTACACGCTCGTGTTCTACGCGCTCGGGCGGGTGGTCGCTGCACCTGCCGGACAGGAATTTCCCAATATGCGCGCTGCGGACATCGGAATCGCTGTCCTGCTCGTCTCGCTGCTGTTCTTGTTGGTGTTCGACGCGGTCGGCGTCCCGCTCGAGGGGCTCGTCGGCGTCTACGCCCTGCCCGCGCTCGGCATCTACGTCGGCCTCGCGCTGATCGGCTGGTCGATCGGCCGCCGAACGGAGGCGATCAACGAGATCGCCCGGTAAGTCCGGTCGGCCACCGGACCGCTTACGACGCGTCCTCGTCGGGGTGTGCCCCCGAGTTCGCCACCAGCACCGGGATCTCGCCGAATCGAACGACGTGATCGGTGACGCTGCCCATCGCCAGCCGGTGGACGCCGCCGCGACCGCGCGTGCCCATGACGATCACGTCGGCGTCGATCTCCCGGGCGTACTCGAGCAGTTCGCTCTCGGGTGGACCTTCGAGGACCGTGCCGGTGACCTCGAGGCCCGCCGCCTCGGCGCGGTCGACGATCGCGTCGACGTGTTCCTGGGCCCGTCCGCGCATCGCGTCTTCGGCGCTTGCCGCGTCACCGGGGAGTCGGAGGTCGCCGAGCGGGCCGGTATCGGCGACGCAGGCGACGTGAACTGTCGCGTCGTGGACGGTCGCGAGTTCGATGCCGGTCTCGGCGGCCGCCTCGGCGTGGTCGCTGCCGTCGGTCGGAATCAGAATCGTATCGAACACTGATCGACCCTACGGCGAGACGCGTAAAATTCCTGCCGGAACGGGAGACTGTCGGGTGGATTCGTCCGGTGCGAACGACGATCCTGACGGATCGTGAGCGCTCAGATGAACGCGAGCGGCACCATGACGAGGATTCCGGCGGCGATGCCGCCGGCGAGTTCCGGCTTGCCGCCGCTTGGGAGCCGCTCGCCGATATCGAGCGCTTCGGGGACGAACTCCGTGAGGACGAGGTAGATCATCGCGCCGGCGGCGAAGCCGAAGCCGTAAGGCAGGACCTCGCGGGCGTAGCTGACGAATCCGAACGCGATGACGGCACCGATCGGCTGGGGAAGACTCGAGAAGACCGCCCACCAGACCATCTTCCACTCGGTGACGTCCATCGACCGCAGCGGGATCGAGATCGCCGTTCCCTCGGGGATGTTGTGAATCGAAATCGCGATCGTCATGAACACCGCCAGCAGCGGCACGGTAAAGCCGAGGAATTCGGCCCCACCCTCGAGCCCGAGGTCGGCAAAGGAGACGCCGACGGCGATGCCTTCGGGGAAGCTGTGGACGGTCAACACACCGAGAATGAGCACGAGTTTCTTGAAGTCGGCTTCCTCGTACTGTCGCGGGTCGATCTCGGCGTCCATCAGGACGTCGTGGGCGATGACGACCAGCGCGACGCCGGCGATCATGCCGATCCCGATCTCGAGGGGCGTTCCTTCGGCCAGCCCCTCGTCGATGAGCCCGAACGTCGACGCCGAGAGCATGATGCCCGAGGACAGCCCCCAGAGGACCACGTTGTACCGGTCGCTGATGTCGTCGAAGAAGAAAAACGGGATCGCGCCGAGACCGGTCGCCAGCGCCGTGACAAAGCCGGCGACGAAGACGAGCACGAGGTTCTCCAGCAGTACCATCTACCGAAGTATTCGCTCCGATGTATAAATCGGCGGCGATGGCAGCGGCGGATTTCGTTGTGGTTTCGCCGGGTTCGAACCGGATGAGCGAACTCGAGTGCTCCCCCAGCCGACCGGTACCGTCAACAGCCAGCCGCCGAATAGGTCGTGTATGTCACTGTGGCGCTCACGTCGAACCGGTTACTACATCCTGCTGGTAGCCGTGACCACCGTCATCGCCACGTTCCTCTACAACTACGGGATGGCGACGCTGGAGAACCGCCCACAACCGCTGTACCGGTCGCTCGAGGTCGTCTTTCAGACGTACACGACGACGGGCTACGGGGAGGATGCACCCTGGAGTACGCCCCACATGAACCTGCTGATGATCGCGCTCCAGCTCACGGGGATCGGGCTGATCCTCACCGGGGTCGACGTCTTCGCCGTTCCGTGGCTCCGGAACGCCCTCGAGACGACGGCGCCGACGACCGCTCCCGACGTCGCGGACCACGTCGTCATCTGTGAATACACGTCCCGTGGCGAGGCGTTCATCGAGGAACTCGAGTCGCGCGACCGGGAGTACGTCGTCGTCGAACCCGACGAGGAGACGGCGATGGACCTCCACGAGGCCGACCACCGGGTCGTTTACGGCGATCCGGAGTCGACGACGGTACTCGAGAACGCGGGGATCGAGCGGGCGACGGCGGTCGTGGCCGATTCGGCCGACGACATGAACGCGAGTATCGTCCTCTCGGCTCGCGCAGCGAACCCCGACGTGCGGATCGTGACGCTCGTCGAAGAGCAGCGCCTCGGGGAGTACCACCGGATCGCCGGCGCGGACGAGGTGCTTTCGCCGCGTCAGCTGCTCGGCGAGAGTCTCGCACACCGGGTGCCGACGGCCGTGACGACCGCGGTCGACGAGGGCATCGAGATCGGGAACGATCTGGAACTGGTCGAGCTGTCGATCGCCGAGGGGAGCGAGCTGGCCGGTCGGACTGCCGGCGAGATTCGGCTTCGAGAAGCGTACGGCGTGGACGGCATCGGTGCCTGGTTCGGCGGCACGTTCGAGAGCCCGATCCCGAACGATCGGGAACTCGATACCGAGACGCGACTGCTCGTCGCGGGGGAACCGGATCGGATCGACGAACTCCGGGCGAAAGCGACGTCGACGGTCCTGCCGTTTGCGGCCCAGCACGCCATTATCGCCGGCTACGGTGAGTCCGGCGAGGCGGCCGGCGATGCACTCGCGGAGACGAACACGCGCGTAACCGTCCTCGACACCCTCGAGATGGAGGGCGTCGACGTGGTCGGAGACGCTCGTGACCCGACGACGGTCCGCGAGGCAGGGATCGACGACGCCTCGACGGTGATCGTGACCCTCGACGACGATACGACCGCGATCTTCGCGACGCTCGTCGCGCGAGATCTGAACTCGTCGGCTACGATCGTCGTCCGGGCGAACAACCCGGAGAACGTCCAGAAGTTGTATCGCGCCGGCGCCGACTACGTCCAGTCGCTGGCGACGGTCAGCGGTCGGATGCTCGCCTCGACCGTGTTCGAAGACGAGGAAGTCTTGGCCGTCGACAGACAGATCGACGTCGTGAGAGTTCCTGTCGGCCGGTTGGCAGGCCAGACGGTCGTCGACGCGACTGTTCGTACTCGGACGGGCTGTACCGTCCTCGCCGTGCGCAGAGACGGTGAGACGATCACGGACTTCGATCCGGCATCGTTCGTCTTCGACGCCGACGACGAGGTGATCCTCGCGGGGACGGACGACAGCGTTCGATCGTTCGAAGCGCAGTTTCTCGCCTGAATCCGCCACTGCAGCGTCGACGAACTACAGGAGAGAGCCGAGATCGAGATTCAACTGCTGTTTCGCGAACCGGGCGAGCAAGGACACGTCGTCCGTATCGAACAGGCGTGCGATGGCGCGGATATCGCCTTTGTTCGCTCTGGCTAGCGTGTCGTTGTCGAGTCGCTGCAGATCCCGCATGAGCTTGTCGTAACGTTCGTTCGAGGCGAGATAGAGGAGTTGGGTCATCAACAACCGCCTGTTCGCGTTGGGTGCGACGTCACGGTGCCAGAGGGTCTCGTAGACGTCGAGGTTCTCGGCGGTCGGTTCGACGCTGTCGTGTTTGAGACAGCTATCGGCAGTGGCGGCGGCCGCACGACCGGACAGCATACACTTGTGGATACCCTCTCCCCACAGCGGATCGATGGAGGGCACGGTGTCGCCGATCGCCATGAACCGATCGGTGTGTAACTGGTCGGGTGCCTGAATGTGGGCCGAGCCACGGTGTTGCTTGCCCTCGAGTCGCGTGGCGTTCCGGAAGCGCGGGTCCGTCTCGAGCCAGTGGTCGAGGTAGTCGTCGATGGTGAAATCGTTCCGGCTGTACTGGTCGTGACTGCCGTTCTGGATGTAGCAGAGGCCGACCTTGGCGGTGTCCTCGCCGGTGTGGAAGATCCAGGAGTAGCCGCCAGGAGCGATATTGTGGTCGAGGCGTAGCATCATCGCGTCGTGGAGGTCCGCAAAGCCAGGGCGGTCGATGTCGATCCCTTCGAACTCGTACTCGATGCCGATGGCGTGGTTCTCGCGTTTGAGATCGACGACGCCGAGTTGCTTCGCGAGAGGCGCGCTCGGCCCGGTCGCGTCGATGACGATGTCGCCGTAGACCTCCTCGTCGCCGTTGTAAGTGACGCCGGCGATCTCACCGTTCTCCATGATCGGCCCGGTGACGCGGGCGTCGAACCGGTACTCGGCACCGTCCTCGTGGCTGTCTTTGACGAGGAAGCGTTTGAAGTCGGCAAACTCCAGCACCGCACCGGTCTGCTCGCGAACGTAGTGTTCCGTCGGGGACTCGAGGACGACGCTGTCGGTATACTGCATCACCACGTCGTCGGGGATGCCGAAGGCGGCCATCATGGAGTGGAAGGTCCCTGCGGTGGACTTGTTGCTCTGGCGGGGGAACTCCTCTTCGGCCTCGGTCTCGAGGACGACGACGTCGTACCCTCTGGCGGCGAGATCGCGGGCACATTGTGCGCCGGCGGGACCGGCACCGGCGATGACTACGTCGTAGCGGTCGTTCATGTAATCTGGACTGTAGTGGTCCCTAATTAGTTTGTCCTGTTGCGGTCGACGGTGTGATACGGTCTGCTGTCACTGGTTCCCGACGCACCCGCAGTACGGTCGCGATTGCGCCGGTATTGACGGGCAGCGGCCCGTATGACGGCTACCGCACGATCGTTACGGGTACGGGGGCCTGTCGAGCGACCCGTTCTGCGACGCTGCCGAGCAAGACTCGCGAGAAGCCGGACCGGCCGTGGCTGCCCACGACGATCAGGTCGAGCTCCTTGTCCGCCGCGTAGTCGACGATGGTGTCCGCCGGCTGACCGACGGTCACGTCCGTCTCGATCGAACAGCCACGCTCCGCTGCCCGGTCTTTGGCTTCCGCGAGTAACTCCTTGGCGTCCTCGCGCTGGCGTTCGAGCAGGTCCGACGGACCCACGTGTGCGATCTCGCCGTAGCCGCTGCTCGTCGGATCGACGGCGTGGATGACCGTGATGTCGTCGTCGGCGTGTTCCGTACATGCGAACTCGAGTGCCGCCCACCCCGGCTCCGAGTCGTCGAGGGCGACCAGTAAGTGCATACTGATACGTACGCGGACCAGTTACTTGAGTGTCAGCCACACACTGACCCGGATCGGGCGACCGATACCGCACGCGTCGGCTGACGACGGGGTCAGCGACTCGCGTCGGCTGTCGGCACGGCGGTCGCGATCGACCGGAGCCACGCCTCGCGGTCGTCGGCCTCGATGGCCGCGGAGGCGGCCCCCGTCGCGTCGACGCCGCAGTCGAACGCGCGGGCGACGTCTTCGGCGGTTCGGATGCCGCCGCCGACGAACGTCCGCGTCTCGGCGGCCTCGTCGGCGACCGTCTCGACGAACGTCTCGATCCGTTCGGGATGCGTTCGGACCATCCCCTCGTCGGTGGCGATGTCGGCTGGCCGTTCGAACAGCAGCCAGTCGGGGTCAGCGGCCAGTGCCATCCGGGCCGTCGTGAGCCCCTCGACGGCGACGATCGACTCGAGCCCCAGGTCCCCACAGCGGTCGACGGCGCGGGCGACGGCCGTGAAGGCGGCCTCGTTCTCCGGGTGGGAGACGAACACCGCGTCGGCACCTGCGTCCGCGACCGCCTCGAGGGTGACGTCGCCTATCCCGCTCTCGGCTCGTGGGACGGCGGTCTGGGCGACGATCGGCAGGTCGGTCCGTTCGGCGATGCGCCGGAGATCGGGAAGCTGAGGTGCGACGGCGAAGCGACTACCGGTCTCGTCGCGGACCCGCTCGATCGTCTCGGCGAACGCGAGCGCGTCGTCGCCGGTCGTCCCTGCGTACGTCTTGTAGTTGACGAGGAAAACGGGGTCTGCGAGCCCCATCCGTCTATTCGGAGTAGCCTTCCTGCAGGAACGCGCCTTCGGTCTCGTACATCGAGACGAGTTCCTCGATGAATTCTTCGGGTGTCTCACCCTCCTCGCAGTGGCTTTCGAGTCGATCCATCAGGTCGTCACTGATCTCGAGTGTCTGAGTCATGGATTATCGTCTGCGGGAAACCCGCGTCGGTCGAAGTATCGGCACCCGTCGTCAAATAGACCAGGGGCGCGCGCGACGGATCCCCCGTCTGGACACGAGCGGGATGACCCTTGACCGACAGACCAGCACGGGACGGCCGTCGACTTACCCGGCCGGTCGGCGTAGCCGTCGACATGACGGCACCACTGACCCACGACGACATCGGTAAAACAGTCGTCGACGCCGACGGAAAGGAACTCGGGATTATCGCCAGCGTCGACGACGACAGCGCGGCCGTAGATCCGAACCCCAGTCTGGTCGAACAGGGACTCGCATCGGTCGGCTGGGAGAGCGAGGACAGCGAGGACTACGTCGTTACCGAGGACATGCTCGAGCGGGTCGACGACGAAGTCGTCCTGCGCGGCCGACTCTAATACTACCGGACAGCAGTCAGTGCGGAGTCGATCGCGACAGCCGGCCGTTGCCGGCGGCGTCCGACCGATCGAGCGTCACATAGTTCTGTCCGGCAGTAGAACTCGAGGGGGACAGTCTAGTCGACCGAGCGGTCCTCGAACGATTGTTCGCGCCAGGTCGTCCAGTCGTAGAGGCGTTCGAGTTCGCCGCCCTGCTGGCGGATCGCCACGGCCGTATTGAAGAGGAACGCGGCGACGAGCGTCGTCCCGACGAGCCAGATGGCGTCGGCGAGTGCCTCGTAGCCGGACAGGTGGTTCGTCAGCAGATCGACGAACACGACGGCAGTGACACAGACGATCGCCGGCAGCAGGTGGCGGGTTAGCGCGGCGAAGGTCGTCCCCTCGTGGACGCGGACGGCACGAACGCCGTAGAGCACCGCCCACGCGGAGGTAACGACCCAGCCGACCGCGACGACCAGCCGCGTCGCGGAGGTCTCGACCAGGAACGCACCCCACCACGCGGCGACGAACCCGCCGATGACGACGTAATCGGCCCACGCGGGCAGCAACGGTGAGCGATCGCCCGCGGCCGGCTGGTCGTAGTACATCGCGCGGATCGACAGCGCGAGAAAGAGAATGAAAAAGAGGATCGCGCCGTCGACGAACCGGCCGATCCAGGCGGGCTCGAGCAGTATCGAGGCGATGCCGGCGACGGCGTAAACGATCGCCGCGCCGACCGCGACCAGCAGATACCACTGCTCGGTGGTTGCCTCGACCGCGAGGACCTCACGGATGTAGATGACCGCATAGTAGAGCAAGACGACGGCTGCGACGCCCATCGCGAGGTACGCGAACAGCCGTCCGATCGCGACCGTCGTGGCCGGATCACTGGCATCGAACGTGATCGACGGGATCGGAGCGAACATTATCGAGCGGAACTGGCGCCCGAACGGGTATAAGCATACGTCCCTGTTTCCGCCGCTCGGGAAGAGATCGGCCGATTGCCAGCGAAAAGAGCGATCACGAGACGGGGTCGATCCCCGTTCACGGATCCTCGTCGTAGAGGTCGGGGTTCTCCTCGCCAGCGACGTTGATTCCGGCGAGTGCGCCGCGGCGGGCCGCCCGCGTCAGTGCGTGGTCGACGATCTTGACCGGGCCGGGAACGGGGAACTCCATCTCGGCAGCGGTGGTCGTCCCGGGGGCGACCGGCGCGGTCTCGATGTTCTGATCGGGCTCGCTCAGGAGGTCGCCGTCGCGATAGTAGCGGCTCCAGACGTTCCCGATCGGGTGCAGCGAACTTAGCAGGTTCGGCCCACCGTTGGCGAAGTAGACCCGTGCAGTCTCGCCGGTTTCGGCTTCCATCGGGCCGACGCCGTCTTCGGTGAAGCCGTAGGCCTGGCCGTTGAAGACGACGTAGGTCGGCTCTTCGTCGAGCATCGCGTCGAAGTCGAAGCTGTGGTGACCCTCCTCGCCGACCTCGCCGTCGGTGTAGATCTCGTGCTGGCCGAGGTAGTACTCGTTGTCGACCTCGGGGAGGCCGTCCTCGGGTTCGACGAGGATCGAGCCGAACATACCGGCGCTGATGTGCTGGTCCATGTTCGGGATCGCGCAGTGGTAGATGAACACCCCGGCGTAGTCGGCGGTGAAGCTGATCTGCATGGGGTCGTCGCCCGGTGCGACCGTGGTCGCCTCGGCTCCGCCGCCGGGCCCGTAGACCGCGTGGAAGTCCATGTTGTGTGCGGCCACGTTGAGGTCTTCGGATACCTCGAACGTGAGATTGACCTGATCACCACGGCGGACACGGATCATCGGTCCCGGCACCTGCCCCTCGAAAGTCATGTAGTCGAACGTGACGCCCGGCTCGATCTCGGCGGTCACCCGCTCGGTTTCGATCGTCACGTCGTGTTCGCGGGGCTCGTTCCAGTCGACCGGTGGCGGTATGTCCGTCGGATCACGCGCGATCCGGTCGACTTCAGTGTCTTTCGCCGTCGGTCGTCCATCCTCATCCGTCTCCTCGTTGGTTTCACCACTGTTCTGCTGTGCGTTGCCACCGAGACAGCCAGCCACTGCCACTGCGCCGGTCGCTCCGATCGCCTGCATCGTCTGCCGTCGGTTGAGTTGCGTTTGAGTCATTGTCCTCACTTGGGTGTAGTAGTGGACATTTGATCAACAGTCACGATGTCTCCCACAAGATAGTAATCCATTCGGCGTTACCCCGCATATCGTGGTCAATTAAGTACTCTTCCGGTCGCCGGAGTCGGAACTTCTCAAGAGCGTCTTGACAGCCGACTCTCCCGAGAACTGCTGCCAGCTGTCGCACCTTCTCAAGGTTCTCGGCGACCCCGTACGGTTGCTCGTTTGGATCGTTCGGAGGACGTGCGCGCCACGGCCGCTGGTGGTCCGCTATTCGGTCTCCGACTCGGCCACTGCTTCGAGCATCGTCTGGCGCTCATCGAAGTACGCCGGTGCATCGACGTCGGACTCGAACTCGACGACACGGATTAGGGCATCCTGTCCATCCTCAGCCTTCGCCGAGAGCTCCTCTGCGAGGTCCGTGTAGCCAGCCGCGACCTCCTGAAAGGCCCGCATCCGGGCCTGTTTCGCCTCGACGAGGAGTTGCTTCTCCTCGAGTGTTTCCTGTCGCTGCTCGATCGCCGCGACGTCGACCCCGTTCGTGTCCGGAACCTCCGCGGTCGACGGCGTTTCGGTTCCGGGGACTTCGTCGGGCAGTGCCTCGAGTCGCGATCGGAGGTCTGCCATCTCCTGATCGATCTCGTCCAAGAGTTCGTCGGCTTCTTCGCCCAGCTGCTCGACGCGGCCCGAGAGCAAGCCGGCCTGCGTCCGGCAGTACTCGACGAATTCGTCGACCGCGAGTGTGTCCGCGGCGTCGTCGCTCATAGCCACCCTTGGGACTGCCGGCCGAAGTCACTTTGGTCCGGCCGCGAGCGCAGGCCATGTCTGTTGTACTGTCGGGCGACCAACCTGTATACCGATCGCGGCTCGCGTGCGATCGGCCCGTCAGAGACTGGTATCCGGCAGTATTAGGACCGGGCTCTCCCGAGTGGTGTGTATGAGAACCCACTACGCGCTTGCAGGAGCGGTCGCACTACTGGCGCTCGTTCCAGCGCCGGCCGCCGCACAGCGTGGTCTCAGAGACACCCTCGCAAACCCCACAACGCCCGGGGAACTCGCGCTCGCGTTCGGCGTCTACGTCGCCGTCACGCTCGTCGTCGGCGCGATCGTCCTGACCGTCGACCGCTCGTCCGTGCGGTCGATCGAGACGCGACTCCGCGACGACCCCGTGAGCGCGGGCGTGATCGGGATCGGCGTGCTCGTCGGCGGGTTCGTCGCGTTCGCCGCCATGGGGGCCGTCGTGGCGCTGCTCGTCGACGCCGGCGCGCCTGCCATACTCGAGGGTGCACCGACAGTCGTGGGGATCGGCGTCTCGGTCGGGCTGACGGTCGTCAACACGATCGGGATGATCGTGGCCGGCCTGGTCGTGCTCCGCCGGCTCCGTGACGACCCGGCACCGAACCCGTGGCTTGCGCTCGTCGTCGGAGCACTCGTCGTCCAGCTCCTGTATCTGGTGCCGTTTCTCAATCTCGTCGTCGCCATCTTCGTCGTCGCCCTCGCGACCGGTGCGATCGTCGGCCAGTGGTGGCAGGGTCGAACCGCCGAGTCGTCCGATTCAGAGCCGTCCCAGCAGACGGCCGACAGCTGACGCCGAATGTTGTGTGGCAACACTGGACACGCTATTTGCCTTTCAGACTCGTTAAGTCCGTCCGGCCACTGATACGGATACAATGAATCTGGAACCGCGTCGACAAGAGCAACAGTCCACAACCGTGCACGAACGATGAGCAAGGACACCATCGACGTCCGCGGGGCGGAGGAACACAACCTCAAGGACATCGACGTGACGATCCCACGCGAGGAGTTCACTGTCGTCACCGGCCTGTCGGGCTCGGGCAAGTCCTCGCTGGCGTTCGAGACGGTCTATGCCGAAGGCCAGCGCCGGTATATCGAGAGTCTCTCGGCGTACGCCCGAAACTTCCTGGGGCAGATGGACAAACCCCAGGTCGAGACCGTCGAAGGGCTCTCGCCGGCGATCTCGATCGATCAGAAGAACGCCGCGAACAACCCCCGCTCGACCGTCGGGACGGTCACGGAACTGCACGACTACCTGCGACTCCTGTACGCTCGCGTCGGCACGCCCCACTGTCCGGAGTGTGGCCGCGAGGTCGGCGAGCAGTCGGCCCAGAACATGGTCGAACGCATCCTCGAGTTGCCCGAGGGAACCAAGGCCAAACTCGCGGCACCCGTCGTCCGCGACCAGAAGGGGGCTTTCGAGGATCTCTTCGAGGAACTCGTCTCGGAGGGGTACGCCCGCGTCGAGATCGACGGCGAGGAACACGATCTGACGCTCGACGACCCCGATCTGGACGAGAACTTCGACCACACGATCGACGTGATCGTCGACCGCGTGAAGGTCTCGGTCGAGGACCGGCCGCGCATCATCGACAGCGTCGAGACGGCGCTCGACGAGGCCGAGGGCGTCCTGAAGGTCATCCTCCCGGATGCCTCCGAAGAAGTCGCCGCGGATCTGGGCAAGGAGGCCCGGCGAACCGGTGCGCTCGGCGACGAGACGGAAGAAGACGATCGCTTCGTCGTCGAATTCTCGAAGGACCTCGCCTGTACGCACTGCGGGATCGACGTGCCCGAGATCGAGACCCGCTCCTTTTCGTTCAACTCCCCCCACGGAGCCTGTCCCGAGTGTGAGGGGCTGGGCGAGACCAAGGAAGTCGACGAGGACCTCGTCGTCCAGGACGAATCCAAACCGCTGAAACACGTCTTCGAGCCCTGGAGCTACAACCGGTCGTACTATCAGACGCGGCTCGACGCCGTCGCCGCGCACTTCGACGTCTCGCTCGAGACGCCGTTCGAGGAACTCGACGACGAGATCCAGCGGGCGTTTCTCTACGGTACGAACGAACAGGTGCTGTTCAAGCGAAACACGAAAAACGGCACCCGCCGGAAGAAAAAGCGCTTCGAGGGCGTCATTCCCAACTTAGAGCGCCGGTATCTCGAGACCGACTCCGACTCGACCCGCGAACACATCGAGGACTACATGTCGGTCACGGAGTGTCCATCCTGTGATGGCACGCGCCTCAAACCCGCCTCACGAGCCGTGTTGGTCGACGACACGTCGATCACCGAGATCAACGCGATGAGCATCGGTGACGCCCTGGCGCACTTCGAGTCGATGGAAGCCGATCTCACCGAGCGCGAGAAGGTGATCGCCGAGGAGATCTTAAAAGAGATTCGCGCACGACTCGGCTTCATGGTCGAGGTCGGCCTCGAGTACCTCACGCTGGATCGCGAAGCCTCGACGCTTTCCGGTGGCGAGAGCCAGCGCATCCGGCTGGCGACCCAGATCGGCTCCGGGCTCGTGGGTGTGCTCTACGTGCTCGACGAGCCCTCGATCGGACTCCACCAGCGGGACAACGACCGGTTGCTCGATACGCTCGAGGAACTGCGCGACATCGGCAACACCCTGCTGGTCGTCGAACACGACGAGGAGACGATGCGCCGCGCTGACAACGTCATCGACATGGGGCCCGGTCCCGGAAAGCGCGGCGGCGAAGTCGTCGCCAACGGTCCCGTCGAGGAGGTGAAGGCGACCGAGGAGTCGATCACCGGCGACTACCTCTCCGGGCGTAAGCAGATCCCGGTCCCCGACGAACGGCGCGATCCAGACGGTGCGCTGACGATCCGCGGCGCGCGACAGCACAACCTGGCCGATCTGGACGTCGACATCCCGCTTGGCTGCTTTACGGCGATCACCGGGGTGTCGGGTTCGGGCAAGTCCACGCTCATGCACGAGGTGCTCTACAAAGGACTGGCCCGGGAAATGAACGACAACACGAGCGTAATTCCAGGTGACCACGACGCCCTCGAGGGCCTCGAGGAGATCGAGACGGTCCGGCTGATCGATCAGTCGCCGATCGGCCGCACGCCCCGGTCGAACCCCGCGACCTATACCAACGTCTTCGACTACGTCCGCGAGCTGTTCGCCCAGACGAAACTCGCGAAACAGCGCGGCTACGAGAAGGGCCGCTTCTCTTTTAACGTCAAGGGCGGCCGCTGTGAGGAGTGTGGCGGGCAGGGGACCGTCAAGATCGAGATGAACTTTCTCTCGGACGTCTACGTCCCCTGCGAGGAGTGTGACGGCGAACGCTACAACGACGCCACCCTCGACGTCACCTACAAGGGCAAGACCATCGCCGATGTCCTCGAGATGTCGGTCGAAGAGGCCTACGACTTCTTCGAGTCCTCGAGCCAGATCCGCCGCCGGCTCCAGTTGCTCAAGGACGTCGGTCTCGATTACATGAAACTCGGCCAGCCCTCGACGACGCTCTCGGGCGGCGAGGCCCAGCGGATCAAGCTCGCCGAGGAACTGGGCAAGAAAGACTCCGGCGAGACGCTCTACCTGCTCGACGAGCCGACGACCGGCCTCCACAGCGCGGACGAGCGCAAACTCATCGACGTCCTCCACCGGCTGACCGACAACGGCAACACCGTCGTCGTCATCGAACACGAACTCGACCTCGTCAAGAACGCCGACCACATCATCGACCTCGGCCCCGAAGGTGGCGAACACGGCGGCGAGATCGTCGCCACCGGCACGCCGGAAGACGTCGCGCGTCTCGAGGACTCCCACACCGGCCGCTATCTGCGGGACCTGCTGCCGAAGATCGATCTCGAGGGGCCACGCGGCGAGCGTGTCGAGCCGGTGACGGCACCGATGGACGACGATTAAGCGGCCGACCACGACGAAGTCAGAACGGCTAACTGCGGTCCCGCCGAACCGTCTGTCAGATGACCGGACTGAAGGCCGTCGTTCGCCGCGGGTTCGCCGGCGGTGGGGCCGCGACGCTGCTGCTGGCCGGCCTCTTTGCGGTCGGCGGCGGAACTGAGCCGATGACGCTGCTGCTAGCCGGCTGGCTCGCCGTCGTCGGGCTGTCGTTGCTGCTGGCCGGCCGCCGGGAGCGGCTCACCGTCGGCGGTCGAACCGTCGGCTGGCCCCGCGTTGCCGCGGTCGGTATCTGTGTCCTCGCGGTTGGTTCGGGTGTATTCGGACTCTCGAGACTGCGCCAGTTCGCTGTCGGGAGCACAACGTGGCTGCTCACCGGCCTCGTGACGCTGTTCGTGCTGGGGTATCTCGCCTGGTTCGCCCTCGAGTGCTGGCGCGGTGGCTGGCAGCTCGACGATGCGATGTTTGCCGTCGAGTGACCGCACGGGGCCGCGACCCCGTTGCCAGAGTCGCCCCGAGACACGTGATCGGCAGTACAGCCAAGGCCGTTGCCGATCAATCACTACCTATGGCAGATGATGACACCCGAGACGACGAGCCGACGCCGATCGAGGAAAAACGGACGGACTCGTTCGATCTCGAGTTGTCCGAACGCGTCGAGATCGGTGTGACACGGGGTGAGACGGATCTCGAGATCGGTCCGCCACGTGACTATCCCGATCGGGCCGATGTCTCGGTACGTCCGGAATCGACAGAGGGCCACCGCGTAATCGTGAGCATCGACGCGATGGTGGGGGACCACGGGACGGGCCACGCCGATATCGCGTTGACGCCAGCGGAAGCTCGCATGTTCCGGGATCAACTCGACGAAACGGTGCGCTGGATGACCGAAGACGAGTCCGACGACAGTTGAGTGCAGCGGCTGGCGGCATAGGTCGGCTGTCGACGAAAACAGCGTGGCGATCCGATGCCCGGCGCCTTATTCCTCGGGGCTGGGCGACTGTACGTGCGAGATGTAGCCAGCCAGATCGGACGTCGTGACCATCCCGATCACGCCCTCGTCCTCGTCGACGACGGGGGTGTGGTGAAAGCCGTGTTCGATCATCACGTCTGCCACGTCGCGGATACTCTCCTGGGCCGTCGTCGTGATGACGTCGGTGGTCATGTACTTCGAGACCGGCGTCTGGTCTTTCGGCTTCTGTTCGGCGACGATCTCGACGAAGTCCGTCGTCGTCAGGATCCCTTCGAGGTGGTTGTCGTCGTCGACGACCATGACCGACCCGATTCCGTTGTCGAGCATTTCCTGGGCGGCCTCCTCGACGAGTGCATCCGGCGAGACGGTGTGTAGCGACGTGGACATGACTCGAGCGACGAAAATGTCTTCCATGCTGAACGGTACTGGCTCCCCCTTTATAATGATTATCGGTGCAAGAACGGTCGAGTCGAGTTCGGACTGACTACGAAGACGCACGTGGTCCTTACCTTTTCCGTGACGAGACTCGAGACGGGTCGATTCGACTGCTCGCGATCCCGGTCGGGTGCGGAACATAAGTGTCCAGTCGACGAGATGACAGTATGGACGTCAGCCGCGGAGTCATCGAGCGACTGGTCGACAACGGGATCGATACCGTGTTCGGGATTCCTGGCACCCAGACGCTGCCGCTGAACGAGGCGATCGAAATGCGTGACGACGTTCGGTTCGTCATGGCCCGCCACGAGACCGCCGTCACCCATCAGGCGTGGGGGTACGCGGAAACGAGCGGCCGACTCGCAGCGACGGCCGTCGTTCCCGGTCCGGGCGACATGAACGCCATGAACGGCCTGAAGAACGCGTTCAATGACTGTACGCCGCTCGTTCATCTCGCGGTCGAGACCGACCCCGAGATCCGCGGCGGTGATGGCATCCACGAGACGCCGCCGGAGACCTACGACACTGTCGTCAAGGAAAACGTCCTCGTCGAACGGCCCGAGAGCACGGCTGCCGTCCTCGAGGAAGCCATCGCGATCGCCGAGACACCACCGAAAGGCCCGGTCAGAGTCGGGGTTCCGAAGAGTTTCCTGACGATGGACGTCCCGCTCGCGACGCCGGGGACGTACAGCCGCGAGTCTATCGGGGGCGTTGCCGACCGCGATATCACGGCTGCTGCTGACGTGCTTGCTGCCGCCGAGGAGCCCGTGATCGTCGCCGGTGGCGGCGTCCGCGCTGCCGACGCGAGCGAGGAACTGCGCCGAATCGCCGATCGTCTCGGTGCACCCGTCGTCACCACCTACAAGGGCAAAGGGGTGCTTCCAGACGGGTCCGGCGGCTCCGTCGCTGGAACGCTCGGGGGTAGTGCTGCTCCCGAACTGCTCGCGTGTCTTGCGGACGCCGACGCGGCGCTGGCCGTCGGGACTGATTTCGACGCGGTCGCCACTCGAGCCTGGTCGGTCGACCTTCCGGACGCGCTGGTCCACGTCACGCTCGAGCCCGCCGACCTCGGGACCGGCTACGAGCCGACCATCGGGGTCGTCGCCGACGCCGCCGTGGCGCTGTCAGCCCTCGAGTCGGCCCTCGACGACCGCGGGGTCGCAGCCGATAACGGCGAAGCCGTCGAGCGCGCGAGTGCGGTTCGAGAGGCGACCAGCGACCGTCTGGCGGACCTGCGGACAGAGTCGGCACCGCTCACGTCGGTCAGCGCGCTCGAGACCGTCCGCGAAGCGGTGCCACAGGAAGCCATCGTCACCGTCGACGCCGGCGGCTTTCGCGTCTGGGGGTTGAACGTCTTCGAGGCGGCGGGCCCGCGATCGTACGTCAATCCGGGCTCGTGGGCGACGATGGGAACCGGCCTGCCATCGGGTATCGGCGCACAGCTCGCCAACCCCGACGACGACGTGGTCGTGCTCACTGGCGACGGCGGGCTCATGATGTGTGTCCACGAACTTCACACGGCCGTCACCGAGGACGTGCCGCTGACGGTCGTCGTCTTCGTCAACGAGGACTACGCGATCATCAGCGACGACGCCGACTGCAACTACGACCTCGAGACGGGCGCGTACGGCTGGGCGGACGCACCGATCGACTTCGTGGCTCTCGCCGACAGCCTCGGACTGCGCGCCGAGCACGCGGTGACGCCCGCTGAGATCCAGTCGCGGCTCGCAGCCGCGATCGACGCCGACGAACCGGTTGTGCTCGCGGTGCCGACGGACTCCCACGAGCCACAGGCGAGCGACTGGATGCGCGAGTAGCACGGGACTCGAGTGTACCTACATTTAAATAGGAAATCGAGCATACTCGCTGACGTACGACCGATGGCTCCATCGCCGCCCACCCTCGAGGGAACCTGCAAGCTCCTCTCCGCGCCTGCCCCCGGGAGCGACGTCTTCGCGGCCGTTGCCGCGGAGTACGCCGCGCTCGCCGACGAGTACGGCCCCCGGAACGTGCTGGTCCTGAAGCGACACCCGGCGGGGCTCGACTCGCTGACCGAGGCGCTGGCCGATGCCGACCGCGAGCGAGACGACAGCGGCCCCCGTTCGCCCCGCGTCGAGTCGCTACCGGAACACGCCTCGAAGACCATCGAGGAATACGATCCGACGCTCGACCGCCTCGAGTACGAGGAACGGATCGAACTCATCTCGCTGGTGATCGACGGGGCGAGCCGCGCAGTTCCGGACTACCTCGCGCGGGCAGCCGACCACGAGAGTTTCACGCGCGACGTGGGGCAACTGTTGCTCGCAGCGACTCGCCAGCGGATTCGGCTCGACGACCTCGAGGACCCCCACGACTGTCTGGCCTTTCTGTACGCGATGAACGACCGGTTCCACGCGGAACTCGACGATCGGGGCTACGTCGAGCGGGCCGACGTGGTCCCGCGGGCGGTCGACTTGCTCGAGGCCGACGCCGATGGCCTTCGGACGCGCGTGACCGCCTCCTTCGACGCCGTCCTCGCCGTCGAGTTCGAGGAGTATCGCCAACTCGACCGCCGATATCTCGCCGCGCTCACGCGCGACGCCGAGGTGGTCTGTCTCGGCGAGCGCCACGCCAGCGTCGAACGGACGCGCGTCGAACCCGGTTCGGTCGACGAGATCGCAGCCGACACGGGGCTCGCGGTCGAGCCGATCGACCTCGAACCGATCCGTGACGAGGGCACGACACCGCCACACCAGCCGATCGCGCGATTTCTGGCAACCGGCAAGCCGCCGGATCAGCCCGCAGACGCCGATTCGGTGGGACGAGCACGTCGTCTCCGCACCGGAACCGCCCGCGAACAGGTCAGAGCGGTCGCCACCGAGATCCAGTCGCTGCGCGACCGCCACGGCTGGTCCTACGACGAGTTCGCAGTCGCTGTCCCGCGGATCGAACGGGTCCCCGAGACCAGACGACGGCTCCGCGACGCTGGCGTCCCGACCGCCACGATCGGGACCCCTTCGCTAGCCGAGGACCCCGCCGTGAACGAACTCTACGCCGTCGTCACGTGTCAGTGCGAACGGGAACGCGACGGCGACGCCCTCGAGCGACTCGAGGATGCTGCGGCGCAGAACGCGACCGATCCACGAGCCGTCTCGCTCGACCGCCTTCGGGCTCGCGTCCCCGAGTTCTCGCCCGATCTGCTCGCGGACACCGCCGGCTCGAGCGTCCGGCGCTCGCTCGAGCGCTGGATCCGTCGGACCGACCTGAAAGGCCGGATCGCCCGCGAGGAGGAGTGGGTCGACGCCCGCGAGCAGTACGAGGGCATCCGTCGGGTACTGGAGATCGCCGACTTCGTCGAGGAGACGGACCTCGTCGGGTCGGACTGGCAGGGACTGCGCCGGATGCTCCGGCGGACGATCCGGTACGACGCACCCTACGTCCACGCGGTTGAGACGCGGCCACCGACCGGTGGCGTCACCGTCTGTGCCATCGACGACCTGAAATACGACTCGCGAACGGCAGTCTTCCTGCTGGATCTGATCGACGAGAACTACCCCGGCGAGCAGTTTCTCACCCAGCTATTCCCGACGGCATGGCTCCGAGAGATGTCGACCTACCCCGCAGTCACAGATCCATCCCGTGAAGACGTTTCCGACACGTTCGCGACGGTCGACGTTCGGAAGACGACAGAGTCGTCTTCCGCAGCCCAGCAGAACGCAAAGCGTTCTGCGGACGCCGCCGACGTCGGCGATCCGTTCGAGACCTATCACGCCCAGCGCTCTCGCCGCCGGCTCGCGCTCGGTGCTCGCGCGGCCGACCGCATCCTCTACTGTTGTTCCTACGAACGCGGCGCCGGCGGCCTGCGTCGGAGTTACGACGAATCACGCTACTTGCACCTGATCGATGCGACGCCCGGGCTCACCCTCAAGGATGTCGATGCGGGCACCGACGCGACGATCCACGGCGAGACGAACGCCATCGAGGCGCTGCTCGCCCAGCCACGGGGTGAACTCGAGCGGGTGCTCCGGGAGGCCAGTACCGGCGGCGAGGCCGACCTCGGCGAGACCGAAGCGCTGTTCGAGGAGATCGCGGTCGTCCTCGAGAACGGCGAGATCGACGACGAACTCGCCAAGGCAGTCCGCTCACAGTTCGAATTCGCCGCGGGTGAGGTGGTCCGCGATGACTGACACTGCGACGGGAGGGGACTCGCTCACCGTCGACGGTCTCCAGACCTACCTGCACTGTCCTCGCCGGTACGAGTTCGCTCACGTCCACGGGCTCGAGGGGAGCAGCGACGACACCGTCGACGATCGGATCGCCCTCCTTCGCGTCGCGATCTGTGACGCGCTCCGAAGCGGGGAGACGGACGCCGAAGCTCTAGAGCGCGTCGCTCGTGATCGACTCTCGACGCACTGGATCGACTACGACGAGCGCTTCCACTCCCGTACCCAGCGCCGCCACGAACGGCGGGTACTCGAAGCGACGCTCGCCGCCTACGTGGAGCGTATCGGGGCGGATCACGCCGCGGGACTCGCGCAACTGGACGCCGACGGGGCCCACGACGAACTGATCGGCCCGGAACTGCCGCTCTCGAGTGCGATTTCGCTTCCAGATTCGAACGCGGCAGGCGACGCGGACGCGGTGACGATCGATGCGCCGGTCGACTACGTCACCGGCGACGGCTCGTCGCTCGTCGGCGTCCGGTTCGTTCCCACGCTCGCGCCGCTTGGGCCCCTTCGCTACCGGTCGGACTGGGAAGGCGACGTCGCGGAGCTGTTCACCGACCATTTCGACCCCGATTCGGCCGCGTTCGAGCCCGGCCCCGTTGGCGCGCTTTTCGAGACCGCCGTCGTCCTCGACGGACTCCGAACGCTCCGCGATCGGCTCGAACTCGGGGACCGAACCTGCCGATACCTCCAGATTCCGCTGGCCGACCGGTCGGGGCTGACTGTAAACTGGGTCCAGGATACGGTCGAGACGAGTCTCGAGGTCGCCGATCTGACCGCGGTCTACGTCGACCACCACACGTTCGGCATGACCCACGACCACCGGAACGCGACCGTCGACGATCGGCTCGCGTCGGTCGTTGCGGCGTTGCGGTCGGGACCGTTCGATCCCGCCGACAGCTGGGATCGGATCGCGGAGCACGCCTGTCCAGACTGTGAGTATACGGTCTGCTGTCAGGACCACATCGCAACGGAGGTGCGCTTCGATGGCTGAGCGACCGGGGCCGCGACGACCGGATCGCGACGCCGGTCACGACCGCGACGCGTTCGCATCCGCCGACGAGATCGAGCCCAAAGGCAATCAGACGGCCGTTATCGACAGCCGTGCGGCGTGTACCTCCGTCGACGCCGGTGCCGGCACCGGGAAGACGACGACGATGCTCATTCGGATCGAACGCGCCATCGAACGGGACGAGGTCGATCCCGACGACGTGCTCGTGTTGACCTTCGCGAACGAGGCCGCCGCGAGCATCCGCGAGGCAGTCGCCGAGCGCCTCGATCCCGAGGCCGCGGCGGCGATCGACATCTACACCTACCACTCCTTTTGCTACCGACTCGTCCGCGAGTATGCCTACTATCTGGGGTATTCTCCCGAGTTCGACGTCGTCACCGAGCGCAAACGGCGACGGCTCGTCGGCCGTTTGCTCGCCGACACCGACTACGGCTTCGCGGCTCCCTCGAGACACGACGGCTCGCCGACCGACCTCACGGCCGCGGTCGATCGGTTCATCGGGGCGATGAGCCGCGAGAACGTCACGCCCGAGGAACTGCAGGCGGGGCTTCCCCCGGTGCGAACGCTCGAGCTCTGTCACGAGTTCGTTCTCTGGCTCGAGCAACGAGCCGACGAGACGCTGTCGTTCGATAACGAGGCACTTCGGTATTTCAACCGCGAGGAACACGTCGAGCAGGCCCGCGAGTCGCTGATCGACTACGGTAAACTCGTCTCCTACTGTCGGGAAAAGATCGCTGAAGCGCCGGAACCCTTCCGTGACGACGAGCTGGTTCGCGACGTCGACCGGTACCTCCGGGTGCTCCAACAGTGTGTGACGAACACGATCGACGTGCTCTCGCGTTCCGATCCGACCACGAAGCACTTGCCGCGGGCACTGTTCGGCAACCAGATCTGGGGGACGGCAACGAACCGGATCGAACAGACGCCGTTCGGTCGTCTGAAACACTACGTCGAATTCCTTCGGCTGGCGCGTCACTACGCCGATGTCTACGCGGACTACCACGACACGCTCGAGTCCGAGGGGGCGCTCGACTTCGACGAACTGGTGCGGACGGCGACCGAATTGCTCGACGACGGCCCGATCGCCGACGAGATCACCGGCCAGTGGACACAGGTCTACTGTGACGAGTTTCAGGATACCGACGAGACGCAGTTTTCCCTGCTGACCGAACTCACGGGCGGTCCCGACTGCCCGGACTTACTCGCGATCGGTGACAAGGACCAGGCGATCTACGGGTGGCGTGGCACCGATCGGAAGGGGCTCGATCGACTGGCCGACGCCGCCGACGACCACGAGGCGATCGAGCTCGAGCTCAACTTCCGTTCACGACAGGAGATCCTCGATCTGACCAACGCCTGCGACTACGGCCCGCAGTCCTCGAAAACGCTCCGAGAGGACGGCCGGACGCGAGGAACCTACGACGAGACCGACCCACCGGACCGCGTCGTCAAGGTCGAAAGCGACGCGCTCCCGGGATCGACGGCCGACGGGGTCGCGACGACGGTCTCGCGGCTGTTAAACGGCGCGGCCACGAACGTCCCCCAGCGCGAGCTGGGCGACATCGCAGTCATCGTCCGGACGAACCGCCACGCACAGGCGGTCGCGGACGCGCTCCAGGAGCGACGGATTCCGTATGAGATCTCCGGTTCGCCTCGCGGTGAAATCTCGCCCGGACTCGAGACGGTGCTGTCGTATCTCCGGATACTCGTCGAGCCGGATGCAGACGTCCACCTCCGGCGCGTGTTACTCTCCCGGTATCGGCTCCCGGAAGACGACCTCGCGACGCTGCACGGACAGGACGGGACACTGTGGGATGCAGTGATGACCATCGATCTCGATCGGCTCACACAGCCCGATCGGCTCGAGCGGGTTCGCGACCACCTCGAACAACTCGAACGGTTCCGAGACATCTACCCGCTGTCGGGCTTCCTGCGCCGGTTCCGGGAGCTGACCCGGATCGAGTGGTTCTGTACGACCGAGGAACGGGCCGAGTTCGACCGCATCGAGCGGTTCGTCGAGGCCTACGACTCCGATGGAGTCGTCCAGTCGCTATCGACCGAATTCGTCGACGCGCTCGCTGAGACGCTTCGTGGCGGCGGTAGCGACCGCACCCGCGGGACCAGATCCGCCGACAGCATCGACGTGATGACGGTCCACCAGGCCAAAGGTCTCGAGTTCGACACCGTCCTCGTTCCGTACCTCTCCGACGAGGAGTGGTGTGTCGACGGCGACTACGTCGAGCGGGCTCAGGACCGACTACTGGCCGCAACGCTCGATGACGACGTGGATTCGCCCTTGCTTGCCGATCTCGCCACGGAGCGCGTCGGCGAGGAGTGGCGGGTGCTCCACGTCGCGCTCACGCGCGCTGAGGAACACCTGTTCCTGTTCGGGTCGGAGTACTCGTACGACGGCGATGAAACCGCGCTCGCGGCGTCGACCGCCGAGGCCTGTCTGGCCAGCGACATCGAGTGGTCGGTGACCGGCCAGCGGATGGATCTGTGGTCGTCGCTGACCGAGAGCTTCGAGCGCGTGCGGGAGATCTACCCCGAGACGGTCGTCGATCGAACCGACGAGATCGCTGCCTCGGCCGACGAGAGCCCGGGGACGATCACCTACTACGCTGACTACGGCGATCGGCCGGTCGAGCCGCTCGAGACACGGGAGGCGATCGAGACCGTCCACCGGCTGGGACGGCTACTCCGGGACGGCCAGTTGCTGCCGGCGGCCGACGCGGCGAGCCACGGTCGTCTCGAGGCCGGGAGCGACGCTGAGGGCGGTTCGGAGCCAGCGATACGAGTGCCCGGCAGCCGCCAGCTCTCCGCGTTGACGAACGATACCGTCCGCTTCCCGGTCGAGACGCTCGCCGCTGCAACCGAGCTGCCGGTCGCGATGCGTCACAGCTACTCCGCGATAGACACCCACGAGACCTGTCCACGGAAACACTACCTGGATCACGTCGTTCAGGCGATCGACGATCCGGTCGCCGCGTCAGCGGCCGGTAACGAGGCGACCGAGACGAACGGTGGAACGGTCGCGGCGACTGACGACCCGGCGTCGCGAATCGTCGGTACTGTCTTCCACGACGTCGCCGAGGAGGCCTTCCACCGCGAGTACCGCACCCGCGAGGCGTGGCGCGAGGCTGCGGTTCGACAGCTCACCGCGCGCGACTTACTCGCCCACCGCGAGGCCGTCCTCGCCTGCGTCGACCGCTACTTCGAGGCGAGCGCAGCCGACGTTGACCGACCGGTCGCCGAATGGGAGCCCCTGGCTGCGGAGTTGCCCTTCTCGCTCGAGGACGTCGCCGGCGTCACCGGCGACGTGGTTGGCTACGTCGACTCGGTCCGGCGGCTCCCCGACGGCGGGCTCGCCGTCCTCGACTACAAGGCCACTGCAGAACGGATCGACCCCGATGACGCCGTCCAGCTCGCGCTCTACCGCCGGGCCTGTGCGGACCGGTTCGACGAGCCGATCGCGGCCGTCGGCTACGTCTACGTCGGCAATGTCGACGGCCCTCGTGTCGATCTTTTCGAGCACGACGCGCTCCCGCCGTGGGATTCGGTTCGCGAGACGCTCGCCGCGGTCGACGAGCCGTCGTTCGCGGAGACGACGCCGGGTGAGCACTGTCGGGGCTGTCCGCACCGCTCGCTCGGCTGTGGCCCGGGCGAACACTCTCTCGGATGTGAGGAGAGGGTCGATTGAGCGGCAGCTATCGATGCGGCTCGACGGATCGAGAACAGTTCGTTACTCCGTGTCGGACTCGTCCGGGAGATGGTCGACGCCGCACACTTGCATTACCTGTCGAATGTGAAAATCCTTCTCGCTCGGATCATCGGTTTGTAACGCTTGTTCGAGGTGTTCTCTGCAGTTGTCGGATAGCTTCCTCATCCTCGTGTACTAGTACGGAACCGAGACACTAAACCCATATGATATCTAAGACGTGTGGCGAGCGGCTATTACTGACGAGAATGGTGGTGATGACGATCGATGGTGGGACGGCTACCACTGAAACCGTGACGGATCGCGTGCCGCAAGCGCCGTCCGGACCGCGGCGACGTTCTCGTCGACGTCGTGGACGCGGATGATATCGGCCCCCCGGTCGGCCGCGAGAGCGGTCGCAGCGACGGTCGCCTCGAGGCGCTCGCCGGGTTCGCGGCCGATGTGTTCGAACATGGACTTATGGGAGTGACCGAACAGCACTGGACACCCCAGTGCCCGGAACTCGTCGATGCGGTCGAGTAGTTCGAAGTTCTCGGCGGTAGACTTGCCGAAGCCGATGCCGGGGTCGACGATGATCTGCTCGCGGTCGAGTCCGGCTTTCTCGGCCAGTAGTACCCGTTCGGAGAGGTGCTCGAGGACGTCCGCCACCACGTCGTCGTACTCGATGTCGCGGTCGGGGACGACCGGCGCGTCGATGCTGTGCATCACGACCAAGTGCGCGTCGTGGTCGGCGGCGACGAAGCGCATCTCGGGGTCTTCCAGCCCCGAGACGTCGTTGATGATGTCCGCACCGGCTGCGAGGGTCGCGTCGGCGACGGCGGCCCGGCGGGTGTCAACCGAGAGCATGGCGTCGAGATCGGCGATCTCCTCGATGACCGGAAGGACCCGATCCAGTTCCGCCTCGACCGAGACGGGATCCGAACCCGGCCGGGTGGATTCGCCACCGACGTCGATAACATCCACGCCGGCGTCGACCATCGCCTCGGCGCGGGCCACCGCGTCCTCGAGGGCGTCGTACTGGCCCCCGTCGTGGAAGCTGTCGGGGGTGACGTTCAGGATGCCCATCACGGCCGTCCGATCGGCCCAGGGGACGTCCGACGTGGTGGACTCTCCGACAGAGTGAGCAGCCGAGCGGGTTCGGCCCGTAGCGTAGCCCACCGCGGACGTCGGGCGATCCTCGGCGTCGGCGCCGACGTCGATCGCGAGGCTGTCCCGCAGGTCCCGTGCGACGTCGGTCAGTCCGGGCGGGCGCGACCGTTCCTCGAGGGCGTCGACGAGCGCCTCGAATTGGGCGAGTGTGCCCATCAACACGGCGTCGATGGCCTCGTCGTCCCGGTCGAGCCCGGAGAGGGCACACTCCCCGCCCACGCGGAGCAGTTCCGCTTTGAGAACGGTCGCCTGCCGGTCTCGCAGTTCCGTCCGGACGACTCGATGGATGGCGTCGCCGTCGAGTCGTTCGACGGCGCCGGCAGCGACGTTGGCCGCTTCGAGCGCGTCACGAGCGTCCGCGAGGTCGCGGATTCGTTTTGGTACGTCGGTCCGCGTCCACCGCGAGCGCGCTTCCGCGACCGCGAACAGCGAGCCGGTGACGAGTACGCAGTCGTCGCTGTCGGCCCCCTCGAGAGCGATTGCGAGCGCGTCGGCGACGTCGGTTTCGGAGCGGACCGTCTCGACACCGGTGTCGGCGAACGCCTCGGCGAGGACTGCCCGGTCCTCGGCGCGGTCGAGCGCCGGCTCGGTCGTCACGACGGTGTCGGGCGTCGGCAGTGCGGCGGCCATCGGGCGGTGTTCCTTGTCGTGCATCGCGCCGAAGACGAGGTGGAGGTCGTCGTACTCGTAAGTCGCCAGCGTCTCGGCGAGACGCTCGCAGGCACCGGGGTTGTGCGCGCCATCGAGGACGGTCAACGGCTCGGTGTCGATCACCTCGAACCGGCCCGGCCAGTGGGCGCTTCGCAGCCCGCGCGCGAGATCTGCGCCGGACACGTCGTCGAACTGTCGTGCGAGGACCGCGGCGATCCCGGCGTTGATCGCCTGATGTTCGCCCAGCAGCGGCACCTGCGTCTCGAGGTCCCAGTCGTCACCGTCGACCGAGACGGTCGCTTCGATGTGGTTCGCTCGGCCGCCGTAGGCGACGCGGACATCGGGCCGTGTGTCGGCGTCGGATGCATCGTCGTCGGTCCCGGCGTCCGTTCCGACGGTCACCACGTCACCGGCGACGTCACGAACTGCCTCGAGTGGCTCGCCGGTCACGCCCGTGACCAGCGGCGCATCGTCGGGCGCGACGTGGGCCTTGTCGCGGGCGATCTCCGCTTCGGTGTCGCCGAGGATGCCCGTGTGCTCTAGGGTCACGCTCGTCACCGCGCTGGCGACGGGGTCGACGACGCTCGTCGCGTCGTACTTCCCGCCGATGCCGACTTCGAGGACGACGACGTCGACGTCCTCGCGGCCGAACTGCCACAGCGCCATCGCGGTCATCGCCTCGAAGAAGGTCGGCGACTCGCCGTCGGCGGCCCGTTCCGTGATGTACTCGCGAACGGAATCGACGTACGCGCAGACGGCCGATTGGGGGATCTTCCGGCCGTCGACACGGACCCGCTCGCGGAGGTCCTCGAGGTGGGGCGAGGTGTAGAGGCCGACGGAGTAGCCGGCCTCCCGCAGGGTTCGCTCGAGCATGCGGGCCGTGCTCCCTTTCCCGTTGGAGCCGGCGATCTGGACGAAATCGACGGTCTCGTGGGGATTCTCGAGCTGAGACAGCAACCGGGCCGTCGACTCGGTGCCCGGCTTTGGGCGGAACCGCCGGAGATCGAATAAGAAATCCGCCGCCTCGTGATACTCCATACAGTGACCGAGAGCCCGGTCGTTTTTGATACTGTCGGACAGCAGTCGGTGCAGCGGCAATTACGAACGTCGGCTGTCGGGGCAACAGGCGGCGGTGTTACGCACCCTGAAGCCCCGTCGGCGGCCGGAAGAAGACGCCATCGAGCAGCGCGAGCGACGCGATGGCGGCGCCGCCGAGAACGGCCGCTTCGAAGGGAAAACCGAGCAATCGACTGGCGAGAAACGCGACCAGGAACGCTGCCGGGATCAGTCCCAGCAGGAGATCGTACCGATCGATCATCAATGGCTGATCACCGATTCGAGAACGGTCGACGATATCAGTGATGTCTCTCGCCACCATCGATTCTCACCTCCAGGCGACTGTACGGTATCCTGCCACTAAAATCCGACGGATCTAAGCACTCGAGAAGCACGTAGGAGGTATTTACGCTGATCTCTGGGGTCGAGAGGTTACTCCGCCGCACGCTCCCGTGTGCGCCCTTCGTCCGTCGGGTCACGCGTGATCTCGAGGAAGGCGTCCTCCAGGCTGCGAGTGTCGCCGGTTTCGGCGCGGGTCTTGAGCCGTTCGGGATCGTCCTCGGCGACGAGCCGCCCGTCGTGGATGACACCGATCTCGTCGGCCAGTTCGTCGACGACGGGGAGGATGTGCGTCGAGAGGAGGATCGTCATCTCCCGGTCGGCGAGGTCGGCGATGGTCTCGCGCATCGTCCGGGCCGCACGGGGATCGAGCCCGCTGGTCGGTTCGTCGAGGAAGGCCACGTCCGGTTCGTGAAGCACTGCCTGGATGACGCCGACCTTCTGGCGCATCCCCTTCGAGTAATCCTCGATACGTTTGGCGGCGTCCGCGCGCAGGTCGAAGCGCTCGAGCAATGCGTCGATGCGCTCGGCCGCCTCGGCCTCGGGGATGTCACGCAAGCCGGCAGCGTACTCGAGTTGTTCCCGGCCGGTGAGTTCGTCGTAGACCGGCGGCTCTTCGGGCAGGTAGCCGATGTGTGGGGTGACCGACTCCCGATCCGTGATCGAGTGACCGGCGACACGAGCCGTCCCGGACGTCGGTCGCGTCAGCGTCGTCAGCATCCGCATCGTGGTCGTCTTCCCCGCGCCGTTGGGGCCGAGAAACCCGTATACGGTGCCGCGGTCGACGGTCATCGTCAGCTCGGAGACGGCGGTTGTCTCGCCGTAGCGCTTCGTCAGTCCGTCGGTTTCGATAGCGGGGCCGTCGGCAGGGCGCATACGCGTTCGTTCGGCGGTCTCTCATTAAAGCTATGTCATGTTCGGCCGGCCAGCGGCGCGGTCGGGATGACAGCTATCCAAAGTGTTTACTGACAGCACTACCCCTACCCGACTATGTGCCCCGACGTTGTGCCCTCCCCGCGATCGACTCGAGGTGAGCCGTGATGACACACGCTGCACTGACTGTCGCGGACCTCGACGTCCGCCGGACCGTCCGCGCGATCGTCGGCAACCGGACGAAGTTGCTCCTGATGATCGTGATCGGGGTGGTCGCACTCGGACCGATCACGGTCCTCGGCGTATCCCTCTTGCCGACGCTGGGCGAGCAGGCCGTCACCGCCTCACTCACGACCGACACCGCCACGACGGTGCTCGAGTACGTGACTGGCGGGATCGCAGTGCTGTGGGTACTCCTGTCCGTGATGACGGTCATGCGAACTGTCACGGCAGTCGCCGCCGTCGACGAGCCCGCGTTCCTCCTGCTGTCGACGACAGTTCGCAACGCCGTCGTCGGCATCGTCGCCGCCGAGGTCGCGCGCTACGTGCTCGTCGTGCTTCCGCTCACTGCACTCTTCGCCGGCGCGTTCGCGGTCGGCGCGGGAACGCCGATGCCCGTCGTCACCGCGACGCTGACGGTTGCGCTCGTCGTCGTCACTGCCGTTCCGGTCGGGTTCCTCGTTGGCATCTGGGTACGCCATCTGATCACCGTCTACGAGCCGATCGCTCGCTATCGAACGCTGCTGTTCGCCGCGTTCTGGCTCGCCTACTTCGGCGCGATCGCGACCGGCGGCCTCAATGCGGTCATGGGTACGCTGTTTACGGCGCTACAGACGAGTCCGCTGGGCTGGCCCGGCCATCTGCTAGCGACCGGGATCCCCGGCCTCGAGCCCTCGATACCCGCGATCGCCGGGGCCGTCGCTGGCGCCGTCTGCCTCGTGGCCGTCGCCATCGCGGCTGCCGTCCCCGCCGCAGATCGCCACTGGTTCGCGGATCCGGCTCGTACTGACGACGAACCGGTCGGCGAGGAGTCGTCGTCCGATCGGCTCACCGCGCTCCTCGCGGGGCGCGTCTCGCGGCCCGTTCGAACCGTGACGGTGACGGCGATCCGCCGGACGAAACGTGCCCCGATTCGACTGGCGTACGCCGGCTATCCGCTGTTGGGCGCGCTCGGGTTCGTCCAGCAGATCATCGAACTCGGGACGGTCCCCGCGTTTCTGGCCGTGCTCTTCTGTCTGTACGCCGTCTGGGCCGCCGGCGTCCTCTTTACGCTCAATCCGCTGGGCGATCTCGGGCCGGCCCTGCCCGCCGTCGTCACGTCGACGCTGACCGGCCAGCAAGCGATTCGTGGCCGTATCCTCGCCGGCGCGCTCGTCGGCGTCCCGCTTGCGCTCGTCGTCTCGCTGGCCGTCGGGATCGCGAGTCCGCTCGGACTCGAGCAGACCGCCGCCCTGACCGCCGCGACCGTCGCCGGGGCGGTCGCGACACCGGCACTTGCGACCGGGATCGGCTCGGCGTTTCCTCGCTTCGGGAGCGTCAACGTCACCAACAACCGCGAAGCGGTGATGCCGAGCAAGACGGCGTTTGTCATCTACACGATCGCGATCGCGCTTCCCGCCGGGGCAGCCGCCGGATTGTATCTCGAGGCCCCTGCGTTGATCGCCGGGCTGATTGCGTCGGTGTCGACGTGGACGCCGCTACCGTCGGTGGCGATCGCTGCTCGGACCATTACCGTCACGGCCTGGACCGTCCTAATCGGCGGCCTGCTCGCGCCAGTTATCTCCTACCTGTACGCAGTCGAGCGATTCGACTGGTACGATTTCGACTAGTTCGAGCGTGGCTTCCGCTTCTGTACGTGTCGAAACAGACGGAACAACGACACGGTACGACGGCTGTCACTCAGAAATCGTCACGAGAAGACAGTAAGAGCAGAGAGAACTGGGACTCGAGCGACCGACGCGCTTACTCCGCGTCGCCCCACTTGGCGACGTTCTTCGGACGGTCGGTCACGGCAGCGACCTCGAGGTCACCGTCGAAGCTCTCGAGGGCTTCGACGTAGGCCTCGGCGCTGGCCACCGTCGACAGGTAGGGAATCTCCTCTTCGACGGCCATCTCCAGCGAGTCGCGGTCGCGGCTGACGATGAAGTCGACCTCGTTCTCGCGGATCGCCTGTGGCACGTCGTCGAATTCCTCGACGTCGAAGAACTGGTCGAAGCCGTCGACGTCGAGGTCGACCACGGCGGTGCCCTCGCTGACGGCGTTGTCGGCGGCCTGCTGGGCCTTCCAGAAGGCCGTGCCGAAGTCACTCGCCGTGCCCATGACTTCGCCGGTGGACTTCATCTCCGGGCCGAGACGTGGGTCCGAACCTGGCAGGCGGTCAAAGGGCAGGACGACCTCCTTGATCGAGGTGTGTTCGGGGATCTGCTCGTCCGTCTCGAGCGTCTCTAAGGTTTCGCCGGCCATGACCTTCGCGGCGAGTTTGGCGATCGGGACGCCGGTCGCCTTCGAGACGAAGGGGACGGTACGCGAGGAACGCGGGTTCGCCTCTAAGACGTACACTTCGCCGTCACGGACGGCCAGCTGGACGTTCAGCAGGCCCTTCGTTTTGAGGGCTTCGGCGATGTCCTCGGTGACCTCGCGGACGCGTTCCAGGGTGTCCTCGTCGAGCGAGCGCGGCGGGATCATACACGCGGAGTCGCCGGAGTGGACGCCGGCGGTCTCGACGTGTTCCATGATGCCGCCGATGATGACGTTGCGGCCGTCCGAGACCGCGTCCACGTCGAGTTCGACCGCGTCCTCGAGGAAGTCGTCGACGAGGATCGGTTTCTCGGGGCTGACGCGGACAGCTTCCTCGATGTATGTCTCGAGTTCCTCGTCGTTGTAGACGACGTCCATCGCGCGCCCACCCAGCACGTAGGAGGGGCGCACGAGAACGGGGTAGCCGATGTCGTGGGCCAGCTCGAGGGCCTCCTCCTTCGAGAAGGCGGTGCCACCGTCGGGCTGAGAGATACCCATCTCCTCCATCAGGAGGTTGAAGCGGTCGCGGTCCTCGGCTAAGTCCATCGCTTCGACCGAGGTCCCCATGACCTCACAGTCGAGGTCGCGGCGCTTCAGTTCGTCCTCGAGCGGTTCGCCGATGTTGACCGACGTCTGCCCGCCGAACTGGACCATCACGCCGTCAGCGCCCGTGGCTTCGGCCACGTCGGCGACCTCCTCTGCGGTAATGGGCTCGAAGAACAGCCCGTCGGAGGTGTCGTAGTCCGTCGAGACGGTCTCGGGGTTGTTGTTGACGACGTAGGCGTCGATGCCGAGTTCGCGCAGCGCACGGACCGCGTGGACCGAACAGTAGTCGAACTCGACACCCTGGCCGATACGGATCGGGCCGCCGCCGACGACGATCACGCTCTCGATGTCGCGGTCGACCTCGAGCTCGCCCGAGGCGGCGTCGCCGACGAGCGGGCCCTTCTCGAACTCGTTTTTGCGCGAGGAGTAGTAGTATGGCGTCTCAGCCTTGAACTCGCCCGCGCAGGTGTCGACCTGCTTGTAGGTGCGGCCAGGGACTTCCGTCTCGACGGTTTCGACGTCCGAGCCGGCTGCCGCGGCGATGGTGGCGTTGGTGTGGCCGGTGATCGCCGCTTCGGTGAAGTCACCCTCCTGTGCGGCGACCGTCGAGTCGGCGATGTTCTTGTAGCGTTCGGTGTACCACTCGAAGATGCCCGTCAGGTCGACGATTTCCTCGACCGTGTAACCGCGGTCGAAGGCCTCGAACATCGCGTACGGGCGGTCCGGCGACGGGCGCTCGAGATAGTGGTCCTCGAGTTCCTCGTCGCTTACGTCGTCCCAGTCGACGTCGGGTTCGTACTCTGAGGAGCGAAGGGCCTTGAGGAGGCTCTCCTCGAAGGTGCGGCCGATGGCCATCGCCTCGCCAGTCGACTTCATTGCCGTCGTCAGCTCGAAGTCGACGTCGTCGAACTTGTCTTTGGGCCAGCGGGGCACCTTGGTGACAACGTAGTCGATCGCGGGTTCGAACGCCGCGGTCGTCTCGCCGGTGATTTCGTTCTCGATCTCGTGGAGGCGCTTGCCGAGTGCGACCTTCGCGGTCACGCGGGCGATCGGGTAGCCCGTCGCCTTCGAGGCCAGCGCGGAGGAACGCGAGACGCGCGGGTTGACCTCGACGACGCGATACTCGCCGCCGGGCGTGCCGTCGTCGTGCCAGGCGAACTGGATGTTACAGCCACCCTGAATGCCGAGTTCGCGGATAACGTCGAGCGCGGCGGTACGCATCTCCTGGTGACCCTCGTCGGGGACGATCTGGGATGGCGTGACGACCGTCGACTCGCCGGTGTGGATGCCCATCGGGTCGATGTTCTCCATGTTACAGATGATGATACAGGAGTCGTCGGCGTCGCGCATGACCTCGTACTCGTACTCGACCCAGCCGGCGATCGACTCGGTGATGAGCACCTCGCTGTTGCGCGAGAGGCGCAGGCCCTTACGGACGCGCTCTAAGAGTTCGTCGAACTCGTGGACGACTCCCGATCCGGAGCCACCCAGCGTGTACGTGGTGCGGGCGATGACCGGCAGGCCGCCGACCTCGTCGACGGCGTCCTGGACGCGTTCCTCGAGGTCCTCCTCGGTCAGTTCCGAGACCTTCTCGCCTTCGTCGAGGGAGATGGTGGTCGACTTGGGAACCGGCTGGCCGATCTTCTCCATGCGCTGGCGGAAGAGGTCACGGTCTTCCGTCGCGTAGATCGTATCCAGCGGCGTCCCCATGATATCGACGTCGTATTCTTCCAAGACGCCTTCCTCTGCGAGTTCGGCGGTGACGTTCAGCCCGGTCTGGCCGCCGAGGCCGGCGATGACGCCGTCGGGGTTTTCCTTGCGGATAATCTCCGAGATGGCGTCGGTCGTGATCGGCTCGATGTAGACCCGGTCGGCCATCTCTGGATCCGTCATGATCGTCGCAGGGTTCGAATTGACGAGCACGACGCGGGCACCCTCCTCCTGGAGCGCCCGGCAAGCCTGTGCACCGGAGTAGTCGAACTCGGCTGCCTGCCCGATCTGAATCGGACCGCTCCCGATCAACAGGATCGTGCGTCCATCTCCCGTCTCGCCGTCTACGGCGGTGTCCGTACTCATTTGTCTTGTCGAAGTGGAGTTCGTACATCGTAATAAGCCCCACGATACAGTACGAATCTCGAAACGGCCTTTCGAAATTCGAACTCGAGAGGACTTCAGTCCCGAAACGCACCGAGTGTCCGACCAGCGGCCGGTTCTGTCGATCGGGTGTGATCCTCACTCACGCTGCTGGGCAACGATCGAGGCTCGTCACGGAGGAACATCGGCAACACGAAACCTGGTCTCGATCGTCGCGTCTCGGCTCCGAGCCGATCAGATCGGTCGGTCGTACTCGCTCTCGAACTCGCGCTCTCGCCGGTACTGATCGACGAACTCGCCGACGTCGAACTCGAGCATCTGAGATTCGAACTCGGTGACCGCGGCGTCGTCGTCGGCGTGGCTGATCGCATGTTCCATGAGCTCGACGACGAGTTCGACGACGATCTCGTGGAGTCGCCGAGCGTCGAAGTCGGTGACCCACAACAGAGTGTAGCCGACGGCCCCGTCGTCGCTCGCATCGTGGATGGCGACGTCTTCGGGGAACTCCTCTAAAACGACGCCCATCAGATGGGGCGTGCCGAACTCCTCGAACTCGTCGTCGGTGTCGATCGTCTCCTGGAGGATGGCCACGAGCGACTCCGGGAAAAATCGTGACGGCGGGTGAACGTCGGTCACGACGGCGTGGACGTCACCGCAGGAACAGCGGTACTCGCGCATGCCCAGATCGATCTCGTGGGGGTCGACGGTCTCCCCGCAGGGCAACTCGAGGTCGTCGCTGCCGTCGGAACCTGGACCGCGGGGTGGTGTCATTGCCAGTTTTTCGGATGGACAGGGGATAAGGGCGACGACATCGGCAGATCGATTGATGGACTCCGATCGCAGTCAGGGGTATCCAGTCTGTCTCAGGGCCAGTCGTCGCGGACCTGTTCTGCCTCGTCGTCGTCCTCGTCGGCGTGGGTCGCCAGGATCCAGTCGGCCGCCTCGGCGGCATCCTCGACGGCGAGATACTCCCAGTCGACCGCATCGGCGAGTTCCTCGTCTTCCTCGCTGGCACCGATGTAGACGTAGCGGTCCGTGTCGAACTGGTCTTTGACGCCCTCGAGGCTCTCCTCTTTCCCGCGGGGGCCGGAGAAGAAGTCCTGTCGGACACGGTTCTTCCGCGTGAAGTTCGTCACGACGTAGGTCGGCTTCTCCGAGACGACACCGATGTACTCGGTCCAGCCTCTGGCGTCTTCGAACACGCGTTCGGGCGAGGCGAGTGCTTTCAGCGCCTCGAGTTCGAACGCCAGCGTCATGTCGCTATCGCCGTTCATATGCCATCGAACGCGCGCACGTGGGAAAACGACTTCGATACCGCACCCACGCTGCACACGACGTGATACGGACTCCTATCAGTGGGCCCACGACCGCCTTGCGGGCGCACCGATCGCTCGTGATAGCAATCCGTATCAGACCCGTTCGACACGGAAGTAGTCCGTGAAGACGATTACCTCGCCAGGCTCGAGCCCAGTCCCCGCAGCCGGAACGGGTCGATCAGCGGAAATAGCCTCGTACACGGCCTCCAACGCGTCCGAATCGAGCTGGTCGACGTGACGAACGGTCGCATCCGGCGTGACCGATTCGACACGCTCGAGGCGGAGGTCACCGTGGTCGAGTTGTACTGATCGACGGCTGGGTTCGCTGGCTGCCATGTTCATTGTTACCGAATGTATTTAGTTGACTTAATAGTTCCGGCTCGGTGACCACTGACCAGTGTCGATGGCAAGCGTGCAAGCTGGCCGGCTGGCGGCAACGCTTGCGGTTGCGCGGACGTGCTCGGAGCTATAGCGACGAAGCGAAGTGGCTCAGCGGTGGGAACAAAAAACGGATCGCGTCGACAGAACGATGCCGGATTACTGTTCCTGTGGCGCTGCGAGCTCGTCCAGATCGACGGACTGCTCGAGCAGTACCTCGGCTTGGTCGGCGACAGTGCGCTGTTCGCGCATCAGCTGCTTGAGCTGGCTCTGGGGCGAGAGATCGCCGATGAGGACGCCGCCGACGACCTTCCCGTCCTTGAAGGCGATGCGTCGCCACTCGGTGTCGCTGTACTTGCGTTCTGCGTACTCGTCGCCGAGCGTCGGGTGACCAAAGGAGAGGAACGGGAAGTCGAAGTGCGTAATGGAGTAGGAGGATACCCACTCGAATTCTTCGGCTTCCTCGTCGGCAGCCATGTTGACCGCGGCGACCCGGCCCTGCTCTTTGGCCGAGCCCCACGAGCCGTTCTGGGCCTGCTCGCCGAGCAACACGTCGTAGAAGCGGGTGATGTCACCGGCCGCGTAGATGTCGTCGACGCTGGTCTGCATATACTCGTCGACGATAATGCCGTTGTCCTCCTCGAGACCGACCCCATCGAGGTACTCGGTGTTGAAGTTCAGGCCGATCGCGGCGCCGACGAAGTCACACTCGTAGCGGTCGCCGTTGGGATCGACGGCGGCGGTGACGTGCCCGTCGTCGTCGGTCTCGAAGTGATCGACTCCGCTGTCGAAGACGGGTTCGACACCGACCTCGCGCATGCCTTCGTGCATGATCTCGGCACCCTCTCCTGACAGCGCGTAGCGCCACCAGCGGTCGCCACGCATGAGGTAGTCGGCCTCGATTCCCTGTGCCCCACAGACGGCCGCGAAGTCGATGCCGAGAAGCCCGGCACCGACGATGACACCCGTGTCGGCTTGTTCAGCGTGCTCGCGGATCGCACGTGCGTCCTGGAACGTCCAGAAGTGATGGATTCCGTCGGCGTCGCTGTTCTCGACAGGGAGCTGTGTCGGCGTCCCGCCGGTCGCGACGAGCAGCTTGTCGTAGGGAATCTCCTCGCCCTCGTGGGTGTTGATGACCTTCGCGTCGGCGTCGACGCTCGTTACGAAGGTGTTCAACGAGAGATCGATGTCACGTTCGTCGTACCACTCCTCGTCGTGAATCGAGATAGGTGCTTCGGGGAGTTTTCCTTTCGCGTGTTCTTTGATCAGAATGCGGTTATACAGTGGCTCCCCCTCATCGGTGATGACGGTAATCTTCGCGTCCGGGTCTTCCTCCCGGAGGGTCTCGGCGGCCGAACTACCCGAGATCCCGTCACCGATGATGACGTACTGAGTCATATCCAGACCGTTCGTAACCCGGGTTAAAGTGGATTGCTATCTCGTCTATTTTGCCGCACTCGCATTGAAGACACAACGATAGTAAACATAATCACGTAATAGTTGACAGTATGTATCTATCATCAACTTTCAGGCAGCATTCCTCGAGAAAGCACGGGTTCGTGTCGGCTACTCTCTACTGGTATCAGTCGCACCGATCGTCTCCCGCCGCAGGACTGCACCCCCTAACAATGTTGTCCGAACTGTTCTTTAGGAGGTGTGCGTAAAGCGCGGACATGAAGCTCCGCCAGAACGCGAAACACTTCGCTTACCAGAAAGCCCTCGAGACGCCGGGTGTCCGCTCGGTCGCCAACGCGGGGCTGGTCAAACTCCACACCAAGATCTTCACCGGGAAAGCCGATCCCGCCCACGCCGAGGACCGCCGGGACCACCTCGATGGCTTCTTCGATGCGACGATGGACACTTACCTGCGCGCGCTGCAGGACGGCTACTCCGAAGCCGAGGCCCGCGAGATCACTCATATCCAGGCCAACTTCGATTTCTATAATCACGGCTGGACCGAGATGATGGAGTTCCCTGCCGACGAACTCGAGGCCCACTACGACCGCTACCGCGAGTTCTTCGAGCGATGGGATATCACGATCGCCGACCCGCTCGGCCAGTTCGCCCCACCCGAGGGCGTACCCGAGGCACCCTCAACGCCAGAGCGACTCGAGGACCCCGAGCATCCCCACGCGGAGGGTGGATTCGCCGACGACGTCTACGTCGAGACCGAAGACGGCGACCTCGTCGTCGGCGGTCAGGACGAACCCGAGGACGTCGATGTCTCGGGGGTCGTCGAGAAGCACGAAGACAGCTGAATCCAACTCGATAGTTTCTGTCGCCCATCGTCCGGGCCACGCCGGTTCCCAAGCCGCTAAGTGCGCAGAGACGCGATGTCGAGCAACGATTCATGGCCCTGAACGCGAACGATCGTTCGATCGCGGGCTTTACCATGGCGGGCCACGCGCTGGTCCACTGGTTCGAGACCTCGATTCCGATCTTCCTGGTCGTCTGGCTGGCCGAGTTCGACGTCGGCGTCGCGCTGTTCGGGATCGTCGTCGCGCTCGGCTACGCGCCGTTCGGACTGGGGGCACTCCCCGGCGGCATTCTCGCCGACCGCTACGGCACCAAGCGGCTCGTCTTGCTGTGTATCGCCGGGATGTCACTGTCGTTTCTCGTCCTCGCCGTCGCGAGTTCTATCTACGCCATCGCGGTCGGACTGATCCTGTGGGGGGTCGCCGCCAGCGTCTATCACCCTGCCGGCCTCGCGCTCATCAGTACCGGCGTCGAGGATCGCGGCACTGTTTTTGCCTGGCACGGGATCGCCGGCAACGCCGGCATCGCGCTCGGTCCGTTCGTCGCCGCCACGCTGTTGATCTTCCTCGAGTGGTCCGTCGTTGCCGCTGTCCTCACCGTGCCGGGTCTGCTCGCAGTCCTTTACGGCCTCAGTGCGGAGTTCGATCCGACTGCGGCCGTCTCGAACGATGCCGACGCAGGCCCCGACGAGGCACTGTCGCTGTCGGAGGTCGCCGGGAACACGCGAGCGCTGTTCGCGAGTGCCTTCGCCGTCGTCTTCGTCCTCGTCACCTTCGAGGGGCTCTACTATCGAGGGACACTGACCTACCTCCCCGAGATCCTCCACGGCCTGTCGGCGATGGACGGGCTCGCGCTGCCGGCAGGTCTCGAGGGAATCGAACCCGCCGACTACATCTACGTCGGCCTGCTGGTCGTCGGCATGGCGGGCCAGTACGCCGGTGGCAAACTGACCGGCCGGGTGACGCCGGCGCGCGGACTCGCAGGCATTTTCGTCGTCCTCGCAGTCCTCGGACTCGCGTTCGTGCCGGTGACCGCGACGGGCGTCGGGCTCGTCCCGATCGTCGTCCTCTGTGCCGTGCTGGGCTTTTTCCTGTTTGCGATCCAGCCGTTCTATCAGAACGCCGTCGCACTCTATACGCCGCCGGACGCCCGCGGGCTCTCGTATGGCTACACCTATCTCGCCGAGTTCGGCTTCGGCTCGGTGAGTATCGCACTCGGTGGCTTCGTCCTCGGCCGGTTCTCGCAGACGGTGTTTTTCGCGATGATCGCTGCGTTCGCGGGGATCGGTGGCCTGCTTGCGGGCGCGTTGCTGGTCGGTGGTGATCGGTTCGTGGCTGCAGACGGGGCGCTCGAGGCGAACGCGGACGACTGAGAGCGTCTGTCGTTACATCGACGCGACCGGAAAAAGTGAGTGGGCGCTCAGATCCAGTCCGGCTCGACGTAGTCGCTTTCGGCCTGCTCGTCGGGCCAGATGACGTTCTGGACGCCGTCGCCGTTCTCGTCTTCGACCCACTGGAAGTACACCGGGTTGACGTTGTCCTCGCCGTAGACCACGTCGTGGGCGAACTCGTGATCCGCCCCGTAGAACTCGATCGTGCCGGTGGTGCCGGTCACCGAAATGTCCTCGAGCGTGCTGACGAGTTCGTCGGAATCGAGCGTGCCGGCCGCTTCTGCCGCCTGTGCGAACACGTGAACCGCGTCGTAGCTGCTGTAACCGGTGTAGACGGGGCTGTTCCCGTCGTAGCGATCCTGGTACTCTTGGATGAACGGCTGGGTCTTCTCGGTGTGATCGCTGGTTGGCGTCACGTTGGTGTAGCCGACGGCGTACTCGCAGTCGCCGCCGACCTGGTCGTAGTACAACGGCGATTGCATCGGCATGTGGACGCCGCCGAAGGCAAACGGCTGCTGGGTGCGGTTCCAGTCGACCAGCGACGTGGCACCGGTGTGAGCGACCGCCTCGAGGACCGCGTCGGCATCCGTCGTCGCGATTTCGTCGTAAATATCGGTGAAGTCGTCCGTCGCGGGTGGATACTGTTCCCAGAACGTCACGTCGCCCGAGAGCTCGTCCTCGTAGACGTCCCACAGCGATTCGGTCCAGATGTAGTCCTCGACGAGGACGGCAAAGGACTCCCAGCCCAGCTCGCCGCCCATCGCGTCGAGGAAGTCGAGCTGGTGGGCCGCGAGGTCGTGGCCGTTGAGCGGGCCGACCCGGAAGTGATACTTGTATTCGTCGTACTGTTCGCCGATCAACTCGCTGGGCGTCATCGTCACCGCGCCGGCGGTCAGGTGGATCGTCTCCTGTTCGGCGACGTCATCGAGGATTCCCTCGAGAACCTCACTCGTGGCGACGCCGACGGTGACGTCGGCACCCTCCTCGAGGACGAGCCGCTGGTACTCGCGGCTGCCCTCGCGTGCGCTCCGGTTCGAGTCGCCGACGGCCAGTTCGACCTCGCGACCGAGGATACCGCCGTCGTCGTTGAGTTCGTCGACGGCGATCTGTGCCCCCCGGACGTTCGATTGGCCGGTCGTGTCGCTGTCCGGTCCCGGTGCGAGCACGCCCACCGTAATCGGCTCGGTGTCGTCGTCCCCAATGATCGCGCCGTAGGTATCGAGACAACCCGCAAGCGAGAGGCCGACAGCCCCACCCGCCGTCGTCTTGAGCACCTGCCGGCGCTCGAGCCCGCGTCGTCGCCCGGCACCGCCGTCCCCCGTGGTTTCGTGTTCGCGACTAGAGTCGTCCATATTGAACGGTCATTTCGACCTCCATTTCTTAATGCTTGCGGAGAATATCATACAAATATAACATAGTGCATTGACATATAACGAGGGAGAGATGAGACGGACGTGAGCGATCGGCCCGAGGATGAGGCGACCTGTAGATGCCAGCTATTTTGAACGTTTGGCCGAGAACGGCGCCCGATAGTACCAGATACGTTATCACAGCATAGTTTTCTGGAAATTGAAGTACTGAACTGAGCTACGTATCGTCGTTCGTCTCCCGCGTCCGATTATCACCTCCGATAACAGCGGATTATAATTTATGTACCGACGAAAGAACGCGTCTCTTATCTATGGATTTCGCTCGACGGCTGGTGCCGGCGGCCATCCGACGCAGGTACGCGGTCAAGTTCGGGATCGCGTTACTGCTGCTCGGATTGTCCGTCGGATTGATCGGCTACGTCGCCACTGCAGGGATCACCACTCAGATGGAAGACCGGGTCGAAACCGACCACGCGTCCGCTGCTGGGCAGGAAGCACAGAGCCTGCAGATGTGGAACACGCAGAACGAACACACGGTCGAGACGATCGCCAGATCGGACGTCGTCGCCAGTGACGATCCGGCGGCGATCGAACAGCAGTTCCTCGACTGGGAGGAACATCTCGACACCGACACGTTCGACATCTCGTACGTCGATCTGAACTCCGGAACGGTCACGGCAAGCACCAACGAGGCGTTCCGCGGTGGGTCGACGACTGACCTCGAGAACGTCCCCGAGAGCGCCTACGCCGACGCCACCCAGACCGTTCCCTGGGTGTCGGATGCTTACCTCGCCGAGAACGAACTCGGCCAAGAGCGGGCCGTCCTCACCTACGTCCAGCGCTCGGCTGCAAACGAGGACCGGGCGATCGTCTACACTGTCGACCTCGAGGCGTACGCGAACAACCTCGAGAGCGACGACGGGACGACGACGATGATCCTCGACGGCGACGACGAGGTGATGCTCGACGACGTGGGCTACGGCGAGAACCACGAAACGCTCGGACAGACATACAGCGGCGACAGCGCGCTCCTGACCACCGCACGAACTGACGGAGCGACGACCCAGCGGATCGACAGTTCGTCGCTGACGTTCGAAACCGACGCCTACGATTTCGCGGACGACGAGTACGTCACCAGTTCGGCCCGCGTGTTCGGGACTGACTGGGTCGTCGTAACGCACGAACCCGCAGATCAGGCGTTCGGGTTCGTCACCACGATCAACGACTACGGGATCTACGCGACGATCCTCGGCGTCCTCATGATCGGCATGGTCGGTGCCGTCCTCGGCCGGAACACGGCCGTCTCGATCGACCGACTCACCAACAAGGCCGGCCAGATGGAAGAGGGCAACCTCGACGTCGATCTCGAAACCAAACGGATCGACAACATCGGCCGCCTCTACGACGGCTTCGACTCGATGCGCGACGCGCTGCGCGAACAGATCATGGAAGCCGAAACCGCACGCGAGGAGGCCGAACGCGAGCGCAAACGCGTCGAGGAGATCAACGGCCACCTCGAGGACAAAGCCGCCGAGTACTGTGCGGTCATGGGCAAGGCCGCCGACGGCGACCTCACCGCCCGCGCGACGGTCGCAAGCGACAACGAGCAGATGCAACAGATCGGGGAGGACTTCAACGAAATGCTCGACGAAATCGAGCAGACCATCGCCGAGCTCAACCGGTTCGCGACCGACGTCGCAACCGCCTCCGAGCAGGTGACCGCCTCGAGCGAGGAGGTCCGCTCTGCATCCCAGCAGGTGACCGGTTCGGTCCAGGAGATTTCGGACGGTGCGGACCGCCAGAACGAGTCGCTGCAGTCGGTCAACCAGGAAATGAGCGGCCTCTCGACGACGACCGAGGAGATCGCCGCCTCGTCGAACGAGGTGGCCGACATCGCCGAACGGACGGTCAACACCGGGCAGGAAGGGAAAGAAGCCGCCCAGACGGCGATCACTGCCATGGACGAGATCGAAGCCGAGGCCGGCGACGCCGTCGAGGAGATGCGCCGCCTCGAGGAAGAGGTCCAGCAGATCGACGAGCTGATCAACACGATTTCGGAGATCGCCCGCCAGACGAATATGCTGGCGCTGAACGCAAACATCGAGGCCTCTCGCTCCGCGAGCGGTAGCGACGACGAAGGGTTCTCCGTCGTCGCCAAGGAGGTCAAGGCCCTCTCCGAGGACGTCGCGCAAGCGGCCGACGAGGCAGAGGACCGCCTCGAAGCGATCCGAGAACGCACAGAGGAGTCCGCCGCCGAGGTCGAGGGCACGAGCGCGGACATCGAAGACGCGACCGAACAGGTCCAGGAAGCTGTCGAAGCGCTCGAGGAGATCGCCGATCTCGCCCAGGAGACCAACATCGGTGTCCAAGAGATCTCCGCAGCCACCGAGGAGCAGGCAGCCTCGACTCAGGAGGTCGTCGCGATGGTCGACAACGCGGCGACGATCTCCGAGGAGACCACCGCGGAAGCCGAGAACGTCGCCGCCGCGGCTGAACAGCAGACCACTGCACTCACTGAAGTCACGGAGTCCGCCTCGAGTCTCTCCGAGCAGGCCGCACAGCTCTCCGAGGCGCTCGACCGGTTCGACACCGATGTCGACAGCGACGAGGTCGACCTCGAGTCGACGTTCGACGTCGACGCGGAACTATCGGCGACCGACACGTCGTTCGACATCGACGAGGCTGGGCCGGACGACCAGACCGGCGGCATCACGCTCGATACAGATCTCGAATCCACCGACCGCGAGTCGGACGGGCTCGCGTTCGACGACGCGGACGACCCACTCGAGACGACTGCAGAGCCGACCGACGACACGACTGAGCCCGATCAGTCGGCCGTGGAGGCACTCGAGAACGGCCCAGTCGACGAGGGACTCGAGACCGCCACATCCGAGGACGAACACGATACGGCATCCGCAGGCAGCGACGCCGACGAGATCGGTGCCGAAGAGATCCTCGGAATCGAATCGCGTGAGGACGCCGATACCGACGACAGTGACGTCGAGTCAACGGGCGCGGCAGATGCCGTCGGTGACGACGCATCGGATCCGCTCGCGGACGACGCTGATCCGCTGGCTGAAATCGACGATACCAGCGATGAGACGGACGCCGAGTTCGAATCGGCGGCATCGAGTATCGAGACCGCTACTGGCGAGGACACTGCACAGCCGCTTGGGCCAGTCGACGAGTCGGATGCTGACGAGACGGCTGCACAGCCGCTTGGGCCAGTCGACGACGACCTTGACGAGTCGGATACTGACGAGACGACCGCACAGCCGCTTGGGCCAGCGGATGATGAGCGCGGCAATGAGGACGCTGACGACGACGGCCTCGACACTGATGAAGCGACGGCCGGCAACGACGAGGACGGGACGACTGAGAGCGACGACGAGGACGATACGACCGAGAGCGACGACGTGTTCACGTTCGGGACGACCGACGACGAGTAACCAGTTCGTTCTCCGTCGCTGATATTACCGCCACCACGTTTCTCACACCGATCGTACTCGAGGTGCTCTCGCTATTCGCGAGGGGCATCGCACTGCGATTGGGTGGACTGTTTTCCGGGAGGAAGAACTGTCGTCGCCACGCGACCCGGTCTCCGGTGCTGTCGAACTGACACCGTGCGTCGTCTTCGTTCGCTACCTTTTTGACTGCCGTCTTGAAAGGAATCGGCATGCTCACCGTGCGGGCACCGGCGACGAGTGCGAACCTCGGGAGTGGCTTCGACGTCTTCGGCGTCGCTCTCGGGACGCCCGCCGACGTGATTCGGGTCGAGCGCGCCCCGGAAACGACGATTACGGTTACGGGTGCCGGCAGCGAGTACATCCCGGAAGATCCCGCCAAGAACACTGTCGGTGCGGTCGCCGAGGCCCTGGATGCCCCGGCGCGCATTCAGATCGACAAAGGCGTCCGTCCCTCCTCGGGGCTTGGCTCGTCGGCCGCGAGCGCGGCTGCCGCCGCCGTCGCGCTCAATGCCCTCTACGACCGCGGCCGCTCACGGGAGGAGCTCGTCCCCGTCGCTGCCGAAGGCGAAGCGCTCGTCTCCGGCGAGGCACACGCCGACAACGTCGCTCCAGCACTCCTCGGCGGGTTCACCGTCGTCACCGACGACGGCGTGACGCAGGTCGACGCCTCCGTTCCCGTCGTCGCTTGCCTTCCCGAAATCTCCGTGTCGACGCGCGACGCGCGCGGGGTCGTCCCCGACTCGGCCCCGCTCGAGGACGTCGTCGACACCGTTGGTAACGCCGCCACGCTCACCGTTGGAATGACGCGCGACGACCCCGACCTCGTCGGCCGGGGGATGGAAGACACCATCGTCACGCCAGCACGCACCAAACTCATCGACGGCTATGATCGGGTTCGCGAGGCCGCCCTCGAGGCCGGCGCGACCGGCGTGACCGTCAGCGGTGCCGGGCCGGGCGTGCTGGCGGTCTGTCACCGCCAGGATCAGCGCGCGATCGCCGCAGCGATGGTCGACGCCTTCGACGCGGCCGGCGTCGAGAGTCGGGCCTATCAGACCGCCGTCGGCGAGGGTGCAACGCTGTATCGCTGAGTCGATGGGACTGATAACCGACGGCGTCCTCGCAGTGATCGCGCTGGCAGCGTTCGTCGGCGGCCTCCTCGTCGCGGGGGCGCCACTGTCGGTTCCCTCGGTTGCGGTCGGTGGTCTCGGAACGCTCTGCTTCGAGGTGATCGCGTACAGTCACAGCGAACTCGTCCGAGAGTACTGGGAGCGCCCGGCCGTCCAGCTCGCAACGCTCGCGGGTGCGTTCGTGATTGTCGGCGTCGGCATCGTCATCGCACCGTCGCGGCTGCTCTCGGTGGGGATCGGTGCGCTGGTGACGTACTTGCTGATTCTCTCGATCGTTCTCGTGGCGGCTGCTCGGTCCTGACCGGTCCGCGCCGAGAGCGCGAACAGCCCGGTAACAAGTACCTACTGTCCGTTAGGCCAGCTGTTACGGCGAGTATCACGATTGATAACTATCCGTGACAGTCAGGAATCGGTGCCCGTATGCGGCGGGTGTTCGACACGCGACGGGCCGGGGGAGAGTCGGGGGACGAGCCAGTAGACCGGATTTCGGATGGATCGGGGACGGACCGTTATCGGGGACAGGCGCACGTACTCGGACTCGTCCTGCTGATCGGTGCTGTTGCCGTCGCGAGTATCGGAATCGTCGTGTTGGGCTCGAGCAGTCTCGAGACACAGCAGACGACTATCGAAGCCGAATACGCTGAGCAATCGCTGCTCGAGTTCGCACATACTGCCGAGACGACAGTCGTCACCGATCGCGGTCCGTCGGACGTGTCGCTCGGCCCGTTCGACCGCGGTCACGTCACCATGCGGGACGACGCCGGTCGTGTGACCATTACCCGCGTCAACGGCTCGGGAAGCGACGAGGTGCTGTACAATGAACCGCTCGGGACGCTGGCGTACGTTAATGACGACACCGAAATCGCCTATCAGGGCGGTGGTGTCTGGCGAACCGACGGGGCTGGTGCAGCGATGGTTTCCGCACCAGGGATCGAGTACCGTGACGGAACGCTCACGTTCCCGCTCGTTCAGCTCGGCGGCGACCGGGTTGGCGGGAACGCCATCGATGGAACCGTCCGACAGGCAGCCACCCCGACGCAGATCGCTCTCGACGATCGATCGGGCCACGATCGGGGAAGCGTCACGACTCGGATCGATGTCGAGAGCGAGTACTGCGACGCGTGGGAACGGGAACTCGAGGACTCGCTCGAGGGGAGCGTGATCGAAGGGTGTGAAGAGGGCGAGCCCCAACGCGTTCGGATCCAGCTACTCACTTCGGAGAACGGCAGAAGCCTCGGCGGTGCCGTTATCGGCGAAACAGTCACGGCCAACCCCAACGGAGGCTCGGGGAAACACCTTATCGACGGGGACGTAAGAGCCGGCACCATTACCATCGACGAGTCGATGGTCAACGGCACGCTCTCTCACGAAAACTACGACTACCCGTCGGCCGACGAAGAGATCGATCGCGCGCTCGAGGCGTGCGACGAGTACGGGGAGTTAAACGGGACTGTCACCCAGCCCGGAGTCCACTGCGTCAACGAAATCGACAGCAACCACCACTTCGATACGTCAAACGGCGACATAGACGTCGTAGTCCGGGAGTCGTTCGACCTGCCACACGGAAATGGCAACCTCAGTGTCACGGGGAGTAACGATCTCACGATCTACGCCGACACAGGCTTCGAAGTTCGGGGAAACGCTGCGATCGGGAACGAATCCAATGCCTCACAGACGCGACTCGTATTCTCCTCGAAATCCACCGTGCAGACGGCAAGCGGAACGCCGGAGATTAACGCGCTCCTCTACGCACCGGAGTCGACCGTGACGCTCAATGGAACCCCGACGGTCGTCGGAACCGTCGTCGGCGACGAGGTAAGCCTCGGAAGCGCCGCCGTTGAGATTCGGGACGACGGTAGTCTCACGACCCTCGAGTACATCCCCGGCGCTGGACCACGCGTTCCGTACGCTACGGTCACCGCATACGAAGCCAAACTCGACGATTGACACGCGGTCACTGGCTCTACTTTCGTCTCCGGACCCGGGTTACACGGCCTATTTTGGCACATCTTCTTTGACGGATACTCACCAGTGCTACGGCCTCTCTGCGACGGTCCGCCAGCGCCGGCCGTAGATCCGCGGGAGGGCATCGACCTTCGCGTGTCGGACGTTCGTTGGGACGGTCGAAACTCTCGTCGAGACGCTGGCCGGGAGCGGGCCGTACGGAACTGACGACACAGCGGTCGGGTTTTTCGAGACCGGCTTCCGGCCGGCGTAGCCGGGGCCGCGCTGTGTCGACTCGTACAGGTTCTCGAATTTCGAATGACCGTCGATGACGCCGTTCCGGGCCCCTTTTGCGGCTTTTTTCGCTTCTTGCTGAAGCGCCGCGTTCGTCGCATCCGCTTTCACGTCGTCGACGAACTTCCTGACTTCGGCTGCCGCCTCGGAATCGCCGGTCGAATCGAACGCGTCGGGACCGACGACGTCCTCGAGTTCCGTCTTGAGCTGTCGCAACTCCTGCAGGAAATCGGAGATATCGACAGTGTTCCAGAGTTCTCGCAGTTCGATGAGGTCTCGGATCGTACTGAGATCCAGTGCCACGTCCAGATCCTTCTCGCGGATCGCGTCCGGGAGTCCGTCTTGCTTGATGAGATTCGGCAGCGCCGACGCGTCGACGGCGTCCGGCAGTCTCTCGAAATCTATCGTTTCGAGAAGATCGTCGACTTCCTCGACGACGTCTAGAAGTTCTTCGACCGCCGCCCGCGTCCCGGCCGATCCGTTGGGTGCGGTTTCCCGGAGCAATTGCTCGGTTCCCGCTGTAATTCGATCGACGAGTTGCTCGACGCTGGTCGGAGATGTTGCCTGACTCATGCCGTCAGTAGGTTGGAGACGGGGAAAACGGGCGTGCTTGCCGATCAGTCGTCGTTCCAGCGAACCGGCAGACGAGAACGGGTTCGTCGTCAGTCAGCTAAACGCCGCGACCCTGCAGCTTCTCCTCTTCGGGGAGGTCGACGTTCGCGTCGCCTTTCATGCTCTTGCCGAGGTTCTTCGAGATTTCCGCGAGCGCCTCGGGGTCGTCCCAGTTGTTCGTCGCTTCGACGATCGCTTCGGCCATCTCCGGCGGGTTCTCCGCGCCGAAGATCCCGCTGCCCACGAAGATGCCGTCGCACTCGTGGTGCATCATGAGCGCGGCGTCGGCCGGCGTCGCGATGCCACCCGCCGCGAAGTTCACGACCGGGAGCCGGCCCATCTCTGCTGTCTCGTGGACGAGGTCTGCAGGTGCCTCGATCTCGCGGGCGAAGGCCTCGCGCTCCTCGTGGCTCATTCCCTCGAGCTTCCGGATCGCACCCTTGATGGTGCGCTGGTGGTGGACGGCCTGATTGACGTCGCCGGTGCCAGCCTCGCCTTTGGTGCGGATCATCGCCGCGCCCTCGTCGATCCGGCGCAGGGCTTCACCGAGATTGCGCGCGCCACAGACGAACGGCGCGGTGAAGTCGCGCTTATCGATGTGGTAGGCGTCGTCCGCGGGCGTGAGGACTTCACTTTCGTCGATCATGTCCACGCCGACGGCCTCTAAGATCTGGGCTTCCTTCGTGTGGCCGATCCGGGATTTCCCCATGACGGGGATCGACACGGAATTGACGATCTCCTCGACGTCTGCGGGGTCTGCCATCCGGGCGACGCCGCCGCGCTTGCGGATGTCCGCGGGGACGGCTTCCAGCGCCATCACGGCGACCGCGCCGGCCTCTTCTGCGATACGGGCCTGTTCGGGGTCGACGACGTCCATGATGACGCCGCCTTTCTGCATCCGGGCAAAGCCGCGCTTGACGAGATCGGTTCCGCGTCGCAGTTCCTCGAGATCGGTGTTCTCGGTCATACTGCGCGGTTAGGAGCCACTACACTTACGCGTGTTCTTTGGAGCGGACCTGGCCGCAATTGCTGAAATCGCCCTCGAAATGCCCAGAGTCGACAGTTTCGCGATACGGATTCACCGAGTCGTATCACTCGATCATCCACTCGCCGGCGAACAGACGCGCCCGCACCTGCGAGCCATACACCCGGGCCAGCGGCCGTTGCCACAGGCCCAGTTCGCGTGCCAGTGCCGGCGCGACCTCGAGGCGCGTGCCGATAGACGGGCCGAGCCCGATTGCGACCTCCCCGTCGATTTTAGCCGTCGTCCGCAGGAGTCCGTCGTCTTTCGTCGTGTAACTCGCCATGGTCCAGTCGCGCGCTCGAGGGCTGAGCCGGGGCCGGGTGACCTCGAGCCGGACGGCCTCGCCACCATACCGTCCACCGGCGACGACGGTACGGATCCCGTTCGGCCCGTCGGTCACTGTGACGTCGGCTCGTTCCTTCGGATAGCCCCAGATCTCGCGGCCGAGTGTGACCGCGGGCTCGGTCGTCACCGGGAGCCAATGGACGTAGCCGCCGAACGTGCCATCCGCGAGCTGTGCGACGGGAACGTTCGTTCGACTATCATGGACTGTCGGGACGATGACTGCGAACTCGTCATAGGGCTCGAGCCCCGTCGCGTCACCCTGTTCGCCGCCAACGCGGTGGTACTGAATCCCGACGAGCGCGACACACCCGACGCCAGGTGCGATCGCGAGCGACGAGAGTCCGTCCGGCAGGATCGCCTCGAGTCGACTCCGTCGAGCAGGAACGGTGACGCCACCCATCGCGAACGAGAGCTCGAGCGGGAGTTCGATCTCGTGGCCGGTCGACAGCCGGATACGAGCCCGCTGGTCGGTCGCTGTCATGACCGACGGTACGAGGTGGGCGATCGTAGTGGTAGGGGATCACGGCTGCGGGCAGCGATAACCGCTACTGTTTTGCAGGTTCCGGCCGTCGCGCCGGACGATGACTGCCTCGACCTCGAGTGGCCAGCTGTCCGACCGCGAGCGCGCCGACGGCGAGTCGCTGCCAGCGTATCTCACGCCATTGCCAACGACGCTCGAGGACCTGGGCCTGCGGTTTGCGTGGCTCGTAGTGGCGATCAACCTCGCAGGGACGGCGTTTGGCTTCTGGTACTATTCGGGGCAGTTCGCCGAGACGACGGCCGTGCTCTGGCCCTGGGTTCCGGACAGCCCGCTCGCAACGCTGTTTGTGGCGCTGGCACTCGCCTGCTGGAAGCTGGGCCGCGAGCAGCCGTGGCTCACCGCCCTGGCGTTTTTCGGCAACATCGTGCTCGGCCTGTGGACACCCTACACGTTGCTCGCGTTCGCCGATTCCTACACGTATCTCTCGCCGCTGATGTACAACTTCCTCTTCTGGAGCCACCTCGCGATGGTCGTCCAGGCGCTGGTCCTCTACCGGATCTCGGAGTTCCCGGTGTGGGCTGTCGCTGTCGCCGCCGTCTGGTACTGGAGCAACCTGCTCGTCGACTACTTCGTTCCGATCGTCGGCGAGCCCCACCACACGATCATCCCGGTCGCGCGTGATGCGGCCATGTTCCTCGAGGCCGACGCGCTGGGCGTCATCGCTGCGGGTGAAGTGACGTTCGTTCTGCTGGCGCTGTTTCTCGCGCTCGCGATCCGCGTGAAAAAGTGCGAGGCAGTCCTGGATCGGTCCTAACCCTGCCGTCACCGCGCCAGCGACAGGTCGTCGTCGGCCGCAAGCTCGAGGTACGGATCGAGCGAGAGGGCCCTGGCCCGCCGTTCGACCGTTCCGGTCTCGGCGTCGTATCGCAGGACTCCCGCATCGAGGAGTTTCCGGAGGTGATTGTGGTGGAACTCGACGGTGAGCCGGTCGATCCGTTCGGGCGTCGGCTCGCCGTCACGGTGGGCGAGCCAGTCGACCAGGTCCGCGAGGCTGACCGCCCCCACTTTCCGGGAGAGGTAAGACAACGCGTACCGGCGGTGGTCCTCACACAACAGTTCGAAGATGGCAGCCGGAGTGAGACTGTCGTCGGCGTCCGTACGGTTTGCGTTCGCTGTATCTGTCTTCATGGTGCTCTGTACTCGGCTTACGCGGCGCGACCGACCCGTCGGCTCGTCTCGACTTCAGCAGAGCACAATCCGGAATTTCTCGAGGCAGTTATAGCCTTTCTGCTCGGTGGACCGGATCCGAGCGGCATCGGTCAGTAGCAAACGACCGTTCAGAAGAAGCGCTCTTCGAGTGGAGAGTGAGATTCGTCCGTCGCTACTGACGGACGAGCGCCCCTACTCGAGGATGACGACCGCCGACTCGGTCTCGATCATCTCGCCCTCGCCGGAGTAGGTCCGCTCGAGTTCGACCTCGAAGAGGTCGTCCTCGAGTTCCTCGCCGGCGACGCGCAACACGCCTTCGTCGTCGTCGAGCTCGTAGTCGCCGCTCTCGATGCCGGCATCGATCTCGCCGACCTTCGAGCCGAACTTCGGTCCAAGCGTCGAGTAATCGAGATCGATTTTGGCGACTTCGGTCGTGATCTCCGGTTGCTCTTCGAGCACGGTGAGCTCCTGGACGTGCATCACGTTCTGGATGGCGTCCTCGAAGCCGTCGACCGGCCCGTAGACCGACACCGACTCGAGATCGGCGTTCAGCGGCAACTGGTTCTCGCTCTTGTAGCGGCGCAGCGCGGAGATGACCTCCATGGCGGTCTCACCGGCCTCGAGGTCGGCCTCGTGGCCTTGCGGTTCGGGCCAGTCGCGGACGTGGATGCTGCTCGTCTCGAGGGCCGCGTCGTCGGCCACGTAGATCGCCTGCCAGATCTCCTCGGTCACGTGGGGCAGGAACGGCGCCCACAGCTCGAGGAACGTCCGGTGTGCGGTCCGCAGCGCGTACTGCGTCGAGGGGTTGTCCTCGCGGGTCTTGGCGATCTCGAGGTAGTCGTCACAGAAGGTGTTCCAGAAGAAGGTACGGAGGCGATCGCGGGCCTTCGCGAACTCGTAGGCCTCGAGGTGGGCCGTCAGATCCTCGACGGCGTCGTCGAGTTCCGCGAGCAGCCAGCGGTCGATGGCCTCGAGGTCGACGGGTTCGTCAGGGTCAGCGGGCGCGAGCGTGTCGACGAGTTTCGAGGCGTTCCAGAGCTTGCGTAGGAGCTTTTCACCTGCGGTCAGGTCTTTCTCCTGATACGGGAAGTCGTCGCCGACGGCGGCGCTTGCGGCCCAGAACCGGACGGCGTCGACGGGGTACTCCGCGAGCACCTCGTCGGGCTCGACGACGTTGCCCCGCGATTTGGACATCTTCTCGCGGTTTTCGTCCAAGACGTGGCCGTTGATCATCGTCGCGTCGAAGGGCACCTCCCCGGTGTGCTCGTAACACTTGACGATGGTGTGGAACAGCCAGAACGAGATGATGTCGTGGCCCTGCGGGCGCAGGTCGAACGGGTAGAGTTCCGGGTTGTCCATCGTGAACTCCTCCGTGTCGTCGTCCCAGTCCCAGCCCGCGTTGATCAGCGGGGTCAGCGAGGAGGTCGCCCACGTGTCGAACACGTCCTCTTCGGGGTCGAACTCGTCGCCCCCACACTCCGGACACGCGTCGACCGGCGGCTCGTCCGAGAGCGGATCGACCGGCAGGTCTTCGCGCTCGGCCATGATCGGGTGGTCGCAGTCTTCACAGTACCAGACCGGGAACGGGATGCCCGAGTCGCGCTGGCGGGAGATCAGCCAGTCCCACTCGAGGCCCTCGATCCAGTGCTGGTAGCGGGTAAACATCTTCTCGGGGTACCAGTCCATCTCCCGGCCGGCCTCGAGGTACTCGTCTTTGTGGTCCAGAATCTCGACGTACCACTGTTTGGAGACGCGGAACTCGACGGGGGTGTCACAGCGTTCGTGGACCTGCACGGCGTGGGTGATCGAACGGCGGTCACGGAGGTATCCCTCGTCGTCTAAGTCCTCGACGATGGCCTCGCGGGCCTCCTCGGTGGACATGCCTTCGTAGTCGCCGGCGAGGTCGGTCATCGTCGCGGACTCGTCAATGGCCACGCGCAGCGGCAGGTCGTGAGCCTGGTACCACTCGATGTCGTTCTGGTCGCCGAAGGTACAGCACATCACGACGCCGCTGCCTTTCTCCATGTCGACGCGTTCGTCCGCGATGATCGGCACCTCGTGGCCGAAGATCGGAATGCGCGCCGTCTCGCCGACGAGATCCTGGTTCTCATCGTCGTCGGGATGGACGAACACCGAGACACACGCCGGCAGGAGTTCCGGGCGGGTCGTCGAGATGACGAACTCCTCTCGCGGGGCGTCTTCGCCGACGAGTTCGAACGCGATGTCGTTGAAGTGCGACCCCTTCTCTAGATCCTCCATCTCGACTTGCGAGATGGCGGTCTCGCACTCGGGACACCAGATCGCGGGTGCTTTCTTGCGGTACTCGCGTCCCTTCTCGTAGAGGTCGAGGAAGGAAAGCTGCGAGATACGCTGAACGCGCGGTTCGATCGTCTTGTAGGTGTTGTTCCAGTCGATCGAGGTCCCGAGCGCCTGCATCTTCTCGGTGAACTCGGCCTCGTAGTCCTGACAGACCTCTCGACAGAGGTTCTGGAACTCGCGGCGCTCGTAGTCCTGATGGCGGATGTCCAGTTCCTTCTCGGTCAGCCGTTCGCTCGCGATCCCGTTGTCGTCGTAGCCAAAGGGAAAGAGCACGTCGCCGTCGAACATCCGCTGGAACCGGGCGGCGAAGTCCTGCAGGGTCGAGCCGTAGAGGTGGCCCATGTGCAGGCTGCCCGAGACCGTCGGCGGCGGCGTGTCGATCGCATACACCGTGTTCGGGTCCTGCTTTTCGTCACCCTCGTAGGCGTAGACGTCCGCGTCGATCCAGCGCTGCTGCCAGCGCGATTCGACCGTTTCGGGGTCGTAGCCACCCTCGAGGCTCGGCTCGTCCTGTTCGGCCGTGTCCATGCTCATGCTCTCACCGCCCGCCGTGGGCGTCGTCGGTGCGTCGTCGGGAACTGTGGTTGGCGCTCGTCCATATGAGTCGTTGCTCGGTGAATGCTGGTCGGCGACAATACATCCGTCGAAACGGGGTAGTGAATGCGGGGCTACGGGGCCCCTACGAAAACGGTGCCACGCGGGCCGTCGAACGGTCGGACGGTCACCGCGACGCACTGCATCATACGTGTCTCTTGCCCCGTGAACGGTGTTAGGTGTTTCGTCGCCCGGCGTCCGACCGTGTCCGGGTTCGTCCGTACCGACGATCGTGAGGCAATCGAGCGTGATCACACCGTTGTCGTCGTCCGTGCCGACCTCAACCCCGCGGACTGGGAGGCTGCTGGCCGCGAGAGCAGAGCGCAAAAGTATCCTGCGGGCTCTAGCAACTCGCATGAGTTCCGATGGCGACCGCCTCGTGGGGGCCGATCGACTGTGAGCGTTCTGCCACGACTGCGGGCGCGCGTCCGCGATCGATTCGATGAGTGGCGCTGGTGGTACGCGCTGCGCGTCGGCGGTGCCCCGGAATGCGCCGTCTGTGGGAACGAAGCGGCGTGGATCGCCGAAACGGAGAACGAACCGCGCTGCTTTCAGCACATCCCGGCCGAAGGAGAGGCGGCGATCCGCGACGTGCAGCCCGAAGACTGTTTTACCGACTGGGACGAGGCCTCCAGCGAATAGCGCAGCCGGCCCACGACACGACGCCGGTATGGAATCCCGTCAGGCGTCGCCGTCGGAGTGGGCCCGTACCCATAGTTCTCCGATCCGGGAGAGTCTGGTCCGGTATGACTTGCCGTGTTCCTCACGCTCGATGTACCCTTTGCCGCCAGGGCCCAGCCGATCGACGTTGTAGATGACCTTCGACCGGAAGCTGTCGGTGTACTCCTCGTTGAGCTCGCGGGCCAGCGACTCGGCGAGTTCCGAGACCGAGTCGAACTCGCCGTCCTCGCCGAGTTTGTACAGAATAAGTTCCTCGAACGGTTTGACGTTCGAGAAAGATGCGACCGGCAACTCGACGATGTGGTTCCCGTCGATCTCTTTGGCGCCGATCGTCGTCCCGCGTTCGTCGAATTCGGCCAGCAGATCGCGGGCGCTCTCGAGGCGGTCGTCGAGACGGTCGGCCTCGGGTTCGATGTCGGCCCCACGGAGTTCCTCGAGTAGCGCGATCTGCTCGCGGAGTTCCTCCGCGAGTTCGGTCTCCAAGTACTTCTCGGGGGCGGTGTAGTAGGTATGGATCCCCTCGCGGTCCTCCTCCCGTTCGACCATCAGCGAGTGGGCGGCGTTGGCGAAGGCGAAGCTCACCGTCCGGGGCATCGCGGCGACGTTGACCCAGACCTCGTTGCCGGCGTCGAGTTCGGCGGTGATGAGCTCGTAGGCCTGTTCGAAGGCCTCGTCGTAGTCGTAGACGTCCTCCAGGACGAACCGCTCGGTATCGGCTCCCAGCAGGTTCCGGAAGTCGGTCTCGAGTTTCTTCGAGAGGTGCCGGGAGTACTCGACGTTGGCCTCGCTGCCGACGGCCCCCTCGAGGAGAATGACGCTGTCGACGTCGATCTGATCGCGCACGAGCGGCGCGATCAGCCGGTCGTAGTCGAAACCGACCGGGACGATGTGGGTTTGCATGGTCGACACTGAGGCAGGAGCCGTTACAAAACCTCCGAGTCGGTATCAGCGTTACTCGATGAGCGGCATGACGATACCGAACACGAACGGCGAGGCGAAGCCGATCGCGAAGCCGATGATCGTTAGCGCGAAAAACAGCGTGTTCTCCCACTGGGGAAGCGATCCGAACATCGCGTGGCCGACGAGCTCGCTGCCCGTCCCGATGACGAACAGGGTGAGCCCGACGAAGAAGCCGGTCTTCGCCAGCTCCGAGTAGTCGCGGCCGCTATAGTGTGCCATAGCGATGCATCGACGCTCGATTACGTAATCGTTTCGAGAGCAGCGCGGTCAGTCGTCCGTCTCCTCGAGCTCGAGTCCCCGAAACAGATCCACGATCGCCTCCCGGTCGCGGGTCGGGTTAATATCGAGGGCGGCCTCGAGGGTGGCCGGCTCGTCGGGGGCCTCGAGGGGCACCAGGCCGCCGGCCATCACGTACGTGTCGGCGGCGGGCCAGACGGCGACGTGGGCTTCGGCGTCGATCGCGTCGGACTCGCCGTCGGACGGATACGCGGCCTCGAGCACGGTGAGGTGGCCAACGACACCGTCCGGCCGGTCGATGTACTCGCTGGTTCGTTCGTCGCCGACGGCGATGTCGTCGTCTTCGATCGTCTCGACGAAGCCCTCGCGGGCTTTCGGGGCAGCCATCTCGAGGGCGTCGCTCGGGGAGAGGCCAATGGTCGAGAGGGACGGGCTCACCTGCATGTCGACGGTAAACAGCGAGCGGGCCGGGATCGAGCCGTCGTCGCGGAGGCGCTCGAGCGCGTCGGCCGTCGGCCGATGTTCGAAGACGGTCGTCTCGGCAGTGATCGTCACCAGCGAGATGCGTCGGTCGTCGGTCTGCGTGCCGAGCCGGCGCCAGTCGTCGGCGACCGCAGGCGGGAGATCGATCGTCATGGTCGCCGGCTACGCAATCGGGACCGTTCAGGGTGGCGATTCGGCTCGGTCATACGGACTCCTATCAGTCGGCACCGAGGCCGTCGAAGTAGATCGCGCGCTGCTCATCGGCCGCCGGCGAGGTAACCAGCGAGACGGCGACAGTGATGAGGAGTCCAAGTCCCATCCCGACGAGACCGGCCGACCAGCCCGCGTAGGACCCCGGCACGGTGGCAACGAAGAGACTCGCCATGTAAAAGCCCTGACTCGCGAGGATGCCGGCGGTGATACCGGCGCGCGTAATCTTGCGCCAGTAAAGGGCGAGCATCACCGGCAGCGCGAGCTGGGCGAAGCCGCTGAAGGCGGCGTTCCCGAGGTCGAACAGGGTTGCAGGCTGGAACAGGCTGGCGAGGAAAGCGGCAGTCGCAAAGACCACGACGCCGCCGCGAGCCAGCAGGCCTTCCCGGCGGTCGGCGAGGTCTCGCTCGACGAACGGTCGGTAGAGGTCCCGCGTAAAGTACGACGAACCCGACAACAGCATCGAGTCCGAGGAAGACATCATCGCGGCCATCGCGCCGGCGATGACCAGCGCGGCGAACCACGTCGGGGTATACTCCGCGAGGATCAGCGGTAAGACGTTCGCTCCCTCGGGAATCGCGACCTCGAGGCCGGCGGCCCACGCGCCGAGCATGAACGAGGGGACGAAGAGTAGCACACAGAGGATCGGCCAGAGGGCGAAGGAGCGCTTGAGGACGGTTTTCGAGCCTGCGGCGAAGAAGCGCTGGTTGACCTGCGGGAACATCGCGACGCCGAAGCCGATCGTGATCGCCGTCGAGAGTATCCACTGGGGTGTGTAGTAGCTACTGCCAAGCGAGAGGAACGTGGCCGTCTCGGGGTTCGACTCGAGGGCTGCGGTCGCCGCGCCGGGACCGCCGACGGCTGCGAGCACCCACAACAGCGCGACCCAGGTGGTCACGAGCATGAACGCACCCTGGAGGGTGTCGGTCCAGGCGACCCCGCGCATGCCGGCTGCGACGACGTAGAGAATCATGAACACCGTGATCAGGCCGGCTCCCAATTCGTAGGACACTGCGCCGTCGGTGAGCGCCTCGAGTGCCGTACCGGCACCGACCTGCTGGAGCATGACGTAGGGGAACAGCCAGAGCAGGCTGACGCCGGCGACGAGCCCGCGGAGCCACCGCGATCCGAAGCGGTCGCCGAGCATCTCGCCGAGAGTGACGTAGCCGTACTGCTGGCCGAGCAGCCATTGCTTGTAGCCGATCACGTACCAGAGGATGGCGAAGATGATCCCGTCCATCAGGCCCATGACCAGGATCCACTCGGGCCCCTGCGCGTAGGCGATGTTCGGGCCGGCGAAGAAGGTAAACGCCGACAGCAGCGTCGCGAAGGTCGTAAACAGCAACACGACCGTGCCGAGCGTGCGGCTCGCGAGGTAGAAGTCCTCGGCGGTCCGCTCGGTCAGGCGGTAGGCGACCAGCCCGATCGCGAGCGCGAGCAGGAGGTAGCCGACGATGATCGACAGCTGCAGCGTGACCGCTCTCACGGCGAATCACCGCCGGTTCGTGGCTCTCGAGCCCGATCGGGACGGTCCAGCCGCTTGCCGCCGGAGCCGTCGTCGCCCGTCGATTCGATGCCGATTCCCCAGGCACGCTGGGCGAAGCGCCAGAAGACGATCGACGCGAGTCCCATCCAGCCGACGTGCCACCAGAGCCACACTGGCAGCCCGGCGACGACGGTCGCCGACCCCCACAGGAACCACGGCACCGTCAGTCCCGCGAGGACGACCGCGACCGCGATCCAGAACGCCAGTTCGGTCCGTCGCATGTGTGACCGTTCCCCTCGATGTGGGTAATTCTTTCTGTTCGATTCAAAGTATCGAAGAGATTTGTTCATCGATATAGCAGTGTCGGCTCGAGAAAGTCCTATCGTAACTCGAGATGGCATATACGACCGCGCGACGGCTCTCCGATTCGGTGTGCAGTGACTCGCAGGGGCACCGATAGCTACAATCGCTCTTTCACCGAGGACAAAGAGTATATGTATTTGACAGCGAGTACGAATCGACTCCGATATGGCCCGGCTGTTCCCCTTTCGCTCCGAGACGACGACCGAGGAGGGCCAGCCTCGCGTCGTCGATCTCGAGGGCGAGGACGCCGACGCGGTCTTCAGCGCCCTCTCCTCGACGACGGCCCGACAGATCTACGCGCGACTCGACGAGGAACCCGGGACGCCGAGTGACATCGCCGACGCGATCGACTCCTCGATTCAGAACGTTCGCTATCACCTGGAAAATCTCGAGGATGCCGGGCTCGTCGAGGTCGTCGACACCTGGTACTCCTCGCGGGGCAACGAGATGAGCGTCTACGCGACCGCGGACGGGCCACTGATCGTCACGAGCGACGAGTCGACGGCATCGAAGCTCAAGGAGGCGCTGTCGCGGCTGATCGGCGGCGTTGGCGCGCTTGCAGGCGCCAGTTTGCTGGTGCAATACACACTGACGCGCTGGCTTGCGCCGGCCGGGACGACCGGTGACGGACCACAGTCAGGGGAGACAGCCGACAACGAGGAGACGGCTGGCGACGGGACGGCGCCGACGGGAGCGGACGGATCGGACGGGGGCGCTGGAAACGGCTCGAGCGGCGGTGACGACCTTGGAATCGCGACCGTCAACGAAAGCGGCGGGAGCGAAAGCAGCGATGCGGCCGCGTCGGATTCGGCGCTGGATGCCGGTAACGAGACCGTCCAGAATGCGAGTGGTAGCGCCGTAGATGCGGCCGACGCGACAGTCGGAACCGTCCCACCCGGGTTGCTCTTCTTCCTGGGCGGCCTCGTCGTCTTGCTCGCGGTCGTGGTCTACTGGTACTGGTACCGGTACCGGCCGACCTACTGATACGGTCTGCTGTCCCGATTTCCTGGCGCACCCACAGGACGGGGCGCAGGTGTGCTGGAACTGACTGACAGGAGTCCGTCTGAGAGAGGGGTTCTTCGAGGTCAACAGCTATTTGCCCCCCACGAACGAAATCATATATAAACCGGTCTCTGGACGCGATTCCCGCGTCACCGCCCCTCCCGGGGACAGATCTCCAATGGAAGACACGTCGAAATACCTCATCCACGCGGACGTCACGGCTGACGGGGTCGTCGAGCGGAGCGACGTCGTCGGCGCGATCTTCGGCCAGACCGAAGGCCTGCTCGGCGACGAACTCGATCTCCGCGACCTCCGCCAGTCCGGCAAAGTCGGCCGTATCGATGTCGAAATCGCAAGCACCCAGGGCCAGTCCCACGGCCAGGTGACGATCGCGACCAGCCTCGACAAAGTCGAAACCGCAACGCTTGCGGCCTCACTCGAGACGATCTCGCGCGTCGGTCCCTGCCGGGCCGACCTCGAGGTCCGCGAGATCGAGGACGTCCGCGCGGCGAAACGCAAGGAAGTCGTCGACCGCGCGAAGGAACTCCTCCAGACGGGCTTCGACGACTCGATCATGTCCTCCGACGAGATCCTGGCAGAGGTCCGCCAGCACGTCCGCGTCGAGGACATCACCGAGTACGAGGGCCTGCCTGCCGGCCCCCGCGTCACCGACAGCGACGCCATCATCGTCGTCGAGGGCCGGGCCGACGTCCTCACCCTCCTGAAATACGGCATCAAAAACGCGATCGCGGTCGAGGGAACCAGCGTCCCCGACGCCGTGGCCGAACTCACCCGTCATCGCACGGTCACGGCCTTCCTCGACGGCGACCGCGGCGGCGACCTCATCCTCGAGGAACTCGCCCAGGTCGGCGACATCGACTACGTCGCCTTCGCCCCCGCCAACGGCTCCGTCGAGGACCTCGATCACCACGAGGTGTTCGCTGCCCTTCGGAACAAAGTCCCCTACGAGACCGTCGCGGAACTCAACGAGCCCCGCGAAGCCGTCGCCGCCACCGACGGCAGTACGACGCCGGCACCGCTGCCGTCCGACGACGCGACCGCGTCACCGACACCGACCGAGCCCGACCGGACGGAGAGTTGTGACTCAACCGCCGAGTCGGACACAGCTATTGACGCGAACGACGACGCCGAGGCGGTGGCGACGAGCCAACCACAGCCGGACGCGCCCGACACCGAGACCGGCGCCCAGGCCACCGATACAACCGCTGCCGACGCCGAGACTGACCACGCCCCCGAAACCGTCTACGGGCACGCGACCGAGGTCGTGCGGGCGACCACCGATCGCGTCCGGTTTCTCGACGCCGACGCCGAGCCGATCGACGAGGCCGACGCGAGCGACGCCTACGGAGCGCTCGAGGATCTCGAGCCGGTGCCGACGACGGTCGTCCTCGACGGCATCCTCGACCAGCGACTGCTCGATCTGGCGGCCGATCGTGGCGTCGACCGGATCATCGCACGCTCGCTCGGCCAGTTCACCAAACGGCCGACTGACGTACGGATCCACGCGATCGACGACGTGGCCGAGCAGCGCCCGGACGGGGAATGACACCAGGATTCACCGCCCGTCCGGTCCGAGTCGTTCATATGCTGTCGGTCCTGAGCGACCGATAATGACGCCCCCAGTATCAGCCGCACTCGCACTCCTCGGCGCCTGGGTCTTGATGATGTTCTGGGCGACGACGGCCGACAACACAGCCGACACAGAGCCCGCCGACTGGGTCGATCCCGTCGACGATCGATCCGAGCACTCATCCGAGACGACAGCGTCGGACAACACCTTCCACACTGCGGACGACTGAGACGGGCTGCTGGCACGAGTGACCGGTGCACCCGCAGATAGTCGTACCCCTCACCCGCTCCCGATTCTCACGGCACCGTTTTCTCCGCCCTGACACAACGCGACCGTCGACACCGATGGGCGTTATCGTCCCGTACCTGCGCTCTGCCAGTCAGCCGAGGACGGCGAACGTAACCACCAGCAAGGCGCTGACGAGCGCACCCGACAACGTCGCGAGGAAGTTGACGCCCTGATTGCCAAGTACCGATCCTTCGAGCGTCGCACCGAGCAAACTATCGACGGTCATCCCGGCGATCCCGGCGGCGATGATGATCGCTGCGCCGACGATTCCCACTTCGGAAAAGAGCCCGGCGGCGATGGTAGCGACGATGGCCGCGCCGACGATCCCGGCGAGTTCTCCCTGCCAGGTGACGCCGCCATCGGTGCCGGGGTCGACCGGCTGCAGAGTGGTGATCAGCCGCGGCCGGTCGAAGACGCTCCCGATCTCGCTCGAGAGGGTGTCGCTCATCGCGGTGGCGATCGAGCCGGTAAAGGCGAACAGGTAGAGCTCGGGTTCGTGTGAGAGGAAGCCGGCGTCGCTGGCCGCATAGCCGAGGACGGCGATGAGCGCGACCGCGGCGTTGCCGAGGACGTTGCCGCTCCCGCGGGCACCGTTGTTGTCCTCGGCGACACCGAGTTCCGTCTTTTCCTCGTAGCGGAACTTCGTCGAGAGACCGCCGATGGCGAAAAAGGAGACGAGGACGGCAAACCAGCCGTAGCCGCCGAGGACGGTCGTCAGCAAGACCAGCAACACGCCGGTGAGCATTCCGGCGATCGAGGCCGTCTCGAGGGCATAGGACGTATAGCCGAGCGCGACGGTGACCGCGAGCGCAACGAGGATTTCCGTCGGACCGATGGTCGGCTCGAGTTCTGCGAGCAGCCACAGCAGGAGTCCGACCGAGAGGACGACGATGGGGTCGTCGGAGCGCAACAGGACGTCACGCAACAGCGCAGCGAGAAACGCACCGCTGGCAGCCAGAAAGACGACCAGCGGGAGCGCCGAGACGACGGCCTCGCCCACGAGCGAGCGGGTGACGGTCTGGCCGGCGACGGCCGCCACAGTCCCCGTCAGACAGAAGCCGATGACGCGAACCACGGCGGCGTCGGTTCGCAGCCTGACGAGTTGCTCGCCGAGGTTGCCGTAGCCGACGAGCAGGATCGTCCCGACGAAGACTGCGACTGGCATCGACGCTGCGGTCGCCATGAGTCCGAGTGCGACCGCCGCGAGAACGAACGTGATGAGGCCGTAGAGCCGCGAATCCTCGTAATCGCCCGGGTAGGCAAGCAGGTCGAACAGCGGGCCGTCGGTGATGACGTAGGCACCCAGCAGGACGACGCCGGCGACCGCGGCTCCGACCCGCGGACTGGCGAGCGGAACGGCGAGCGAGAGCGTACAGAGGGCCGCGAACACGCCAGCTTGCCGAACGGGTGCCGTCACGATATCGATCCCTTTCTGTGGCGATTACTTCAAGGTTCGTGAACCCGCCTCGAGTCGATTTTCACCCGTCTGAGCGCCGCCTCCGACCGATCAGAGCTATCGATCTCACCGCGACTAAACCCGTAACCCGTATGACACCGGCCGCGAAAGCACGGGTGTGGGACTGTACGAACGGTATCTGGCCTTTCGAATCCGCCGCCACGACGGCGACCCGCCCGACCACATCGCGCTCGTGATCACCGAGCGCGACCTGTTAGAGCGCGGTGCCTACGAGACGCTCACCGATTTCTTCGAGTGGGCCGTCGAGTACGCCTCCCAGGTGACTGTCTACGTCAGCGTCCTCGACGCGGCGGCGGTGCCGGCGCTGCAACGCGAACTCGAGCGGATCGACGCGCCCCGACCGGTCGCCGTCCGCGGGCCGGAGGACAAGGCACGCGCCGACGCCCCGATTCGGATCGGCATCGGCCTCGGCGGGAAACACGAGTTCACCAGCGCCGTCCGGACCCTCGCCGAGCGCGTCGACGAAGGCGAGTTAGACCCCGCGGCGATCGACGACGAGGACGTCGAAGACCACCTCGTGTTCCCCTCCGAGCCGGATCTAGTGATCAAGACCGGCGCGGAGCGCCTCTCCGATTTCATGATCTGGCAGTCCGTCTACTCGGAACTGTATTTTACGGACGTCAACTGGCGGGACTTCCGCAAACGGGACTTCCTGCGGGCGGTGCTGGAGTACTGCAACCGATCGCGGCGGTTCGGCCGCTGATCTAGTCTGCGATCTGGCCGCTCGAGTCGCCGGTCTCGAACTCGCCGGCGTCGGGCCGTTCGCTCGAGGGCAGCGAGTCGCGGAACCGGTCGACGATCGCGCGGGCGTCGGCGAGTTCCGGCTCGCTGACGGCGCCCAACAGCGCGAGCGCGCGCCGGGCGCGGGTGCGTCGCCACGATTCCTCGCGGTGTTCGTAGGTTCGGATCCCCCGGAGAAAGTCGGTCTTCGAGAACTCCGGCCAGTAGGGCGTACAGAAGAAGACGGCGGCCTCGTTGCCGTTGGCGTGCCAGGGGAGGAAGTTCGACGTTCGCTCGTCGCCACCGGTCCGGATGATCAGATCGACGTCGCGCACTGGCCGGTCGTAGAGCCGCTGTTCGATGTCCTCGACGTCGATCGCCGCTGGCTCGAGGTCGCCCGCGTCGACGTCTTCGGCGACGCCGCGGACGGCTTCGAGTAACTCCGCGCGACCGCCGTAGGCCAGTGCGATGTTGAGGACGAACTCGTCGTAGTCGCGGGTCTGTGTCTCGGCGTAGTCGACGGCGGAACGGACCCGTTCGGGGAGCCGGTCGACGTCGCCGAGCGCCCGGATGTGAACCTCGTTGTCGTGGACGCGGTCGGCGTCGGCGAACTCGCGGAGTTTCGATTCGAGGAGGTCGAACAGCGCCTCCCGTTCGTCTGCAGGCCGTTCGAAGTTCTCCGTCGAGAACGCGTACAGCGTCAACTCCTCGACGCCGATGTCCTGACACCACTCGAGGACGCGCTCGGTCGTCTCCGCGCCGGCACGGTGTCCCTCGTGGGCGTCGCCGCCCTGCTTTCGAGCGTACCGTCGGTTCCCATCCTGAATCACCGCGACGTGGGTCGGCGCACCGGAGATCTCTCTAGAGAGCAACCGTTCGTAGGCCGCGTCGACGCGCTGACGGAGCCACCGCTTCATTACCCGGTTGAAGGTCACCGGCGACTATGTGTCTTGTGTGGTACTGGTCGACAATGAGTGGCAGTCACGCGGGCCGACAGCTCGCCGTCGTGGCTCGGAACGCGGGAATCGTGACGGCTATCCGTCCAGGCTGAGTACGGCCGTCCAATGGCAGACGCAATCGACGACGACCTCTACCAGCGAACCAAGGCCCTGCTCGAGCCCGGCGAGATCGACCTCAACGGCGCAATCGTCCACACCGACTACGACGGGCAGGAAGACGTCCAGATGATGCAGGCGACGATCGACGTCGGTGACATCATCGCCGAGCACGCGGGCCACGACCCGAAAGACTGCTACGTCTACTCGGGCAACGACGACACCGACTTCTCCTCGAACCAGCACCAGGGACTGACTCTGGACGACGAGGAGTTCGTCTGGGAGTGCCAGCAACTGCTTCGCGAGGGCAGCTTCGACATCGTCATCTACTACGAGGCCAGCGCCGACCACGAGGCGATCCTCGAGGACATCCGTGAACTGGGCTTCGACGTAACTGGCGTAAAAGGCGAGTAGTCACGCCCGAGACCACCTCGAGTTGTATCGATTCGTTCAGCCGCCCGACCGCCAGCCCAGGACCGGGAGCGGAACCGGCTCCGGTTTGCTTATACTTTGGCAGTCCCGAGCGTTTCGTATGACCACGGACGTCGACCTCACGGAGCGCGAGCGGGCGGTCGTCAACGCCTATCAGGGCGGGTTTCCCGTCGTTGAACGACCGTTCGAACCGGCCGCGGCCGCCATGCGCGATGCGGGGGTCGACATCGACGCGACGGGGTTGCTCGAGACGGTTCGCGACCTGGACGACCGCGGCGTTCTCTCGCGCTTTGGCCCGCTCGTTAACGCCCAGGAGATCGGCGGCGCGGCGACGCTGGTCGCCATGCATGCCCCCGAGGACCGCTTCGACGAGGTCGTCGAGGCCGTCAACGCCCACCGCGAGGTGGCTCACAACTACGAGCGCGAGCATCCACACCTGAACGTCTGGTTCGTCGTCAGCGTCGCCGACGAGGACCGCGTCGAAAAGGTGCTGGCCGAGATCGAAGCCGAGACGGGCCAGGAGACGTACAACCTGCCGAAGCAGCGCGAGTTCCGCGTCGAAGCCAAGTTCTACGTCGACGGCCCGCTCGACGGCGACGGCGACATCGAGGCCGCCGGGATCGACCTGTCCGAGCGCGGTCCCGATGTCGAACCGACCGGCGAATCCACGCTGTCGCCGGCCGAACGCGATCTCGTCCTCGAGGTCCAGGACGGCGTGCCGCTAACCGAGACGCCCTACGCCGACGTCGCCGACGCGATCGGCCAGGAGACCGACTGGGTGCTCGAGACGATCACCCGCTTCGAGCGCGAGGGGAAGATCCGCCGGATCGGTGTCGTGCCCAACCACTACGCGCTGGGCTATACGGAAAACGGGATGACGGTCTGGAACGTCCCCGACGAGGTCGTCCCCGAGGTCGGCCCCGAAGTCGCCGCGCTGCCCTTTGTCACCCACTGCTATCGGCGGCCGCGCCACGAGGGCGTCTGGCCGTACAACTTCTTCGCGATGACCCACGGCCGAAGCGAAGCCGAGAGTCAGCGCCGTATCGAACAGGTCCGCGAGACGATGGCCGAGTACTGGGACGTAACCGACGAGGACTGGGATTCGTTGTTTTCGACACAAATATTGAAGAAGACTGGTATTCGAATGGACGAACGCGCTGACGCGAACACGAGAGCGCAGTAACGCCGTACGGTTGCGACGGTACCCAACAATGATTCCACTCTTGCACGATTTCACGGACGCGACGGTGCTCGTCTTCGGCGGCGGCCACGTGGGTGCACGGAAAGCCCGGCGGTTCGACCGTGAAGCCCACGTGATCGTCGTCAGTCCAGCCTTTGCCGATCGGGAGTTCGGCGGGGCCGAACTCGTGCGGGCTGCACCCGAGCCGGACGAGGTTCCGGACTGGCTCGACCGGACGGCCCCCGCGCTGGTCGTCGCCGCGACGGACGACGACGCGATCAACGACGCCATCGCCGACGCGGCCCACGAGCGGGGCACGCTCGTCAATCGTGCGGACCGATCGGGGGAGCGCGAGCCCGGCAGCGTCGTCGTCCCCGCGACCGTCCGCGACGATCCCGTCGTCGTGTCGATCGCGACCGGCGGGCAGGCACCCGCGCTGAGCAAGTATCTGCGACAGGAACTCGAGGAGACGCTGTCGGGTGCCGGCGAGATGGCACAGGTCTGTGCGGGGGTACGCGAGGAGCTCAAATCACGCGACGTAGCGGCCGACCGGCGGCGCGAGATCGTTACTGACGTCGTTACGTCTCCAGATGTTTGGACAGCTTTACGTACCGGTACTTCTAACAGTTCCCAAGTGATCGAGGACGTGCTCGCCAAGGATCTGTCTACTGGGGGTGATCGGTCGTGATTTCGACCGGGGTCGTCACTGCAGCGCGAGTCACACACCGATGTGGGACCGTCGACCAGCTCGCCGCTGCCAGCCCCGAGAGCCAAGCGACCGCCGTGACGGAGTTGTTGACCGTGCCCGACATCGAAGAGGCCTACGTCCTCTCGACGTGTAACCGCGTCGAGGCGTACGTCGTCGGGCCTGACCACGTCGTCGGCCGAGCTGCCCTCTCGGAGTTTTTCGCCGGCATCGAGGACGACGCCGTCGTCACGACCGACCACAACGAGAGCCTGCGCCATCTCCTTCGTGTCGCTGCCGGCCTCGAGTCGGTGATCATCGGCGAAGATCAGATCATCGGGCAGGTACGGACCGCCTACGAAGACGCCCGCGACGCGGGTGGGATCGGCTCGATGCTCGAGGCCGCCGTGACGAAGGCGATCCACGTCGGCGAACGCGCGCGGACCGAGACCGCGATCAACGAGGGCGTCGTCTCGCTTGGCTCGGCCGCGACGCGACGGGCCGCCCGGGAGATCGACCTCGAGGGGGCGGTCGCGCTGGTCGTTGGGGCCGGCGAGATGGGACAACTCGCCGCCCGCAGCCTGGCGGCCGCCGGCGTCGACGAACTCGTCGTCGCCAACCGGACCGTCTCACGTGCGACCCCCCTCGTCAGCGATGTCGACGATGAAACCGACACCACGGTCGTCTCGCTCGAGGAGTTATCCCGGGTCGCGACCCGCGCCGATGTCGTCGTCGCGGCGACCGGCAGCGACGAGCCCGTCGTCGAACCCCACCATCTCGATGGACAGGCGGGCCCGAAAGTGATCGTCGACCTCGGCCAGCCCCGTGACGTCGCGCCGGAGACCGATACCTTACCCGACGTTCGCGTATTCGATCTGGACGACCTCGAGTCGATCACCGCCGAGACACACGAGCAGCGAGCCGACGCTGCTGACGAGGTCGAGACGATGATCGACCACGAGTTCGAGTTGCTCGTCGAGCAGTACAAGCGCGCCCGCGCCGACGAGGCCATCGCCGCCATGTACGAGTCCGCCGAACGGATCAAAGAGCGGGAGGTCGAGACGGCGCTCTCGCGGCTGGACGGCGACGAGGTATCCACGGAGCAACGCGAGATCGTCGAGGCGATGGCTGACTCGCTCGTCAACCAGTTGCTCGCACCGCCGACCAAGAGCCTTCGCGAGGCAGCAGCGGAGGACGACTGGAGCACCATCCACACCGCACTCCAGTTGTTCGATCCGGAGTTCGGCGGGAACGACGGCCCGATCGCGCCGCCATCGATGCCTGCCACGGTAAACAGCGACACGAGCGTCAGCGCGACCGACGACGACTGAGACGGGCTGCTGTCACAAGTTCTCGGTGCGCCCGCACGACGGCTCGAGTCAAAAGGGGCTGATAAGAGCCCACACGATCCGATTCAGCGTCGGCATCGCTTGCGCTCGCGCTCGATTTATCGCTTGGTCCGTGTGACTCCGCCTCCTCGAGCGGTGCGTAGAAGAACGCGGCGTCACTCGGCAGCCGAGCGGGAACTGTCATCCGACAGTCTCACTGCCCGGCTGCCAGCAACCGGCGCGTTATCGCTGCGGCGCGCCGTACTCGACGTGAACCGTCGGGACGCTCGCGGAGTCGGGCGCCTGGTCGCCGTTCCAGTCGACGAGTCGAACGTTCGCCATCTCGCCGGAGAAGCGAAAGCGCTGGACGCCGACGTCGATCGATCCCTCGGCGACGCCGCCCGAAACGACGGTTCCTTCGGCCGTCGGGTTGCTCGCTAGCATCTCGAGGTCGCCGTCGACGGCGACTTCGTAGTTCGAGGGGACGCCTCGGCCGACGATCGTCACGAGATTCGGCAGCTGTGTGTCGTTCGTATCCGTTCCGTTTTGTACCGGCGTATCGCGTGCCATGCTCCGATAACCCGGGTATCTCATCATAAGCTTTCCTGTCGAGAAAATGGTAACAATATGTGAATACGAACACGCGTTATATGACGCGTCACGGGCGGGTAAACGGTGGCTCCGGCACAATCGTACGACGGTCGCGGGTGTGCCAGGAGACAGTGACCGCCGACCGTCTTCATTGTAGGTCTTTCCCACCACAATCGCCGACCACTGTGCGGTTGCGTCGGAACACAGTCACAGCGACCAGTATCAGTAGAGGTCGTCGAACGACTGGACGCGATAGTCGCCGAGGACACACTGACCGCGGCGCTCGTGGCCGACCCGTTCGACGTGGATCGCGTCGAGCCCGGCGTTCCAGGCTGCGCCGACGTCGTTCGCACCGTCACCCGCGAGCACGCCCTGATGACCGTTGTGAGCGACGCCGAGGTCGGTGATGACGCGCTCGACGGGATTGGGGTCGGGTTTCCAGCCCGTCTCCTCCGTACAGCACAGTTGCGCATCGAACCAGTCGCGGATTCCGACGTGATCGAGGACGGGTTCACAGAGGAACTCCTGGCAGTGAGTGACCAGCCCCACCGGCGCGTCGAGGTCGGCAACGAACGCGGCGTCGTCGTGGAGGTAGGTCTGTTCGGCTCGGACGAGCGGGTCCTCCTCTTCGTGGAACGCGTCCCAGAACTCGCGGGGATCGACGTCCCACTCTTCGAGCTGGCGGTCCCGGGAGCCAGTCAGCCCGTTCCAGAGGATGTCGGCCTCCCGATCGGTGAACTCACGGCCCAGCCGGTCGCCAACCCGGTCGAACACCTCCCGCGTGTACGACCACTCGACGTCGACGAGAGTGCCGTCGAGGTCGAGCAGCCAGAAGTCGTAGTCCGGTTCGAAGGCCATTCGGACACAGATATACGAGGTTCTCGAGTAAATGCCTGTCGCTGGAGCGAGCCACGGACGGTGCCGACAGCCATCGTGATAGTTCGCGCCCACGATCCGGAGTGTCTACGCACTGTTGTCTGGAACCACCCAACATATAACTCAATAGTACTCTCAACTAATACCATGGCTGACCGGCATCCCGGTTCCAACGGTCGTGACCGCGACGTGGCCGTTGGTGACGACACGAACGCCACTTCGAGCGGCGGCAATGGCGGGATATCGGATCCCGACGAGTGGTTACAACTCCTGAGCGATCGGCGCCGGCGATATCTCCTGTACTGTTTACGCGATGACGACGTCAGGAAGCAGGGAACCCTCGCGCGACGCGTCGCTGCACGACTGGCCCACACGTCGCCCGAGGAGGTGCCCGAGCGCCGGTCCGAAACGGTCGAGGCGTCGCTCGTCCACGTCGATATTCCGATGTTGGCAGACGCCGGCGTCGTGTCCTACGATCGGCGCACCGGGACCATCCGGTTCGACGACCTGCCGGACGGACTCGAGCACCTCCTCGATGCGTGCGCGACGCTCGATGAGTCGCGCGGCAGCGGCGATCTGCCGGGCACGTCCGCCCGCGATCGATAACCGAACGTCGGCGGCGGAACACGACCGCTGTCGACACGATCACTCCGCCGTCGGACGCACCCGATCGGCGTACTCGTCGACGATCGGTTCGTCGGCCGGCCGGAACGCGTCGGTCCAGGCCGCGTCTGAATCGATCGGGCCCTCGAGCAGCGCCGTCTCGGAGAGGGTCTCGCCGAGCCGTCGCCAGCGAGCCGGGTCCTGTGCACCCCAGCCGTTCGCCCGGACGAACGGTGTGAACTGCAGGTCGTGTGCCGCGGTTTCGAACTTGAGGCGTTCGATCGCCCGCGAGCGCTCGAGCGTGGCGTTCCGGTCGACGAGGGCGTCGATCGCCCGCTCGGGATCGCGGGTCGCGGCGGCCCAGCCGCGGGCGGTCGCCCGGAGGAACGACCGGACCGTCTCTGGCCGCTCGTCGGCGAATTCGAGGCTCGTGACCAGTGTCATGCCGTAGATATCCAGATACTCGCCGATCGGCAGTTCGTCGGGCGTCCGATCGTGTTCGCGGCCGATCTCGATTCCGTTGGTGACGACGCCGACAGCCGCGTCGACGGTCCCGTCGAGGAGTTTGTGCTGGACGCGATGGTGGGTGTGTGGATCGACCTCGAGGAGGTCGACCGCCTCGCGGATCCCGGCGTTCGTGAGCAACTGTGCGGTCAGGATGCGTGTCTTCGTCGCCGACGGGGCAACGGTCCGGCCGGCGAGCTGTTCGGGCTCCGTGAGCGGCTCGCCGAAGACGTCTCGCAGGGTGTAGATCGCCGCTGGCGTCTTCTGGGTCACGGCCGCGACCGCCAGCGGTTCGACCCCTTCGCTCTGTTTGGCCAGCACGGCACTCGCCCCGGCGAGCGCGACGTCGGCGTCGCCACGGGCGGCGCGTTCGGCCGCGTACGGCGAGCCGTGGCCCTCCACGAACTCGATCTCGAGGTCTTCCTCGCGGTAGAATCCTGCCTCGCGAGCGAGGAAGTACGGCGCCTGGAAGCCGTTCGGTTCCCAGTTGAGCTGGAAGGTGAGCGTGTCGGTCGCGGTCATGCGTCCACCTCGAGGGTCGGCCGGAACAGCCCGTCGGGAAGTTCGTCAACGCCGAGCGCATCCGGACCGGCGACGGCTTTGAGTCGGTCGAACAGCCGTTCCATACCGTCGACGGTGGCCTCGTCCCAGTCGGGAACGACCATCTCGCGCCACCGATCGCGGACGGCCCGGACGACCGCAGGGTCGTCCTCGTACATCAGTTGCTCGCCGATCGTCTCCCAGCGGGCATCGTCTCGCCGGAGCCGTTCGACGGCGTCCTGAAACGCAGCCGTGAACCCCCGGACTGCATCGGGGTGGTCCGCCAGATACGCCTCGCTCGTCAGGAACGTCGAGATCGGGATCGGCCGGTCGTCGTCGGCATCGGCCAGCTGATCGACCAGCTTCGACATGGGAAGCACCTCACGATAGGGTCCAGTTTCGACGATCTCCGGGATGATCTGCCAGAACTGCAAGATCGCGTCGACCTCGCCGTCTTCGAGCAGCCGGGTGAGTTCGACCTTCGAGCCGGCTTCGATCGGCGTGGCCGTTTCGTCGGGATCGAAGCCGTGGGACTCCCGGCAGGCCGCCCGGACGAGGATCCAGTTCTTGTCACGACGTCTGACGACGCCGATTCGGTGGCCCGACAGGTCCGCAAGCCCGTCGATGGGTGAGTCGTCCGGCGTGACCAACCCCCCGACGGTCTGCCCGTAGGGGTGAAAGGCGACGATCGGTGCGCCGTCGGCGCGCTCGCGGGCCGTCGAGATGTAGTCGATGTCGATCAGGTCGGCGTCGCCGTCCTGCAATTTCGCCTCGACTGTCTCGCGACCGCCCTCGAGTTCGTCGGAGACGAGTCGCAAGTCGAGGTGAAAGCCGTGATCGTGGTCGTAGCCGAACCGCTTGATCGTATAGAGCATGTATCGCGGGCTGCCGTTGTGCTCGAACCGCGCCCGCATGACGGGGCGGTCGCCGGGATTGCCCTGGAACTCGTCGATCGCGGCCTGCTGTGAACTGATGTCGATGTCGGACATGGGGTGGTGGTCGGATGGGATGTTCGCTGGAGCTGTTACAGGGGCGCGACGATGTCGTCAACCCTCGCGTCCTCGTCGATCAGGCCGCGTTCCTGCATCCACTCGAGGTGCTCGCCGAGTTCCACACGGTCGGCGGGCTCGGGGACCTCGTAGCGCGGGACGGTGATCTCCTCGCGGACGGCGTCGACGTCGACCTCGTCGAACAGGTCGGGTGCGACCGCCGCATCGGCCTCGAGCAACTCCAGATATTTCCCGCGGAAGGCGTCGGGGTTAGCGTTGATATCCTCGACTGCGCGGCCGTATCCGCGCAGGAACGCCTCGAGCAGGTCGCGATCGATGTCGTCGCTGCCGACGATCCCCATGTGGTTGTCGTACTCGAGGAGGCGCTCGAACCCGAGGTGGTCGGCGAGGGTGCTGTGAGGGTCGATGAGCGTCACGGCGTCGACGCGTCCCTCTCGCAGCGCCTGCAGCCGCTCGGTCGGCATCCCACAGCCGACGAGATCGATCTCGTCGGGCGCGACGTGCTCCTCGAGGGCCTTGCGGGCGGTGTACTCCTGGCCAGTCCGCAGGTTCACGCCGACCGGGACGTCCGCGAGGTCGGCCGGCGTCTCGATCTCCGAATCGGGATGGGTGAAGACGGTGTACGGGAGGGTCGCGAACGTACCGTTCGCGACGATGCGACCGTCGTCCATCGTCCATGTCCGTCGGATGCTCTCCCACTTGCAGATGGGATAGAGATCGACGTCGTAGTCGCCGGTCAGGGTCTCTGCCGCCGGAATGAACTTGTTGTCGACGTCCCGTCTGTCCCGCTCGACCAGTTCGACTCCGAGCCCTTCCTCACGGAAATAGCCTCGCTCGGCTGCGACCGTCTGGGGAAGCATGAACGAGAACGGGAGGTGAAACACCCGTGCTGACTCGTGTGCTAGCATAGAGCAATCCACACCGGTAGACGCCATAAAACGTTTTCACGATACGTTTATCAGTGATGGCGTGGGGATAGTTGTCTACCCACATGGAGAAACGATCGACGGATCGGGCCACGTTCGAGGAGGCCGCCGACGGTGTGTACCTCGCGCCCCTCTCCACGGGTGCGCGTGCGAGCATGGTCTTCTGGCGGATCGAATCCGGAGCGACGCTGCCGGTTCACGCACACGAGAACGAACAGATCGGGTTCGTCCTCGAGGGCGAACTCACCGCGATCGTCGAGGGCGACGAGTACACGCTCACGGCCGGTGACGCGTACCGGTTCCCGAGCAACGAACGCCACGGCGCGGAGAACCGAAGCGACGAGGACGCACGCGGCATCGGCGTCCTCTCGCCACCCCGAGAGGAGCCGGACTGGCGACGGACGCCGTCGTCCGCCCGCGCGGATGGCCCTCGGTAGCGTCGAGTCCGTCTCGCGCGTCCGGTCTCCCACGACCACGGTTAGGCTCTTGAACCAGTCCGTGGTAGCGATGGCCATGGACGCCGTCGATCACATCAACCTCGACGTCGACGCGCTCGAGCCCTGTTGCGAGTTCTACCGCGAGGTACTCGACCTCGAGCTGGTCAGACCACCCGCGGACTTTCAGGGCGCACACGCGATGTTCCGGGCCGGCGAGACGATCGTCACGCTGGCAGAAACCGGCCGCGCCGAGAACTGGGACGAGCGCGGGCTCGATCACCCCCTCGACAAGGCCCACCTCGCGTTCGCGACCGACCGGACCACCTACGAATCGCTGATGGATCGGTTAGACGGACAGTTTCCGAACCAGGGTCCCTACGACTGGGGCGAGTTCGAGGGGTTCTACTTCCTCGATCCGGACGGGAACCTCCTCGAGGTCGTCACGTACGAGGCTCCCGAGGGTGAGCGAACCCGGCCGTTGCTCACACACGACGACGTCGAGTGAGACTGCCGGCTATCCCGGCGCAGCCGGACGGCGGGCCGCGGGTGTGCTGTACTGCCGACCGGCGTCGCGACTGGACGGTCACAGTGACGGCCATTGCGAGAAATTCCCTGTCATGATCGAGCGCCAGTACGTCGGCTCGGTGGCTCGTCTGGACGAGCGAAGTTACAGGTCGATGCCGCCGTTGACGTCGATGACCTCTCCGGTGATGTACCCTGCCTCTTCGCTGGCGAGATAGCGGACGAGTCCGGCGACGTCGCTCGTGTCGGCGAATCGGTCCAGCGGGATTTCCTCGCGGATCTCCGCTTGCACGTCGTCCGGGATGGCCTCGACCATCTCGGTCCGCGTGAAGCCGGGGGCGATACAGTTGGCGGTCGACCCCGTTGGCGCCAACTCAAGGGCGAGCGAGCGAACGAACCCGAAGAGGCCGCTTTTGGCCGCCGCGTAGTTCGCCTGCCCGACGTTGCCTTGCTTCCCGACGACGCTCGAGATGGCGATCAGGCGACCGTCGTCGGCGGCTCTGATGTCGTCGTAGAACGCGTGCGTACAGTTGAACGCCCCGTTGAGGGAAACGTCGATCGCACGGTGCCACTCCTCGGGGGTCATGTCGGCAAAGAGCCGATCCTGCGTGATCCCCGCGTTGTTGACGAGGACGTCAATCGAACCGAGTTCGTCGTGGACGCCCTCGCGCATGGCGCCGACGTCGTCACGGTCCGTCACGTCGGCCTGGATCGGATACCCTTCTCCTTCGCCGTCGGTGTCGGAGATCGTCTCGGCGACCTCGTGAGCGGCTGTCTCCGACGAGCGATAGTTGACGGCGACAGTCGCACCGTAGCGCCCGAGCTCGTACGCGATGCTGCGCCCGATCCCTCGCGATGCGCCGGTCACGAGACACGTGCGGTCCGCGAGCGGTTGCCGGGATGGCAGTTCCAGGTCGGTCGTCTCTTCGAGTAGTTGCGCGGTCATCGTGATCCCTCCAGCATGGTTCGCTGTTCGTTTTCTGCGTGCGTAGACGCCACTGACGCGTGCGTTTCGACGGCCGTGAGCCACTCGTCGACGGTATACGTCCGCTCGCCGACCGGCTTGTCGGGGTTCGTACATGGGACGACACCCTGCACATCGGTGGCGTCGGTGTCGGCGTCGTAGAGTGCAAGCGCCACTAGCGGAACGCGAATCGATTCACACGGTTCGCTGATCCCAAGCGGTGACGGGGTGGTGTGCTGCCGACAGAAGCCCGGTTCGAGCGAATAGCCGTACTGTGTCGCCCAGTCTTCGAACTCGGCGACGAGTTCCTCCCGCGTCGGTTGATCCGTCTCCCCGATCGCGTGTTCGGCTGGCCACTGTGAGACCTGCACGTCGGCGAGAGTGCCGGTTTCTTCGAGCGTCCGCAGCCGCTCGACCAGCGCGGTGAGTCGCTCGGAAACGGCGGCCGGCACGCTCGAGCGCACGTAACAGACGACTCGAACGTCCCCCTGCAGGTCGGTCTCGATGGCCTCGAAGCCGGCAGCGTTACTGGCAGACATAGCAATCTCCCGTTCGCTGGATCAGATCTCGCGCGGCAAGCGACTCGAGAACGGCAAAGAGTGTGAGTTTGGATAGTCCGAGCATCTGCTGTAGATCGGTCGCCTCCGCCTCTTCGGTGACGAGAACCGAGAGATACACGAGTTTCGCCTGTGGTGATGAGAGTTCGTCTGGAACCGTAAGTTCGTCCGAAGCTGCCTGTTGGTATTCGCCCGTAGACATCATCGAAGACGCCCACAAGCAGTTATATAAAGTTGGAGAGAGGTATGTTACCGACGCCCATTATGACAATCAATACGTGTTTTATTACCTCGTGGTATTGAGCCCGAATAAGCCAGGCAGGGATACCGATCGCACGCACCTGATCAGCATCGACTCGGTAACGGACCCTGTAGCGTGTCTGATCCCCACGGGCTGCCGTCTGACAGGAGATAGCGAAGGAGGACCACTCCGCGACGGTATGTTCGGACACGAACGTATCGAGTAGCAGTAGTGTAATCTCGGCCGATACGTTCATATAGCTGATCGTCATACTGGCGCGTGGGTTGGTGGGAAGGGGGAGCCGACGATCGCCGTATCCGTCACGATGATTCGATCACCACAGTCGAGATCTTTGCATCGAGCAGTTGGCGAATCCAAACCACACTCATATCGCTGGGGGACGCGAGCCGGACACCGATCTCACACGAGACAGGACACGGGTGAGCATCCGTGAGCGACGATACCGTCTACGTCGCCGACGGGTCCACCCGCTACCACGAGTATCGCGAGTGTCAGGGCCTCTCACACGCTCGAGAGATCTATGAGCGACCGCGCTCGAGCGTGCCCGAGGAGTTCACGCTGTGTAAGCTGTGTTCGGGGGCGTATCACCTCGACTCGTCCGACCGCCCGATGGTGACGGCAAGCCGGCTCGAAGACCTCGATCCTGACGACGTGGGCTGAGCCAATCGATCGAAACGCTACCGCTGAGCAACCGCCGGCCGACTAGCCGTCCGTGTCGGTCACCCGAACGCTCGAGCCGAGATACTTCGAGATGACTTCCGAGACGGTGTCGGCCTTGAACGGCTCGAGATCGGCCGCGATTTCGGCTTTCAGGGCGTCGAAATACTCCTGATCGGTCTGTAGTTCCCGGAACTCGACCGCGTGGACGGTTCGTTCGGGAACGCCGAGCCACGCTGCAGCGAGTTGGCGAGCGTAGTCCTCATCGCCGACCTCGCCGCGCCACAGCGTGTTCCGGAAGAAGAGCCAGCCCTCGGTGCCCGGCTCGGGCGCTTCCCGAAAGAGCGTGACCGTCGTCTCGGCACTACTCGGCTCGATGGAGACGTCTTCGTGGGCGGGCTCTATGCGAATCCGGACGCGGAAGGCGTAGCGGGCGTCCATTGGGAGAGGTCGTTTTACTCGCCGTGCTCGGATTCGATCAGTTCCGCCATCTCGATGTCGTCGTCGGTGATCCCGCCCGCCTCGTGGGAGGTCAGCCGGATCTCGACGCCGGAGTAGCGGATGATGATCTCGGGGTGGTGAAACTGTGCTTCGGCGATCTCGCCGACCATCTGGGCGAAGTTGACGCCACGGAGATAGTCGTCGAACTCGTAGACCCGGACAATCTCGTCGCCCTCCCGCTCCCACGTCTCGGGAAGTTGCGCTTCGATTTCCTCGTTGGAAAGTAGATCAGCCATATGAGGGCGAACGCAAGCCACGCAAATAATGATTGTCCCGTGTTCCCATTCGGCCGTAGTCCCGCGATTCGCATCCGTTGCGGTCGGACGGCGGTCGATCGAC
>NZ_JBHUDI010000004.1:325471-342026 GCF_042678045.1 Haloarchaeobius amylolyticus
CCGTCCTGTGGGTGTGCCAGGGCATCGGGACAGCAGACCGTATCAGTGAAGCCGCGATTCCGTGTCCGCGGGTTGGAGTTCGGCATCGACCAGCGTCTCGTAGGCGCGGCGGAACCGCTCGGAGAGCGCCTGATGTGAGATGTCCAGTTCGTCAGCCAGTTCCTCCATCGACACCCCGCGGGGGATCTCGAAGTAGCCGTGCTCGAGGGCGGCTTCGAGGGCCTCTTGTTGTTCGGGCGTCAGCCGCGTCTCGTGGCCGTCGGTATCGGTTACGTCGGTGATCCGCCGGAGGTCGGCGTTGATCCCGCGCTCGACCAGCCGTTCGTAGGTTTCACAGAGCTGTTCACGAGTGCGGTAGCGAACCGTCACCTTCCACCAGCCGTCGCTGGCGTGTGCCTCGAGGAGCGAGCCACCGTCGGCCAGGACCTCGTTCCAGAGGCGATTCGGGCCCGTCTCGTCGGTAAACGTCACGTCGTACAGCAGCCGCGAGTCGGTTTCGACGAGCAGTTCCGCGGTCTCGACGGACGGATCGGCCGCGAACGCGGCACTGACCGTCTCGCGATCGACGCCGCTCACCCACAGTGATGGGCGCGTCTTCGAGACCGACGACTCGAGTTCGAACGTCGCCTCCGGTACGCGCTCGAACGTCGTCGCAAGCGCTGTCTCCGCTGCCGGAAGCCGGAGGTCAGCTATCGTCGACATCATCTGTCGTACACCACCATCGGGTAAAAATCGCTGTTGCGGTGTGCCTGACTGTCGGGATCGGTGATAGTCCAGCGTTCGAGTCGGCAAGCGGGGTCGCTACCGACCGCGACGGTGACGCAGTGCCGAAGAGAAGCACCCGTCCACTGCTGCCCGTGATACTATCGGACGGTCGATTGTGGGCCCCATATGCGGTATCTGGAAATTACGGTCCCGAAGGGGAAGCGACGGGCCGTCCTCGATATCCTCGAGGAAGAGGGGGTCGATTACGTCGTCAGCGACGAAACCAGCGGTCGGGAGTACACCGCCGTCGTTCGGTTTCCGGTCCCGACACAGGCCGTCGAACCGCTCCTCGACCGGCTCAAGCGAACCGGTGTCGGCGACGAGGCCCGTGTCGTCGTGATTAACGCCGAGACGGTCCTCTCAGAGGGGTTTGCGACGCTGCAGGAACGGTACAGCTACGGCGGACAGACGAGTGCGCGCACCTCGAGACAGGTCCTGCGGACGAAAGCCGACGAACTCACGCCTCCGTTTCCGATCTACGCCGTGATGTTGCTGATCAGTGCCGTCGTCGCGACCGCCGGCCTGCTGGCCGACTCGCCAGCGGTCGTGATCGGCGCGATGGTCATCGCGCCGCTGCTCGGCCCCGCACTCGCCGCCAATATCGGCATCGTCACCGGCGACGCCCGACTCACATCGACCGGCTTTCGCTATCAGCTCGTCGGTGTCGGGCTAGTGGTCACCGCCTCGATCACGCTCGCAGTGCTCGCCCGGCTGGCCGGCCTCGAGCCCGCGGGGGTCGACATCGTCGTCGCTACCGAACTCGAGGAGCGGGTCGCACCGAACCTGTTTTCGCTTGCTGTCGCGCTGGGTGCCGGCATCGCTGGCATTCTGAGTCTCACGCGTGGGTTCTCGGAGGCGATCGTCGGCGTCATGATCGCCGCAGCGCTCATTCCGCCCTCCGCTGCGGTCGGGATCACGGTCGCCTGGGGGATGTCCGGCGCGGCGATCGGTGCTGCCCTCCTCGTGATCGTCAACCTCCTGTCGCTCAACCTGGCCGCGCTGGCGACGCTGTGGGTCGCCGGCTATCGCCCACAGGGGCTGTTCGAGGTGTCGCCGACGCGAACCCCGACCTATACCTACGCGGCGATCTTCGGGGTCGGGTTGCTGGTGCTGACCGTGCCGCTTGCCAGCGTCACCCTGCTCGACTTTCATACGACCGAACTCGAGTCGACCACCGAAGCGGAGGTCGAGGGCGTTCTCACGGACCCCCGATACGACGAGTTCGAGACCGAAGACATCGTGATCGAACTCGACGGCAACTATCCGATTCAATCGATCGACAGGATCGTTGTCACGGTCTCGAGTCAGCGTGCCGGGCCGGAGCCGGGACTCGTCGACCAACTCTACAGGGAGATCAGTCCCCACACCGACGATCCGATCGTCGTCGAGGTCCAGTACGTCGTCGCCGAAGAGCGCGGGCGTACCGAGCAGGGAGACACTACCAACGGGCAGGAAACCGACGTTCAGGATGGTCCACTTCGGGTTTCGAGAGCCGTAGACCTGACAGCGGGCCGCCCGTTCAGCGTCCGGGGAGCACCGTCTTGAGGTGGTCGAACGAGAGCAACGACGTCGGCCGATCCATGTGGACGCCGATCTCACCCGACAGCGCGCCGAGGCCGATTCGCTGGATCGGCTCGGGCAGCGAGTAGGCACGCCGGATCAAGTGGCCCAGTTGCTGTTCGCGCTCGAGATCCTCACGCCAGGCGCGTTCGTAGGCCGCGAGCGTGGTCGGTCGATCGGGGTCGATCTCGCGGGCGGCGTGGTCGGCACTGGTCATGCCGTAGAGAATGCCGCCGCCGGTGAAGGGCTTGGTCTGGGCGGCCGCGTCACCGATCAGGAAGGCACGCCGGGAGGTCACCCGATCCGGTGGGCCGATCGGGATCGCGCCCGAACACCGGTGGGAGACGTCGACCTCGTAGCCGTCGATCAGGTCCTCGAAGTGTTTGCTCACGTGGACCCCCGGCGGGGCTGCGAGGCCGTACTCGACGCCGGCCTCGCCGCGTGGAATGCGCCACGCGAAAAACGTCGGCGGCGTCAGATGCACGTCGACGAAGTCCTGGTGGTCGTCCTCCTCGGAGAAGGCGAGCACGCCGTGAAGGAACTCGTCGGGCTGGGGAAGACCGAGTTCGTCCCGGACTCTCGAGCGTGGTCCGTCACAGCCGGCGACCATCCTCGCCTCGAACTCGACGACGCCGTCGGGGCCGTTGGCGACGATCTCGACGCGATCCCACCGTTCGGTGACCTCGGTAACGGTGTAGCCCTCGCGGACGTCTGCACCCGCCTCCCGGGCGAGGTCGGCGAGGTGGCGATCCAGCCCGACGCGGTCGATGACGTTCGAGGCGACCTCCTGTTTGTAAAACGGGTAGGCGTCGCTTCGGGGGCCACCGACGTGAAACCGTGCGCCGTAGATCTCGTTTTGAAACAGCGCCTCGCGAGCGCCCGGTCCGGTGAACTCCCAGATATCCGTGCTCACGTGGCCCGAACAGGCCAACGGCTCGCCAACCCGTCCCTTCTCGAGGGCGAGCACGTCGTAGCCGTCCTCGGCAGCCCGGCGGGCAAACCGTGCGCCCGGCGGCCCGACGCCAACGACGACGAAATCGTACATGTCCGCCACGTTTCCGGCGCAGCCTAAATAGCTTCTCGAGATGGGCGCGGCGTCGTGCTGGCGGCTCGACCACGACCCTTGTGCGACGTCCGGTAACAGTATACCCTTTATGCGACGGGTGTCTATCAGGACGTATGAGCGATGGAGCGCCACAGGACGACGCTGCGGCGGCGTTCGCCAGTCGGGCCGAGGCGGCCCACGGCGAGTCGATTCGGCAGCTCGTCGCGTTCGGGGACGCCGTCCGCGGCGACGACCGCGGCGTTCACACCGAGGTCGAGATACTGGTTGGACTCGAGGACGACGACCCGGAGACCGAACGCGCCCTCGAGGCCCTCGCCGAGGCCGTCGGCCTCGAGCACGGCGTCGTCATTTCGGTGTACGTGTTGCCCGCCGAGCGGATCGACGCGAACGCGGATCATCCGTTCGTCCGGACGGCGCTCGAGGAAGGGCGGACGTATGTGTAGGCCAGTAGCCAGCATGCCGGCGACGTGGCGCGTGCAGACGGATTCCGGAGGGGCGAGCGACCGATGCGAGTAACGCTGCTGGGAACCGGCGACACGACCGGCACGCCGACCGTCGGCTGCGACTGTGACACCTGCACGGCGGCGCGCGACCGCGGCGTCGAGCGCACGCGGTTCTCGGTCCACGTCGAAAACGAGCGTGTCGACGAGTCGCTGCTGATCGACTTCAGTCCCGACTTCCGCTACCAGTTCCTCCGCGACGACGTGTCGTTGCCCGACGCTGCCGTGATCACGCACGTCCACTTCGACCACCTCGACGGACTCGGCAACGTCTTTCGCGTACTCGACTCGCTCGAGGTGTATGCGGCCGACGAAACCGACCCGCAGACCGGCAAGAGCGTCGCCGAGACGGTCGACGACGACTACCACTACCTCGACCCGCTGACTGTGGTCCCGACGACGCCGCTCGAGCCGGTCTCGGTCTGTGGGCTCGAGGTGACGCTGGTCCCGGTCGACCATCCACCGCTGGTCTGTTACGGCCTCCGCGTCGAGGATCCCGTGACGGGAGCGGCGCTGTCGATCACGGGTGATACGAGCTACGACATCCCCGAGGCGTCCCGCGAGGTGCTTGCTGATCCCGACCTGTTGCTGGCCGACGGGATCGTCCCCGCCGACCTCTGTGAGTATCATCCGATCGGCGGTCGCCACGAGGACGATGCAGGCGTTCCCCGGACGTTCGGAACCAAACACATGACGCGAGAGGGCGCGCTCGCGATGGCCGAGGTGCTGAACGCCGACCGCACGCGGCTCGTCCACCTCGCCCACTACTACCCCGCCGACGAAGCCTTCGCGGAGCCACTGGCTGTCGACGGCGAGGAGTACGTGCTGTGATACGGTCTGCTGTCACGAGTCCCCGGTGCAACCGCGACCAGCCTGCGGTTGCACCGCAATTGACTGTCAGTAGCCGTCTGAGAACGGTCGAGACCTGTCCTCGACTCGACGGACGCGGCCGTTATCCGAACTGATCGAGCCCGGCCTGTCGTCGACGGGTCCCGTCCGGATCGGCTTCCCACGCCGTCTCTCGGTCACGTTCGGCCTCGAGATCGACCGTGCGAGCCGTCGCCTGCTCGTAGCCCGGACACGAGGGGCCACACTCCGCCGCGGCGTCGACGACTCGGCCTGCCCACGCACAGTACGGCAGCGTCGCAGCGTCCGCGTCGGTCGGCTGGCAGGCCTTACATGCGGAAAACTCGTACGTTCGCCAGCCCTTACCGTAGGCGCGTTCCGCGAGCCGCCGTCGTGCTCGTGCCTTCGCCTCGGGTGAGATGACCTCGATCTCGGTGCGGCCGGGACGGGTCTCGAGGGGTTCGATCCCTGGCTCGTCGACAGGGAGCGACGACGGCTCGCGGATCACCTCGATCTCGAGGCCCCCGCTCGTGTCGTCGCGGTGGACCCGCCAGACGCCGACCGCGTCGGGGAGCCGGTGCAGATGGGCGCGCGTCACGTAGCTCTCGGTCGCGAGTACAATTTCGTCGACGACGGCAAGGCTCACATCCGTTCGCAGTTGGGCCTCGAGGTCGCCTGGCCGGCCCAGATCGGGTTTGTTCTCGATGCCGACGAGCCGACCGTACCAGTCGGGATACCTGACTGTCTGGCGGACGTACTCGCGATTGGCGGCCGCGCTGGCGGTGTGATCACGTTCGAAAAAGCCGAGCTCGAGCGCGCGGTCGACGGCACGGCGCGCCCGCTCGGGGTGACAGTCGAACGCGTCTTTCCAGTAGCGGGCCCGGCCGGTGCCGACCGCCGAGGCGATGGCCGCGTCGGGGATCGACTCGCTCGTGATCGCGACGCGCTCGTCGAACGCGGGGCCGGGCTCAACACAGACGATATCGAGGATGCGGCCGCCAGGTTCGGCGACGCTCGCGCCGAGCTGACGGGCGACGATCTCCTCCCGGCATGACTCGAGGTGGGCACAGAGCTCGAGTTCGAACGCGAACTCGGACACAGTTCCGATACGGGGTGGCCGCGAAAAAGGTCGTCGGGGACGACGGCTCGAGCGTGGCGCCTGTGAACTGGACTCGAGGCGTCACGAGCGGCCGAGTCGAAAGCATAGCTCGCAACCTTTATCAAGCGCACAGCGGAATCACTACCTAAGATTACTCATCGTCTTATGGTAGGAAATCGACAACCGGAGGTGAACATCGGGCTCGTCGGCCACGTCGACCACGGCAAGACGACGCTGGTGCAAGCCCTCAGCGGCTCGTGGACGGACCAGCACTCAGAGGAGATGAAACGCGGTATCTCCATTCGACTTGGCTACGCCGACGCTACGTTCCGCCACTGTGAGGAACTGGACGAACCCGAGTGTTACACCGTCGCGGAGGAGTGTCCGGACGGCTCGGAAAGCGAGCCGCTGCGGACCGTTTCGTTCGTCGACGCCCCGGGTCACGAGACCCTGATGGCGACGATGCTCTCGGGTGCCTCGCTGATGGACGGCGCGGTGCTGGTCGTCAGTGCCAACGAGCCCGTCCCCCAGCCCCAGACCGAAGAGCACCTGATGGCGCTCGACATCATCGGCATCGACAACATCGTCATCGCCCAGAACAAGGTCGATCTCGTCGACGCCGACACGGCCCGGGACAACTACGAACAGATCAAGGAGTTCGTCGCAGGCACGGTCGCCGAAGACGCCCCCATCGTCCCCGTCTCCGCGGGCCAGGAGGTCAACCTCGATCTGCTCATCCAGGCCATCGAAGAGGAGATCCCCACCCCGGATCGGGACCCCGACGCCGATCCGCGGATGCACGTCGCCCGAAGTTTCGACATCAACAAACCCGGTACGACCGCACAGGACCTCGCCGGTGGCGTCCTCGGCGGCAGCTTAGTGCAGGGCGAACTCGAGGTCGGCGACGAGATCGAGATCCGCCCCGGCCGCGAGATCGAGGAAGGCGGTCAGACCGAGTACGTCCCGATCGAGACGACGATCCGGTCGCTGCAGGCCGGCGGCGAGACGGTCGACACCGTCACGCCGGGTGGCTTGCTCGGCGTCGGCACCGGACTCGACCCCTCGCTCACCAAGGGTGACGCGCTTGCGGGCCGCATGGCCGGGCCGCCGGGCTCGCTCCCGCCGACGTGGGAGCAGTTCACGATGGAAGTCGACCTGCTCGAGCGGGTCGTCGGCGCGGAACAGGGCGAGACGGTCGACGAGATCAGCACCGGCGAACCGCTGATGATGACCGTCGGTACGGCAACGACCGTCGGCGCCGTCACTAGCGCCCGTGAAGGCGAGTGCGAGGTCAACCTCAAACGGCCCGTCGCCGCCGAACCAGGGACGAAAATCGCGATCAACCGCCGCATCGGTGCCCGCTGGCGGCTGATCGGACTGGGAACGCTGACGGACTGAGATGAGCGATCGGACGCAGGTCGCCCTCGATACGAGCGCGTTGATGATGCCGGTCGAACTCGACGTCCGGCTCTTCGACGAACTCGAGCGGCTCTTAGACGCCTACGAGCCGACGATTCCACAGGCCGTCCTCGAGGAACTCCGTCGGCTCTCCGAAAAAGGCGGCCAGGAGGGTACGGCCGCGACCGTCGGCCACGACCTGGCGACCGAGCGCTGTCTCGCCGTCGACACGGAGGCATCGTACGCGGACGACGCGCTGGTCGAACTCGCCCGCGAGGGCGTCGTCGACTACGTCGTCACGAACGACCGCCCGCTGCGCGACCGGGTGCTCGAAGCCGGCAGACCGGTAATTGCATTACGCGGGAGAAACAAGTTAGCGATCACTCAACCATAGATGTACAAACGGGTTAGATTGAAGGATACGGTAGAAGTACCGCCGGAAGAGCTCGGCGACGTTTCGCCGGGGTTGGTCAAGCGACTGCTCCAGGACAAACTCGAGGGACGGATGGACGAAGAGGTCGGGAGCGTCGTCTCCGTCACCGAGGTCCACGACATCGGTGAGGGGGCAGTGCTCCCGAACCGGCCGGGCGTCTACTACGAGGCGGAGTTCGACGCGGTGACGTTCGATCCACAGATGCAGGAGGTCGTCGACGGCACCGTCGTCGAAGTCGTCGAGTTCGGCGCCTTCGTCGGCATCGGTCCCGTCGACGGGCTGCTCCACGTCTCCCAGATCAGCGACGAGTATCTGGCCTTCGACGGCGAGAACCAGCAACTCTCCTCGAACGAGTCCGACCGGACCCTCGGCGTCGACGACGCCGTCCGGGCCCGCATCGTCACCAAGAGCATCGACGAACGCAACCCGCGTGACTCGAAGATCGGCCTCACCGCGAAACAGCCCGGGCTCGGCAAACACGAGTGGCTCGAAGAGGAACGCAAGAAACGCGAAGCGACCGCAGGTGAATAACCATGGCATCGAACCGCCTCGTCTGTCGCGAGTGCCACCGGGTCAACGAACCGGACGCCGAGACCTGTGAGGCCTGCAACTCCTCGTCGCTGACCGAAGACTGGGCGGGCTACGTCATCATCGCCCACCCCGAGGAAAGCGAGATCGCGACGGAGATGCAGATCACCGAACCAGGTGCCTACGCGCTGAAAGTCCGCTGACAGCCGTGACTCGCGACGAGACAGCCGACGAGACGCCCAGCGACGAGCAGCTACTTGTATTGCCCGACGCCCTCCGCCACGAGCTCAAAGAGCCGCTGGGCCCGATCGAGACCGACGCCGAGCGGCTGCTTGAGGCCGTCGATGGTCCCATCATCGCCGTCGGCGACGTCGTCACCTATCATCTCCTGCAGGCGGGCCGCCAACCCGACGTGGCGCTCGTCGACGGGCGGACGAAACGCGAGGCCGTCGACGAGGAGATCCGCGAGGCGGTCACGGCCGGCGCGAGCCTCGAGGTGACGAATCCGCCCGCCGAACTCGCCGCCCCTGTCATTCGAGCGCTTCGGCGCGCGCTCGCAGCGGACGAACCAACGACGATCCTGGTCGACGGGGAGGAGGATCTGGTCGCTCTCCCTGCGATCGTCGCTGCACCTGAGGGTGCGAGCGTCGTCTACGGCCAGCCCGACGAGGGGATGGTCCACGTCACCGTGACCGACGACCTCCGAGACGAGATGCGCGACCTGCTCGAGCGCTTCGAGGGTGATACGAAGCGGTTCTGGGAGTTGCTCGAGGACAGGGAACCGGACGGCGAGCGAGACGACGGCGATTGATCGGACGGCGGATTCGCTATCGGTTCGGATAGCGCAGCTAATTCCCGTCGGAATACACAGAAAGCGAGAGCCACTTCTGGACCGGTCGCTCGTCAGTGATCGTGACTGTGGTCGTGATCGTGCGAGTGGCCACCGTCGCTGGCCGCGTCGCCGAGGTCGCCGCCGGCGACGAGCGCGTCGTGGTCGCCGCCCATCATGTCCATGTTCTTCAAGGTGTCGCGCTCCTCGAACTCCTCGACGGCGTTGAGCAGATCCTCTTGCGTGAGTTTCGTCCGGTCTTCGGTCAGCGCCTCGAGAACCGCTTCACGAAGCACCATCCGGAGGTCGCTGCCGGTCAACCCCTGTGTAACCTCCGCGATGAGGTGGGGATCGAACTCGTCGATGTCCATCTGCTGGGTGATGACGGTGAGGATGTCGGCCCGCATGTCGTAGTCGGGCTTGGGGAAGTTGATGATCTCGTCGAAGCGCCGCCAGGCGGCGTCATCGAGCTGGTCGGGGTGGTTGGTCGCACCGATGAGCAACACGTCGTCTTCGATGAGCGAGACGTTGTCGATGCTCTTGAGCAGGGTGTTGACCGCGCGTTTGAGTGCGGCGTGTTCGTCGCTGCGGCGGGTCTTGGCGACGAAGTCGAACTCGTCGATGAAGAGAATACACGGCGAGAGCCGTTTGGCCACCTCGAAGGTCTTGTCGACGTTTTTCGCCGTCTCGCCGAGATACTGCGAGGTGATCATCGAGAGTTTGACCTCGACGAACGGCAGGTCCATGTCCTGGGCAAGCGCCTGTGCGGTCGAGGTCTTCCCGGTGCCCGGCGGCCCGACGAACAGCAGCTTGCCGATCTCGCGCAGGCCGATGTTCGCGAGGTACTCTCGGTGTTCGATCGCCTTCGAGATCTTGTCGAGTTCGTTCTCCTGGTCCTCCGTGAGGACGAGATCGTCGAGGGTGGTCTCGACCTCTTCTGGGGCGCGCACTTCGACGAGATCGAGCATCTCCTCGTCGTCGTCTTCGTCGAAGTATTCGTTGAGCAACCCGTCGATCCAGACGCGGTCGGCCTGAATCGGTCGATTGCGTTCGCGGGCCTCCTCGTGGCTGACATCGAAGTCGTAGTCGTCGTGGCGTTCGAAGTGTTTCGCCAGCGTCGGGTTCTCGAGCAGGCGGTCCGCGTCGACGCGTTCGGCGAACCACTCCTCGGCCATCTCCTGTTGGGCGAGGGTGATCGTGCCGGAGAACTCGTCGCGTTCGGTGAACATCAGGTCGGCGACGGCCTCCCACGGGCGGTCGACGCCAGTTGCTTCACGTGCAGTCGTGGTCGTTACTGACAGCGGACGACTGATCCCAGCGGGTTTGCGGTTGGTGCCGCCGTTGCCCCCGTCCCCGCTTTCGTCGTCGACGCCGCCGGTCCAGTATACGCGGCGGAACGACGGCGGGAGATCGTTTTCGTCTAGCGTCCGGTCGTCCGAATACACGCTCGTCGTGAGCAGGAACTCCACGACATCGAGCGCCGCATTACTCATTCGGTCATCGTACTCACTACACGTTCTTAACAGCGTCGTCATGCGCCGCGTCTGCGACGGCGTTTCACTCGTGGCCCCCGGTCACGATGGCTACCCACTGGGGAAAACGGCATAACCGTTTTCGTCCATCGGCTCACAGTCACCTGTATGAACGTGTTGCTGGGTCTCGGCGGGAGCGACGAGTCGGTGAAGACGCTCCGACGGACCATCGACCGCACGCAAGAGGTCGGCGACGACCTGACCGTCGTTATCGTCGACAAACCCGAGTCGAAACGCTCACAGGACGAAACGTACGAGATGGCCACCGAGAACCTCGAAGAGGCGGGGCTCGACGACGTCACTGTCGAAAAACTCGAGGGCGATCCCGGAAGCGCACTCGTCGACTATGCCGAGCAAGGCGAATTCGACGAGCTGGTCATCGGCGGTGGCACGCTGAGCCCGATGGGGAAGATCCAGCTCGGTCCGATCACGGAGTTCGTCCTGCTGAACGCCCCGACGACGGTCAAACTGGTGCGATAACGATGGTCGGTTCGCGTCAGTATCCGGACGAGCCGTCCGGTCCGTTCCCCTCGCCGCCGACGACGGTCGAGGACCGGGAGGGCCGGTCGATCGAGATCCGTGCGCCGGAGGCGTTCGCCGACGACGCGCTCGACGACGTCGTCGAGATGTACGTCGAATTCGATCCCACCGACCGGGCACAGGGGATTCCGCCGACCGGTGAGGACCGCATTCGCAACTGGCTCGAGACGATCGCCGAGGACAGCGTCACCGTCGTCGCCTACCACGACGGCGACGCCATCGGCCACGCGATGCTCGTTCCCGACAGCGACGATCCGGACGCGATCGCAGAAAAAAGCGGCATCGAGTGGGAACTGGCGATCTTCGTCCTGCAGGCCTACCAGCAGGCCGGTATCGGGACGATCCTGCTCGAGAACCTGCTGGGCCACGCCAGCGACCTCGGCATTAGACGCGTGTGGCTGACCGTCGAGCGCTGGAACAATCCGGCGATCGCCCTCTACGAACGGGTCGGCTTCGAGTCGACCGGCACCGAGAGCTTCGAACAGGAGATGGCGATCCTGCTCGGGGACGACGACTGAGACGGTGTCACTGGTCGTCGGCGTCTCCGCGACCCGCCATGCGAGTGGACCGACTGACTGACAGCCGTCAGTACGACGCCAGCTACACCGAAAGGACGGGCTGGCTCGCGTACGAAAGGACGTACTCGGCGGCCTCCTCGAGGACCTCTACCTCGGCACCGGTGACGGGCTCTCTGGGGAGGACGATGAAGTCGGCGGAGATCGAATCGGCGGTGTCGAGGATGACGTTGCCGGGGTGGCGCGTTTTTCGGAGTTTCGAAAAGCCGTCGTCGACGGAGGTCGCAAGCGACACGTCGGCGTCGGCGGCGAGCGCACGGGCGTCGTCGAAAAACCCCTGTGTCGTCTCGGCGATCTCGTCCTCGTCGACGGTGCCGTTATCGAGCCCGTAGACGACACCCCGCCCGAGGACGAACAGGGCGTGGACGGACGCATCGTAGCGGTCGGCGACGGCGATGGCGTACTCGACTGCGGTGGCTGACTCGTCGCTGCCGTCGACCGGCGCGAGAACGGTGTCGACGGTAAACGGCTCGCTGGCATCCATATACGACAGTGAGTGTTCCGTGGCAAAAAAGCCACCTCCACCGGGGCACGGCGTGCGTTCGCGTGGCACCCCTCTCCGTGTCCCTCGGTTGCTCGAACGGAGATATTTAAACGACCGCGAGCGTAAGTGTCCGTATGTTCGATACGGTCGTGGTCGCCACAGACGGTTCCGACAGCGTCAAGCGGGCCGTCGACGTCGCACTCGATCTTGCAGCCCGCTTTGAGGCCGACATCCACGCCCTGTCGGTCATCGACGCCAGCGAGGTCGACGCCTCGCCGGAGCAACTCCAAGACGAGTTCCGTACCGCCCTCGAGACGACCGCCGACGCCGCCCTCGGCACCGTCGAGGAGCGCGCCGACCGAGAGGTGACGACCGCGATCCGCGAGGGCCGGCCCGCCGCCGAGACCTGTGCGTACGCCCGCGAGGTCGACGCCGACGTGATCGCGACCGGCACCCGCGGCCGCCACGGCGAGAACCGCCTGCTGCTTGGCAGCGTCGCCGAGCGAATCGTCCGGACGTCGCCCGTTCCGGTGTTGACCGTGCGCCAACTCGAACCCGAGACTGACGACGAGCAGACTGCCGAGGCCTGATCGGCGCTGGCACGCATCGAGTCGGCGATCTCAGCCTCCCCATCGCACCCGAGACCGGCGGTTACTTCCCGACAGGAGACCCAGCAGCTACCATGTACGACGAACTCATCGAGAGCGGCGATCTGCCGCTCGCGCGCAAATCCGTGCTGCCGGGAACCGGCTTCTTCCTGCCCGATACGCTCGAGGAGGACCTGGAGGACCAGCAGACCGAAGCCGCCCTCGAGGGGGCCGAGGTCGCGGTCATCGCTGACCCGGACGCGGACGGCCTGGCCTGCGTCGCACTCATCCGAGAGGCATACGACGACGTCCAGAACGTTCCGAAACCGGACGACACAGACGGTGACGAAGACCGGCCGGAGCCGGTCGCCGACGCGACTGACGACGCCGCCGAAGAGAACGTCGTGATCGCCACCGGCGAGGCCGACGAACCACTCGAGGAGCCCGAGCCGACGCCACACACCGTCGCACTCATCCCTGCGAGTCCCCACGATGTCGAGGACGCGCTGGCTCGCGTCGCCGAGTACGGCGACGAGGGAATCGATATCTTCGTCTGTGACCTCGCACCAGACCGATACGAGTACGTCGAAGAGGAACTCGATGCGGCACTCGAGACCGCCGACAGCGTCGCGTGGTACGACCACCACCAGTGGGGCGACGACGTCGCACAGGCAGTTCGGGACGCCGGCGTCGAGCTCGTCGTCGGCGATTCCGACGAGGAGTGCAGCGCCGACGTGGTCTATCGCTCGCTCGAGTACGAGCTTGGGCCGATGTACGAGGAACTGGCGGCGGTCACCCGGGATCACGACCTCTGGCTGCGCGAGGACCCACGCAGCGACGATCTGGCGGACTACGCCTACTGGACCGATCCCGCCGAGTACGTCGAGGTCGTCCGCGAGTACGGCGTCGACCTGCCCGACTGGGTCCAGGAGTACATCGCCGAACGCCGCGTCGAGAAGGAGGCGCTGATCGAGCAGGCAGTCAGCCGGGCGGAACTGCGCGAAATCGGCGGTTACACGGTCGGGATCACCTATGGTCGCTGTTCACAGAACGAAGTCGCCGAAGCGATGCGCGAACAGGGTGCCGACGCCTCCGTGATCGTCAAACCCGCCGGCTCGGCCTCGATCCGGGGCACCGACGAGTTCGATCGCTGCCACGAGGTCGCGGGGAAGGTAAACGGCGGCGGCCACCCCAAGGCTGCGGGCTGTAAACCCGACATCTACGACGACATGCTCGACTACGCGAACCACTGGACGACCCGCGGGGCCGTGACGAAACGGGTCATCCTCGACGCGTTCCGTGACGTCGTCTCAGAGGGGGACGAAGACGACGATGTCGACGCGGAAGCGAGCGACGACTGATCGACCACGGATCGATCACTGTCGCGACGCGAGATATCGCATCACGAGCTGGAGAACGTGGACGAAGACACCGGCGACGGCGATGTAGACGCCGATCGTCTGCAGGGTCACTGATGCGTTCCGTTGATCGCGTACCTTCCAGATTTCCCAGCCCAGCCGGAGCAGAAAGCCGAGAAAGATGAGGACGAAGCCGACGAGCAACACCGGCGCGACGAACGTCCCGATCAGAATCGCGACGAGACCGCCGATAAACGCGTAGTTGGCGTACGATCCCCAGTGCTCGAACGTCTTCGAGCGGGCGTAGACGTAGGCCGCGATGAGAGCAGTGATGACGGCCACAATAATCGCCGTCACGACGAGGATCGTCAGCTGGGACGCTCGAGGCGCGAACCGAAGCACACCGGCTCCGAAGACTCCGAAGGCCAGTTGCAGGATCACCATCCCCATGAACGCGATCCCCGTGTCACCGCCTTTGACACCCCGTTCGGCGACCAGCTGGCCGGCCATGATCGCCGCGCCGTAGGCGATCACGCCGACGATCGGGATCGAGAACAGGTAGTCGTTGACCGCCGCGAGCGGCGTCGCCACGAGGACGTACATCACCACCACGTTAAGTACCATCAGCGCGGTCGCACCGCTGATCACGCGCGCCTCGCGACTCGAGAGACCGAACCCGCGGCCGGTCTCGTACGGGGTTTCGGTCGAACTCATCTTTGGTTTCCTATGTTATGCTGTGACAAAAGCTGTCGGCCGACAGTTGCCAGTATGAAAACTGGACACACGATCGCTCCGCCGTCCGACCGGGGCCGACGACCGAGTTACGAATCCGCCGTGTCGGATGCGTTCCACCGATCGGAAAACGCCGTCCCACACGTACACTGGGCGTAGGCGTGGACCACGTCGCCGTCGGCGTAGATGCCACCGACCGACTCGTTTTGTTCCTCGGCGAACGCGAAGACGTACTGGACCGCGTGCTCGCCGTCGGCGTCGGCGTCCGGACACTGCCCGCCCGCGAGATCGTCGTCGATCTCGCCCTCGGTATTCATCGCGGACTTGGCGAACTCCATCGCGCCGGTGCCGGTCGCCGCCTGGAAGGCGTTGCGTCCCCGCTCGCCGTCGACGACGATCAACGTCCCGTCGTCGACGCGCTCGCCGAACTGCTCGAGTCGGTCGTCGGACACGTACGACTCCGCCAGAAAGAGCGCGACGTCATCAGGCCGCTGGCCGGCCAGAAACTCCTCGCGTTGGTCACTCATGCCCGCTGGTTGGCACTCGAGGTGGAAAAAGGGCGGTATTCGACTCGTTGCTCGCGACTCGAGCGGCCGTTCCGGGCTACTGCTCCTCGAGGTCCTTCGCGATCTCGCTCAAGCTGTTGCTTGGCGGCTCCCGGGCGTCGTAGTAGGCCGTCTCGCCAGGTGCCCGAAGCCCGTAGAGGAAGTCGGGCTCGACGACGTCGATCAGCACCGACCCGCCCGCGGCGATGCCGTGATCGTCGGCCCACGACGGAAGCCGATCGGTTGCGCCGCTCGGATCGCGGGCGCTATCCGGCGTCTCGTAGACGCCGGGAATCGACAGGTCGTCGCCGGTTAGCGCTCGTTCGACGTGCGCGAACAGTTCCTCGCCGTCGAGGACGATCCGGACGACCTCGTCGGTCGGAAACGCATCGCGGTCGTCGGCCGGCACCGCGAGTTTGACGCCGGTTGCCGTCTCCACACACGTCGACCGGACCGTTTCCACTGATGGATGATCGCTCGCAATTCGGTCAGCCATTGAAAATGAATCGAGTGAATCGACGCGAGTTACTCGTCGTCGTCTTCGCCCTCGCCGAGGAGCTCGTCGACGTCGGCGCTGCCGCGCTCGGTGATCGAGGCGTTGATCTGGGCGACGGCGTCGGAGACTTCACGGCCACGAACCGTGATTCGGCGTCGCTCGCCGTCACGCTCGGGGTGGTAGCCAGTCTGTCGACCGGTCATCAGCACTTCCTGCAGGTTCGGCCCGGCAACCTCGCCGTTGAGCGGGCGCCCCGCCTCGTCGGAGCCGCCGGTGATCTCGAGCGTGTAGCCATCGAGGCCGACCGCACCACCGTCGACTTCGTCGCCGATCGACTTGCCGATAAACCGGTTTGCGTCCTGGTCCTCTGCCTCGAGCTGATAGGCCATCCCCGAGTCGGGATCGCCGACAACGACAGTGAAACTTGCCATGCCCGACGGAAGACGGCCGTCGCTCAAAAGATCATCGATCGGAACCGACCTTTTGCGCTGCAGTCTGTTGCGCTGACGGCAGCGTAACTGCCGCACAGCGAACCGTCCCTCGGCAAAATCTCGAGAGACCTTCGCTCTCTCGGACCTCGCGGGAGCTTCGCTCCCGCTTCGGGTCGATCAAAAGCACTCCTCTCTCCCCTCCACTCGGCTCGCGGCTTTGCCGCTCGGTTTTCCGCGGCGTGAAGCGCCGC
>NZ_JBHUDI010000004.1:342078-440189 GCF_042678045.1 Haloarchaeobius amylolyticus
GCCCGCTCGCTCGGCCTGCGGCCTCGCTCGCGGCGACTGTCGGTGAACAGCCTGCCCTTCCCCGAGTCGGACGGCTCTCGCAGCGCTCGAGCCGTCTTCCCGGCCAATCGCCTCAGTTCCGTTCAGTTCAGTCCCACGCCAATTCCGCTCGAACAGTCAAGTACGTGGGCTCCCTACGTCGGCGTGTGTTCATCGATCCCGAGCGGCTCGAGGAGCGACTCCGCGAGGAGTTCGGCGGCACGGCCAGCCAGTCGCGGGTCGTTGTTCGTCAGGCTGTCGATCTCGCCGACTCCGGGCAGTACGAGGCCGACATGGGTGCGACGCTGACGACCGAGCTCGTCGTCGACGAACTGTCGGACGCCCCCGACGGCACCCCGCCGGAGCGGTGGAACTGGTGGCTCGGCTCGCTCGAACTCGCGTATGGCGACTACGAGCGGTTCGGCATCCGAAAATATCGGAAATAGGGCAACACCGATTGTCTTCCACGACGTAGGGCCGCGCAATGAGTGAGCTGTCGCGACCGGTCTGGCCGGCATATCCGCTTTCGGCGCTCGTCGCCGGCCTCGGCCACTGTTATCTCGGACGGTGGAAACGCGGCGGGATCTGGTTCGTCCTGTATGCGCTTGCGCTCGCGTTTCTGAGCGCTCGCTCGCTGTCGGGCGCGCTCGCACTGGACGAACCGTTCGTCGTGACGGCGCTGCAGTTCGACGCGGTGAGTTACGCCGACGTGGCCGTCCCGCTCGCGATTTTGCTCGTTTGTCTGCTTGACGTCTATCTCATCGGATTGACCGACCGAACCGCAGCCCGGACGGCCGGGACGAACGACCATCGCTCGAACAGTTCCTGACGGCGTCTCCGCGTCCGGAACCAATGGAGGCAAACCGACTGAGGCCGAACTCGGTCGTCATGGACGTCCAGTTGCTGGGTGGCGCACGCGAGATCGGGCGGAGCGCGATCTGCATCGACGACACGCTCGTGCTCGATTTCGGGATGGATTCGGGAAACCCGCCGGCGTTTCCGATCGACGATGTCGAGCCGGAAGCCGTCGTCGTCAGTCATGGTCATCTCGACCACGTCGGTGCCGTCCCGACGCTGCTGTCGGGCGACGCGCGCCCGTCGATCCACTGGACGCCACCGACGTACGACCTCACGATGGTGCTGGCCCGCGACACGCTGAAGCTTCACGGGGGAAGCTACGACTGCCCGTTTACCGAGGCGGAACTCGCACGCGTCGCGGAAGTCTCGGAAACACACGGCTACCGCGACCCCTTCGAAGTCGCGGGCTACGAGATTACCTTCTTCGACGCCGGCCACGTGCCGGGCAGCGCCCACGTCCTTGTCGACGACGGCGACACCCGCTTGCTCTACACCGGCGACTTTCACACCGACGAACAGCGATTGCTCGCCGGCACCACCGCCCGGCCCGACGCCGACGCCGTCCTCTGTGAGAGCACTTACTCGGACGTGACGCGCCCGCCACGCGAGGAGATCGAACGCGAGTTCGCCGAGAGTCTGCGGACCACGATCTGGGAGGGTGGCACCGTCGTCGTCCCCGCCTTCGGCATCGGCCGAACGCAAGAGGTGCTTTGTCTCTGCGAGGAATACGACCTCGAGTGTTACGTCGACGGGATGGGGAAACGCGTCACGGAACTCTTTCTTCGAGACGAGAACCGGGGCTTCCTGCGCGATCCCGACCTCCTGCGCCGGGCGAAAGGCAACGCCCGGTTCGTCGACGGCCGCGACGGGCAACGAAAGCGGATCGCGGAGCAAAACACCGTGATCGTCACCACCAGCGGGATGCTCCACGGCGGGCCCGCGATGACCTACGTGCCCGCGATCCGCTCGCACCCGACGAACAAGATCGCCATGACCGGCTATCAGGTCGAGGGAACGCCGGGTCGCGAACTGCTCGAGACCGGCAGCGCCGAACTCGACGGCCGCGTGATGCGAGTCAGTGCACAGGTCGAGCAGTACGACTTTTCGGCGCACGCGGATCGGGCAGGTCTTCGGTCGTACCTCGAGTCCTACACCGACACGCCAATCCTGATCAACCACGGCGATCGCTGCGAGGCGTTCGCCGCGGAACTGCGCGCGGACGGCTACGAGGCGACGGCACCCGAACTGGGCGAGCGACTCGAGGTCTGATGGCGGACTCGCAGTTCGGCCATCGATCCAGCACGTTCAACGGTCAGGGTTTTCCGCCGGGTCGTGGTCCTCGTGTGTGTGACTGACTCCGATTCGAACGTCGGCCCCGAGACGGCCGCCGACCTCGACGACCTCGAGTTGACCGAGGCCGAACAGGCGGCGCTTCACGACCTCCAGTTGAGCATCGAGCACGTCCACCGGGCCTACGGGACGTTGCTCGAGTTCCACCACCAACTCGGCCACGCGATGGATCGGCTGGGCGACACCGAGGACCGCCTTCGCGATGCCGGTCACGAGGCGTGGGCGAACGACCTCCGCGACGACCATCTCCCGGCGGGCGCGATCAGCGACCAGTGGACGTTCGAACTCGTCGAGGAGTTCTCCGACGAGTTCCTCGAGGACGTCGACGCCTTCGAACGAGAGGTCAGAGACGAACTGGCCGACGGCATCGATCACGTCACCGAGCGTCGGCAGAAGCGCCAGTTACGTGAGCGCGCCGAGAACGATCGCGATTAGTTGCCGGCGCGCGATCGCGAGTGTGTGAACCCGCCGGTGGCCTTCGCATGGTTTAAGCCTGCGCTGCCTGCATGTCGACACAATGAGCGACGAGAGTCAAGAACTCGGGATCACCGAGTCGAAATCGCACAAGCCCGGCGAGTGGTACGCCGAGGTCGTCCAGAAGGCAGGCCTCGCTGACTACGCGCCGATGGGCGGCTTTATTGTCACGAAGCCCCGCGGCTACGCCCTCTGGGAGGCCATTCAGGACGCACTGGACGGCTGGTTCAAAGAGACCGGCGTCGACAACGTCTACTTCCCGATGTTCATCCCCGAGAGCTTCTTAGAGCGGGAAAAGGACATCGTCGAAGGGTTCGACCCCGAGGTCGCGTGGGTGACCCAGGGCGGCCACGACGAACTCGAGGAACGCCTCGCCGTCCGCCCCACCAGTGAGTCGATCATCGCGCCGTTCATGGCCGACTGGACGCGTAGCCACCGCGATCTGCCGATGCGGCTCAACCAGTGGTGTTCGGTCGTCCGGTGGGAGGCCACCGAGACCAAGCCCTTCTTCCGGACGAAGGAGTTCATGTGGCAGGAGGGCCACACCGCCCACGCCACCAACGAGAGCGCGTGGGAAGAGGTCTGGACCCGGCTCGGCCAGTACGAGAAGGTCTACGAGGAGGTGCTCGCGATTCCAGTCCTGCGCGGCAAAAAGCCCGAACACGACAAGTTCCCCGGCGCGGACACCACGACGACCGTCGAGGCGTTGATGCCCGACGGCAAGTCCGTGCAGGGAGCGACCAGCCACAACCTCGGCCAGAGTTTCGCCGAGGCGTTCGACATCACCTTCGCCGACGAAGACGAAAACGAGAAGACGGCCTACACGACCTCGTGGGGGCTCTCCTGGCGTGCGCTGGGCGCACTCATCATGACCCACTCCGACGATCAGGGCCTCGTGCTTCCGCCGACGGTCGCACCAACCCAGGTCGTCATCGTCCCGATCTGGCAGGAAGACACCAAGGAGGACGTCCTCGAGTACTCCGAGGGAATCGCCGCGGACCTCGAGGACGCCGGCTTCCGCGTCGAACTCGACGACCGCGACGAGCGCAATCCCGGCTTCAAGTTCAATGAACACGAACTCAATGGCGTCCCGCTCCGACTCGAGATCGGCCCCTACGAGGTCGACGACGAGGAGGCCACGTTAGTCCACCGCCCGGACAACGAGGAAGCCGTCGAGGACCGCGACGAGATCGTCGACGCCGTCGACGAACATCTGGCGGAGATCTACGACAAACTCTACGACGCGGCCGAGGAGAACTTGGAGGAGAACGTCCGCGAGGCCCACAGCCCCGAAGAGATCCTCGGGACGATCGGCAAACACGGCGGCTACGTGAAGACGCCGTGGTGTGGCGACGAAGCCTGCGAGGAGGCCATCAAGGAGAAGATCGCCGCCGAGATCGTCATGCAACCGCTGACCGACGAGGGTGGGACGACGGCCGGCGAGGTCCCCGAACCCGACGTCGACGGGTGTGGCGTCTGTGGCGATCCTGCCGACGAGATCGCGTACTTCGCGAAGTCGTACTGACCGTCCACTGCTTCAGGTGTCCCGACTGTGGAGTTTTGATTGGCTGCGCGCCGTTCTCCGAGAGCGAACTCCCGGAACGACGTAGTATCGGTGTCCGCCGCCGATACTCGAGTCGGCATCGGTCAAATGTATCTGACAGTGATAACTCCGGTTGAATCACTGAGTGGCAACCCCGATAGTTCGTGTGTTCTATTCTCATTCGAACCTAAGTCTTTAGCCCCATATTGCTTACCGGGGGCGCATGACTAGATTTGTGTGGTGTTCACTCTGGTGGGTGAACACTACGTGCCTCTGACACAGTGACCCCGCTGCCGGAAACATCACTTTCCGCAGGGGGTTCGAACGCACGCAATTCTCGAGAACGGTTTCAGGCGGTGAGATAGCTATAACAACAACTGAACCGATTGACACACCGATCGGATCGTCCACGGTTCTCGCTCCGACCCGCGCTCCTGTCGGGCGGCCGGGCGTACAATGACGGTCGGTGCCGACTGTATCCGACAGTCGTCGCTCTGTTACTTCGAACGTGTCTTCTACACATACGTCACATATACAAGGCCACTACAAACACCTTATATTAGTTTATATGTGTTTATAATACACTTAGCCATAATGGATTAGCCTCTTATATTAGATCCCGCTACGGGAGTGTATGTCACAGCCACATCTAGGCTCATCCACCGAGCGTTCACAGGGACTCGCCGATCCCGCGGACGCACGGTCGAACTGCGGTGTCGGCGTCGTCATGGACCTCGACGGGAACGGGGGCCACGATGTCGTCGCCGACGGACTCGAACTACTCCGAAATCTCGAACACCGCGGGACGACCGGTGCGGAGAAAGACACCGGCGACGGGGCCGGCATCATGCTCCAGACGCCCGATTCGTTCTTCCGGAACGTCCTCGAGTCTGAGCTGCCGGACACCTACGCCGTCGGCTCGCTCTTTCTCCCACAGGACGACGCGGCCCGCACCGAACTCGTCTCGCTCGTCGAGGACACCTTCGACACCTACGCTCTCTCGGTTCTCGAGTGGCGGGACGTCCCGACGAACAACGACGACCTCGGGCAGACAGCCGTTGACTCCGAGCCGGATGTCCGGCAGGTCGTCGTCGTCCCCGAGGACGATGTCTCCGGTGACGACTTCGACCGCCGGCTCTACGTCGCTCGACGAGCCCTCGAGAACGAGGTCGAAGCGGCCGACATCGAGAACAAAGAGCGCTTCTACGTCGTCTCGCTGGACGCGGATACGGTCGTCTACAAGGGGCTGCTGAAAGGCGTCCAGGTTCCCTCCTACTACCCCGATCTGACCGACGAGCGGATGGCATCGACGTTCGCGATGGTCCACGAGCGGTTCTCGACGAACACGCTCGGTGCCTGGCACCTCGCCCACCCCTACCGCAACATCATCCACAACGGCGAGTTCAACACCATCCAGGGTAACATCAACTGGATGCGCGCCCGCGAGACCGACCTCGAGAGCGAGGTCTTGGAGGATCTCGAGGCGGTCAAGCCGATCATCGACGACCCGGATCAGTCAGACACTGCGAGCGTCGACAACGCGCTCGAACTCCTGATGCAGGATGGCCGGGATCTGGCTCACGCCCTTCGCATGCTCGTCCCCGAGGCCTGGCGCGGCGACGAGTCGATGGACCCTGACCGCAAGGACTGGTACGACTTCCACGCCTCGCTGGTCGAGCCGTGGGACGGCCCCGCGCTCGTCGCGGCGACCGACGGCGAACGCGTCGGCGCCGTGCTCGATCGCAACGGGCTGCGTCCCTGCCGGTACGACGTCACCACCGACAACCGCCTGATCATGGCCAGCGAGGCCGGCGCGCTCGAGACCGATCCGTCGGAGATCGAAGAGCGCGGCCGCCTCCAGCCCGGTCAGCTGTTCCTCGCCGACCCGAACGAGGGACGGGTCATCCCCGACGAGGAGGTCTTCGAGGACCTGACCGACGACCGCTACGGCGAGTGGGTCGCCCAGGAACAGGTCCATCTCGACGACATCCGGACCACGGACGACCACACGCCCCAGGAAGCCGTCGACGGCCTGCGCGACCACCAAGCTGCATTCGGCTACACCCACGACGAACTCGAGAACCTGATCGAGCCGATGATGAAGAAGGGGAAAGACCCCGTCGGCTCGATGGGTGACGACACGCCGCTGTCCGTTTTGACGGAATTCAACCGGCCGCTGTTCTCCTACTTCAAACAGCTGTTCGCCCAGGTCACGAACCCGCCGCTTGACTACATCCGCGAGGAACTGGTCACCTCGATGGAATCGCGGCTGGGCTTCCAGCGTAATCTGCTCGACGAATCACCCGAACACGCCCGCCAGCTCGTGCTCGACTCGCCGATCCTGACCGACGCCGAGCTCGCGTCGATCCGTGACTGCTCGGCCAACGGCATTACGGCCGCGACGATCGACATCACCTACGAACCCGCAAGCGAGGGGCTCGGCGACGACCTCGAGGCGGCGATCGAACGCGTCCGCGCGGACACCGTCGCAGCGATCGAAGATGGCCACGACGTGATCGTCCTCTCGGACCGCGGCGTCGACGCGGATCGGGTCGCGATCCCGAGTCTGCTGGCGACGGGTGCCGTCCACCACCATCTCGTGCGCAACGGCCTGCGAAACCACGTCGGGCTCGTCGTCGAGTCCGCCGATCCGCGCACCGTCCACCACTTCGCGACGCTGGTCGGGTACGGTGCTGGCGCGGTCAACCCGTACCTGGCCTACCAGACGATCGAGGACATCACCGCCGGTCCCGACGGCGCTGATACCGAAACGGCGATCGACGCCTACGTTGGCGCGATCGAGGACGGCCTCCTGAAGATCATGGCCAAGATGGGCATCTCGACGGTCGAGAGCTACCAGGGCGCCCAGATCTTCGAGGCAGTCGGCCTCGACTCCGACCTCGTCGCGGAGTACTTCGAGGGCACCGAGAACCGCACCGAGGGGATCGGCCTCGCCGAAATCGAGGAAGACCTCCGGGAGCGCCACGCGACCGCGTTTGGCGACAGCGACGAACCCGATCTCGACCGCCACGGCGAGTTCGAACACCGTTCGGAGGGCATCCACCACCAGTGGAACCCCCAGACCGTCGGCGCGCTCCAGCAGGCCGTCCGCTCGAACGACTACGAGCGCTACCAGGACTTCGCCGACCAGATCAACGACCAGCAACAGAACCTCCAGACCCTTCGCGGACTCCTCGAGTTTGACTCCGATCGCGACCCGGTGCCGGTCGAGGAGGTCGAGCCCATCAAAGACATCGTCCAGCGCTTTTCGACCGCGGCGATGAGTCTCGGGAGCCTGTCGCCGGAGGCCCACGAGAACAACTCGATCGCGATGAACCGCATCGGCGGCAAGTCCAACTCGGGCGAGGGTGGCGAGCCGCCGGAGCGATTCGGCACCGAAAAGGAGTGCAACGTCAAACAGGTGGCCTCGGGTCGCTTCGGGGTAACGTCGACGTACCTCTCGAGTGCCGACGAACTCCAGATCAAGATGGCCCAGGGCTCCAAGCCCGGTGAAGGCGGCCACCTCCCCGGCGAGAAGGTCAACGAGATGATCGCCCACGTCCGCAAGTCGACGCCGGGCGTCGGTCTCATCTCCCCGCCGCCGCTGCACGACATCTACTCGATCGAGGACCTCAAGCAGCTGATCTTCGACCTCAAAGCGGCCAACGAGGAGGCCGACATCAACGTCAAACTCGTCTCCGAGGCCGGCATCGGTACGGTCGCGGCGGGCGTCGCGAAGGCCAACGCCGACGTGGTCCACATCTCGGGCCACTCCGGCGGGACGGGTGCGTCGCCGCGCACCTCGATCAAAAACGCCGGCCTTCCGTGGGAACTCGGTCTCGCCGAAGCCAACCAGATGCTCTGTCAGACCGGGCTGCGCGACCGCATCCGCGTCTCGGCCGACGGCGGCATGAAGACCGGCCGTGACGTGGCCGTCGCCGCCCTGCTGGGCGCCGAGGAGTACGTCTTCGGCACCGCCAGCCTCGTGACCTCGGGCTGTGTGATGGCCCGACAGTGTCACAACAACACCTGCCCGGTCGGCGTCGCCACTCAGCGCGAAGACCTGCGCAAGCGCTTCCCTGGCGAACCCGAACACGTCATCAACTACATGACCTTCATCGCGCAGGAACTGCGCGAGCTCATGGCCGAGCTCGGGTTCCGCACCATCGACGAGATGATCGGGCAGGTCGACGTCCTGGAACAGCGCGACGACGTCGACCACCCGAAGGCCCGCAACGTCGATCTCTCGGCAGTGCTGGCCGACCCCGGCAGCGAAGTCCGCCGGAAGATCCGGGAGCAGGACCACGAACTCGAAGAGCAACTCGACCGAGACCTCATCGAGGCAGCGGCCGACGCCATCGAGGGTCAAGAGCCGGTCGCCCTCGAGACCGAGGTCACCAACGTCGACCGCACTGTCGGCGCGATGCTCTCGAACCGGATCACCGACCGCTACGGCGAGCCCGGCCTCCCCGAGGACACGATCACCGTCGACCTCGAGGGCACGGCCGGCCAGAGCTTCGGCGCGTTCCTGGCAAGCGGCGTCTCGATGCACCTCGACGGCAGCGCCAACGACTACGTCGGCAAGGGCCTCTCGGGTGGCAAACTGACGATCCGCACGCCCGAGACCGCCGCCTACGATCCGACCGAGAACGTCGCGATCGGCAACGTCGCACTCTACGGTGCGACCGACGGCCAGCTGTACGTCAACGGCGTCGCCGGCGAGCGCTTCGCGGTGCGCAACTCCGGCGCGAAGGCCGTCGTCGAGGGCGTCGGCGACCACGGCTGTGAGTACATGACCGGCGGCGTCGTCGCCGTGCTCGGCGACACCGGGACGAACTTCGCGGCCGGTATGTCCGGGGGCGTCGCCTACGTCTACGACCCCGATGACGAGTTCAAGACGAAGGCCAACACCGGGATGGTCTCGCTGCACGACGACTTAGAGGAGAAAGACGAGCAGATGCTGCGACGGCTGATCGAAAACCACGTCGCCTACACCGGCTCCGACCGGGGTCAGGAACTCCTCGACGAGTGGGAGCGCACGCTCGAGGCCTTCGTGAAGGTCATGCCAGAGGCCTACGCCGAGGCGATCTCCGAACAGGGCAGCGACGACGTCCGAAACGAACTGCCCGGAACGCCCGAGGCCGACATCGCGGCCGAGTCGGCCAGCTTTGCGGCGAGCGACGACTGACGTCGCTCGCGACGCCACCGCTGGCCGCCAGTGAACAGGGGACGTTTACTGACGACCGAGCGTGTGGAACTCGTCGTTCGGTTGCATCTCCGCGAACATCGCCATCCGGTTGCTCAGGTTGAAGAAGGCCGTCACCGCGGCGATGTCCCAGATCGCTTCCTCGCTGAAGCCGGCCTCGCGCAGCGCCTCGAGATCCGCAGGTTCGACTTCTGTCGGTCGCTCGGTGAGTGTGACCGCGACGTCGAGCATCGTCCGGTGGGCCTCGCTAATGTCCGCGGTTCGGTAGTTCGCGATCAACTGGTCCGCGAGCGTCGGATCTTCGGCGTAGATCCGGACGAGTGCGCCGTGGGCGACGTTACAGTAGTAACAGTGATTGACGCCGGAAACGGCGACGACGATCATCTCGACCTCTTCGCGCGCTAAGGCGGTGTCCTCGACGAGCGCGTCGTGATACTCGAAGAAGGCCCGGAAGTGGGATGGTTTGTACGCGAACGCCGAGAACACGTTCGGGGTGAAGCCGGCGCGGTCGGTTTCCTCGGCGATCCGCTCCTGAAGGTCTTCAGGGAGGTCTTCGAACGCCGGGACGGGGAACCGTTCCATCGCATCGTCGTTGAGGGTCGGGTCGGTACTGCTCTCGGAATCCGTGTCGGTCATAGGGGCCGATTCACACGCATCGGTAATAACTCGCGGGTCCGATTCTCACCGCTTCCCGTCGACGACGCCGCCAGCCTCGAGCGCCGCCTCGCGGACGGTGTCGGCGTCCGACGTGGCGAGCAAATGTCCCGCGCAGTTACAGTCCGAGGCCCCAAAGTCGTCGACCGGCGTGCCCGGTAACTGCGCGGCCAGTTCACACTCCCGGTCGGCATCCGGGAAGGTGATCGCAGTCTCGAGGGTCGTCGACGACTGGCCGAGCAGGTAGTCGATGTGCCAATGGCGGGTCTCGCGCTCGCCGGCGGCGAGCTCGCGGTGACGATCGACGCGACTGAAGCCGCCAGGACCGAACGCGCTGCCGACGTAAGCGTACGTACCGGCGTCGAACGTGCGCTCGCCGAGCGCGCCGACGTCGATACTCGTCGTTCGGGGGACGTCGATCACGAGAACGTACGTACCGCTCATACGAACCGGTCGAGTGAGCGACGGCAAAAACGGGGTGATTTCGGCTCGGCGTACAGCGGTGGGGACGACCCGACGACGAGGTCGCTATCGGGGCCGATACTCCTCGTCGCGGTCCCGTTCGTTATCGGGTGTTGGATCGCCCTCGTGGACGTGACGACGGGTGGTCATGTCCTCGTCGCGGCGCTGCGGGGGACGGTCGCGACGTGAGTCCTGCTCCGTCCTCGAACGGCCGGTCCAGTCGCCCCGTTCGGATCGCTGTCCCTGCTGGCGGTGCTCGAGGCCGCCGCCCGATTGCTCTTGGTTCATGTGATCGCCCGACTGCTCTCGATTCATGCGGCCGCCGGAGGGACGGTCGGTGGTTCCTCGCTCGTGTCGCCCCTCGAACTGCTGGCTGTCCTGATAGTCCCGCTCCGTTTGGCGGCCCCGCTCGTCGCTGCCGCGGGATCGCTGTATTCCCGTCTGATGGCCTTCGCTCCGCTGGTGGCGGCCGTACCCCGGTTGGCCCTGCCGGGGCCTGCCCTGTTCCTCACTGCCCTGCTGGGACTGCCGCCTGTTCTGTCGCTGCTGGCCGCGACGGTGGCGGCTCTGTCCCTGCTCGACGTCGTCTGATTCGGGCCGGCCGCGCTGCCCTCCCAGCTCGTTACCCTGGCGACGTGTTCCTCGCATGCCGCGATCGGACGGTTGCTGTCTTTGCATGTCGCGGTCGGGCTGCCGTTGCTGACCGCCCTGTCGCTGCAGCTCGGGCTGTTGACCGCGCTCGTCTTGCCGCCGGGCTTCGCCGCCGTACTCGAGCTCAGCCTCGTCGATCGCGTCGGTTTCGAACCCGCTGTGCTGTTGGCGACCGCCCTGTCGCTGCTGGTGTCGGCTTCGTCGCTGGGACTCCTGTTGCCGATAATCCCGTGTGCCCTGTTCGCTGAACCGCTGTCCCGGTTCGATCGGTTGGCTGGACTGATCCCGCTGGGGCTGTCGCTCGCCCTGCCGACTGTGGGGCTGCCGTCTACCCTGCTGGCCTCGTTCCTGTTGCTGTCGGCCTTCGGAACGGTGGTTAGGTTGCCGTTCGCGCTGGTGGCCCTGGTCGTCTCGCCTGACGGAACCGCGTCCCCGCCCGGTATTGGCGGCCGTCTCACGGTGGTCTTTCGTCCGTTCGTGCTCACGGCTGCGATGTTCTGGCTCGGGACCTCGAGCGCCGGGTTCGCTGCTCTCGCCGCGGCTGAACGTGCCGTGGAGCCTGCCCCGATCGTCGCCGTACTGCCGCCGGTCGGTACCGCGACCCTGCTCGCCGCCGCGGCGCTGCTCGCGGGGTTCGATATCACTCGCGCTCGAGCGTTCGGTTCGCCGCTCGCCTCGCCGTCGTCGATCGCTGTCGTAGCTGTCGGTCATGGGTATCACTGTGTACTCGTCGGGTGTGTGCCGATCGAAGACTCGCCCCGACCGCTGTGCGAGTCGCTGGTGGTCGTGACGCTGCGGTGGATGCTAGCCCGAACGGCCCGATAAATCCTGAGCGCGCGCTCGCGTGTTCGCTCGTCCAGCGCGCTGTGTCACAGCCATGTTATCGTCCACCTTGCCCGCTCGGCTGTCAGGGCCGGTCCGGCTGTGGCGGCTCGGTTCCGAAATCGTACCCCTGTGGGCCTGTATCCGGACTGGACGCGACCAGCCCGCGAGCCGGTTCGTAATCGTACTGAATCCACTGGGGGAGAAACTGAGCGCCGATCAGCTTCCGGATAGCGAGCTGTTTAAGTCGCGTGTTGGGCGCATGCTGCTCCGTCAATCGAAGGTCGACGATGCCGTCGAATACGTACTCGGACTCGGGACTGTCGTCCGCGTCAGCCGTCGACGCGGCGGCGACGATCGGGACGAACCGCGCTTTACAGACCGTCGCCCGGATCTCTTCGACGAAGTCGTGGACCTGTCGGTCCTGAAAGACCCGCTCGAGTTCGTCCAGCGAGTCGATCGTGACCAGCCCGGTCTCGCTCATCTCGAGGTCGTCGAGTGCGCCGGCGAGGCTGTGGGTCACCTCGCGGCGGTCGCTCGGATCACGCACCTCGACGATCGCGTCGGCGACTGCCTCGCCGAGGAACGTCGGCCACTCGGTGCGTTGTGCGCTGAATTCATCTCGGTCGTCGAGTCGGTGCGTATAGCAGTCGATGAGTCGCAGCCGGTCGTTCTCGAGGGCTGGCAGGACGTTCCAGCCGTTCTGATAGAAACGCTCGAGCGTCGCCGTCGGCGGATTGGCAAGCGAGACGACGACCGCGGGTTCCCCGCGCTCTAGGGCGCGCCAGACGAGTTCGATCCCGAGTTCGGCCCGTCGGGTTCCCTCGTCGCCCGAGAGCAGGACAAACGAGTCAGCAGGGATGCCGTTGGGAACGAGTGAATCGATCGGTTCGACCCCCGTCACGACCCGTTTGTAGGCCTGTGGGTCGGGCAACGTCGCGTTGTCGTCGGCCTCGCGGCAGGCGACCGAACAGTACCGCCCGTCGTCGCTCGCAACGGGCTCGCTTGGAATCGGATAGTGACAGTGATCGCACTCGAGTGGATACTCGGCTGTGTGCTCCGGCCAGCGCTGGTTAGACATATCGACGCGCCCTACCACGGACGGGTCAAAAGAACCCCACCCTGTAGGTCACTGGACTGAACGATCGACGGCCATCTGCGCGTCAATTATAGTAGCCACTGACAGTCAATGCACACCTGATCGCACGGCTGCGTTGCAATCTGTGTGTAAATCGTTTCAGTGGCTACTATAGAAGGCTCGGTTGTGCGCTCCACATCAGCGACGCAGCATGTCGACGGCCCGCTCGAGAAATCGCAGGAACGAGCCGGTTGGTGTCCCGGGCATGTAGACGGGGACATCGGGATCGTCGATCGAAACGCCGGTGATCGGATCTCTGCGTTCGGAGTCGCTCATACGACCGTTTCGAACCGAGGCTATTTACGTATAACCAAATTCAACTCGGAGATAACAAACAAATAATCGTCATTGATAAACTCGCACATGGCATCGAACGTCAGAGGCTACTGGTGGCCGTCGCCCGAGATGCCTCGATACCGATCCTCCATGCGAGGAATCCCACGGCTTTAGCCGTGTGGCGAACATCACAGCAATCTATGAACAGTGCACTCGTCATCGGCGGCACCCGGTTTATCGGCCGCCACCTCGTCGACGACCTGCTCGCACACGACTACGACGTCACCCTGTTTACCCGGGGCAACCGCGAGAATCCGTTCGCGGACGACGACCGCGTCGACCACGTCGAGGGCAACCGGACGAACGACACGGCCCTCGAGGCGACGGCGACGACAGTCGATCCCGACGCGGTCTTCGACTGTGTCGCCTACCAGCCGAAAGACGTTCGCAGCGCAACCACCATCTTCGCGGACTGTGAGGCCTACGTCTACGTCTCGAGCGGCGCAGCCTACGGCCGCGAGGAGATCCCGAAACGGGAAGACGAGACGCCGTTGCACCCGTGTACGGCCGACCAGGCCACCGACGACAGCTTCGACACCTACGGCAACCGAAAGGCAGAGTGCGATCGTGCGGTTTTCGCGGCGGCCGACGACGGCGTCCGTGCGATGGCGGTTCGGCCGCCGATCGTCTACGGCCCCCACGACTACACCGAGCGCCTGGACTGGTGGATCAACCGCGTCAACCGCTTCGATCGGGTCCTCATCCCCGGCGACGGGACGAATCTCCGCCACCGCGTCTACGTCGAAGACGTCGCCAGCGCCTTGCGGCTCGTCGCCGAAAACGGTATTCCCGGCGAGGCCTACAACGTCGGCGACCGGCGGCTCGTCACACTTGAGGAGATGGTCGACCTGATCGCCGACTGTCTCGAGACCGATGTCGAACTCGTCCACGCTGGCCCCCGCGAACTCGCCGCCGGCGACCTCGCCCTCGACGACTACCCGCTCTATCGGACGTATCCGCACGTCCTCTCGACGGCGAAACTCGCTGCGCTGGGCTGGGAGTCGACGCCGCTCGAGGAGGCGATGGAACGGTCTGTCGCGGATCACAGAGAGAGCGACCGGGACGGCGACGAAAACGGGCCGGATCGGGCGGCCGAAGAGCGCGTGCTGGGGATCCTCGAAACGCTTTGACCTCCTCTCGGATCGATTCGTGTCGTGTGCTGGCCGTGTCGATATCGACTGCTTCTTCAGAGTGACTGCCGTTTGGCCGTCTTCAAGAGTCGAAATGAGGACGATATGAAACTATGTGCGAATACGTCCCCCGATGATATATTCGAACATGTGAACCCGAAGGGCTTCACTGGGCTATCGGCCAGTGTGAGGTGATCAGTGGCCCGTTCGGTGCGGCAGCGATCGGCGAAGCGATGTGAGACGCTCGGTGGCCATCCTCCTGGGAGACGCACACGCGACGTGTCACTGTCGCTCTCAGCCGATCACTGGGACGATATAGATACCCTACTGTAACAACGATGAATCGAAGAACCTTCATTACGACCGCCACAGCGGGCGCTGGAATCGTCGTCGCTGGCTGTGTCGGTGATACGACCGAGGAGCCCGATCCGGAAGCGGACGACACGACAGACTCCGGGACAGACAACCAGACAGACGACGAGGTCGATTCCGAGCCGGAACCTGAGCCTGAGCCCGAGCCGATGTTCGTCGGGACCGAAATCGAGGAGTTGATTCCCGACTTCACACAGGAGAATCCGACTCACGACGAACTGGTCCGTGACGACGAGCTCAACGAGAACTTCGACGCGATCTTCATCACCGAGGACGAGCAGGTGGCGGTGATGGTCGACGTCGAAATCGAGTCGTCAATCGAGGATGCCGATGGTCGGATGCAGACCAGGCGGGATCGGGTTAGCGAGTATCACGAGTTCACTCTCGAGGGAGCAGACGATGCCTTCTGGTACGAGGAGCCGGATAACGCTCGGACGTACGTCCGTCTGTCCAACGGCGTTGGCGAAGTCGTGGCAGGACGGATGAGCGAGTCCGATATGATCCCGGACGTGAACCGGTCACAGGAGTACGCGATCGCGTTGATAGAGCACTGGCAGACTATCTAGACCACTGAGGCGAACGGAGAGCCAGCCGCTGTTCGAGCCATCCCGATCCGCCGACCGCTACGTCGGCGTGTTTCAGCCCGGAGCAGGGCGCGAACCTCACTTACTAAATATTTCCGTAAGAAAGGAACGGTATGTTCGAGAAGTCGACGTGGATTCGCCTCCCGCGAAACGTCGTCGTCGGTCACGGCGTTCGCAACGAGGTCCTCGACGTGATCGACGACCTCCACTTACAGGGGCGGCCGCTGTTCGTCACGAGTCCGACGCCCCGCGAGGTCGCCGCGGACCCGATCGCGGCCGACTTCGAGGCTGCTGGAATCGAGCCCGCGATGGTGACGATCGAGAAAGCGACGTTCGACGCCGTCGAGCGAGTCATCGACGTCGCCGAGGCCGAGGACGTCTCCTATCTCGTCGGCATCGGCGGCGGGAAGGCCATCGATATCGCGAAACTGGCCAGTCACCACCTGAACATGGGCTTTTGCTCCGTGCCGACCGCAGCGAGCCACGACGGGATCGTCAGCAATCGCGGCTCCGTTCCGAATGGTGATTCGCGCCACAGCGTCGCCGCCGAGCCGCCGCTTGCGGTCGTCGCCGACACCGGGATCCTCGCGGACGCGCCGTGGGAGCTGACGACCGCCGGCTGTGCCGACATCATCTCGAACTACACCGCGGTGATGGACTGGCGACTCGCCAATCGACTGCAAGACGTCGAGTTCTCCGAGTACGCCGCCGCACTCTCCGAGATGACCGCCGAGATCCTCGTGGGCAACGCTGATCTCATCCGGCCGGGGCTCGAGGAATCGGCCTGGGTCGTCACCAAGGCACTGATGTCCTCCGGTGTCGCGATGAGCATCGCCGGCTCCTCGCGACCTGCGAGCGGCGCCGAACACCTCTTTTCCCACCAGCTTGACCGGCTGGCACCCGGCGCAGCCTTACACGGCCATCAGGTCGGTGTCGGCTCGATCATGACGGCCTACCTCCATCAGGGCGAGGACGGTCTCTGGCGGGACATTCGCGACGCGCTCGCGAGCATCGACGCGCCGACGACCGCAGCCGAACTCGGCATCGACGACGAGACGATCGTCGAGGCGCTGACGACCTGCCACGAGATCCGTGACCGGTATACGATCCTCGGCAACGGGATGAACGAACGGGCGGCTCGAGACGTGGCGCAAAAAACGGGCGTTATCGACTAACGTCGACCGGCATCGCCCGGGCGTCGGTGAATCAGACGTGCTCGTCGAGGAAGTCGGCGATTTCCGAGTAGGCCTCGATGCGATTTGCGAGCTTCGAGAAGCCGTGGCCCTCGTCGTCGAAGATCAGTTTTCGGACGGGCACGCCGTGTGCGCGGACCTCCTCGACGATCTGCTCGGCTTCGCCGACCGGCACGCGGGGGTCGTTCTCGCCATGGAGGACGAACAGCGGCGCTTCGATCCGCTCGACGTTGTTGATCGGCGAGATTTCCTCCAGGAACTCGCGGTCCTCGGCGAGCGAGCCGTACTCGGCCTCGCGGAGTTCGCGCCGCCAGTCGCCGGTGTTCTCGAGGAACGTGACGAAGTTAGCGATGCCGACGATGTCGATCCCGGCGGCCCAGAGGTCGGGGTACTCGGTCAGCGCCGCCAGTACCATGAAGCCGCCGTAGGAGCCACCCTTGGCGGTGATCCGGTCGGGATCGATCGCGGGATGATCCTGGAGCCACTCGGCGCAGGCCTCGATGTCCGCGACCGAGTCCATCCGTTTCTCGACGTCGTCGAGGGCGGCGTAGTCGGCCCCGTAGCCCGACGAGCCGCGCACGTTCGGCTCGAAGTAGGCGTAGCCCCGATCGAGGAAGTACTGTTTGACACTCGAGAAGGAGGGCCGGCGCTGGCTCTCGGGGCCGCCGTGGATGTCGACGATGACCGGTATCTGGCCGTCCTCGTGATCGTCGGGCAGGGTGAGGAAACCGGGCACCTCCAGCTCGTCGAAACTCTCGACGTGGACGAGGTCGGATTCGTCGAACGTCTCACGGGGGATACCTGCGGTCGGGGCGCTCGTCCACCGGTCTGCCGCGCCGGTCCCAATGTCGACGACGAAGACGTTCGTGTTGACCGTGTCTCCGGAGGTCGACAGTGCGAACCGTTCGGCGTCGGGATCGAAGCTCACGCCGCCGGCGACCCCGCCCGGCAGGTCCGGTTCGGGGAACGTTTTGTAGGCGGTGGGCTCGTCAGCGTCGAACTCGCCAACAGTCAGTTCGGTGTAACCTTCGACGTTGCGCGAGCAGACGAACCGGCCGGTTTCGTCGTCCAGCGCAATGCCGTCGACGTTCCACCCGTCCCCGTCGATGACGGTCTCGAGCTCGCCGCTTGCGAGGTCGAGATAGGCCAGATACAGCGTGTCGGCGTCACCCTCGTCAGTCACGAGGTAGATCCCCCCGCCGTCAGGGGCCCAGCTCGCGCTCCCGTAGCGGACGTCGCCCTCGTGGGGCGTCAGATGTTCGAGCTCGGGCTCGTCGGCCTCGAGGTCGAGCACGTACAGGTCCTGATCGAAGTTCGAGTAGGCCTGTGAGACCAACAGTCGGGAATCGTCGGGACTCCAGCCGGCGAGCGAGAGCCAGCCGTCGCCCTCGTAGACGAGCGTTGCGTCCGCACCGGTTTCGTCGCGACCCTGCACGTAGACGTCGAAAACGGCCTCGTCGCGGCGGTTCGAGGTGAAGGCGAAGCGATCGCCGTCGTGGCTCCAGCCGCCCCAGCGGTGTTTGGCGTCGGGCATCGCGGTCAGGTTCTCGATCGCGCCGGTCTCGGCGTCGAGCCGGAAGAGCTGGGCGCGCTCGTTGCCGCCCTCGTCCATCCCGAAGATCAGCTCCGGCCGTTCGGGCGACCACGAGGCGAACGTCACCCGCTCGTCGTAGAAGGTCCGCTGTTCCGGCCAGCCACGTGGCTCCTCGAGGGTCCAGACCTGCGAGGTCCCGGTCGTGTCCATTAGGAAGGACAGGCGCTCGCCGTCGGGTCCGAACGAGGCCCCGTAGGCGCTGCGGATATTGAGGTACCGCTCGATGTCGTAGGGTTCCATGCCAGAGCCGTACGGACTCGAGGGGGTAGTCGTTTCGGTCGATTCGAGGACGGCTCGACACGCGCGAGTAGGGACCGATTACACCCGACTCGGCGACGGCACTGGACTCGAGCGATAGCGTCCGGGTGCCCGGTAGGAGACACTAGACCGGCAATGGCTGCACCTAACAAAACCGTCTCGCATCGTCGGGCCAGTCAATGGCTGGGGAGTCGGATTCGTCATCGATCGCAGCGGTCCTCGTGACGACTGTGCTCATCCTCTCGGTGTTCGGAGTGACCGTCGCGGCCGTCGGCCCGGAGCTGTTCGTGGCTGAATCGGACCAGGAGCCCGAGGCCGACGGCGAGACGGAACCGCTGGGTGACGCAGGGGACGACGGCGGCGAGACGACTGCCAGCGGCGCCGAAGGAGACAGTGGTGACGCGGGAGAGGACGGGTCGACAGCCGATTCGACTGCGCCGAACGGGACCGAAAGCGATCGCGGTGGGACTGATTCCCTCGAGGATTCGACGGGAGCTGGCGACGAAACTGGAGACGACCCCGAAGACGAGCGGGATATCGAGGACGATGACGACACCGAACCCACAGAGACTGACAGCGACGACGATGATGACGGCGAATCGGACGACGTAGACGAGGATGAACCTGCGGGTGAGACGGATGACGACGAAGATGACACTGCGGGTGAGACGGATGACGACGAAGATGACACTGCGGGCGAGACGGACAGTGGCGATGACGACGAGGACGCGACGGACGAGGCGGCCGAGGAGGACGACGATGGGGACATCTTCTCGGGGATCGACTCCCTTTTCGAGGAGTCCGCGACCGACGACGATGGCGACGGCGACGAGTGACCGATCGACCGTTCGATGGTCGTCCTTCGAGCCGTCGAATAGCGTGAAAAAAGTGACTTTATAGCTCAGGACTACGTGGCGGCCGACTATGCGACTCGCGTTCGTCTCGTTCGAAACGGTCCACCACCGCGATAGCGAGACGAACCAGCGGTTTCGGACGATCCTCGAGCTCCTCGCAGCGGACGGCCACGACGTCCACTGTTACTGTGCCGGCTTCTGGGCCGGCGAGAAGTCCACGTACGAGCACGAGAACGTCACCTACCACGCGGTCTCGACCGGCCCGGAGGCCCGGAGTTCGTTTCTCGCGCGGTTGCCGTTCGTGCTCGCGGCTGCGAATCCAGACGTGATCCACGCCAGCGCACGGCCGCCGAGTCAGGTGCTCGCGGCGCGTGTGGGCGCAACGCTTGCGCGCGCGCCGCTGGTCCTCGAGTGGTACGGCGACGACGGCATCCCCGAGACGCGATGGACGCGGCTCGCGGCCGGCCGACCGGATCGGATCGTCACACCGTCGGAACTCGTCGGGACGTGGGTTCGCGAACGCGGAGCCGACGGCGACGTCGTCGACACCGTCCCGAACCCGATCGACTGCGACCGGATTCAGGACGTCGAGCCGGGCGAGGCCGTCGACGTGATCTACGCGCGGCGCCTCGACGAGGGAGCCAACCTCGAGAGCCTCCTGCTGGGGCTGGCCGAGCTTCGCGACCGCGACTGGCAGGCGACTGTCATCGGCGATGGGCCCGAACGGGAGCGCTACGAGCGCCTCGCGAGCGATCTCCGGATCGACGAACGAGTGACGTTCCGCGGCGACCTCGCGCTTGACGAGCGGATCGCAGCCTACCGCGGCGCACACGTCTTCGCCCAGACGGCCGAACACTGCGTCTTCCCGACGGAGATGCTGTGGGCGCTGGCCGCCGGCTGTGTCGGCATTGTCGAGTACCACGCGAACTCGAGCGCCCACGAACTCGTCGAAGGCTGGGACCGGGGATTCCGGACCACCAGCGAGGACGAACTCGCCGAGGCGATCCTCGCGGCGGGCGAGCTCGACCATCGCGAGTACGACGGTCGGTTCGCCGACTACGACCGGTCGGCGGTCGCCGAGCAGTATCTCGACTTGTATCGGACGCTGCAGGACGACCACGGGCTCTTGTAAGCGGTCAGCGGTGCCGTTCGACGGCCGAGCGCTGTGTAGGGGTATCTATATGTCGACTCCGAAGGGACTCTGACTATGGACGAGACCTGTGAGTTTTGCCGGCTCGTCGACGGCGACCAGTCCGCGCACGTCCTCTACGAGGACGAGCGGACCATCGCCTTTCTCGACCGGAACCCGGCCACGACGGGCCACACGCTCGTCGCGCCACGCGCCCACGAAGAGGAGATCCTGACGAGTGACGACCCGGACTCGGGGGCCGTCTTCGAGACGGTCCGGATCGTCGCCAGCGCGCTCGAGGCCGTCCTCGAACCCGACGGGTTCAGCACCTTTCATACGACCGGGCCGCTGGTCGGCACCGTCGATCACGCACACGTCCATCTCGTACCCCGGTTTCCGGACGACGACGTGGCGCTGTCGCTGGCGCGAAGCAAGCTCGATCCCGACGAGGCGGCGGCGCTGACGGCGCAGGTTCGAACGGTGCTCTAACGGACGCCGGGTCGTCTCGTGAGTCGGGGGAGTCGATCCACCCGTTTGAAAAACACGACTCTAGAGGTCGAACTTCGCGGCCGCCGTCTCCATGTCCTTGTCACCACGCCCCGAGAGGTTCACGAGGATCGTGTCGTGCTCACCGGCTTCGGCGAGTTCGATCGCGCGAGCGATCGCGTGGCTGGACTCGAGCGCCGGGATGATCCCCTCGGTTTCGCTGAGTTCGCGAAACGCCGCCAGCGCCTCGTCGTCGGTGACGCCCGTGTACTCACAGCGCCCGATCGCCTGGTACATGGCGTGTTCGGGGCCGGCACCGGGGTAGTCGAGCCCCGCCGAGACGGAGTGGACCTCGACGTCGTCCTCGATGACCCGCGTTTTCATCCCATGGAGAATCTCGTCTTTCCCCTCCGCGAGCGGCGCGGCGTGTCGCGTCGAGTCGGTCCCTTTCCCGCCGCCCTCGGCACCGTAGAACGCGACGTCATCGTCGCGGAAGGCATGGAAGAGGCCGATCGCGTTCGAGCCGCCGCCGACGCAGGCGACCGCAGCGTCGGGCAGATCGCCGGTGCGTTCGATGATCTGCTCGCGGGCTTCCTCACCGATGACCGACTGGAAGTCTCGAACCATCCGCGGGAACGGGTCGGGGCCGACGACGCTGCCGACCAGATAGTGGGTGTTTTCGACGTTTTCCGCGAAGTCCTCGAGTGCGGCGTCGACGGCATCAGCCAGCCCTTCGTCGCCGCGGGTGACCTCGTTGACCTCGGCACCCATCAGACGCATCCGGAAGACGTTCATCTCCTGGCGCTCGACGTCCTTTTTCCCCATGTAGATCTCCGTCTCGAGGCCCAGCAGCGCGCCAACCATCGCCGTCGCGGTGCCGTGCTGGCCGGCACCGGTTTCTGCGATCAGGCGCTCGCGGCCGGCCTTCTTCGCGAGCAGGGCCTGACCGAGCGCGTTGTTGACCTTGTGTGCGCCGCCGTGGAGCAGATCCTCGCGCTTGAGATAGATGTCGGCGCCGTAACGGTCGCTCAGGTTCCGCGCATAGTACAGCGGGCTCGGTCGGCCGGCGAACTCCTCGAGGAGGCCGCGCAGTTCCGACTGGAACGCCTCACTCGCGGCGACGTCGTCGTAGGCCGTCGCCAGTTGCTCGAGCGGTTCCTGGAGCGGCTCCGGAACGTGTCGCCCACCATACCCTTCGAACTCACCGTTGGACATACGTTCGCAGTGGCACGCCGTTGGCAAATACGTTCCGCGTCCGGTTCGTCGCGCCATCGTCTCCGGCCATCAGCCGGCAAATATTGCGTCGACCACCGACGCAGGCACGTCAGAACACCAGCAGCAACACGCCGAGCGATACCGCGCTGCTGACCAGCAACGCCAGCAGCACGACGACGGCGGGCACCGGCCCGGTGTCTCGGAGGTCGGCCAGCCGAATCTCGGTTCCGAGACCGACGAACGCGAGCAGGAACAGCCAGTTGGAGGCGTTCTCGAGGGACGCCTGCTGTGTCGCGGAGAGCACGCCAGCGCTCGCGACGACCGCAAGCGCGAGGAAGCCGAGGACGAACTTCGGGAACTCGTCCCAGAGCGTCCGCACCGACGGACGGCTCCCAGTCCCGGCGCGGGCGTAGTAGCTCGCGTACGCGATGACGACGACGCCGATCAGGGCGTTTCGGGAAAGCTTCGTCATCGTCGCCCACTGCCCGGCGACGTCGGAGTGAGCGAAGCCGACCGCGACGACCGGCCCCGTCGAGAACATGCTGACGCCCGCCCAGACGCCGAACACCGTTCCGGAGAGCGCCAGCACGTCGCCGACGATCGGGTAGACGACGATCGTGATCGCGTCGAACAGCAGGACCGTCGCGGCCGCGTAGGCGATCTGCTCCTCGCGTGCGCGGACGGCACCGGCGACGGCGACGACCGCAGAGACGCCACAGATCCCCGTCCCGGCCGCGAGCAGCGAGCCGAGTCGCTCGGGCAAGTCGAAGGCGGTTCGCGCGAGCAGTTCGACGACGAGCACCGAGAGCGCGGCGACGGCTATCACGAGGGCAAAGACCGGTCCACCGACCTCGAGGACGGTATCGACCGAGATCGAGGCGCCCATGAGGACGATGCCGGCTCCCAGCCACAGTTTGTGCGTCGCGATGCCGGGCTCGAGTCGCGCCGGGACGCCGACGGTGTTCGTGACGACGAACCCGAGCGCGATGGCCAGAAGCAGGTGATTGAATCCAACCGTCGTCGCGAACCCACGTGCAAGCACCGCGCCGAGACAGAGCGCGACGAACCCCGGCAGGAGTCGACGGGTGGCCATCACGTCACCAGGGGATCTGCAGTTCGAGCGCGTTCACGAGTCCTACGATCGCTGCTCCGACGACGACGCTTTTCCAGTCACGCTCGAGCGCCGCCCAGCGAGCCGTCACGACACCGGCGGTCGGCCACCGTCCATCGATCGACATGTATTCGATTTCCGGACGCCACCACAGTTAACGGTTGCCGATTCTGTCAGCGATAGGGGAACATATTGCCGGTATTTCTAACAGAGCCGATCGGGAACCCGGGAGGAGTTCGCGGTCTCGGTCGTGACGCGTGATCGTCCGACGGGATAGTCCAGTCTCGCTCACTTCAGGCGGCGAGTGACCGGCACGCGCGGACGTGCGACGCAGAGACCCGGTCAGCGATCGACGCTTCCCAGAACGATATCGAGACTGCCGAGCGAGGCGACCAGATCCGCGACGTACTCGCCCTCGGCCATCTCGGGCAGCGCCGAGAGGTTGTGGAAACAGGGGCTGCGGATCTTGAACCGGGCTGGCGAGTTCGAGCCGTCCGCGCGGATGTAGATCCCGAGTTCACCCTTCGCACTCTCGACGGCACGATAGGTCTCGGTCCCCGCATCGGGTTTCAGCGTTCGCGGAACGTTGCTCTGGACGGTCCGTTCGTCTTCCGGCCAGTCCTCGAGCAAGTCGAGACACTGCTCGATGATCTTCGCGGACTCCTCGACCTCGCGCAGGCGGACGAGGACACGCGCGTGGTTGTCACAGCCGTCCTCGGTGACGACGTCCCACTCGAGGTTGTCGTAGTAGCCGTAGGGATCGTCCCGTCGGACGTCGTAGTCGATGCCCGACCCGCGGGCGACGGGGCCGGTACAGCCGTAGTCCTTGGCGACCGCGGGCTCGAGAACCCCGGTGTCGAGCGTCCGGATCTGGAAGATTTCGTTGCCGGTCAGCAAGTCGTGATACTCGTCGACCTTGGCGGGGAGTTCGTCGAGGAAGTCACGGCACTTCTCGATAAATTCTGCGCGCGGTTCCGGCAGATCCCAGCAGACCCCACCGAGCCGGAAGTAGTAAAACATCATCCGCTGGCCGGTGAGATCCTCGAGGATGTCCTGGACGACCTCGCGGTCGCGCATGCCGTACTGGAAGATGGCGGTGAAGTCGCCGTAGACGTCCAGCGCGAACGTCGAGACCGCCAGGAAGTGGCCGAGCATGCGGCCGAACTCGGTCGCCATCGTCCGCAGGACCTGCGCGTAGGCGGGCACCTCGATGTCGGCGATATCCTCGATCGCGCGGGCGACCGCCCACTCGTTGGGGAGGTTCGCCGTGTAATCCCAGCGGTTCGAGTAGGGAATGATCTGATGACGATAGGTCCCCTGCTGGCACATCTGTTCCTCACAGCGGTGCAGATAGCCGATGTCGGGAACGACGTTCGCGACCGACTCGCCGTCTAACACCGTCTCGAGGTGGAGCACGCCGTGGGTCGCGGGGTGGTGGGGCCCGATATTGAGCAACATCGTCTCCGACTCGGGGAGGCGCCGATCTTCCTGCAGCGGGTTCGCGTGTTCGGCGTACCGGACGACCTGTGGCTTGTCCTGATCGTAGTCCAGCGCCAGCGGGTGGCCCTGCCACGATTCGGGGAGGAGAATCCGCCGGAGATCGGGGTGGCCTGCGTACTCGATGCCGACGAGGTCGAACGCTTCGCGCTCGTGCCAGTCGGCGGTGCGAAAGACGGGTTCGACCGACTCACAGACGGGCTCGTCGGTCGGCAACGGGACGACCAGCGTCACCTCGTGGGTCCGCTGGTCGTACTTCGTCATGTGGATGAGCGACTCGTAGCGATCTGCGTACTGCTGGGGCGTGAGACACGAGAGGTGGTCGAACCCAGCCTCGTCGCGCAACAGACGGACCACCTCCTGGATCTCGTCCGGGCGGATCACGAAGGCGGGCGCGTTCTCATGGTCGTCCCGGCCGATCGCGTAGTCGGAAAGCAGGGCTTCGAGTGCCGCCTCGTCGACGCCCTCCTCGCGGCGGTGGTCGTACTCCGGATCGATACGCTCGTGCTCGGGTTCGGGCTCAGTTGTCTCGCTCATTGGGCCGGACACCACGCCGACGGCCGGCGTCCCCGAAGGCTACAGGTGACGCGGAAATGAGAGTTTTCCCGAGTGACAGTGACACTCATGGTCGGTGAGACGACGACGACAGCGATCGGCGACGGACGTGGCATGCCGACACCGGAACCGTTTATGTATCCCGTCGCCCGTAGCCTGGGACATGTCTCGAGGACTCGACTGGTTCGACTCGTTTCGCTCGGTCGCCCCCGAATGGAGCGTCGTCCTCCTCGGACTGGTGACCCAGCTCGGCGACGTGTGGTTCCTCGGGCTCCTCGTTGGCACCGTCTACTGGGCGGCGACGCCGGCTCGACGGGACGGGGCCGCAGCCGTCCTCGGACTGACGCTGGCCGGTCTCTCGCTGATCACGGGACTGAAAGACGTCTTTGCGCTCTCGCGGCCCGAGCGGGTGCTCGTGGCAGTCGAGGCGCTTCCGGAAGCAGTCCACCCGCTGTATCGAGCCACCGCGACGGCGACCGGCTACGGCTTTCCGAGTGGCCACGCCCTGATGACGACGATCGTCTATCTGAGTCTGGCCGAGTACCTCTCGGTGGGGACGCGCCGACAGCGGTACCTCGCTGCGGCCGGGATCGTCACGGCCGTCAGTTTCTCCCGCGTCGCGCTCGGCGTCCACTACCTCGTCGATGTCGGGGCCGGCGTCGTCGCCGGGCTGGCGTTCCTCGCGCTCGCAGCCGTACTCCTGTCGCGCGTTCCGGACCACCGCGGCACGATCGGGTTCGCGCTCGCCGTCGTCGTCGCAGTCCTCTCGCTCGTCCCGGCCCGGACGAACCCCGACGCCGTCCTGTTGTTTGGGGCGTCACTGGGCGCGTTCGCCGGCTGGCAACTCGCCGCCCTCGTTCGTGACCTCGAGGCCGGTGCCGGACCGATCCGGTCCAGTCGATCGCTAACCGCCAGAGCCACCGTCGCCACTCTCGTCGTCGTCGCGCTCGGCGCTCTCTCAGTCACGTACTGGACCGCCCCGGTGATCGCCGGCAGCGGCCTCCTCGGGCTGGCCGCCGCTGCGTTCGTCGCGGCACCGGCCCTGTACCGCTCGGACCACGTCGGCGGTCTCGGCGGGCGATCACCCGTCCGATCGCAGTAGTTCGGAACCGCTGGCGTTCGAGGTTACTCGTTTTCCTCGGACTCCTCGTCGTCCGCTGTGTCCGTCTCGTCTGGATCCGACTCGGGTTCGTCCGCGTCCGGCGGATCGGCCTTCATGTGCGAGGCGTCCTCGGCGGGGCTCTCGTCGGGTTCCGTGTCTTCAGTCTGGGTCGGCTGGGCCTGTCGCGGGTCCGGGCCCGTGGCTTCGCTTTCCTCGTCGGCCATGGCCGAGTTGGAGACGTCGACCGCCACCTCGTCGCTCTCGGTGTCGCGTCGCGGGTCTTTCTCCGCTGCTCCGAGATCGGGTCTGGATCGGGATGGATCGTCGTCCGTCCCTTCGGTGAATTCGACCTCGGACCCTTCGTCCCGCGTCTCGTCGAGTTCGGGTTCGTCCGCGATCTCGCCGTCGGGCTGGACCTCGGACACCCGGCCGGCATCGACGCGGTTGGCGGCGGCGCTGGCCTCGTCCGATGTCTGTTTCCCCGCCGTCCCGCCCTCCACGTCCGGGACGCCCTCGCCGGGTTCGGGCTCGCCACTCGAGCGACGATTGCGGAGCCCGAGCCCGACGAGCGCGCCCCCGGCGATGCCGAGCGGGATCGCCCGCGGGCGGTTCGCGGTCAGCGACCTGATCGCCGCCGCGAGCACGAGCCCGCCGCCGACCAGCGGCAGCGTCCCACTCTCGAGCGTCTGGGATACGATCGAGGTGGCCCGCCCGACCGGCGTATCTAGTTCCTCGAGGGCCTCGACCTCGCTCGTCGAGACGTCCGCCGTCGCGTCGTGATCGGTATCTGTAGTCATATGAACGCTGTCAGGGGTACGCGCTACGGCCGGATGAATATTCGACCGGCAAGTGACTACCCGCTGCGCCGGCGGCGGCCGGTACCGGAGCGCGGACCGACGGCGACCGCGTTCGAGTGCGGTCGTCGTCGGCTCGAGTGGAGCCGATCGACATCACATACTGCCGAGATCACCGGTTCTCGCTCCAGTAACGGACGATTTCTTCGGTTTCCGCCCTGCATACTCCGGGCTGATGACCTTCCTTGTCTGTCGTGAGTACCTACCTATGTCGGACTGCAACGGACGTGACGACGAGTCACATAGCACTGTGCGGAACGTCGTTTTCGTCGTTCTCGATACGGCCCGGGCGAAAAGCGTCGACACGCAACTGATGCCGACGCTGACGGGCCTGGCCGCGGATGGAACCGCCTTCGAGAACGCGTTTGCAACCGCGCCCTGGACGCTGCCCTCTCATGCGTCCGTTTTCACCGGGACGTACCCCTCCGAGCACGGCACTCACGGTGGACACACCTATCTCGACGACGATCTGCGAACGCTGCCCGAGGCGTTCGCCGACGCGGGATTCGAGACGATCGGCGTCTCGAACAACACCTGGATCACCGAGGAGTTCGGCTTCGATCGCGGGTTCGACGACCTTCGCAAAGGCTGGCAGTACATCCAGTCCGATGCCGACATGGGTGCGGTCGTCCGCGGCGAGGATCTCCGAGAGAAGCTCGCAGCGACGCGAACCCGACTCTTCGATGGCAACCCGCTGGTCAACGCCGCCAACGTCCTCTACAGCGAACTTTTGCAGCCAGCCGGTGACGACGGCGCCGACCGGGCGACCGACTGGATCGCCGACTGGCTCGTCGGTCGGGACGACGAGCGGCCCTTCTTCCTGTTCTGTAACCTCATCGAGCCCCACGTCGAGTACGACCCTCCGCGGGAGTACGCCGAGCGGTTCCTTCCCGAGGGGACCAGCTACGAGGACGCGACTGCGATCAGGCAGGACCCCCGCGCCTACGACTGCGAGGACTACGACCTCACCGACCGCGAGTTCGCCATGCTTCGCGGCCTGTACCGTGCGGAACTGGCCTACGTCGACCACCAGCTCGGCCAACTCCGGGCCGCGCTCGAGGCTGCCGGCGAGTGGGAGGACACCCTGTTCGTCGTCTGTGGCGACCACGGCGAGCACGTTGGCGAGCACGGCTTCTTCGGCCACCAGTACAACCTCTACGACACGCTGCTTCACGTCCCGCTGGTCGCCCACGGCGGTCCCTTCACCGACGGCGGGCGACGCCACGACCTCGTCCAGTTGCTCGACCTCCCCGCGACGCTGCTCGAGACGGCCGGCATCGACGATCCCGACCTCCGCGAGCAGTGGTCGAGCCGGTCGCTCCACCCTGCCTCGAGCGACGACGCCCGCGACGCGATCTTCGCGGAGTACGTCGCTCCCCAGCCCTCGATCGACAGGCTCGAGGCCCGCTTCGGCGAGATTCCCGAGCGCGTCCGGGCGTTCGATCGGCGCCTACGGGCAGTCCGCACGGCCGAGTACAAGTACGTCCGCGGCGACGACGGCTTCGAACGGCTCCACGACGTCCGAACCGATCCGCTCGAGCGGACGGATATCAGCGACGACGAGCCCCAGCGAGTGCGGGCACTTCGGCGGCGACTCGAGGAGCGCTTCGAGCCGCTCGAGACGACTGACGCGCCGGAGGAGGGTGCGTCGGCGGACGCGGACGTCGAAATGCGCGCGGGGACGAAAGAGCGCCTCGCGGATCTGGGCTACCTGTAACGACGGGTTCGGTATTTAAAGAGACGGTCGAAACTGAACCCTAGATCAGTGCGATCAGGAGAACGGTACTTCCGGCGATGGCAGCAAGAATACCGACCACACGTGCCAGTTTCTCACCCCACGCAACTGACCGTTCGAGCGAGAGCACAACGGCGATGAGCGCCATCCAGACGATATTCATCGAACCTACGATCACCATGAACGCGAACAGCGCCCAACAACAGCCAACGCAGAAGATGCTGAACTGCCAACTCATCCGGACAGCGCCACGCACCCCCGGCTGGTGATGGCTCAAAAGAAACCCGAGCGGTGATCGGCAATTCCGCAGACACCGGTATTTGTATGGTGAGAGCTGATACCCCGATAAGAGCAGCAACGACCCACCCATCAGCAGTCCGCGGTGGGCGTTCGCGAGGCTACCAATCGGCACGAGAGCATTGACGACAAGCGGGACAATTCCCGTCAGCGTCCACACGAGCGCGTACGTCCCGATAAACGCCCCTACTCGGGTTACTTTCCCCGCCGTCGTCGTCCCCTCGAGTGTCTCGGCGTACAGCCGGAAGAGCGGGACCGACGACGGATACATCATGGCGACCATCATCACCCCCCACATGAGAAGGTACAGGCTGATACCGGTCATCCCGTTCGAGAGCGCCATCGCCTCCGGTGCTCCCGGGTCGGACATGCGCATCTGCATCTCCATCTGTCCACCAGGCATCGGGAACCAGCGACCGATGACCGCCGCCCACGCGAGCAACGCGATCACGTAGGTGACAAGCGCGACAATCGGGAGACGCCGGCGGGTAATTCGATCCCGGAACGAGTCCTGTGTCCCCATGATAGATCGTCTGTATCGCTATTCGCCTCTGCTCAGGAGTTCGCTAGTTCGAAGTCCCCAAGGTAGGCGTTGTTCCCCGAAACATCCCACGTGAATTCGTCGTCGTAGGAGACGGTGGCCGTGGTCGACTTGCCGGTCTGCACCTCGAGACTCTTCGTCAGCGGGTGGGGCGAGATCGTACCGACCTCCTCGTTGAACCCGACCGCGCCGCTCGCGTTCATTTCGATGACATTTCCGATCTCGACGGCGAAGTCCGACCCGTCCCGTGAGAAGCTGATTGGAACGGTTGCGACGTCGGCGGACCGGACGTGTGTGTCTGCGACGGGCGCCCAGATACCACCGGCGCGGCCGAAGTAGATGTCCTCGATGGCAGCGCGCTGGTCGCTGTCGGCTGTCTCGTCGACGAGCAACACGACGTCCCACTCCGTCTCGGGGTCGAACATGACCCCCTCAGCGGTCGAAATGAGCATGCCGACGTCGACCCCACTTAGGTCGACGTCGCCGTAGCTGCCCTCTTTGATATGCCACGCCAGCGAGACGGTACAGACGTCATCGTCCGGTGGTTCCATCCACACGCACTGGCAGGCAACATCGCAGTTGCAGGCTTCGACGTAATCGCCTTTGATGGTCCATTCTTGTGCCATTGACGAACACCATGTGGTATGGCACCAAGACCCAGAATAAAGCTATCTGGTGAAAATAGACCACCCGGTGAAACCGTTGGACCGACTTCCCTATTCGTCTGTGCTACTACAGGCGGAGCAGGCCCGCCGCGACGCAGTGTGCGCCACCGCACGTCGAATCTTCGCCGTCCAGCAGACGACGATATCAAACGGACACCTGTACATGCGGGGACGTTTCCGACCGTCGTCGGAACGTGGCTGTGTGTCTCCCGCTTCGCCACCAGAAACGGCGTCGTTTCCGTTCCCGACACAGATCGTTTACGACGGCTCCGCTGACAGGCTTCGCGTCACTGTCGACGTCGATCCGACTCCTGCCGACGGCGTGACGGTCAGGGCCGGTGCGCGTCGCCTCCGGATCACGGTCGATCGCGACGACGGTGTCGTCAAACGAACCGTCACACCCCTCCCGCCCGCCCTCGTTTTCGGCGACGATCGCGAGGCCGTCTACAACAACGGCATCCTCACCATCTCGCTCGAGACCCGCGCGCCACCGGTCGCCGGGACCGAGCGGTAGTCACCGGTAGTCGCCCGCTCTCCGTTGATCACGCGGGATGTAGAATCGCCACTACCGCGATGAGCGACGACTACTACACGAAAGCCGACTTTGCGGACGACCTCGACGAGTCGCGTTTTGATCGACGGCCCGACGAGGAGACGGTCGAGACGGTCGTCTCGAACGTCGAGGATCGAAACATCTCGGTCCACGTCGCCGACGACGGTGAGGCTGCACGCGAGCAGATCCCCGACGGCGTGGCGGTGATGGACGGCCACTTCACGACGCTCGAGGAGATCGGCTTCACCGACGGCCTTGAGGCCGCTGAAGGGTTCGAGAGATCGACGACTGGGTGGCCGCCGTCGAGCGCGTCCGCGAGTTCGCCTATTCGCTCGAGGACGCCCGTGCAGAAGCGGTGTGCGGGCAGGGCAGCGTCGTCGACAAACTCGTCTCCCTGGAGTACGAGCGGGTCGACGATCGGTCCCAGCTCGTATTGATCGACGAGCCACACGGGTTCTGAGAGCGCACTCCGGCCGCCACACGCCGTTGCAGCGTGCTTGCAGCACGCTTTTGCTCGGCAGTCGGATAGTGAGTACACGCTGCGAGGCCGACTAATGGCTACGCACGACGCGCCGTCCGTCGAGGGGTTCGTCCCGTTCTTTCGCCGCTACGCACAGACGTGGGTGCACGCGGTCGCAGCGGCCGGCATGACCGCGTTCGGGACGCTGGCGGTTTTCCACCGCGGGTTCATCATCCTCGCGCTCGCATCGTACGTTCTGCCGCCGATCGTATTGTACCTGCGGGGAGCCTCGGCCGATCGAACCGACAGTGAGACTGCTACCGACCGAGCGGATGCTGTGGCGACCGACGATAGGCCGACGGAAGCGGAGGCGGCGCCGCTCGAGCGGCCAGCCGACGAGACGAGACCCGAACCCGAGCACGCTGGCACCTGGACTCTCGTCGACGCCCCGACCGAGGCGACGCTCAGGGACGTTTGTGTCACCGCGACCGGCGCGGTCCACGCAGTGGGCGAAGACGGGCTGGTTCTCGCCGGAGCGGCCCCCGACGGCGCAGCCCGTGAGTGGTCGATCGCTCTCGAGGACGGACCGGCTGCCGCGGGCGAGGACCTCCATGGGGTCGACGCCACAGCCGATGGCGAGGCCGTCTGGGTCGCGGGCGACAGCGGCGCGGTGGGTCGGCTCGAGGTCACAACTGGCCGACACACCGATTACACGGCACCCGCGGGGATCACCGACAACTGGCTGGGGGTCGCCGTCGGCGGGCCGGCCGGCGACGAGACGATCCTGTTGATCAACGGTTCGGGCGCGGTCCTCCGCGGACGCTATCGCGACGGCGAACTTTCGTGGGCCGATCCCATCACGCCCGGGAGCGGCTCGAGTCTGAGCGGCGTCGCGCTGGCCGACGCGTCGGTCGGCTACTGCTGTGACACGAACGATGGCGTCTTCGAGACGACCGATGGCGGCGACTCCTTTTCCCGCGTCGGTCTCGGGGACGCAAGCGGGACGCTCGAGAACCTCGCGACACTGGGAGAAGGCGACTGTTTCGTGAGTGCCGACGATGGCGTCGTCCACCGCTACGACGGGTCGACGTGGACGCCCGAACGCGTCGGTGAGGAGGCGATCTGTGGAATCGCGCGACGTGAGGTGGAGACGATCGCCTGCGACGCCGACGGCGTGATTCACGAGCGGACTGCGGTGGCCGAGTGGAACCGAGCCGACACGATCGCACCCGAGCCGCTGCTTGCCGTCTCGGTCGACGGCGACGGCCACCGAGCGGTCGCAGTGGGCGAAGAGGGGACCGTCGTCGAACGGTGGTGACGGACGCTCGCCGTGCGACCGACAGTCGATTGCTGCCGGCGTCCGATCGCCTGATAGACTATCACATCCTCGAGACGTTCGTCGACGAATCAAATCGGCGTATTCAGGCCGAACCGACATTGCGCCGCCAGGCGGAGATCGAATACTCACGCCCTCCAGCAGGCCGTCCACCCTGTATTCGGGCGTGGGACGCCCTCGATCATGAGTACACCTACACGAACGGCGACGCGATACTCCGTCCGCGCGTTCGACCCGGCCGATCGAGCGACGTTCCTGTCGATGTACGAAACTGTGTTCGGTCGCGAGAGAAGCGCCGACTGGTTTCGCTGGAAGTTCCGTGAGAACCCGTTCGTCGATCACGTCCCGATCATCGTGGCCAGCGACGACGGCGACCCCGTCGGTTTCCGCTCGTTTTTCGCACAGGAGCTGCGCGCCGGTGATGCCGTGTTGCCCGCGTTCCAGCCCTGTGATACGATGGTCCATCCGGACCACCGCAATCGCGGCCTGTTCGATCGACTGAACGAACGGGCCATCGAGCGCTACTCCGACGGCTCGCCGTCGTTTTTCTTCAACTTCCCGAACGAGCACTCAAAACGTGGGAATCGCAAGCATGGCTGGCGCGAGATCGGGACGATTCCGGCGTACTACCGCCTGCAAAACCCCGCGAACGTCCTCGAGCGAGTGGCCGCTGACAGGCAGCACGCAGCGGAGAGTCCCTCACGAGCAGGCGAGAGAGGCGTGGCCGGCACGGTCGCCGACGGGATGCAGGACGTCGTCGTTGCGACCCACCGGCTCGGTGACCGGCTGATCGTCGATTCCGAAGCCGCCCTCGAGATCGAGCGTGCGACACCGCCGCCGGCCGACACCCTCGCAGCAGTCTATCGACGGTCGATTCCCGATACGATCCACGCGAACCGAACGGCGGCGTTCTACCGCTGGCGGTTCGACAACCCCGCCCAGACGTACACGAGCTACGTCGCACGCCGTGACGGCGAGCCGGTGGCTGCGCTGGTCGTCTCGAGCGCCGACGATCACGTGCGACTCGTCGACACGCTGCCGCGGACGCTCGATGGCGACACGGCGGCGCTCGAGTCCCTGCTCGTGGCGGCACTCGATGACTTCGCGGACCGGAGCTACGTCGAGGCTTTCGGCGAGACGCTCCCCGCGCCGCTTCGCTTCCGGTTCTATCCGGATACGCAAGCGCCGCTGTCGACGGTGCTCCGGCCGACGTCTCGGACGCTGTTCGCACGGAATCTCGCGGACGAGATCGACGTCGAGTCGAGTTCGGCCGCGACGTGGACGTTCTCGCGTCTCGAGCTAGATACGACCTGAGACGACCGCCTGTCTGTCAGTGCCGGCGGGCCACACGACGTGTCGCGGGTGCGCCGAGAAATCGATCACTGTTATTGCCGTCGAACTCACAGTCGCTAGCGTGAGCGATCGACGCGCGGGCGACGACCAGTTCGACCGGTGTCGACTGTGTGGGACGCCCCTTTCGAGGAGTGCCGACGAGCGGCCGGCGAGCGAGTTCTGTTCGACCGGCTGTCGGGACGTTGCCGCCGAGTTCGGCCCGAGCGATGACGAGGACGCACAAGGCGTGCGCGGAGCCGACGCCCACCCCGAAACCGGACCCGACGGAGAGCAGACGGCCACCCGACGAGGGGCCGCGGACGACTCGGACACCGTCCGTACGTTCCTCCGGGTCGACGGGATGCACTCGGCGACCTGCGAGGCGTTCCTCGAGGCCGTCGCCGAGGACCGCGAGGGTGTCACCGAGGCCGAGGCGAGTTACGTCACCGAGACGATCCGGGTCGACCACGATCCGGACCGGGTCTCGGCGGCCGACCTCGAGGACGCGCTGAGCACGGTCGGCTACACGGCCTATCTCCGGGAGGAGGCGACTGCCGACGACGAGACCGGCGGCACGCGGCGCTCGCGGGAGATGACCGGCATTCGGAAGCGCCGCTCGGAGGACATGCTCGAGATGCGCTACATCGTGGGGATCGTCTTCGGCTCGTTCCTGCTGTTGCCGTTCGTGGCCGTCTTCTACCCGATGTACCTGACCGAGTTTACCAACTGGGGCGCGATCTCGCACTTCGAGGGCGCCTTCACCGGATTCAGCGGCCCGCTGTACCTGCCGCTATTTCTGATCATGACCGGGGCGATCCTCTATCTGACCGGCGGCCCCCTCCTCCGGGGCGCGTACATCAGTCTCAAACTCCGGCGACCGACCACGGACCTGCTTGCGGCGCTGACGATCGTCAGCGCGTACGTCTTCAGCATCATCGTCTCCGGGCTCGGGCGGAGCGCTATTTACTTCGACTTGACGATCGTCGTCGCGTCGGTCGTGATGGGCGCGACCTACTACGAGGCGACAGTCAAGCGCCGCGCGACAGATCGGCTGACCGACCTCACCGTCTCACAGGTCGATACGGCTCGCTACTACGCCGACGACGGCTCGACGACGGAGATCCCCGTCGCCGACCTCGAGTCTGGCGATCAGGTCCTCGTCCGGGAGGGCGAGCGCATCCCCGTCGACGGTCGGCTGGCTGAGGGCGAGTGTGCGGTCGACGAGGCCGTGGTCACCGGCGAGTCCCTCCCGGTCACGAAACGCGAGGGCGACGAAGTGGTCGGCGGCTCGATCGTCACGACCGACGCGGCGATCGTCGATGTCGGCGAGCGGACGACGAGCAGTATCGACCGGCTCATGCGAGTCGTCTGGAACGTCCAGAGCGCGGACCACGGCGTCACGCGCCGGGCCGACGAACTCGCGGCGCGACTCGCGCCGGTCGTCCTCGCGGCTCCCGTCGTCGTCGGCGTGGGCTCGCTCCTTCTCGGCGCAAGTGCACTGACGACCGCGTTGGCTGCCCTCATGAGCCTCATGGTCGTCAGTCCGTGGGCGCTCGGGTTCGCGACGCCGTACTCCGTCGCGACGAGTCTCGAGGAAGCGCTCGAGCGCGGTATCGTCGTCTTCGACGAGACGGTCTTCGAGCGCCTGCGCGCGGTCGACGTCGTCGTCTTCGATAAGACCGGCACGCTGACGACCGGCGAGATGTCCGTCCTCGAGGCCGACGCGCCCGACGAGCTGCTGACAGCCGCCGCCGCACTCGAACAGCGCGCAGCCCATCCGGCGGCGACGGCGATCGTCGAGGCGTTCGACTGGGGCGACGATGGCGGCACTCGCACGGACGGCGGGACGGCTGCGGCCGGCGAGCCAGCGGTCCAGGAGTTCCACACCCACGCCACCGGCGTCGAGGGCCGCGTCGACGGCAACCAGGTGTTGGTCGGCCACCCCGACCTCTTCCGGGAGCGCGGGTGGACCATCGACGACGACCTCGCGGCGCGACTCGAGCGAGCGCGCGAGGCCGGCCGACTCCCGGTCGTTGTCGGGCGAGACGGGGCGGCGGAGGGGCTCGTCGTCGTCGGCGACGAGCCCCGCGAGGCATGGAATGAGACGATCACGGCGCTGGACGACGCGGGGATCGACGTCGTGGTCCTGACCGGCGACGACGGGACGGCAGCCGACGTCTTCGACCGGCATCCGGGCGTCGATCACGTCTTCGCCGGCGTCTCGCCGGACGGGAAGACGGCGGCAGTCGAGCGGATGAGAGCTGACAACCGGGTGGCGATGGTCGGCGACGGGACGAACGACGCGCCCGCCCTCGCGGCGGCCGATCTCGGGATCTCACTGGGCAGTGGGACGGCACTCGCCGCCGACGCGGCCGACGTCGCGATCGTCGACGACGACCTGGCGGCGGTCGACCGAGCGTTCGCGCTGGCGCGGGCCGCGCGGGGTCGACTGCGGCAAAATCTCGGGCTCGCATTCGTCTACAACGCGATCGCGATTCCGCCGGCCGTCCTCGGGCTCGTGAACCCGCTGGTCACGACCGTCGCCGTGGTGGTGGGCTCGTTCCTCATTGCCGCCAATGCCGAGCGGTCGCTGATCGACGAGTGATTCACGGCCGACGGCCCCGATCCTCGCCGCTCGTTTCAGCAGCCTCGAGCGCGCCCCACGAGACGGTTCGATCGATGCGGATCGAGATGACGCGGCGCTCGTCGAGATCGTGGGTCGCGTACTGGTCGTATTTGGACTCGAGCGCGCTTACGGCGGCAGCGTGTCTCGATGCGTCGGCGGTCGCCCCTGGCTCGAGAACGCGCGCACGGCCGCGAACCTGCACCCACGCGAGTCGGGACCAGTTCTCGCGGTAGCGGTCGACGAGCAGCGTCACGCGGGGAGTCGCCCGAACGTTGCGAACGCGCTGAAGTTCGCGAGTCGATTTCGGTTTCTCGTCGATCGCCGAGACGATTCGGTCGGTAGACCCGTCGGTATCGCTGCATTGTGGCCCGTTCGTATCCGTCGGGTCTGCCCGGGCCGCGGACTCGAGGAGCGCGAAACAGATCGGAACCGCGTGCGGTCGTCCTTTCCCGTCGACAGTCGCCAGCGAGCCCACGCGAGCCCGCTCGAGGAAGGCCCGTTCCTCCGGCGTCATGGAGTGACAGACGACGGCGGGCGGGAAAGGACTGGGGGCGACGCCGATCGGAGTCACACACCGTGGGACGGAACGAGTCGCCGACCGGTCACGGTCTGGCAGCCTCACCGTCGGAGACGGCTGCGTCCGAGCGACCGACGTCGTATGGCTCCCGTCCGGCAGGATACTGCGACAGCAAACTACTCGAGTCGTCGTCACCCATTCACACCCGGATGATCGAACGGATGATACGGACTGCTGTCAGTCAGTGTCGGTGCAACCGAGATTCGTCGTGCGGTTGCGCGGATAACCAGTGACAGCAGACCGTATGAGCCGACGGCTCGCGTACGGGGCCGTCGTCGCCGGGACGGTCGGCTACGCCTGCCTGATGTTCGTCTGGTTCTCGTTGCCGGCGTATCTCTCGACGATCATCGCCGACCTCGAGCTGTCGGGCACGCAGGCCGGCGTGGTCGCAGGTGCGGTCCCGCTGACGTACATCCCGATCGCGCTTGGGATGGGGATCGTCGTCGACCGCGTCGGACCGGGTCGGAGCCTCACAGCCGGCGTGGTGATCTACGGTATCGCCCAGCTCGCCCGCAGTTTCGCGGCCGGCTTCCCCTCGTTGCTCGCGGCGACGCTGCTGATCGGCGTCGGCGCGACGGCCATCACCTTCGGGCTGCCAAAGCTCGTCTCCGTGCTGTTCCCGCCCGCCGAAACCGGCGTTCCCTCCTCGATCTACCTCGTCGGCGCGTCGGCGGGGACGGCGAGTGCATTCGCCATCGGCCGGCCGATCCTCGGTCCGGCGCTCGGCGGCTGGCGGCCCCTGTTCTTCTGGAGCGGCGTCGTCGCGATCGGCTACGGCCTGCTGTGGGCCGTCGTCGCCCGCCGACTGCACATCGACGCGCGCAATCGCGCGGCCAACGACGCCGACGCGGCGGACTCGTCGCTTTCGCTCGTGGCGATTCGCCGTGATCTCAGGGTCGTACTCACCCATCGTGACCTCCAGCTCGTGGTCGTCGTCGGCACGATGTATCTGCTGATCGCGCACGGGATGCAGGGCTGGCTCCCGACGCTGCTCGAGGCGCGGGGCTATACGCCCGACCGGGCAGGCCGGACGACGAGCCTGCTCGTCGTCGCCAACGTCGCCGGCGTGATGATCGTCCCCGCAGTGGCCGACCGGCTGGGTGCGCGCCGCACCGCTTTGATGGCGTGTGGGCTCGTCGCCGGCCTCGGGGTTTCGGGTGTGATCGCGAGCGACCTCGGCGTCCTGCTGCTCGGGAGCGTCGTCGTCACCGGCTTTGGCTTCGGGGGACTCTCGCCGCTCATCCGGGCGATCCCGCCGGATCTCGAGGGGATCGGTGCGCGGCTAACCGGCACGGCGGTGGGATTCATTTTCGCAGTCGGTGAGATCGGGGGCTTTCTGGGACCGATGCTGGTCGGATCGCTGTACGACCGCACCGGGTCGTACGCGCCCGGGCTCGGACTGCTCGCCATAGCCGGGCTCGTCGTCGCGGTCGCCGGAGCGGCGTTGCGCTCTCTGGACGGCGATTAGCGGTCCTCGGACTCCCGACGTGCTGGCGGCGTCGTCGAGAGATACCGTCCCAACTGATCGCGATTGTTTGCGGCCCACCGATAGGCGCGCTCGCGGTACTGCTCGTAGTCGTCGAACTGGCGGAGGAACGTGACGACATCGTCGACGGGGCCGCCAACGTCGGCGCGGACGAGCGCTTCGTCGATCGCGGCCCCACAGGAGTAGACCTCGTCGTCGGTCACCAGGTGGGCACAGTCCTCGTAGTCGTCGGGCAGGCGCTCGCGCAACTCGTCAGAGAGGTCGCGAAAGCCGACGATGCGGAGGTCCGAGCGTGCGTCGAAGAACTCAGCCCACCACGTACAGAAGCCACAGTCGTCGTCGTAGACGAGGATTGCATCGGTCTCGCTCATAGCTCCCGGAACGTGCTCGAGACACAAACGCTTATACGGACTGCTGTCAGTCAGTTCCGGCACATTCGCAACCCGTCTGCGGGTGCGCAAGGAAACAGTGACTCCAGACCGTATGACTCGACGGCCTCGTTCGGTGCACCGCTGCCAGAACAATAATGAGCGCACTGGCCAATGACGACGCATGAGTAGTGCGGCTGGACCGCTGACGGAACCACAGGTACTGGCCCACACGAAACGGCGGCTCTTCCCGGACGAGGCTGAGTCGACCGCGTACGCGGTGGCCGACACCCAGTTCGCGACGGCGGAATGGCTCCCCGGCCAGCCCATCGAGCCCGCGATCCGGGACCGGCTGGCCCCGTTCAATCACGTCCGGATCGGTGGCGGCTATCCCGATCTCGTCGGCGTACGCTCCCTCGAGTCCGAGCTGCTGGCCGTCGAACGGCTCGGCGACGATCCACCGCTGATCGCCATCGAGGCGAAAGGCCACGCGAGCGGCGGCGTCGACACCCAACGCGGGATCGTCCAGGCCTACGACCGACTCCACGAGGCGAACGCGGCCTATCTGGCCGCGCCAGCAACTGCGATCTCCGAGAGCGACCGGACGCTCGCACGGGAGTTGAACGTCGGCGTGCTCGGTGTGGATGCGGCGGGAACAGTCGAGGTACTCGAGGTGCCCCGCGTCGTCGGCAACCGGACGACGAGCGAGGCGACGGCGCTGCGGTTTCAGGCGAGCACGCAAGGGGTCGCGGAGGCGTCGTTCGGGTTGAACCATCCCAAGAACTACCTCGGCTATCCGCTGGCACACTACGCGGCTGGGGACACCGAGGCCCTGCTGTCGGAGTACAAGATCGTCAGTGCCGTTACGGACGCCCGACGTGGGGCTGCGTTTCTGGGATTGATCGAGGACGGCGTCACTGGTGTCGAACTGACCTCGCTCGGCGAGGAGGTCGTCCGGTTCGCGAAGGCCCACTGTGGGTCCGTCGAGGCAGCGCTCGCGGAGTTCGAGGACTGGTATCGCTCGCCGAAACGGTTCGTCGACCTCGCACCGGCGTGGGGACGGCTGGCTCGACGGGTGGTCTTTGCGTATCCCGCGACCGAACTGCTGGTCACGGAGTTACAGACGATGTTCGAGGACGGGATCACGGAGCCGTCGCTGGTCGACACGGTCGAGTATCTGCACGAACTGCATCCGTCTTTTACCGTCGAGTTGTTCATCCGGGGCGATGACGGCGTCCGAAGCCGGGTGCTGACCGACGACGGTGAGCTTCGGCACTCGGCGCTCGCAGACGGCTCTATCTACCACTCGCCGACAGTGTTCCAGCTGAAAGCGATGCTGTACCACACCGGGATTCTGACCGACCGCGGGGCGGAACCACACCGGCTCGAGCCCCTCGAAGACGTCTGGGCGCTTCGAGAACCCGTGTAAGGTTCGTCGGCTGCGGACGTGTCGGGCAGGTTATGACGATTCGAACCCGTGCCGTTCGCGATGTGCAGCGAGGAATGTCGCGTGTGGCCGCTGTTCCTCGTTCGTGGGCAGCGTAAGTGACTCGTTCTCGAGCGGTGCGAACTCCTCGTACCCCTCGAGATCGGGCCGATCGGCGACCAGGATCCGATAGTCGTCGGCCACCGCGAGCCACCCGCTGTCGAACGCCCAGTGGTGGAGTCGACAGAGGGCGAGCCCGTTTCGAACGGTATCACGCCCGTTCTCTCGTTTGGGATAGATGTGTGCAGCTTCGATATCGGTGGTGCCGTCAGGGGATTCACGGGCGGCTCCACAGATGGCACACCGAGCGTCGTAGGCGGCTGTAACTGTCTTCGCGAACGAACTCGAGCGAACCCGCCGCTGGACTTCGGTGAATTCGTCTTCGTCGTCGGTCAGCGCTGGTTCGTCTTCCTCGATATCTCCGGAAACAGACTCCATAAGCGCCTTGAACCGTTCCGGGCCGATCTCGAGGTTCTTCATGGTGAACTGATAGACCATCCGGCCGTCCCGAGCGACGTACTCGGTGTCGACGACGTCGACCAGTCCTTCGTACCGGAGGGTATCGCTGTCTGCCGGCTGGTAAAAGAAGTACACCGGGACGGTCGAGCACGCTGACTGCTCGAGGAGCGCGCTGTTAGCACCGGTCAACTGTTGATCGCCTTTTTCGGGCACGCCTTCGCCGATGTATGTAAAGCGATCGCCGTCGATCTCGTCGCCGTAGGGGCCGTCCTCGCGAGCTTTGACGATGATGTACGAGAGCTCACCCTCGTCGGTCGTTCGCGGATTGATGCCCTTGATGTAAGAACCGAAGCTGGTATCGAAGGCATCCTCGAGGTCGGTCTGTGTATACGACGCGCCCCGCTCGAGAGCCGGATACGTCGAGGTCTGTCGACGTGCCAGCCCCCGGCCGCTGTTCGTCAGCGAGTTCACGCCGTCGGATCGCTCGACGTAGCCGAGACTCTGCAGCCAGCCCCGATGTTGAGCGGGACCGGACGCGTCAGTCCAGTTGACCTCAGGATGGGCAGCCGTGATCGCCGCCCCTAACTCAGCGTCCGTCTTTGGACCATCGAGCAGCGCCTCGAGCATCGTCTCGAAGCCGCGGACGTTGTCCGAGAGCAGCTCGTAGAGCACCGCCGGATCGGTCTCCGAGAGCCACGTGAGTCCTTGTTGGGTGAGCCGAACGCAATCCGCATCGACCTCGAGCAACTCGATCCCCTCGAGAAAGGTCAGGCGACGCCGGATGCCGTCACTGCTCGTCGCCCGGGTGTTCGACCGACACCACTCGAGGACTGCCGTTTCGGTTGGGTTCTCTGTAAGGACGAACGTGCAAAGGTGCTCGAGAACGGTCGTGTAGTTCCCCGCCCCACCGAAAAACCGGACCGCGATGTTTCGCTTTTGTCTTCCCATCGATGACTGTCAATACTGCTGTCATTGTGCCGACGAGGGTATAAAACGAGCGGCAAGCGCGGTCGACTCGAGCCAGGAGAGCGACTGGATTGGGGCTGGTCGTTCATACTGCCGGACGACAGGGTTCACACCGATCGTCCTCGAGACGCCGTTGCCATCGGCTACAGGCGTCGGGGCACGATTAGATGCGTACGGGCACTCACCGAGAAGTGTCAGTTCGGCTCGTGGGTCCCGACTGTCGTCCGACGCACACCACCGATTCAAGTGAACTGGGTGGCGACACACCACCGTTTCATGTGAATAGATCACACTGGTGGCTGGTTCGATCTACATCCCCTCCGGACACCACTATTGCATGTGAACACACGCCGACTCGAGGGGCGGACTCGATATGATGACTAAACATCACGTACTGCTTGGCGGTAGCACACCACCCGTACAAGTGAAACGCGATGCCAGCACTGGCTCACGTGAAACGGTGCGAAACCGGCGTGGTCCAGTGAGTCACATCGTGCCGACCGGCGTTCACTCGCAAGAGTGGTGTGGGCGGACTCGTCCGTGTGTGAGTGCCGACCGATCGGCGCAGACGGACTGCTGTGACATGGTTCTGGCACACTCGCTGGCTGGTCGCGGACCCACGGAGCGGCGCCCGTCTCAAACGACGCTGTTCATCCGTGCGATGTCGCGAATCGTCTCGATCTCCGCATCGAGATAGAGCACGTCGGCCATCGCGTCGACGGCGCTCGTAAACGGGACGTCGAGTTCGTAACTGTAGTAGTTGCCACGAGACCCGCTGCGGTTTTCCTTCGCCGAGAGGATGCCGAGCATCCGGAGATCGGAGAGGTGGTTGTGCACCGACCGCTGGGCGAGAGAATCCGTCCCCGCCGACTCACACAGCGCCTCGTACTCCTGGTAGAGTTCCCGCGTTCGACAGGGCGTCGACTCCTTGGCAGCCTTCGAGACGACCGCCAGCAAGGCGAGGCGGCCGTGGGTCGTCAGTTCCCGCATTCCTTCTTCGACGCGTTCCTGCTCGAGTTTCGAGCGTGCCTGGTCGACGTGGCGTTCCTGAATCTCGTCGTCGTCGTTGTTCTCCGCGACTTCCCCGGCCAGTCGCAGCAGATCGAGCGCCTGCCTCGCGCTCCCGCTGTCGCGTGCGGCGAGTGCCGCACAGAGATTCAGGACGCCGTCGTCACAGCGCTCGTCCGCGATCGCGACCTCGGCTCGCGACTCGAGGATGTTCGTCAGTTCGGACGCCTCGTAGGGCGGAAACTGGAGTTCACGCTCACAGAGCGTATCCTGCACTCGAGGATCGAGCTGTTCGCGGAACTTGAAGTCGTTACTGATGCCGATGAGGCCGACCTTCGTCGCCTCGAGATAGCCGTTCGAGCGTGCCCGCGGGAGTTCGTACAGCAGTTCGTCTCGGTCGCCGATCGAGTCGATCTCGTCGAGGACGATAACGACCGTGCCGCCGAGTGCCTCGAGTTCGCTGTAGAGTTTCTTGAAGACGGTCTGTTGGGGGTAGCCGGTCGTGCTGATCTCGGCACCGGCGGGCCGGAGCGTGTTGACCAACTCGACGGCGACCTGATACGACGAGTTGAGCGTCTTGCAATTGACGCTGAGCACGGAGAGGTCGACGTCGTCGTACTCGGTGACGTCTTCCTGGAGGACGTCGAGGAGGTAGTCGGTGACGGCGGTCTTACCGACGCCCGTGTTCCCATACAGAAAGATGTTGTTCGGCTCCCAGCCGTCGATGATAGGCTGGAGCGCGTCCATGTACGCCTCGATCTCGTCGTCGCGCTCTTCGATCCGTTCGGGCTGGTATGACTCCCCCAGGGCGTCCTTGTTCCGGAAGATGTTCTGCTTCCGCTCGAACCGAGGCATATCCGTATCAAGCGACATATACTATTTAAAGCCACTCTTTCATCTGATGCAAGTGAACTCACACACACCACTGTTTCATGTGAAGACTAGTCTAGTGGGAGTGCAAGAGAGAACAGTCCACGGTTTCGTCTAAAGCGCTGATAGGTAATTTAGATACTGTATACTAGATCAGTCGGATAAAACCGGCCACAACACGGTTGCTAACCGCTCACGCCGTCTCCTCGGGATCGCGTGGCTCGAGCCACCGGAGGGTTACACCTACCCCCTGTCGCGTTCTGCAGCTTCACTTGCAACAGTGGTGTGTCTCTGTCGATAGCGGTCCGCAATCGCCCCTCATGTAAAACTCCTATAGCTACTGCGCCCGGTTCAGAACCGGACGCGCTCGAGCACTGTACGCTGCCCTCCACGATTACTTGTCGTCACAAAAACGAGGCGCGAGAGGGATTTGAACCACGGTCGTTCCGCTTCGCGTCACTCTCTGATTCAAATCCCTCCGTGCCGGTTCGCTCGTCACTGCGTTCCTCGCTGCACGGGCGCGGAGGGATTTGAACCCCCGACATCTTGGTCCGGAACCAAGGACTCTGTCCACTGAGCTACGCGCCCTCGAGCACTACTAGCCACAACGGAGACATAACGGTTCCCCTTTTTGCGCACCGGCTGCGCGTCTTACGTCGACGATTCGGTGTCTGTAGAGACGCCACTCGAGCCGTCGGCCGAGACGTCCGCATCCACGAGCGAGACCGCAATGCCGTCGTCGCCGCCTGTAACGCGAACGGTGTAGCCGTGATAGCGGAACTCGAGCGTGGAAAAGCCGTCCGCGTCGGCCAGTCCGTCGAGGAGGTCGGGATCGATCGCGTCGTACAGCGGCTCGAGGGCGACCGGATCAGCGTCGTCGGCCCGGGCAACGAGGTCGACGACGGTCATGCTTGGCGAGGTATCGACTGTGGAGGAAGGCGGCTGAAACGATTTCATAACTACTGGTGGGTCGCCGGGAGTAAAGAGAATGACTCAAGCTTTCCGTCGAACGACGCTGGAGAAAAACGCGCCGGGTTTGCCAGTCACTCCCGTCGTGGGACTTCGTGACGGCCGAACCCGTAGCGGAGGCGGTTCGCGAGCCGCCGCGAGAACCGGCCGTCGTCGGCTCGCGACCCGAACCGTTCGGACAGCGCCGTGTAGATCAGCGGTAGGGGAACTTCCTGCTCGAGGCCCTCCTGGACGGTCCACGTGCCGGTCGACCCGCCCTCGACGCGGTCGGCCACCGTCCCGAGGTCGGTGCCCTCTTCGCGGAAGGCCTCCTCACAGAGTTCGAGCAGCCACGAGCGGATCACCGCGCCGTTGTTCCAGACCGAGGCGACGTTCTCGAGATCCAGATCGAACCGTCCCTCGTGGAGTAGCTCGAAGCCCTCGCCGTAGGCCTGCATGAGCGCGTATTCGACGCCGTTGTGGATCATCTTGACGTAGTGGCCCGAGCCGGCGGGCCCCATCCGTTCGTGGCCGTCGGGGCCGGTCGCGACGGCGTCGAAGACCGGCTCGAGTTCGTCGTAGGCCCACTGGGGGCCGCCGACCATCAGCGAGAAGCCGAGTTCGGCACCCGCAGGGCCGCCGGAGGTGCCACAGTCGAGATACGCGGCGGGACAGGACTCGGCACGGCGGACGGAGTCCTCGAAGTAGGAGTTCCCACCGTCGACGACGACGTCGTCCGCGTCGAGATGGGGTTCGAGCTCCTCGAGCGTGACGTCGACCGCCTCGCCGGCGGGCACCATCAGCCAGATGCGTTTCTCCGATCCGAGCTGGTCGACGAAGTCCGCGAGCGAGTCGGCGGGGTCGGCACCGGTGTCGGCCGCCGTCGCGACGGCGTCGTCATCGAGGTCGAAGGCGACGACCTCGTGGCCCGCCGCGAGGGTTCGGCCGACGACGATCTGTCCCATCCGTCCGAGTCCAATCAGGCCCAGTTGCATGGATGGGGCTCTGGTGGCCGCGGTGGTAGTGGTTGCGATTCGGGGCCGACTGACGGTTAGCCCGTCGGCGGCGCGGGAGCGTTATCGTTCGTAACAACTGAACCGATTGGCACCCACGCAGCCCCCGTGCGATCGGGTGTGCAGTGACGGTCGGCGGCAACTAGAGCCCGTAGCTCTCGACGACGACCGCACGAGACGGGGAGGGCAGAACAACCCGGACGTATCCGCGTCGATTACTGAATCGGTTCCTCGAGCCGGGCCCAGCCAATCGCATCGAGGACGACGATGCGGTCGTTGTATCGGACGTAGACGCCGTTGTAGGCGTCGGTGTCGGACTCGTAGTAGGGCAGCGACTCGCGAATCCGGTCGACGACCGACCAGGCTCCGTCGCGCTCGAGTGTGATATGTTCCCACTCGTCGCGCGCGCCGTTGCGGACTGCTCGGTCCAGTGCGCGTCGCGCACCGGGGATTTCGCCGAGCCGTCGCGCGGACGCGTCGACGACCGTCGCGTCGGCCGGCACGTCGGCCGGGCTGACAAGCCGGGCGCCGAGGTCGGCTTTCGATCGCGACGCGGCGGTCCGCGATCGCTCAGATTGGAGGACGTAGCCGGCCACAGCGGCCGTCCCCACTGCGAGAAGTGAGACGACCATTTCTTTACCCCTGATCATTAGCGAGTATCTTACAGTAACCGACTAAGTATCTTTCGCAAGAACGTCCGTCTGGCGCACCAGCGCCGGTCGTATCGGCCCGCCTACAGCAGCCGTGCGACGTTGGCCGAGAGCAGCCCGGCAACGACCAGCAGTCCGATGGAAACGATCGCAGCAGCCCAGAATACCGGCAGTGCCTCGCGCGCCGGCTCGCGGATCTTCTTTCCGGTGAGGCCGGCCTCGAAGCGCTTCGCGCCGATTTCGACGAGCGCAGTCAGGGCCAGCCAGAGCGCGACCATCGCGAGCACCAGCCACCCGTTGATCGATCCAAAGAGGCTCTCGACGGTGTAGGTAGTCCCCGCCAGGTGGCTCCCCGAGAGGAACAGGACGAGCGAGCTCACCCGCGAGACGGTGGTGAGCCTGCCCGAAATGACCTCGAGCGGGCGGGTCGTGTTGAACGCGCCGTCGCGTGCCAGCGGTAAGACGACGGCGGCGACGAAACAGACGCTACCGGCCCAGAGAGCAGCAAATACCAGATGTGTCGTTCTGGCGGCGAGCTGGTCGACCATACTGGGCCGCTTGGTGAGCGAGCGTATCAGCGTTCCGACTTCGGCTCGCGAGACAGTCGCCGAACCCGAACGGTCACTCGAGCCAATCGGGTGTCCACGCGACGAGTCGCCGCCGAACGAGCGCGTAGCACACCGAGACGGCTACGCCACCGGCGATGACAGGAGTGAGCCAGCCGTCGAAGACGACAAGCGCCGGGATCGCGAGCGCGACGGCGACCGCAGCGTCTTCTGGCGCGCCATCGTAGCGGATCCAGCGCCGCGGCCGAATCCACCGGCTGCGGACGTGATCGTACACGGCACGCTCGGTGCGGTCGTTCCACGGGTCCATCTCCAGGCCGCCGTCGATCGCGTCGCTTGCGGCGTGGAGCCAGGCCGTAACGGCGAACGCGGCGACCGCGACGGTCTGACTCGAGGGGAAAACTGCCGCGAGAGCGACGGTCGGAACGGCGATACCGAGTCCGCTGACGGGGAAGTGCAGCGTCCGTCGATGAGCGAAGACGAGATCGAAGTCGGGGGCGATGCCACCGAGGATCGCGCCGACGGCGAGCGCGGCCGCGAACTCGGGGAGGGCGTAGGCGAGCGGCGCGACGACCGCGAGGCCGGTAAACGCGTGGGTGGTCGCCATCATCGGGGCTCGCTCGAGCGTAGGTCGGGGAACGGCAAAACGGTATGCGAACCGGTAGGCGAGGGGACGACGGCGTCAGCGCTAGGTGCCGGTCACTCGAGGTTCTCGCCCTGGTAACTGCCGTCGTAGCTGTCTTCGTGGTCGGCCTCGGCGAAGACGAGCTGGGCGATTCTGGCACCGCGCTCGAGTTCGATGTCGTGGTGGACCTGCAGCAAGCCTTCCCCGCGACCCTCGTAGCCGGCGTCCCACACCGCCGTGTTGAGCATACAGGAGTTGCGCATGAGCGACGACCGGGGGTAGACGAAGCCGATGTGGCCCTCGGGGATCGCGATCCGCTCGCCGTAGCGGACCACGTAGGCCCCCGCCGGCAGGTAGTAGGTGTCGGGATCTTTCTGCTCGAGTTCCTCGAGCGGGCGGGCGATCCGCTCGCCGATCTCTTTGCCGTCCCGGCCGATACGGCCCGGTTCCAGCTGCTCGAAGACGACGTCGGCGGTGAGATCGACCCCGTTGGGCTGGACCTGCGCGTCGGTCGTCGGCGAAACGTGGTCGGCGACGAACACACCGGAACGGAACATACCTGTGCTAACGCCGCGGCGACGAAAAAAGCATGTCCGTTCACGGCCTCTCGAGGCGTCGGTACCACTTGTCACGTCACGTGCTGTCCCGACCGATGCCGTCTCATACGAACTCCTGTCAGTGGGTGCCGGCGCACCCGCGACCCGTCTTGCGGGTGCGCCGGGACATCGGTACAGCAGACCGTGTCACCGATCGACACTGCCTCGATCGACCGTCTCGAGTGCGGTGGCGTCGCAGGCTGCACAGTTCGTCATCGGCACCGACGGCCACGTGCTCACGAGCCCGATTCGGACGTGGAATCCGCAATCGGTGCGGTATCGTCGTGATCGACCGATCGAAACCCATTTTGTTCGATAGTCTCAGTTTAGAAGGCCGTATTATTCCGTTTTACACTATTTTGGGCCATTTGAGTGAGTTCGTCTCGAATTCGCTGACTGGGGTTGGATTTCGTCGAAACACGCTGGTTTTATCAGGATAGACGGCCCAGTTCGGTGTGCTATGGGACAGACACTCACCGAGAAGATCCTCGACGACCACCTCGTCGAGGGCGAACTCGAGACCGGCGAGGAGATCGGTATCGAGATCGACCAGGTCCTCACACAGGACACGACCGGGACCATGGTTTGGCTCCAGTTCGAAGCGATGGGGCTGGACGAGGTCCAGACCGAGATCGCAGCCCAGTACTGTGACCACCAGACCTACCAGTTCGACTTCAAAAACACCGACGACCACCGTTTCCTCCGCTCTGCAGCCGGTACCTACGGCGCCTATTTCTCTCGCCCCGGTAACGGCATCTGCCACAACGTCCACCGCGAGAACTTCGCGGCTCCCGGCAAGACCCTGCTGGGCTCGGACAGTCACACGCCGACGCCCGGCGGCCTCGGCGAACTCGCCATCGGCGCTGGCGGGATCGACGTCACCGTCGCGATGGGTGGCGCACCCTACTACATCGAGATGCCCGAAGTCGTCAACGTCCGTCTCGAGGGCGAACTCCCCGAGTGGGCCACCGCGAAAGACGTCATCCTCGAACTCCTGCGACGGCTGACCGTCAAGGGCGGCGTCGGCAAGATCCTCGAGTACACCGGTCCCGGTGTCGAGTCGCTCACCGCACCCGAGCGGATGACCATCACCAACATGGGCACCGAGCTCGGTGCGACGACGTCGATCTTCCCGACCGACGAGCAGACCAAAGACTACCTCGAGCGACTCAACCGCGGCGACGAGTACGTCGAGCTCCAGCCCGACGACGACGCCGAGTACGACGACGAAATCGTCGTCGACCTCTCGGACCTCGAACCGCTGATCGCCCAGCCCTCGATGCCGGACAAAGTCGTGCCCGTCAGCGAGGTCGCAGGCGAATCCGTCGAGCAGGTCATCGTCGGCTCCTGTACCAACGGCGGCTACGAGGACATTCTCCCGGCCGCGAAGATGCTCGAGGGCCGCGAGGTCAACCCGACGACCGAGATGATCGTCGCGCCCGGCTCCAAGCAGGCCTCCGAGATGCTCGCCCGTGAGGGCTGGGTCGCGGAGATGATGGCCGCCGGCGTCAACTTCTCGGAAGCGACGTGTGGTGCCTGTATCGGAATCGGCCACGTCCCCGCCTCCGATTCGGTCTCGCTGCGGACGTTCAACCGCAACTTCGAGGGCCGCTCGGGGATCGAAGACGACAACGTCTTCCTCTGTTCGCCGGAGGTCGCCGCCGCCGCGGCGATCAAAGGCGAGATCATCGACCCGCGCGACCTCGCCGACGAACTCGGCGACCTCGAGGCACCCGGCATCGAGCTGCCCGACGAGTACGACGGCTCGAAGACCGACCTCATCACGCCCGACGAGGCGCCGGACGACGAGCTCGTCAAGGGCCCGAACATCGGCGACGTGCCGCTGAAAGACCAGCTCGGCTCCGAGATCGAAGGCGACGCCCTCCTCAAAATGGAGGACAACATCACGACCGACCACATCATCCCTGCGACGCAGGACATCCTGATGTACCGGTCGAACATCGACAAGCTCTCGGAGTTCACCCTCAGCCGCGTCGACGAGACCTTCGCGCAGCGGGCCGCTGACGCAGACGGTGGCTTCCTCGTCGCCGGCGAGAACTACGGCCAGGGCTCCTCGCGTGAGCACGCCGCCATGTGCCCGATGTACCTCGGCATCGAGGGCGTCCTCGCACAGAGCTTCGCTCGTATCCACCGTGCGAACCTCTTCAACTTCGGTATCGTCCCGCTGACGATCGACGAGGACACCTACGAGAACATCGAACAGGGCGACGAGATCGAGATCGTCGACGACGTCTACGACGCCGTCACCTCCGGTCAGGAAGAGTTCACCGTCCGCGTCAACGGCGAGGACGAGTACACGGCGACGCTCAACGCCTCCGAACGCGAACGCGCAATCCTCGCGGCCGGTGGCAAGCTCTCCTGGACCAAAGAGCAGGCCCAGGACGGCTCCGGCGCTGCACCCGCCGACGACTGATCGGCTCGACTGACGACCAGGCTGCCATCTCGAATTTCCACTTTTTCGCCTCGCCGAGTGGCAACGCGGTCAGTATCGCGTGAGTGGTGGACTATAGTAGCCACTGAAAGTCAATGCACACCCGATCGCACGATGGCTGTGCGATCGGTGTGAATCGTTTCAGTTGTTACTATAGCTGTGACCGTCGCCGTCCAGCAACGGCCGTCGGACAACGCCATCGTCATACCGCTTCGCCCGATAACACGAGCGAATGCACTCCGGAGGACACGTAAACGCTGGCTACCGACGCCTGTTCGACCACGACTGCCTGACCTTCGGTGCCGGCTTCCCGCTGACGGGCACGAACCGCTCACAGCCGGATATCGACGCCGAACTGCGACTCGCCAAACACGCCGAGGCGGTCGGCTTCGACGGCCTCTGGGCGCGTGACGTCCCGACCTACTGGCCGAAGTTCGGCGACGCCGGCCAGACGTTCGACACCTGGCCGTGGCTCTCACACGTCGCGGCCCACACCGATGAGATCGCGCTCGGCACCTCGAGTGTCGTCCTCACGCTTCGCCATCCGCTCCACGTTGCCAAATCCGCGGCGACGGTCGACCAGCTCTCGGACGGGCGGCTCGTCCTCGGAATCGCCTCCGGCGACCGCGACCCGGAGTACCCCGCTTTCGACGTCGATCCCGACGACCGTGGGCAACTGTTTCGCGAGTCCGTCGACGCCGTCCGGACGGTCTGGCGCGAGGACTTTCCGGAACTCGAGGGTCAGTGGGGATCGCTCGAGGGCGACCTCGACGTCGTGCCGGAACCGACGACGGAGACGATTCCGCTGCTCCCGACCGGCCACGCCCGCCAGTCGAAAGAGTGGATCGCCGAGCACGGCGACGGCTGGCTGTTCTATCACCTGCCCGAGCGCACGCTCGAGAGCTACCTCCACGACTGGCGCGACCGAGCCGGCGAAAAACCCTTCGCGATCGCGGTTCGCGTCGAGTTGGCCGACGACCGAACGGCCGAGCCCGAACCGCTGCATCTGGGCTTCCGGGCTGGCGTCGAGTGGTTCCGCGACTACTTCGGTCGGCTCGAGGAACTGAGCCTCGATCACGCTATTATCGGGATCCAGAATGACGACCGAGAGGCGGCGCTGTCGACGTTTGCCGACGAGATCATCGACCAGCTATAGCGTCTCGGTCCGTGACTGAGTCTCACAACTGACCGTTCGTTTCCTCCGGTTCTCAGAGGTTTATCCGCCTGTCGCCCGCAGGAGTAGTATGAAAGCGATCGAGGTAACAGAATACGGCGACAGCGATCGACTCGCAGTCATCGACACGGACCGTCCAGAGCCAGGCCCGGGCGAGGTCCGCATCGCCGTCGAGGCGGCGGGGATCAACTTCGCGGACATCATGCAGCGTCGCGGCCTCTATCCGGGCGGTCCCGAGCCGCCATACGCTCCTGGGATGGAAGCCGCAGGGCGGATCGACGCGGTCGGTGACGGCGTCGAGGACGTCTCGGAGGGCGACCGCGTCGTCGCGATGGTCGAAACCGGCGGCTACGCCGAATACACCGTCGCGAACGCCGAGATGCTCTTTCCCGTGCCGGAAGCGATGGACTTCGAGGAAGCCGCCGGCTTCCCGATTCAGTTTCTCACCGCGCATAGCTGTCTGTTCGCGTGGGGTGGCCTCGAGGAAGGCGAGTCAGTCCTGATCCAGGCCGCTGCAGGCGGGGTCGGTACGGCTGCGGTTCAGCTGGCGTCGAACGCCGGCGCGGAGGTCTTCGGTACCGCGAGTTCGCAGGAAAAGCTCGACCTGGCAGCCGAACTGGGCTGTGACCACCCGATCAACTACACCGAGACGGACTTCCGCGAGGTCGTCGCGGACGAAACCGACGGCGAGGGTGTCGACCTCGTCTTAGAGAGCGTCGGGGACGACGTCTTCGAACGCAGCCTCGACGCGATGGCCCACTTCGGCCGGATGGTCACCTACGGCGTCGCAAGCGGCGTCCCCGCCGAGGTCAGCAACCGACGATTGCTCTTCGAGAACAAGACCGTCAAAGGCTTCCACCTCGGTCAGGCTGCGACCCACGACCCGAGCCGCGTCATGCAGGCGGTGCCCGACCTCACCGAGAGCCTCGCGAGCGGCGAGCTCGAGGTCGTGGTGGGCGAGTCGTTCGCGCTCGAAGACGCTGCCGACGCCCACCAGTACATCGAGGACCGGCAGAGTTCGGGCAAGGTTGTGTTGAAACCCTAACCCGTCACACCGCTAGCCGATCGACCGCTCAAAACGAGCCGTCCCACTCGAGGTCGTGCCCGACGAACTCGGCTTCGTCGAGGGGCTCGCCGCCTTCGAACCGGAATTCGCCGACGACGGTCCGTCCCTCGAGCACGCCGGGTAGCCACAGGTGATCGTCGTCCCACATCCGATCGTATGGCACGTCCTCGATGGGGACCCATTCCGGGTGGGCCTCGTCGGACGCGGTCGGCTCGCCGGTAAACGACCGCGTGCGAAAGACGTAACAGACCGAGTGGATGTCTCCATCGAGCAGAAAGGTGAGTTCACCGGCTTGCTCGAGGTCTGTGACCTCGAGGCCGACCTCTTCTTCGGTTTCGCGGACGGCACACTCTCGTGGGGTTTCGCCGGGTTCGCACTTGCCGCCGGGGCCGTTGTACCAGCCTTCGCCGAGGCCGCGGCGTTTCTCGATGAGGAGGACTTCGCGATCCGCGTTCGAATCGCCGTCTCGGAGCGGGAAACACAGCGTCGTCTCGAGCATACTCGAGCGTTCGGATGAAGTGGGGAAAAACGTGCGCTCTCGCTCGGCCGGTCCCGAGTTAGGCGGTTACGCCTCGCCGCCGGCGGCGTGCGAGAAGACGAACTCCCGGACGAGTTTCGCGGCTAACGCGGCCGCCTGCCCGTCGTCACGGTCGTTGACTTCGACGACGTCGAAGCCGTCGGCGTGGGGGGCGACCGCACGGACGACATCTCGGAGTTCACGTGGCTCGAGGCCGAACGGTTCAGTCGTTCCCGTCCCGGGCGCGTATCCGGGATCGGCGGCGTCGATGTCGACGCTCAGGTAGACGTTGCGCTCGGCGAGTCGGTCGCCGGGGTCCCAGTCAGCCACGTCCTCGGGCGGTACCACGGTCACGTCGTCCGCCGCTGCCCGTTCCCACTCGGCTTCACTGCCGGTGCGCGCGCCGAGGATGATCGCCTTCTCGACGCTATCGACGTCTTCGATGATCCGTCGGGTGACGGCGGCATGCGAGAGCGGGTTGCCGTCGTAGGCGCCATAGAGGTCGAGGTGGGCATCGAGACAGACGAATACCTCGGGTTCGACCGCGCGTGCGCCCGAGAGCGAGACGGTGTGTTCGCCCCCCAACGTCAGGGGGACGGCGTCGTTCCAGACGGCTTCGCGCAGCGTACTCGTCAGGTAGTCGAGATATGCCGCCACGTCGTCCCACGCGCGGACGTCTCCGTGGTCGACGACGCCCAGTTCGGAGAACTGCTGGCCTGTCCGGTGGTCGTAATCGTCGAACGGTTCGGCAAAAGTGCGGATCCGCTGGGGCCCGAATCGGGTCCCCGGTTGAAAGGTCGTCGTGGCGTCCAGGGGCGCACCGACGACCACGAAGTTCGCATCTCCACGGTCGGCATCGGCCGCCGCGTCGATCCCCTCGCGCTCGTCGCTCGCCCCGGGAAACATTAGACGATCTTTCGCTGGTCTTCCATCTCGAGGTACTCGATGTTCTCGTCGGGGGAGACATCGATGTCCTCGGGGACACGCATCGTGATCGTCTCGTAGGTCTCGAGGTCCATGACCTGCATGTCGTCGCCGTCTACCGAGACGACCTGTCCGTTTTTGCGTTCGATGATCGGGACCCAGATCTTCGCGTCGACGGGCTGGGAGAGCGAGCGCTTCTTGCCGTCGAAGACGCCTTCGGCCTCGACGCGAGCCTTGGCGCTACCGTGTTTGCCTGGCTTGGCCGTCGAGTAGGCGTTGATCTTACACGGCGTATCGTCGATCATCACGTAGCTGCCTTCCTGGAGATCGCGAACTTCGGTCTGCTGTTTCGCCATGTCCCGGCGTAATCAACCGACGGCCATAAACCGTTTGGAATGGCCGCTGGAGCCTGTTCGGTATGCTAACAGGACTATCTCCGTCACTGTAGTCTTGAATCCGCCGACTCGAGCCCACGGCGAACGCGCCGTTTGGCAAACGACGAACCCCCAGCTATTTTACAGCGGACTCGAAACCTGCCGACTGTCCGGGAAAAAACTCACATCCAGGCTGGACCACAGCACTCACATCCATCCAGTCCACCCCGGACTTCTCAACCTTGTCGCCGTCCCGTAAAGTGTTGGCGGCCGAACAAACGTTCCCGTCTCAGCGAAGCTGCAGCCAGGTAAGATATCTCGGGATCGAAACCAGTAGACACACCGAACCGATGGCGAGGTAGCCGAGCGCACGGCGTCCGAGACGGCGGATGACCGCCGCCCGCTCGCCTGCGGTGACGTGTGTCGCCAGCGACCCGTCGTCGATCACTCGCCCGCCGGCGTCGACCTCTCCGACGACCGTGACGGTGTCGCCGGACGCAACCGTCCCCTCGCTGTATCGGTGGTCGGTGCCGCCGATGTCGGTGTCCGCCAGTCGCTCGAGGCGGCCGGGTGCCGGGTCATCCGGCGGCTGGATGGTCGAATCCGGCCGCGGGATGTCGACGTATGCGCTGTTGGGGTCGACCGTCACGTCGCTGTATTCGGCGCCTCGTTCGACGCGGAACGGAACGCCGCCCGAGCCCGATCGAGCTATCGTCCATCCGCTATCGCCGCCGAACCGGTCGTTCGCCTCGAGCGTCCAGGCCCAGCAGACGGCCGGCCGCTCGAACACGGGACTCGGTTCCGCCTCGCCGTCAGCGGTTGGGACGGCGCGGCCGGTCGCAACGATTTCGCCCGGCGGTTCGCGCTCGCCAGTCCGAAGCCGGTAGACGCGGCGGCCGACGAGGAGGCCGCCGACGATGGCGGCACAGCCGACGGACGTCCCGCCGACGAGCAGCATTCCGACGAGTCCGACTGCCCGGACCTCGCGGCGTCCCATCGAGGCCTCGAGCGGCAGGTCTCCCACGGCGGCCAGGAGGACGCACGCGAGAAGCGCCGTTGTCCACGTGATCGCGAGTGGCCGCATCGGGACGTGAAAGCGCCGGCGAAACGTCCGTCGTCGGTGGTCGACGAAAAGCGGGGCGAGCGCGAACACCACGACATGAAACGCCACCAGTAGCGCGACGAGTCCTGTGAGGCCGTCCATCGACGTCGCCAAGACGTTCTGCTCGAGTGACTATAGTCCTGTTGTCATGATCTGGCCGAATGGGACAGCAGGTACCAGCGGAACCCGACGTACTCGACGTCTGGCTCGAGCGGACTCGCCGGCAGCCCGTCACCGACTGCGGGCTCGTTGTACGCTCGCGGGGCAACGTCGTTGGGACCGTCGGGATAGAACAGCGATGCCAGCGTCTGAATCTGGCTGCGGCCGACACCGAGTTCGAACTGGCCGCCACCGTACAGCCGAATTCCTCGCTCGTTGCAGTACGTGATGGTCTCGAGCAGCGACTCGAGCGAGCCAAAGCGCGACGGTTTGATGTTCAACCAGTCGGGCTCCCACGGCAGCGACTCGACGTCGTCGAGCCCGTGGATCGGGGCATCCCAGGAGACGCGCGATCGAACGTCGCGGTCCTCGAATAGCAGCCGCGTTTCGTCGGTCAGCGCCGGATCCTCGATGACGGCTTCGGGGAACGCCTCGAGGACGAGTTCGTACAGGTCGGGATCGGCCGGCACGTCGACGTCGGTCCCCTCGTACTGGCCTTTCAGATCGAGGATCCGGACCGCATCCGTGCCGACCGTCTCGTCGATCTCCCTGACGAGATCCGCGTCCCACTCGGGTGTCGGATCGAGTTTGAATCCGAGGTCGGGTACCTGTTCGTGCAACGCCTCGAGCCGATCGGTCGTCGGCGGCTCGCCCAGACGGGTGCTCGCGACGAATCGTACCGGCTCGAGCGATCGCTCGAGGACGTCCGTGAGGTCCGTTTCCGCCTGCCGCAAGGCGAGATCGAGCGCTGCACTCTCGATGCCCCACCGTCGGTAGTTGCGAAAGACCTCGCGATCGGGCGTACCGCCGGGAAAGAGATCGAGCTCTGCGAGTCGCGTAGAAAAGGACCCGAACGTGTACTCGCCGGTGAGGTCCGGCAGGCCGGTCTCCGCCAGCCGATCGTGATCTTCGGTTTCGTAGGTCACGTCCTCGCCGCGCCCCGTGACCGTCTCGCCCTCCGGCCCTGGCCCCGAGAGCGCGAATTCGGTCGTCACGCGGGTAAACTCGCTCGAGGTCTCGCGCTCGTGGCGCTCGCTCGTGATCGACTCGATCGTCAGCGACAGGTCGGTGATCCGCTCGTCGTCCATATTCGGGCTTCGACCCGGAGCGGGAAGAAACGTCGCCTGATCTGACACGTGGACTGTGTTACTCCTCGCCGCGACGCTGGCGCAGGTTCTGCCGGGTGAACTGTGGTCGTGCGCCGATCGATTTAGGCGAGCGAAACGACCGATAGAGCTGGATCAGCACGACCACCGAGAAGATCGCCGCGACGATCGATCCACGGGGGGCCTCGAGCGCGTAGAGGACGCCCGTCGAGAACAGTGACATCGTGAGCAACATGCCGTAGATCAGGCGTTTGGCGAGCTTCTCGAAGACGCTCTCGGAGTCCTCGACGCCGATGCGGACGTAGAGGTCGTCGCGGTCGAGCCGGTCGAGCGCGCGTTCGGTCTTGGGCGCGAGTCGAGTCAACGACTCGCCGCTGCGGCGGAGCTGCTGGCCCGTCTCGTCGATGTAATTTCGGATGGTCTCCTCGCGATACCCTTCTTCGGTCAGGTAGTCGGTCGCCGTCGCGATGAAGTCGAAGTCCTCGTCTAAGGTGACACAGACGCCCTCGACGACGGTCGCAACCCGGAGGACGAGCGCGAGGTTCTTGGGGAGCCGGAAGGGAAACTCGTAGATCGAGTCTTCGATCTGGCCGACGATCTGGTTGACCCGGTACTGCTCGACGTCCTCGCCGCGTGCGTCCTGGATGGCGATCTCCATCACTTCGGCCATCACGCCGCGGTCGGCGTCGGGACTGAGCGTGCCGATCTCGATCAGCGCGTCGAGAATGCCGTCGATGTCTTGGTTGGCGACGGCGACGTAGAAGTCGACGATCTTCTCCTGAATGAACGAATCGACCCGTCCCGACATCCCGAAGTCGTAGAAGACGATCCGTCCCTCGTCGGTCACCGCGAGGTTGCCGGGGTGGGGATCGGCGTGGAAGACCCCATCGTCGATGATCATCTGCAGGTACGACCGCTCCAGGTTCTCCGCGATGCGGGTCCGATCGATTCCCTTGCGCTCGAGTTCCGCGAGCTCGTTGATCTTCGTCCCTTCGACGTACTCCATGGTGAGCACGCGCGGGCCGGAGTGACTCTCGATCACGTCGGGGATCAGAAAGCGGTCGTCGTCGGCGAAGTTCGTTCGGATCTCGGCCAGCATCTCGGCTTCGCGCTCGTAGTCCATCTCCTCGCGGATCGTCTTCGCAAACTCATCGGCGAGGTTCTCGAGCGAGAACGCCCGCGACTCGTCGACGAAATACAGCAGGATGGGCAGCGACCACTTGATGACCCGCAGGTCGGCGTTGACGAGCGATTCGATGTTCGGCCGGCGGATCTTCACCGCGACGTCGGGATCTGCCCCCTCTGTTAGGTCAGTCCGTGCGTGCTCGCTCTCCGGGTCGAGTTGGGCCCGATAGACCTGTCCGAGACTTGCGCCGCTGATCGCCTCGGTGTCGAACGCCGCGAAGTGCTCGTCGACGGGACCGAGTTCGTCCTCAAGCACCTGTTTCGCTTCGGGCCAGGGAGCCGGCGGCACGTCGTCCTGCAGCGATGCGAGGGTGTCGATGTACGCCGGTGGGAGCACGTCGGGACGGGTCGACAGCAGTTGGCCGAGTTTGATGAACGTCGGGCCAAGCGTCAACAGCGACTCGAGCAGCCGTTCGGCGCGGCGTCGGTGGGTTTCGGGGCCAACCTGCCGCGGACGGCCGAACAGCAGGAAGCGCCGCCGGTCGCGAGCGTAGGCGAGCAACAGCGGCAGAAACTGCCTGGCGACGATGACGAACCGCTTGTACGCGCGAAGAGAGGCCAGTCTCGGTCACCCCGTGTTAGGCGTCCTCGTCGACGATCTCGATCGTCGTCTCGTCGCTGGCACCCCGTTTCGGCAGGACCAACTCGAGGACGCCCCGATCGACCGTCGCCTCGGCGTTGGCGTCGGATGCGTCGTCGGGCAGCGGGAGGTCGACGTCGAAAAAGAGTGAGCGTTTCTCCTCGATGTACTGGTAGTCGTCGGTCGGCTCCTTTTCGCGGTGGGCATCGATGGAGATTCGACCGTCTTCGATCGCGAGGTCGAGCGACTCGGCGGATACTCCTGGGACGTCGAGGACGAGCAAGTAGTCGTCCTCGCTTTCGAGCAGATCGAAAAAGACGTCCTCGGAGAGATCCCGCAACGCGTCGCGGAGCGCTGACATGGATGCAGGTTCGAACGCCGCGACGAAAAACCCCGCGGTCGCGGCGATTTGCCTCCCCATGGGCCCCCACGCTTTTGGCGTCCGGCGACTCGAGTCACGGTATGGAAGGTGCCGACCGCGAGCGAACGGAGGCCGGGTTCAAGGTGCGAACACCGGTCGCCGAGGCGCGCCGAATTCTCAGCGACGCAGTCAGAGAGCGGGGCGACGACGTCCCCTGTGGGACCGAGACCGTCGACGTCGCGCGTGCGGACGGCCGAGTCCTCGCTGCGCCCGTTACGGCCGCACGGAACGTCCCCCACTACCAGCGGGCGGCGATGGACGGCTACGCCGTCCGGGCCGCGGACACGTTCGGGGCCAGCGAGCGCTCGCCCGAGGTGGTGCGAATCGTCGAACCCGACGCGTCCGACGAGGAACACGCCACCGCCGATCGCATCGAACCGGGGACGGCCGCGCGGGTCCACACCGGCAGCGCCCTTCCCGAGGGGGCCGACGCTGTCGTCATGATCGAACGCGTCACCGAACGCGAATCGCTCGGCGAACTCGAGGTCGAGGACGCCCTCGCGGAGGGCGAAAACGTCGCGCCGGTCGGCGAGGACGTCGCGGAAGGCCAACGGCTCTACGAGGCCGGCCACCGGCTCCGGCCCTCGGATCTGGGCCTACTGCGGTCGGCGGGGTACGGACAGGTCGCGGTCGCCCAGCGACCCACGGTGGGCGTGATTCCGACGGGCGAGGAACTGGTCGCTGGCGACCCCGACCCCGGCGAAGTAATCGAAACCAACGGCCTCACCGTCTCGCGGCTGGCCCAGCGCTGGGGCGCTCGCGCCACGTATCGCGACGTGGTCACCGACGATCCAGAGTCGCTGCGCGTGGCCATCCAGCGCGACCTGACGAAGGACGTGGTCGTCACGACCGGCGGCTCCTCGGTCGGCGAGCGAGACCTGTTGCCGGAGGTAATCGACGATCTGGGCGAGGTGCTGGTCCACGGTGTCGGACTCAAACCCGGCCACCCGGTCTGTCTCGGGATCGTCGAGGACACGCCCGTGCTCGCGCTGCCGGGGTATCCCGTCGCCTGTATCATCAACGCCGTCCAGTTCCTCCGGCCGACACTGCGCTGGCTCGAGGGGACGACGCCCGATCCCCATCCGACGACGCAAGCCCGGCTCGAGCGCAAGATCCCGAGCGAACCCGGCACACGGACGTTCGCACGGGTGCGCCTCGAGGCCCGCGACGAGGACGACCTGGACCGGGACGAACCCGCGTACACGGCGATTCCGACCCGGGCGAGCGGTTCGGGCGTGCTCTCGAGCGTCGCGCTGGCGGATGGCTGGGTCGTCGTCGACGACGACCGCGAGGGGATTCCGGCCGGTGAGACGGTGGCCGTCGAGAACTGGGAAATCAACCCGTAACGATCCTCGAGAGAGGGCTATTCTTCCCCAACCTTGATATCGACATGTGTTGCCAACTCTCATTGAGGAATCCCAAATGACAACGACTGACGACGTACTCGACCACCACCTGACGGCCTTCGGCGAGCAGGATCTCGAGGAGATTATGGTCGACTACACCGACGAGTCGGTGATCGTGACGAACATGGGGACGTTCCGGGGACTCGAGGAGATCGAGGGGCTCTTCGAGAACCTCTTCGCGGAGTTCTCCCAGGAGGGGACGACGATCGACATGCAACAAGAGACCGTCGAGGACGAGTTCGCCTACATCGTCTGGGTAGCCGAATCCCCCGAGAACGTTTACGAGTTCGCCACAGACACGTTCTACGTTCCCGAGGAGACGATCCTGTTCCAGACCTTTGCCGGGCATATCTCGCCGAAGGATTGAGACGGTCCTCTGTCACGATATCCCGGTGGTCCCGCAGGACAGTCGCGGTCCCACTGGCACTGACTGACAGTAATCCGTATGAGACGCTCTGCTGGACCGACGGTCCGGTGTCTCTGCACCACGGGTCGCGAGTGCGCCGAAATTGATCGACAGGAGTCCGTCTCCTCACCGCAGCGCGAGCCGGACGGCGTCGGCCAGCGCGTTCACCCGGGCGATGTGTTCGTAGGTACCGTCGCGGACCCCGTTGGTGACGTACGCGAAGCCAATGTTCTCCTCGGGGTCGGCCCAGCCGACGCTGCTCCCGAGGCCGGCGTGGCCGAAGACGTGTGCGGGAGAGAGCGTGCCGTAGGGTGCAACCGTCGTTCCGCCTTTCCAGAAGCCGAGCGCGAACCGAGCCTCGCGGTCGAGCGTCCCGTCGGACGCCGTTTCGGCCTCGAGCCGGGTCATCCGGTCGACGGTCCCGGACTCGAGGAGGCGAGTTCCCTCGAGTTCGCCCCCGTTGGCGAGACAGGCATAAAAGCGAGCCATGTCCCTCGCGGTGCCGATCCCGTTGGCCGCCGGGACCACGGCCCGGTGGACCGTTTCGGCGTTGAACGGGGCCGCGACCGCGGCGTTGTCGCCGAGTCCCTCGCCCGGGTCCCGACAGCGGTCGAACGGATCGAAGCCGACCACTGTTGCCACGTCGTCGTCCTCGTCCTCCCGGAGGCCGATGCCGGTGTGTTCCATCTCGAGCGGCTCGAAGACGCGCTCGGCGGCGGCTTCCTCGATCGGCGTGCCGGAGACACGCCGGACAAGTTCGCCGACCAGCCAGCCGAAGGTCAGCGCGTGATAGGCCGGCAGCTCGCCCGGTGGCGAGAGCGGGTCCTGTTCCTCGAGCGTCTCGACGACGCTGTCCCATTCGTCCCAGACGGTCGGCCGATCGTCGATCTTGCTCTTTTGTAGGCCCGCCGTGTGGCTGAGCACCTGTCGAACGGTGATTTCGGCCTTGTCGGTGCCCGCATCGGCGAATTCCGGCCAGTGGTCGACGACGCGGTCGTCGTACGCCAGTGCCCCCTCCTCGATCAGCGAGTGTAGCGTCACCGCGGCATAGGGTTTCGTACACGAAAAGAGAACGTGACGCGTTTTGTGGGTCTCTGCGTCGCCATCGGGACCAGCCGTGCCGCCCGCGAGGTCGATGACGAGCTCGCCGTCGACGAAGACGGCCAGCTGTGCCCCGTGGTGGAGCCCGACCTCGAGGTGTCGTTCGAAGAGGGCGGCAATGCGCTCGCGATCGGTATCGGCAAGCCGTGACATACCACGTGCAACCAGCAGCGGGATTGTAATCGTTCCGCCCGAGACAGCTATCCAGTTATACGGTCTAGTGTAACGATTTCCCGGCGCACCTGCAGGACGGGTCGCGGGTGCGCCGGCACCCACTGACGGGAGTCCGTATTAGTCGCTCGCCGACGAGTCGGGCCGATACGCGCGGCTGATCGTCTTCCAGTGGCCGGTCGCAAACCGGTAGTACGTGACCGCGGCGGGCACGAACGTCTCGAGGATCAACGCGGCGTAGAGCGCGCCGATGCCAAGCGGCGTCACGGTCTCGAGGAACGGAATCGGAATCGAGACGGCACCGACGAGAGCGACGGGCAGCGCGAAGCCGTACAGCCCGAGCACCTGTCCGTAAAACGGCCAGCGGGTGTCGCCGCTGGCGCGGAGTGGCCCGGTCGCGCCACCGCTGATACCGCGGAAGACGACGCTGACACACGCGACGGCGATAAAGGCGGTCACGAGCGGCAAAATCGATGGATCGGACACGAACAGGCGACCGACCTGCTCGGCGAAGACGAGGACGAGCGCCCCGCTAACGAGATAGACGCCGGTGCCGAACCAGAGGACGTCATGGCCGTACGCGTCGGCGTCCCCTTCGTCACCGGTTCCCAGTTCCTGCCCGACCAGACTGCTCGAGGCCAGCGAAAAGCCCCAGCCGGGCGTATCCATCAGGTCCCGGACGCGGCGGGCGACGACGTAGGCGGCGAGGACGTTCGGGCCGAAGAGCGCGACGATCGCGAGCATCGGGAACTGGGCGGCCCGCCGTGCGACGTTGGTGAACACCAGTGGCGTCCCAATGGTGAGCACGTCGCGGATTTCGCCGGCTGTCGCGTACGGCCACCCGATGCTGACCGTCACGGGGAACGCGCCGATCAGCGGCAGCCGGCCGACCGTGAACCCGACCACGAACGCCGCCAGGACGAGACCGTTCGCGACGACCGTGCCGATCGCCGCACCGACGACGCCCAACTCGAGGACGAAGAGCAATACCCCGTTGAGAACCACGTTGACGACTGCGCCGCCCGCCCGAAGGGCCATCGGCGTCCACGCGTCGTCCGCGCCGACGAGTGTCCGACTGGCGATAAGGTTCAGCCCTGCCAGCGGGACGCCGATGGCGACGACGCGGAGGTAGTCCGCACCGAAGGCGATCGCGGCGGCGTCGTCGCCGATGAGCGCAATCAGTCGCTCAGCACCCATCCCGTAGACGGCAGCAAGCGGAAGCAAGATTGCGACGACGATGACGCCGCTCGTCGTCACCGCGAGTGAGAGTCCCGCGGCGGTCCCGCCGCTGTATCGCTGGGAGACAAGACTGATGGTCGCACCGGCGACACCACCACCGACCGCAAAGGCGAGTCCCCAGTACGGTGTCGCAAGGCCGACGCCGGCGATCGCCGCCGGGCCGAGCGCGATCCCGACCATCGCGACGTCCGCCGCGGACTTCGACATCCGCGCGATCCCCGTGACGATGCGCGGCCAGGCGAGGTCGGTCGTCCGCTCGGCGCGTCGCGGATCGATCACGCCGACCCGTGCCAGCAGGTAGCCGACCGCCAGCAGCAGCCATCGGATGGGATTCGGGATATCTCTCGATCGAGCAGCCACGAGAGCCCGTTCGTGATCCGGCACTAAAGGCGCTCATATGTCGGGCCGGTCCGGTCAGAATGCACCCGTCGCTGACACAGTACATCGAAACCGGGTGTTCTCTTCCGCACTTCGAGTGTTCCGCCTAGTTCGAGTCACGATCTCGAGCCGATCGTACTCGCGAGCGGTAGATTCGCCAGCGGTCACTGACCCAGACCCTGCGCGCTGCGACGTAGACGAGTGCGGCGCCGAAGAAGGTGAGCGGCGTCAACGTGAGATGCCACAGGAGCGTGCTTCGGACCTCGTAGCCCACGAGATCGAGCGCTTCACCTATTCGCTGGAGCGGGTACAATACTGCTGGATGGGCGATATAGATACCGACCGCATAGGTTCCCCACGACGGTACCGGCGTCGACCGTCCGAGCTCCGGCCTCGAGAGAAGAAACAGAAATAATGACCACGTAAACAGCGCAGTTCCGATCGTGTAACTCGCCGTGTAGACCCCTTGAGCGAACGTCTCACCCGTGAGGACGTATCCGAGTACGTATCGTTCACCGAGATGGAGCACGCCGAAGACGACGGTTGCCACGAGATAGCGTGTGCTCCGCTCGGGGCCCGGCTGCCAGCCGCGCGAGTAGATCGCGTAGCCGAGGCTCGTATAAAAGAACCCGAAGAACAGCGCGTCTCTAATCTCGAACGGGATATCCACGAACGTCGTATAACTCGCACCCAAGAGCCCGATCACGTGGAATACGAGCGAAATCGGAACCAGATAGGCCGTCTTGTCGACCCGAACGAAGAGTGACACGAACGTAAGCGAGAGGAGGAGGGCCGGGAGAAACCAGAGGATCTCGGATACCGACGTCCCGTAGTACAGTAGCGCGGGCGGAGACACGAATTCGGTCAGTTTGAGCGCACTGCTACGGACGAGATCTCTGTTTTCGGCGCCTGCACGCACAGCCGTTCCTGCGAGGAAAACCGGCGCGGAGAGCAACAGCCCGGCCGCGTAAAGCGACGCGATCGTGGTCACTCGATCGGTGAAATAGTCGGTCAGCTCACGACGGGCAGTTTTGCGGGCGAAAAAATACCCCGATGCCATGAAGAAGAACGGAACCACGAATCGTGCAACCGAGTCGATCAGAAAATTCACCATGTTCCCGGTCGCTCCGAGCCCCCTGAACGGATCCGTGTGAATCGCAACGACGAACACCATTGCGATTATTCGCACCGAATCGATGCTGTAGATGCGATCAGACATCACTCGTACACCTCGCGGTTCCGCGATCGATCACTGGCTGGCTGTCTCTCGCAGGCGACTGTGCTCCCGGCGCTCGAGCATGCCGCTGCTCAGCCTCGGCCGTCTCCACGGCACGAAGGTGTATCCGGTGCCTGCAGTTCTCCATATCACCCGTTCAGCCACCGATTCCGTTACTATCAGTACAGCAAGCCTGTTTCGCCGCTCTTACGCGTCTGATACAAGCGTTTCAGCGGTGTTATAGTGGCAACTGAAACGATTTCCACTGATCGCTCGACAACTGTGCGATCAGGTATACGCTGTCCTGCTGAACGATGGACGACGCAGGCGGACCACTGTCTCTGCGTCGACTGTTGCACGATCTAGAACTGACATCGACGGTTCGTTCAGCGTCCAGGTGAAGCGTTCGCTGAGTACGCAGCGGACTCGGCACGCGGGTCTCAGACTCGAGAGACTGACGTTTTTACCCCCGGCACGCGAAGTGCCGCTATGAATCGCAAGGAGTTTCGTGATCTTGCCACCCCCGCGGAGGCACGCGAGGCGATCGACTCGCTGGCCCTCGAGGCGGGCATCGAACGCGTCCCGCTCGCAGAGGCGCGGGGCCGCGTGCTCGTGGCGCGACTCGACGCCGAACTCGATGTCCCGGGGTTCGACCGGGCGAGCCTCGACGGCTACGCCCTTAAGGCGCGGGACACGTTCGGCGCGGACGAGGCCGATCCCGCCCGGCTCGAGCTCGTCGGCGAGGTCCACGCTGGCGAGGAGCCCGACGTGACGCTCGAGGAGGGGCAAGCCGCCGAAATCTCGACCGGCGCGGTGATGCCCGACGGTGCCGACGCGATGGTCGCGGTCGAGCGCACAGACATGGATTCGGAGGGTGACGATGTGCTGGTCCGCACTGCAGTCGCCCCCGGTGACAACGTCATGTTCGCCGGCGCGGACGTCGCCGCGGGCGAGCGCGCGCTCGGGCCCGGCACGCAGATCACGCCCCGTGATATCGGCCTGCTGTCGGCGCTGGGGGTCGACGAGGTGCCGGTCAAAGCGAGGCCACGCGTCGGTATCGTTTCGACCGGCGACGAACTCGTGCGACCGGGCGAGAACCTCGCGAGCGAGCGCGGAGAGATCTACGACGTCAACAGCTACACGATCGCCGCCGGCGTCGAAGACGCGGGCGGCGAGGCTGTCCTCTATCCGCACGCCGGCGACGACCAGGACGAAATGGAACGAATCCTCCGCGAGGCCGCCGACGAGTGTGACCTGGTGCTCTCCTCGGGGTCGACCAGTGCCAGCGCGGTCGACGTCATCTACCGCGTCATCGAGGAGCAAGGCGAGTTGCTGCTCCACGGTGTGAGCGTCAAGCCGGGGAAGCCGATGCTCATCGGCCGTCTAGACGATTCGGCATACGTTGGCCTCCCGGGCTATCCCGTCTCCGCGATGATGGTCTTTCGCACCTTCGTCGCGCCGGCGATCCGCGAGGCTGCCGGGATTCCGGAACCCGCGTCGGCAACCGTCGCCGGCCGCCTGGCCCGACAGGAACGCTTCGAGGAGGGCCGCCATCGGCTCATGCCCGTCGGGCTCGTTACCGATGGCGACGGCGAGCCGCTCGTCTACCCCGTCGACAAGGGCAGCGGTGCGACGACCACGCTCGCCGACGCCGACGGCGTCGTCGAAGTCGGCCCCGAGACCGACTATCTCGAGGCAGGTGAACCCGTCACCGTCACGCTGTTCTCGCCGGACGTCCGGCCGCCGACCCTCTTTGCCGTCGGCGAAGACGATCCGACGTTCTCGCGGGTGCTCGACGGGCTCGCGAATCCGCGCTACCTCTCGGTCGGCACTCGGCCTGGCCTGCGACGGCTCCGCGAGGGGGTTCCAGACGTGGTCGTGGCTGCGGGCCCGCTCGAGGCCGACGTCGAGACGACCGAACTCGGCCGCTGGGAGCGCGAGTGGGGGCTGGTTGTCCGCGCCGGCAACCCCGACGAGATCGAGAGACTCGCCGATCTGATCGATCGCGACCTGCGATTTATTAATCGGACGACCGACTCGGGACTGCGCTCGAGTCTCGATGCGACGATCGCTGACCTCGCGGACGACCGGGGGACGACCAGACGCGAGCTGACCGCCGCGATCGATGGCCACGATCTCGGCCTGCGCGCCCACGAGAGCCCCGCCCGGAAGGTCATCGCGGGCGACGCCGACGCCGGCCTCGGCCTGCGCGAGACTGCCGACCGGCTCGATCTGGGTTTCGTCCCGATCGGCGAGCAGCCGGTGTGGGTGCTGGCGAACCCCGACCGGACGGACAAGGACGGGGTTCGAGAGCTCGAGAAAGCGCTCGCGGACGTGCAGTGACTGTCGCTTGCGGTCGCCCCTCGAGCGACACGGTAGCGCTACACCAGCCGACCGATCACTCGGGCCTACTCCTCGGCGTCACCGTTCCGAGTCGCCTCCTGCCACGACGAAGCGTCGAAAAACGACTGGAGCGCCATCAGCACGCCGACGTACGTTCCGAACGCGACGACGACGACCGGAACGATGATCGCGAGTACCAGTCCGCCGAGAGGGTTCGCACCGAACAGCTGTAAGAGGGCTGCCATACCCCATCCAGGGTGGACGGATATGATATATCGTTCGAACGCGTCCGCGTTCGCGAGCGCCCGTTCGAGCAGAAGTGGTCGCGAGACCGGATATCCGACGAGGCTGCTTTTGGTTGCCCGCTCCCTACGAGGAGCCATGCGAATCGTCACGACGCTTCCCTCGGCAACCGAAATCGTCGCCGCGCTGGGACTCGAGCCGGTCGGCGTTTCCCACGAGTGCGACTATCCGCCGCGTGCCGCGGCTGCCCCCGCGGTCACTCGGTCGCGAATCAGCGAGGCGCAAAGCGCCTCGAGCGCCGAGATCGACCGCCAGGTCCTCGAGGTCGCCGAGACCGAGGACGGCGTCTACGAGATCGACGTCGAGACGCTCGACGATCTCGAGCCGGACGTGATCGTCACACAGGGGATGTGTGACGTCTGTGCGGTCGACGAGACCGTCGTCGCCGACGCCGTCGACCGGATTTCGGCCGATCCCGAGGTCGTTCCGACCGACCCTCACAGCGTCGGCGACGTGCTCGACGATCTCGAGCGAATCGGCCGCGTCGTCGGCCGCGAGGATCGCGCGGCCGAGGTCCGTGCCGACCTCGAGTCCCGCATCGACGCCGTTCGCGACCGAACTGCCGATATCGACGCGGCCGACCGCCCACGGGTGGCGATCTTCGACTGGACCGACCCCGCCATGATCGCGGGCCACTGGACGGCCGAACTCGTCGACTGGGCTGGCGGCGACTATGGACTGGCCGACGTCGGCGAGCGCTCGCGACCGCGCGAGTGGGACGAGATCCGCGCGTACGATCCAGAACTCGTGGTCGTCGCGCCCTGTGGGTTCGGCCTCGAGCAGATCGCACGGAACCGAACCGACCTTACCGAACGCGACGGCTGGGACGAGCTGACGGCAGTCGGAGAGGGACGCGTCTGGGCGATGGACGGCGACCACTACCTCAACCGGCCCGGGCCGCGGCTGGTGGACACGCTCGAGGCGCTGGCACCGATCGTCCGACCCGACCGGTTCGACGATCCTGATTCGGACGTCGCGGTTCCGTTCGACGACCTCGCAGGGCCCGAGTCGGCTTCGAACGCGTCGGCTGCTGACTCGCGCTCGTGATCGTCATCCCGTCCGCCGTTCGCGAGACGATCCGCGAACGCGCCCGTGAGGGACAGCCAAACGAGATCTGTGGCATCCTCGGCGGCGCGTACGAGTCCGAGGGGGCGAGCCGCGTCCGGTCGCAGTATCCAGCTGACAACGTCGCCGCGAACCCGCGAACGCGCTACGAGATCGACCCCGAACAACAGCTGGCGATCTTCGACTGCCTCGAGGATCGCGGCGAGGAGATCGTCGGCTTCTATCACTCCCATCCCCGCGGCCCGCCGCGACCGAGCGAGACCGACGCCGAACTGGCGACGTGGCCCGATCGGTCGTACGCGATCGTCTCGCTCGAGCCCCGCGAGATCGGCTCGTGGCGCTGGCGGGACGATACCGAGCGCGACGGGGACGAACCCGGAGCTGGCGGCCGTTTCGAGCGCGAACGGCTCGTCGTCGATTGACCTGTTCATACGAACTTCTGTCAGTCAGTGCTAGTGCACCTGCAGGTGGGTGCGGTTGCACCAGTCTCTCGTGACAGCAGCTCGTATCAGTCGTCCGTGTCTGCCTCGAGTTCGTCGCCCCTCTCTCGCGCCTCAGCGGCTCGCTCGCGGAACTCCTCGATCCGCTGGCGCAGTTTCTTCCCGGCGATGTATTTGAACTCGTCGGGCATCATCCCGTACTCGATGTCGAGCGTAATCATCGTGTCACAGCCCTCGACGATTTCGGGGGCCCAGCTCCCTTGCGCCAGTTTAGACTCGTCCGTGACGACCGCCTCACCGTCCTCGATGTCAATGAAGGCGGTCACGGTGTTCCAGATGTTCGGATTACTCGAGCTCGCCTCGTCGAACAGCCCCTCGAGTCGCGATCCCTTGACCTCCTCGTTGCGGAGTTCCTCAAGGAGGTCCTCGAGGGCGTCGGCCACTGCCTCGTGTTCGGCGGCTTCCTCGCGAAGCTCGGTCGGTGACTCGTCCGACCCGTGCTCCGTCATCGACTCTCCCTCCGTTCGTCGCTGTCCGCGATCATAGACGAGGGTAGCCGCTTCAGAACCGTAAACGTACGCTTCGAATCGAGGTCGGCGGGTCGACTCGAGCAGTGGTTACGACGCGTCCTCGAGGACGCCGGTCACCCAGACGCGATTGGGGTCTTCGGTCTCGTCCATCCAGTTGGCCAGCCTGGTTCGCATGTCTCGTCGCACGTCGTCGTATTCGGGATGATCGATCAGGTTTTGTAACTCCGCGGGATCGGCCGCGAGATCGTACAGCTCGTCGATGTCGGGCCCGTTGTAAACGTACTTGTACCGCTTGGTGCGGACCATCCGCTGGCTGTAGAGGCCGAACTCGTCGCCGTGGTACTGGGAGAACGTCGACGTCGCCCACTCCGTGTCGGCCGGCAGGTCGCCCCCGTTCTCGAGGAGCGGAAGCAGGCTTCGCGAATCGAACGCTTCAGGAACGGAGACGTCGGCGATCTCGAGGAACGTCGCCGCCAGATCGTGCAGATGTACCGGAACATCACTGGTCACGCCCGAATCGACGACGTCCGGCCAGCGCACCTGCAGTGGAATCCGGTACGTGTCGTCGTACATGATCGGACCCTTGTTGAACTGGCGGTGGCTGCCGGCGAAGTCGCCGTGGTCGGAGGTGTGAACCACGACCGTCTCGTCAGTCAGCCCGTGGGCGTCGAGTGCGTCGAAGATGCGCTCGAGCTGGTGGTCGATTAGCGTGATAAAGCCCCAGTACTTCGCGATCGCTTCCGCCCACAGCCCCCAGTCGAAGCCGTCGACGCCACGATACGCGAGGTAGTTCTCGTGGACGCGAGGCTTGCCGTCGTAGGTCTCGGCGTAGCTGTCGGGCCGCTCGATATCGTCGGGGTCGTACAGCGAGGCGTAAGGCTCCGGGACGACGTAGGGGTGATGCGGGCCGTAAAAGTCCGTCCGGTGGAAAAACGGACCATCCCGGTCGTCGTCGGCGTGCGCTTCGATCGTGTCGATCGTCCGTTCCGCGAGAAAATAAGCCCGCGTCTCCTCGACATCGACCGGCGTTGTCGCGGCGACGAACGTCCCATCGTCGCCATCTCGTGGATCGTTGCCCGTATAGAGCTGGTCCTCGAGTTCGACGTCGTCGACGGGGGTGCCACGTTTCTCGCGATATTCGCGGAATGCCTCGTCGATGTCGTCGTGGTGGACGTCGCTGCCGCCGAGATACGAGAACCCGAAGTCTTCGGGGGTCTGGTCGCGACCGGTGTGCCACTTCCCCGTATAGGTGAGGTCGTAGCCAGCATCGGCCAATGCCTCCGAAAACGTCCTGATCCCCTTGGGAAGGTTCGGCTGGAGGGAATCCGGCTCGTGGCAGTTGTTCAGCATGCCGTGGCGGTGGGGGAATCGCCCGGTCAACAGAGAGGCGCGCGCGCTCGTGCAGATACTAATCGGCGTCACCGCGTTCGTAAAGCGGATGCCCTCGTCCGAGAGCCGATCACTTCCTGGCGTTTCGACCGGTGGGTCGCCGGGGGTGCTGGCGTCGTATCGCTCCTGGTCGGTGAGGAGGAGCAAGACGTTCTGGCGGCTGTCGGCGTCAACGTCGGCCATCGGGCATCGTACACCGACGCCGTAGTTAATTGTGTGACCTGCACGTGGGTGTTCGTCCGGGGATCATAAGATGCCGCCGTGTGAACCCAACCGTTGATTTATCAGTCGTTCGATCGTGGACACGTGCCGAGCGCGTACTGTGGCGAGTGTGAATGGCAGTATCGAACCGATGCGGATGGGGACGATGCGGCTGCGCTCAGCCGCGCAATGATCGATCACTTCGTCGAGACGGGCCACTCGCCGGTCGAGCGGTGTGACGCGACGGACCGCTCGCCGGCCGACGACTCGCTCGAGTCAGCGGATCGAACAGCAACGTGTCCGCGTGACTCGTGACCGACTCGTGATACGACGACGCTGAACGCGATCCTCCGCGGAGAGCTGTCGGTAGATGTCCCGCACAGTATGACCGATCGTCAAATAGTGCCGGGTGACGGTGGCGCACACCTGACTATATGTCCACCGCAATTCGGAAACATACTTTGGTCACGCGTAGAAACTGGACGGCAACCATTGATTTGGCGTGCTATCATCCGTCACCGACCAAACGATAATACTTTTCCATTAGGGTCCGAAATCCCTGAGTATGTCTGACGACCTCAAGAAAGGGCTCGAGGGTGTGTTAGTCGCTGAATCGGGACTCAGCTCGATCGACGGCGATGCGGGCCGACTGATCTATCGCGGCTACACGATCGAAGACCTCGCGCGCGGTGCGAGTTACGAGGAAGTCCTCTACCTGCTCTGGAACGGTCACCTCCCGACCGAGGACGAACTCGGACCGTTTACGGATGCGCTTATGGAGGAACGCGAGGTCAGCGAGGACGTCCTCGCGACCATGGAGCGCCTCGCCGCGGCTGACGAGCGGCCGATGGCAGCCCTGCGGACCGCTGTCTCGATGTTTTCGGCCTCTGAACCCGAAGCCGACGCCGATCCTGAGGATCTCGATGCGACGCTCCGGAAGGGACGCCGAATCACGGCCAAGATCCCGACCGCGCTCGCGGCCTTCGAGCGCTACCGGCTCGGCGAGGAGCCGGTCGACCCCCACCCTGACCTCGGGCTCGCGGCGAACTTCCTCTACATGCTGACCGGCGAGGTGCCCGACGATGTCGCCGCCGAGACGTTCGATCAGGCGCTCATCCTCCACGCCGACCACGGCCTGAACGCCTCGACGTTCACCGCGATGGTCATCGGCTCGACGATGGCCGACATCTACAGTGCCGTCACTGGCGGCATCAGCGCTCTCTCCGGACCACTCCACGGCGGTGCGAACCAGGACGTCATGGAGGTCTTGATCGAGATCGACGAGAGCGACCTCGACCACCGCGAGTGGGTCGAGCAAGCCACTGCAGAGGGACGGCGAATCCCCGGCTTCGGCCACCGCGTCTACAACGTCAAAGATCCCCGCGCGAAAATCCTCCAGGAGCGCAGCGAGGAACTCGCTGACAACGGCGAGGACAAGTGGTACAAGTACACCACCACCATCGAACAGTTCCTCACCGAGGAGAAAGGCCTCGTCGAGAAGGGCATCGCCCCGAACGTCGACTTCTACTCGGGCTCGGTCTACTACCAGCTCGGCATCCCGATCGACATGTACACGCCGATCTTCGCGATGAGCCGCGCCGGCGGCTGGATCGCCCACGTCCTCGAGTATCAGGAGGACAACCGCCTCATCCGCCCGCGCGCCCGCTACACCGGCCCGGAGGATCAGGAGTTCGTCCCGATCGAGGAGCGGTAACTGTAGCGTCGGTTCAGTTTTCGTCCCCGTTTCGCCGTCGACAGCGCTCGAGCGCGCCGCTTGCTGCGTACGTCGACCGCCGATCGTGTCTCTCTACCGTTTACGAGTATCTACCGTGCTATTCTACGAGCCGACAGTACAGGCAAGTCCCTCGCGCCACAACGACCGATCGTGGCTGTCTTCGTCTACGGAACGCTGACCGATCCCGAACGGGCCGCAACCGTCCTCGGTGACGGCTTGCAGTATGAGTTCGTCGGCCGCGCGACTCTTGAGGGACTGCATCGGGTCGACGGCCGGTATCCGACGCTCGCGCCCGGCGGCAGCGTCGATGGACGGTTGCTCGCGGTCGACGATGCGGGCCTCGAGCGACTCGACCGGTACGAAGGTATCGAAAGCGGGCTCTACGTCCGCGTCGCGGTGCCAGCCACAAGCGGTGTGAGGGACGATCGCTGCTGGGTGTACGTCGGCGAGCCGGATCGACTCGACGTCGACGGAACGTGGCCGGGGTCCGGACCGTTTCGCGATTGCGTCCAGCGAGTCGTTTCGCGGCGGGCCGTCGTAGTCCGACGGACCGAATGACGTCTGTCTGTCTTCCGTCTGACGCCGTTCGAAACCCGCCGCATGCTTGCGGTTTCACTTTCGCCGCGGGTGCATGAGATTTATATGGTCTGGGTTCCCTTGTCCATTCGCACGTCACACGCCGTGCATTCCCTGTATTCCCTGTCGTGCTACACTGCTGTAGCACATCCCTGTTGGGGGACGACGGTGGGCCCGGGACGGCTCCCTGGTCCCCGACAGTAATCCTTACACGGCACGCCGAGTAGACAGGTGTATGCTCGAACTCGCGGATATTCTCGAGGCGCGCGAGCGGGTCCAGGAGACCTCCCGACACACGCCCCTCGAGCACTCGCACACCTATTCGGCGATGACCGGGGCCGACGTCTACCTCAAACTGGAGAACTTCCAGCGGACGGGCGCGTTCAAGATTCGCGGCGCGACAAACCGGATCGCGACGCTCTCTCAGGAGCAAAAGGACGCGGGCGTGGTCACTGCGAGCGCGGGCAATCACGCCCAGGGGGTCGCGCTCGCGGCGACACGCTCGGGCGTCGACTCGAAGATCGTCATGCCAGAGCACGCGCCGATCTCGAAGGTCAAAGCGACCAAAAGCTACGGTGCTGAGGTCGTTCTCGCGGGACGGGATTACAACGAAGCTGCCGAACGCGCCCACGAGATCGAACGCGAGGAGGGTCGCACCTACGTCCACGCCTTCGACGACGAGTACGTGATGGCCGGCCAGGGAACGATCGGCCTGGAAATTCTCGAGGACTGCCCCGAGGCTGAGACCGTCGTCATCCCCATCGGCGGTGGCGGCCTCATCAGTGGTATCGCGACCGCGATCAAAGAACAGAAACCGGACACACGTGTCATCGGGGTCCAGGCTGAAGGTGCCTCGAGCGCAGCGCCGTCGCTCGAGAAAGGCGAACGCGTCTCGATCGACGAGGTCGACACGATCGCCGACGGGATCGCGACCCGCAGCATCGGCGAACAGACCTTTCCCCACATTCAGCAGTACGTCGACGAGGTCGTCACCGTCTCCGATTCCGAGATCGCCGTCGCCCTGGTCTACTTACTCGAGCGCTCGAAGACCCTCGTCGAGGGCGCGGGCGCGGTCCCGCTCGCGGCCGTCCTCTTCGAGAAGTTCGACTACGCCGAGGACGAGGTCATTGTCACCGCACTTTGCGGTGGGAATATCGATCTCAACACGCTCACTAACGTCATCGTCCGCGGACTGGTCGAAACCGGCCGCTATCTGAAGATCCGGACCGTCCTGAAGGATCGGCCTGGCGCGCTCGAGGACCTGCTAGACATCTTCACTGCCCACCGGGCGAACATCTACGCGATCCACCACGATCGGACCTCCCGCGAGGTCGAGATGAGCGACACCGAAGTCGAGATCGAACTCGAGATGCGCGGTCCCGACCACGTCGATGCGTTCCTCGCCGATCTCCGTGATGCAGGCTACGTGGTCGACGTGCTGGCCTGACTCCGCTCTTCGTTCCGCCTCCTTTTAAGCCAGCGCCGGCCGAGACGTGAGCTATGAAGCGCATCATCGAGACCGACAACGCACCTGCCGCGGTCGGTGCCTACAGTCAAGCGACCAGCAACGGCTCGCTGCTCTTTACCGCTGGCCAGATCCCCCTGACGGCCGACGGCGACCTGCTCGACGACGAGCCGATCGCGGCCCAGACCGAACAGGCCCTCTACAACCTCGACGCCATCCTCGACGAAGCCGGTGCGTCGTCCGACGACATCCTCAAAGTCACCGTCTTCCTCGCGGACATCGACGACTTCGACGCGATGAACGAGGCCTACGCCGACTACTTCGACGACGAGCCGCCGGCCAGAAGCGCCGTCGAAGCCGGCGCGCTTCCGAAGGGCGTCGGCGTCGAAATCGAAGCCATCGCAAGCCTCGAGTGAGGCGGTGAGCGTCCCGTGAGCACGTCGCCGTCGAAGCTGTTGGGAACTCGAGGCGCGCGCCATGTCAGCCTTGCTGTGGGGCGCTGTCGGCTGCCTATCGGTGCTGGTCTGTGTCCAGGGCTACACGCTGTTCGTCGCCCCGCTCGTGACGATCACGCAGGCGCTGACAGTGGCGCTGCTGGTCGGATCCGTCGTGGCTGGTGGGGCGTACGTGCTCGAGCCACGGCTGGCCGCGTGGGCGGCCAACCGCACGACGGAGTGAACGCATCTCGTAAGGGTTAAACCACGGACGCGGTTAGGATGACGTGAGCCAGGATGGCCGAACGGTAAGGCGCACGCCTGGAAAGCGTGTTCCCTTTCGGGATTCAGGGTTCAAATCCCTGTCCTGGCGTTTCTGTCGCGAACAACTCCGTGAGCGACAGATACCTAACGACTGAATTTGAATCAGGGAGGTCGCGCACAGCGAGCGACGCGAGCGATTCGGATTCGAAAAACGACACACGCAGGATTTGAACGAGAGAAGACGCAGCGGCCGAACGAAGTGAGGGTGACCGTCTTCGCGTGGTTCAAATCCCTGTCCTGACGTTTTCGTGATTGTTGGCCGTTCACAAAAGCAGATGTCGTTCGTCGCATCTCGAGTCCCCTGTGGAACGATCGCCAGTAGAGTCCAGAAGACTTTCATGGCTGGTTCCACCAGCGCGTCACGGATGCGACGAGTACTGCTCGCCGTGACGCTGGCGCTGCTTGTATCGATTGCCGGATGTTCGGGGCTCGGCGGTGAAACGGCCGATCCCTCGTCGGACGACGAGACCCAACTCGAGAACGGGAGTACGCTCGAGTCCGAGGATCCGACCACCAACGCGATGGACACCAATCAGTCGGTCCAAATCGAGGCCAACGAGTCGGTCGCCGGAAGCGAGTTCGAGTCGCTCTCGGTGAGCTACCCACGCGAGAACTTCACCGTCGACAGCGCCCAGCACGACGAGATCGTGCTCGGCGTCGACACGAACGGTGACGGCGCGGTCGACCGATCGTTCAACGAGACCCATATTAGCGGCGTCAACAACAACGACTACTCGTTCAGTATCGAACTCGACACCGACTACACGCTCGAGGCTGGCGACGTGATCGTCACAGAGTATCCTGCGGTGGACAACCCGGCCGAACAGGGAGAGTACACGGTCGAGGTGACGCTCAACGAGGCCCAGACCGCAACCGGCACAGTCACCATTACAGACACTGAGACAGCCTGATACTGTCGGTCGTTGACGAACGCGCTGACGAAGGGTAGGGGTACGCGAAGGAGGCGCTGGATTACTGCTCGAGTTCCACGGGGGAATCGGTCGCGATCCAGCAGTGAGGGTCATCCGGATCTCTGAGTTGTAACTTACCGCTTTGACACACCACCATTTCGTATTGGTCGTCCATGATGACCCATCGATGACGACACTGGGATCGATTATCGTAACGGGGCCCGTACCGTCCGGTTTCACGACGGTAGGGACTGCATACCGGCCGTGTACTGCCGTGTGAGTGTGCTGCTGGCCGGGCCGATAGCCTTTGGCCCCGCGTCCCGTTGAGACGGATATGTGTGGTCGCTACACGCTCGTCGTCGAACAAGCCGAACTCGAGGCGCGGTTCGATGCCCGGTTTCGCGAGGACGGGGCCGAGTCGAGTTTCAGCCCGCGCTACAACATGGCACCCGGCCAGCAGCTACCGGTGATCACGAACGAGCAGCCGGAGACGATTCGACGGCTCGAGTGGGGGCTGGTGCCGTCCTGGGCCGACGACGACAGCGGCGGGCTGATCAACGCACGGGCCGAGTCGGTTGCCGAGAAGCCGAGTTTTCGGGATGCCTACGAGCAACGGCGGTGTCTCGTTCCGGCGGATGGATTCTACGAGTGGATCGACACCGAGGACGGGAAACAGCCCTATCGGGTTAGCTTCGAAGACGATCGCGTGTTCGCGATGGCCGGCCTCTGGGAGCGCTGGGAACCCGAGACGACTCAGACCGGCCTCGACGCGTTCGGCGGCGGTGTCGACGAGGGGACCGAGTCCGGGCCCGTCGAGACGTTTACCATCGTCACGACGGAACCCAACGACCTCATCGCGGATCTGCACCACCGGATGGCGGTGATTCTCGAGCCTGACGTCGAAGCGCAGTGGTTGACTGGCGAGGCCGGGCACGACGTCCTCGAGTCGTATCCGGCAGCCGAGATGCGAGCCGATCCGGTGTCGACGGCGGTGAACGATCCATCGACCGACGAGCCCTCGTTGATCGAGCCGCTCGAGGGTGCGTGATCAGAGCCCTTCGCGGCCACCCTGTGAGAGCATGACGAGGATCGAGAGGCCGGAGACGACCAGCAGGATCAGCGCGGGGATCACGGCGTACTGATAGTAGGCGGCCTCCTGGGCCCGCCAGATGATCGTCACGAGCGTCTCGAACTCGTAGGGGCGGAGCATCAGCGTCGCCGGGAGTTCCTTCATCGTCGTCAGGAAGACCAGCGCCGCGCCGGCGGTGATGCCGGGTGCGATCAGCGGGAGGGTGATCTTCCGGAACGTGCGCAGCGGCGGCTCGCCGAGCGTCTGTGCGGCTTCGACGAGTTTCGGATCGACCTGCAGGGTCGTCGATCGGATCGAGCCCACTGCCTGTGGCATGAATCGAACGACGTACGCGAAGACCAGCAGCGGGATCGTCTGGTAGAGTTCCGGCAGCACCGCCCCGACGAGGTCGTTGTAGTAGCGGACGTTCTCGTACCCCGTGGCGAAGAAGACCAGTGCGAGCGCGAGCGCCACGCCCGGGACAGCGAAGCCGACGTAGGTCGCGCGTTCGAAGACGACCGAGAGCGGGGAGTCGTATCTGGCCGCGAAGTAGGCGACGGGCAGCGCCACGAGCACGGCGATGAGCGCGGCCGCACCCGCGACGGTAATCGAGTTGAGGGCATACGACAGCTCGAAGCCCAGCGACGGTCGCGCGTTCGGATCGGCCGTCACGAGCCAGAGCCCGAGGATCCACAGCGGGACCAGGAGTGCAACCGCCGTCACCGCTGCGGGCAGTGCCATCGCCGGCCACCGCCAGCGGCCGAGTTCCACGACCGGCCCGCTCGAGCCCTCGCCGCCGTCGCCCTGAACCGTGTCGTTCGGTCGGATCCACCACTCGAGGGCCAGCACGACGAGGACGATCGAGAGCAACTGGAGACAGAGAATGGCCGCGTAGTTCCGATTGAAGGCGTTGTATTCGACGTAGATCTGGCGGGTGAACACCGGCAGTTGCATGATCGCAGGCGTCCCGAAGTCGGAGACGGCATACAGGGCAGCCAGCAGCGCACCGGCGACGATCCCCGGACGGACCTGTGGGAGCGTCACGCGGCGAAACGCCGCCCACGTGCTGTGATTGAGCGTGCGTGCAGCGTCGAGCAGCGTCGTGTCGAACGAGAGCAAGGCGGCGCGAGTCGTGAGATAGACGTATGGATAGGTATACAGCGTGATGACGAGCGTCGCACCGCTGAGCCCGTAGATCTCGGGTAATCGGCTGATCCCGATCGGCTCGAGCAGCGACTGGAACTCGCCTTGGGGGCCGAACGCGGAGACGAACGAGAAGGCACCGATATAGCTCGGTACCACGAGCGGCAGGGCGACGACGATCGACCAGAACCGACGAAACGGGAGGTCGGTCTGGACGGTCAGCCATGCGAGAGGGACTCCGATCAGGACGGACGCGGCCGTTACGGCGGTCATCAGGAGGATGCTGTTGACGACGACCTCGACCGTCTCGGAGCGACTGAGGAGCTCCCACGTTCGGCCGGGGTCGACGGTCGTCGCTTCGAAGACGAGCCACGTCAGCGGCAACACCATGCTGGCGGCGATGATCCCTGAGAGCAGTGCCAACCCCAACGGTGGCCCGTCGGTCGTCTCGGTTCGTCGGCGCGGGAAGAGCGATCTCATAGGTTGGAAAGTGAGCGATATCGATCGGCAGCGACGTGACGAACGGGCATCGGCGCGAGACGGGTTCGGCCGGTGTGGTCCTCTCGTCTGCCCGCCGTCGACTGCTGTCGCTCGTTATTCGTGGCTCTCGTTCCAACGCGTATAAGGATTAGGTTTGCCTAATTTCCGGTATGGAACTCACGCGACGCGATGCACTCGCCGCGCTGGCCGCGCTCGGCGTCGGCGGCGGGACACTGTCGGGCTGTGTAGCTCCCCGGAGCAACACGCCGGCGGCGGACGTCGACGTCGACCGGATCCGGGCGGTGTTGATCGCCGCCGCCGAGGTCGTCTACCCCAGCGAGGTGTCCGGGATCGACGAGTTCGTCACGACCCTCCTCGAGGCCCGACTCGAGGACTCGACTCATGCCACGGGACTCGACGAGACGGCCGCCGAACTCGACGACCACGCCTCGGCGTGGTACGAGAACCGGTTCGCGACACTGTCGGTCGCCGACCGCGATCGGGTGCTCGAGGAAATCGGCGCAGCCGCGGCCGACGAGGATCCCGACGGAACCACCGCCGAACGAGTGCGGTATTACGTCGTCAACGAACTGCTGCTGGCGCTGTACGCCTCGCCGACAGGCGGCGAACTGGTCGGCATCGAGAACCCGCAGGGGCACGCCGGCGGGCTCGCAAGCTATCAACGGGGGCCGACGGCGTGAGCTGGGATCGGCCGCCCGCCGACTCGGCGGGGTCGGTAACTGACGAGGACACCGATCGCACTCCCGTCGGGGACGCCGACGTCTGTGTGATCGGCGCGGGGCCGGCAGGCGGACTCGTCGCGGATCGCCTCGCTGACGCTGGCCACGAGGTCGTCGTGCTCGAGGCCGGGCCACGGTTCGAGTCGGCCGACAGGCTCGCCAGACAGGAGCGGGCGATCCGACCGGCCTACGACCGGCCGGACGTCTGGGACAGCGATCCGGAGCGCGACGCCTACGAGGCGTCGGGGGAGTGGTTCTACCCGCTGAACCACGCTCGATCGAGGGGCGTCGGCGGCTCGACGCTCCACTGGCAGGGGATGGTGATGCGCCTTCACGAGGCCGATTTCAAGTCGGCCAGCGTCCGCGGCGTCGGGACCGACTGGCCGATCGACTATCAGGACCTGCGGTCGTACTACGCCGCCGCGGAGCGAGAACTCGGCGTGGCAGGGGCCGACGACAACCCGTTCGCGCCGCCCCGCGAGGAGCCCCATCCGATGCCTGCCTTTCGGCCGTCCTACAGCGATTCGCTGTTCGCCGAGGCCTGTGACGACCTCGAGATCGCGATGCACTCCGTGCCCAACGCCCGCAACTCGGAGGCCTACGACGGCCGCGGTGCCTGTGTCGGCTACGGCACCTGCCAGCCGGTCTGCCCCTCGGGCGCGAAGTACGACGCCACCGTCCACGTCGAGCGCGCCGAGCGAAAGGGCGCGACGGTGATCGACCGTGCGCCGGTCCAGCGCCTCGAGCATACGGCTGACGCGATCGAGGCAGCCGTCTACGCGACGCCCGACGGCGCGGAGCACCGGCAGGAGGCCGACGCCTTCGTAATCGCCTGCGGCGGCGTTGAGACGCCGCGTCTCCTCTTGCTCTCGGAATCGAGCCACTATCCCGACGGGCTGGCCAACTCCAGTGGCCGCGTCGGCAACTTTTTCATGGATCACCTCTTCGCGGGCACGGGCGGCGTCCTCGACGAACCCACTCGGCAGAACCACGTCGGCTTTCTTACGAGCGAGTCCCACCAGTTCTACGACGAGGCCGACGACGAGTACGCCCCGTTCAAACTCGAGTTCTTCAACTACGACGGCCCCTCGCCTGTGGAGCTGGCACTGACCGGCGACGACTGGGGCGACGACTTGCTCGAGCGCCTGCGCGATAGCTATGGTAACCACATCGGCATGGGCGGACTCGTCGAGCAGCTCCCCCGCGAGGACAGTTACGTCGGGCTCGACCCGTCGACGACCGACGACCACGGCAATCCGGTTCCGGACGTCCACTGGAACGTCGATGAACGGGCGCTGCGAACCATCGAGCGCGTCAACGAGATACAGGAACGGGTTCTCGACGAACTCGGCGCGGAAATCACCTGGCAGGTCGGCCCCGAGAACACGGGTCCGGCGTATCACCACATGGGAACGACCCGGATGGGCGACGATCCCGCTGAAAGCGTCGTCGGGCCCGACCTTCGGACTCACGACCTCGAGAACTGCTGGATCGCCTCGAGCAGCGTCTTTCCCACCGGTGGGGCGATGAACCCGACGCTGACGATCGCGGCGCTGGCGCTGAAGGCCGCGGATCACGTACGCAAGCAACTGTAGCCACCGCCACAGTATTTTAGGCAAACCTAAAAGTATAAATGCGACCGGCGGCGAGTACCGCCAATGAGTACCGGGGAGCAGCCCGAGATGACGGATGGAACCGACGACGCCGACGATCGGTACACCTTCGACGACGTCAGCGTCGTCATGGGAACGTACAACGAAGAGGAAGCGATCGGCAAAGTGCTCGCGGACATCGACGAGGTCACCGACGGCAAGGCCGAGGTCGTCTGCGTCGACGGCTCGTCCGACCGGACGCCCGAAATCGCTCGCGAGCACGGCGCGACGGTGATCGAACAGCAGCCGCAAGGGTACGGCGTCGCCGTCCACGCGGCGATCACGGAACCCGATCGGCCGATCGTCGTCACCACTGACTGCGACGACACCTATCCGATGGAGCAACTGCCGGAGTTCCTCGCGTTGATCAACCAGGGGTACGACGTCGTCAGCGGCGACCGGCTCTACCACGGTGCCGACGCGATGCCGGCGTTCAACCGCTTCGGGAATCACGCCTTCGCCGCGGTCGCGAGCCTCCTGATGGGGACCCGCGTCCACGACACCACGACCGGGATGCGCGCCTACCGACGCGAGGTCATCGAGTCGATCGAGTGGACGGAAAACACCGGTCTCTCGGCCGAACTCCTGATCCGGCCGCTGATGCGAGGTTACGACATTCGCGAACATCCCATCGAGTACCGCGAACGCGCCGGCGAGACGAAGCTTGATCCGTTGCAAGGCGGTGTCGAGATCGCCAGGTCGATCGTCAAAGTCTCGCTCGAGGAACGGCTCCGAGAGCTACCACACGAGCCGACACAGTAAGCGACAGGTCGAGTGCTGACGGTTTCGTTCGATCGAATATGCTGTCCACGATTCTCGAGTGACGGCCTCGAGGAGCGTTCGGATAGCTGTGTTCGACGGCGATCAATACCGAACGCTGCGCGTGAGGACGAAGACCAGTAGCGCCATCAGCAGCGAGCCGAGCAGGGTTTCGATGCTGGCGATGGCGCGAGCGATCCCCGCGACCGGCTGGATGTCGCCGTAGCCGAGCGTGGCGAAGGTGATGATGCTAAAGTAGAGGCTCTTGAGGAACGCTCGAGCGAGAACGGGACCTGGCGTCTCGGCGGGGTTTTCGATCTGGTACGTGACCGTAGCCTCGCTCCCGACCTCCTGAATGCCGCCAGTCAGGGGGTACAGTCCCGCACAGACGAGGATCAGGACCAGCGATGTCGTGACGACGCGCCACGGACTCGTCCCGTAGCACATGACCCAGCGCGAGCCGGCGAGCGTGATCGCCTGTCGGTAGTCCCCGTTCTGCCAGGCCCGCCGTCGCCGAAAGTCCATCTCGCGAAAGTAATAGGCGTGTACCCGCTCCGGGAACGCGTTCTCGTCGTAGAGTCGCTGTAACTCTCGGTAGACCCACTGTGCGGATTCGGCTCGTTCCGTCAGCTCGTCGGGCGACGACCGCTGGTCTATCTCGGCCTCGTAGACCGTTCGCTCCCCGAACGCCGTCTCAAGGTTGATTCGGATGTCGGTCAGCCCAGCGCGGTAGAGCCGTGCACCCCGAAAGTCGGCGCTCCGGAGATCGGCGAAGACGAACACCGCGTCGTGGAGGTTAGTATCGCGGAACGACGTCCCGTGGGCGTCGACGTCTCGGAACGTGGCTCGACGGAGGTCCGCCTCGGAGAGATCGGCGTTGTCGAGGACTGCGTCCGTGAAATCGGCTTCGACGAGCGATTGTCCCGCCAGAAACGACGTGTCGCTTAGCCTCGCTCCGGTGAAATCGGCACCGTCGAGCCGTTCGCTCGGCTCCGGTGCATGTTGCTCGTAGACCGACGTCGGAACGACAATCTCGGCGTGCCAGAGACAGCGATCGGTCTCCTCCCATGTGGGCCGCCAGCAACAGACCGCTCCGGCGTCCTCGACTCCGCTGCTGTTTGTGATGTGGCCACACCGCTTCTCGGTCATGGGTGTGGTGGGTGGAGACGGCTCCTAACGCTGGTGCCTGAAATACGTCCCTGTCGCTTACTGACTCGCGGCCGGTGCGGACGGGTCGCGGTCCTCGGCCGCGAGGCGTGTCTCGAGGTATTCCCACTCGTCGTAGAGGGCCGGCCGATCGGGGAGGTAAGTCCCTTCGGTCCCGCAATCGGAGACGAGGAGACAGCCGGTTCGCTCGGGCGGCCAGATCACCTCGAGACGGCCGTCGACGGTGCGAACGGGGAACGCCTCGCGATAGGTGTACGTCGCACCTTCAGACTGGACCAGCGTGATCGACAGTTCGATCTCGTCGGCGTCGTCTATGGCGACCGTGTCGTTGGTCGCGCCGGGGAGGCGTGCGACGCCGCCGGTCTCGTTGGCCATGAGTCCCCAGTCGACCGTGATCTCGTCGTCGGGATCGCTGATCTCGTAGCTCGTCTCGGCGTCGTCGGTCTCGAGGCGGACGACGGCCCGTTCGACCTGATCGGCGACGCCGACGACGGTCTCACCCGTAAACGACGCGCCATCGCGGACCGTCAGCGGTTGCAGCGCCGGGACGATGGGATCGCCGGGTTCGGGCGTCCACTCGCCGCGGTAGGTGTAACGGTAGTAGTCCCGCTCGGGATAGGCCTCGAGAACTTCGAAATCCCGCTCGGGCGGCCCGTCGAGGGCGTAGACGACATCGCCGTCGAAGTCGGGATCGTTCCGCAACGCCTGGAAGGGATGTCCCTGCCACTGGCCGTATGGCGTCGGCAGGAAGACGACCGCGTTCTCGAGGTCGCGGTCCTCGAACGGTTCGTACGCGGACTCGAAGCGCTCCGTGTGGGCGGCATTGCGTTCGATCGGCGTCGAGACGAGCGCGGCGTTGCCGACGCCGACGACGAGACCGGTCACGACGAGAATCGAAAGCGCGAGCGCGCGCGCCGTCCGCGGCGACGCCAGCGCTGCGAGCCGGCCGCGAGCGACACTGGCGCGGAGCCGCCGCCAGCCGGTGACGAACCCGACCGCGGCGAAGATCGACAGCGGGACGAGGAGATCGAAGTGATAGAACGGCCCGAACTGCGCGATCAGTCCGGTCGTGGGATCGGCCCCGGCGAGGAGGTTGAAGGTGCCCCAGAACGGGACGTTCCCCGCGGGGACGGTGACGAGCACGCCAGCGAGAAGCAGACCCACCGTCCGATCGACGGTGTATTGGCCACCAGCACCGTCGGTTTCGGCGCTCGTCCCGTCGGCTCGAGCCGAACGGGGGCTGTGTCCCCGGCGGACCCATTCCCGGATCGCCACGCCGAGTCCTGCGAGCGCGGCGGCCGTTCCGATCGGCCCGGCCGTGAACCAGCGGGTCCAGAAGTACTCGAGCACGTAGGCGTTGGTCTCGAGAGCGAGCGCCGGCGTGTACTCGATGGCGTGGTTTTCGATTTGCCGATAGCCGAAGCCGGGGCCGTCCAGCGGTGCGAACGCTTGATAGGGGAAGACGAGCGGGGAGCCGGTCAGCCGCGCGTTGTACGCGAGCGTGACGCCGACGAACGCGAGCCCGATCGCAGCGGTGAGCACGTTTCGCCGGATCGCACCGGGAAGCGGTCTGAGCGCTCGGTCCGGAGTCGCCGCTCGCGTTCGAATCGCTCGCAGGACCGTCCACAACGCGTGACCGATAAACGGCGCGGCAAAGAGGACGGCGGTGTACGGCCGGGCGAAGAACGCGAGGCCGACCGCGACTCCCGCAAGCCCGGCGTCCCGCAATCGGCCGGATCTCACCCCGCGGAGGTAACAGACCGCGAAAGCGAGGTTCAGCAGGGTCGTCGGGGCGTAGGGCAGAAACACCGACGTGGTCACGAGCGCGAGCGGCGACGCGGCGAAGACGACCGCGGCGACGACGCCGACCCGTCGATCGACGGCCATCGATCCGAGGACGTAGATCAGCGCCGCATTGCCGGCCGCGACGGCTGCGAGGGTGACCCGCGGCTCCCCGAACAGTGCCATGGAGACCGCGTACATCGCCGCCGGAACCGGCGTGTACTTCGGGTAGAGCCGACTGCCGTCTTCGATGAAAAACCACGGGCGGAACGCGTCGACGAGGTCTCCGGCGTGGAGTTCGAGCTGTCCCTCGAGCAACATGGCGGCCTGCAGGAGGTAGACGGCCTCGTCGTCGTTGCTCGAGTGATACGGAAACAGCTGCGTCGCGAGGAGCCAGACCGCGAGCCCGGCGAGGAGAACGACGACCAGCGCGTACTGATGTTCGCGTCGGAGGGACGCGATCGACGAGCGGAGCTGACGGAACACGAGAACGACCGACCGATCAGATGTCGATCCCGTCGACGCTGCGCATGAAGTCGACGGTGCCTTCGACGTTGGACAGCTCTGACAGATCGATATCCGGGACGTTCAGCTCATCGATCGTCGGCAACCCGCCGAACGGTTCGACGCCTTCGATCATCGGGTATTCGAACGTATCAACCGCGAAGAACTCCTGGGCCTCCGCCGAGAGCAGGTGGCGGATGAAGTTCTCGGCGAGTTCGGGGTCCTCCGCGGAGTCGAGGACAGTCGCACCGGCGACGTCGAAGACCGAGCCGGCGTCGCCCTCGGTGAACTTCGTGGCGATCGATGGATCGCTGTCGCCGTCGATGATCCGCTGGATGTAGTAGTGGTTCGTGAAGCCGGCGTCGATCTCGCCGTCGTTGACGGCGTGACAGACCGCCTGCTCGTCCTGGTAGCTCCTGATCCCCGAGTCGACGACGCCCTCGAGCCAGGCGCGGGTAGCGTCATCGCCCTCGAGCTGGCGCATCGCGGCGACGAACGACTGGCAAGAGCCGTAGGAGGGAGCCCAGCCGAGATCGCCGCCGAAATCGGTCGCGTAGGCGTCGATGCTGCTCGGCAGGTCGCCCTCCGAGTAGGCGTCGGTGTTGTACGGGACCGTCCGTGCGCGGCCCGAGATCCCGATCCAGTCGTTGGTCCGGAAGTCCGAGCTGACGACTCCCTTGAGATCGTCCGAGAGTCCGTGGGTCAGGCCGTCGTCCGCGAGCGCACTGAGCGCGGCGGCGTCAACCGTATAGAAGATGTCGGGACGCGTTGACGGCCCTTCCTCGTTGATCGCGTTGACGAGGTCCGAAGAGCCGTCGTATCGAACGTTGAGAGTTAAACCGTCGTAGTAGTCCTCGAGTCCGTCGACGATTGGACCGACGAGGAACTCGTTGCGGCCGGAGTAGAGTTCGAGTTCGCCCTCGAGGGCGGGGAGGTCCTCGATCGACGTGCCACCTGGCTCGGATCGGCCCTCGCGTCCCGAGCCGAACTGTCCGAACGGGCTCGATTCTTCGTCTTCACTGCCAATCAGTCCCAGACAGCCGGCCATGCTGGCCATCCCGAGTGCGGCCGAACTGGCGAGAAACGCCCGTCGACCCGTCGAATCGTGTTGCTTTGTCATGTGTTTTAGGCTGACCTAAATGCACTTATAGGCGTCGATTCCCCACCACGGCCGTGGGTCGCTCGAGTGCGGACAGACACTCGAGCCACTCGAGCATGTACTCGCCGACGTAGTTGAAGAACGCACCGTTGTTGTAGTCGGACCAGTCGCCGTCGGCGAGTTCCTGGGCCATTGCCTCGAAGACATCGGCGTAGGAGTCGGCGTCTGCGCCCGCCTCGTCAATTACCTGCCAGAGGTGTTCGTTGAGCTCGAGGCCCGGCACTTCGTTGTTTAAGTCGTCGAAGGTGCTGCGCGGGGCCTTGTTGTGTTCACAGAGTGGCGCACCGTTGTAGATGCGCTTGCCGAGCACGTCGCAGGCGCGCTTGAGGAAGACGCCCGACCAGATGTCGTCGAACCGGCCCACGTCCCACTCGTTGTCGTCCATCGGCAGCTGGTAGAACGCGGGGATCACCTCGCGCCGGAAGGCGAGGTTCATCGAGCAGACGGTGAGGTAGTTGCCCCGCGCTGCGACGAAGTCGTCGCCGAAGTCCTCGCGCGTGGTGCGGGTCTGGGCCTGCCCCTCGAGGTCGCCGTCCATCAGGATGCGGACGGCGTCGAGGTCGGGGACGTTGGTCCACAGGCCCTGCGAGGCGACGACTTCGCCGCCGCCGATCTCGGTCGTGTCGGTCTCGACGGTCTCACCCATCGCCGAGTAGGGATAGCCCCGTGGGTAGAGGCCGTGTTCGTCGGCGTTCTGGTAGAGGACGTTGACCCACTGCTCGTCGGAGGCGACTTCCTCGATTTCGCCCGCAAAGGCGAGGTTCTCCATGTGCGTGCCGAAGAAGTCCTCGTCGTCGTGAGGGAGTGTATCGTCGTCGATGAAGAAGCCGTAGTCGAACTCGTCGTGGGCCCACATGTAGAGCAGCCCGAAACTCGTCTCGGCGTGGCTGGCCGCCGGCACGACGTGGCTGTACTCGGCGACGCCATGATCTTCGTACCACTCCTCGCGACGGCTCCCGTCGAAGACCTCGCCGGAAACGTCTTCTTCCTCGAGCATCGCTTCCATTGCGTCGGTCTCACAGAAATCCTCGGTGACGAGCACGACGTGCAGCCGCGAGAGGTCGAAGCCGTGCTCGCGGGCGTTCTCGAAGTACGAGCGCATGCACTCGTATTCCCGGATCGTCGGTACGATGACACAGATGTCCTGACTCATTGCCACACTATCTTTTAGGCTCGCCTAAAACACTACCGGTTTCTCGCGTCGCCTCCGACCCCGTCGTCGCGTCCGACAGCGACAGTCCGAGCCAGGCGACCGCGCCCGTCCCGCCGAGCAGCGTCACGCCGTTTTTCAGCGCGTGATCGACGATCGCAGCGGCCAGGGCCACGCTCGCGCCGACGGGCGTCAACCCGACCACGAGCGCGGTAAACGCCGCCTCGTAGAGCCCGACGCCGCCCTGTGAGAGCGGCAACACCTTCGCGAGGTTGCCCACGCTGACCGCCAGCGTCCCGACCGAGAGTACTGTCCCGATCGGGAGCCCGCTGTCCAGCGCTGCGAGGACGAGCACCGCTGTGAGCACGTCGAGCGACCACACCAACAGACTCCCAGCCCCGATCGCGGCCAGCGCGCGCGGCTGGCGGACGACGACTTGTACGTCGCTTGCGAACTGGACTGCGGCCTCGAGTGCCCCCTCGAGCCACGGTCGCCCCTGCCCCTGTGCCCGGAGCCACGCGCCGAGCCCGTGGTCGGCCCGCGCGGACGTGACGACGACGGCACCGACGCCGACGGTCGCCGTACTCACGGCTGCCGCGGCCAGCAGGGCGGTCCGTGCGCCGCCGGCCTCGGCGACGAGTTCGAGCGGGCCGGTATCACCGCCGATCGCGAGCCACGCCGTCGCCAGCACCGCGAGCGTCGCGATCGTCGCCAGATCGAACAGCCGCTCGACGGTCAGCGAGGCGACCCCGGCGGCGTAGGACACCCCTCGCTGGCGTTTCATCACGTACGCACGCACCGCGTCACCCGCCCGAGCCGGGATCGCGAGGTTAGCCGTCTGGCTGACGAAGACGGCGACCGTCGCAACGGCGGTCCCACTGCGATGATCCATCGCCGCGAGCACATCGTCGTACCGTCGCCCGCGAAGCGGCCACGAGACGACGTAGACGACGACTGCAGCCCCGAGGACGACCGGATCGGCACTCGAGATCTCGGCGGTGATAGTCCGGATATCGAGTTCCCGGACGGCGACGAACAGCCCGGCCAATACGAGAACCGTCCCAGCGATCGTCAGGCGGCGACGAGTCAGCAACGCGGCACGCCCGCTGCGGTCCGATCCACTGTCACCGGTCCCGAGCGTTGGCTCGCCGTCGCCGTTCCTCGAGCTCGTCTCGGCATCGGCAGCCTGTGAGCCCGACCGCTCGCCCCCATCGTTCATGCACGAGTCCTTCGAGTCCAGATATTTAAGCCCACCTAAAACACGTGCGGACGGGATCGCTAGTCGCTCTCGAGGTCGTTTCTGAAGAAGGAAACTGTCCCAATCCTTGCGCTCAGCGTAGTTCGTCGATGAGCTCGCGGGTCGACCGGCGTACCGCTTCGTCGCTCGAGAGCTGTGGCTCCCAGCCAAGCGCCGAGAGCTTCTCGATCGAGAGACGCATCTTCGGGACGTCACCGGTCCAGCCCCGTTCGCCGCCGGTGTACTCGAACTCGGGCTCGAGTCCCAGCTCGTCGGCGACGATCGCGGCGATTCGGTCGACCGAGGTCGTCGTCCGCGTCCCGAGGTTGTAGGTGTTCATCGCATCGTCGGCGTTGTCGACGACATGGAGCATCGCATCCAGACAGTCCTCGATGTGCAGGTAGGATTTCTCCTGGCGGCCGTTTCCGAGGATCGTCAACGTCTCGGGATCGGCCAGCAGTTTTTCGATGAAGTCGGGGATCACCGCGCCGCGCAGGCGCGGGCCGACGACGTTCGCAAAGCGGAAGTTCCAGACCGTCAGATCGTGGCTGTGGGCCCGTGCCGAGAGCAGTCCCTCGTCGGCCAGTTTGCTCGCGCCGTAGGCGCTGATCGGCTCGAGGGGCGCGTAATCTTCGGGCGTCGGCCGCGGCGCTTCGCCGTAGACCGTCGAGGAAGAGGTGTAGGCGATCTCGGTCACGCCGGCGTCGGCCATCGCCTCGAGGATGTTGCGGGTCATCCGCGTGTTGTCGTCGAACTGGCCGTGTGGTCGGTCGGTGTCGACGTGTTTCGACGCCGCGAGGTGGAAGACGAGGTCGATGTCCTCGAGTTGCCCTTCGAGGGCATCGGGCTCGGTGAGGTCGGCCTCGAGGAAGTCGGCTCCGTCAGGGATGCGATCGCGGTCGCCGTTCGAGAGGTCGTCGACGACGGTCACGGCTGCGCCGTCGGCGAGCAGGCGCTCGGTCAGGTGTGACCCGATGAATCCGGCACCGCCCGTGACGAGCACGCGTCGGCTCGAGAGAGACATGGTCGATGGTTTGCCGACGGGGTGTTAATCCTGTTGGGTTTCGTCAGCGAGCAGGTGACGCTCGTGACCGATAGAGAACGGAGGGTACTGGAGCTTACACGCCGGTCGAGTAGCGAAGAATGCCGGCGAAGCCGCCGAAGGCGTTGTAGAGCTGTTCGCCCTTCTCGAAGTCCGTCGAGATGAACTTCGTCTCGGTACCGCGCTGTTCGGCGATCTCGATGAGGTGGTCGATGGCGTCCTCGCGGTCCTCGTCGGTCGCCTCGACCTCGGTGCCACACTCGCTGCAGGTGTGATCGGGCGTCGACTTGCGCCGATCGATCACCTCGCGGTCGGTGTTGCCACACTCGGGACACTCGTAGCTAATAACGTCCTTCCGGAGGTCCTCACTGATCAGCAGTCGGTCGACCGCGCCCATCATCAGGTTCTTGCGTGTCTGCTCGAACCCGTATGTCGCGAGGTCGCCGGCGTTGAGTTCCTCGAAGAACTCCTCCATCTGCTGTTTATCCTTCATCACCTCGGCGTCGGCCAGGGCGTCCTCGGCGTTGTCGACGAGGTCTTTCAGGCCGGACTCGTCGGTGTAGGCGACGTCGAACTTCCCGATGACGTTGTCCTGAATCTCGTGGTGGAGGTAATCGCCGTCCAGGAACTCGTCTTTGGTCGGCGAGGGACCGCCGACGAGGATGCCGTCGAGTTCGTGGCGCTTGGGGACGAACAGGTCGTTTGCCATCCCCGCGACCTCCTGATAGAAGTTGTCGATGGCCTCGAGGCGCAGGCGGGCGAATCGCTGAGCGGACTGGCCACCTTTGCGCTGCTTGCCGGGGACCAGCGAGGAGGCTGACTTGACCGGTTCGATGCGTTTGCCTTTCAGCCAGCCGACGTTAGCCTCGCGGCGGTCGAGAACGATGAGGCCGTACAGCCCCTTGTCGGCGAGCATCTCCTCGAGCGGTTCGGTGAGAAACTCCGAGTCGCAGTGATACCGGAACGATTCGACGGGCTGGGGCGGACTCTCTAAGACCTTCGTGACCATATCGGTGCGGCCGCCGCCGGAGTCGACGGCACCCGAAAACAGCACCATGCCGTTTTCCGGCGGGTAGGTGTCGTAGTATCGCAGCCGGTCTTTGATGCTGGTCAGTGCGTCCTGGACGGCCGTCCGGGTCTGTTTGGACTTGATGTTGGCCGCTTCGCTGTGTTCCTGCGTGACGTGCTGGACGACGTCACTGATCTGTCTGTCCTCTGGAACGTAGATCGTTACGAGCTGCGTTCCGGAGCCGTCATAATCCTTGAGATCCTCGAGAACCTTCCGGAACTCGTATTTCTTCCGGTCGGATTGCTCCTGCTCGCCCTCCTGGCTCATTACCCGTATAAAACAGTGCTGTGGGTAAGAATCCTTTGACACACCTGCCGACCGACACCGAGTGGCGGTCCTGCAGTCGGCATCGTCGTGTCGGACTCGTGTAACGACGTGGGAGGTGTGGTCACGATTTAAGGTGGTGCCGTTCTAGGATCCGAACAGTATCCGACTATGTCTAATGAGACGGTCTACGCCATCGCGAGCGGAAAGGGCGGCGTCGGGAAGACGACGACGACGGTGAACCTCGGGACGGCCCTCGCGGAGGCCGGCGAGCGCGTTGCCATCGTCGACACCGATCTCGGCATGGCGAACCTCGCCGGTTTCGTCAGCCTCTCTCCCGACTCGACCACCCTCCACGACGTGTTAGCCGGCGCTGCATCGACCGACGACGCGACGTACCAACTGGCGGACAACATCGTCGCCATCCCGAGTGGCACGAGCCTCGACGACTACGCTGAAACATCGCCTGAGGGGCTGCGCGAGGTCGTCGACGATCTCCGCTCGCAGTTCGACTACGTCTTTCTCGACGTCGGGGCCGGCATCAGCCACGAGACAGTCCTGCCGCTGGGGCTGGCCGACGCCGTCGTCCTCGTCTCGACGCCCGAACCTGCTGCTGTCCACGACACGACAAAAACGATCGAACTGACCGAACGGTCCGGCGGCGATGTCGCCGGCCTGGTCTTGACCCGCACGCGAGCGGAGAGCGACATCTCCCACGACGATCTCGCCGACCGCCTCGAGGTCCCGCTTCTCGGGACGATCCCCGAAGACGCTGCGGCCCGCGAGAGCGTCTATGCCGGGACGCCACTGGTCGTCTACGACCCCGACGGCCCCGCCGCGGTTGCCTACCGACAGCTCGCGGCCGAGCTGACCGGCGTCGCGATTCCGACCCCAGATGCGAGCGACAGCGAGGAGCGGGTCGGCGGTGCCAGCGGAACCGAGTCGGACGACAGCGACGACGGGCGGGAGGCAGCACACGACGATGTCTCGAGTGCGATCACGGAGGCCGAGTCCGACCACTGATACGGACACCTCTCAGTGGGTTCCGGCGCACCCGCGACCTGTTCTGCGGGTGTGCCAGTAAACAGTGGTAGCAGACCGTATGAGACGATCTCGGCGACGCTGTGTCATGACCATCTTGGAAAGGGACTGACCGTGTTCGGTAAGCAGATATTTCCATCAACGATTCGCCGCTCGTCACAACCGTTTCTATCGAATGACGTGATTACCCCCGACTTGTGACCGTCAGGACCGGGAGACCGTCATCTCTAGTATTCAGTCCGATTCAATACGGACGACGGCAGTTTCGGACGTGTTTGGCAGTCGTTTCCTGTTCCGTTTCAGTGCTCGGCTCCGGACGAAACTATCGGTCGCGACGACAGAAACGGTAACGAACTGATTACTAATCATGACTGTCATCGATGGCTCGCCCATGGAGCGACGAAAGATCCTCCTCGGCAGTGGCGCAGCGCTCGCAACCGTGCTTGCGGGATGTTCCAGTGACGAGACTGGCTCCGATTCCAACAACGACGACGACGAACCGCTCAACGATACCAACGGAGACAACGGTGACGGTGACGATTCCGACGACGCCGACGTTCCGGGGCTCGACCGCGACAAGCTCGAGCTCGACAGCGAGAAAATCTCGATCGAAGAGGTCAACAAAGACGGTGACACGGTCGACATCGTCGCGACGACCACCACGACCGATCCCGAGACGCTGGCCGCAGAACTCCAGTCGCTCGGGGAAACCGTTGCCGCGGCGATCACGGATCCCGAAGCGTTCAAAGCCGAGATCAACAGCGTCACCTGGGTGCTCGAGAACGACGGCGCGATGGTGATGTCGTTCTACATCGACGTGCAGTGGGCGATCGCGTACATCAACGACGAGATGAGCGAGGACGAGTTCGTTCAGACGGTCCTCGATACCGCCGACGAGACGCAGTAAGGACGATCGTGGCGACGATGGCGGCGTTGTTCTTTTGAGCGTAACGACGATCAGCCGTGTGATCGACCGTCGGTACGGACTCGATCACGACAGCGATCGCCGACCGCTCACATCGACCGCGGCGCGGCCACGCCCAGAATCGACAGGGCGTTCGCGACCGCGTGTTTCGAGGCTGCAACCAGCGCCAGGCGCGCCTCGCGAACGTCGGCGTCGACGTCGTCGGCAAGCACCGGACACTCCCGGTAGAAGGCGTTGAACCGGTCGGCGAACTCGCGGGTGTAGGTCGCGATCTGATGGGGCTCTAAGTCGTCGGCCGCCTCGTCGACGACCGCCGGGAACCGCGCGATCGTCTCGAGGAGGTCCCGCTCGGCCTCGGTTGCGAGCAGGTCGGCGTCGACGGCAGTCTCGACGTCATCCATACCCGTTTCGGGGTCGATTCCCGCTTCCTCGAGGATGCCACAGCAGCGTGCGTGGACGTACTGGACGTACGGCGCGGACTGGGCCTCGAAGTCGAGCGCGCGGTCCCACTCGAAGGTGATAGCTTTTGTCGGCTGCTTGGAGACGATGTCGTAGCGGACTGCCCCGATCCCGACCTGATGAGCGATGCGCTCGATGTCGTCCTCGTCTAAGTCGTCGTCACGGATCCGGTCGTCGAGCCGGTCCTCGACCTCGTCGCGAGCGCGGTCGATCGCCTCGTCGAGCAGGTCGTCGAGATCGACGCCGGTCCCACGGCGGGTACTCATTTTCCCTTCGGGGAGGTTGACGTAGGAGTACAGCACCTGCTGGAGGACGTCGGTGTCGTTGTCCAGCAACTCGAGCGTGGTGCGAAGCTGCTTGGCCTGCAGTTTGTGGTCCTCGCCGAGCACCGTCACAGCGCTATCGTAGTTGTCGAACTTCCACTCGTGGTGAGCCAGGTCGCGGGTCGCGTACAGCGAGGTGCCGTCCGAGCGCAGGAAGACGAGGTTCTTGTCGATGCCGTGGTCGTCGAGTTCGAGCTGCCAGGCGTCTTCCTCGTAGACGGCCTCGTCGAGTTCCTTGAGCCGCGAGACGAGGTCGTCGGTGTCGCCGTTGCGCATGAACCGCGTTTCCTTGACGAACTCGTCGAACTCGGCGGGCAGGCGCGCGAGACACTCCGTCATCCCGCCGAGGACCTGATCGACGACCTCGCTGACGCGCTCGTAGGCCTCGTCGTCGCCTTCCTCGAGCCCCTGCATGATCGACTCGATCTCGGCTTCGGCCGCCTCGACCTCCTCGGCGGCGTTCTCGAGGTAGGCGTTGCCCTTGCGGTAGTACCGGACGAGGTCGTACTCGATGCGGTCGCGTTCGGGTTCGCTCTCTAGATCCTCCTCGTCGAAGGTTTCGTAGGCCCAGGTGAAGACGGCCATCTGTCGACCGGCGTCGTTGACGTAGTAGTGGCGGTCGACGTCGTAACCGGCGAAATCCAGGAGATTACAGATCGCGTCGCCGATGATCGGGTTCCGTGCGCGACCGACGTGGACGGGTCCCGTCGGGTTCGCGCTCGTGTGCTCGACGACGACCGATTCCTCGCGGTCCGACAAGGTACCGTAGTCGTCGTCGGTCGCGTCGGCGAGGGTGTCAGCGAGGTACGCGTCGCTCGGCAGGAAGTTGAGATACGGCCCCTGCGTCTGGATCTCGGCGACGTAGGTCAACTCGTCGGCGTCGATCTCGGCCGCGATCTGGCCGGCGACCTGCGGCGGCGCTGCGCCAGCCTCGCCAGCGAGCCGGAACGCCACGCTCGAGGCGAGGACGCTGTCGACGTCGTCCGGCGGTTCTTCGAGGCCCAGATCGTCCGTCGGGAAGTCGAGTGCGGAAAGCGCCCCCTCGAGGGCGTCCTCGACCTCCGCGCGTAGGGAGAGGAACATACCCGCCCGTATTCAGGGCTCGAGTAAAGGAATGTCGGGTTTCGTCTCGAGGACGGGAGTCGGGATAGCTCCGGAGACAGGTCGGATGGTTCTGTTGTTTATTTTCGTGACCTCTAGCGGGTTCGACCGTCATAGATGCTGGCGGTGGTTGCCGTAACGCCAATCATAATTTGTGCCATAGTATAGCATACCACATATGGCGAGACCAACTGACCAATCCGAGCCGGAAGCCGGACACGTGTTCGAGCGGGTCGACGAACACGTCGAGCAGCGAGATGACTGGGCGCGCCGCCGCCGGAAAGACATCCCAACCGACAAGCACCTCCTCGTCATCGCATGTATGGACGAACGGATTCCCGTCGAAGACGCACTCGACATTTCCTTGGGTGACGCCCACATCTTTCGAAACGCCGGCGGCAAGGTAACCGACGATGTTATCCGCAGCGCCGCATTGAGTACGAACTTCTTCGACACGACGGAAATCATCGTCGTCAATCACACGGATTGCGGGATGATGAGCGCACCAGACGAGGCCATCGTCGACGGACTCGAGGCCGTCGCTGGCGGTAGCCTCGACGATGTCGATCTCAATCCTGCACTCCCCAGTTTAGAGATCGGCGACGCCTCGATCGCCGAGTGGGTCTCTATGACCGACGACATCGACGAGGCGTGTCAGGCCCAAATCGACTATCTCGAGGCCCACCCGCTCGTCCCCGACGAGGTCACCGTCCACGGCTACATCTACGAAGTCGAAAGCGACGCCCTCCGTCGCCCTGGCGAACGGGTTTCCGAGGAGATCAATACGCGGGGTTCAGAGTAGGACAGCCTCCCCGTCGATTTCTGTCCCCGCCTGTTTCTGAATCCAGCCGAACGAAGAACCGTCGCCGACGTCACTCGAGCAACGCCGCGGCCTCCCGAAACCGCTCGTAATGGACCGGCCGGAAGGTCTCGCCGGAGGCGTCGAACGCCGCCGGCGTCCAGAATCGGGCGTCCGTGGCGTCGCTGCCCGCGATCGGCTCGCCGTCGGCGTCGGCCCAGTTGGCCACGTAGTGGACCGTCACGACGTGTTTGCCCGATCGCGGCGGCATCGCCGACGCGGCCAGGATCTCGAGATCGTCGGGATCGACGGCGATGCCGGTCTCCTCTTCGAGTTCGCGGGCGGCCGCTTCGGGTGGCTCCTCGCCGGTCTCGATGTGGCCGCCGGGGATCGTCCACTCGCCGACGCCCGGGGGAACGCCGCGTTCGACACAGAGCACGGCCGGGTCGGGCCGGTCGCGGTCGACGACCGCGACACCGGCACACGGCACGGGATTGTGCCAGACGATCGCCTCACAATGCGGACAGCGCATGCGCTCGCGGTCGTCGGCTATCGTCGACTCGAGGCGGCTTCCACAGTCGGGACAGAACGTCGGCGGTCGGCTGACCATCTATGAACTCGTCAGCACTGACGGATCATAGGGTTTTCAATCCGCTGCCGGTCAGCGGGACGACGACGTCGGCGTCTTCGTCGAGGATGCCGCGCTCGCGGTAGCGCTCGAGGGCCGCCGGCGCGACCGCACAGGTCGGCTCGACGTAGAACCCGTTACGGTGGAGGCGATCCAGCGCGCTCTCGATCGGATCGTCGCCGAGTGCGATCGCGTCGCCGCCGGTCGCCTCGATGGCCTCGAGGATCTGGGTGCCGCGTGCGGGTTCGGTGATCTGGATGCCATCCGCGATGGTCGTGCGGTCGCCGTCGTCGTCGGTCGTCTCGCCGCCGAGGGC
>NZ_JBHUDI010000004.1:440202-500923 GCF_042678045.1 Haloarchaeobius amylolyticus
GCGCGTAGCCGGCGGCCTGTGCGCCAAGCAGGCGAGGCATCCCATCGACGATGCCGGCCTCGTTGAGCAGCGAAAAGCCCCGATACGCGCCCAGAAAGAGCGTTCCGTGGCCGATCGGGAGGACGACGGCGTCGGGGACGGTCCAGCCCTGCTGGGCGGCCACCTCGAACGCGAAGGTCATCGTCCCGGCGTAGAAGGCAGGGTTCCAGGCGTGGCTGGCATACCAGCCTTCGCCGGTCTGGTACGGGGCGTCGCTCTCATCGCCGCCGTCGCCCGAACCGCCTTCGACGGCCTCGAGACAGGCCGCTGTAACGTCTTCGCGGGCCCCCTCGATGCGAACCGGGCGAGCATCGGCCCGCTGAATCGCCATCAGCTTGGATTGTTTGACGTCCGCCGGGACGTAGATGTCCGCCTCGAGGCCGGCCCGGGCTGCGTAGGTCGCGATCGACGCGCCGGCGTTACCCGACGAGTCTTCGATGACCTTCTCGACGCCGAGTTCGACGGCCCGCGAGAGCGTCGTCGTCGCACCGCGGTCTTTGAACGAACCCGTCGGGAACACGTACTCGAGTTTGAACTGCGCGTTCCAGTCGGGGGCATCGACCAGCGGCGTAAATCCCTCGTAGAAGGTGACGTGCTGTTCGATCGGGAGGAACTCGAAGAACGTCCACAAGCCCTCGCTGGTGTCGAGGTTGTGCAACGGTAGCGGCTCGCCCTGCGGGTGTGGTCGCTCGGTGAACTCCAGGGCGTGTCCACAGCCACAGCGCCACGGCTCGTCCGGCCCGGCCGCGTAGACGGCACCGCAGTCGGGACAGGTCAGATCGGTGGCCATCTCAGTACTTGCCGATGTCGGTGCCGACCGAGCAGACGTACTCGCCGGTCGCGACCTGCGGGAGCCGGCGCGCGCGCCAGAAGATGCCGCTGCTGTCGGCAGTCACTTCGGCTTTCGATTCGCCGAACGGAGTCGTCACCTCGAAGAGCGTCTCACCGGGGCGGACCCGGTCACCGAGGTCCTTTTCAAGCGTGACCAGTCCGCCTGCGGGCGCGCCGTACTGTTCGAAGCCGCTGGCGCGGGTCTGGGGCTCGAGCGACTGCTCGCCCTCGAGGAAGCCGTAGTACCGCAGGACGTTGAAGACACCCTCGACGCCCTTCTGAATGCTCGCTTCGTCCCAGCCGACGGCCCCGCCGAGTTCGGGGTCGATGGTCGGGACGCCCTCGTCGGGACCCGTTCGGGCGAGCTGGCCGTCCGGCCCCTTCTGATCCAAGACGTAGCCACAGCCGAAGGCCTTCGCCAGTTCGAGACACTGGTCGTGGAGCCGGTGGCGTTTCCCACAGCGCACGCGGACCTCGTCTAACATCTGGCTGGTCGACCCCTGGTGAAGGTCGAGGATCAGATCCGCCCGGGTCGCGGCATCGAAGGTCGCAGCCGCGATCCGCTCGCTCGAGGTCCCGGTTTCGTTGCCCGGGTAGGCGCGGTTCATCTTCGTATCGTCGATCGGGTTGCGGTGTTCGGCGACCTGAAACGCGTGGTAGTTGACGATACCAACGATCAGGATCGTCCCCGAAATCTCGGCGGGATCCAGCCGCGGCACGACGCGTTGGATGACGCCGACGCCGTTGAGTTCGTCGCCGTCACTTGCCGCCTGCATATAGAGTGTGTTCCCCGAGGAGGCTCCGTTTACTACTGCGACGGGCAGTCCAACCGGACTCCCGTCTCTGGTCTCGCCGACCTCGAGACGGCCCGTGTCTATCTCGCCGGGCCCCGCGCTCGCCGTTCCGAGCGTCGTCGTCATATGTCCCAGACGATGAACCCGTTGGCCTTTATACTATCCTTTGTTCTCCACGATTCTATATAGGGGTACGGAGTGAACTGGGCCCCGAGCAACACGGGGGACACAGCGGAGACACGCCGATCCGCTATCTGTCTGAATCGGGCTTCAACTGCGTGTCGAAGACGTGGACCGAGTCGGTCGTATCCCGGGTCGTCTCGAACCGACAGACTACGTCTCCGTCGCCAACTCCTCGAGAACCGAATCGTCATCGGGTTTCGGTTCCTGCTTGCCGATCAGGCTGGGTCTCGGCCACAGGTATCGCCACATGAAACCCGCAGCGACGCCGCCGAACGTCGAGGCGACCATGAACATGACGGCATCGAACGGTTGGATCCCGGCGATCCCGGACGTGAAGACGCGAGCGAGAGCGACCTGCGGGTTGAAAAACGCTGTCGAGGCCGTTCCGATGATCCCCATACCGACGGTAAAGCCGACCGCGAGGCCGATCCACTCACTGTCCTGACGGATCAGCGAGATGATTGCCGATGCGAGCAACATCGTCCCGAGGAACTCGGCCAGCCAGGTGGATGCGGGGCGCTCGACGGCGGAGATCGCGAACACCTCCCACCCGATCGTGCTCACGAAGGTGAGTCCTGCCAAGCCGACGCCGATGAGTCCGCCAAGGAATTGGACCGGAACGTACTGCCGTGCAGTCTTCATGTCCGTATCCCCGGTCACGAGCAGTGCAACGGTGACCGCCGGGTTGAGGTGGGCTCCGCTGATTGGCCCGAGCATCTGGACGAGAACGAACAGCCAGCCGGCCGTCGCCAGGCCGATGAATAACACGCCGATACTCGGTGACGCCTCGAGCATCCCGTCGGCGAGCAACCCCGACGAGACGATGACGAAGACGAGCGTCGCGGAGCCAAAAAACTCCGCGAGACGTTTCTGTGTGCTGGTGAATTGTTCGGTAGACATTACCTAGCGTATGCGTAAGGGGAGTATAGCCACATACCCTAACCGCCCGATGGCGCCACTGTCAGACTTTGCGGACGCCTCTGCATTCGGACGCAGTTATGCGTCTGTCGGGCCCGCGCCTCAACTACTTAGCACGGCCCGCAGCGCGAACCGGAGGTTGTCCGTCCGCTCTGTGACCCGGCGGTAGAAGTAGGATTTCCACCGCTCGCCGTAGGGAACGTACTGCCAGACCTCGTACTCGTCGGCCAGTTCGTACTGCGTATCCTCGCGCACGCCCATGAGCATCTGGATCTCGAAGTCGGTGCCGTATCGCTCGTGGAGCGCCCTCGCGTGTTCGATCATCTCCGGATCGTGACTGCCCACCGCGATGCCGCCGTCGTGGTGTTCGAACGCGTACTCGAGCAGGCTCCGGTACTCCTGATCGACTCGCGCCCCGTCGGTGTAGGCGACGTCGGCCGGCGGCTCGTAGGCGCCCTTGACGAGCCGGACCTTGCCGGGCACGTCCGCGAGCCGTCTGATGTCCGCTCGCGTCCGGCGGAGGTTCGCCTGCACGCAGACTCCGACGCCACCACCCTGCTCGTGGGCGACGGCCTCGAAGGCGTCCAGCGTCGCGTCGGTCGTCGTGTGGTCCTCCATGTCGATCCAGACGAAGACGTCGCGGGCGGCCGCCGTGTCGACGATCCGCGTCAGTTCGGCACGGAAGACGTCCTCGCCGAGATCCAGCCCCAGCTGTGAGGGTTTGACGGAGATGCAGGCCTCGAGTCCCGAACCAGCGATGTCATCGACGAGCCGTCGGTATTCGGCGGCGTCGGCGGCGACGGCGTCGCGATCGTCGTAGTGCTCGCCCAGCAGGTTGACGATCGCCTTGACGTCGTTGTCGTTCAATTGACGGACGTGCTCGAGCGCTTCCGCAGGAGATTCACCCGCGACGAATCGGTCGGCGATCGGCGGGAGCATAGCAAATAGAGTGGTCGCCACGCGTAAGGCTGTTCCTCCGTTTCTCGTACAGCTAGTCGCGTATGCGCCAAGAGACGTGAAGGGGTACGGAGACTATTCGTCTTTTCTGAGACCGAGCAGACGCTCGCGCAGCGTCCGTTTGCGGGCCCGTTCGGCGAGCAATACCGAGCACTCGACGTCGTCGAGGACGTCGAGTACCAGCGAGCCGCGGACGAGCCGCGAGAGCAGTCCCGTCTCGGTCGCGCCGATTACCAGCAGCGTCGCGTCTGTGGCTGCATCGGCGATCGCAGTGTCGACATCGCGGTCGTCGACGATCAGGTCGGCGTCGCTCAGGCCGTTTTCCGCGCCCCACTCCTCGAGGAACTGCTCGCCCTCCTCGCGGGACTCGTCCTCGCCGACGGCGTGCAACAGCGTCACGCGGGAGTCGAACTCGGCGCGGAGCAAGCGGACGACGTCTGCCCCGAGGACCGAATCGGGGCCGCCGGCGGTCGGCAGCAGGATGTGTTCGGGGTCGAACCCGCGATCCTTGAGCACCAGGAAGTCACAGGGGAGGTCGTGGGTCAGTTCGTCGAGGCGTGACTCGGCGCGCCCGTGGGCGGTCGGTCCCCAGCCCATGACGACCTGATCGGCATCGAAGGTGCGCGCGGCGTCGAATATTTCCTTGAACGAGCGGTGTGAGAGCACCGTGTGGGTTTCGACGTCGGCGCCGAACGTCTCGGCGTCCTCTCGCGCCTGCTCGAGTAGCTTCTGCGACTCGGCGTCGATCCGTTCGGTCTGTTCGGCCCCGCGCTCGAGCGGCGTCTGATCGGGCACCTGCACGATGTGGACCGCATGAACCGTGCCGTCGCGCTGTTTTGCGATGGCGCCGGCGAGGGTGATGAGTTCGGTCTCCGTGCGGGGGTTCGCGAGTGGCACCATCACGCGGAAGTCGCCGCCGTCCGTGCCCGTGGCGGCTCTGACGGCGTCGGGTCGAACCGAGTCGGCGGCAGTGACTGCGGCGTCGGGCATCTCCTCGGAACGCTCGAGGATCCAGTTGACGAACACGCCAGCGCTCTCGACGTGCTGGCGTGCGTACAGTAGATACCACGCACCTGCGAAGACGACGAGTCCCGCCGAGAGCAGGATGACGAACGGCTCGATGTACGCGATCAGCGCGAACGACGAGATCGCGCCGATGATCGGGACGAACGGATACAGCGGCACCTCGAAGTCGGGATCGTACTCGGCGGGTTCGGCTTCCCGCATGACGATCAGTGCGATGTTCAACAGGCCGTAGACGATCAGGTGCAACACCGAGCCGGCTGTCGACAGTAACTCGAGGTTTCCAAACAGCAGGAAGCCGATGATGAGCGCGCCGGTTATCAGGATCGATTTGAACGGCGTGCCGAAGCGCTGGTGGATCTCGTTGACCGACGGCGAGATGATCTTCTCGCGCCCCATCGCGAAGTTGATCCGCGACGACGAGAGGATCGACGCGTTCGCGCTCGAGGCCGTCGCCAGCAGCCCGCCGAGCAACAACAGCGCCCAGCCGAGCCTGCCCAGCCCGATACCGAAGACGCTGTACTGGCCGAACAGCAACTCGGCGGCGTCGACGACGGCGGTTTCGTTGTTCGCGACCAGCTCGTTCGGCACCGCTGCCAGCAAGACGACGAGGAACAGCGCGTAGACGATCGTGACGATGACGACCGAGCCGATGACTGCAAGCGGGAGGTTCCGGCCGGGGTCTTTGATCTCTTCGGCGACGGACGTGATCTGGACGAAGCCGAGATAGGAGACGAAAACGATGGCAGTCACCGGAAGCACCTCACTAGTCGTTCCCTCGGGCGCGATCGGCCGCAGCGACTCGAGGTCGGCATTGAGAAGGCCGACGACGGTGAAGAGCCCGAGGATGCCAAGCAGCGTCACCACGATAACGATCTGGAGCCCGCCGGTCTCTTTGGCACCGACGTAGTTGATGGCGATGAACAGCGCCGCGCCGATGAGGCCGATCGTCTGTGCCGCCGAGATCGTCATCGGCCCGAGCGCGAGCGCTGGCGCGCCCACGAGCTGGTTGACGTACTCGCCGAAGCCGTACATATAGAACGCGGAGGCAAACGCCAGCCCGAGCCAGTTGGCCCATCCGCTGATCGAGCCGAACAGAGGGCCGAGTGCGCGATTGACGTAGAAGTAGGCACCACCTGATTTCGGCATCGCCGTCCCCAGCTCCGAGGCCGACAGGGCCGTAAACAGCGCCGTCACGCCGCCGATGACGAAGGTCGCAGCTGCGAGCGGGCCTGCTCGTGCCACGGCCGTCCCCGGGAGCACGAAGATCCCCGCCCCGATCATCGTCCCGATGCCGATCGTGATCGCCGAGAGGAGTCCGAGGTCCTTTGCGAGTTCCTCGTCGCTCATGTGATCTCACCCCGTCGACGTACCCACTCAGTTGGCGACCGTGGCCGACGGATCGCGTTCGATCCCGACCGGATCGGTGGACCGCGTATCCGATGTGGAGCGTTCATTGAGTCGGGATTGTAGCGGAACCGATGATAAATCCCGTGATTATATCATCGAATCCGTATAATCGTGAGGGTATATTGACGTTCCGCAAAAATAATCATATGTCTGACTGGTGGTCGGTCGAGATCGGAACACTGTATGACGACGGATTCGAGACCTCGAGATATGGAGCATCGGCTCGACGAGATCGATCGGCGGATCATCAATGCGCTGATGGACGATGCACGGAACGTCTCGGCACCGACGATCGCTGAAGAAACGAACGTGTCACCTGGCACGATTCGGAATCGGATTGCACGACTGGAAGACCACGGCGTCCTCACTGGCTACCACGCGACCGTCGACTTCGAGCGCGCGGACGGGCGGCTGACGAACCTGTTTATGTGTAACGCGCCGGTCTCCGAGCGAGAAGTGATCGCCCGCCGAACGCAAACCATCTCGGGCGTCATCAACGTCCGCGAACTGATGACCGGCCGTCGGAACCTCCACGTGCTGGCAGTCGGCGAGGACACGGCCGATCTCCGGCGTATCTCCCGTGCGCTGTCGGACCTTGGCGTCGAGATCGAAGACGAGGTCCTCGTCCAAAACGAGGTCTGGCAGCCGTACGCCCCGTACGGCGCCGACGAGAGCGCTCGATGTGAGTCGATTACCGATTTCGTCAGCCTCTCGGGCGAGGCCGAAGTCGCCGAGGTAACCGTCGATCCCGGCGCACCGATCGCCGAGACGACCCTGGAACGTGCCGTCCGGCAGGACGTTCTCGACGACGACGCGCTCGTGATCGCGATCGAGCGCGACGACACCGTCCTGACGCCACACGGCGACACCGAAATCCGGGCCGACGACATCGTCACGGTCTTCTCACGCGACGGTATCGACGACGCGATGCTCGAGGCGTTCCGTAGCACTGGCGACGCGTAATCCCCGCGGACTCGGTTTTCGTCCGACCATTTCTGTTCTGTTGGGCAACAGGAGTTGCAGAGCGGCCGCACACGACGAGTCGCAGAGGACCGGTGAGACGTCGTCATCTGTAATCGGTAACTGTGTATGTTCTATATAGTTACTGTGGACAAATTATTTATGAGTGTTTCACCTTCTCATACGTATGACGGCAGGACCGCCGATCGACGAACTCCACTTCGCGGATGCACCGTCCGTCGATGCCGTTCCGGGACCGAACACGCAAGCGTTACTCGAGAAACAGCGCGAGATCGACAGTAACGCGGTCGCCTATCCGGAGGACATCCCGATCGCCTTCGAGGCGGGCAAGGGTGCGACGGTCCGGGACGCCGACGGGAACACCTACATCGACCTCTTCGCGGGGATCGGCGTGTTGAACGTCGGCCACTCGAATCCCTACGTGCTCGAGGCCGTCCACGAGCAGGCCGACAAGTTCGTTCACACGGTCGATTTCCCGACGGAGGCACGTCTCGAACTGATCGAGAAGTTAGACGAGATCGCACCGGACGGTCTGCAGGGCCAGAACAGGGTCGTCTTCGGGGGTCCGACCGGCAGCGACGCCATCGAAGCCTCGATCAAGCTGGCCAAGTACAACACCGGCGGCGACGGCCTCATCGCCTTCCGCGGGGCCTACCACGGCGCGACGAGCGGCGCGATGAGCGTCACGTCGAACAAGAAGTTCAAGGGCCACTACACGCCCTTGCTCTCTGACGTCGTCCACGCACCCTACCCCGATCCGTTCCGGCAGGACAAGACCCCGGAGGCAGCAGTCGACCACGCACTCGAGGAGGTCCAGGCGATCGTCGAGGACCCCTACGGCGGGCTGGCCAATCCGGCGGGAATCATCGTCGAGCCGATCCAGGGCGAAGGTGGCATCGTCACGCCGCCGGAGGGCTTCCTGCAGGGGCTTCGTGACATCGCCGACGACAACGACGTGGTGCTCGTCTTCGACGAGATCCAGAGCGGCTTCGGTCGCACCGGTCAGTGGTGGGCCAGCGACTGGGAGGGCGTCGCACCGGACGCGATGACCTCCGCGAAGGCCCTCGGTGGTGTGGGCTTCCCGCTGTCGGCGACGATGTACCACGAGGATCTAGACACGTGGGGCTCGGGCGATCACGCCGGCACCTACCGCGGCCACGTCGTCGGGATGCGTGCCGGCACCCGCGCGATCGAATACATCCAGGAACACGACCTGCTCGCCCACGCCCGCGACCTCGGCGAGTACATCCGGGAACGGCTCCGCGAAGCCGCCGACGGGAACAATCGGCTGGCCGACGTCCGCGGCAAGGGGCTGTTCATCGGTGCCGAGTTCGTCGACAGTGACGGAAACCCCGACGGCGACCTCGTCGACGCGATTCAACAGTACTGTTTCGAGCGCGGTGTCCTCGTCTGGACCGCCGGCCGCCACGGCAACGTGCTCCGACTCCTGCCGCCGCTGGTGCTCACCCACGAACTGGCCGAGACCGCACTCGACATCGTCGTCGAAGCGATCGAGGACGTGACCACCGAGGCAAAACAGGCGGCCTGAGATCCGACGTCATGTCCGACATCGCTCCCATCGAAACCGACGACGCACCGAGCAACGACAACCCCTACTCACAGGGCGTCCGCGCCGGCGACACGCTGTACGTCTCCGGCTATGGCCCCGTCGACCCCGAAACGGGCGAGGTCATCGACGGCGACATTCAGGACCAAACCGAGCAGGTCCTCAATAACATCGCCGCGGTCGTCGACGAAGCTGGCGGCGACGGGCTCGCGGACGTCGTCAACGTGACCGTCTACCTGACCGATCTCGCAGACTACGACCGCGTCAACGACGCCTACGGCGCGCGGTTCGGCGCGGACCCGCCGGCACGCGCCTGCGTCGAGGTCTCGCGGCTCCCGGAGGACGTTCGCGTCGAACTGGACGCGACCGCATACCTGGGCGATAGTACCAACTGAACCGATTCACACACCGATCGTACGATGGCTGTGCGATCGGGTGTGCAGTGACGTCAGTGGCCACTATAATCGCAGTCAACGGGTGCCTCGAGTCCCTGCTCGCCGCTCGCTCGTCACCGCCGAGCCGGTCGCCCAAACCGAAACGGAATCCGAACTCGACGGTGACGTTGTCCACCGAACGTCGGAAACAGTATACGATCATTGGCCACGATTAAGTAGCTCCCCGACCTTGTTTCGAGAAACCATGTCATACGAGGTTCGAAACAGGCTCCAGAAACTCCGGCGGGACTTCCATCGGCTTCCCGAACCGGGCTGGCGCGAGTTCCGGACGACCGCCCGGGTGGTCGAGGAACTCGAGCGGGTCGGCGTCGACGAGATCGCCATCGGCCGCGAGGCGCTGGCGACCGACCAGCGCATGGCCGTCCCCGCCGAATCCGAACTCGAGCCGTGGCTCGAGCGCGCTCGCGAAGCAGGGGTTCGATCGGACATTTTAGAGCGGACCGCCGACGGTCACACGGGCGTGATCGGCGTGCTCGAGTGCGGCGACGGGCCGTGTATCGGGCTGCGTGTCGATCTCGACGCGATCTCGATGCGGGAATCCGACGCGGACGACCACCGGCCGGCCGCCGAGGGCTTTCGCTCCGAACACGACGGCTACATGCACGCCTGCGGCCACGACGCCCATCTCGCGATGGCGATCGGGACGCTCGAGGCAGTCAAAGAAAGCGCCTTCACTGGCACGCTGAAGGTGTTCTTCCAGCCCGCCGAGGAAATCTCCGGCGGCGGGAAAGCGATGGCCGAGAGCGGCTATCTCGACGACGTCGACTACCTGCTGGCGCTCCACGTCGGGCTCGATCATCCGACCGGTGAGATCGTCGCGGGAATCGAGAAGCCGCTGGCGATGGCTCACCTGACTGCGACGTTCGAGGGGGCGAGTGCTCACGCGGGCAAGTCCCCAAACGAGGGAGCCAACGCCATGCAGGCGGCGGCGACGGCGATCCAGAACGCCTACGGTATCTCTCGCCACGCCGACGGGATGACCCGGATCAACGTCGGCCGTATCGAGGGCGGCACCGCGAGCAACGTCATCGCCGAGGAGGTTACGATCGAGGCCGAGGTCCGCGGCGAGACGACCGCTCTGATGGAATATACGCGCACGGAACTCGAGCGGGTCCTCTATGCGGCCGCCGAGATGCACGACTGCGATGTCACGCCGCGGGTGATCAGCGAATCGCCACGCGTCGACAGTCATCCCGCCCTCCGCGACCTCGTCGGCAACGTCGCGTGGGAGGTCGACGGCGTCGAGCGCGTGCTCCCGACCGAGGAGTTCGGCGTCAGCGAAGACGTGACCTATCTCATGCAGCGCGTGCAGGACAACGGCGGGCTCGCCTCGTACGTCCTCATCGGCACCGACCACCCGACGAGTCACCACACGCCGACGTTCGACATCGACGAGGAGAGCCTCGAGATCGGGGTGGCGCTGCTGTCGGAGACGGCCGTCGAACTCTCCCGGCGGCGGCCATAGCGCGTGCGATCGGCTTCAGACGCTGTTCGGTTGTCAGTCACGTTCGATCGATGGGAAACGTTAATCCGCGCGGTCTCTGTGTATCTCCTATGAGCCAGGACGACGTGCCGGAGTCGCTGCAGGCGGCAGCGGACTCGGACCGCCCGCGCGGAATCTTGACCCCCTCCGACCGCGATTTCCTGCTCGGCCGGAAGACCGACTACACCGACCACTCGAAGAAACAGAAGCGAAACCGGATCCGACGCCGGGTCCGCAACGCGATTCTCGATTTCAGTATCCTCTTCGAGTACATGGAAGAACGCGACCGGGAGACGGTTTTCGACCCTGACGACGAGGACCGCGATGCCTACACCCAGGGAATCACCGACATGCTCGCCTTCCTGCATCTTGGGACGATGGGCTATCACACCCCGTTCAAGGACATGCTTTCTGAGGGCGTCGGCAAGGCCGAACAGCGCCTGGCCGGCTCGAACTACCGGATGGTCAACGTCGAGTTCAACGTCGAACCGGTCGGCCAGATCGACGTCGACGCGGTCGTCGACAAACTCGAGCACGAGGAGTTCGCCCAGCTCACCGACGAGGAACTGCGCGCGTTCGTGCGCCTCCTGACGATGTCCGACGCCTTCTCGCCGGCGGACACCCGCGAGGAGATCAAAGACAGCGTCGACGAGTTCGCCGAGCGCGTGGCCGAAAGCGCTGCGGCCCGCGAGCGCACGCTCGAGGAACTGACGAACTGACACGCTTGTCGTCGTCGCGCTGACGGCCGTCCGACTATTGCGACAATCTGCCTGCACGACTGTCGGCTGGCGAACTGATACGGTCTGCTGTCACGATGTACCGGTGCACCAGCAGGACGGGTCGCGGGTGCACCGGAAATGACTGACAGCAGTCCGTATGACTCGTGTCGATGCGTATGTTCCGATAGCAGCGTTGCTTCGTCTGCTGTGCGTCGAGTGCCGATCATCTGAGCACGGCAGCCACTGCTGTGGTATCCCCACGGCCGAACGCACAATAAACACAATCTGTGGATAGTTTGGCGGCGTGAGAAACACTTATTGTATACGCCGTCAATGGTCACGGTATGGCATCGCACGGCACGGCGAACGGCCGGTTGATTCACAGCCAACCAGCACGCTGTCAGCCGATTGTGGGGGGTGAGAGAGGATGAGTGACGCTGAGAAAGGGACCGTCGAGCAGTTCCGCGAGGAGATCGATCCGACGGTGTTCCTGTTCGGGGCGCTGTTGACCGTCGGCGTGATCGTGGCGTTTTTCATCAGCCCGAGCACCGTCGAGAACGGAATCTCGTCGCTGAACGATCAGATGCTCGGCGCGTTCAACTGGGCGCTGCTGTTGATCGTGTTCCTGATCGTCGTCTTCCTGTTGTTCCTGATCGTCGGGCCGTGGGGCCGAATCAAGATGGGGGACGAGGATCCGGAGTACAGCTTCCTGTCGTTTTTCGCGATGCTGTACTCCGCTGGGTTCGCGGCGGGCGTCGTGTTCTGGGGACCGACCGAGGCACTGTTCTATTACGATAGCCCCTCGCCGCTGTTCGGCGGCGTCGAGGGCGGATCGGCCGCAGCGATGACAGTCGCCGTCCAGCAGACGCTGTTCCACTGGGCGCTGCCCCAACTCGCCGTGTTTACCATCATGGGAATCGCGATCGGCTACTTCGCGTACAACTACGAGAACGTCCCGCTGCGGGTGTCGTCGGCGCTGACGCCGATCATCGGTGCCGAGAACTTGGACGGGCCGTTCGCGAAGGTCGTCGACATCCTCGCCGTCTTCGCGACGATCGGGGGCGTGGCGACCTCGCTCGGTTTCATCGGCAGCCAGTTCATCACCGGACTGGACTATCAGTGGGGCATCAGCATGGGGAACATTGGTATCCTCCTCGTGGTGACGTTTATGACGTTGCTGTTTACGACCTCGATGGTGCTGGGGGTCGACAAGGGGATCCGCCGACTCTCGAATTTCAACATGATCCTCTTCGTCGTCCTCATGATGGCGACGTTCATCGTCGGCCCGACGCTGTTCCTGATCCTGCTCGGCACGCAGGCGTTCAGCGGGATGGTCACGGACTTCGTCTCGATGAGCCTCTTTACCGGCGCCGGTGCATTCGGTGCAGGGAATCCGGAAGCCACGGAGTGGATGAACGCCTGGACCGTCTTCTACTGGGCGTGGGCGCTCTCGTGGTCGCCGTTCGCGGGCCTGTTCATCGCCCGCATCTCCAAGGGACGGACGGTCCGTGAGGTCGCGTTTACCGGGATCGTCGCGACGTCCGCGGCGACCATCCCGTGGTTCACGTTCATCGGCGGTACCTCCGTCTGGGCACAGCACAACGGCGTTGCCGACTTCAGCGCAGTGATGGCTGGCGAGGCTGGCGCGGAGATCTCCGGGTTCATCCTCTTCGAGACGTTCCCCATGGGGTCGCTCTTCATGCTGGCCTTTATGATCCTCGTGACGACGTTCTTCGTCACCTCGGCGGACTCCTCGACGCTGGCCGTCTCGATGATGACCACCGGTGGCAAGGCGCGTCCGTCGACGATCAACCGGATCTTCTGGGGCGTCGTCCTCGGGATGACCGCCGCGATCCTGATGATCCTCGGCGGGACGGGGAGCGCGAACACGCTCCAGCAGGCAGCGATCATCACTGGGACGCCCTTCGCCTTCGTCTGCTTCCTCTCGATGCTCGCGCTGATCAAGGACTTCGGCTCGGAGTACGGCCGCGTGCTGCTGCAAGACGAAACCGTGCTCGTCGGCTCGAGTAGGCAAACCGAATCCGAGTCTCCGGCCGGCCCCGGTGGACCCGTCGAATCGGACGACGACTGAGACGGTCGTCGCCCGCGATCGAACTGGCCGCCGACCCATGTCGGCCGTCATGCTTACCCTGTTTTCTGCGGTCAGAAAACCGACCACGCCGCCCCGTTCCCCTCGCTAACCCATAACAAGTTTTAATGTATGTGGTACACATAAATTGTGTATGGATAGGGACACGGCGGAACCCGACGCTGACGCGCTTCCGGGTCCGAACGCCCAGCAGTGGGTGAACTTCCACCAGCAGTACTCCGCGCCGAGCGAGTACTCACACGAGTTCGTCTGGGACGTGACCCAGGAGGCCGACGGGCCGTTCGTCACCGACGTCGACGGCAACGTCTTGCTTGATTTCACCTGCCACATCGGCGCGGCACCGCTCGGCTACAACAACGAGAAGATCCTCGGGAAGGTCCGCGAGTTCGACCTCGTCGAACCGCTGAAGATCGCTGGGCAGGACATGTACTTCGGTGCCGGTCCAACTCCCGAGGAGTCGGCGGTGCCGGGCTCGAGCCACCTCATGGAGAAACTCATCGACGTCTCGAGTCAGTACGGCATGGACACAGTCTTCCTGTCGAACTCCGGTGCGGAGGCCATGGAGAACGCGATGAAGATCACGAACGACTTCCGCGCGCCCGCGAAGTACGGCGTTGCCTTCTCGGGGAGTTTCCACGGCCGCACCCTCGGAACGCTGTCGATCACGAAGTCCAAGTCGGTCTACACGCGCCACTACCCCCAGATCGACGGCATCGAGACGGTGCCGTTCTGTGCCGATCGCGGCTGTGACGCCGACAGCTGCGACTGTGGATTTTTCACGGGCAGCGACTCACAGCTCCGGGGCATGCTCGCACCCGAAGGCGGTCACATCGATCCCGACGAGATCGCCTTCCTCACACTCGAGCCGATCCAGGGCGTCGGTGGCTACCGGTTCCCCAGTGAGGCGTTCATGGGGGAAGTCGCCGACGTCACCGACGAGTACGATATCCCGCTGGTCGTCGACGAGATTCAGGCCGGGATCGGCCGCACCGGCGAGATCTGGGCCTCTGACCACTACCCGATCGAACCGGACGTCATCGCCAGCGCGAAGGCCCTGCGCGTCGGCGCGACGATCTCCCGCTCCGAGGTCTTCCCCGACCAGAAGAACCGGCTCGGATCGACGTTCGGCGGCGGGGACCTGCTGGGCTCGATGATGGGTGCCTTTACGCTCGAGGCCATCGAGGAACACGACCTGCTCGACAACGCGACACGGCGGGGCGAGCAAGCCAAAGAACGCCTGCGCGACGACGCACCCGACTCCGTCGTGGACGTCCGCGGCAAGGGGCTGATGCTCGCCGTCGAGTTCGACACGGCCGAGCGCCGGAACGCGGTGGTCGAGGCCGCCCTCGAGCGGGGCCTGCTGACGCTTGGGTGTGGCAAGAAAACGATCCGGCTGCTCCCGCCGCTCGACTCGACGGAACGCGAGATCGAGCTAGGGATCGGGATTTTCTGCGAGGCGATCGAGGCCGTCAGTCCGAGTGCGACGGTAGCCTGACTGGCGGCGAGCACGGCTGTTCGATTTTCGTTTTCCTGGCTGGCTCGAGGACCGGTGTCGATCACTCCGTCCCAGTCCAATAAACGGATTCTGTTGAGGGCACTGTGTGGCCGCTTACTCGACCGACCGCTCGATGATCGACACGCCCTCGAGTCCCGCCAGTGCGTCGAGTACGCCCGTGAGATGCTCCGGGCCACTCCCCTCGAGGCCGATCGTCACGGGCGTCCGGTTCGGCTCGTCGACGCCGGTTCGACGCGCGCGCTCGAACACGTCCAGTTCAGCACCCCGTGATTCCACGGTCTCGACCACGTCGCCAACGGTCGCCGGCCACCCTTCGAGCGCCAGCCGGGCCTCGGCGTAGCGCTCGAGTTCGCACAATCCCGTCCGCGTGAGTTCGGCGTGATCGGTGAGATTCACGTTCCCACCGGAGATCACGACGCCGACGTGCTCTCCCTCGAGGTCGACGTCATCGGAAAGCGCAGCCGCCAGCGGCGTGGCTCCGGCGCTTTCGGCGATGGTCTTCGCGCGTTCGGCCAGCAGGGTCACCGCGGCGGCGATCTCCCGATCGCTCACGCTCACCACGTCGTCGACGACCTCGTGGGCGATCGCGAAGGTCGTCTCGAGCATGCGCGTGTCGGCGATCCCCTCCGCAACGGTGTCGACGGCGGGGAGTTCGCGGATCTCGCCGGCCTCGAGCGATGGCTTCGCGTGGGCGGCCCCTTCGGGCTGGACCCCGATAACCCGGGTCTCGCTATCGGCGGCGTTCAGGACTGTTCCGATCCCCGAAATCAGCCCGCCGCCGCCGATCGCGACCAGCACGGTGTCTATTTCGGGGAACTGCTCACACAGTTCGAGCCCGATCGTCCCTTGCCCGGCGACGATCGCCGCGTCGTCGAAAGGATGGACGAACGTCTCGCCAGTCTCCGCGGCGCGCTCCGTGGCGTATTCGTAGGAGCGCTCGTAGATGTCGCCCTCGACGATGACCTCGGCCCCGTAGCCGCGGGTCGCCTCGATCTTCGCCGCGGGGGTGACCTCCGGGACGACGATCGTCGTGTCGATATCGAGCAGGTCGCCGGCCAGCGCCACGCCCTGGGCGTGGTTGCCCGCGCTCGAGGCGATAACTCCAGCCTCGCGTTCTGCGTCCGAGAGCTGGGCCATCTTGTTGTAGGCCCCGCGGATCTTGAACGACCCCGTCCGCTGGATGTTCTCGAGTTTGAGCCCGACCGCGGCCGCACCGCTCATCTCGGCGAACGTCCGTGAGGTATCGAGTGGGGTTCGGTGGACCACGTCCGCGATGCGTGCCTGGGCGTCCTCGACATCTGCGAGGGTGATGCGGGGCTCATCCGGGTCGCTGCCCTCGGTCATTCGTCACTCCCATCCGCCGCCGTCCGCGCGACCGGGTGTCGGTGCTCGAGTTCGCGGATGGTCTCGACGAGCACGTCGACGCCGTGCTTGAGGCTGCGCTCGTCGACGTCGAAGGTGGGCGTGTGGTGGCTCGTCGGGTGGTCGGTGCCGACGATCAGATACGTGGCCAGCCCGCCGTCGTCCTGAACGCGCTCCATCAGGAAGGTCGCGTCCTCGCTCGCACCGAAGTCGGCGGCCGGCAGCACGCGTTCGATCCCCGCGACGCCGCCGGCGACCTCGCTTACGAGCGACTGCAGCTCGGGGTCGCTGTCGGCACGGGGTGACTCGCTGACGATCTCCACGTCGGCCCGGCAGCCGTGCATGTTGGCGGCCGATTTCACCGTGCGCTCGAGGCGGCGTTTCATGAACTCCATCAGTTCGGTCGTCTCGCCGCGGGCTTCGGCCTCCATGTGGGCGTGCTCGGCGATGACGTTGCTCGCGGTGCCGGCCTCCGCTTTCCCGATGTTCACGCGGGTCATCCCGTCGGCGTGGCGGGGGATGCCGTAGGCGTTCTCGATCGCCGTTCCCATCGCGTGCATGGCGTTGGCTCCCTCGTTGGGTGCTTTGCCCGCGTGGGCGGACGCTCCCTCGATCGTCGCGTCGACGTGGCACATCGCAAGCGGCTTCTCGATTCCCGCCACCACTTCGCCGGTCGGGTGATCGAGGCCGACGTGGATCGCGAGCAGGTAGTCCAGCCCGTCCGCGAACTCGCTTTTGGCCATCGGACAACCGCCGCCGCCGGTTTCCTCGGCGGGCTGGAAGAAGACGACCAAGCGTCCCGAAAAGTCACTCTCGGCGATCGCCTCGAGGGCGGCCAGCCCCCACGTCATGTGGGCGTCGTGGCCGCAGGCGTGCATCGTGCCCGCTATTTCCGAGCGAAAGCCCTCGGCCGCGGGGTCGTGCTCCGGACTGGTCGATTCCTCGATGAACAGCGCGTCGATGTCGACGCGCAGCCCGATCGCCGGCCCGTCGCCGCGCTCGAGCACAGCGACCGCGCCGGTGGTGCCGCCGGCCATCCGCTCGAGCAGATCCTCGTCGGCGCCGCGCTTGCGGGCGCGTTCGAGCCACGGCTCGAGGTCGTCGTCGGGGACGGCCATCCGGTCTGCGGGGTCGTAGGCGTCGGGGCCGACGGCGAGTTCGTCGACGCCGATCGCACGGATCTCGTCGACGAGCCGGGCAGTGGTGTAGAACTCGCGCCACGCGGGTTCGGGGTGACGGTGGAGACGCCGTCGCAGAGACACGAGGCGATCCCGTACTGGTTCGTGCATGTGTGTCGGTGACGTGGTCAATCCCCTTAACTATACACAGTTGTCGTTGACGACGGGTACACAAAAAGGATAAGTCAACTGCTGACAATCGTCGCACAACGCGTCGTTGTGGCGCGAAAACGATCCATATGCACACGAATCCAGATATCGTCGTTCTGCGAGAGGGGACGGAAGGGCTGTCGATGACGTCGTACGCCGACACGCTGCGCGAGCGGCTGCCGGATCACACCGTCGCGCTCGCGCGGACGCCGAAAGAAGAGCGCGAACTGGTCCCGCAGGCGCGGGTCGCGACCGGCATCACGATCGAGGCAGACCTCCTCGAGGGTGCCGACCGGCTCGAACTCTTCGCATGTACCTTCGCCGGCACCGACCACGTGCCAATGGACGCGCTGGCCGGCCACGACGTCGCCGTCACGAACGCCGGCGGCATCCACGCCCCCGGTATCGCCGAGCAGACGATCGGCAACATGCTCGTCTTCGCGCGGCGGCTCCACGAAGGGTGGCGACGTAAGCAACACGGCGAGTGGCGCCACTTCCAGTCCTCGGAGTTCACCGACAGCACTGTCACGATCGTCGGTCTCGGCTCGATCGGTCAGGAAGTCGTCAAACGCCTCGAGGGGTTCGAGGTCGAGACGATCGGCATCCGGTACACGCCCGAGAAAGGCGGCCCGACCGACGAGGTACTCGGCTTCGACGAGGACGATATCCACGAGGCGTTTGCCCGTAGCGACTACGTCGTCCTCGCCTGTCCGCTGAACGACCTGACCCGCGGGCTCGTCGGCGAAGAAGAGTTAGCGACGCTTCCTCCGAACGCGGTCGTCGTCAACGCGGCCCGCGGCGGCATCGTCGACACCGACGCGCTCGTCTCGGCCCTGCAGTTCAACGGCATCCGCGGGGCCGCCCTGGACGTGACCGATCCCGAACCACTGCCGAACGATCACCCGCTCTGGGACCTCGAGAACTGTCTCATTACTCCACACACCGGCGGCCACACCCCGAAACACTGGGAGCGGCTGGCCGACATCGTCGCGAACAACGTCGAGGCGCTCGTGACCGGGGGCGACCTCGAGAACGCCGTCTTGCAGCCCGACTCGAGCTGAGACGGTTTCCTGTCACTGGGTACCGGTGGGACCGCAGGGCGGTCGCGGCCGGCCGGCACCCACTGACAGGAAACCGTCTGAGCGATGGCGAAACGCGCCGCTGCGCTCGTGTCATGGCTGTACTGTCCACGCCCGCGCTCAGTCGTCGTCTGCCGTCCGGTCGGCTGATTCGGCGTCGGACTCGAGCGACTGATCGGCCACCTGTGGATGCTTCGACGCGCCGAACCCGCCGCTTAAGACTCGCGCGAGTACCTCTTCGACGCGTTCGTCCGTTTCGGTGATGCGATCGTCCTCGGCTTCGACGACGAACCCGGAGGAGATGTTCGGTGCCGTCGGGACGAACAGCACCGTTCGGCCGTCGCTGGTGGTGTGGCCGGTCTTGAACGCCGGCATCTCCGTGCCGTCCCAGCTCTCGACTCTGACGGGTTCCTGGAGGGCCTGTTCCTCGCCGATCGTGGTTTCGGCGGCGATCTTCGACGCGTTATAGACGACGCGCAGCCCCGGCAGGCGGTTCGCGACGGCGTCGACGCTTCGCGCGAAGAGGTCACCGACCGTCGTCCGGGTCAGGGTTCCGACCGCGACCGTCACCAGCAGAAAGACGGACAGCGAGAGCCCGAGTCGGAGGACGTGGGCGACGAGCGAGCGGCTCGGTTCGTGAGCGATAACGCCCTGCAGAGTCTGTGCACCGACCATGGACGTCGGCGTGAGTCCCGCGACGATCGCGTAGACTCGATAGACGACGTACAGCGTGACGAGTATCGGCCCGATGAGGATTAGCCCGCTCGCGAAGACACGCTTCCACGACGCCATTATGCGATCATACAACCCATAGGACATGAGCCCTTTCCTTTCTCGACGGCCACCGGTCTGCTCTCCGGAAACGTCCCTCGAGATGCGGTGTCGGGTCCGGTTACGGCCAGAGGCCGCGAGTCTCTTTCGCTTCGGCGACCCGGGACAGCGCCACCACGTACGCGGCGTCACGCCACGTCAGCCCGTCGTCGACCTTCGTGCTGACGTCGGTCCAGGCGTCGAGCATGTGGTCCTCGAGTTCCTCGTTGACGCGCTCGAGCGTCCACTGGCGGCGATTGATGTCCTGGAGCCACTCGAAGTAGCTCACCGTCACGCCACCCGCGTTTGCGAGGATGTCCGGAATCACCGGGATGTCGCGTTCCTCTAAGATGGAGTCGGCGGCGAACGTCGTCGGGCCGTTTGCGCCCTCGACGACGATGTCGGCCTGGATCGCATGGGCGTTGTCGGCGGTGATGACGTTGCCGACGGCCGCCGGGATCAGGACGTCCACGTCTAACTCGAGCAGGTCCGCGTTCGAGAGTCGGCGAGCGCTGTCTCCGTCGACGATTTCGGTCGCGAAGCGAGTGACGGCTTCCGGCTCCTCGTCGTGGGACGGGATCGCGTCGACGTCGATCCCGTCGGCGTCGTAGATCGCGCCGTTGACGTCGCTGACGGCAACGATGGTCGCACCCCAGTCCTCGAGCAGGCGGGCGGCGTTGGCCCCGACGCTGCCAAAGCCCTGGACGGCGACGGTCGTGTTCGACAGCTCGCGGTCGTAGTAGTCGATCGCCTCGCGCGTTGCGATCGCGGTCGACCGGCCGGGAGCCTCCTCGCGGCCGTAGGAGCCACCGATGACCGGCGGCTTGCCGGTGACGACACCGGGGATGGTCTCGCCCTGTTGCATCGAGTAGGCGTCCATGAACCAGGCCATCGTCTGGGCGTCGGTGCCCATGTCCGGGGCGGGGACGTCCTTCGTCGGCCCGACCATGTTGCGCAGTTCCTCGGCGAACCGGCGGGTGAGCCGTTCGGTCTCGTCGTCGCTCAACGACTTGGAATCGACGGCGACGCCGCCTTTCCCGCCGCCGAAGGGCAGATCCATCACCGCACACTTCCAGGTCATCCACATCGAGAGGCCGATACACTCCTCGGCGGTCACCTCCGGATGGTAGCGCAGCCCGCCCTTGTAGGGCCCGCGAACGTCGTCGTGTTGGGCCCGATAGCCGGTGAACACCTCGACGGAGCCGTCGTCGCGCTCGAGGGGGACCGACACCTGTTGAACTCGCGTAGGGTGTTTCAGCCGCTCGACGACGCCGGGATCGACGTCGACGTGGGTGGCAGCCCGTTCTAACTGCCGGCGAGCGGTTACCAGCGCCGAGTCGAGCTCGTCGTCCGATACCGCTTCGTCTGCGGCTGGAGGTGTGCTCATGTGTATTCCTGACGACCTTACGTCGTAAACAGTTGTCGCGGGAATTCGGCCAGCGCTTCGGCACCGTTGCTGGTGACGTGGAACGTCTCGCTGATCTCGACGCCGAGTTCGTCGGTCCAGATGCCCGGAATCATGTGGAACGTCATGTCCTCCTCGAGCACCGTGTCATCACCCGGGCGCAGACTCGCGGTGTGTTCGCCCCAGTCTGGCGGATAGCCGAGCCCCATCGAGTAGCCGATCCGATCCTCCTTCTCGAGACCGTACTGAGCGATCGTCTCGCGCCAGGCTTTCTCGACGGCCTCACAGGTGACGCCGGGTTCGGCGGCGTCGAGCGCCGCCTCGAGTCCCTCGACGACGATCTCGGCAGTCTCTGCGAGTTTCGCGGGCGGGTCGCCGACGAACGTCGTGCGAGCCAGCGGCGAGTGATACCGGTGACGGCAGCCCGAGAGTTCGATGATGACGGGATCGCCGTCCTCGAAGGGCCGATCGGTCCAGGTCAGATGTGGCGTGCCGGTGTGATCGCCGGATGGCATCAACGGGACGATCGAGGGGTAATCGCCGCCGTACGCCTCGGTTCCTGTAATGAGCGCGTCGTAGATCGCGGCCGCGGCCTCGTACTCGGGGACGCCCTCCTCGATAGCGTCGAGCCCTGCTTGCATCGCGTGCTCGGAGATGCGGGCGGCCTCGCGCATGTACTCGAGTTCCTGTTCTGACTTCTTGATCCGGACCCAGCCGACCAGCAGCGTCGCGTCCTCGAATTCGGCGTCGGGGAGGTTCCCCTGCAGTCGGGTGTAGGACTTCGCCGTGAAGTAGGAGGCGTCCATCTCGAGGCCGATCCGGCCATCGGCGACCTCGAGTTCCTCTAAGACGCCGGCGACGTAGTCCATCGGATGGAGGTCGTACGGCGAGTGGACATGGTCGTCGCTGTAGGTCCGAATGCTCTCCTCGGAGAGATGTGTCGTCGCGCGCGCGCCGTTTCCATCCATCTCGCGACCGATCCAGACGGGCTCGTCGCGCTCCGGCGTGACCACGACGGCCTGATGGACGTAAAACGACCAGCCGTCGTAGCCCGTCAGATAGTTCATGTTCGCCGGATCGGCGACGACGATCGCGTCGAGGTCTTCCTCGCGCAACCGATCCTTGGTCTGAGCGACCCGTCGCTCGTATTCGGCTTCGTCGAAAATATGCTCTCGTGGCATGCTAACAAGGACTCTACGAAAGGGATCGACCAGGAGTGTTAAAAGTTTTTCGTGTACACAAGAAACAGATATCGTTTACAACTATGTGGCTGCCGTCGAGCACGATCGAGGACCGATCGGTTCGAGTTGGTCGTCTGATGTTCCGATGGTCGTTCTCGTTCCGGCGAACCACCGCCGGTTAAGACACGTCGGTTCGTCCCGGCGGATATGGCAATACTCGAGACAGTCGTGATCGCGTTCTGGGCGATGTTGCCCGCCTACGTCCCTAACAACGCCGCGGTACTGGCCGGCGGCGGCCGGCCCATCGACGGCGGTCGGACGTGGGGCGACAGGCGCGTGCTGGGCGACGGGAAGACGTGGCGCGGGACGGCAGTCGGAACCATCGCGGGCATCGCGCTCGCGGCCGTCCTGACCGTCCTCGAGCCGACCGTCAGCGACACCCTCGGCTTTGCAGTCCCGCGATTCGAGCCCCTCGCGGCGCTCGGCCTCGCCGGTGGCGCGATGCTCGGCGACATCCTCGCCTCGTTTCTCAAGCGCCGAAGTGGCCGCCAGCGCGGCGCGATGTTTCCCGGCCTCGACCAGCTCGACTTCGTCGTCGTCTCCCTGCCGTTGACCGCCCTGTTGGCGACCGACTGGTTCCTGACCTGGTTTACGCTCGAGGTCATCCTCGTCGTCGTCGTCCTGACGCCGATCCTTCACGTGACGACGAACGTGATCGCGTACAAGCTCGGGTTGAAAAACGAACCCTGGTAGCGCTGTCATCGCACGCGCGGGCCGCGTCCCGTTTCACACCGCTTATTTCAGTTCGGACCGCGTTCTCGAGTAATGACGAACCAAGCGCTCATCGATGCCCTGCGAGCGGCCGACGCCGTCCAGTTCGGCGAGTTCGAACTCTCCCATGGCGGCACCAGCGAATACTACGTCGACAAGTACCTCTTCGAGACCGATCCGGGCTGTCTCGAGTTGATCGCCGAGGCCTTCGCCGAGCGACTCGACGATGACGACAAACTCGGCGGCGTCGCCCTCGGTGGCGTCCCGCTGGCCGCTGCGACGAGCGTCGCGGCCGACGTCCCCTACGTCATCGCGCGCAAGCAGCGCAAGGACTACGGTACCGCGAACCTGGTCGAAGGGCGTCTCGAGGAGGGTGAGGAAGTCGTCGTTCTCGAGGACATCGTGACGACGGGGACGAGTCTCGTCGACGCGATCGAGGCACTCCGTGACGCCGGGGCGACCGTCGAGCGCGCGCTGGTCGTCGTCGATCGACAGGAAGGCGGCCGCGAGAACGTCGAGGACGCGGACGTCGAGATGGAGGCGCTCGTCACCGCCGAGGAACTGCTGGCCGATCAGGACTAAAGACTGAGTCACCGAGCGTCGTGACTCATACGGTCTGCTATCACTGTGTCCCGGCGTACTCGCATGACGTGTCGCGGGTGCGCCGAAACCCACTGAGAGGTGTCCGTATCACTGACGGGCGCTGTACCGACGGTACACCACGACAGCGACGACCAGCGCGACCCCACCGCCGATCACGAGCGCGCCGCCACCGACCCACTGACTCCGGAACCCGATCAGCATCACGCCGAGGCTCGCGCCGAAGAGGCCGGCGTGAATGAGTCCCGCGACGACGACGAACGCGAGCAGCGTCGATCGCGAGATCTTGCTAAACGTCCTCTCGAGATCGCTGTCGCCACCGCTCCTGTCTCCGATCGGGTCCTCGAACGGATCGCTCTCGAACGGATCCTCGAGCGGGTCATCCCCGAACGGGTCTTCGAGCGGATCGTCGTCCCCTGGTGGATCGAAGCCCACGACGTGATAGAGTCGGTTCGGAATGAAAACCGTTCTGCCGGTGACGCCCCATCACAATGCTTTTATCCCGCTCGAGACTACGCGTAGCCACGATGGTAGGTGTCCGCTTTACAGGGGCGTTTGCCCGTTTCTAACTCCCACCTACCGTGTATTGTGTCGGCTCCGGTCGACCAGTGTGCGGGATACGGCGCGGACACGCCACCGGGATTTTCACCACATCCACAGCCATGTCAGAATCAGATTCACAGCAGCAGATAGCGGTCGTACTGCCCGACGGATCGGAACTCGAGGTCGACGCCGATGCCACGGTCGAGGACTGTGCCTACGAGATCGGTCCCGGCCTCGGCCGGGACACGGTCGCCGGCAAACTCGACGGTGAGCTCGTCGCCAAAGAGGAGCCAGTCTACGACGGCGTCGAACTCGAGATCGTCACGGACCAGTCCGACGAGTATCTCCGCGTCATGCGCCACTCTGCGGCCCACTGTCTCGCTCAGGCCGTCGAGCGCCACTACGACGACGTCGACCTCGCGATCGGGCCGCCGACGGACGAGGGCTTCTACTACGACTTCGACAACCTCGACGTCGACGAGGAGGACCTCGCCGAACTCGAGGCCGAGATGGAGGCAATCATCGAGGAAGACTACGACATCGAGCGTGAAGTGGTCTCGATCGACGAAGCCGAAGAGCGCCTGGCCGACGAGCCCTACAAGCTCGAGCTCCTCTCCGAGTTCGCCGAGGAAGACGAGACCGTCACGTTCTACAGCCAGGGCGAGTGGGAGGACCTCTGTGCCGGCCCGCACGTCGACTCGACGGGCGAGATCGGCGCGGTCAAACTGCTCGAGATCGCCGGCGCGTACTGGCGCGGCGACGAGGACAACACGATGCAGACGCGCATCTACGGCACCGCCTTCGAGGACGAGAGCGATCTCGAGGACTTCCTGGAGCGAAAACAGGAAGCCGAGAAGCGCGACCACCGCCGGATCGGCAACGAGATGGACCTGTTCTCGATTCAGGACGTCACCGGCCCCGGCCTGCCGCTGTATCACCCCGCCGGGAAGACCGTCCTGAAGGAACTCGAGGACTTCGTCGAGACGCTGAACAAGGAAGCGGGCTACGACTACGTTGAGACGCCCCACGTCTTCAAGACGGATCTCTGGCACCAGTCGGGCCACTACGAGAACTATCAGGATGACATGTTCATCTTCGACGTCGGCGACGACGAGTTCGGTCTGAAGCCGATGAACTGTCCCGGCCACGCCGCAATCTTCCAGGACCACTCCTGGAGCTACCGCGATCTGCCGATCCGCTACGCCGAGAACGGGAAGGTCTACCGCAAAGAGCAACGCGGTGAACTCTCGGGGCTCTCGCGGGTCTGGGCGTTTACGATCGACGACGGCCACCTGTTCATTCGTCCCGACCAGATCAAACGCGAGGTCGAGGAGATCATGGACATGATCACGGACGTCCTCGAGACGTTCGACTTAGAGTACGAGATGGCCCTGGCCACGCGCCCCGAGAAGTCGGTCGGCTCCGACGAGATCTGGGAGCGCGCGGAGGACCAACTCGAGAGCGTCCTCGAGGCCCACGGCCACGAGTACGAGATCGAGGAGGGCGACGGGGCGTTCTACGGGCCGAAGATCGACTTCGCGTTCGAAGACGCGATCGGCCGCTCGTGGGACGGTCCGACGGTGCAGCTGGACTTCAACATGCCCGAGCGGTTCGACCTGAACTACGTCGGCGAGGACAACGAGGAACACCGCCCCGTCATGATCCACCGCGCGCTGTATGGCAGCTACGAGCGGTTCTTCATGATGCTCATCGAGCACTACGAGGGCCGGTTCCCGCTGTGGCTCGCGCCCGAACAGGTCCGCGTGCTGCCGATCTCCGACGACAACCTCGGCTACGCCCACCGCGTGGCAAACGAGTTCGACGACTTCCGCGTCGAGGTCGACGGCCGCGACTCGACCTTAGAGCGCAAGATCCGCGCGGCCCACGACGACCGCGTGCCATACCAGATCATCGTCGGCGACAACGAGGAAGCGGACGGGACCATCTCGGTTCGTGACCGTTTCGAGGATCAGGAGTACGACGTCGAAATCGACGAGTTCCGGAGTCATCTCGAGGCCGAACGCGACGAACAGCGGACGGAGCCGGACTTCCTGCAGTAACGACCGAACAACGCGTTTTCGACGGCCGTGCACGGCGATCGAGTGTTATCAACGACCGGACAGCGGCGATCTCAGCTCGAGTAAACCGCACGTCCGTGCTGATTCACACGCAAATCTGGATCGTAATAGCCATACTTGCGGAATCGTGCATATCTGTATGAACAGAGCCGAGAAGGCAGCCCTTCAGCTGCGGGCCGTCGACGTGTTGCGGATGTTAAAAGAGACGCGAACGTACGACGAGCTCGCCGAGACGACGGGGCTGCCGGCGGGCGATCTCAACCGGTACGTCAACGGGCACGTCCTCCCGGGAACCGACCGTGCGCGCGAGGTCGTCGAGGAACTCGGTCGGGAGGCGTTGAGCGAGGAACTCGATGCGCGTATTCGCGTCGACGACGAGGGGTACGTCGACAACTCCGCGACCGTCTTCGATCAGCCGTTTCTCGATCTGGCCGCACCGGTCGTCGCGAACGGCTTCGACTTCGAGCGCCCCGACGTCGTGCTCACCGCCGCGACCGACGGGATCACGCTCGCGGCCGCGCTCGCGAGTTACTACGGCGTCCGCTGTGCCTACGCGAAAAAGCGCAAGGAGACCGCCGTCGAGGAGTTCATCGAGGCCCGCCAGCGCCTGCAGTCGGGGATCGAACTCACTTACTACCTGCCCGCGTCGGCGATCGATCCCGGCGAGTCGGTGCTCGTCGTCGACGACCTCATCCGATCGGGCGAGACCCAGGAACTCCTGCTCGATATCGTCCATACCGCTGAGGCCGATGTCGCGGGCGTCTTTGCGCTCATTGCCGCCGGTGAGGATGGCATCCAGCGTGCCCGCGAGCACACCGATGCGCCGGTCGGCGCGCTGACGACCGTCTGAGTGACGGATCGTCGATCCCCTTTCTTTCCCGGTCTTCCATCGAAGAGTGGCTGATACGGTCTGCTGTACCGATTGACCGGTGAACCGCAGCACGGTCGCGGTTGCACCGGCACTGACTGACAGCGGTCCGTATGAAACCCTGGCATGGGATTATTTTAGCGACACTCCCTCGAGGCGGCTCCGCGGGGAAACCATGTGAACCAGTGCCACATTATTAATCATTAGGTTTATGGTGGTGCCCACAGTTTGTGGTGGTACGCACATGACGCAGACAGTCATCCTCGGCGTGATCGGCTCGGACGCCCACGTCGTCGGGATTACCATCCTGGAACAGGCACTGGAGGCAGCTGGATTCGACGTCGTCAACCTTGGTGTGCAGACCTCCCAGGAGGAGTTCGTCGAAGCCGCATCCGCCAACGACGCCGAGGCTGTACTCGTCTCGTCGCTTTACGGCCACGCCAAACAGGACTGTGAGGGCTTCCACCAGCGGATCGCCGATGCCGACCTCGACGTGACGACCTACATCGGTGGCAACCTCGCCGTCGGCCAGGACGACTTCGAGGAGACCCGCAAGTTCTTCCGCGAACTGGGCTTCGACCGGGTCTTCGACTCCGAGACCGACCCCGAAGATGCCATCGAGGCCCTGCGGGCCGATCTGGACATGCGCTCGACCGAGTCCGAACAGGAAAGTCAGACCGTCTCGGCCTGATCGTCCCACTGTCGCTGCTTCTCGCCGTTCTCGACCGACCAGCGGCCGCTGGCCGCGATCACTACACGGGTACTTGTGTCGATTATCGGACGATCGTCACCGGCACCGGTGACCGACGCGCTACCGTCTCGGCAACACTGCCGAGGAGAATCCGACTCGCTCCCGTCCGGCCGTGGCTGCCGACGATAATATGATCGACGTCGTGTTCGTCGGCGTAGTCGACGATCGATCGCGAGACGCTGCCGACGATGTGGTCCGTCTCGAGTTCGACGTCGTGGTCGGCGGCCTGCCTGCGGGCTTCCTCCAGGACCTGCTCGGCTCGTTCCTCGTGGTGGCGCTGTACCTCATCGTAGTTCGCCATCGCGGTCCCCTCGACACCGCTTACCGCGTAGAAGTCACCCGGATCGAGGACGTAGAGTGCGGTGATCGTCGCGTCCGAGTACTCCTCACAGGCGAACTCGAGCGCGTCAGTCGATTGCGCCGAGCTGTCAACTGCCACGAGAACGTGCCGTGTCATACGCAGCGATACGTCAGCCTCTGGAATAAGTCCACCTCTCGACCCAAGACAGCGGGAACTGTTCGGCGGGTATTCGATCGGTAGCGACTATCGAGCAGTCGCTCTCGCCTCGAGTCGCAGAAAAACGGTATGAAATCAGCTGGTCGCGCGTTACTTCGCGCGGCCCTGGCCGCCGGTGTTGGACGGGCGGACCTTCTCGGCACCTTTGCCGCGGTTGTTGAGCCCACGGTTTGCCGTGCCGGCGTTGGTGAGTCCGCGGAACGCGCGGTTCTGGTGGTCGTTGCTGCAGATCCAGTTGAGATCGTCGTCGTTCTCGATCGCGGGGTGGTTCGGATCGACGAGGATCACTTCGAACCACTTCTGCGAGCCGTCTTCACCGACCCAGTAGCTGTTGAGCACGCGCAGGTTGGGGTACTTCCGGGAGACGCGCTCTTCGCCGATGCGCTGGATGTTCTTGCGCCGCCCGATGCGGTTGACACCCTGGCGCTTCGTTCGGCGGCCGGCCGTGAATCGCTCCTTCCGGGCGGTCCCTTTGCGGACCGACACGCGGGTCACGACGATGCCCTGTTTGGCCTTGTAGCCGAGTTCGCGCGCTTTGTCGAGTCGCGTCGGGCGATCGATCCGCTCGATCGCGCCCTGGTCGCGCCACTCCTGTTTGCGCTGCCACTGCAGTTCCCCGAGCTTACCGTCGTCGGGGTCTTTCCATGCGTCCTTGATGTGGGAATAGAAGCTTTTTGCCATCGTATTCACCCGCGGGCGTTTCCTGGTTCAATCCCGGCCGGGGCACATGCCCCGCGGATCACATCCCGACCTGTGGCACGTCACCGTGCAGGTGCCCGCTGATGCCCGCGAACCAGCGAGTCTACCGGACCTACCCAACTCTCGAGTATAAGGGCTTCGAACTCCGCGAGCGGGCTACCGCACCGGCACGCGCTCGCGGACGCCGCGCGGTGCGATGCCGTTGATCGTCGCAAAGACGGTTCCCAGGACCAGCCCGTACACGAGGTGGCCGAGCCCGAACACGAGCGCGCTAACGAGCTCCGCCGTGGGTCCTGGGCCCGGGACCGGCAGGAACGGCATCGGCAACGCGGCCACGCCAGCGCGCTCCATCGCGATCGGGAACACGACGCCACCGGCGAAGAGCCCGATGATCGCACCGAAAGCGAGTCCCGCGATGACGTAGTCACTGAAATCGGTCACCTGCTGCTGGATCCAACCCTGCGAGACGATGGCGGCGAACACCAGCCCGAACGCGATGCTGATCATCAGGTGGATCGCCCATCCGGCACCGACGGCGAGTTCGGGCTCGACTGCGAGACCACCCAGTAGTTCGATCTGGTCGCCGCCGAAGTGAAGCACCAGTCCCATGGCGATACCGGCGACCAGCCCGCCCGTAACACCGCCGCCCCACACACCGACGCCGTCGAGGTCGTGTGTCGTGCTAGCACTCATATGTAGGGCTACGGATGCGAGGCTGATTAATTCAAGCATTCGCCGGTGACAGTGAGTGTGACGTACATCAGTAGTTCCATTAGTGTGACTGATCGTCGCTCGAGCGGATCGAACACCGGACAAATGCGTGACCTTAACCGTCCGTCATGGGACGAGTGGCGGAACCGCCGATCTCTGATCGAAATACCTAATTGATAATTCAAACTCTGTATTCAAGCAGGTCTTCGATTCCCAACGAGCCGATTTGAGAACTCGTATGACAGTACGAGTATATCTACTTCGGGCGCGTATTTCGTCGTATGACCTTTCGTATCACCGACGCGATGTCAGACGGATTTTCCCGTACCACCGAGCGAAACGGACTCACCTTCATCGCCGTGTTCGCCGCCCTTGCACTCCTGAACGCACTCGTGACGTCCGCGGGGTTCGACCCCGCGGCCGGGACAGCGCCCGCATCCGGGGCGGTCGGGCTCGTCACCGGACTGCTCTCGCTGGTGATCGGGGTCGTAACGGTCGCAGCTGCCATCGTTGCGCTCCGGACGTTCGCGTCGGCGGAAACCGACACGATTCCCCGTGAATTCCGCCACCGAAGAATTGGAATCGCCACGCTCAACGTCTTCGTCGGCACGATCGTCTACGCGTTGCTCGTCGCCGTCGGCAGCGTCTTCCTGCTCGTGCCGGGGCTGTTCGTGCTCGTCAGCCTCTACTACTGGAGCGTCTTCGTCGCGGTCGACGATCAGAACTTCGTACAGGGCTTTCGCAGCAGCTGGACGCTGACCCGTGGTCGTCGCCTTCGGCTGTTCGGGCTCGGTGTCGCCGTCCTGTTCGTCGGCATCGCCGTCAACGGAGCCGCCGGGATTCCGGCGGTTTTCCTCGGCGGTGCCGTCGGGCTCGTACTCACGCAACTCGTCGCCGCGGTCGTCACGGTGTACACGCTCGCGACCACCGCTCGCGCATACGACCAGCTTCGGAGCCTCGAGCCACCCGTCGATGCCGACCCGCGGCCGGGCTCCGCCGGGATGCCTGCCTGAGCCCGTTCCTCGAGCGGTCACCTGCTCCTGGTTTCATATATCGATATATCCTGTATAGTGGTGACGACTGCCGCGCTCCATCTACGGACGGTTTCGATGCTGGCAGCGTCGAGTCTGCCCGGGAAAAGGGACGGTTGCAGTCACGAGCCCGTGAGTTTGATCCGCGATCCGATTTTATCGCAGTCGCGTTCTTGATCGCGATCGATAGCGGCTTCGAGCGTGGGTGCGATACAAGGACAATCCGTCCGACCGGTCACGCTGCTCGAACGAGCGTCAGCGAAATCTGACGCGATCAGACGAAGTCGGTAATCGACTCGAACGAGTCGTCGGTGATCGCGTCGGCTACCTCATCAGTCGGGAGGTCGTCGGGCACGTGCTGGGGGTACTTGCGGCGGAAGTAGCCCACGATGTTAGTCAGATCTCGCCGGAGGAACTCGTCGGCGTTTTCGTGATCCGTCGGGACGGCCTGGGGCCAGTCGAAGATCTTCACGCCCGCCTCGTTGACGAAGACGTTGTACTCGCTCATGTCCGCGTGGACGTAGCCGTGTGCGTACGCACTCGAGACCTCGGAGACGAGCAGATCGAGCACGCCCAGTACCTGATCGTCCTCGAGTCGGGTTCGCGAGAGCTCGACGCCGTCCATCTTCTCCATGACGATGGCGTGGCGGTTCTGTCCGATCGGCTGGGGAACCGCGACGTCGGGGTAGAGTTCCTCGAGAATGTCGTACTCGCGCTCGGCTGCTTTTCGGGCGGTGTACATCCACGAGACGTGCTCGTTGTCCGAGGTGTAATCGCGTTCCTTGTGGACCTCACGGAAGTTCGTGTAGCCCTCGCGGTGGTACTTCAGCGCGAGCGGTTTGTACGATTTGACCTCGTAGACGTCGCTTTCTTTACCGACGCCAAGGGGCGAGCCGAACTCCGAGATGGTGTCCTGTTCGACGAGTGCCCGCAACGCGAGGACGTCGTAGCCCTCGAACTGCAGGGTGTAGCCCTCGTACTGGATGGTCTTCTTCTCGATCAGTCCGCGTTTGAGACAGCGCTCGAGGCGATAGTCGACTTCCTCTTCAGTGAGGTTGGCGAACTTCGGGAGCTTCTCGCGCTGGACCCATTCGGAAAAGCGCATCCCCTGTTCGACCCCCGAGAGGAGATAGAAGTCTTCGTCCTCGAGTTCCGGAAGCAATCCGGCGACGTTTCGCACCATAGCCCTCGATAGCCGGTGAGTACGTAAAAACGGCGTGACGGACGGCGGCCGGGTCGTCGTCGCCGTCGGATAACCCGATTCGGTCGCCGATCGTACCGTTTATCGTCGTTGTAGCGACGAGTCGTGGGCCCGAGTACTGGTGACGTGCATCGTTGCGACTGGCGCGTGTCGACTCGAGACGCGCGTTCAACCCGCTGTAAATTACATATCGATATACAGAATCGTGCCGCTGCCGGAATCGCTTTGCGTCTCGTCCGTGTGGAGTCGTGCATGACGACGCTTGCCGATCGAGACTGGCGACTGATCCGGGACGACCCCCGCGCAGGCGCGACGCAGATGTCGCTCGAGGAAGTCGCCGCGCGAACGGCACTCGAAGACGATCTGCGGACCGTCCGCGTCTACTCGTGGGAACCGAGCACGCTCTCGCTTGGGTATCGCCAGGACGTCGACACCGTCGACTGGGACTTCTGTGACCGCGAAGGAATCGACGTTACGCGCCGCCAGACGGGCGGCGGTGGGATCTACCACGACCGCTATGCTGACATCTCGTATACGATCGTCGCGCCAGCCGACGAGGTGCCCGGCGACCTGATGGACTGTTACGAACTGTTCTGCGAGCCGATCCTCGAGGCATTCGATCGGATGGGTGTCGACGCCGCATTCGCCTCGGCCGAACAGGAGGCGATCTATCAGCCCTCGTGCTATCTGCGCGATATCAATCCGGCACACGACATCGTCGCGCCGGCGGACGCGGGCGCGGACGCCCAGAAGATCAGCGGCAACGCCCAGTACCGCCAGCGTGACGTCGTCATCCAGCATGGGTCGATCAGTTACGACCTCGAGCCGCGCAAACACGTTGGCGTCTTCGACGCCGACCTCGAGGCGTCGACGTTCACCGATCGGGTGACGAGCATTCACGACGAGGTGGGGATCGACCGCGAGGACGCCGTCGATGCGATCGCGGGAGCGCTGGGTGACTGGTCGGACGCCACGGAGTCGACGTGGCGCGACGACGAACTCGACGCTGCCCGCGAGCTGGCCGACCGAAAGTTCGGCAGCGATGGGTGGATTCACGACCGGGAGGTACTCGCGGCGGACGAGCAGTAATCGTCCGACGGTGGCCCACTCGAGGCGCTCCGAAGTACCTATCACGGCCCGGTACTGACGGGAATCCATGACGATGAAGGTCGGCGCACACGTTTCGATCTCCGGCTCGCGCGTCTCCTCAGACGACGAAACGCCGCCGTACGACGATATCCGCAACGCCGTCTGCCGACAGGTGGCCTTCGGCGGGAACTGCGGCCAGATCTTTACCACGTCGCCGCAGGTCTGGGCCCAGCCCGACATCTCCGCGGAGGCCGCCGCCGGCTTCCGTGAGGAAAGCGACGCCAAACTCGAGGGGCCGTGGGTGATCCACTCCTCGTATCTGGTGAATCTCTGTACCCCGAAAGAGGACCTCCGCCGGAAGTCCAAAGAGAGCATGCAGGCGGAACTCGACGCCGCCGAAAAGCTGGGGGTTCCGTACGTCAACGTCCACCTCGGGGCCCACACCGGCGCGGGCGTCGAAGGTGGACTGGACAACGCCGCCGGCGTCATCGACGACCTCGAGGTGCCCGAGGGCGTGCAGATCCTGATCGAATCCGACGCCGGCAGCGGCACGAAACTCGGCGGCGAGTTCGACCACCTCGCGGGGATCATCGACCGCACCGAGACGGACATCGGGATCTGCATCGACACCGCCCACACGCTCGTCGCGGGCAACGACCTCACGACCCCCGAAGCGGTCGACGAGACCGTCGGTCGGTTCGACGACGTGGTCGGCCTCGAGTACCTCGAGTACCTCCATCTGAACGACTCGAAACACGACGTCGGGACGAACAAGGACGAACATGCCCACATCGGCGAGGGATACATCGGCGAGGACGGCATGAAGGCGATCGTCAACCACCCTGACCTGCGGGACCTGCCTTTCGCACTCGAGACGCCGACGGAAGACGGACGTGGCTTCGCGTGGAACATCCAGAAGGTCAAAGAGCTGCGCGACGACGAATAGGGGTTTAGATCGACTCGTTTTTACTCGAGACGCCGCTAGCGGAGGTCGTGCGCGAGTTCTCTGAAGACTACCTCAGCCGGACCCGTGAGGGGATGTGGGCCGATTCGCGGGATGCCCTCGAGCCGCTGGCCCTCGCCTCCCGAGAGCGAATCCTCGATGTAGGCTGTGGCACCGGCGAATTGAGCCGCGTCCTCGCCGCGGAATCACCCGCCGAGGTGATCGGCTGTGATGCCGACCCGGACCTGCTTGCGGCCGCCCCCGAGCACGTTCCCGTCGCCACCGGTGATGCCTATCAGCTGCCGTTCCCCGACGAGACGTTCGACCTCGTCGTCTGTCAGGCCTTGCTGATCAACCTGCCCGAGCCCGCGGCCGCGATCACCGAGTTCGCCCGCGTCTCGAGTGATCTCGTCGCGGCCGTCGAACCCGATAACGCCGCGGTCGAGATCGACTCGAGCGTCGACGCCGAAGGCCCCCTCGAGCGGCGGGCCCGGCGTGCCTACCTCGACGGTGTCAGTACGGACGTGGCACTCGGGGCCGACGCCCGCGAGGCGTTCGCGGCGGCGGACCTCGAGGTACTCGCGACGCGTCGCTACGATCACGTGCGGACGGTCGAGCCGCCGTACAGCGACGCCGCGTTACGGGCCGCTCGCCGGAAGGCAACCGGCGACGGGCTGGCCGACGACCGGGAGACGATGCTCTCGGGTCCACTGACCGAACGCGAGTACGACGACCTCCGGGGATCGTGGCGCGAGATGGGGCGAGACGTCATCGAGCAGATGCAAGCCCGGGAATACCGCCGCGAGGAGGTCGTCCCGTTCCACGTGACCGTCGGTCGAATTTCGGAGTCGTAGCGCTTACTGGCGAAACGCTGTAGTCATCGCGTTCTGTCTCCGATCCATACTATGGTGATCGGTAACAACTGACAATGTCTAAATGCGGAGCTGGTGAACTAGTCAGCCGATGCAAGCGATCGAAAAACCCCGGTTCGAAACCGACGCACAGGAACGGCTCTACGAGTACGTCGAGCGAAACGGCGCCGTCACCACCGACGAGCTCGAGACGGATTTCTCGATGGATCCCGGTCGATTGAAGGAGTCGATCGACGCACTCGAGGCGGACGGCTACCTCGAGTCGGAGGACGGCCTCTTTCGCATCGCCATCGAGACTGGTGCCGAGACGGAGCACACGATCGACGACCTCACGTTCACGATCCGACCGGCCGAGCAGAGCGACCTCAAGGGGATCGTCAGTGTGATGCGCGAGGTCGCCGAGGAAAACGACTACCTCGTCGCGGAGACTGTCGTCGACCTGCTGGACCACGAGGAGGTCGTCTTCCGGCACAACGACATCGAGTCCCGGATCTTCTTCGTCGCCACCGTCGACGACGAGGTCGTCGGCTGGGTCCATCTCCGCTCGCCCAACTACGAGAAACTCGCGCACACCGCCGAACTCACGATGGGCGTCCTCGAGGAGTACCGCGGCCACGGGATCGGCAGTCAGTTGATGGAGCGCGGCTTGAAGTGGGCCGACTCGAACGGCTACGAGAAGGTCTACCAGAGCATTCCCGCGACGAATCAGGACGCCGTTCGGTTCCTCGAGGACCACCGCTGGGAGACCGAGGCCATCCGACAGGCCCACTACAAGATCGACGACCAGTACGTCGCCGAACAGATGATGGGCGTTATGCTGTGAGCAGCTCCCGATCCGGGCGACGTTTTTTCGGCCCAGTCGACCGCGACCGACCGGTTCGTCGCGACGGGAGAACGCCCACCACTCCAATATGCTTCCCGCGTGAAACGAGCGTATGGCCGCGATCGAACTCGAGGGGCTGACGAAAGATTACGGCGAGGTCCTCGCCAACGCCGACGTCACGTTCGACGTCGAGCACGGCGAGATATTCGGCTACCTCGGCCCGAACGGTGCCGGGAAGACGACGACGATCCGGACGCTACTCGGGTTGCTGTCCCCAACTGCGGGGACGGCGCGAGTGCTGGGCCAAGAGGTCACCGACGAAGGGCAACTGATCGAGGCCAAACGCCGACTCGGATACCTTCCCGACAGCCCGGCGTTCGACGAGACGGCGACTGGCCGGGAGGTCCTCGAGTTACACGCCTCGATCAAGGGCGACGAGCGAAGCGAGGAGTTACTCGACCTGTTCGACCCACCACTCGACCGCGAGATCCGGGAGTATTCGCGCGGGAACGTCCAGAAGCTCGGGCTCGTTGCGACGTTCATGCACGATCCCGACCTGGTGATCCTCGATGAGCCGACCAGCGGCCTCGACCCGCTGTTACAACAGCGATTCAACGAGTTCGTCCGGGCCGAACGCGACGACGGCCTGACGGTGTTTTTCTCATCGCACATCTTGAGCGAGGTCCGAAAGCTGTGTGACCGCGTCGGGATCATCCGCGACGGCCGACTCGTGACGGTCGAGCCGGTCGAATCGCTGCTGGACCGCAGCGGGAAGGTCGTCCGCTTGCACGCTACTGAAGCGATTCCGAGACAGGCCCTCGAGATCGATGGCGTCCACGGCCTCGAGACGGATGCCACCGGCGGCCCGAGCGACGGGACCGAGTACGTCTTTACGTTCACCGGCGACGTCAACGACTTGCTCGAGCGGCTGCGGGAGTACCGACTGCTCGACCTGTCGGTTGAGGAAGCGCCGCTCGAGGAGGTCTTCATGCGATTTTACGATGGCGAGGAAGCCGGCGGGGACGACAGGTCCGACGAGGCCGATCGCGTGGCTGCAGGGGACACAGGGGGTGACGACGGTGTTTGAACTGACGCGATACGACGGCCGCCGTCGGATTCGAGGCAGTCTCTACCTCTCGATTGGCCTGTCGCTGCTCGCCGCGATGGTCATCTGGGTGTACCCCTCGTTCAAGGCCGAGGTCGATCTCGATCAGTTGCTGGCCGCGTATCCGGAGCCGGTCTTGCAGGTAATGGGGGTTCAGACGATGGCGAGTCTCGGCGGCTTTCTCTCGTTCGAACTCTACACGTTCGGCTGGATCATCCTGCTTGGCCTGTATCTGGCCTACAGCACCGCTGGGACGATCGCCGACGATGTCGACCGCGGCCGGATGGACGTGCTGTTGTCGCTGCCGATCTCCCGCCGGCGGCTGCTCGGCGAACGCTTCGCTGCGATGGCCGTCCCGATCGTCGGTGCGAACGTCATTCCGCCGGTCGTCGTCTACGTCGGCGCACGATTGATCGACGAACCGCTCGCCGCCGCCGACGTGCTCGCGGTTCACCTGCTCTCGATTCCCTATTTGTTTGCCTGTGCGGGCATCGGGCTGCTCGCATCGGTCGTCTTCGACCGGGCAGGCATCGCCCAGCGCGTCGCCCTCGGCGTCACGTTCGCGCTGTTTCTCTCGGAGTCACTGCTGTCGGGGACCGACGCCGAGGCGGTCGGCGCAATCGCGCCCATGCGCTACTACGATCCCAACGAGGTCTTGCTCGAGGGCACGTACGACCTCGCCAATGCGGCGATCCTCGTGGCAATGACCCTCCTCTTCCTCGTCGCTGCGCAGGTGTGGTTTACTCGCACTGATATCGCCTGACCGCGACGCGCGCTCGCTTACGTCGGGGTGTCGTCCGGATACACCGTGTTCTCGATGAGGGTTTTGGCACCGCGGCGGAACCGCTCCGACGCCGCGTTCGACGAAATGCCGAACTGCCCCCCAAGCTCGGCAAGCGAACACGAGCGCGGAATGTCGAGATACCCATCGTCGACGGCGGCGACGAGCACTTCGTGCTGTCGGTTCGTCAGTCCGAATCGAGACTGTGCGCTGTGTTTTGGCTTCCAGTCTTCGTACAGCTGCTTGAGTTCGATATCGAAGCCGTGGCCGCGGAAGAAATCGTGATACTGCTCGAGCGACTCCTCGTCCGGAAGCGCAGCGCGGATGTCCCACCCGTCGGTGGTCGCGATCGCCTTCTGGAGGAGTGCCCCCGTCTCGACGACTGTTGGGTAGACGCTGGCTTGACGTCCCTCGGCGGTCAACTCGAGCTGGTAGAGCCGTTGGTCGTCGAATTCGATAACCTGAACCGGCGGCTTGAGGGTTGGGTCCGCTTCGATGCCGGTCTCGAACGCACCGAACGCGGGACCGTCCACCCAGACGAGCATTCGATGTGTCATATCTCCGACGAGGTCCGACCGTTCCCACGTAATCTCGATGTCGGGTGCGTGTGATAACGCCTCTCGTAGAATAGGATAGTCGATCCGGAACGTCGTGAGTAGCATACTAATGGTTGGTACCGATATGAACCCGCTCCCTTTGCGCGTTTTGATCTACACCTAATCAATAATCATTATGAACTATATAAATAGCGTGAATACTTACGCCACATCATTATCCGACAGACTAGTGCATTATCGAACAATGCCTAACCGGAACGCGGAGGGGAATCAGGGATCTACTCCGATCGACGCGTGGTTCGACGTTTTGAACGACCCGCGTCGCCGATTCCTCTGTCGGTATATGCTTCGAACGGAAGCGGACATCGTGACACATGAGGATCTCATCGACTTCATCATCGAGTGCGATTCGAACCTAGCTGACGAGGTATCCGATCGGCAGAGCGTCGCGATGGAACTTCGCCACGTTCATCTGCCGAAACTCGACAGCACCGAAGCCGTTGACTACGAGCCACGAAAAGAGCAGGTTTCCATCGATTCTTCGACACTTCTGGCGAACCTCGAGAACGTTCAATCGACAGTCGAAGACATACAGCAGGCCGACAGGTAACGGCCGCCTCAGACGACGTCCCCGCGGACGGTCACGCCGTCCTGCCGGTCACGCCAGGCGTGCAGTTCCCGGGCAGCGTCCGTGGCCTCGTCGGCATCCAGTCCGAGCATCTCGAGTGCGCGCGACAGCGTCGGCAGCGCCAACTCGCTGTTGCGGAGCTTCCGGAACGCCTTGTTGCTTCTGGTGCCGTCGGCCCAGAGACAGACCCCACGGGGATCGAGCAACTGCGTGTAGTCCTCGCGGAGTTGTGCCCCACGGAGCCGCTGGGTGACGTTGTCCTCGAACGGCGCGTTACAGACCTCGAGGTGGATCGGTTCGTCCTCCTCGAGGAGGTGCGCGGCGAGACACTTCTCGGGTGCAGCGTGGCCGTTGGCGTTGGCCCGGAGATAGTGGGGGTGCTCGCGAGCCCAGTCGGCCCGGACGGTCTTGCCGACGCCCTGGATACCGTGGGAGTCGCGAAACTGGCTGTCGGGATCTGTGTCGTCGTCACTCGTGGCTGTCGGATCGCTGTCGTCGCGCAACAGAATGTCCTTCGTGATGTAGACATCCAGCCGCTCGACGGGATCGAGTCCCAGCGCCACGTCGCCGACGGCCCACACCTCGCGAACGGGTACCGGAAGTCGCTCGTCTTCGACGGTGTCGACCAGTCGCTCGAGGCGGTCGACCGCCGCGTCCCGGGCGAAGCCACTCATTGTCGGTTGTGGGCGCTCGAGTCGCAAAACGGTTTTCCAGTCGCTGCCTCGAGCCGAGGAGCGCGCCCGTCGGTGCCACACGTTGAGGACGTGTTCGGCCCCTGGCGTCGCCTCGCTGGCAGCTATCGTGTCACGCATGCAGATTTTTACCACCGCCCGGTGTACGGAACCGTATGCGACACCGGATCTTCAACGACGACGGCGACGAAGAACTCGTCTTCGTCATGGGCTGGGGCAACCGCTGGACCCACGAGAACGTCAGCTGGCTCCTCGGGCAGCTGACCGACGCCGGGTATCGCGTCCACGCGTTCGAACTCCCCACGAACATCGACGACTTCAAAGCCGACTGGCTCGAGCCGGTCGCTGAGTACGTCCGCGACCTCGAAGGATATCAGTTACTCGGCCACAGCGCGGGTGGACTCATCGCGCAGGCCCTCGATGGCGCGGACAACCACGTCTACCTGAGCCCGTGGTGGGGCTACGGCGATTCGTTCCCGGAGCCGGTGCTCGAGGCAGTCTCGCTGGTTCCGACCACGTTCCCATGTCTGCCCGTCGGCGGGATGGACCGCGAGGCGCTGGGCGAGCGGGCGACCGACCACCAGCTCGCGACGCTGCCCTCGTGGGTCTCGCCGGCGTTCGTCCGGGAAACCCGTCGCGCACAGCAGGATTTGCTGACGATCGACCACGATGCCGTCGTCTTCTGTTCGCTTCGCGATCCCGTCATCAGCCTCCGGCCCATCGGCGAGCGCGTCCCTGCCGATCACGTCGTCCTCTACGACGGCGGCCACGAACTGTTCTCCGCTGCCGCCCGCGATCGGTACGTCGATCTCTTACTCGACGCCCTCGAGACCGGGGCCGACGCCGTCGAGGAGCGACCGACGGTTCCCGCCTGACGGTCGGCGGTCGTCTCGACCCACGGCAGTCGGCTGGGGTCTGGGAGACGAAACGGACATACGCGTCCGACGGCAACGCTTTCGCGATGGACTGCAACCGGTGCGACGAGGAGGCGATCATGCACGCCGCCTACTCCGGGGCACACCTCTGTTCGGATCACTTCCGCGAGTCAGTCGAAAAGCGGGTTCGCCGCCGGGTGCGCCGGGACGATCTCGTCCCACACGACGCGACACCCGAGAACCCACAGACGTGGGTGATTGGCCTCTCCGGTGGCAAAGACAGCGTCGTCCTCACACAGATCCTCCACGACACCTTTGCTGAGGATCCCCGCATCGAACTCGTCGGGCTGACGATCCACGAGGGGATCGAGGGCTACCGCGACAAGAGCCTCGAGGCCTGCGTGGATCTCACCGACGACCTTGGCATCCGCCACGAAGTCGTCAGCTACGAGGAGGAGTTCGGCGTCCGGATGGACGACGTCGTCGAGGACGACCCCGAAAACATGGCTGCCTGTGCCTACTGTGGCGTCTTTCGCCGCGATCTCCTCTCGAAATACGCCGACGAACTCGAGGCTGACCTCCTGTTGACGGGACACAATCTGGACGACGAGGCTCAGTCGGCACTGATGAACTTCCTCGAGGGCGACGTCGAGCAGATGGCGAAACACTTCGACGCCAGCCTCGGCCCGCTCTCCGAACGGGACGAACAGGACGAGTTCGTCCCGCGTGCGAAACCGCTGCGCGACGTTCCCGAAAAGGAAGTCGCGCTCTACGCCCACGTCAACGACCTTCCCGCCCACATCACGGAATGCCCTCACTCGAGCGAGGCCTACCGCGGCGAGATCCAGCAGTTGCTCTACGGGCTCGAGGAGAACCACCCCGGCACGCGCCACTCGATTCTCTCGGGGTACGAAGAACTGGCCGGCATCCTCTCCGACGAGTTCAGCGGCGACGACGGGGCCGACCTCCAGGAGTGTGTCGAGTGTGGCTCGACGACCACCCGCGAGGTCTGTCGGAAGTGCTCGCTGCTCGAGTCGCTCGTTTGAACGCCAACACTGGGGCGTGACGCGCTATCGGGCGCACTGCCTTCGTTCTCGAGTATTCTACAGCCGATCTGACCGAGTTACGCCTGTATACGTCCGTAAACATGGCTCTCGGCCGGTATCGAAGATGAGTTCATCATCGGCACGATTGTCGGTGGATCGATACAGATGATGCTGATATGGTGGGTCTCGGTATCAGGTCGCGCAAAAAGCGGATCCGACCGGTGAACGGAGTCGTCGGAGATCCGATGGTGTGTCAAGTGCCGCGTGCGGCGGTGGTGTGTCAAGTGCCGCGTGCGGCGGTGGTGTGTCAAGTGCCGCGTGCGGCGGTGGTGTGTCAAGTGCCGCGTGCGGCGGTGGTGTGTCAAGTGCCGCGTGCGGGTTACCGGATCACGTCGACGCCGTTCTGTCGCTCGAGTTCGTTGCGGCCGCCGTCGCTGTGTGCGCCGCGTCGGGAGCCGCCGTCCTCGATGTGATTGCTCGCGTCGAAGTCCGTATCGCTCACGCCTTCGATGCTCGCACGGGACTTGTCGGCCTGCTTCTGGGTCGTCGGGCCGAGCACCTGTGCGCTCTGGACGCCAGTCATGATCGCCATGACGCGTACCTTGCCCTTGTAGTTCTCCTGAATCCGGGCGCCCCAGATGACGTTCGCACTTGCCTCGAGGCGTTCGGTGATGTTGTCGGCGATGCCCTCGGCCTCTTTGAGCGTGAGGTCGGGGCCGCCAGTGATGTGGACGAGTCCGCCCGACGCGCCGCGGTAGTCGACGTCCAGCAGCGGGTGGTTCATTGCGTCCTTGACGACCTCGTCGGTCTTGTTCTTGTCCTGGGTCTCGCCGACCAGCATGACGGCGACGCCACCCTGGTTCATGATCGTGGACATGTCGGCGTAGTCCAGGTTGATCAGCGAGGGCTGGGTGATCGTCTCCGAGATGCCTTTGACGGTCTCGGCGATGATCTGGTCCATCACCGAGAACGCCTTGCCGATCGGCAGGTTCGGGACGTAATCGAGCAGCCGGTTGTTGTCGAGGACGATAATCGAGTCGGCCTGCTCGCGCAGTTTCTCTAAGCCTTCTTCGGCTTTGACCGTCCGTGCACGCTCGACGTTAAACGGCGTCGAGACCATGCCGACGACGATCGCACCCTGTTCTTTGGCGATCTTCGAGACGACGGGCGCGGCACCCGTCCCGGTGCCACCGCCCATTCCGGCCGTCACGAACACGAGGTCCGCGTCGCCGAGGACCTCTTTGACCGTGCTCTGGGCCATCTCGGTCGCACGCTCGCCCATCGACGGGTCGCCGCCAGCGCCGAGCCCGTTCGTGAGCGACTTGCCGACGAGGATCTTCGTGTCGGCCTCGATCATCTTGAGGTGCTGTTTGTCCGTGTTGATCGCAACGGTGTCGGCGCCGTCGACGCCGATGTTGTACAGTCGGTTGATTGTATTGTTGCCGGCACCGCCACAACCGACGATAACGATTCGGGGGTCCCCGAACTCGTCATCGTCCATCGAGGCGTCCATCTCCCGAGCCTCTTCTTCCGCGTTCTCTAAGGCGTCTTGGACGATATCCTGCATTGTTACACCTTCGCCCAGTTGCGTTTGCCGGACTGCTCGGTGTGGCCGTCCGCCTGTTCGTTGATCATCTCACGGACGGCCGACCGGATCGCCTCGCTCCGGTTCGGGAACTCGCCCGAGTCGACTAATTGCTCTACTTCCTCGATCTGCTGCTTTGGGATTCGCAGTGTCACACGCTCCATGGTTGTATTCCCCGTTGGGTAAGACGGTGGCGCGCCCCTGTCAGACGCGGCGTGTCTTACGTCCAAACCGCCCGAAGTCGGGCGATTTTCCGTCTTGTCGACGGCTGTAAGACAATCCGTCTTACGCGAATAAGTCGATGTTTGTCTTGGACAATAAAGTTTTCGCCGAGCGTGATTTTCAGTGTCTTACACCGATCAGTATTGTGTACTGTCCGACTCGAGAACGTCCGCCGCGGGCGTCCGACGACCGCAGCCGGGACAGAACGACCAGTCGGATCGAATCTCGTCGCCACACTCACAGAACAATCGTCGCGACGCCTTTTCGCCGCAATTGGGGCAGTATACGTGGTCGCCGTCGAGACGGTCACCACACTGGTTGCACTGTACACCGTCGTCACGTGGCTGGGATGCTGTCCGTTCGTGTGACTGATCTGATCGCTGGTCGTCACCCGCTGTCTCACGCGTCCGATCGACGTCGATCGCTCCCAGTTCGTCCGACGCGTCTGTCGTTCCCTCGAGCGAGATCGAGATGTTGACGTCTTGTGGATACGTTGATTCGCGCGCTCGCGTGCTCGCGTCGTCGAGCCCTAACTCCCGTAACCGCGTGTCGAGTCGTTCGTCGACTCGATCGCGGACGAGATCGTCGATCGCACCCGCGCGCTCCCGTTCCGCATTGGAGCGTGCGTCGCTACCCCGAGTCACCTCGTCCTCGAGATACGCGCGCAGTGCCTCCCGCATGGCTTCGCTCTTGGAGGCCTCGAGGTCCTCGAGTTGCGCGACGAGGTCGTCGTCGGCACGGAACGTGATCTTGCTCATCGGCCAATTACGCTGGTGTTATCACGCCATCTATATCAATCATGGTGCCACTCACGGTATCTGACACGTTCTCACCGTCTCGAATAATAACCCTTATGTGCACTACGGCGGCTACGTTTGACTGCGAAGTGCCCGCCCTTAGCTCAGACTGGTAGAGCAGTCGACTGTAGATCGACTTGTCCCCCGTTCAAATCGGGGAGGGCGGACTTCCTTTCTCGTCGATTCCGAGCAGACACCGAGTAGTCGATCGTCTTACGGGTTCCCGACGCTCGAGTCGTCCTAAATGCTGAGTGGAACGTGCCTCATGTCGCAGCTCCGCGCCGTCTGCCGAATCTAATAGGATCGTTTATCGTACGTGGTATGATAGCTTTATATCGGCGCTTGGCGTGTGTTCCTGCGCTCATGGCAACAGCAAAAGCCCACCAGATACAGGTCTCTGACATGATGTGCAACGGCTGCGAAGACACGATACAGCACGAGCTGCGCCATGCCGACGGTGTCAAGCGCGTCAGCGCAAACCACATCGAGGGAACGGTCGAAATCGAGGGCGACGACCATCTCGATCTCGAGAAACTGGCCGACACAATCAACGACCTCGGGTTCACCGCTACATAATCGGCTCGAGGTCGCTCCCGTCTTTTTGATCGATGATGGAAGCACCGGAACTCAACGACAAATGACTAGCTGAGAGTGACTCAGAGCGCGAAGATACGATCCATCTCCGCGTCGGTCAGCTCGAAATCGAAGATGTCGATGTTTTCGCGGAGGTGCTCGCGGGACGAGGCTTTCGGAATCGTCGACACGTTCTCCTGCTGGAGCAGCCAGCGGAGCGCGACCTGTGCTGCCGTCTTGTCGTAGGTTGCGCCGATCTGGGCCAGCGTCTCGTCGGTAGCGATTTCCCCCTCGGCCAGCGGACTGTACGCAGTCAGCATGATATCGTTGTCGCGGCAGTACTCGAGCAGGACCGACCGATCGCGGTAGGGATGGTACCGCACCTGGTTCGTCAGGATCGGCGTCTCGGAGGCGGCCATCGCGTCCCGCAATTGCGCGATCGAGAAGTTGCTCACGCCGATGTGCCGAACCGATCCCTCGTCCTGCAGCTGGTTCATGACCGCGATCGTCTCGTCGATGGGAACGTCCGGGTTCGGCGCGTGGATCAACAGCAGGTCCACGTAGGCTGTCCCGAGATGGTCGAGCGATCGCTGGAACGACTCGAGCGCGTCGTCACGTCGCAGGTTCTCCCGCAGGAGTTTCGTCGTCACGAAGACATCGTCGCGATCGACCCTCGAGTCAGCAATCGCCGCCCCGATCGCATCCTCGTTGTCGTACATCTGGGCGGTGTCGACGTGTCGATAGCCGAGCTCGAGTGCGGTCCGCACGGCCTCGGTACACTGCGTCCCCGTCATCGGCCAGGTACCGAGCCCGAGTGACGGAATGTCGACGCCGCGGAGCGAAACGTGTTCCATACGACAGTTCGTACGACACCGGCACAAAAAGCTGTATTTGGCAGCGACTGGAACGACGGTCGGAGTCGTGGGCCGTCTGGTGCTGGCTGGTGGAGACGGCCAGGTTGCGGTAGCTACGGGATCGCGCTCGACACCTGACTCCGAACAACGGCTCGAGCATGTTCGAGTGTGTTTCCGGTTCGTGAATCGATCATCTTCTGTGACCTACTGTGTCACTAACCTGTACGTGCCCGTTTCAGCCACTGGCCAGCGGACAAGCCGTCCCTACACGCTCGCCTGTCGCTCGAGTCCCGCGACCGCTACACGACCGGGTCGACAGTTGCTGAACGCCGCCTGTTGTGTCCAGTTGTCCGCATGCAACCGCGAGTAACAGCCGTCTTGTGTGAGTAAACCGGGTCGAAACAATGAGTCGGTGCGTCTTCTCCCCCTCGTGAGACTCCCGTGAGGATGTTCAACCGATCAGCGCAGGATTCGGGATCGTCTACGGCCGAGGCGGACGATCGCGAATCGACGACGGCCGTTCGCCTCGAGGGTGTCACCCACCAGTACGGATCGAGTGGTGGCCGCCTCCGGTCGGGCGATGAGCGGACGGTGACCGCCCTCCGGAACGTCTCGTTCGATGTGCCGATGGGGTCGATCGTCGGGCTCGAGGGGCCAAGCGGGAGCGGAAAGTCGACGATATTACACGCAGTCGCAGGGCTGCTAGTGCCGACCGACGGCAACGTGATCGTCCGCGAGACCGACCTCACGGCGCTGTCCGATGCGGAGCGAACCCGGATGCGGCGGCGTCATATCGGGATCGTTTTCCAGCGGTTTCACCTCCTGCCGTCGCTATCCGCCCGCGCGAACGTCGCGTTGCCGCTCGTGCAGGCCGGCATCTCACGCTCCGATCGGCGAGCGCGTGCGACGGCGCTGCTCGAGGCGGTCGGGCTGGCCGATCGCACTTCGCACTTGCCCGGCGAGCTCAGCGGTGGCGAGCGCCAGCGGGTCGCGATCGCCCGGGCGCTATCGACGGATCCGGACGTGATCGTTGCCGACGAGCCGACGGGCGAACTCGATACGGCGACCGGGAAAGACGTCCTCGAACTGTTGACCGATATCGGCCGCGATCGTGCAGTGGTGGTCGCCTCCCACGACGCGACGACACTGTCGGTCGCGGATCACGTCATCACGCTCCGTGACGGACGGGTGAACGATGTCCGATAAACGTGACGACCTGCTCGCGGGCGTCGAGACACGGCGACGCAGGCGCTGGACCGGACTCGTCGGGTTGACGCTCTCGCGGTGGTGGCAGCGGGCGACGGGGACGACGGCAGGCCGGATCGTCTCGACCGTCGCTGCCGTCGCGCTGACGATCGCGTTCCTGCTCGTCGTGACGGGGATCGCGCTGGCGCTGGCCGACGGCGGTGTGACGGCTACCGACGATGCGACCGTCCGTATTACACCGGAAGAACAGGGGACGTTATCGTCTGTCGACGGGGTCGAGGGGCCGCGTCTCGGGGCAGCCAACGAACGAGCCAGTGAGATCCGTGCCCACGAGGGCGTCACACACGCGTCGCCGGTACTGATCGAGACAGGCAGGCTCGAGGGGGCTGACGGTGACCCACAGACCGTCCGGCTCGTCGGTGTCGTTCCCGACGACGAGTCGCGAACCGTCGCGGGGCTGCCGACGAATCAGCTTGAGGCGGGCGATACACATTACGCGAACGGCTCGTACGAGGGTCCGCGGGCGGGTGGAATCGTGCTCTCTCGGACTGCCGCAGACCGCCTCGGCGCGTCCGCTGGCGACGAGTTGGCGGTCTCGCAGGGGCCAATAGAGTCGACCGAACCGTCGGTAACGGTGACGGTAACGGCGGTCACGGAGACCGAGGGCGGCGGGTCAGGCGTGCCGGTGGCACTCGTCCACGCGAGCGAACTCCAGTCGCTGTCAGGGGCCGCCGATGGGGAACTCGCTGATCGGGTGGTGATCTGGGGCGAGTCCGACGCCGCACAGTCGGCCGCCGCCGACACCTACCCCGGCGCGTCGGTCGCAGTCGCCGGGACGACCGACCCCACCGCGCTGTTCGAGGACGGGCTGGCGTTTGCGACCAGCGTGATCGCGCTGGTGGTCGGCGTGACGATCTGTGCGTCGTTCGTCGCGACGACGATGGGGATGACCGTCGACGAGGATCGACGAATGCTCGCCGTCCTCGAGTCGGTCGGCATTGCCACTCGTGGCCGACTCGCCGTGATCGCGATCTCGACGGGGATCACCACGCTCGTCGGGTCGGTCGTGGGCGTCGGCCTCGGTGCGGCGGCGATCGCCGGCGTCAACGCGGTCGCGGGCGCGACCGTCGCGCCGGGGGCGGTCGCGCAGTTCCATCCGCTGTTCGTGCCATACGGGATCGCCGTCGCCTTGCTCTCGGGCCTCGTCGCCGTCCCCTACCCGCTTGCCGTGGCCGCACGGACGTCCGTGCTGGCGGAGGTGGGCCGATGAGCGTGAGCCGCGCAGTCGTTCGGACGCGAGCCGTCATCGGGCTCGCACTCGCACAGCTCCGGCGCTCGCCCGGCCGGACCGCCCTGACCGTGCTCGCGGTCACGTTGGCGGTGCTCTCGGTGACAGTGCTCGCGAGCCTCGGCGTCGGTGTCGTCGAGAAGGGCGAGCAAGGACTGGACAACGCCAATCGGGACATCTGGATCTCGCGATCCCCCGTCGAACCAGGTGCCAGCGGCACGGAGAACCCGATCGTCGGCGCACACGGCATGGCGGCCGAGCTCACCGCGCGGGACGACGTCGCGTCGGCCTCTCCGATCGCGATGTACGACGTCTACGTCGGCTCGAGTCCGTCCGAACTCGAGCGCCGGCCCGCGGTCGGCGTCCAGGAGACCCACGACGAGTTCGACTTCCAGGCGGGACGCGGATTCGACGTCGACGAAGACGCCGCCGCTGGTCCCCCGCCTGACGATCCGCAGCGCCGTGAGATCGTGCTCGATCCGCAGGTCGCGGACGAACTCGGCGTTGGGGTCGGCGATACGATTTACATCGGAACCAGCCGGCACACGGCCGAGCACAACGAGTTCACGGTCGTCGGCCTCTCCGACTACTACTCGCAGTATCTGGGCTCGCCGACGGTGACGGTCCCGCTCGGCGACCTGCAAGCCGTCGCCGGGACGTCGGGGACCGACCGGGCGACGTTCGTCACTGCCGACGTGGCCGACGACGCCGACCGCGACGCCGTCGCAGCTGACCTGAGTGAAGAGTATCCCGAGTACGACGTCCGGACCAGCGACAACCAGATCCAATCGATGCTCGGGGAACGTACGGCCGTACTCGCAAGCGGCGCTACGCTGGTCGGACTGGCCGTCCTCGGCGGCATCGTCCTGACGGCCAACCTGTTCGCGCTGGTGGCCCACCAGCAACGCGAACAACTCGCGGCGCTGCGGGCGATCGGCCTCTCGCGTGGCCTGCTCGCCGGCACGATCGGCATGCAGGGACTCGTCATCGGTCTGCTCGGTGGCTTCCTCGCCGTCGCGGTGACGCCGCTTGCCGTGATCGGCCTGAACCGGTTCTCGGCGTCGGTGCTCGGCTTCGAGCGACTCCTGCAGACGCCGCCTGCGGTCTACGCCGGTGGGTTCGCGCTCGCGCTCGTCGCCGGGACCATCGTCGCGCTCGTCGCCGGCTGGCGGGCCGGCCGCTACGCCCGGATCGAGCACCTCGAGGCCTGATCGCATCCCGACCGCTCGAGTCGGACGCGGACCAGCGACTTCTGCCGGCGTATCCACGCCCAACCCACTTGCGGCCTGGGTCCGTACAGGTCGCGATGCGAGTTCGAACACCCGATCGCGAGCGACCGAGGACGGCGGCCGAAGCGGGACCGACGACGGCGTCGCGCCTGGGAGGGCTCGCCCGTCACCTCCTCACCGCAATCGGCCTGCTCACCGTTACCTACGTTGTGTTACGAGTGCTGGGGCCGCGCGACGACGTGCCGATCCAGTCCGTCGACGAAGTACAGGAAGAGATGGAGGACGTCCTCCCTGACGAGATCCGGAGCCGCGCCACCGACGCCGTTCCCGGTGATCGGTCGATCGACACGATCCGGAACCGAGTCGGTGCCACCGTCCCCGACGACATCACGGAGACGACGATCGACGGTCCCCGGAGCGAGGCCTCCGAGTTCGACCCCGGTGTCGAGCCGTCGTCCGAGACGGACGAGGGCGGTGGCGACGACGTGACGGGACTCGACGAGAGCAGCGAAGCCGGAACCGACGAACCCGAGAGAGATGAGACCAGCGGCGACATGCTCGACGAGACGGCGACGAACGCCGACTACGCCGACGACCGCTCGGACGAGGAAATCGCCGAGCGCACCGAATCCGACGTACAGGACGAACCGGCTGAACCGGGTGAGATGGCAGTCGGAGAGGATGTCGCGGAGGATCTCGTCGATGACGATCTCGATAGCGGGGATGACGAGAAATCCGAGGAGTGAGTCCACCCCGCCGGGGAAACACATCGACTGTCGGGCATCGGTTCTCAGCGGAACGATTCCCGTGAGTGCCGGCGTCGGCTCGAGTCGCCCTCGAGTTCACCGGAAGCGTGGTACTTATCCGCCGTTCGTTCCTACCGTATTTCGATGACTGACGGGGACGTCGCGGCCTTTACCCACCTCGGAGCGACGGTTCGCGGGGCGCTCTCCGAACGCGGCTTCTCACAGCCGACGGCACCACAGCGGCTGGCAATCCCACCGCTGTCGGCCGGCGAGAACACGCTCGTGATCGCACCCACCGGTAGCGGGAAGACCGAGACGGCGATGTTGCCCGTCTTCGATCATCTGGTTGCTGACGAGGGGCCTCCCGAGGGCTTCGGCGCACTCTACATTACGCCGCTGCGGGCGCTCAACCGCGACATGCGCGAGCGCCTCGAGTGGTGGGGCGACTATCTCGATCTCGCGGTTGACGTCCGCCACGGCGACACGACCCAGTATCAGCGGAGCAAACAGGCCGAGAACCCGCCGGACGTGCTGATCACGACCCCTGAGACCGTCCAGGCGATGCTCACTGGCGAGCGGTTACGCGAGGCGCTGGCGGATGTCTCCCACGTCGTGATCGACGAGGTTCACGAACTCGCGGCCTCGAAGCGGGGGGCACAGCTCTCGGTGGGTCTCGAGCGGCTCCGGGACCTGGCGGGGCCGTTCCAGCGGATCGGCCTCTCGGCGACCGTCGGCGACCCCGGCGAAGTCGGCCAGTTCCTCACGGGCGGGCGGTCCTGCGAGATTCGCGAGATCGACGTGGGGAGTAATGTCGATGTAACGGTCCGTCAGCCAGAGATTACCGAAGCGGACGAGCGGTTAGCAGGGGAACTCATGACCGAGCCAGATACGGCCAGCCACGTCCGGCTGATCCGCGACCTTGTCGCGGCCCACGAGTCGACGCTGATCTTCGTCAACACGCGCCAGACTGCGGAGGCGCTCGGCTCGCGGTTCAAGGAACTCGAGTTGCCGATCGGCGTCCACCACGGCTCGCTCTCGAAGGAGGCACGGATCGACGTCGAGGACCGGTTCAAGGCCGGCGACCTCGACGGCTTGCTGTGTACGTCCTCGATGGAACTGGGCATCGACGTGGGACAGGTCGACCACGTGATCCAGTACAAGAGTCCGCGACAGGTCACGCGGCTGCTCCAGCGGGTCGGCCGCGCCGGGCACCGCCAGGACGAGGTCTCGAGCGGGACGATCGTCACCACGCGACCGGACGACACGTTCGAGGCACTGGCGATCGCTCGCCGGGCCCGCGACGGCGAGGTCGAGCCGGCGGCGATCCACGAGGGCAGCCTGGACGTCGTGGCGAACCAGTTGCCGGCGATCGTGCAGAGTCGCGGCGATACGGATGTCGACGAAGCCGTCGAAACTGTCACGCGCGCGTACCCGTTTCGAAACGTGCCCGGGGAGACGATTCGCGAGATCGTCTCCGAACTGGACCGCAACCGTATCCTCTGGTTCGACGAGGGGGAAGACCGTATCGAGACCACCGGCGGTACCTGGCAGTACGTCTACGCCAATCTCTCGATGATCCCCGACGAGGAGACCTACGAGGTCCACGACATCGCCTCGGGCGGCCAGATCGGGACCCTAGACGAGCGGTTCGTCGTCAACTTCGCCCAGCTGGGCGAGGTGTTCATCCAGCGCGGCGAGATGTGGCGGATCGCCGAGATCGACGACGACGAGGCCCGGGTCAAGGTCAGCCCGATCGAGGACCCCGCCGGCGAGGTGCCCTCGTGGATCGGTCAGGAGATCCCCGTTCCCGCCGCGGTCGCAGGTGAGGTCGGCGAAATCCGAGCCGTCGCCGAGCCACAGCTTCAGTCGGGTGCCGATGCTGCCGCGGTCGGTCGCGAACTCGCCGGCCGGTACCCGAGCGACGAGTACACGCTGACCGAGGCCTGCACGCAACTCGAGCGCCAGGTCGACGCCGACGCACCGATGCCGACGGCCGACCGACTCGTCCTCGAGCGCCGGGGGCGGACGATCGTCCTGAATGCACCGTTCGGCCACATGGCAAACGAGACGCTCGGCCGCGTCCTTTCGGCGCTATTGGGTCAGCGGGCCGGTTCCTCGGTCGGCCTCGAGACCGATCCCTACCGGATCGAACTCGAGGTACCGACATCGATCGCGACCAGCGACGTACTCGAGGTGCTCTCCGAGACCGACCCCGATCACGTCGAGGCGATCGTCGAACTCGGGCTCAAACGCTCGGACGCCCTCGCCTTCCGACTCGCACAGGTCTCGGCGAAGTTCGGCGCACTCAAGCGCTGGCAGAACACGGGCTCGGGTCGCATCTCTAACGATCGGTTGCTGGCAGCGCTCGAGGACACGCCGATGTACGAGGAGGCGATCCGGGAGGTGTTCCACGAGGATCTGGACGTCGACCGTGCGAGTGCGGTGCTCGAGAAGATTCAGTCGGGCGAGCTCGCAGTGGTGACCAACCGTGGGCGTACGCCGGTCGGACAGGGTGGCAGGTCGTCGGGCGGTAAGGAACTGCTCGCGCCAGAAAACGCCGACGCGAGCGTCATCGAGACGGTCAAAGAGCGGATTCGGGACGATCGGGTCATCCTGCTGTGTACGCACTGCACGGAGTGGAAGGTGAAGACGAAAGTCAAGCGAGTCGCCGACCAGCCCGAGTGTCCCGACTGTGGCTCGACCCGGATCGCGTCGCTGAACCCATGGGCTGATGAGGTCGTCCAGGCAGTCCGGGCCCAGGAGAAAGACGAGGAGCAGGATCGGATGACCGAGCGCGCGTTCCGGGCCGCGAGTCTCGTCCAGAGCCACGGCAAGCAGGCCGTCATCGCGATGGCCGCCCGCGGCGTCGGCCCGCACAACGCCGCTCAGATCATCAACAAGCTCCGCGAGGACGAGGCCGAGTTCTACCGGGACATCCTCTCGAAAGAACGCGAGTACGCCCGGACGCAATCGTTCTGGGATTGACCGCTCATTAGCTGACGAACGAGTCTTCCATGTCCGTGGGCGTGATCACCTCGAGCTCACCAGCGGATTCCAGTTCGTTGAGGTAGCTGACCGTCTCCCGGAGCATCGACTGGGACTCGCCGTCGAGTTGGCCGAAGGCGAGCGACGTGATGCCGCCGAGCTCTGCAGTGAGGTCGAGCGCCGACCGCGCCGCCTGGGCGCTGAGGCCGGTGACCCGCGAGCAGAGGTGTGGGTTCACCGGGACGCCCTGCGAGGGATAGAGACCGGCGAATGCGAGGCTGTGGTGTTCCGAGACGGCCTCGAGGACCTCCCCGTCGTACTCGCCGACCGGATAGGAGAAGTAGCGTGCGCCCTCCTCGTAGCCGTTGTCCTCGAGCCACGCCTTCGCGTCGCCGACCTCCGTTGCCGGGTCGCGGTCTGTCGTGGCGAGATCGAGCCCATGCATCGAGTGGCTCCCGATCGTCCAGCCGGCGTCGGATAGCTCCGCGAGCTGGTCGGTGAGGAGGTGCTCGCCCGTCGCGCTTTCGTCCTCGCGAACCCGCCCTGGCGTGATAAATGTCGTTGCAGGATAGTCGTACTCGTCGAGGACCGGGAACGCATGCGTGTAGGCGGACTCGTGGCCGCCGTCGAACTGGAGCACGACCTTCCCGACGTCCGGTGCGGGGGCAAACCGGAGGTCGTCGACCCAGACCGCCCCCTTGTCGTCGTCGGACGTCCAGCGGATGATCTGAACCTCGGTGATCGCGCTCAGATCGGGCTCGCCGTCGACGGTCCCAACGCCGAAATTGTTGTGGACGAGCGGCGTGTCCTTGTGCATTTGCTGTCTGAAGACCATCCGGTTCTCGTCCTCGTCGAGCAACTGGACGACCATGTCGGCCTCGTGTTCCGTCGCCATCGCCATGCTCGGCCGCACGCCGGAGAAATCCTGTGGTTCGTCCAGCTCGCGGACGATCCGGAACTGGTTGTCGGACCCCGACTCGAGTCGTGCGGACTGCGAGCCGTCGTAGACACGCTCCTCGTCGGCCGAGAGCGAGCCGAGCCGCGCGTCCCACGCGTCTAAATCTTCGAAGTCGTCGAACAGTTCGGCCGTCGGCTGGTCGCCATCAGAACCGGGGTCGTCGTCCGATTCTTCGGACGTCGAGCAGCCGGCGAGAGCGGCTACGAGGGCGGCGCTGAGATACGTTCGTCGTTTCATTGCTGGCGACCGCTTGCGCCACGGTGCGATATATTGTTATTCTCGGTTGTCAACAGTTCCTTATACGTCATAACGTCGGGAAAACCCGGCTCACATAGCATGCCTGTGGTGAACGCATCGATTCTCGTGATCGACTACTGCCGTCCGACATAGCCTTCCAATACACGAGTCACAGGGCCGCCGTATCGATCGTCGACGCCAGACGGACTCCGAGCGACCTGCATACGTTTTGTAACCCACGCCGTACGAGACCAGTAGGCCAGTATTGTCGTGACCCGTGAACGGCGGTGTGATCGATCGAGAGCCACACCGACGCAGGTTGTCGATCCGTAACGGCCATACGGGTCGCTCTCGTTTGCCCTGCTATGAAATTCGCGCCGGGGGCCTGGAAGTACGCCATCGTGCCCTTGCTCGCTGCGCCGTTCGCGCTCCTCTATAGCGCTACGGTCGGGCTCGTCGCGCTCGCGCTCGGTGCGGGAACCCTCGCGTTCTTTCGCGACCCGGAGCGCACGCCACCGGCCACCGGTGTCGTCTCGCCAGCCGACGGGACGGTCTCCGTCCTCCGCGAGGAAGGCGATCGGGTCCGGCTCGGCGTCTTCATGAACGTCTGGCACGTCCACGTCGTTCGCGCACCCTTCGCGGGCCACGTCTCTGACGTCGAACACGTCCCCGGTGCGAACCGGCCTGCGTTCTCGAAGGAGTCCGACAGAAACGAACGTGTCCACGTCCGTCTCGCGTCCGACTCCCCGAATCTGCCGTCGGCATCTGCCGAGGCGGCGACGAGTGTCGACGCCTCGAGCGCGATGGCCGACGGGCCGGACCACGATGCCGCAGTCACGCTGATCGCCGGCGCGTTCGCCCGCCGCATCCATCCCTACGCCGACCCCGGCGACGATCTCGCGCGCGGCGACCGCATCGGCCACATCGCCTTCGGCAGCCGCGTCGATCTCCTCTTTCCGCCGTCGGTCGACCGTGAGGACGTCGCCGTCGACGTCGGAGATTCGATGACCGCCGGAGAAACCGTCGTGCTCGAGCCGTCATCCCGACCGACAGCCGATTGGTCCGGCCGTGAACCGTGAGCCCGAGCGAACGCAACTATCACTTCTGTGCCGGGGATCCGGCTCGCCACCAGCCGACTGTTTCGATCGATAAACGCCTCGTTCAGTGCAGCAGATTCCGTTGAATCCGTCGTAACCGATCGAAACTGTCGCATCGCTATTTTGGATAGCGGACGAATGGAACGGCGTCCACTGATCCCGATGGCCAGTCCACCGTCCGTCTCCGACCAACGGTCTGCAGACGCTGGCTCGAGTTCGACGACCGAGGGGAGCGACGACACCCACGGCGTCCTCGAGCGAGTCGCACCGGGGCTCGTCACCTCGATCCGCGCGGTGGGGTTCTGGACGGCTATCGCCATGCCGTTTCTGTACCTGCCTCTGCTCGCGACCGGATTGTCGTCCTCGTTCGATGCCGTCCTGTTCGTCTGTCTGGTCGTCGGGAACCTCCTCGCGTTGTACGTCGGCCATCCCCACTACCAATAGGCGCTCCGCATCGATTTCGAGCAGGGTTGTCGTTCGCCGATCGAGCAGATGCTAGACGCTCCGGCGGATTCGCGAACCCTACTTACTGCTCCCAGGAGAGTTCCCGGCGGATCGCCCGCCGCTTGACGAGGACGAAGCCGACCGCGATGAGTCCGAACCCGGCCAGCGTCACGACATCGACGGCCTCGTCGAGATAGAGCCAGCCGACGATCGCGGTCACGATCGGGGCCACGTACGAAACCATGTTGATCTCGACGGCACCCAGTCGATCGAGCAGGTCGAAGTAGATGAGAAAGCCGACCGCGCTCGCGCCGAACGCGAGGACGGCGAGCGCGCCGACCGCTTCCGGGTGGGACCACGTGGCCGGCTCGAGCGGTTCATCGAGCGCGAGGCTCACGAGATGGAGGACGACCGCGCCGCCGAGCATCGACCAGGCCTCCATCGTCTCGATCGGGAGCGTGGCATCGAGCCGGCGGGTGAGGACGCTGCCGAGCGCGAACGCCGCTGCCGCACAGAAGACGAGCGCCTTCGACACGGCGTCGGCTGCGAGCAGATTCGACGGGTCCGGCTGGACGATCACCGCGACGCCGGCGAGTCCGACGAGGACGCCGACCACGCCGACCGGTGAGAGGGCGTCAGCGGGGACGAGCAGCCGAGCGAAGCCGGTACTCAAAACCGGTGAGAGGCTCACCAGCACGGCTGCGGTCGCCGCCGGCGTGCGCTGCTGGCCGACGAAGAGAAACGCGTGATAGGCCGCAATCAATAGCACGGCACCGACGGCGACCTGTCCCCACTCGACTGGCTCTCGAGGCCGCCACCGCTCGACGACGACAGCTGCATACCCAAGCATCAGGATTCCGGCGATATCGTACCGAAACGCCGCGAACAGGATCGGCGGAAAATACGAGAGTCCCACACTGATCGCGACGAACGCGCCACCCCACAGCGTCGCGAGCGCCACGAACAACCCGAGATTTCGATACCGGATCACAGCGGCTCTCTCGGGTGTGAGCTGCCCTTTAGGTTTCGATTCTGCCCTATCCGGATGTCGACTCGGGAGTGAAACTGCTCCGTCAGCGGACAGCGCCACGACGGTCAGCACGACTGCAGTTCGTCAGTGGTCGACCGCGTCTCGCCATCTCATACGGTCTGCTATCACTGGATACCGACACACCCGCGACCCGCCCTGGGGTGCGCCGAAACCCACTGAGAGGAGTCCGTCTCAGAGCGGCGGCCGTTCGCGGATCTCGGGATCGTCTTCGGTCGTCCGGAACTGCTCGAGCAGGGGCTTGATGTCGTCGAACCCCTCCGCCAGGACGATGTCACCGCTTCGGAGGTCGTACTCGATGATGTCGTAATCAGCGAGCCGTGGCAGGTGGTTGTGGACGAGCGAGACGTAGACGCGCTGTCTGGTCTCCTTGTCGAGCGCGTGGGCGCTGACGTCGAGTTCCCAGGCCGCGATCCGGCTGACGAGGTCCTCGAGGTTCGCGGTCCGATTGTCCGCGAGCTCGTAGAGTAGCAGCCGTCGTTCGGACTCGGCGAGCAGGGAACAGGCCGCCTCCATCCGACTGGCGTTCGTCGGGCTCATACACCTCCCAAGCACCCAGTGGTATTACACCTGCTGCCAACACAGATTGGGTTTCGACGCACTCGATTCGACCCCGTTCTCGAGGCGGCCTCCGTCGGATCCAGACGCGGCAGGATTCGGCCGATTTCGTCGACCGTCAACGCTCTCGATACTTTCTCGATCGGTGATACTTGGGAGTCAGGGCCGCGACTCTGAGTCGATCCGCTCGCTCGTCTCGCCGTAGAGGTGACAGGCCCCCGGATGGTCCCCATCGCCGAGTCCCGGGTGCTCGCGTTCGCAGACGCTCTCGTAGACCCTCGACAGCCGGTCGGCTGCCGCCTCCCAGTCTCCGGTTGCCAGGTCGGCGAGTGCGTCCTCGACGATCGCGTCGTGTTGCGGCGGGAGGTCGATAGCGAGCAATCGGTCTTTCAACGCCGCGACGAACGCGTCGGCGTCCCCCTCCGAAACCCCGCTGTCGTCGGCCGCGAATCGATCACCCTCACCGATCGACCGGGAGATGTCCCGCTGCTCGATCCGCTCGCGGAGCGTCATGAGTTCGCGATACGTCTCCCGGTCGATATCGAGGTCCGGCGGCGGGATCACCAGCGGACAGCGAGTCCGGAACCGACAGCCGCTGGGCGGGTTCCGCGGCGAGGGGACGTCGCCGGCGAGGATCTCCCGGTCGCGATCCCGTTCGCCGGTCGCGGCCCGTGGGACGCTCTCGAGCAGCGCCCGCGTGTAGGGGTGTTTCGGTTCGTCGAACAGCGCCTTGACGGGACCGATCTCGACGCTTTCACCGAGGTACATGACGGCGACGCGATCGCAGCAGCGAGTCGTTCTCCCAGAAGTACCTCTGCAGGTCGTCGACGCGGACGAGCGGCTTGGGAGTGCTCACTGGTGTTCACCACCGGTTGTCTCGGCTGGGGGATGGGTCCGCTCTTCGGGCGCTTCTTCCTCAGGTTCCTCGGGGCCGGCGTGCTTGTCTCCTGCCGGACGTTCTGCCTCCTCGAGATAGCTCTCGGGCAGTGCGTTCGTCTCGTCGTACTCGGTTTCGGCGAGGACACAGCGTGCCCGGTGCTCGTCGCTTAAATAAGGTCCGCTGAAATACCGGTATTCGTGTCTTTACCCGGCTCGAGAGAGTCTGCTCGTGCGATTTCTCAGTACGAGGTACTACTGACAGTACGGCGCGCTCGGTCGGAGAGGACCGGACCTCTAACTATGAGAACCAATGTCATATGTTATCAGGGACAGAATAGTTAAGTCGATGAGTGACTTACTCGGGAATATGGCCGCTCACGGCCGGTCCGCACTGCGGGACCTGTTCGACGAGTCGCCCACGCCCCACATCGCCCATCCCCCGCGGACCCACCATCGTGATTTCTACGTCGCTACCGACGGGTCCTTCCGGGAGTCGGGCGGTGGGCTGGGCGCCGTTATCGAAACGCGCGATGGCACCCGTGTTGCACGCGTCGCAGCCACGGACGCGCCGCCGGACAACAACGTCGCCGAGTATCGGGCGCTGCATCTCGGGCTCGACGTGCTCGCCGCACGAGCGCCACAGAACGCCGCCGTCGGCGTCCTCATCGATCACGACGCGCTCGCCAGCAACGTCAACAACGCCATCCTTGCGACCCAACACCCCGACGGCAAATCGCCTCGCCCGATCTCCGTCCCAGCCGCGACCCGGTATCACTGGCGGGGCATTCAGGCCCGTCTCTGCGGGTTCGACGAGGTCCGAGCCGCTCGTATCGACAGCGATCAAAACCCCGCACACCCGCTCGCGAACGCGCCGGAGCAGTACCGACACGTCAACCGGAAACCCGACCGGTGTGTCCTCCCCGAGACGCCGGAGCCGACTGCCCCCACCGAATTCCCGCCACCGTCTCGAGCCGACCGCAACGGTACCGGCGGCGGTCGTGCCTCGGACTGATCACCCGACAACAGCCGTGTCCGGCGACGAGGGCCGAACCGTCATCGTTTTCTCACCGCTCGAGCAACTCCTCCCCGATGAGTCTCCGCGTCGCGGTCGCCGCCCCGTTCATTCAACACGGCACGCGCCGCCTCAAGGAAAACGAGTTCGTCGTCGCCCTCTCGCTCGACCGGGACTGGTTCTCACCCGACCAATCGAAGCGACTGATCGACGTCGCGACGAAAGAGGGCCTGCTCGAGCGAACCGACGACGGACTCGACGTGACGTTCGATCCTGCCGAGGTGACCGTGCCCGAGGAGTTCACGCCCGACGAGGATCTCCTCCGGGAGCGGTCGGCGTTCGAACGCGTCCTCGACTCGCTGGTCGCGGAAGGGATGGAAAAACACGAGGCCGTCGGCGCGATCAACACCCTCCAGGGAGAACTCGGAGTCACGATCGAAGCCGCTGCGGTCGTCTACGCCCGCCGCGAGGGGTTCGAGGTCGACGACCTCGTTCCGATCGCCCGCGCGGCCGTCCGCGACACTGAAGCCAATTCTCAGAACGAGTGAACTGCGTTCCACACTGATCGCACTCGCGGCACCGACGGCGAGAGGCATCGCACCACGGTCGGCCCGCATGGGTCCGTGTCCGACAGTATATAATCCCGACAGCCTGAGCCCCGTGTATGGTCGAGGATCGGATCACCGACGGCCGACGGATCGCCGAACTGCTCTCGAGCGAACTCGACGGCCGCGAGGACGGCGGCCTCGCAGCCGTTGCCGTGACGAACGCCGACCGCGACGTCGAGCCAACGGCTGACGGCGCGCGCGCCTACGACATCACTCGAAGCGACGAGCGCCTCGCGCGCGTGTTCGTCCACGACGATCGGGCACACCTCGAGTTCGAAATAGAGCAAGATACCGCAGCCGAGACTGCGTCGGACATCGACCTTCGGGTGCGACCGAAAGCAACGACGCCACCGCGAACGCTCGTCTTCGTCGAGAGCGGTGCGGACGTCAAGCGAGCGACGGACGTCGTACAGGCCGTGAGCGGTCAGCTCGAGAGCACCGACGCGTAGTTACGCTCCACGCTTGCATCGTTAGACGCGGCTCATCCGCGCATACTTGATTCTCCAGTCGATGTTCCCTCGAGGGAGAAGCCGGTCAACACGTGTCCTGTACGGAATCTATTGCGAATAACGCTCGTGACGTGGGTCGTCCTCTCCGGTTGTATTGGATCACGACTGGCGATTCGATACAGACAGGTGTTATCGGGTCTGTGATCGTCCTTTCTCTCGACTCGAGGGTTCGAAAACATTGCATTTCAGAGTATAATCGACCTCGAGCTGATCAAACTCTTGTTACAGTACGCGTGGCACTCACTCTCTCTGAAGTTAAAGTTCGTAGGCCTTAAATAGTGGTCAGCGATTGTGATTATATACGAAGAAAGAGGCGGCGTGCGAAGTGCACTCCGTCAGTCCGGACGGTTCGGGTCCGAAGGGGTTATGTACCCCTGGTGGCCTACGAATACGTCCGAAGGAAATGAGGATTCCACCCCTGCGGTCCGCCGTACAGATGGGATCTGATGTTAGCCTTGGTAGTTCGGTGACGCCCGATCGGTCGCTCGATCTGCGTCAGCGAACGTGTGGACCCATGTGTGAGTGTATTTACATTCACCGCCAACTCCCCCAGC
>NZ_JBHUDI010000005.1:0-488504 GCF_042678045.1 Haloarchaeobius amylolyticus
ACGGAAGATAAGCTCGCCTACGTATCGGCAACTACTGGAGTGGGCGACCCTCTGGGAACGTCGATTCGCCGCCTCCACTCATACTATTTCACGCAGCGGTTGCTGTGTGGCCACCATTTTCATGTCGGAACTGGACGATACTCATTGTCGATACTATCCACATCAAAGTTCCACCACGATCGTCGTCACAGCAGATAGAGAATCACGAGCCGCTATCTCGAGCGGCACACGACAAACATTCACCGTCAAATCTCCACTGGCATGATCCGCGTTTAGCACGAGCAAATCGAGTGCGAGCTGCACGTGATGCTCGATGCAGGCGAGAGCCTGTTACAGGGATGGCGACACTATCAGTCGTTGAGATATTGTTGTTCCCACTGTCGACGTTCCTCGATTGCTTGCCGCCCGCGATCGCTGATCTCGTAGTAATTGGTCCGGCGATCGAGCTGTCCTTTCTCGACGAGCTCTTTGTTGACGAGCGTGTCGAGATTCGGATACAGTCGACCGTGATTAATCTCACTATTGTAGTATGTCTCGATCTCGTTCTTTACGTCTTGACCAGACGGCTGATCGGCCCCTGCGATCACATATAGCAGGTCCCGTTGAAACCCTGTCAGATCGTCCATTGTATATTCGAGTGGACGAACGGGAACCCGGCTATTTGTTATCGATTTCGTATCAACTGTTCCGCACACGTTTAGCGGAGCTAACTATAACAATCGTATCCATCACCCCTGTTTCAGCCAGTAACAATGTATTAAACCTACCCAGGTACTCTACATATTATCAGCATATTATAATGACGGGGTGGGAAGACTATATTCGGTGACAAACAGTCCACTTTCAACACACGAACGGCATCTCACCCGATCTGTGTGTCGTGACCTATAGTAACATGGTTTAGTGGTTACTATCACCGAACCATTGTACACTCGAGCGCACGACGGCCCGCGCCAGTGTATAATTTGTTTCAGTTGACACTATAGTAGTAACAACTCCTGACAGCGACCGCTGGCCGTCAAGTAGGATGCTGAAGAAAGATAGTCGACTGTGAAAACCCGTTACCGAACGTGAAAAGCCGTGTTACAGGCGGGTGACGTTGGTGGCGCGGGGGCCCTTGGGGGCCTGTTCGATGTCGAATTCGATGTCTGTGCCTTCTTCGAGGTCCGGACCGCCAACGTCTTCCATGTGGAAGAAAACGTCATCGTCCGCGTCGTCCGTCGAAATGAAACCGTAGCCGCCTGTGTCGTTGAAGAAATCAACGTTTCCTTTCGCCATTGCAATCCAAGAGAGTCCCCCGATACGTATAACAGTTATGTTATAGTCTATATGTCGAAACAAAAATAATGGCGACCTGTATCCAACGATCATGGGGAGAGTATCGAATGAACAGCGGATTCAACTGTTCTCACTCTTCAATACAATCGTCACTCGAGAAACGACTTATCGATCACCTGAGACGGCTCGGAACCCGTTATACTGCTGGAAGCGAGAAGTCGTTTGGAGACGAAAACCAGCGAGCAGAGGCCAGTTCAGTCGGTTCCGTCCGTGAACGAATCAAGTGATCGTTCAGAAACGGTCTCGAGTCGGTCACGAGTGATTCGAGCGGAACTCGGCCCGTCACTTGAGCCGGTCGTTGCCGAAACGCTTCGGAATGGCACCGCTTAGGTGGGCTCACTGGATAGCACCGGTATGACTCAGACACGGACCCAGAGAGCGCCGACGGTCGCGCAGGTGGCCCTGGTCGGACTCTTCGTCACGGCGCTCGTGACTGCGCAGGTGACCGCATCGAAGGTACTTGCGTTCGAACTTCCCGTATCATTACCAGTGACGGGTGCCCAACTCGCGTTGCCCGGAGCGGCACTCGCATATGCATTGACCTTCCTTGCCAGTGACTGCTACACTGAGCTATACGGCCGGCGCGCGGGGCAGATCGTCGTCAACGTGGGATTCGTCCTGAATTTCGTCGTCCTTGGGCTCGTCTGGTCGACGATCGCTGCGCCAGCGGCCGACCCGAACACTGCTGGACAGTTCGAGACGGTTCTCGGCGCGTCGACGAACATCGTCCTCGGGAGTCTGCTCGCATACATCGTCAGCCAGAACTGGGACGTGATAGTCTTCCACCGCATTCGAGAGTACACCGGTTCCGAGAAGCTCTGGCTTCGCAACATCGCCTCGACGGCGAGCAGCCAGGCGATCGATACCGTCATTTTCGTCTCGGTTGCGTTCGCTATCGCACCGGCGGTCCTCGGCGTCGGTACGGTGCTCCAGCCTGATATCGTGTTCTCGTTGATGGTAGGCCAATACCTGCTAAAATTCGTGATCGCCCTCCTCGATACGCCGGTCGTCTACGCGATCGTCTCGATCGTGCGCTCGCGCGAGGGGCTGGTCGCTGACGACGCTCACTCTGTTTGAATCGCTGGTTGTCGTGATTGCGGTGGATCGAACGGGGAGCGTTTAGTAGCTCCCTCGAGAGCCATACCTATGGACGAACGCGTACGCGAACATGCCGCGGTGCTGGTCGACTGGAGCGCTCGCGTCGAAGCGGGCGACGACGTCGTCCTGTCGGTCGGTCCGGACGCCCACGAGCTGGCGGTCGCCGTCGCAGAGGAACTCGGTACCCGTGGAGCGAACCTGCTCGCGACCTACAGTTCGGGCGAGATCACACGAGCGTATCTCCGTGCTCACGACGGCGACTTCGACGCGAATCCGACTCACGAACTCGCGTTACTCGAGCACGCGGACGTCTACCTCTCGCTGGGCGGCGGACGGAACACGAGTGCGACGGCCGACGTTCCCGGCGAGCAACGACGGGCGTACAACGATGCCAGACGTGAGATTCGCGAGGCGCGACTGGGTACCCGCTGGGTGTCGACGGTCCACCCGACACGATCGCTCGCCCAGCAGGCGGACATGGCCTACGAGGAATACCGGGGCTTCGCCTACGATGCGATCCTTCGGGACTGGGAGTCACTGGCCGAGGAGATGGCCCAACTCAAGACGCTCCTCGATGACGGCAGCGAGGTACGTCTCGTCTCGGCAGGTACCGATCTGACCATGGACATCGACGGACGCACGGCAGTCAACAGCGCTGCTTCGGTCGCGTACGATTCGCATAATTTGCCAAGCGGCGAGGTATTCACGGCACCCGTCGCGACCGAGGGGACGGTGACTTTCGACGTGCCGATGACGCTGCGGGGCGAGTCCGTCCGGAACGTCCGCCTCGAGTTCGCAGAGGGCGAGGTCGTCGACTACGATGCCGACCAGGGGGCGGCCGTGATCGGCGACATCCTCGAGACCGATGACGGCGCGCGCAGATTCGGCGAGCTCGGGATCGGGATGAACCGCGGGATCGATCGGTATACGGACAATATCCTCTTCGACGAAAAGATGGGCGACACCGTCCACCTCGCACTCGGCCGGGCCTACGACGCTTGCCTTCCAGAGGGCGAGTCCGGCAACGAGTCGGCGATCCACGTCGACCTGATCACCGATGTCAGCGAAGAGTCGCGGCTCGAGATCGACGGAACGGTCGTCCAGCGTAATGGCACGTTCCGATTCGAGTCGGGGTTCGACGGCTGAGCGATCGCGGGTTCGCCCAGCGTCGAAGACCACAATTGCGTGAGCGACCGATCACACGCGAGGAGCGGGCTTTCACTGGCGGTATGCGGTCGGATACGGACTGTGTACGAGACGACGATCGTCCGCTGCCGGATCGAAACGAGAGTATGCTCACCTCACTGACCGCCGTTTTCGTCACGCTCTCGAGTCTCGAGGCCCAATAACGACTATGCGCGATTACCTCCGGGCCGGCATCGCGATCTTCAACGACGGCTACTACCATGCTGCCCACGACGCCTGGGAGGACCGCTGGCTCGACCTCGAGGCCGGCAGCGACGATGAACGCCTGCTGCATGGCCTTATCCAGTACAGCGGTGCGGTGTTCCACGCCCGCGAGCACAACTGGGCGGGTGCTGTCGGACTGGCCGAGAGCGCTGGCGAGTATCTCGCGGCACTGCCCGCGACCTATCGCGAGGTCCAGCTCGGGCCCGTTCGGTCGTTCCTCGAGGAGGTCGCGGCCGATCCCGAACTCGTCGAGCGGAAGCCGCCAGTGAGACTCGAACACGAGGGGACGGCTCCGACGCTGTCGGACCTCGACGTCGGGCCGACGGCGATCGCGGCGGTCGTCCTCGCCGAGGAGTTCGGCTACGAGTTGGAGCCGATCGAGCAGGCACGAGCGTACGCGCGGCGGGATCTCGAGGCCGGCGCGGACGACAGTCAGTTCATCACGTTGTTGTTCGATTTCGTTCGCGAGGACGAGCATCGGGGGATCGTCTTCCAGCGGCTCACCGAACACGTCGGCCGGCGACAGGCTCGCGAGAACGACGTTGAAGGGCTGTTCTGATCGAGTCGACGAAAGCAGGTCGAGGGTCGACTCCGTTCAGGCGTCGGGCTCGAGGACTCGTTCCTCGCCGTCGTAGTGGGCAGAGTTGTCCTGTGGGTCGTAATCGAGGACCTCGCGGGCGCGCTCTATCGAGTAGTACTTGCGGTCGTTGTCGGAGATGCCGTAGACGATTTCGTAGTCGTAGTCGGCTTGAATACAGCGGTCGAACAGGTGTGCACAGTCCGGGTAGGAGAGCCACATCGCCTGTCCGCGCTCGTAATCGATCGGCGGGTGTCCTTCGGTGAGATTGCCGATGCGGACGCAGACGACTGAGAGGTCGTGTTCGTCGTGGTAGTAGCGTCCGAGGGTTTCGCCGGCAGCTTTCGAGACGCCATAGAGGTTGCTCGGCCGAGGGAGTTCGGTGCCATCCAGGCGATACTCGTCGTGGGTCCGATACATTTCGGGCGTACGCTCGTCGGTCTCGTAGTTGCCGACGGCGTGGTTCGACGAGGCGAACGCGACCTTCTCGACACCAGCATCGACGGCGGCCTCGAAGACCGTCTGGGTGCCGTCGATGTTGTTTGTCAGGACGCTGTTCCACGGCGCTTCCGGTCGCGGGTCGCCTGCGAGGTGGATCACGACATCGATGCCCTCCATTGCCTCTCGGACGGCCTCGTCGTCGGTAATATCTGCGACGACGAACTCACCCGGCTGATCGCCTGTCGGCGGATCGCGATCCAGCAACCGCCACTCGTAGTCGTCTGCGAGGCCGCCGAGGATGGCCGTTCCGACCCGCCCCGCAGCCCCCGTGAGCAGGACTGACTGTGCCATTCGTTCGGTGTGAGGGCCAGCGTCGATAAGTACCATGCGGTTCGACCCCAGCGCGGTCGATAGTGTCATACGCCCCTCGTCGGGAATCGGATAGCGTCGCTCGCATCGCAATCCCCTTCCCGACCGAACGCGAGAGCCTGCACATGCCTACAGACACAGCACCCACGGACGCGGAAGTCGCCTGCTTCGAGGCTGGCATCAAGTTCGGTTCGCTGTACCACCAGTTCGCCGGTACGCCCGTCTCACCGGACAGCGCCGCAAGCCTCGAGTCCGCAATGGAAGAATCGATCGAAAACCAGCCCCACTGCTCCGCGGTGACCGTCGACGTGCTGACCGACGAACTCGAGGCCGAACTCGCCGAGTCGACGGCCGAGTACACCGAACTCACCGGCCGCTTTCTCGAGGTCGAGATCGTCGTCGACTACGAGGGCTGTGAGATCGTCACCCGCATGGCAATGGAAGACGGCTATCCACTGATGCGCCTCGAGTCGGTCCGAGACGAGTGATCTGACTGACAGGGGTCCGTATCAGACGCTCGAGCGGTCGACTTTCTCGGGCGCTTCAAAGGCCGTCGCCAACTCGAGCAGTTGCACCAGAATCCGGCCGGTCGCGCCCCAGACGGTGTAACCGTCGACGTGAAAGTAGTGGATGACGATGTCGCCGTAGTAGGGGTGCGAACGGCGTTCGTATTCGTAGTTGTCGGGATCGAGCAGCCCTGACAGCGGGAGGACGACGATCTCGGCGACCTCGTTGTCGTCGCGGACGTACTCGCGGTCAGGGACGTGAGCGACGAAGGGCGTGACGGCGTACTCCGTGACCGTCCGAATGTCGTCGAGTTGGCCGACGACCTCGGCCTCGCTGGGATCGAGGCCGATCTCCTCGTTTGCCTCCCGGAGTGCAGTCTCGAGGATCGTTTCGTCTTCCGGTTCGGCCCCGCCACCGGGAAAACTCATCTGGCCGGGGTGCTCGCCGAGGTGGTCGGCCCGCCGGGTAAACAGCAGGTGATCCTCGCCGTCGCGGTCGACGATCGGTGCGAGGACGGCCGCGTCGTACTCCTGGTCGTCGATCTCGGTGGGATCGTACGCCGCGACCGGCTCGAGGCTGAGTCGGGTCGTCATTCCTCGAGTGCGTCCTCCAGTCGCTGCCGTTCGTCCGCGAGATCGATCGGGGCCCACGCTTCGAGATCGTAGCTGATGTCGAGTAGGGTCCGCAGTCGGTCCGTCTCGTCGGCCGTGACGGCCTCGGCGACGGCGTCGGTGAACCGCTCGCGGGTCGCCTCGCCCAGTGCCTCGCGATCGGGGTGTCGGCGGTCGACGTCGAGAATGTGTGGGACGTCTTCGGCGTGGTCCGGGACCGTCGGGAACGCCGTCGGTCCGGGGACCAGTAGCGCCTCGCTGTTTGCGGTCGTCGTCCCATCGCCCTCGTTGGCTGGGTCGTATCGAACGAGCGCGAACGACTCGAGGGCCTCGTCGATCGTCGCCTCGAGGGCCGCGTCGTCGACGGCCTGCCCGTCGGCGCGGTAGGCAGCCTCGGCGAGCGCCCGCTCGAGCTCCGGGCGGGTCAACCCGCCGAAGAGGTCGACCACGCCGGCCAGTTCGTCGGCGGTCGCGTCCATACCCGGTCCAACGGCGGGTGATGGGATTAGTCTTGTGAGCGCCAGCCGATGCGCTGGTCCCGCCACGGTTGGGCCGCCACAAGTACGTCGGCCGGCTCGAACGGCGCGTCGGTCCACCGTGGCAGACGCGTGTCAGGACCCGGTGGCGTGATCGACTCGGCGTACTTCGCCACCTGCCCCCGTTCGTTCGCGGGGTCGTACTCGAGTCCGTTGAACGCTGCGTCGGCGCGGTACTGATCGATGAGCGCCCCGCCGGCGCTCCGATAGCGCTCGGGGAGTGTCTCGTAGTCGGGGATAGCGCCGTGATCTTCGAGCACACACAGGAGCGCGGCGGCCACCTCGCGGCTCATACCTTCGAGCCCGCTTTCGCCGGCGACCGCGCGGTGATCGTGTTCGTGGCGGCCCAAGTCGACCTGTGCCGTCCCGTCGAAGCCGGCGAGGTCGTATGCGTCGCCGAGCGTCCCGACCTCGAGCCCCCACGTCCGGGGCGTCTGCAGCCGGCGAGCGAGATCAGCGGTCGCGGCGAATTCGCCGGCCAGCGCGTACCGAAACGCCCCGAGATAGTCGACGATGGGGGCATCGTGGGCGTCCGCGAGCGCTCGAAGCAGCGGTTCGTAGAACAGTCGAAAGAGCCGTCCGTAGAGCCGGCCACCTTCGACGCGGGCATAGTAGCCCTTCGCGAAGTCGAAATCCATCGTTAGCGGTGCGAGCAGGCGATGGACGTGTGCGCCCTCGTAGCTGCGGGCATCGGCGTCGTGGACGACGACGGTGTCGGCGGCCGCGGCGGCAGGTCCGAGCGCGAGCCAGACGTCTCGGCCTTTCCCCCGGTCACCGGCCAGGCCTGCCTCGGCGAGTAACGTATCCACGCCGGGTGCGTTACACCAGAGGACCTGTGTCGGCAGCGAAAACGTGGTGAGCCAGTCTCGAAACGGCCCAATCTGCGCTTGCGCGGCGCGGACGGGAACGAAGACCGCCGCCGGCGCGGGCTCGAGTCCCTCGAGTTCCTCGAGGACGCGTTCGGCGGCAGGGCTCTCGTACTCGCGGGCGGTCATCGGAACGACGACGGCCGTCTCGGCGACCGCGGCGGCAGCATCACGGGCGAGGTTGCTGCCGCTGCCGCTGCCCTCCCCGAACGCGTGGAGCGTCGCGATCAGCTCCTGACGGTACTCCATCGATGGGTTGTTCGCGCGGACCGGTAAAACGGCCACGACTCCGGCCAGATAGACGGCTCGAAGAGCGTGTGTGGCTCCGATCGCGTCCCACGGCTCGTCGCCGTCGGTCGACTCGAGACCGGAAAAAGCACCGGTCTTTTTCTACCCGTCCTGCTTACAGTCCACATATGAAATCAGTCAGGAAGGCACTTCGTGAGGGCGACCTCGAGAAAGACACCTACGATCGGCTCGTCTGTGGCGACTGCGAGAAGCCGCTCAAAACCGAAAACGACCCGAACGAGATCAAGACGGTCCGCATCTGTCCTGACTGTGCGTCCGAGTGGAAGGAGATCCGGTAATATTCACGAGGGCTATCGCTCGCCGGCCAGCGCCGAAAACAGCCGTTCTTCGAACTCTTCGTGGCTGATCCCATCGGAAGGGCCGATCCCGTTCATGTGATCGACCGAGAGCTGGCCACCGCCCATCCGCGCGTGACCGCCCGCACTGGCCATTGGAATGTCGCTGATGGCGTGGCGCAGTGTCTCTCCCATGTGAACCCGATCGTCGCGTGACCGGCCGGAGAGATGTAACGTCCCGTCGTGTTCGCCGTAGACGACGACCGCCGTGACGCCCTCGAGGTGCATGAGCTCGTCCGCGGCCTGTGGGATCGCGTCGACGTTACTGATCTCGCCGACGTCACAGACGGCGAAGGGTCCTTCGACTCGCTTTTCGGTGATCGCCGTCGCCTTGACCTGTAACACGTCGTCGCTGACCTGCGGATTGGCGATCCGATCGAGGAGGTCCTCGTCGATCGCCGGGAACAGAGCCGCAGCGGCGTCGAACTCCGCCCGTGAGCAGCCGTTCGTCAGGTGATTCGTATCGGATTGAATCCCGTAGAGCAGCCCCGTTGCGAGCTCCGGCGACACCGTGACCTCGCTCGAGTCGGTCGTCTCGGTTATCGACGCGCCGATCTCGTTCAGGTACTCGACGAAGATCGTCGACGCCGCACCGTACCCTGTTCGAACGTCGGTGAACTTCGTGCCGGTCCCGTTCCCAGGGTGGTGATCGACGACAGCGACCGGCTCGATGGACTGTGCCCCGCTAAAGCCCCGCGGCGTGTTGTGATCGACCAGTACCACCGCGTCCGACGCGAGCTGTGAGGTCGTCTCGATGGGCTCGAGATCGAGCCCGAGGACGGTCCGGAACGCACGGTTCTCCTGGTGGCGGATTTCGCCTGCGTACTGTAGCGTCGTCGCCGTGTCGACCGACTCGGCGATCCGGTCGACGCCCATCGCACACGACATGGCGTCGGGATCGGGATTAGGGTGCATCAATACGGTCACTTCGTCGTAGTCGGCCAGCATGCGCTGGAACCGGACCCCAGGCGGTCGTCGAAACCACCGAATCACCCACCAGAGAGCGAGGACGAGCGCGACGACGATGAGAACGAGCAACGACAGCACGAGCGGCTCGAGCGAGCGGATCGAGTCACCGACTGACTCGGATACCAGCGGTGTCGCCCCGACGAACGGTGTGGCTGTCGGGGCGGTCCCAACGCTCATATCGGCATGTCAAATCGAACCACCAAGAGTGTTCCCCCGATTTCTCCGCGCTCGGCGGTTAGCGGTCAGCGGTGGCGTCGGTCCGATAGCGCTCGATCGCGTCGTGATACCCCTCGCGGAAGGTGGGATAGGCGAGCTCGTAGCCCAGGGCTCGCAGTTTCTCGTTCGAACAGCGCTTGCTCGTCAAGATCCGTCGCCGGGCGGCGTCCGAGAGATCGTCGTCCGCGAGCCGCTCGGCTTTCGTCTGCTTTGGCGGCTGCGCGACGCCACACTCCTCGGCCAGCCAGTCCGCGAAGTCCCACTTCGCGGCGGGCTCGTCGTCGACCACCTGCACGACCTCGCCACGTGCATCGTCCCCACAGAGCAGGTAGCGGACCGCACCGGCAGCGTCGTCCCGGTGGACCATGTTCAGATAGCCTGCCGTCACCGGCCCCTCGAGATAGCGCTTCAGCCGGTACCGGCCGGGACCGTAGAGTCCGGCAAAGCGGGCGACGGTTCCCTCGAACCCGTACTCGGGGGGTTCTTCGAGCGCGATCCGTTCGGCCTCGGCGAGCACTGCCGTCTTGTCGGTCGTGGGCTCGAGTGGCGTCGTCTCGTCGACCCAGTCGCCGTCGTGGTCGCCGTGGACGCCCGTCGAGGAGGTGTAGACGAGCCGGTCGGGCGCGTGCTCGCGCTCGCCGAAGCTCTCGACCGCCGTTTGCAACCCCTCGACGTACACCTCGCGGGCGGCCTCGGCACCTCGGCCGCCGCTGCTGGCGGCGAAGACGATCGCGTCGACGTCCGGGACGGCCGTCAGCGCCTCGCGATCGGTCACGTCCGCCTGGACGGCCTCGAAGCCAGCGTCTTCGATCCGTGCAACGCCTTCGTCCGATCGGCGCACGCCGATCGGGTCGTGGTCTCGTGCCGCGAGCTGTCGGCCCAGTTCGAGGCCGACGTACCCACAGCCGAGAATGGCAACGCGCATACGCAACCTCGTGGCCGGGTCGGCATAGGTTCACCGCTCGCGGCCGGACGCAGCGCGCAGACGGATCGTCTCACTCGACGGTGATCTCGAGCGCGTGCGGGCGCCACGCGTTCTCGGCGTAGCCGCCCTCGTTCCACGGGTAGTCGTCGCCGTCTTCGTCCGGCCCGGCGATCCGTGCCGGCTGGTGGCGGTCGCGTTCGTCGGTCGCGCGCGAGGCGAGCGTGTACGTGCCGGGCGAGGGCTCCCAGGCGTAGCGAAACAGCCGCCACGCACAGTCGTAGTTCGGTCCGAAGAACATCGCATCCTGCCAGCTGTCGCCGCCGTCGGTCGAGACTTCGACCCCCGTCACCTCGTCGTCGCCGGCCCAGGCGACGCCGACGACCTCGAGTGTGCCGTCCGCGTCCGGGGAGACGGTCGCGCCGTCATCTGGGTGGCCGATCGTGGATTTGACGTTCTCGTCGAAGGTGTAGGGGTGGTCGATCTCGTCGGACTCGAGCTGGTCCCAGGTGTCGAACGTCGAGACCGTCGCGTTCGAGTCGGGTTCGACGCCCTCGGGGTGGATGCGATAGGACGACTGCTGCCACTGGGTGAAGTCCTCGCCGCCGCGGTCGGCCCACTCCGGTCCGTGGACCATCGTCTCCCCGACGTGCAACTCGGTGAGCCACTTGACGCTGTTGACGCCGTACCAGCCGGGGACAAGCAACCGAACCGGATGGCCGTGCTCGGGGGGCAACGGCTCGCCGTTTACCTCGTAGGCGAGGATACAGTCCTCGAGGACCTTGGTCATCGGGATCGAGCGAGCGAACCGGTCGTTCTCGTCCTCGACTTCGGGGAGATCGTCGCCGACCGCGGTGAGCCACATCCCCTCGTCGGTCGTCGCGCCGTGGTCGGCCAGGATCGACGTCAGCGGTGTGCCGGTCCAGATCGCGGTGCTGACGGCACCGTACTCCCACTGCACGCTGCCCGTTTCGGGGTCGAAGTAGCCGCGGCCGTTACCCGCACACTCCATCGTGTGTGCGACCGCGACCGTCGGGTAGTCCTCGCGGAGGTCGTCCATCCCCAGCGTGCCCTCCCGGGCGACCGCGCCGGCGAGGTCGACCTCCCAGTCGGCGGCCTCGGGATCGAGCGTCTCGTTGCGGTGACAGACGTAGTGCTCTTCGATCGGCGTCAGCCAGTTCGCGTACGTCTCCCGATCGGCGGCACCCACGACCCGATATCGGTCCTCGAGATCGGTGACGGCTTCGGTGCCGGGTTTGCGCTCGAGAATCGCGTTGGTTTCCCGTTGCCGATTCTCGCTGCGCTCCGAGTTCGACATACGGGCCACACGTCACCGAGTGGGATAAACAACGGGGCGTGGCAACACTCCTCGAGATAGTGGGTGGCGCGCTCTGCTGTGAACTCGGCCGTGTTTACGGCGCACCGTCCGCGATCACGTACTGGACGTGGACGAACTCGTCGAACGACATCGGCGCTCGACCCTCGATCTTCTGTTGAATCTCCTTCGCATCGAGGTCGAGGTCGATGTAGCTCTCGAGTGCCTCGACGTCGAGGACCGCCGTCGACATCCCCAACAGGAGATGCTCGAGGGCTATCGTCACGATCGTCTCCGGGTCCGGTTCGCCGTCGGCGAGTGCCTGAATCTCGGCGGCTTCCTCGAGCGTCAGATCGGGCGAGTCGCCGGCGACGAGCGCCTCGAGCGTGTCTTCGTCGAGGTCGGTGTCGGCCGCGACGGCCGCAGGGCCGTGCTGGTCGACGATCGTTGCGAGGTCGTCCTCGTACTCGGCCCGTAATTCGGCGGGCGAGTCGGGAACGGTCATCCGCTGTTCGTAGAACATATCCGAACGGACGGGGATACAGCAGAAAGGTATTGTGACCTCTGGCGGTCTTGCGCGAGACCGCGGTTCGATCCCACCGACCTCGACGAGCATATCAATTCACCGGAACGTTAAACAGGACGCTCGCGCATGGGTGTGGTATGAAAGTTGCCCTGATCGGAGTCGGTCAGGCCGGTGGGAAGATCACCGAACGGCTCGCCCGGTTCGATGCGGACATGGGATTTGGAGCCGTTCAGGGTGCGCTTGCGATCAACACCGCCGAGCCGGACCTCCAGTCGCTCGAGTTCGTCGACACGCAACTGATCGGTGCCGACCGCGTCAACGGCCACGGCGTCGGCGGCGACAACGAACTCGGCACCGAAGTCATGCAGTCGGACATCCAGCAGGTACTCGGCTCGCTCGACGGCCGTGTCACCTCGAGCGCCGAGGCGATCTTCGTGGTCGCCGGCCTCGGCGGCGGCACCGGCAGCGGCGGCGCACCCGTGCTCGTCCACCATCTCCAGCAGGTCTACGACGTCCCGGTCTACGCGCTCGGCGTCCTGCCAGGGCGCAACGAAGGGGCGCTCTATCAGGCCAACGCCGGCCGCTCGTTGAAAACGCTGCTGCGGGAAGCCGACGCAACGTTGCTGATCGACAACGACGCCTGGCACGAACAGGGCGAAAGCGTCGAAGGGGCCTTCGAGACGATCAACGACCGGATCGCACGGCGGGTCGGTCTGCTGTTTGCCGCCGGCGAGGCCGTCGAAGGGGTCGGCGAGAGTGTCGTCGACTCGAGCGAAGTCATCAACACGCTGCGTGCGGGCGGCGTCGCGGCACTCGGCTACGCGACCGAAGTCGCGAGCGAGGACAGCGCCGAGAACATCAGAACAGCGATGAGCGTCTCCCGGCAAGCACTGCTGACGGGGACGAGCCTGCCCGATGCGACGACTGCGGAGGCGGCACTGCTCGTCATCGCGGGCCAGCCCGATGCGATCCCGCGAAAGGGTGTCGAGAAGGCCCGTCACTGGCTCGAAGACGAGACCGGCAGCATGCAGGTCCGCGGCGGCGACTTTCCGCTGGACAGCGATCGTCTCGGCGCGCTGGTCTTGCTCGGCGGTGCAGAACGGTCCGACCGGATCGAGGCGTTCATGGACCGTGCCCGGGAAGCAACACAGGCTCAGGAGACGAAATCGGAAGACCACGCGGAGATGTTCGCCGACGACCGACTCGAGAATCTCTTCTAGAGCTGCACCGCTCGAGTACCGTACGGATTCGCGACGAGGAGTGTCGATCGACTCCCCCGTAACCGGTTTTATTTATAAGCCGCTCACAGGCCGTGGTATGGCCCAACATGGGCGAACGAAGCCCCTGCTAACGGTTTTCAGGGGGTATCCGACCGGTACATTTAAATTATAGGCGACAGTACTGTCTGTCACCAGAACGCCACCGGGGCGCGTATCGCTCGACGATCGATGACAGGAAATCTTATTCACCGAGGTTTCGCAGATCGTGAGCAGTCGCTCCGTCCAGTCAACCGATATCCAGTGAGTTACTCGCCGAGCCGTCGGCGAACTCACTCGGCCGTTCGACTGGCTCCCCGGTGCGGGTATGGCACAGAGGTTTGACTAACATGGTAGACGAATCGAAAAACATCGAACTGACAGAGGACGACCTAGAAAACAAATCGAAAGGACAGCTCATCAAAATGGCCGGTCAACTGCGAGACCGGCGAAACGACCTGAATCAGATGGCGTCCGAGCGCGCATCCAAGCGCGACGACCTGAACGCCAAGACGCGTGAGAAGGTCGACGAGGCCCAGGAACACCGCGAAAAGCGGGACGAGCTCAACGAGCAGGTCCAGGAACACAAAGAAAAGCGCAACGAGCTCAACGCGGAAGCCAACGAGCTGTTCGACAAAGTCGAGCAGCTCAAGTCGGACATGGAGCTCGACGAGGGCAAGGATCTCGAGGAGCTCGAAGAGGAGATCGAGCAACTCGAGTTCAAACAGCAGACCGAGGTTCTCTCGAGCGAAGACGAGAAAGAGCTCATCGAGAAGATCGAGTCCAAGCGCGAGGAGTACGAAGAGCGCAAGCAGAAGCTCGACCAGAACGAGGATCTCGAGGAGCTCGTCGAGGAAGCTGAAGAAGTCCGATCGGAAGCCTCCCAGCACCACCAGAAGGTGACGGAGCTGGCGGACAAGGCCCAGGAACATCACAACCAGATGATCGAGGCCTACCGCGAGGCCGACGACATCCGTGACGAGGCCGACGAGATGCACGAGAAGTTCGTCGAGGCCCAGGAGGCCGCCGACCGTCACCACGAGGACTTCGTCCGCGTCCAGAAGCGCCTGCGCGAACTGGACAAGAAAGAGGAAGAAGAGCGCAAGTCCGAGCGCGACAAGAAGAAAGAGGAGGCCAAAGAAGAGGCCGAAGAGATCTATCAGAAGTTCAAGGAAGGCGAGACCCTCGACACCGAGGACCTGATGAAGCTCCAGAAGACGGGGCTGCTCTAGGTCGATCCCGTCTACCGCGATTTTCTCCCGATATTCGGGGTTTGAGCGCGGGTGCGTAGCTGTTTTCGTCGGTACTGACAAGCTGTCTCCGACAGCCGAGTCGCCGGCCGTCCGGTGCCATTCGACGCATCGACTGGTGGCCGACGCCAGCCGCAGAGTGACTCCGCCGGACACATCGATGGCTACGGTCGAGCCGACGCTGTAGTGGGTGCTTACGCCGACAGGGCTGGCGGTCGAACCGACGACCCCCACGGTTGCCCCTATGATCGGCGTCGCTGTGAGTCGGGACGGACGTGAATGACCGAACGGAGTCGACGCTCGAGCAGCGGTAGTCACTTCCTACGACTGCGTGGCCGTAGTGAATGCCGTGTAGACCGCGATGGGATTCTGTATCGAATCTATAACAATAGAACGGGATCACCAGCCATGGCTCATGCAACGACACAGGGACGACGCGGGCGTGGTCGTGCCGGGGATCGACGCGCCGAGCACCGTCGCGTGTCTCCGCTCGCTTCGGCCACGCGGCGTCCGCACGATTGTTGGCTCGGAGTCGCGCTCGACGCCGGCGGCCACGTCTGCCTATCGCGACGAGTTCGTCGGACTACCGGACCCGGCGGCGGATCTCTCTGCGTACGGCGATGCCTTGCTTTCGCTGGCCGAGCGGCCCGATATCGAGACGATCATCCCCGTCCGCGAGGAGGACATCTACGTGCTCGCCGACCGCAAGGACGCGTTTGCAGACGTGATCGCGACCCCGTGGCCGGACTTCGAGACGCTCCGACGCGTTCAGGACCGCGTCGAACTCTTCGCAGCCGCCGACACGGCCGGGGTCGGTGCTCCTGAGACTGCGCTCCTCGACCAGTGGGACGACTGGGATCGAGAGACGATCGTCAAACCACGGTACACCGTTGCAGCCCCTGCCTATCTCGGCGCACGATTCGACGATGCGGAGATCGGCTCGACGGAATACCAGCGACCGGGCACACGGCCGGACCCGGAGGCCGAACTCGAGCGACGTGGTCACGTCCCGCTCGTCCAGGAGCGGATCCCCGACTCGCGGGAGTTCGGCTTTTTCGCACTCTACGAGCACGGCGATCCGGTCGCGACCTTCCAGCACTGCCAGCGCCGCGGTTGGAAGTACTGCGGCGGCCCCAGTGCCTACCGCGAGTCGGTCCACATTCCCGAACTCGAGGCCGCCGGCCGGGCGCTGCTCGACGAACTCGAGTGGCACGGACTCGCGATGGTCGAGTTCCTGCGCGATCCCGCCGACGGCGAGTTCAAGCTGATGGAGATCAATCCGCGCTTTTGGTCGTCGTTGCCGTTTTCGGTCCGCGTCGGTGCGGATTTCCCCTACTACTACTGGCAGCAGGCGATCGACGAGCCGATCACGTCGGAGCCGACTTACGAGGTCGGAGTGGGCGGCCACCTCCTGCGGGGGGAACTCAGTTATCTCCACAGCGTCGCGACCGAGGAGTACCCCCTCGTCGAGCGACCGTCGCTCGGTGCGGCTGCCCGCGAGGTCGCGACGTCGCTGGTGTCGCATCCGCGATTCGATTACGCGGTTCCCGACGATCCGGTGCCGTTCTTCCAGGACGGCGTCAACCTCGTGCGAGCGTGGCTCGGCGGGCGGTCCGACAGCGGCGTGCCGGATCAAACCGATACCAGTCTCGAGCCCACGTCGACCGAGGACGGCGTCGAACCGACGGAGACGAAGCCGGGGACGGACGAGGAGTCGACGCGATCGGCTCAGACCGACGGCGGCCAGCCGTCTGATTCGTAGCCGATCTCCTGCCCGCGCTCTGCTAATCGCCAACCCTTAACGGGAACCGCACCCAGCTATCGGTATATGACTCGAGGTGACTGCTGTGGTCAGTAGTGAGGGTATCGGTCGACTCGCGGTCGTCGTCGGTGGCGGCCTCGCGTTCGCGATCATCGGCGTCGCCCTGTTCGTTCTCTTTCCGGAGACGCTGACCGAGTTGCTGGGTGTGATACTCGCGCTCGCCGTCGCGCTCGTCGGCGTCCGGCTCGCGGGCAACGCTGCCGGCTCGCTGTTTCCGGACTACGACGTCGCCGAGGTCGCCGTCGAGGGACCGATCAGCCGTGACGGCGGAGGTGGCCCGCTGCCGACGACGCCGGGTGCGACGCCGGCCGACGATATCGTCGAGCAGATCGACCGCGCGAACGACGACGACAACGTCCAGGCGCTGTTGTTGAAGCTGAACACCCCCGGTGGCGAGGTCGTCCCGAGCGATGATATCCGCCTCGCGGCCCAGCGCTTCGACGGCCCGACAGTGGCCTACGCGACCGACGTCTGTGCCAGTGGCGGCTACTGGATCGCCAGTGGCTGTGACGAACTCTGGGCTCGCGAGGGCTCGATCGTCGGCTCGATCGGCGTCATCGGCTCGCGGATCAACGCCAGCGATCTCGCCGAGAAGGTCGGCCTCTCCTACGAACGGTTCGCCGCCGGCGAGTACAAAGACGCCGGCACGGCGCTCAAGGAGATGGACGACGACGAACGCGAGTACCTTCAGGGGTTGATCGACGACTACTACGATACCTTCGTCGAGCGGGTCAGCGACGGCCGCGACCTGGAACCGGAGTTCGTCCGCGACACCGAGGCCCGGATCTACCTCGGTGAGGAGGCGTACGACATGGAACTCGTCGATCATCTGGGCACCCGTCGAGAGATCGAGGACGAACTGGCCGACCGACTCGACACTGACGAGGTGACCGTCGAGGAGTTCGAGCCCGAGCGGCCGTTGATGGCCCGCGTCGGCACAGGAGCCCAGCGCGTCGCGTATGCCTTCGGCGCCGGTCTCGCCGGCCTCGGCGACGGACGTGGGTTCCGGCTGCGCAGCTAACTGCGGGTGGGCACGCTCGAGGCGGCTGTCAGGGTGTGATCCCGCAACAGTGGGGCTCGAACGAGTAAGTGGTTTTATCGTTGCACGGAATGCATCGCCTACCGTGACAACGCTGGTCGTCTGCCTCGACCGGACTGACGACGTGGGCCGCAAGACCGGGCTTCGCTCGCCCGTCGTCGGCTGGGAGGCAGTCCGTGCGCTCGTGACCGACGTCGGCCTCGCGGATCCGGAGGATTCGGGCGTCAATACCTTGCTCGAGTCCCTGCGGGTTGCCCAGAACTTGCGCGACGAGAACGAGGAGGTCGTCGTCGCGGTCGTCTCGGGAGACCACGACTCGATGGTGTCGGCGGATCGGGCGGTCGCCGCGCAACTCGACGACCTCATCGCCGACTACGATCCGGAGTCGGCGGTCGTGGTGACTGACAGCGCCGAAGACGAGCGGCTGATCCCGATCGTCGAGAGCCGTGTCCGGGTCGACTCGGTCGATCGAGTCGTCGTCCGACAGGCCCGGGACATCGAATCGACGTACTACCTGCTCAAACAGTTCCTCGCCGACGAGGAACTCCGTCAGACCGTTCTCGTCCCGATCGGGCTGACGATGCTCGTCTTTCCGCTCCTTGCGACCACTGTCGGTCCCGCGGAGGGCGCTGCGGCGATCACGACCGTCATCGGCCTCTTCTTGCTCTACAAGGGGTTCAATATCGACGAACTGCTGGCCCGATTCGCCCATCAGACGCGGGAATCGTTGTACTCCGGTCAGGTGTCGGTCGTCACCTACGTCGTCGCGGCCGGACTGACCTTCGTCGGGCTGTTTATGGGGGCGCTTGGCGTCTCGAACCTCGGTACCACGCCCGGTGTGGTGCTTCCAGCGACGCGGTTCGCTTTCGATAGCGTCCCCTGGCTGGCGATGGCCGCGTTGACCGCCAGTGCCGGCCGGCTGCTCGACGAGGTGATCGGTGAGGATCCGGTCCGGCGGTCGTTCCTCAACCTGCCGTTTATCGTCGTCGCCGTCGGGCTAGTGATTCGTGGCTTCTCCGCGTACTTCCTCGAGCAACAGGGCGTGATCGAGCCGGTCGTCGTTCCGGCGGCTGAACTCGGCATCCTCTCGAACGAACGGTTCGTGATGGTGGCCGGCGAACGGCTCGCGCTGTTCGTCGTCTCGGCGATCGTCGTCAGCCTCGTCGGCGCGCGGGTGGCATCGTCGCTGAGCGATGCGACTGACGACCGGACCGATGCCGATGGCGGGGCCGATGCGGCGACCGGTCCTGCTGCCGAGCCGTTCGCGGGACAGGCGGATCCCGAACGCACTGACGGCGGTGCGACCGCCGATCCCGATTCGTCCCGCGACCGGGAGCGAGATCGGTAACCCGGCTCGGACTCGGTATCCCTTTACCCGTCCTCGCCGATTACAGACTATGAGCGACGCAGACGGTGCGTGGGTGAGTCTCTTCTCGGGTGGCAAGGACTCCGCGTGGGCGCTGTATCGGGCCCTCGAGCGTGGTTTGCCGGTCGAACGGCTCGTCACCGTCCACCCTGCAGGCGACTCGTATATGTATCACGTCCCTGCAACCGAACTGGCCGCGCTGGCGGCTGAAAGCATCGGCATCGAACTCGTCGACGTCGAACCCGACGACTTCGGAGCCGACGCGGCGACCGACTCGAGCGCACAGGGCGATGACGAACTCGAGCCCCTCGAAGCAGCCCTCGAGGAACTCGATCGCGAACTTCCGGGCGGCATCGTCGGCGTCACGGCCGGGGCCGTCGAGAGCGAGTACCAGACGAACCGCATTCAGGGGATGTGCGACCGACTGGACTGTGACCTGTTCGCCCCGCTGTGGCAGGAAGACCCCCGTGAGCTTGCCGACGCGATGCTCGAGGCGGGCTTCGAAATCGTGATCATTCAGGTCGCAGCCCACGGCCTCGACGAGTCGTGGCTCGGCCGAACGCTCGACCGGGAGGCACTCGAAGAACTCGAGGCGCTCAACGAAGAGTACGGCGTCCACATTCTGGGTGAGGGTGGCGAATTCGAGACGCTGGTCGTGAACGGGCCGCACATGGATCGGCGGATCGACCTCGAGTACGAGACGGAGTGGGATGGGACGCGCGGGCGGTTGCGGATCACGGACGCGCAGTTGGAATAAACGATTGTCTACCGTCTACCACGAGTGAACCGCGTGAACGAGCGGCATTCCTCGTGAACGAGGGCTCAGAAGAGCGCAACTCTTCCGGTGTTTTTGGTCCAGATTTTTGCGCCGAGTGGTCACCGCGGGTGACCCGAGGCGGAAAAAGGTGGTTCTGAGACGCTGGTCGTGGACGGGCCGCACATGGATCGACGGATCGACCTCGAGTATGAGACTGAGTGGGACGGGACGCGCAGGCGGTTGCGGATCACGGACGCGCAGGTGGAGTAGCGGAGCGGAGTCGAGCCCCGTTAGGTACCGATCCGGTAGCGGTTCTCGAACGGGACGCGTTCGTGCCAGGCGAGCAGCACGTGGAGCGCGATCGCAACGGCGAACAGCCCGAAATTCCAGACCGGCGAATTGTAGTAGATCACGTCGATGATCACCGGTTTCGCGTACAGCGGCCAGAACGGCTCGAGCGGGGCGGCGATGTCGGGGGCAGAGAGGAGGTCCGCGAAGATGTGACTGGTTCCGCCGAGGACCAATCCGACGGTTGCAAAGACCAAGACGGTCTCGTCCGAGATCGTGGTGCTTCGAATCAGGCGGTTGGCGTTGAACCAGCCGGTGAGCCACTTCGCGGCACCCGCACCGACGAGGACGCTTATCACCGACACGAACAGCAGAGTGTGGGTGATGCCGTGGTGGGTAATCGGGAGGACGTGCTGAAGGACGAGATCGGTGTCCGGGAGCATCGCGGTTACCAGCGCGAATCCGGTAAATCCCAGTGCACCCCGCTGGTCCCAGACGAGCCACGCCGGAGCAGCAAACAGCAGTGCCATTCCGAAGTGGCCAGTGACGTCGACCATGCGGTGTCTATCGGAGCCGCCGGACGAGCCGGAGGAACACCGACACTGCTGTCCCGAGGCCGGGAATGCGAGACGAGAGCGCGGCCGCGCCCAGCAACAGGAGACCGCTCTTTGGTCGCCCACGCCGAAATGCCAGCGCGCTGTCGATCAGCGTCGAGACGATGCTCAGTTTATTCGCTGTCTGCGAGTTAACGGTCGTCATCGTCCATCGGGATTGGCACGTCACGGCTAAGTACGACACCGCTGCAACAGCAGGCTCGTAAGCCCCCGTCCGCACTGACGAAAATAGTTGCTCACGTCGCTTGCGACCCACGTCTCGACAAACCTCGAGCAAAACCGCTCGCCCGATCCGTCCGCCCACGGGCCGTGTGCCCGGTTACGGCACTAATCGTGCTTGAACGAGCGCTGTCCCGTAAACGCCATCGCCATGTCGTGTTCGTCTGCAGCCTCGATCACGTCCTCGTCGTTGACCGAGCCGCCGGGCTGAACGACTGCCTCGATACCCGCCTTTGCGGCTTCCTCGATGCCGTCCGGGAACGGGAAGAACGCGTCCGAGGCCATGACCGCACCCTCGGCGTCTTTGCCTTCCGCATGCTCGTCGGCTTTCATCGCTGCCAGCCGGACCGCGTCGACGCGGGAGACCTGTCCCATTCCGACGCCGACCGTCTCGGTGCCGTCTGCGAAGAGGATCCCGTTCGATTTCACGTGCTTGAGCGTCTGCCACGCGAAGACCATCGACTCGAGTTCCGCCTCGGTCGGCTCGCGCTCGGTGACGACCTCGAGGTCGTCGACCGAGATCGACTGCAGGTCCCGTTCCTGGACCAGTCGACCGCCGACGAGATCTTTTTCGGTGAAGCGCTCGGTCTGCTCGCCGAGCTCGCCGACGTCGAGGACGCGGAGGTTGTCTTTCTCGCAGAGGGTCTCGAGCGCGTCGTCGGTGTAGCCGGGGGCGACGACGACTTCTTTGAACGAGTCGATGATCTGTTCGGCCGTTTCGGCATCGCACTCGCGATTGAGCGCGACGATGCCGCCGAAGGCGCTCATCGGGTCCGTCGAGAGGGCTTTCTCGTAGGCCTCGGCCAGCGAGTCGGCGGTTGCACAGCCTGCGGGGTTGGTGTGTTTGATGACCGCCGCCGCGGGCTCGTCGAACTCCTTGATTAGGTTGAGCGCACCGTCGGCGTCGTTGTAGTTGTTGTAGGACAGCCCCTTCGCGCCCTCGTTCAGCTGGTCGGCGTGGACGACGCTCGCCTCGTCGCAGGTATAGTCGGCGTAGACGGCGGCGTCCTGGTGGGGGTTCTCGCCGTAGCGCAGCGTGTCCGCGCGGTCGTCGGAGACCAGCCGCCGGGCGGGCAGCCCATCGTGATCCTCACTGTCAGTACTCGCCACGTCGGCGTCGACCGTGACCTCACCGGCCTCGAGATCGATCTCGAGTGCGTCTTCGGCGACCCACTTCACGGCGCGGGGATACGCGCGGAACTCGCCCTCGTAGAGGACGCGCTCTTTCAGGGTGTCCTCGTCGTCGCCCTCGTAGACGGGGATCGGCTCCTGGGTGACGATCGGACCCATATCGACCTCGTCCTCGAGTACCTCGCCGTCCTCGTCGGTCGCGTCGGTGACGACGTGGACCGTACAGCCGGTCACCGACACGCCAGCCTCGAGCGCGTCGCCCCAGGCGTCCATGCCGGGGAACGACGGCAGCAAGGCGGGGTGGACGTTCAGCGTCGTGGGTGCCTCGGAGAGGAACGTATCCGAGAGGATCCGCATGTAGCCGTCCAGACAGACGAGGTCGAACTCGTAGTCCTCGAGTGCCTCGAGCACGGCCTCCTCGTGCTCGCGGCGGCTCATCCCGTCCTCGAGTGGGACGACTTCGGTGGGAATCCCGCGTTCGGCTGCGGCCTCGAGCACCGGTGCGTCCTCGGTGTTCGTCAGAATTACGGCGAACTCGGCGCCGCCCGGCTTGCGGTCGGCGATGTTCAACAGGTTGCGCCCTCGGTTGCCGGCCATCCCGGCGATTCGCGTCATGATCGAACCCGCGCTCGCAAGCGGGAAAGTGGTTGCGGTCTCGAGCGCCAACATATACATATACGTGTATCATTCCGACTGTATTTCGCCACCGATCGGCAGAGGTATGCACGCTCGTGGGACCGGACGGCCACGGGTTTCGATACGCTTTTGCAACGGGCTGGACGAACGGCCACTATGACAGAGACCGACGCCCTGTATGCCGTCTCGCCGCTGGACGGCCGATACGGTAGCCGGACTGCACCGCTGTCGCCGTACGCGAGCGAGGCCGCGCTCATGCGCGCCCGCGTCCGCGTCGAAGTCGAGTACTTGATCGCGCTGGCCGACTGCGAGGCGACGCCGCTGGACCTCGACCTGGAGGACCGCGAGCACCTCCGCGGGCTCTACAGCCACTTCGCCGAGGAGGACGCCCGGTTGATCAAGAAACTCGAGACGGAGGGACACGCCGACTTCGAGGCGACGAACCACGACGTCAAGGCCGTCGAGTACTTCGTCCGCCATCGGCTGCCCGAGGACAGCGACGCCTCGGCCTGGATCCACTTCGGGCTGACCAGCGAGGACGTGAACAACCTCGCCCACCGGCTGCTCGTCCGCGACGCCGTCGACGAGGTACTCCTCCCCGAGCTGTACGACGTTCAGGACACGCTCGCCGAGATGGCCCGCGAGTACCGTGACCTCCCGATGCTCGCGCGCACCCACGGCCAGCCCGCGACGCCGACGACCTTCGGCAAGGAAATGGCCGTCTACGCCGCGCGGCTCGGCCGCGCCACGGGCCGCATTCGGCAGGCGACCGACGAACTGAGTGGTAAACTCGGCGGCGCGTCGGGCACCTACGCGGCTCACGTCGCCGCCTACCCCGACGTCGACTGGCAGGCCTTCGCCCGGGACTTCGTCACGGATCTGGGCCTCGAGTTCGAGGAACTCACGACGCAGGTCAACCCCTGTGACGACCTCGCGGCGGTCTTCGACGCGTTCCGCGGAGCCAACGACGTCCTGCTCGACCTCGATCTGGACATGTGGCTCTACGTCTCCGACCGCTACCTCGGCCAGGAGGCCGTCGAGGGCGAGACCGGCTCGTCGACGATGCCACACAAGGTCAACCCGATCGACTTCGAGAACAGCGAGGGCAACCTCTCGAAGGCGAACTCGGATCTGACTTTCCTCGCGGACTACGTCACCACCTCTCGGCTCCAGCGCGACCTCTCCGATTCGACCGTCAAGCGCAACATCGGCGGGGCCTTCGCCCACTGTCTGATCGGCTACGGCAAGACCGCCGCCGGCCTCTCGAAGGTCGTCCCGAACGAACACGTGATGCGCGACGAACTCGGGGCCACGCCCGAGATCATCGGCGAGGCCGTCCAGACGATCCTCCGGCGCGAGGGCCAGGCCGACGCCTACGAGCGCGTCAAGGCCGTTACTCGCGGCAAGGACGTCACCATCGAGGACTTCCGCGACATGTTCGACGACCTCGATGTCGACGAGGACGTCCGCGAGGAACTCCACGCACTGACGCCCGCGGGCTACACCGGCGTCGCGAGCGAACTGGTCGACGACCTCGAGTAACCGCGAGCGCGTGTTCGGTCGGTGTCGACGACCGACCGCAGCTCACCAGTTCCGGAATCCGGTTCCGGGACCGTGACAGTATTGGGGACCCTCATTCGAGGGTGTGTATGGAGTATCTTCTCTGGGTGATCGTCGCCCTCGTCACCTACGGCCTGATGGCACCGCTGACGAGCGTCGTGACGACGGACGTGCCACCAGCGGTCGCACTCTTCCTCTCGACGACGATCTTCCTCTGCCTGACGGCGGTCGTGCTCGTCGTCACGGGGACCGGCAGCCTCGCGGCTGTGACGACCCCCTCGGCGGGGATCGTCTACGTCGCCGGCCTGTTTCTCTCCGCCGGCATCCTCGCGTACTACCAGGCGCTCGAGCGCGGGCCGGTCAGTGTCGTCGTGCCGATCTACGGGCTCTTTATCGTCGGGAGTTCGATCATCGGGATCGTCTTTCTCGGGGAGGACCTGACCGCGACCCGCGCGGCCGGTATCGTCGTCGCAGCAGCCGCAATCTATCTTGCTGCGGGGGGTGAGGCGTGATGCGCCGGTACATTTGGCTGTCGATCTTCGCCTTCCTGTCCTACAGCCTGGTCGCGCCCTTGCTCTCGATCGCGATGCTCGAGTTGCCGAGCACGCTGGCGGTGTTCCTCTCGAACTCGGTGATGTTTTTCACGGTCGGGCTCGTGATCCGCGCTCGCGGGCTGTCGATCCGGCCGTACCTCTGGCATCCGCGCACCCCCTACATCCTCGCGATGGGCGTCCTGCTGACGATCGGGCTGTTGACCTACTACCGGGCGCTCGCGCTCGGCCCGGTGAGTATCGTCGTGCCGATCTATGGCCTGTTCATCGTCGTCAGTTCGATGGTCGGCATCGTCGCCTTCGAGGAGACCGTCACGCCGCGCAAGATTGCTGCCATCGCGCTGAGCGTGCTCGCGATCGCGCTGATGTCCGCGTAATTCTCCCCGCGGTCGGTGCGGTCACTTCCGCGTATCGACACCAGCGGCGTCGTTGATCGGACACTTCTGGGTCGTCCCGGTCACCAGCAAGATCGCGCCGATGACGAGCGCGATGACCGCGGTCACGATGCCGACGGCCCAGTAGCCGATCAGCGCGGCGATGCCGGCAAGCACAGCGATCGCGCCAATGACGAGCCGTCCGGTACGGTCGATCCCGCCGACGTTCTTTTGCATGGCATTCACTCACACTAAGTTGGAGTTCCATTGACAAAACCGTTCGGTGTGAAACGTGAGCGGTACGTCTCGGAGAGTAACAGGTTGCGATCGGATGCCGGAGGGACCGTCCCTCTGCTCCGGTTACGCGAGCAACGCCGCAAGCGTCTCCTCGAGCGCCCCCGCCGCCTCGCGGATGGCCGCGACCTGCACGTACTCCCGCGGGGCGTGGGCGACCGCGCCCTCGTCGTCGGCGAGGACGCCGGGGCCGAAGACGACCGTCGGAGCGTCCGCCGCAAAATACGAGGCCTCTGTGGCCGCGGTGAACGGGCGCACGTCGCCGCCGGCCGCGTTCGCGAGCGTCCGAACGACCGCCGCGTCAGGGTCGGTGTCCCAGGCCTCGAGAAACGGCGTCGGCCGGTCGGTAAAGTGGAACTCGAGACCCACGTCGTCGGGAATCGCACGCCGCAGGTGGGCCGTCAGCGCCTCGTGGAACTCGTCGGCGGTTTCGGGCGGGACGCTCCGCCGGTCGACGGTCAGCGCGCAGTCGGCCGGCACCTGATTCGTGGCTTCGCCGCCCTCGACGACGGTCGGGGTCAGCGTCGCCGCGCCGAGTTGCGGGTGGACCGGCGATGCATCGTCGCGCTCGCCGAAGGTTCGGATCGCCGCGAGAACGTCCTCGAGGGCTGCGACCGCATTGACGCCGGTGTCGGGTTCGGCGGCGTGGGCGTTGGCCCCCGAGAGGTGAATCGTTCCCTGGAACCGACCTTTCGCAGCCGTACAGACGTCGAGGTCGGTGGGTTCGCCGACGATCACGGCGTCCGCGTCCCGCGTGGGCGCGTCGTCGCCAGAGACCAGCGCGTAGGCCCCCGTCGAGAGCACTTCCTCGTCGGGTGTGACTGCGAGCGTGACGCGGCCGTCGGTCGGCTCGACCGCGAAAAAGGCAGCGAGCAGGGCCGCGAGCGGCCCTTTCGCGTCGCAGGAGCCGCGGCCCCGGATCACGTCGCTCCCATCCGCTTCGGGAGCGTCCCCGTCGCGCTCGAAGGGCACGTGTGGCGACACCGTGTCGATGTGAGTGTTCAACACGACGTGCGTCTCGGCGTCGGCCACCGGCGGGCCGCGACTCGCCAGCACGTTCCCGGCGTCGTCGACGCGGGGGGCGACGCCGTGGGCCTCGAGCGTCTCACAGAGGTACTCGCGCATCGGCCCGACGTCCTCGTGAGACGCGTGCTGGACGGCGGTCTCGAGAAACGCGATCGGGTCGAACACGTCGCTGGGTGCGTCGTCGCCCGTCACGACTCGACCGGCGACTTGAGAGTCACCTCGCCGTCGAACTCGTGTTCGACCGGTCCGGCGAGCGTCGGCCGGCCGCGCTCGTTGAAGCTCACCTGCAGGTCGCCGCCCGGCGGGTGGACGTCGACCGGATCGGCGTCGGTGAGGCCGAGTCGGCGCGCCACGACGGCGATGGCGACCGCGCCGGTGCCACAGGAGTCGGTTTCGCCCTCGACGCCGCGTTCGTAGGTGCGCTGGTCGAACCCACCCTCGCCGTCGGGGCTGGCGATCGTGACGTTCGTACCCTCCGGGAAGACGTCGGCGTGACGTACCGGCGGCGCGACGGCCTCGAGATCGACCTCGTCGACGTCGTCGACGAAACTCACCGCGTGGGGGACGCCGGTGTTGACGACCGAGACCTCGAGGCCCTCGATCTCTTCCTCGAGAACCGGCTCGTCGGCGTCGACCGGCACTTCGTCGGGATCGAACGTGAGGTCGGTCATCTCCACGACGACGTTCTCGCCGTCGCGGTCGGCCCGCAGTGTGCCCGCCTGGGTGTCGATCATGACGCTGTCGGTCCCGGTTCGCTCCATCGCCCACTCGGCAGCACAGCGGGCACCGTTGCCACACATCTCGGCCGTTTTGCCGTCGGGCTGGAACAGCGTCATGACGACGCGTGGTGGGTTGAACCCCTCCTCGAGCGCGAGGAAAAGGATTCCGTCGGCACCGACGCCGTCGGTCCGGTCGCACTCGCGTTTGGCGAGTGCGCCCCGATTGGGGACGTGTTCGTTCGCGTGGATGATCAAAAAGTCGTTGCCGGTGCCGTGGTACTTCTGGAATGGAACAGTCATCGTGCTATCGTACTCGTTCGTTGTCGGTATCGCTCGCCGCTGGGTGGTCGTCGGTCTTTCGATCCGCATCCGAGCCGCTGTGCGTCTCGCGCTCTCGCGGTGAACCGCTCGCCGTTTCCGAGACGCTGTGCGTCTCGCGTTCGACTCGGGTCACGTCGTCGACCGTCTCGCGACGACGGGCGAGACGTGCGTCGCCGTCCTCGAGGACGATCGATGCGGGCCGGGGTCGGGAGTTGTACTGGTTCGCCATCTCGTAGCCGTAGGCCCCCGCGTTGCCGATCGCGAGGACGTCGCCGCGTTCGGTTGTCGGGAGTTCGCGGTCCGCACAGAAAACGTCGCCGCTCTCGCAGATCGGGCCGGCGACGGTCTGCGGAACCGTCTCGCGCTCGTCGGCGGCCGTGTCGGCCGTCAGGTTCCGGATCGGATGGTACGCGTCGTACATCGCCGGCCGGATCAGCGTCGTCATCCCTGCGTCGACGCCAACGACGGTCGTGTCGCGGGCCGTCTTGACGGTGTTCACGTCGGTCAGCAACACGCCCGCATCCGCGACGAAGTAGCGGCCGGGCTCGATCGCCAGCCGTGCGTCGACCTCGCCCAGCGCGTCTCGCGTCGCCGCCGCGACCGATGCGAGGTCTAGCGGTTCTTCGTCCTCACGATAGGGCACGCCGAAGCCGCCGCCGACGTCGACGAACTCGAGGTCGCCGACAACGTGACTCACTTTCCGTGCGAGATCACCCATCCGCGCGACGAACTCCCGGTGATCGTCGAGTTGGTCGCTCGAGACGCCCGAGCCGACGTGGGAGTGGATCCCGACGACGTCGAAGCCGCGACCGGCGGCGTCTGCGAGCACGTCGACGGCGCGCTCTGCGGGGACGCCGAACTTCGCCGCCGCGCCGGTCTGTACCTTCTCGTGGTGGCCAGCACCGATACCGGGGTTGACCCGCAGACAGAGCCGGCCGTCGTAGCCCCGGTCGGCCAGTCGGTCGATCGTGTCTTCGGAGCCGGCAGTGATCGTCAACTCCGGGTGCTCGTCCCAGGCGTCGACGACCCAGTCGAGGTCGCGGGCCGGTGGGTTCACGGCCGTGTAGTGGACCTCGGAGCCGGACGCGCCCGCCTCGAGCGCTCGCTTGACCTCACCGGCGGAGGCACACTCGAGGCCAGCCCCTTCCTCATGTAGGGCCGCGAGCACGTCACCAAGCGCGTTCGCTTTCACCGCATACAGAACGTCGGCGTCGGGAAAGGCGGCCGCGAGCCGCCGGTAGTTCTGGCGGACGCGCTCGAGGTCGAGGACGTACAGCGGCGAGCCGTAGCCGTCGACGAGCGTCTGTAGTTCGGCCGCGTCCCACTCGGAGAGGCGGCGGACGGACGATGAATCCGCAGCGTCAGTCATTATCACGTCTAACTCACCGTGAGGATTCAAGGGTTTGGGTTCGTGCTCGCCCGTTTTGTGACGTGAGCGACTCGAGCGACTGGAACCACTGCGACAGCCCCTGCCGGGAGTGACAGAGAAGCCTTCCTCCGGTGCTGGTTGCACCCTGAATCGTTTCAGTTGCTACTATCGCTCCGTGACTGTACTGTCGAGCATTCTATCATATCGGGATAGATTACCAGATTTCCTCACGGACAACATTCCACGTCTATGACTGATGATGTGGTGTGTCATGTCATGGGGCGCGCTGATCCGATTTAGGAACCATGCATTATACGGGTAGTACACTATTGCTATTGGATCCCAAGTTAGCCCAGTGACACGAGATGGACGTGTATCCCGACGACGGATGCTCAAGCTGACAGGTGCCGCGACGTCGACAGCGTTCGTCGCCGGCTGCGGTGGCGGCGGGAACGGCGGGAACGGTGGAAACGGGGGGAATGGCGGCGGTGACGGCGTCGAGATCGACCCCGGCACGCAGATCGAGTTCGACGGGCAGACGGCGGGCTGGCTCGGCATCGCACCCGACTCGATCGCGGACGCGGAGAACCCGACACTCATCCTCCAGGAGGGCGAAACCTACGAGATCGGCTGGACGACCGGCGACGGTGCCGAGCACAACATCGAAATCCGTGACGAAAACGACGAGGTCATCGACGATCTTCAGACGGAGGTCGTCACCGAACCCGAAGACCAGTGGCTCGAGTTCGAGGCTAGCAGCGAGATGGTCACGTACATCTGTCAGGTCCACCCGACGACGATGATCGGTGATATGCAGGTCGAATAGCAGCGGCGATACCACCATCTAACCGTGACAGCGACAGATCGTGGTAGTCCGCCGTTTAAAAACGATATTCAGGGCTGCGGTCACGACACCTCGCTTTCGGCTGGAACCGCCTACTCGCGCAGTGCGTCTTCGCGTTCGGTCGCCTCGAGGGTCTCCGTTTCCAGATCGGTCGCGACGACGGCTGGCTTGTACGCGCCGCCGTCGAAGAGGTCGTGGTCGCTGACCGAGGACTCGACGAAGCGGGTGAAGGCACGGCGGTCGGCGGGTAGTTCGCCGTACAGCACTTCTTCCTCGACGAGGTCGTAGACTGGGATGCGCGGGGTCAACAGCGTGTTCTCGCCGACGACGCTGTTCTCACCGACGACGAAGCCGCTGGTGACCCGACAGCCAGCGCCCAGCGACACGTTGTCCTCGACGATGACCGGTGCGTCCTCGACCGGCTCGAGCACGCCACCGATGAGGGTGTTCGCGCCGAGTTTGACGTTGTCGCCGATCTGAGCACAGGAGCCGACGGTGTCACAGGAGTCGACGAGGGTGCCGTCGCCGACGCGGGCGCCGATGTTGACGAACGCGGGGCTCATCAGGATACAGTCGGAGCCGATGTTCGCACCGCGGCGGACGACGGTGCCGTCGGGCGTGTTGCGGCTGCCGCGATCGCCGTACTCACTCGAGTCCGCGAGCGGCAGGACGTCGTTGTACGTGACGCCGCCGTATTCGCGGGGCTCGGTTGCGCGCAGGCCGAAGTTGAGCAGGATGCCCTGCTTGACCCACTCGTTTGCTTCCCACTCGCCGCCGGACTTCTCGGCGGCGCGAATCTCGCCGTCCTCGAGCGCGTCGAGGAAGGCATCCAGGGTCGCGTACGCGTCTTCGCCGGCGGTTTCGGCGTCGATCTCGTCGTTTTGCTTGCGCTCCCACAGCTCGTCGATTTCGGTCTCGAGTGCGCTCATTCGCTGATCACGTCCGCAAAGTCGTAGCTGCCTGCCTTCCGTCCTGCGATCCAGACCGCCGCGTCGACCGCGCCAGCGGCGAAGACGCCGCGATCCTCGGCGCGGTGGGTCAGCCGGACCTCCTCGTGGTTGCCCGCCAGGATGATCTCGTGTTCACCCGTAATATCGCCCGCGCGCAGCGCGTGGACACCGATCTCGCCGACTTCGCGCGGCGCATCGCCTTCGCGACCGTGCGTTCGCTCAGTGAAGTCGCCGTTTGCCTCGATCTCCTCGAGTAGGCGGTTTGCGGTCCCACTCGGCGCGTCGCGCTTGCCGTTGTGGTGGGTCTCGACGAGTTCGACGTCGTAGCCCGGCAGGTTCTTTACTGCCTCGCCGACGACGTTGACCAGCGCCTGCACGCCGCGCGCGAAGTTCGGCGCGTGGAGGACGGGGATGTCCTCGCTTGCTGTCTCGAGTGCCGCTCGTCCTGCGTCGTCGAAGCCGGTCGTGCCGGTGACGAACGCAACGTCGGCGTCGGCACAGGTCTCGGCGTACTCGACGGCCGACTCGGGGCCGGTGAAGTCGATGACGACGGTGGGCTCGCGCTCGGCGACCAGCGCGTCGAAGTCGGCTGCGGGTTCGATATCGACGTCCTCGACCGTCTCTCCGTCCAGCTCGCGGTTGACGGCGAAGACGATCTCGCAGTCCTCGCGGCCCGTCGCGGCGGCAATTACTTCCCGGCCCATCCGGCCCGTCGCGCCGGTGACGCCGAGCCGGACCGTCATCGATCACCCTCCGCCGCGTCTACGTCCGCGACCTCGGTCGAGTCGCGCTCTAAGTCGTCGAGCACGGCCTCGAGGTCTGCGCGGTACTCGTCGGCCAGCCGGGTCAGGGGCGAGCGCATGCGAGCGGGGCCGTAGCCGCGGATCTGCATGGCTTCTTTGACCGGAATCGGGTTGGTCTCGATGAAGAGTTCGCGAAACAGCGGTCCGAGTTCGTGATGGAGCTCCCGGGCGCGCTCGTAGTCGCCGTCGAGTGCCGCACCAACCATCGCACAGGTCCGCTCGGGTTCGATGTTCGCCGCGACGCTGATCGTCCCGGTGCCGCCCACCGAGATGGTCGGCAGCGTCAGTGCATCGTCGCCCGAAAGCACCGCGAAGTCCTCGTCGGTCGTCCGTTCTGCGATCTCGCCGATCTGGCCCAGGTCGCCGCTGGCGGCCTTGAAGCCCGCGATGTTCTCGTGGCTCGCGAGCTCGACGGCCGTGTCGGGTTCGATGTTGCGGCCCGTCCGCGAGGGGACGTTATAGACGATCTGTGGCAGGTCGACTGCGTCCGCGATCGTCCGGTAGTGTTCGATCAGCCCGCGCTGTTCGGGCTTGTTGTAGTACGGTGAAATCAGCAGGAGGCCGTCCGCGCCGGCATCGGCGGCGCGTTCGGAGAGTTCGAGCGCCTCGCGGGTGTTGTTCGAACCGGTGCCCGCGATGACGGGCACGTCGTCGACGGCCTCGATGACCGCCTCGACGACGCGGACGTGTTCGTCGTGGGTCAGCGTCGCCGATTCCCCGGTCGAGCCGACGGGCACGAGCCCGTCGACGCCCGCGGCCTCGAGCCGCTGTGCGTCGGCCTGCAGTGTTTCGTAGTCGATTCGTTCGTCTTCGTCGAAGGGCGTACACATTGCGGGGTAGACGCCCGAAAGGTCGAGTGCTGTCATGTGGTGTCGTTGGGTCGTGTCTCGGCCCCCAACCGGTAGGGTGTATCGGTTCCGGTCGGTGGGTGGTCAGTAGTCGGTCGTGCGCGGTCGAATCGTACCCGAGACGGGGATGCCACGCCCGCCGCGAGCACACTCACGCACGTTTACGCTTAGAACGAGGGCAGACGCCGCTCACGACGGGACCGACGGTCGGATGAGCGACGTGGCGCATATCAGTTCCGTTGCGCTACTCTGTCTTATTTTTTCCTGTCTTCGCTCGACACCCGATTGAGCTATGTTAGGAAGCAACAATCCTCTTCACGTAATTTATCCCGTCTCACTACGTACAGGTTCCTATGACGGACTTTGGATTGAAAGTGCGAATGGCGATCGTCGGTTCGATCCTGTTTGCCTTCTACATGCTCGTTGGGGCCTTCGGCCTGGCGATGTTCGGGTTCGGCGCGTGGCCGCTGGTCGCACTCGGCCTGCTCGTCTTGCCGGCTATCCAGTACAAGATCGGAACGTGGTCGGCGACCAGACGGGCCGAGCCGATGCCCGAGGACGGCCAGTATCAGGACATCCACCGGATGACCGAGTCGCTGTCCCAGGACATGGGCATCGACAAACCGAAACTGATGGTCATGGAGATGGGCGTCCCCAACGCCTTCGCGACCGGCCGGAAGGGCAAGGGCTACGTCGTCGTCTCGACGGAACTCATCCGGCTGCTCCAGCGCGACGAACTCGAGGGCGTGATCGCTCACGAACTCGCTCACATCAAGAACCGCGACGTCATCACGATGGTGCTCGGCCAGTCGATCGGGATGATGGTCGGCTGGGTCGCCTACATGGTCTACATGATGGGCGACGACCGCAACATCGGCAGCATCTTCGTCGGCATGATCATCTCGAATCTCGCCCAGATGCTCGTGATGGTCTTCGTGCTCGCGATCTCCCGGTACCGCGAGTTCGTCGCCGACGACGACGCCCGCCAGTACATCGGCAGCGGCGACCCGCTCGCTCGCGCTCTCGAGAAGATCTCGAAAGGGTCGCAGGGTCGCGAATCCCAGCTCGACGACAGCGTGAGCGCGCTGTGCATCTTCAACGCTGACCGCTCGCTCCTCCAGAAGCTGTTCGCGACGCACCCGCCGACCGAAAAACGCATCGAGAAACTCCGGCGCTAACCGGACAGCCGTTACCGGTCGCGAGCGACCGACGCGATTTTTTACGCTCGCACGCGATAGATCGATACGTGACGGAAATTCATCCCGGTCAGCGCGTCGCCGTGCTCGTCGACGCCCAGAACCTCTATCATACTGCACAGAGCCTCCATAGCCGCAATATCGATTATTCTGCCCTGCTCGAGAAGGCCGTCCAGGACCGCCAGCTGACGCGTGCGATCGCCTACGTCATCCGCGCAGAAGCCCCCGAGGAGGAGAGTTTCTTCGAGGCGCTGGTCGACATCGGCTTCGAGCCGAAGATCAAGGACATCAAGACGTTCGCCGACGGCACCAAGAAGGCAGACTGGGACGTCGGCATGAGCCTCGACGCGGTGACGCTGGCCAACCACGTCGACACGATCGTCCTCTGTACCGGTGACGGCGACTTCTCACGGCTCTGTTCGCACCTGCGCCACGAGGGCGTCCGCGTCGAAGTGATGGCTTTCGAATCCTCGACGGCCGAAGAACTCATCGACGCAGCCGATTCGTTCCTCGACCTGGAGGAACGCCACGAGACATTCTTGCTCTGATACGGACTCCTGTCAGTGGGTGCCAGCGCGACCGCGAGCCCTCCTGCGGTCGCACCGGGGAACCCGTTCCAGGAGACCGTATGACGTGTCGTGAACTCGCTCGAGTCGGGGAAGAAAACCGCGCGACTCGAGGCGAACTAGTTCGGGTGTCGACGCTGCCAGAGCCCAATCAGCAGCGCATACGCCGTGACGAACAACGTCGCACCGGTCACGAGGTACGTGACCGGTCCGGTGACGAGTGTGGCAGGTCCGACCAGCGTCAGGGTCCCGATGACGAGCAGGGTGGCCCCGAGGCCGATTTGCGTGACGTCCATGTCCTGCCGATAGTACTAGATCCAATGACTATAATACTCTCCCTCTCACTCCGTTCCGGCTCCCAGCGACCAGATCGACCGATTTGCCCCACAGGCCGGGTTCCGGCCGGCACACACGGCTGATACTGTCGGACGGGACTGTTTGACGATCGCTCGCCCGGACGTGGCCGTCACCGCCGGAGACGGCCGGTTTTCGCGAGCGACTGCGCACTGACTGCTGTCCGACAGTATGACGGACGACCGTCACCCACGCGAGCGGTACCCTCGCCGGCAGGTCGAAGGGCTTTCGATCCGGCGGGCCAAAGCCCGGACAATGAGCGAGCCAGCAGACGGGAGTGCGGGTCTCACGCAGCTTCGGACCATCGCCGACTACCAGTTCGGCGCGGGTGCAGGCACGGCGCTGTTTCCACCCGACGAATCACTGACGATCAAACGAACCACCTCGGGACGGCCACAGCAGGTCCACGCCGAATGTGGGCGGATCGTCTCCTTTGGCACCGACGGCCGGTTTACGCTCGGTCTCGAGGGCGGTCGACGGCTCGAGGCCGCCCTCTCTCATCCCGCCTACCGCGTCGTCGTCGACGACGAGAGCGAACCGTTCGTCCGCGACGAGAAGAACGTCTTCGCGAAGTTCGTCTGTGAGGTCGGCGACGAGATTCGGCCGGGCGACGAGGTGCTCGTCGTCCACGAGCGCGGCGAGTTGCTCGCGGTCGGGACGGCACAACTCGACGCCGGGGCGATCCGGGACTTCGAGACGGGAATGGCCGTGAACGTACGCGAAGGCGCGCCCGCAAACGAATAATATCGAAGTCAGTATCCGCCAGCTATAGTTGGCAGTCTCGTCCGATCTCTCGTTCGTATCGCGATTTGACCTCGGCGAATAGCGTCTCGCCGATCGTCGTCTGGAGTCGCGGCGCAGCCGTCGCGAAGAACTCGTCTAGGTTCTCGTACTGCGAGAAGGCGTCGTTCTCGTCGGTGTCGTCGTATCGATCGTCGCGCTCGTATTTGAGCGCTTGCAGGCAGTTGTCGATCAGATCCATGTCCTTGACGAACTGTGCGGTGGGCGTCTCGCGAGCCTCGTACGCCTCCCAGAGCGACTGTACATCGCGGTCGTCGAACGGCTCGAGCAAATCGCTGATCGCCGCTCGCTCGCGAACTGCCTTCCCCTCGGCGGCCGCCACTTGGTGCTCGTCGTCCGCACGGGTCGGGATATCACCCGTGCGCGCTTCTGCGAGGTCGTGGACCAGCGCCATCGCGACCGCCCGATCGCGGTCGATGTCCGCCTCGGCTTGATCGGCATACAGCAGGCACAGCGTCGCCACACCCCACGTGTGGGCCGCCACCGACTCCGGCGTGTCGATCCCGCGGAGGACCCATCCGGTCCGCAACTCGTCTTTCAGCTCGAGCGCCTCGAGCAAGGCGGTGATGTCGTCGGCCATAGCTGGCTCTCACGCAGCGGGTCGGTTGAACCCGTCGCTTACCGACCCGTCTCGAGCCAGTCGATCGGCGCGGCAGCCTGGGCAGCGATCCTCGAACGACAAAGTAAAAGGTCGCTCACGGCGACGTGGCGAGTATGTTTGGAGGAGGCGGCGGCGGACTCAATCCGCGCAAGATGGAACAGATGATGAAACAGATGGGTATCGATGTCGAGGACATCGACGCCGAAGAGGTCATCATCCGCACCGCAGAGCACGACCTCGTGTTCAACGACGCCGAAGTCACCAAGATGGACGCCCGCGGGCAGGAGACCTACCAGGTCATCGGTTCACCCGAGAAAGTCGAGGCCGGCTCGGCCGGCAGTGGCGAGGCTGACGACGACGCTGGCTCGTCGATCCCCGATGACGACGTCGAACTCGTCGCCATGCGAGCCGACGTGGGCGAGGACGAGGCCCGCGAGGCCCTCGAAGCGACCGACGGCGACCTCGCCGCAGCGGTCGAATCCCTCGAGTGACCCGCGTGAGCGGTGACGGCGACGTGGCCGACGAAGACGCCGAAACCGGCAGCGACCGCATGCCGGTCTTGCTCGTCCGCGGCGACCGCGAGTTCCTCGTCGAACCCGGCGACGAGATGGGGACCGATCTGGGCGTGCTCGAGGTTCCCGAGGACGTCGAGTCGGGCGACACCGTCGAGACACATCTGGGCGACGAGTTCCAGGTGCGCCGACTGCGCGGCCCGGATCTCTTCCATCACTTCGAGCGGACGGGCGCGCCGATGGTCCCCCGCGACATCGGACTGGTGATCGGCGAGACGGGCATCGCAGGCGGCGATCGGGTCCTTGATGCCGGCACCGGAACGGGCGTGCTCGCGGCGATGATGGCCCGTGCCGGCGCCGAGGTAGTGACCTATGAGCGAGACGCCGACTTCGCCGACGTCGCCCGCGAGAACATGGCCTTGGGCGGCGTTTCCGACGCTGTCGACGTCCGAACCGGTGACGTGACTGACCAGATCGATGATCTCGAGCCCGCGTCGTTCGACGTCATGACGCTCGATACGGGCGACGCGGCGACGATGGTCGCGCACGCACCAGACCTGCTCGTCGACGGCGGCTTCGTCGCGGTCTACAGCCCGTTTATCGAATCGACCCGCGAGGTCGTCGAGGCGGCCCACGAGGTCGGTCTCTCGGACGTGACCACGCGTGAGACGATCCAGCGTGAGATGCAGTTCGACGATCGTGGCTCGCGGCCGTCGACGGCACCTGTCGGTCACACCGGCTATCTGACGATCGCGCGCAACGAGTAGTGCGGTCGCTTGCGGTTTCTCTTTGCTCAGTTCTGGTGCTCTCAGAGATTTACACTAGCCGGTCGTGGTCCCGCTTCAGCAACAGAATCACTGACCGGTGGCCGGGAGCGGACTCCGAGCACTGCGAGGAGTCCGCGACTCGGGGGAGGGTAGGCGGCTACCCAAGTACCGACCGCGAGCGAGGCACATAGCGCCTCGCTCGCGATAGACTGCAGGGTAAAAGGTTGTTAGTTGTCGTCCTCGCGCCACTTGTGCTCACATTCGGTACAGATGAAGAACCGGGTTTCCGATTCGTCAGCCGCCCGAATTTGTTGCATATACCAGTGGGCACGGTCGTTGCCACACTCCGGACAGATCGCGTCGGTTTCGGGCAGTGAGGTCTCGCCGGAGGACTCGATGATCTCACTGGCTTCCTGATCGTCGGTGACGGTGTACTGGGCGGCGTCGCCTTTCGGCTTCGTAAAGCCACAGCTGCCACACTCCCAGATGCCGTCGTCGGCTTTCATCATCGAACCGCATTCGTCGCAGAATTCCATCGTTGTCCGGGCTACGAGCGTCGAGTGACTTAAGGCACGCGTTTAGGGCTGCTGATCGGGCTCGGCTCAACGCCCGCCGCGCGGCAGTTATCCTTCTCCTTCCGATTGATACGGCTCGCCGACGGCCTCGCGTGGAAGGACGTTGTGGAGCTCCGACTCGAGGTCTGCGGCCGACTCGAAGCGGTCGCTGCCACTGCGTTCGATGAGCGCGCCCAGGTTTCGCTCGCCGTCGGCCAGGAGGAGTGTGGTCTCTTCGAGTTCGGCGGCTGCGCGGTCGGTCGTGATCGGGTACTCGAGGTCCGCGAGGGTGGTTTGGATGCGGCTGAGTTTGACTGCTGGCATGGCGAGAAGAACGCGGTCCGGTGGCATGTACTTCTGCGACGGTTGCCCGTACTGTCATCGGAATCGCTCTGATTCGTCGAAACTGTAATCGGGCGGGGCCACACAGCTAGAAGCCATGCGGAGTGTCGTCGAGCGGGTTATCGCGCCGTTTGCTGTGGATCGACGGGTGCTCGCGCTGGCGGGTGCCCGGATGGCGGACGGGATCGGGAACTCGTTTCTGATCATCGTCATTCCACTGTACGTGACAAGCGGCGTCGTCGGCGGGACGTCGTTCGGCCTCGAGGAGTCGATGATCATTGGGCTGATCCTCTCGCTGTTTGGCTTTCTCAACAGCAGCGTTCAGCCGGTGACCGGGCGGCTCTCGGATCGGCTCGGCCGGCGCAAACCCTTCATTCTGGTCGGGCTCGCCGGCCTCGCGCTGACGAACGTCGCTTACGTCGTCGCGGAGACGTACGTCTCCCTGCTGATCATCCGTGGCCTACAGGGCGTCAGCGTCGCGTTCATCATTCCGGCGTCGGTCGCGCTCGTCAACGAACTCGCCTCGAGCGGCGATCGCGGCGGGAACATGGGCGTCTACAACACCTTCCGGTTGGTCGGCTTCGGTGCCGGGCCGGCGGTTGCCGGTGCCGTCGTCAACCTCGGTCCCTACGCGCTCCCCGGCGGGGTGGTGGTCAACGGGTTCGACGCCGCGTTCTATATTGCTACGATCACGGCGTCGATCAGCTACGTGATGGTGACGGCACTCGTCTCCGATCCCGAGTCGACGGTGGCGAACGCCGGGGCGGACCTCTCGATCCCGATCCGCGATCGAACGGGCTCGAACCTGCTCGATCCCATCTTCACGCTCGGCCTCGCGTCGTTTTTCATGGCCACGGGGATCGCGCTCTTTGCGACCATCCAGCCGCAGGTCAACGCCCGCCTCGAGCAGGGTGCGACCTGGTTCGGCCTGCAGTTCGCGGCGTTTATCCTCGCGCAGGTGGCCCTCCAGACGCCGATCGGGCGGGCCTGCGATCGATACGGCCGCCGGCCGTTCATCGTCACTGGGATGGTGTTGTTGATCCCGACGACGCTCGTCCAGGGGTTCATTCTCTCGTCGGTACTGATGTTCGTCGCGCGGCTGTTCCAGGGCGTCGCCGCCGCGATGGTCTTCGCCCCGTCGCTGGCGCTGGCTGGCGATCTTGCCGGCGCGGGCGAATCCGGCTCGAAGTTGTCGGTACTCACGATGGCCTTTGGCTACGGGATTGCCGCCGGGCCGTTCTCGTCGGGCGCGCTGGTCGGGTATGGCTTTCAGGTCCCGTTCGTTTTCGGTGCCGTTCTCGCCGTGTTCGGCGCAATTTTGGTCTATACGCAGGTCGAGGAGACGCTCGAGACGACGGCCCCGGTCCCGGTCTTCGGAGACGATTGACAGACGTGCGAGGACGCAACGCAAAAGTAGCGGTTCCCCATACGGTTCGACGATGACGCTCTCGGAGGAGGCCAAAGACCGGTTGGCGGACGTAGTGGAGCTACAGCCGACGAAAAACGCCGAACTCCAGGATCGGTGGGGGATGGAAAGCGGCAGCGAGGTCCACCAGTATCTCGAGAACGAACTCGGCGACTACTACTTCCGTGATGACAATAGCCTGATCCGGGCGACTGCCGAGGCGGCGGAGTTGGTCGACGTCGAGCCGGGTATCGAGAGCGATCCCGACGCCGACGGAGCCCCCTCCAAAATCCGCGTCCCCGAGCTACAGGCCCGGATCGTCGCAGTGCTGGCCGCCCCCGACGAACGATCCGAGAGCGTCGTCTCGGTGCTCCACAAGCTCCGAGACGAGTACGACATCGACCCCGACGCTGAGGACGTCCGCTCGGGGCTCCAGAGCCTGCGCCGGAAGGGCGTCGTCGAGGTCGAGTATCGCACCGTTCCCACGTTCCGGCTGGCCGTCGAACGCGACGACCTCGAGGTCGCCGTCTCCGACTAATCCGTTCCCGCTGCGGTGACTGTCGACCGTACTACAGTCCCGGCCGCCGTCGCCGACGGCGCTCGTCGAGCAGGTGTTGGAGCCGCTTTCCGGGCCCGCCCTCGATCGGCCAGTCGCGGGTCCGCCAGGCTGGTGGCTCGGGTTCGAAGTGGGGACAGGAGCCGGCACACTCCGCAGCCGTCTGGCAGCGGTCCGTGGCAGCACAGTAGGGCAGCGCCTGCTGGCCGTCTCGAGCGCGCAACTGGAACTGTCGACAGTCGGGACGCATGGTGTCGACGAAGGAGCGCCAGCCACGTTCGTAGGCGCGTTCGGCGATCGCAAGCCGTGTGTCGGCCTTCGTCTCGGGGTCGATGAACTCGAATCGGGCCGCTGACGCGTCGTGACCGTCGCCCACGGGGCGCTCGAGGATCCGCGTCCCTGGCTCGTCGACCGCCAGCGACCGGGGATACCAGGCGACGTCAGCGGCCAACGCGTCGGGCTCGAGCGTGAGGATGCCCGCTTCGACCGGCAGATCCTCGAAGAGCGCGGGTTCGACGGCGTTGCCGGTCTGTCGGGTCGCGACCCAGACCTCGTCGGCCAGCCCCATGGCGACGTCGTACTCGAGTTGCGCGCCGAGCGCGCGGGCGGCGCTGGCGTCTAAGTCCGGTTTGTTCTCGATCGCGATGATTCGCTCGAGCCAGTCGGGATAGGCCCATTTCCGGCGGATCTCGATGCGATTGCCGTTCTTTCGTGTCTCTATAATCCCGCGGTCGGCGGCGCGGTGGATCGCCTCGCGGACGTATCGCCACGGGTAGCCGGGATGTGGGAGGGCGTCGCGGTAGTAGGTCCACTCATCGGGGGCGTTGTGGACGATGTGAAGCAGATCGCCGTCGAGACGGTCGGGACCGAACCGGGCGCGGCGACGGAGGGCGTCGGGGTCGCACTCGAGCACGATGGTGTCCCAGCGGCGGCGTTTGGTGCCGAGTTGGCGGGCGACGACCGTCACGGTGTCGTCGCTGGTCGCGGCTGCTGGCGGCCACGCCAGTTCGGCCCACCGACAGGTTCGTAGCTCGAATCCGAATTCGTGTCCGGGGTCGCGCTGCACTGTCCGCGATAGGGTCACGACCGACATGTGTGCTACGGTGCGCTCGTTTCGGTTTCGACGCGTCGCTGTTGGGATCGAGTCACTAACGAAACCGGAAGCGGCGTTCGAACGCCGTCGATCCGGCCTCAGAACGTAGTGGGTGTCGAGGTCGACCGCGACGTTCCGGTCGTGGTGGCAGTCGCAAACGCATGGCCGAACATACGGAAGATCGCAACGTTCGCATAGAACCCAACGAACGGCACGAGTAACGCGCCGACGACGGTAAGTATCAGAGCCGAGTTGACGATCATGAGCACGACGGCCACGGCCATCGGAAAGAGCGCTGCCAACAGATATTCGGTGCTCAACAGGACGGGCTTGATCGCGCTCATGTCGAACGCTGCGCTGATCGACCCTTCGCGGGCGTAGTTGGTCAGCCCCGCGGGAACGATGTAGTAGATGATCAGCATCAGCGGAATGCTTGCAAAGACTGTCATGAGCCCGATACCGGCGATCAGCCCACCACCGTCACCGCCAAGTCCCACTCCAACGCCGATCAAGCCGAAGACGACCACCGAATAGATGACCGTCGGCACGATCGCATATGCCAGTCCGATGGCCGTCCCGGCCAGACCCTTTACGAAGAGGTCGCCCCACTCTGTGAACTCCGGTGGGTTCTCGTCGCCCGCAACCGTCCTCTCGAGCACCCGAACCCAGTAGCCGGTCAAGAGAATCGCGGGAAGCAGCAACGCTGAGAGGAACGCGAGTCCGCCACCGATCAGTATCCGTCCGACCCAGTCGCCCCGAACCGGGTACGAGAGTCCATCTTCTAACATGTTTTGTTCACAACCAGTGGACTAATTGATGATAGGAAACACTTTCGATGAGAGGAGACTACGGAGCGACAGCGAGTCCCGTACGAGTCAGTAATGTGGCTGATCAGCAGTGGTACTATCGATGGTCCGGTACGGTTGCAACTGCGGACGGCAGCGACGATTAGGACATCGACTCGTCCGATGTCGTCTCGCGGTGTGGCCCGTCGCTGCCTACTCTTCGTCCTCGTCCTCGCGTTCGTCCAAGAACTCGTGGGCCTCCTCTAAGATTTCCCGTGGCCCGTCTTGTGTGACGGTATTGATCGCCTGTTCGTAATCGCGCCACTGGAGGTCGCGGTGTTCGTTCGATAGTTCCGCACTGGCCTCGAACGACTTCGCGATAAAGAGGTGAACGGTCTTGTGAATCGTCTTGCCGTTTGCCTCGAAGACGTAGTCGTAGTCCTCGCGAAAGCCGTCGAGGAGTCGGAACTGTTCGATACCTGCCTCTTCCTTTACTTCGCGGATCGCCGTCTGCTGTAGCTCTTCATCTCCTTCGACACCGCCCTTGGGAAACTCCCAATCGCCTGGGCGGCTCTTGAGTAGAAGATACTCGCGCCGGCCCCGCGTATCGCGGAAGAGGATCGCGCCTGCGCTCGTAGCTTCGACTGCCATTAAGGAGGCTAACAGGTGCGACGTTAAGAGAATATCGGACTGTTCGTCCAGCGTATACTGATTGCGGCCCCGATTTGCACGCCATCATCGGCCGATCGACCGCAGTCGTTCATACTGTCGGACAGCACTATTTGACGTTCGCTCGCTTGGACTCGGCCGTCACCGCCGTCGGCGGCAGGTTTTCGCGAGCGACGTCTCACTGACTGCTGTTCGGCAGTATCACCGCGCGTGATCTGTCTCGACGCGTCTCAGCAAGCTTTTACGCACCCAGCGTCGACATATGCGACAGCACCAGCCATGACCTTCGTCACCCGTCTGACGCTCCAAAGCGGCGACCGCGCCGCACTCGATGGTATCGTCGAGGACATCAAAACCACCGCCGAACGAAAGGGAGCGGCACTGAAAGGCCCCCACTCTCATCCGCCGGAGCGACTCTCAGTTCCACAGCGCTGTCGGTTGCACGCTGACGACGACCGGCAGTTCTCCTCGTGGGATTACACCGTCTTCACCCGCGAACTCGAGATTCACGGTCACGACAACCTCGCGCGCAACATCGCCTCGCAGAACTTTCCGGACTCGGTCCATATCGAGGCCGAAGTCGAGCAGATCCACGGCGCTGGCCGCGGCAACTGAGGACTTTTTACACCGCGTCGAGCGAACCCGCCGTCAGAGCTTTTTATCAGTCTCGCGGAGGGAGTGACATGACCGCGGACGACCTCGTCTCACTCCGGCGAGACTTCCATCGAAAACCCGAACCCGCCTGGCGCGAATTCTACACGACTGCACGGATCGTCGACGAACTCGAGTCGCGACTCGGTGACGACCTCGCTGAGCTCTACGTTGGACCTGAAGCGATCGCTGGCGACCACCGGCTGGCTGTCCCCGACGATGCGGAACTGACCCACTGGTACGAACAGGCCCGGGAAACGGATGTCGACAACGCCACGCTTGAGCGACTCGAGGGCGGCTACACGGGTTCCGTCGCCGTCATCGAGCGTGGCGAGGGGCCGACCGTCGGATTGCGCGTCGATATCGACGGGCTTCCGCGACCGGAGTCCGACGATCCCGCTCACGTGCCCGCCGCGAAGGACTTTCGCTCCGAACACGAGGGCGCGATGCACGCCTGCGGGCACGACGCCCACGCGACGATCGGGATCGGCGTGCTCGAGCGGATTGCAGAGAGCGATTTCACGGGCACTCTGAAGGTCTTCTTCCAGCCCGCCGAGGAGGTCGTCGGCGGCGGCAAGTCGATGGCCGAAAGCGAGCACATTCGGGACGTCGACTACCTGCTCGCGACCCACATCGGGCTCGACCATCCGACCGGCGAGATCGTCGCGGGGATCGACGGCTTTCTCGCGGTGAGCCATCTCGAGGCCGAGTTCACCGGCGAATCGGCCCACGCCGGCGGCCATCCCGAACAGGGGCGCAACGCCGTCCAGGCGATGGCGACGGCCGTCCAGAACCTCTACGGCATCCCGCGGCACAACGACGGCACGACGCGGGTCAACGCGGGCGTCGTCGAGGGGGGCAGCGCCGCCAACGTCATTCCTGACGAGGCCCGGATCGTCGCCGAAGTGCGCGGCGAAACGACCGAGTTGATGGAGTACATGAAACACCGGGCCGAACAGGTGCTCCGGAGCGCCGCCGAGATGCACGACTGCGAGGTCTCGATCGAGATCGGCGCGGAGGCTCCCAGCGCGACGAGCGACGACGATCTCGTTTCGATCATCGCCGACGTGGCCGGCGAGACGGTGGGCGTCGAGCGCGTCCTCGAGCGCGACGAACTCGGCGGCAGCGAGGACGCGACCTATCTGATGCGGGCGGTCCAGGAACGCGGCGGCAGCGCCTGTTACGTCGGCGTCGGCACCGACCATCCCGGCGGCCATCACACGGCGACGTTCGACGTCGACGAAGCGAGCATCGGCCACGGGGTCGACGTGCTGGCCGGGACGGTCGAGCGGCTGGGCCAGCGGACGGACTAATATAGAAAATCCGAACAGTAATCATCGTCGAACCGAACCACGTGACACGATGGTCGGTCGATCAGCAGACTGCGACGAGTCCGCCGACGTGGACTGGCGGGACCATCATCGACTGCTCGAGGTGGACCAGTCGTGGGGATAACCCGCGTGCGGGCTGCCCTCTGGGGACGCATGGCGGTCTCGGTGGTGTTGCTTGCGCTCGCGATGGGACTCCTCGTCGCCGTCGAGGTCGTGTTGATCGGTCTCGCGTCGGGGCTGGCGATGAGCATTCCCTATGGCGTTTTCACGATCACACTCAGGAGCACGTCGCTCGCCGTCGTTCCCACCGCAGTCGCCTACGGTGTGCTGGCAGTCGCGGCAGGCTGTGCCGTTCGCGTGGTACGGAGAGAACCCACTCCCACGGAGACGGCGGTCGAAGTCGTCGCAGTAACGTACCTACTGGTGATTCTGTCGTCGCTGGTCGCGACCGGCTACCTGCTCGTCTCGGTCCTGGGAGGGTCGGTCAGCGCGGCGATACTCGTCTGTGGGATTCTCGTCGCTGCCGTTTTCGTCGGCTGGCTCCTCTATGCGGCGGTCGACTGGTCGAACGCGGATGAGGCGGAGCGTTCCGGATATTCGGCGGATGTGACCGCGGACACGGGAGCCGACGAACCCGTCGGGATCCGGACCGAACTGCGCCGAGTGTTCGAGGGGATCGGCGAGTTGACGGATCGACCGGTGCACGGCTATCTCGCCGTCACACTCGTAGGAATCGTCGTCCTCGGTCTCGTCTTCGTTGTCGCGACGCTCGTTCCGATCGTCTATCACCTCCCGGGACTGGCGGCGGCCGGCAGCCTCTGTATCGTTGGGCTGCACGTCGGCACCACGATCCAGGACGAATGCACCGGCGAGAGCGCAGTGCTTCGCGACCTCGAGCACGGCGAGCGACTCGAGCCCCGAGCGGGGGCGGCCGACCGCGATCTGACGATGCTTCGAGCAACGGTCAGCCGGCTTGCGGCCCAGGCCGACGTTCCCCCGCCCACGGTTCGCATCGGCTCGAGTGCCACCCCGAGGGCCATCACAGTCGGCTATCGACCCGCGACATCGACGGTCGTGGTCTCCCGGGGACTCCTCGAGACCCTCGACGACCGCGAACTCGAGGCGGTGCTCGCACACGAACTCGCACACATCGTGAACCGGGATGCGGCCGTCATGACGTTTCTCGCCCTCCCCGCGGCAAGCGCGACCGCGACGGTCGCTCGCCACGTTGCGAACCCGGTCCTCGCGATTCCCGCGGCCGTCACGTACGCGGTGAGCCGGTGGTGTGTCGCCTTCGTTTCGAGCTTTCGGGAGTACGTCGCCGACGATGGTGCCGTCGCGATCACTGGTGATCCGGCCGCCCTCGCGAGTGCCCTCGAGACGCTCGACGCCGACCTCGAACGGCGACCCGCGACGGATCTGCGCGACCACCGTTCCACAATGGCGTTCTCGATCGTCCCGCCGCCGTGGGAGGAGCACCGCTTTTTCGACCGGGCCCGGCGAGTCGTCGCTCGAGGAATCTTCGGGACACACCCAGACACCGAAACGCGGATCGATCGGCTCAGAACTGCCGTCAAAGAGCGCACCTGAGCGGTTTGACTCTGTGATCCCCTCGCGTTGACAGGTCACAATCGACTGCCGATCAGGCGTCCATCACGACCTCGAGATCGAACGGCGCGTCGGCGGGGGCCGATTTGGGTTCGAGGTAGCCGACCGCGAAGGCAGTGTAGACGCTGCCGGTCTCGGGTGCGATGTCGAAGGTCGCGACCACGTCGCCGTCGTTGGTCTCAGTCGCTGGTCGGACCTCGAGCGTGTAGTCGCCACCGGGGACTTCGGTCGTCGCCGCGTCGCCGAAGGCCGCGCCCTCGAACAGCACCGTCTCGCCGTCGCCGACCGTGACGTCGACCGCAGGGGCGTCCGGCGAGGCGTGCACGAGACGGACACGTGCGTTGTCACCCGGATCGCTGACGTCGTCCTCGAGAAGGGTCGGTGCAAAGGGCTGGTTCGTCTCGCTCAGTTCGCCAAGCGCCGCGATGGTGTACTCGCCCTCGGGGATCTCGAGGTCGTCCTCAAAGGCGACCGTGTCGGGATCGCCCGCGGCCGTGATCGTCACCGTGTAGGTGTCCGGCGCGAGCTCGAGATAGTCGCTGACGGCCCGGTAGGGAACGTCCTCGAGGACCGTGTCGCCGTCGACGTAGACGTCGACGTTCGGTGCGTCCGGTGAGAGGTGGGCGACGCGGACGTTCGCCATGGTTTCGTCGGTTGCGCCGTCGTCACTCGTTTCGTTTTCTGCGCCGCCATCGCTCATCTCGTCGCTGTCTCCACTCCCGCCCATACAGCCAGCGAGGGCGATCCCGCCCACAGTTCCGATCAGTGACAGTGCGCGTCGGCGCGTGTGGCTTTGTGCCATACAATCCGGTACTTGACGCATCGGAAAAGCGAAATTCCCTAACCGAGTAGGGGTATTTCCACAGGAATTTATAACTCACTGATCAGTACTGACGAGTTACTCGAACGTGGTCGTCTCGAGCGAGCGGTGGCCGGGAGGACGGCTCGAGCAACGCGAGAGCCGTCCGAACCGGGGGAGGGCAGGCGGTTACCCAGACCCAGATACTGACCGCGAGCGAACCCGACGAGCGAGCGAGCGGCCTTTTTTCGTCGAGATTTTTTGCCCGGGTTCGAGCGCGGCCAATGGCCGCGCGAGGACCCGGACAAAAAAGGTCGTTCTTAGTATTTGGGTTCCGCCCCGGTCGTCTCGTAGACCTGTTCCATGAGGTCGTCACGGCGTTGCTGCCAGTGCTCGAGGGCGGCGGGGTGGTGGGGATACCCCTCGTAGAGTTCGAGCAGGTCGTCGGCCCGGCGTTTGGTCTGGAAGAGCGTCCAGATCGTCCCCCAGTGGCCGCGGCTGTTGAGCAGACTCTCCGCGGCGAGTTTCGGGCCGATACTCGTACTACCCGAATACAGCGCCTCCGCGAGTTTCTCGCCGGGCATCGCGGCGAGCAGGCCCATCAGGTCGTCGACGTCGACGGCCGTCGAGAGGATGTTGTAGACGTCCAGAGCGGCATACCGTGCGCCGAAGTGGTCCATGACGCGCTCGTTGTACTCCCAGAGGGCCTTCTCGCTGACGTCGCCGGTCTCGAGCGCCTCAATCGCGGTTTCGCCGGCGTACTTGCCGCCGTAGGCGGCCCCGGCGATGCCGCCGCCGGTGGTGGGGTTGACGTGGCCGGCGGCGTCGCCGATGGCCATGTAGCCCGGATGCACTGCGGAATCGTAGGGTCGCCGGGTGGGGAGGGCTGCGCCGAGTTTGTCCTCGACTTCGGCATTCCGGAACTCGGGGCGGGTCTCGAGGTCGCGTTTGAGGTCGTCGACGAGTTTCATCGGCTCTTCGGTCATCTGGAAGCCCAGGCCGGCGTTGATCTCCGTCTCCGTGCGCGGGAAGTACCAGAGATAGCCCGCGGCGCGTTCGGTCGGCTTGAAGACGAGCGCGTCGTCCCACTCGACCGGTTCGTCGACGTGGACGATCTCGCGGTAGGCAGAACAGAAGTGCGTGTAGTTGACGTTCGTATCGAACGCGGAGGTCGAAAAGTCGACGTGATCCTGGAGGACGGACAGTGAGCCTGCGGCGTCGATGACGATGTCAGCCTCGTACGTGATGGGTTCGCCCGTGCGGATCGCCTCGACGCCGGTAACGCGGCCGTCGTCGGCCTGGATGACGTTTTTGACGACGGTGTCGTAGTGGAACTCGACACCGACCTCGTCGGCCCCGTCGATGATCCGCCGGCCGTACTCCCAGCGGTCGATGACCGCCAGTTCGCCGGGGATCGGGATCTCGAGAACGGTATCCTCCTGGGGGATCTCGAAGCGGCCGTGGTCGACGCCCGTGTTGGTGAACGCGGGCTCGAGTTTCGACTTCGGGATCGCCTCGGGGAAACTGTCGGCACCCTTCAGCGCGTCGCCGCAGGCGATGTGGCCCGCTTCGGATTCGGATTTTCGCTCGAGGACGACGACGTCGTACCCCTCCTGCGCGATGGTCGCTGCGGCGTAGCACCCTGCCGTTCCGGCACCGACGACGACCACGTCCGGCGACTGCGTCTTCGGCGTCGTGGCGGCCGACTGCTCCTGCGTACTCATACCAACACTGTGGAGGCCGCGGTAAGAAAACGTTTTATCAAGCGGCTGGCTGCGGTTTCTGCTCGATCCGGTGGCGATCAGAACAGGCCGGTTCGATCTCCTGCAATGAAATAAAGAGTTTTAGTGAGGTCCGCCGTACCGGACCGTATGACTGAGTATACGGTCGAGTTCGTCGGGACGGGTGAGACGATCACCTGCACCGACAAGGAGACGATCCTCAGCCGATGTCTCGAGGAGGGGATCGCCCAGGAGTACTCCTGCCGGGTGGGGATGTGTCTGGCGTGTTCTGCCGAAATCGTCGAAGGGGAGGTCACTCAGCCCGCGGCCCGTGGCCTGACAGAGGAAGAGGCCGAACGCTACGCGCTGACCTGCATGGCACGGCCGCAGTCGGACCTGAAACTCGATCGCGGCAAGTATCCGCCGAGTATCGAGGGCGAACTCGAGGCCAGCGGCGGACGCGACGGCGCAGTCGCCGACGACTGAGTCGGTCTGCACTGTTTACCGGCGCACCCGCGATCCGTCCTGCGGGTGTGCCAGAAATGACTGATAGGAGTCCGATGAGTCGGACTGTTGTTACTGGGTCCCAGTGCTGACTGACAGCAATACGTATCGGAACGTGGGAACTGGGCGACGGAATAGCTCAGAGAGACACCTGGACTCGAATCGCCGACGCGGCGTACTCGAGACGCGTTATTCGACGAAGTCGATGTCGTCACCGCCTGCGGGTTCGGGCTGGACGGCAGCCTCGCCGTCCGGCCGGCCGTAGATCTGTGGCGACTCGACGCCCGTGACGACGATCATCGTCCGCATACTGCCCTCGAGGCTCTCGTCGATCGAGGTCCCCCAGATGATGCGTGCGTCGGGATCGATCCGGTCGTAGATCTCCTCGACGACGCCTTCGGCTTCCTCGATGGCCATGTCGTTGCCGCCGGTGACGTTGACGAGTGCGGAACTCGCACCGGAGATGTCGACGTCAAGGAGCGGCGAGCGCAGCGCGGTCTTGACCGAGTCCTCGGCTTTGGCTTCGGAGTCGGATTCACCGAGCCCGATCATAGCGACGCCGCCGCGTTCCATGACGGTGCGAACGTCGGCGAAGTCCAGGTTGACGAGGCCGGGTTTCGTGATCAGTTCCGTGATGCCCTTGACGCTGCGCATCAGGACCTCGTCGCTGACTTTGAACGCCTGTCGGACGGGGAGTTTGCCCACCGAATCGAGCAGGCGGTCGTTGGGGACGACGATGACGGTGTCGGAGACGTCACGCAGGCGCTCGAGGCCGGCCTCCGCGTTCGTTCGTCGAACCTCGCCCTCGGCGGTAAAAGGTGTCGTGACGATCGAGATCGTCAGCGCGCCGGCCTCGCGGGCGGCCTTGGCGACGACTGGGGCGGAGCCGGTGCCGGTCCCGCCGCCGAGGCCGGCCGTGACGAAGACCATGTCGGAGCCGTCGATGGCGTCGTAGATATCCTGCTGGCTCTCGAGGGCGGCCTCCTCGCCGACCTGGGGAAGCGAGCCGGCCCCGCGGCCGCCGGTCTTCTCCTCGCCCATCAGGATTTTCGTGTCGGCGTCGATCTCGACTAAGTGCTGGACGTCGGTGTTGGCGGCGACGAGTTTTGCACCGTGGATGCCCTCCTCGTGCATGCGGTTGATCGTGTTCCCGCCGGCGCCACCACAGCCGACGACCGTGATGTCGGTCTGGAGATCCTGGAGAACGTCCTCCAGTTCGTCGTCGGTCATCGTCCCGGTCTGTCGGCCGTCCGATGACCCGCCACCGGACGCCTGCCCGTCCTGGGGCGCGTCGTCGGGGACCGTGGCCGCCCCGTCCTCGGCCTCGTCGATTGCGTCGTCGATGAGAGAGTCCATTCTTGCCCCTGTCTAAAAGATGGAGCATAATTACCTTTCCCCTACACGTCAGCCGCCTGTCTGACGTGGTAGTACTCTCTTACGGTTACTAGTACGTGAACGCCGAATCCACCGTCAGTGAGCGAGTAATAACGTATTACTGTCGGCCGTCGATTTAGTCAGATTCGAAACCAACGCGTTCGCTCGGTGCGAACTCTCTCGGGACTGATCGTTTCCCCGTCGACAGTCACGGGCTCGCCGTCGGCGAGCGCACCGAACTTCGGCCCTTCGGGAACGCCGGCTTCGCGTGCCAGCTCCGGATCGAAGGCCGTCTCCTCGGCGACGACGGCGTCGTCCTCGAGCCACACGGCGTCGTATTTCTCCGCGAGGACGTCGGCCAGCCCGTCGATAATAGCGTCTCTGGGCCCGCTCGAGTCCTCGCCGTCTTCGCTTGCAGCGTCGCCAACGGGGATCGCTACCCGCGAACCGACGCGGCTCCCGCCGTTTTCGGTGGCGAAGGCGACCGTGTTCGCTGCGACGAGTTCACGGACGCGATCGGGATCGATCCCCTGGGCGGCGCTGACGAGGTCGGCCGGCAGGTCGACGACGGTGATCGACTCGGCGGACCGGTCACCGAAGCGGATCCCGTCGTCGACGGCCCCCAGTTCGGCCTCGACCGCGTCGACGAGTGTGAGCGACCGGTCGTCGACCTCGCGGAGCCACGTCTCGCTCACGACTCGGTAGTCCAGCTCCTCGAGCGTCTCCTCGAGCACCGGCCAGTCGCCATCGAGCAGCGCGATCTCGGCGTCGCTGGCGTCGAACGCGCGCTCGAGGGCGTCCCGGTGAGCCGTGGGGTGGCCCATCGCCTCGAGCGCCCAGTCGGCGGCGACGTGGCCGACCGCCCACGACGTCTCGCGGACGACCCGTCCGAACCGGGGAGCGTAGTGGTTGCCGCCGAAGCCGACGATTTGGCGTCTCGGAATCGTCTCGCGATTCCGACGGCTCGCGAGAGCTTCGCTCTCGAGTCGTTCTCGGTGGGGCTCGACGTCCCGAAGTGCAAGGATAGCGCGGGCGACGGCGTCGGCACCGGCGGGGTCGTCCCACTGTTCGTCGTCGCTGCCCAGTTCCGCAAAGAGCGACGGACAGCCCACCTCGGAGGGGCCGTGGTGGGTACACTCCATGCCCACGTCGTACTCGGCGGGTGCGTACTCCTCGAAGGCCGCGAGCAACTCGGCTAAGGCGTTCGGCGCGGCGTCTGCCAGCGCGTCGGGCTCGCCGCCGAATTCGGCCGGGCCGAAGTTGCCCGTGAAGTGGCCGGTCAGCAGCGGGCCGGTATCCCCCGAGTGTCGCGAGGCGAAGACGAGCAGATCGGGATCGCAGTCGAAGGCGTCGGCGGGCCGCTCGAGGTCGATGTGCAACGTGTCGAACGACCGCAGGACGGCTCCGTCGGTCTGGTAGTAGGTGCCGCCGCCGTCGGCTGCCGGCCGGCTGTCGTCGGTTCGCTGGGTCCAGTCGGCGCGCTCGCGGAGTCGATCACAGATGTGCTCCGAAGCGCGGTCGGCGTGGCTTTCGACGATCGCGAGCGTGGTCATACCCGTGCTCGTGGTTTGCGGGCGTTAACGTCGCCGGTTTTCGACCGGCGGCGATAGCCACCCGTGGTTTTTCGTGCTAGCACATCCCATTTCTAATCTGTAGACACACCGACAATGTCCGAGGAGCCACCGACCGAGCCGAACCACGCTCTCGTGTCCGGGAATCCAGGGTCCGATTTCGACCTCGAGCTCGGCGAGTTGAGCGCGCTCACCAGCGACTGTGCCATCGCGCTGTTCGATGCCGACGGCTGCGTCTCCGTGTGGAACGCGGGTGCGCGCCGGCTGACGGGCTACGACGCGGAGACGATCGTCGGCAACCACTATCGGACCATCTTTCCGGCGGACGCTCGCGACGACGGCCGCCCGGACCGACTGCTCGAGCACGCACGAGCCGAGGGAACGGTCGAAGCCGACGGGTGGCGACTCGGCGGCGACGACAGCCGGTTGTGGGTCCGTGAAACCGTCGCGACGATCCATGCGGATGGCGCGGTCGGCGTTCCCGTCGACGCCACGGCCGACCTGACGGGGTACGTCTGGGTCGTCCGCGACCGCACCGACGATCACGAGCGCGCACAACGGCTCCGTTCGGAAACGGCCTTTACGGAGAGCATTCTCGAGGCACAGCCGGACATCCTCTATGCCTTCGACACCGAGGGGTCGCTGATCGAGTGGAACGAGCAGTTCGAGCGTGTGTCGGGCTACGACGCAGCCGAACTCGAGGGCGTCGACCCGCTCACGTTCATCGCCCCCGAGGACCGCGACCACATCGCCGAGGCGATCGACCGCATTCTCGAGGAGGGCGCACGCGTTACCGCCGAAGGCCGAGTGCTCACCAAAGATGGACGGCGGATCCCCTACGAGTTCAACAGCGCCCGGATCGTCGATGACGGCGACGTGCTCGGCTTTACCGGCGTCGGCCGCGACATCAGCGACCGCAGGGCTCGCGAACGCGAACTCGAGCGCCTCGAGCGCCTCAACGCGGTGATTCGGACGATCGACGAGACGATAGTCACGGCCGATTCCCGCGAGGAGATCGAGACCGTGATCGTCGAGAAGTTCGCGGCCGCCGACGCCTACCGGTTCGGCGTCATCGGCCGGGCCAGTGGCGTTGCAACGGGCGAGGGATATTCGTGGGAGCCGACCTCCTGGGCCGGCATCGACGCGACCGGTGCAGAGAAGTGTGCGTCGTTCGTCGACCCACCGGCCGACGCCGACGGTGAGCCGGCGCTCGAGACGCAGACCGTCCAGCGGTATCGGGACCTTCGCGACCATCCCCACGACGAGTGGCGTCGCCACGCTCGCGAGCACGACCACGGCGCGGTCGCCGTCGTCCCCATCACCGCGAGCGAGCAACCGCTCGGAGCGCTCGTGATCGGCACGGACGAGCCGTCGGCCTTTCCCGATCGGGAGCGGGAGGTGCTCCGGGAGTTCGGTGGCACGATCGGCCACGCGATCAACACGATGGCGGTCCGCCGGCTGCTCTATCAGGATACTGTCGTCGAACTCGAGTTCGAGTCGACCGATCGGGGCGACGCCTGCATTCGGCTCTCAGACTACCTCGACTGTGAGCTCTCGGTCGATCACGTCTTGCCGCTGACCGGCCAGGTGTTCGTCTATTACGTGACCGTGTCCAACGCCGACCCGAGCCGCGTTCGTGAGGCCGTTCGCGACGACGAGGCGATTACGGATCACCGACTTATCGACGCCGACGACGACGAGAGCTACTGGGAGTGTGTTGTTCACAACGCGACGATCGCCGAGGCCGTCGCGGGCTACGGCGCGCGGCTGCAGTCGAAAACCGTTCGTGATGGCGTCGCGGAGCTGACGATTCATCTTAGCTCCGACGTGGCGTTATCCGAGTTCGTCGACACGATTCTGGCGGCCTATCCCGACAGCAAGCTCCGCTCGAAACGGACCGTCGAGCGGCCCGTCGAAACACACGGTGACTTCCGGCGCACCGTCGAGTCGCTGCTGACCGACAAACAGCGCACTGCGCTCGAGGCGGCCTACCACGGCGGCTACTTCGAGTGGCCGACCCGGGACAGCGACGCGGGCGAGATCGCCGATCGGCTGGGGATCGCTCGCCAGACGTTCCACCAGCATCTGAGAGTCGCACAGGCGAAGCTGCTCTCGGCATATTTCGGCGAGGCCGAGTAACGGATGGCCGATCGGACGCGTGTCGATACCAGAGCACGCAGGTAGACCCTTTTCCCCCGTTCACTTGCTTTATCCTGCAATGAGTTCACTCCCGTCCACCGAACTGACAACCGCGTTGGACGTTCTCGCCGAACCGCGCAGGCGGTATCTGCTCGCAGCACTGCTCGAGCACGAGCAGTCGGCCGCGACGGACGCCCCGTCGGAACGGCTATCGATCGAGGCACTGACGAGGGCAGTTGCGAGGGTAGAACAGGACACCGCGGACGTCACCGGCGAGCTGGTGGATCAGGTTCACGTCACGCTCGTCCACGCCCACGTCCCGCGGCTGGCCGACGCCGGGCTGGTGACCACCGACGCCGACGGCGACGCCACGACCGTCGCGCCGACCGAGCACCCGATTCTCGAGGCCGAGTGGGTCCGATCGGTCCTCGCCGACCCGACCGGCGACGCGTTTCCCGCCGACGAGAGGACGCTGAACCGAACGCTCGAGGCGCTTCGCAACCCGCGCCGTCGAACCGTCTGTAAGGCCCTCGCGAGACGGCGCGGGGCCGTCTCCGTCGCCGATCTCGCCGCGACTGTCGCCGCGCAATCGGCCGACGACGGGACGCGGGTGATCGATGCCACGGAATCGGCGAGTGTCGCCGTCGAGGCGTCGCTCGTTCACCAGCATCTCCCGGCGCTGTCGGCGGCGGGCCTCGTGGAATACGACGCGGAGGCAAGAGAGGCCGCGCTTGCGACTGACGCCCCACAGTGGCAGGCCGACTGGCTGACCGACGGCCCGCTCGCAGCGGTTGCCGTGCTCGTGCGACGCCGTTCCGATCGGGACGGAGCGGCCGACGGAACTCGCGTTTCGGATCGACCGACGGCCGATGCAACGCCGGCGGACGAACAGACCGCAAGCGAGACACCACTGGAGACCGCGACCGCATCGACCGCGGGATCGTCGGCGACGAACGACGACCGCCTTCTCTGGACGCTGGCACGACCGCCTGCCGGTCGATCGTCGTCGCGATCGGTGCCGACTGCCTCGACGAACTCGTCGGTCACGGAGCGAGAAGAGCGATAAAGCCGACGTAGCCACCGACGAGAATCACGCCGTCGATCCGGGTGAACTGTTGTCGATAGATCAGTAGCCCGACCAGCAGGAGGGTAAAGGCGACCAGAAACGGGAGTTCGAACCGCAGCGTCGTCGGAGCGACCTCGATCGGGGTGATCAGGGCCACGACTCCCAGTACCGCGAGGATATTGTAGATGTTCGATCCGACGACGTTTCCGACGGCGAAGGAGGCGTGGCCACGGATCGCACCCACGACAGAGGCTGCAAGTTCCGGTAGCGACGTTCCGAGTGCGAGCACCGTCAGCCCGATAACGAGATCCGAGACGCCGAGCGTCGACAGCAGTCCCGTCCCGCCGGCGACGAGCCACCGCGACCCGATCACGAGCGCGACCAGCCCACCGACGACGAGGGCGACGTCCCGTTCCGACACCCCTGACGCCGCGTCCGCGTCGGGCTCGTCGACCATCGGGGCGGACTCCGCGTTGGCGTAGTGCAGAATGCCCGCGGTAAACCCTGCGAGCACGAGCAGCAACAGCGCACCCTCGAGGCGGCCAAGCTGTCCGTTCGCGCCGAGTGCGACCAGCAAGACCGTCGCGAGCACCATGACGGGGACGTGCCGGCGGACCACCCGGTCGCTGATCTGCAACGGCTTGATGAGCGTGGCGACGCCGAGCACCAGTCCGATGTTCGCGATGTTCGAGCCGACGATCGTGCCGAGTCCGATGTCGCTCGAGACACGCAAGGCACCGATCGCCGAGACGAACAGTTCGGGCGCGGTCGTCGCGAACGCGATCACCGTCACACCGACGGTCGCGGCCCGGAGTCCGATCCCGAGTGCCAGTCGTCCCGCACCCGCGACCAGCAACTCGGCACCGCCATAGAGTGCGACGATCCCGCCCGCGAGCAAGAGAAGATCGAGCGGGGTTCCGGAGAGCATGAGGGCGGCTACTCGTGATGGGGGTAAAAGCCACGCGAAACGGGCCGTGCGAGGCATACGGTCTGCTGTCCCGCTGTCCCGGCGCACTCGCAGGACGGGTCGCAGGTGCGCCGACACTGACGGTAAGCCAGACCGATTATAGTCCCGCCACTCCCACTGACAAATCGAGAGATGGCTATGGACGTATACGGTCTCCTCGGCAATCCGGTCGGCCACTCGCTGTCGCCGCCGATGCACGAGGCCGCCTACGACGAACTCGGACTCGAAGCGCGCTACGTGACCTTCGAGCCCGACGAAGACGATATCGAAGCCGCGATCGACGGCGCCGACGCGCTGGGGATCGCCGGGTTGAACGTGACGATCCCCTTCAAACAGGACGCCCTCGAGATCGTCGCGCCCGAGGATCTCGCGGCCCGGATCGGCGCGGTCAACACGATCGACTTCTCTGGCTCGGGACCCCCGACGGGGTACAACACCGACGCCGTCGGCGCGTTGCGCGCGCTGCGCGACCACGACGTCACGGTCGACGGTGCGCGGGCGGTCGTCGTCGGTGCCGGCGGTGCCGGCCGGGCGGTCGCGTTCGGGCTCGCCGACGCCGGTGCACGCGTTGCGATCGCCAACCGGACCGAGTCGAAAGCACACGACCTTGCCGACGAGGTGCCGCGTGCGACCGGCCACGGACTCGGGGACCTCGAACGACTGCTCGCCGACGCCGACGTGCTGGTCAACGCCACCAGCGTCGGCATGGAGTCCGACGCGACGCCGGTCCCGGCCGACGCACTCCATGGAGATCTGGCCGTCCTCGACGCGGTCTATAGCCCGCTCGAGACGCGACTGCTGCGCGATGCAGCTGACGTTGGCGCAACGACCGTCGACGGTGCGTGGATGTTGCTGTATCAGGGCGTCGAAGCGTTCGAGATCTGGACCGGTCGGGACGCACCTGTCGATGTGATGAACGATTCGCTCCGCTCGCGACTGTAAGCGGGCGGCGGACACGACTGTACTGCTGACAGTATCAGGCGAATTTAAGTGTCGGAACCGACTACGTCGATATAATGGCACTCCTCCAGAAGCTGAAGTCCCTGTTGGGGTTCGACGGGGCGGACTCGGAGCGGAGTCGCTCTCGAGAGGTCGGCGTAACGGTCGAACGAGAAGGGACGGCCGACGACGGAACCGAGACCGCCGCGGCTCGAGACCGGACGGAGGACGTGCGTGCCGAACCGCCACAGTCGGCTGCCACTGACACGGCAGACGAAGTGCCTGCAGAGGCGACCGACGCAGACGTCGCCGCGGAATCGGAATCGGACGTCACCGATTCCGAGACGGCGACAGAACCCGAGACGACCGACGAGACTGACGCCGAGCGAGACATCGAGGCGGAAGCCGAACCGGACATCGAAGCTGAACCGGCTGTCGAGGTAGAGTCGGAAGCAGAATCCGAACCGGACACCGAGGCTGAACCCGATATCGAGGAAGAGCCGGGAGCAGAACCCGAACCCGAACCGAAGCCGGAACCGGACGGCGAACCCGAGCTCGAGCCCGAACCGGATATCGAGGAAGCCGAACCGGAATCGGTCACCGAGATCAAAGGGATCGGCCCGGCCTATGCCGACCGCCTCGCCGGTGCTGGCGTCGAAACCGTCGCCGAACTCGCCGCGTCGGACGCCGCCGAGCTCGCCGACCAGACCGATATCTCCGAGAAACGGATCCAGGGCTGGATCGACCGCGCCGAAGTCCGGTAACGAATCGTCAACCACCCGTTGAATCCCGTCCCACGTCACAGTCTCACTGTCCATCACTGACCGCCCTTCTCTGCTCTGTCGCCGATAGCAGCCCTGCAATCGCAAGAGGATTACCCATCGCTCTCCTCCCGCTCGACATGAGCGATCCGCGCGTCGTGACGACGTTCGACTCGTTTCGCGCCGCCGCGTGTGGCCGCGGTGGAGCGGCTGCGGACCGCGCCGAATCGCCGGTGCCGATCGGCCACCGCGTTCCTGTCGAAGCCCGCGTGACCGTCACCGATCCGTTTCTCGCCTATCAGCGCGCACGCGACGGCGACGGCGGCGCGTTCCTCGAGACGACCGGCGGCCAGCCCGGTTGGGGCTACTTCGGCGTCGATCCCATCGAGCGGCTCACTGTCGGCCCCGATGCGGTCTCCCGTGATCGTGACGACGAGTCGCCGACGCTGGCCGCACTCGAGGGCCTGCTCGCGGGCGACCGACTCGTTCGGGGGGATTGTGACGTCCCCTATCCGTGTGGCGCCGTCGGCTGGCTCTCCTACGACGTGGCCCGCGAACTCGAGTCCCTGCCTGACGCTGCCGTCGACGACCGGGGACTGCCCCGCCTCGAGGTCGCGGTCTACGACTGTCTCGCGGCCTGGGAAGCACCGACCGAGGACGACATAACACTGCGGATCACGGCCTGCCCGAGAGTTGACGGCGACGCAACCGACCCCGAAGACGCTGCCCTCGAGGCGGCCTACGAACGTGGCCGCGAGCGGGCGCTCGAACTCGCCGACGCCGTTCACGAGGGCGACCCGGAACTCGGTGCGCCGCCGGTCTCGCGGTCCAACGCGACCTTCGAGAGCGACTGTGGCCGGGAGGCGTTCGCCGACCGCGTGCGTCGGGTCAAAGACTACGTCCGCGACGGCGACACCTTTCAGGCCAACATCTCCCAGCGACTGGTCGCACCCGCTGCGGTCCACCCCGTCGCGGCCTACGACGCCCTGCGGCGGGTCAATCCGGCACCCTACTCCTGTCTGCTCGAGTTCCGGGCGGCCGAGCTGGTGAGTGCCAGTCCGGAACTCCTGCTTGAGCGCGACGGCGCGTTCGTCCGAACGGAACCGATCGCGGGGACGCGACCGCGTGGTGAAACACCAGATGAAGACGCCGCCTTCGAGGCCGACCTGCTGGCCGACGAGAAGGAACGCGCCGAGCACGCGATGTTAGTCGACTTAGAGCGCAACGACCTCGGGAAGATCTGTGAATACGGCTCCGTCGACGTCTCCGAGTACCGCCGGATCGACCGCTACTCGGCAGTGATGCACCTCGTGTCGAACGTTACGGGCCGACTGCCACCGGATGCGACGCTGTCCGACGCCATCGCGGCGGTCTTCCCCGGCGGGACGATCACCGGTGCACCCAAGCCGCGGACGATGGCGATCATCGACGAACTCGAGGCGACCCGGCGCGGCCCCTACACGGGCAGCGCCGGCATCTTCGGCTTCGACGGCCGGGCCACTCTCAATATCGTCATCCGGACGCTGGTTCGCCATGCCGACGAGTACCATCTGCGGGTCGGCGCGGGTATCGTCCACGACTCCGACCCGGCCAGCGAGTACGACGAGACGCTCGCCAAGGCCCGCGCGCTCATCACCGCGGTCGACGAGGCACTCGGTGAGCGGGCCGAACTGGGGCTCAAAGCGGAGACCGACATTCCGCAAGATCCGACCGACGGCGGTGATTGCAGTGACTAACACCCGTATCCTCGTCGTCGACAACTACGATTCGTTCGCGTACAACCTCGTCCAGTATGTGGGTGAGGTCGCCGACGAGGTCGTCGTCCGGCGCAACGACGAGATTGGCCTCGCGGGCGTTCGCGCCCTCGAGCCGACGGGAATCATCGTCTCGCCGGGGCCGGGAACCCCCGAAGAGGCCGGTATCTCGGTTCCACTGTTCGCCGAGACCGATTATCCCATCCTCGGGGTCTGTCTCGGCCATCAGGCGCTGTGTGCAGCCGAAGGCGCGCCGGTCGTTCATGCCCCCGAGGTCGTCCACGGCAAGCCGTCGACGATCAGTCACGATGGCGAGGGGCTCTTTGCAGGGCTCCCGTCGACGTTCCAGGTTGGGCGCTACCATTCGCTTGCGGTCGAGCGCGGGGATCTCCCGGCCGCGCTCGAAGAAACCGCCCGAACCGCCGACGAGCGCGGCGTTCTGATGGCGGTTCGCCACCGCGAGAAGCCCCACCTCGGCGTGCAGTTTCATCCCGAAAGCATCCTCACGCGAGCACAGCCGGACGCGGCGGCCGGTTCGGACGACGGCGCTAGCGAAGACATTTCGCTTGCGCTCGGCAAACGACTGATCGCCAACTTCTGTCGGTTCGCCACAACGGTCGACCAGAACGCGGAGGCTCACGATGGGTGAAGGACTGCGCTATCACGTCGACGGCGAACTCGTCCCTGCCGGCGAGGCCTCCGTCAGCGTCGACGACCGGGGCTTTCGCTACGGCGACGCAGCCTTCGAGACGTTGCGGGCCTACGGCGGGACCATCTTCGCGTGGGAGTCCCACGTCGAGCGCCTCGAGGGTACCTGTGAGGCTCTCTCGCTCGAGCACGGACTCACTGCGGCCGAACTCCGGAGCCGGATCGACGAGACGCTGGCAGCGAACGACCTCGCGGACGCCTACGTCCGCCTCTCGATCACGCGCGGCGTCCAACCGGGCAAACTCACGCCCCAGTCCGAAGTCGAGCCGACGGTCGTCGTCTACGCGAAACCGTTGCCCCGCGGCGGACTTGCGGGCGAGTCCGTCTGGGACGAGCCAGCGACGGTCGAGACGGTCGCGACACGCCGGATTCCCGACGAGGCGATTCCAGCCGCAGCCAAGACCCACAACTACCTGAACGGAATCCTCGCACGCACGGAACTCAGTGCTGACGCGGACGAAGCGCTCATGTGCGATCTCGAGGGCCATATCGCGGAAGGGGCGACGAGCAACCTGTGGTTCGTCCGCGACGGCGACCTCTATACGCCGACGACCGACGGCCCCGTGCTGCCGGGGATCACTCGGCAGCTCGTCCTCGAGCTCGCTGATGAGACCGGGATCGCAGTCGCTGAAGGAACGTACGAGCCAGCAGACGTTCTCGCGGCCGACGAAGCGTTTCTGACGAATCGAACCTGGGAACTGCGGCCGATCGCGACCCTGGACGGCCACGAGATCGGCGGCGGCCCCGTCACGGAACGACTCTCGCGGCGCTACGACGAGCGGGTCGAACGAACGTGTTACGACTAGTCACGCGTATCCAGGAGGGCCTCACTCGGACTCGACGAGCGTCCGCGTCGGCTCGATCGAGTCGTCGGGGGCTGCTACCAGCTCCCGTTCCGTCCCCGAGAGCTCGAGTGCGAACTCGCTCCCGAACGCGCTCGCGGGCGTCTGGAACCCGTTCGGGACGCGGTTTCGGCCCTCGAGGATCCGCTCGGCGGCCGCCACCGCCGACTCGGCGGTCAGCGCGTAGGGGTTGGGCGTCCGCAGCCGCGCTCGCGCCCGCCGGCCGGTCTCCTCGTCGGTGACCTCGCCCCAGACGACGGCGCTGCCGGTCGCCAGCTGCGTTTCGTCCGGACCGTCGAGGCGGGTGTCGACGAGTCGCTTCAACAGCGTCTCGACGGGGTCGCGCTCGAGCAACCACCCCAGCGAATCGACGGCCGCCAGTCCCTTCGTGGCCCACGACGGTGCGGCAGCGTAGACCTCGATCGACTCGATGCCGGTGCTGTGGGCTGCGGTGACGACGTCACCCCAGGGGATCGTGACGGCGTGTTCGGGGCCGTCACCGAAGTCGATCTCGCGCGTTCGGAAGGCGGCGGGCACCTGGATGAGCCGGCCGTTCCGGCGGACGACACCGCCGCTGCCGAGGTGTTCGACGAGCGTCCGGGCGGTGCCCCGCGAGAGCCCGCCGCCGCTTTTGATCCCCAGTCGAAGCGCGTCGCCGTCGGGGAGTTGTGCGGCGAGAAAGGCCGCCAGACAGTCCGACGGCACGACGTCGAAGCCGACGCCGGGCAGGAGCGTGATCCCCGCCTCGCGGGCCGCGTCATCGCGCTGGCGGAGACACTCGAAGACGGGGAACTCGCCGGTGATGTCCAGATAGTCCGTGCCCGTCTCGAGACAGGCTGTGACCAGCGGCTCGGCGGTGTCGGCGAACGGCCCCGCGCAGTTCACCACGGCGTCGAAGCGCTCGAGGTGGGACGCGAGGGTGCTCGACTCGAGGTCGACGACGCGGCCTTCGACGCCGAGGGCGTCGGCCTGGCGTGCGACTGCGCGGCCGTCGCGGCCGGCGACGACGGGCGAGCCCCCTCGTGCGACCGCCTCGCGTGCGATCAGCCGCCCCGTATAGCCGTAGGAGCCGTAAATGAGAAGGGAGTCCATAGGCCGCGTTGGTCGGAGAGGGGTTTAAATCTCCGTCAGACATGTGCTCGCCTGATGGCGTAACGTTCAGGCCCGTCGACCAGTAATGGACGCAGTGATGGACGCAGGACGGATCACGGCGCTCTCGGACGTACCCGCCGACTCGACGGTTTGCTTTCGTGTGGCCGACGAGTCGGAGGCGATACAGGAGGCGATTCTCGTCAGGAGCGAGGCTGTGGCGACCGACGGCGGCGACACGACCGCCGTGGTCGAGGACGCGGTGTCCTGCTGGTTGAATTACTGCCAGCATCTCACGCACATCAAACTGGACAAGGGAGCAGGCGCGCCGATGCGGGACGGCGAGATCATCTGTGCGAATCACGGCGCCTACTTCGCGGCTGACTCCGGTCGCTGTACGTATGGGCCCTGTGAAGGGGCCTACCTCACCGACCTCGAGGTCACCGTCGAGAATGGCGACGTCTACCTGACTGACGACGACTACGCGTTCGTCGGGCTCGGTCCGATCGAACGCGACGACACCGATCGCGCCTCGCGTTCGAACGTCGAGTTCTAGACGGCAACCGGCGCGACCAGATCCCGTTCCTGATCGTACTCGAGGAGGCCGGCGTCGACCAGCCGTGGCAGGTGATCGTGGTAGAGTGAGAGATAGACCTCGGTGACGCGTTCGGCAGAGATGTTTCGCACGGTGTGACCCGTTTCGCGGGCCGCGACTTCCTCGGCTGCGTCCGGCAGCGTCACCTCCTCGCCGTAGTTTCGCATGACCGACAGCAGCAGCCGGCGACGCTGGTCGGCAAGCAGGGAGAACACGTCGTCGAGCGTTTCAGCCGCTGCGTCCGGCTCGTCGGCGTCGTCGAGCCAGTCGAGTATCGTCTGCACGACCTCGACGCAGTCACGCTCCGAGTGGGATCTGGAAGTCATGTGTGGTCCATCGTCCTCGAGCGGCTGCGACCGAAACGGGCCGAAAGCCGCCTCGACAAGCCGTGATGCTGCCGCTCGCTCGAGGGTTCGTATCGGGTTCTCGCCTGCAGCATAAATATTAGTATCGGATCCAGTTGACAACTACCATGGAATATTGACAGTTCGTTCTCGCTGACCGTCAGGTCTCGCTATTCGATCGTGAACGTCGGCTCGTCGATGGACTCGCTTTTACACTCGGGACACCGCGAGGGGAGGTTCAGCAGGTCGTCGTAGTCGTCGAACCCGCAGTCGCGACACGTCGGCGGTGCGACGAGCAGCTGCTCGTCGGTTCCGTCGACCGAACGGGAGACGTGCTCGACGTGGCGGACCACCGCGTGTGGCGTCAGATCGAGCTGAGTAGCCAGCTCGCTCGGCGTCGCCGGCTCGGCACGCAGTGCGTCGGCGAGTTGCTGTCGCGTCGTTTCGTCGGCCTCGCGCATACGTCCGTTCAGGAGACTCGTGGGTTTATACTATTTGACACCGCTCGTCGAGCCGGTCGCTCGTGTCCATCGTGGATACTCTCTCCTACTGCTGGGGGATTTCGAGCGTGTTAGGCTCTGTCATTCGGGAAAGGGCAAGTGACTTGGACCCCGCAGGTGAACATCGGCCTATGAAGGCAGTCGTCCTTGCAGGCGGGTACGCGACGCGAATGTGGCCGATTACCAAACATCGGCCCAAGATGTTCCTCCCAATCGGCGAGTCGACCGTCATCGACCGCATCTTCGCGGAACTCGAGGCTGACGACCGGATCGACGAGGTCTACGTCAGCACCAACGAGCGGTTCGCTCCCGACTTCGAGGCCCACCTCGCAGACAGCGAGTTCGACAAACCCTGCCTCTCGGTCGAGGAGACGACCGAGGAAGACGACAAGTTCGGCGTCGTCGGCGCGCTCGCCCAGCTGATCGACCGCGAAAACGTCGACGACGACCTGCTGGTCATCGCCGGCGACAACCTGATCAGCTTCGCCGTGTCCGACTTCCTCGATTACTTCCAGTCTCACGACGCACCCACGCTCGCCGCCTACGACGTCGGCTCCCGCGAGAAGGCCAAATCCTACGGCCTCGTCGAACTCGAGGGCGACCGCGTCGTCGACTTCCAGGAGAAACCCGACGATCCCAAGAGTACGCTCGTCTCGATCGCCTGCTATGCGTTTCCCCGCGAATCGCTGGATCTGCTCCCGACCTACCTCGAGGACGGCAACAACCCCGACGAGCCGGGCTGGTTCGTCCAGTGGCTCCAGAACCGCGAGGCCACCTACGCCTACACCTTCGAGGGCGCGTGGTTCGACATCGGCACCCCCGAGAGCTACCTCGACGCCGTCGCCTGGCACCTCGATGGTGACTCGCTGGTCGCCGACTCGGCGACGCTGGAAGACGCCACGATCGGCGAGAACGTCCACGTCATGGAGGACGTCACGCTCGAGGGAACCGACCTCGAGCACACCGTCATCTTCCCGAATGCGACAGTCTGTAACGGCGATATTCGCCGCTCGATCATCGATCAGGGTACCCGGATCGAAGATCTCGACCTCGCCGGGGCGCTGATCGGCGCTCACACGACAATCACGAACGGCGACGAGTAGGCGCGCTCGCGCCCGCTCGCCCGGAAGCTGTCGAGATGTCTAGTAGTCCGGCGTGTGATCGTCGCGGACGATACACACAGGGCTCGACGCGGTCCGACGGTCGAGGCGACCGTTCGAGAGTACGGGCCGACCGGAGACGCGAGCTAGAAGTCTTCAGTCGGGGTCGTAAATTCGGCAGTCACCAGACGGCCGTCCTGCGAGACGTCGTTCAGCTCTGCCTCCTCCGAGAGTTCGCTCTCGATGTCGGATTCGGCCTCGTCGAGATCGATTCCGTCCTCGCTCGCGTACAGCAGGAGGTACGTTCCGTTCGTGTCTTCGCCGTCGATCTCCGCGGTGATCGCGGTCGTAACCACCGTATCGTCGGCGGCGTCTTCAGTCGCGGATTCGGTTTGCCCCGTGATGAATACGAAGTCGTCCGTGTCCACTTCGCCCTGTACCTGATCGAAGTCGTCGTTCACGTCGGCGAACCTGTCCGCATCACCGTTGTAGGTGTCGATCAGGAGTTCGATCTCCTCGCGGGCGGTGTCGGCCTCGAACGCACTCGCTCTGACGAGGAACTCCCCGTCGGTTGCGATCACCGCACCCTCCTCGTCGTCGTCCGTGTAGAGATCGAAGTCGCCGTGACTTCCGTCCCCGTCGAATCGCATTCCGTCGACGATCTCCTGGACATCGAACGACCCGGTGAGTATCTCGGCGTTTCCGACGCTGAGTGAGTACTCGACGTCGTCGGCCATGAGTTCGCCGCTGTAATTGTTGGTGACCTGGTCGCGCAGGTCCCCCTTGTCCGGGACGTCGTCCGCGTCGAGGATCGTCTCCACGTTCATCAGGACGACCATCACCGAGTCCGAATCCAGCGCGTTGGGGTCGTAGACCCACTCAGTATAGTCGAACCCGAAGAAACTCCCCACAACCGGAACCTCGCTACAGCCGGCAAGTGCCGTCAGCAGTCCAGTCCCTGCAACTCCTGCCCCCGTTCGAAGTACGTCGCGTCTCGAGTGCATTCGCTCCCTCTGTAGTCAGCTATTCTATAAAGTAATTCTGAATAACACTAAAACTGATACGAGAGTCGACCCCCTCGAGTGCCGATCCGATACCGACGACCTCCGGTCGCAGGGACTCACACCGGTCTACGGGCGCTCAGACCGGAAGTTCTCGGATCCGCTCGAGTCCGTTCTCCGCCTCTATCTTCGTTTGACGGAGCGGGTCGACGATCACGGTGGGCAGATCCATCCGGTCGGCCAGGGTCAGTAGCGTCTCGAGTTTCGTGAGTTCGAGGCGTTCGATCCCTCTGCCCAGTTCCGTCTCGACGAGATCGCCCAGGATGGGATCCTGCAGGTCGGCGACGAGCTCCTCGCGGTCGGTTCGCAGCCCCTCGAGTGTCGGGTTCTCGACCGGCGCGGACTCAGCCTCGATCGCGTCGAAGATCGGCTCGAGCCGGGCCAGCTGGTCGGTCGTCCGCTCGCTGTGGGCCATGAAAAAGTCCTCGTCGGTCGCGGCGTCGGCCAGTCCCGACTGCAGTTCTTCGAGTTCGCGTTCGATGTGGTACAGCTCTCGCAGTTCGCGGATGAACAGATCGCGGTCGGTCTCGATCATGAACGGACCGTCAACTGGAACGCGAAAAGCGGTTGGCCCGTCACTCGAAACATTGCCGGCAGGACCGACTCGTGACACGCACGTCGCGCCCTACAACGCCGGGTCAGGGGGCTCACGTTACCGGACACCTTTAGCGGGTCCCGACCGACAGTTCGGCCATGACGCGTGTTACCGCTGATCCGCGAGTGACGGATTCGAAGCTATCGGCGACAGTCGCGGGTGAGTTGGCGTGATCGACGATCGGGATCGCCTCGCGTCGACCCCGTCCCGCGACGTCGCGCTCGCCTGTCTCGAGGCTGGTATCGACGCTGGCCATCCGCGGCGGGTCGTTCGTGACGTCGTCGCGCTCGAGGGGGAGACCCTTCATGTCGCAGATGACTCGTACGACCTCGACGCGTACGACGAGGTCGTCGTCCTCGGTGGCGGCAACGCCGCGGCCCACGTCGCCGCCGCGCTCGAGGCCCTTCTGGGCGATCGGATCGACGGCGGCGTAGTCGTCACGGACGACCCTGTCGACACGGCGCGCGTGAGGGTTCGCGAGGGCGATCACCCTGTCCCGAGCGAGCGCGGCGTCGACGGGACGCGCGACCTGCTCGAGGCGGCAGATGCAGCTGACGAGGACACGCTCGTTTTGGCGACGATCACTGGCGGCGGCAGCGCGCTTATGCCCGCACCTGCCGGAGATATCTCGCTGGCAGCTCTCCAGTCGACGACCGACGCGTTACTCGCGAGCGGGGCCGACATCCACGAGATCAACGCGGTCCGCAAGCACCTCTCGGCGCTGAAAGGAGGGCGGCTGGCCCGTCGCGCCGCCCCCGCGACGATCGTTTCACTGATCTTGAGCGACGTCGTCGGGAACGATCTGAGCGTCATCGCGAGCGGCCCCGTCGCCCCCGACGCGTCGACGTTCGACGACGCGCTCGCAGTCCTCAAGCGATACGAAATTGATCCGCCCGAAGTCGTCGTCGACCGCCTTGAGCGCGGCGCGGCCGGCGAGGTCGCCGAGACGCCGGGCCCCGACGATACCGCGTTCGAGCGCGTCGCGAATCACGTCGTCGCCGACGGGATGACCGTCCTCGAGGCAGCTCGCGAAACGGCGGCCGATCGGGGTTACGAGCCACTGGTGCTTTCCTCGCGCGTTCGCGGGGAGGCCCGCGAGGCGGCAACGACCCACGTCGCGATCGCAGAGGAGGTACGAGCGACGGGCACCCCGGTCGAACCGCCGGCCGTGCTCCTTTCGGGCGGTGAGACGACGGTAACGGTTCGCGGCGATGGGACGGGCGGTCCGAACCAGGAGTTCGCGACGAGTGCGGCGCTCGAACTCGCGAACGGGGACGAAATCCGAGGCGAGGCCGGAATAACGGTCGCTGCGGTCGACACCGACGGGATCGACGGCGCGACCGATGCGGCCGGCGCGCTCGTCGACGGGACGACCGTCGAAGACGTCGACGCGGCGCGCAACGCCCTCGCGGACAACGACGTGTATCCGTACCTCGAGTCCCGCGGGTCTCTCGTTCTGACGGGGCCAACCGGGACGAACCTGAACGACCTGCGGGTAGTGGTCGCCGAGCGAGCGTAGGCCTCCCCGGTCAGGTGCCCGCGGTCGGCGCGAGCGCGTCGATCACGCGGCAGGCGTTCTTCGAGAACGCCCGGCGCAGCAGGTCTTCGGAGACGTCGAGGGTGAGAATCTCCATGACCGCGACGTTGGGATGACAGGCGGGCGCACCGCTGCCGAAGAAGACGCGATCCGGATGCTCGAGTAGCGCCCGCTCGAGTTGCTCGCGGTAGCGGACGAAACTCGTCTCGAGGTAGCAGTCGTCGTACTCGTCGAGCAACTCGATCATCCGGTTCATGAGCGAGCGATTCAGCGGATGGCCGCCGAAGTGGCCAACGACGACGGGAAACGAGCGCTCGAGGAGGGTTTCGGCGAGCGTGTCGGGCGGGGCCTCGGTGCCGCCGCGGACGATAACGGGCAGGTCGACGTCCTCGAGGGCCGCGAGGACGTCGTCGTCGGGGTAGTCGTCGACGGCGGGGTCGAGGACGAAGCCGTGAAAGCGATCGTCGTACGCGTATTTCTCGATGTCACTCGGTGAGGTGTGATGCTTTTCACGGCGGCTGACGGCGTTTCGAAGCCGGCCGGTCGCGTTCCGCCCCGGCGTCTGGGTGCCGTTGATGCGCGCGAAGGCAACGAACGGCCGGTCGACGCTGCGTCTGGCGACGCCGTTGTTCGGCGCGACGTAGCTCGTCTCCGGTGTCGACGGCGGGAAGACGACTGCCCTGGTGATTCCGGCCTGGTGCAACTCTCGCTCGAGTCGGTCCGCCGTGATCGTCTGTCCCTGGGCGCCTTTCCCCCCATCGGTGGGTGGCAATCGCGTCGAGAGGTCCACCACACGAAACCCGTGTTCCAGCTCCAGCATTCCCACTGAGGTGTTCTGAGTCGACCTATATTGTGCTACCGGCCCGCTGCCGTTCGGTCCTGTGGCTGGTTCACACGCACAATCGCAAGACGGAACGGTGGTTCGAGGGAAAGAATTATATAGAAGTGCTGACGACATGGTTAGTGAGGATCAACGATGGCACAACAGCGACGCATGGGCGGACAGCCTATGTTCATTCTGAGCGAGGACAGTCAGCGAACGCAGGGCCGCGACGCCCAATCGTCGAACATCATGGCCGGCAAGGCCGTGGCCGAGTCGGTACGCACCACACTCGGCCCCCGCGGCATGGACAAGATGCTCGTCGACTCCGGCGGGGACGTCGTCATCACGAACGACGGCGCGACCATTCTCAACGAGATGGATATCGAACACCCCGCGGCCCAGATGATCGTTGAGGTCGCCGACTCCCAGGAGGAGGAGGTCGGTGACGGCACGACGACCGCGGCCGTCCTCGCCGGCAACCTGCTCGGCGAGGCCGAGGACCTCATCGAGCAGGACGTCCACGCGACGACTATCGTCGAGGGCTATCACGAGGCCGCCGAGATCGCCCTCGAAGCCATCGCCGAGGAGGTCGGCGAGGCCGACGTCGACGACGAGGTGCTCCAGCAGGTCGCCGAGTCGAGCATGACCGGCAAGGGAACCGGTGGGCTCACCGCCGCCTCGCTGGCCGAGACGGTCGTCGAGGCGATCCGCCACGTCGATACCGACGACGGCGTCCAGCGGGACAACGTCACCGTCCACACCCAGATCGGAGCCTCCTCGAACGCGACCGAACTCGTCCCCGGGATCATCGTCGACGAGGAACCCGCTCACGACGGCATGCCAAGCACGGTCGAGGACGCGTCGATCGCCATCCTGGACGTCGAACTCGACGTCCGGACCGGCGACGTCGACGCGGAGTACGCCATCGACTCGATCGACCAGCTTAACGCCGCCATCGACGCCGAGGAAGGCGAACTCGAGGGCTACGCCGAGACTATCGCCGACAGCGGGGCCGACGTCGTCTTCACCACCGAAGACGTCAACGACCGCGTCGCGACCGCGCTCGCCAACGAGGGAATCCTCGTCTTCGAGGGGCTTGGCGACAGTGACGCCCGGCAGGTCGCCTCCGCGACCGGCGCTCGCCGCGTCGGTGCACTCGACGATCTCGAGGAGGCAGACTTCGGCTCTGCCGACCGGATCCACACCGAGAACTTCGGCGACGACGACCTCGCGTTCGTCGAGGGCGGCGCGGCCGCCGAGACGGTCACCGTCTTCGTCCGCGGCGGCACCGAACACGTCGTCGACGAACTCGAGCGCGCCATCGGTGACGCACTCGATGTCGTCGCGACCGCACTCGAGTCGGGCGAAGTCGTCCCCGGCGCGGGCGCGACTGAAATCGCGATCGCGGACAAGATTCGCCAGGAAGCCGCCGGCATCGAGGGCCGCAAGCAACTCGCCGTGACGGCCTTCGCCGATGCGCTCGACGTCGTCCCCCGGACGCTCGCCGCCAACACCGGCCGTGACCCCATCGACGCGCTCGTGGACCTTCGTGCCGCCCACGAGTCCGAGGGTCGAGCCGGCCTGATCACCGACGGTGACGAGGTCACGATCGCCGATCCCTTCGAGTACGGCGTCGTCGACCCCGCCGACGTCAAGCGCGAAGCCGTCGAGAGCGCGACCGAAGCCGCCACGATGATCGTCCGCATCGACGACGTCATCGCCGCCGAGTAACGTCGCTGTCGCGACTCCCGTTTTCACCCATTTATAACGCCCGGCCAGCGGGTTTTTTCGATCGACCAACAGTGTTAAGTGCTAACAATATGTATTCGGGTACATTATGCCTGAAGCCGCTCCACGAGACACCCTGACGTCGGTCGACGAGACGAGCGGGCGAACGGTCTACTACGACGATGACCGTGGAACCTACCACACGTGGTATGACGGTAACTCGTGCGAGCCGGTGAGTACGGCCCTGCTCCTGACGCTCTCGTCAGTGCTCGCGGTCGATCCCACGGACCTCGAGACGCTCTCGGAGTACATCGAGCCCGACGCGCTGAACTCGCTGGTCGGCCACTGGCAGCGCGACGAGCCGCGGGCCGGTTCCGTCTCCTTTGCCTTTGCGCAGTGTGGCGTCACGATCCACGCCGACGGAGAGCTGGTTATCGATCCGGCACACCGGTCCGCCACCTCGAACGGCAACTGATGGGGCGGTAACCGCAACCAGTGGTGGCTCGGTCGCGTCAGTCGTCGCTGTCCGGAACGGGTTTGAGGACGACCCGATCGCCGGGCTCGAGGCCGAAGGCCTCGTCACCACGACCCTGATTGACGTCGAGTTCCACGTAGCCGTGGCTGCCGACGGTCGCCAGTCGCTCGCCGACCGGAACGGCCGCGAACGTCTCGCCGACCGGGACGGTCTCGCCGTTGGCTCGGACCCGCATCAGGTCGTCGAGAATCGACCCCGGCACGTTCGTGATGACGTTCCCGAAGCCGTCGACCACCAGCACCTCGCCGATCGCCCGCTCGTCCTCGAGCGTCGGACTCGGCAACACGAGGTCGACAGCGGGCGTCGTCGGTGTGAGCCACTCGAGGGATTCGAGAGCCTCGACGCCTGCCTCGTGGACCGCCGCGGCGGCCGGCGCGAAGACGTCCCGTCCGTGGAACGTCTTGCTCCGGCCCCCTGAGGGGTGCTGTCCGTGTGTATCGGATTCGGACTGGTCGATCGTCGGCTCGACGGGATCGAGGGACTCCTCGTCGATCAGAGCGGGCTCGGCCCGATCCGCGTTGCCCGCGAGCCGCCGCGCTGCAGGCAACAGGACGCCGTTGTCCGGCCCGACGAGAGTGTGATCGCCGGCACGGACGACCAGTGCGTCGCGGTCGGTTCCGACGCCAGGGTCGACGACGACGAGATGGGTTGCGGGTGGAAAGTAGGGCAGTACTTCTCGGAGCCAGAACGCGGCCGTGCGGACGTCCTGTCGGGGGAAGTCGTGTGCGATGTCGACCAGTCTGGCGTCCGTTCGCTGCAACAGGACGCCTTTCATCGCTGCCGGATACGGCGTGCCGAAGTCGGAGGCAAGCGTAATCATTGTTATCTCTCCGTCCGACGACCCAAATCAGTCCTCGTTCGCGTTCGAGTCCGTGTCGCTGACCATCTGGAGGCGCTCGATGCCGTTCATCTCCTCGACGACCTCGACGACGGCTTCGGGGACGAGCGACTCCCAGTCGCCGCCGGAGATCATCCGCTCGCGAACCTCCGACCCCTCGAGGACCTCGCGGTTGAACATCGGCGACTGGCGGACCTCGATGCCGGCCTCCCGAAAGAGCTGGATGACAAGCGGGTTGTTCGAGTAGGCGACGTCGAAGTCTGGACTCATGCTCTGGACGTGACTGACCCACACCGAGTTGCGCTCTAAGTCTTCGATCGGGACGGCGTAAGTCACGAGGTCGTAGTCGACCAGCGACTTCGTAATCATCATGATCCGTTCACCGGCGGTAAACGGGTTTCTGGTCGTGTGGGAGTCGTCGGCGCTCCCGATCCCGAGAACGAGTTCGTCGACGTCGTCAGCGATCTGCTCGACCATGCTCAAGTGGCCGTTGTGGAACGGCTGGAAGCGGCCGATGTAGAACCCCCGAGTCATGCCGGATACTGCTCTATCAGCACGCTTAAGCGTGGCGAGTTACCCGCGAATTCCGATCTGCGTGAGAGCCACCTTCGCACGTCCGGGCTCACCTGTCACGACATGGTCGGCTGTGGACCAGTCCCACAACGATATATTCGTGCCAGTTTATATTCGTACGAAAGTCGCCCCCGACTTCGAGTAATTCGCCCCGTCGACCGCTGTGCCTCCCGGTATCAACAACTGACACCATCCTCCGTATGGAGAAAGTATATCAGTGCCAATCCCTTCGACACAGGTACCGAACAGAGTTCTATGAGTAACGATACGAACGTTGACGACCCTCCTGAAGACGCGCCGACTGGTCCCGACGAGGACCAGCCCGAGCGTCAGGGAGAACGGTCGCCGCTCGAGGACGACGGCGACCGTGGTACCGACGTCGACGATCCAACCGACGAGTTCGAGCCGGCGTCCGACGAGGACGACGAGATCGAGACCGTCGAAGACCTCGGCAGTACGGTCGAGGTCGATCCCGGCGTCGAGGTCGACGAGGAGATCGCCGAGGACGACCTGCTGGGCGGTCTCAAGATCGACTCGACGGAGGACATCGAAGTCCCCGATCGACTCGTCGATCAGGTCATTGGTCAGGACGAAGCACGAGACATCATCATCAAGGCGGCAAAACAGCGCCGACACGTCATGATGATCGGCTCGCCGGGGACCGGCAAGTCGATGCTGGCGAAGGCGATGAGCCAACTGCTGCCGAAAGAGGACCTCCAGGACGTCCTCGTCTACCACAATCCCGACGACGGGAACGAGCCGAAGGTCCGGACCGTCCCCGCCGGAAAGGGCGAACAGATCATCGACGCCCACAAGGAGGAAGCCCGCAAGCGCAACCAGATGCGCTCGATCCTGATGTGGATCATCATCGCGGTGGTCATCGGCTATGCGATCCTGAGCGCTGCCAGCCCGCTGCTTGGCATCCTCGCGGCAGGGATCATCTGGCTGATCTTCCGGTACACCTCTCGCGGGACCGACGCGATGGTCCCCAACATGATCGTCAACAACGGCGATCAGCGCGTCGCTCCCTTCGAGGACGCGACCGGTGCCCACGCCGGTGCGCTGCTGGGCGACGTCCGCCACGACCCCTTCCAGTCCGGCGGCATGGAGACCCCGAGCCACGACCGCGTCGAACCCGGCGCGATCCACAAATCGAACAAGGGCGTGCTGTTCGTCGACGAGATCAACACGCTCGATATCCGGACTCAGCAGAAGCTGATGACGGCGATCCAGGAAGGCGAGTTCGCCATCACGGGCCAGTCCGAGCGCTCCTCGGGTGCGATGGTCCAGACCGAACCCGTCCCCTGTGACTTCATCATGGTCGCTGCGGGGAACCTCGATGCGATGGAGAACATGCACCCTGCGCTCCGCAACCGGATCAAGGGCTACGGGTACGAGGTCTACATGGACGATACCATCGAGGACACCCCCGAGATGCGGCGCAAGTACGCCCGCTTCGTCGCTCAGGAGGTCGAACGCGACGGCCGCCTGCCCCACTTCACCGACGACGCCGTCGAGGAACTCATCCTCGAGGCCAAGCGTCGTTCGGGCCGGAAGAACCACCTGACGCTACACTTCCGGAGCCTCGGTGGCCTGGTCCGCGTCGCTGGCGACATCGCCCGCGCCGAGGATCGCGACTACACGACCCGCGAGGATGTCCTGCAGGCCAAGCAGCGCTCCCGGTCGATCGAGCAACAGCTCGCCGACGACTACATCGAGCGCCGCAAGGACTACGAACTGCAGGTCACCGAAAACGGCGTCGAGGGCCGTGTCAACGGCCTCGCCGTCATGGGCGAGGACTCGGGTATCATGCTCCCGGTTATGGCCGAAATCGCACCCGCCCAGGGTGGCGGGCAGGTGATCGCCACCGGCAAACTCCAGGAGATGGCCGAGGAGTCGGTCCAGAACGTCTCCGCGATCATCAAGAAGTTCTCCGACGTCGATCTCTCGGAGAAGGACATCCACATCCAGTTCGTCCAGGCCGGCCAGCAGGGCGTCGACGGCGATTCGGCCTCCATCACGGTGGCGACCGCCGTCATCAGCGCACTCGAGAACATCCCGGTCGATCAGTCGATCGCGATGACTGGCTCGCTGTCGGTGCGTGGCGACGTGCTCCCGGTCGGTGGGGTCACCCACAAGATCGAGGCCGCCGCGAAGGCCGGCTGTGACAAGGTCATCATCCCGAAGGCCAACGAGCAGGACGTGATGATCGAAGAGGAATACGAGGAAATGGTCGAGATCATCCCCTGTTCGAACATCAGCGAAGTCCTGGACGTCGCCCTGATGGGCGAACCCAAGAAGGACTCGCTGGTCGACCGCCTCAAGTCGATCACTGGCACGGCGTTCGATCAGAGCACCGTCGGCTCCGCCAGCGGCTCGAACCCGAGCCCGCAGTAAATGCCCCAGTGGGAGACGTTCGTCGGGCTGACGGGCGTCGTCCTCGTCTCCCTGCTCGTTTTATCTTATCTGACCCAGTCCGCGTTTGACGACGGTGAGTCCGACACCAGTGACGGCGTCGACGAGCGATTCGACGCGATGGATCACGACTCAGACTGGAACGCTCGTGCCCCCGACGAGTCGTCACCCTCCCGCGCGACCGTGAACGCGCCCGCGCCGGAGCCGATCGACGACGAGCGGCCCGCTGCCGACGATCGATCTCCATCCGATATCGACGATGGAGCGCGCGACCCGAGCCAGCCACAGAATGTTGCCACGTCGTCCGATGCCCGGTTTGATCCCGCCGATCGATCGATCGACCCGGCGTCGTTATCGACCGGAGCCCTGCTCGCGAACGTGGCCTTCTCACAGGGACTGTTCGCGCTGCTGTTGCTCGGTGCGGCGGTCTACACGGCGATCCCGGCTGCAGCGCTCGGAATCGAGTTTTCAGCTGCGTATCTCGAAAGAGGGGTGATGGTGGGGACGGTCGCCGGAATCAGTGTGTACGTTGTAAACGAACTCGCCGCAGCAACCGCAACCCGCCTCGGCTTCGACCACGACGAGACGCTCCGGGAACTGCTCGCGCCAGATTCGGTCGGCGGCTGGCTCGTGTTGTTGCTGGGCGTGTTGCCGATCATCGCCGTCTTCGAGGAGTTTCTTTTCCGTGCGGCGCTGATCGGCGTCCCCGCTGCCGGCTTTGGCCTCTCGCCATGGCTGCTCGCGGTCGGGTCGTCCGTGGCGTTTGCCCTCGGCCACGGGATGCAGGGCTCTGTCGGTGTCGTGGTCACCGGCCTCCTCGGATTCGTCCTCGCGGCCGTCTTTATCCTCACCGGGAGCTTGCTGGTCGTCGTCGTCGCCCACTACCTCATCAATGCCCTCGAGTTCGTCGTCCACGAGGGGATCGGCCTCGAGTGGGCCGAGACCCTCGAACGCTAATACTGTCGACAACAGTCCGTGAACACTCGATCGATGTGTAATCCGTGTTGACCGACAGTATAAGGCCGGTGAGCGGGTTGGTCGAGTCATGGATCTGAGTGCCGGGTCGACGGCCCGCTCTCGAGCGATCAGTGCCCTGATTCTCGGGTATTTCGCCGTGTTGGTCTATGCGACGATCGCGAACGATCCGCTGGCGGCCGCCGTCGCCGAAGTCGGCTTCGGCGTCATCGCGATCGCTGTCGGGACGATGTTGTACGACGGAGCGACGAACTGGCGCTCGGCACAAACCGTGGCTGCGGTGTGTCTCGTCGCCGGTGGACTCCTCGCGTTCGGGAGCGTTCTTACGGGAATGGCTGCCATCGATCTACTCTCGTCAGTCCTCGTGGTGCTCGGCCTCGGCAGTTACATCTATGCCGTCTGGTCCGCGACCTGATCGATTCGGGTCGGCGTTCGTCGGCGCCGAGTCGCCGAGTGGCCGGTTACTGCCCCACCGCTCGAGACAACTCCGCTTCGAATTACTCGAGTCCGACGATGTCGGAACCGGGGACCTCACGATCGGTGAGCCGGTCGGCACCGTAGACGCCCGTCACGACGAGGGCGGCGGCGACCAGTGGGATCGCCCCCGTGATCTCCGCGAGGAAGTTCAGCCAGGGATCCGGGACGCCGCCGGGCGCCAGCGCTGCCATGTCGGCGGGATGGTAGATACCCATCGCGTTGATACCGGCGTGAAATACCGCCACGGCCAGCACGCTCCCGCCGGTGCTGTTGTACATCCAGGTCCAGAGGATCGAGCCGGTCAGGATCGTCACCAGCCAGATTCCCTGCTGGGAAAGCGACCACGCGCCGTGCGTCGTGTTCGCATTGAGAAACAGCGGCAGGTGCCAGCCCGCCCACGCGACGCCGACGAGCAGACTCGAGACGAGCGCGCTGTAGCGATCCTGCAACAGTGGCAGCATGAACCCTCGCCAGCCGAGTTCCTCCTGTCCGCCGCCCCACAGCACGCCCCAGGCCATCGCGAAGAGGTAGATACCCGGAAACGGCAGCGCCTCGAGATCGATCGGCCCGCCGGCCAGCGCGAACAGGGAGCCCCCTACGGCGAGTACCAGCAGCGGAAGGCCGATCGCGATCGCCCACCATCGGAGCCCGATCCGCCATTTGAATACCTGCGAGAGCCACGTCCGGAGATCGCCGCCACTGGCGGCGATGACGGTCGCTGCGCCGACCGGTGGACCGAAGGCACCCAGGCCGATCAGGATCGACAGCGTCCAAGAGGCTTCCATGCCCGTTGCCGCGAGCGCCGCCTGAATCGTCCACGTGAACGCGTACGTGACGAGCAGGAAACTCGCCAGCCGGTGGCGATCGATCCACGACCGAAGTCGTCCAGTCACTGCCATGACAGTTGTCGGTGACAATCATAACTATGGGGGCTCACGGCGAGCACGAACAGCGGCCACGAGTCCGGAGAGAATCCCGAGGACGGCCGCACCTGCGATCGAAATGGCTACACCAGCCTGGAGTCCCCCGAGCGCGACGACGAAGCCGACGAGGAAGGTGACACCGAACGTCCCGAGTGCCAGCGCGAGCGGCCGACGCGTTCGACCGTCATCCTGGCTGGATTGCACGAGAACGACGGTTGCGATCAGGGCACCAGCGACCAGCCCCGCCGGAACTCCGACGAGCACCGAGAACTCGATGTACGGCAACAGTGCTTCCGACACGATAACGAAGACCAGGAGAAACGTCGCGAGCCCCGCCGCACCAGCGGCTCCAAGCGTTCGAAGCCGCATTCAAAACTGCTCGAGTCCCGTCTGTTCGGCCTCGGCGAGGACCGTCTCACAGGTCGACCACGACTCGCGGGCGAACGGCGGGAGCTCGCCGTGGGTGTCGACGTACGATGTGAGGAACTCACGAGTCGTCGAATCTCCCGGGTAGCCGCTGCCGACCGGCCCGTACTCGTCGGCCAGCGCGGCGACGTGGGCGTCGCGTTCGACCTTGGCAACGATGCTGGCTGCACCGACCAGCGGCGAGTCGTCGTCGGCCCCGTGGCGGGCGTCGACGGTGAGTCGCTCGAGCGAGCAGGCCTCGCTGACCCGGCGGGCGAACCGGTCGGCATCGGTGTCGCAGGCGTCGCAGAGCCCCGCAATCGGGTCGCTCGCGGCACCGTCGCGGTCCCCAACAGCGTCCTCGATCGCCTCGGCGTGGGCTGCGACCGCCAGCGAGTTCATGTCCGTCTCGGGGTCGTCGATCCGCGCCGGCGTGATCTCGGCGACGCCAACGGAGATCCGATCGTCGTCCCACAGGATCGCTGCCAGTTCCTCGCGACGCTCAGGGGTGAGTCGTTTCGAGTCCCTGATACCGTCAGGGAGGTCGCTAGCGTCCTCGAGATAGACGGCCGCGGCGAACATCGATCCCAGCGCGGGGCCCTTGCCGGCCTCGTCGACGCCGAATGGCATACCACGAGGGTCGACTGCGTATACAAAAGCCGTTGTGATACGGCCTCCTGTCGGTCAGTTCTGGTGCACCCGCAGTGTGGTCGCGGGTGCTCCGGGAACTCGTTACAGCAGAGCGTATGACTCGTGGTCAGTCGGCCGTCTCCGCGAGTTCGTCGTCGGACGCCGATCGCGGCTCGTCTACGAAGTACTCCTCGAGTTCGAACGGCTCGGTTTCCCCTTCGACGCCGGTCACGTCGAGCGCAGTCACTTCGGCATCAGTCTCGAGCAGCCCCGCCAGGCTGGGCTCGGTCCGACCGTTGTCGCTGCTAATCAGCTCTTTGACGTAGAGGCCACCCTCGCCGTGGAGACGCACCTCGGCTTCGGTCGGTGATCGCAGGTCGCCGTCGATTTCGTAGACCGTCCGCTCGCGGGTCAGGCCTGCCCGCCGATGATCGACCCGCTCGGGCGTGTACTGGTCGACGGTCGTCCCCTCGAGTTCCGCGATTGCGGTGTCGAAGGCGTCTTCCTCGACCGGCTCTTCGAACGCGACGTCGGCCCGGTAGTGTTTGCTCGCGTCGTGTTCTTTGACGCGCTCGACCATCTCGTATGTCGCGAGCCGCAGACCCTCGACTTCGACACTCCCCTCGGCGGCGTCGTTGATCTCGCGCTCGAGTGCCTCGACATCGGGGTCGCGGACGCGGGGTCGTTTCACCTCGAGGACGAAGGGCCGGCCGTCCTCGAGCATGCGGGCGTCGACGTCTTCGCGGCCCGCACCGTGGAAGGTGCCCTCGTCGCCGTCCATCGCGTCGACGACGTGGGGCCGGACGACCTGTTCGACGCTCGTGTCGTACATGTAACCGGAGCCACCGCAGTACTCGCAGTCTACTTCGCCGTCGTCTCCCAGCTGGACGCCGCTGCCGCCACACTCCCGGCAGGGCCACTCGGTCTGGGGGATGTCACGCTCGAGTTTGCGATAGCGACCGTAGACGAACGCGGGGTTGATCTGAACGTCGACCGCATGGCTCGTGACGGTGCCCGACTCGATGGCTTCGAGCGGATCGAACCCCTCGAGATCGACGATTGCCAGCACGTCGGGCCGGTCGAAGTCGACGTCGGTGTCGGTCATCGCGCCGACGCGCCGACCGACTTCGCGGTTCACTTCGCGTTTCATGGACTCGCCGACGTCGGGCTCGAGGTCGGCGTCCTCCCGGAACAGGCGTTCGTTCTCCTCGACCAGCGGCGGGACGCGTGTCCCAACCTGGTAGGTCGCGAAGTCGACGTCTGCGAGGGCGTCGACGATCGTTTCGGCGATGGCGTCGAAGGTACCACAGTAGCCCTCGCAGACCCAGCAGTCCGCGGGGTCGGTCGGCTCGAAGTCCTCGTCGTCGGCTAGCGCGACCGTCGTGCGCAGTGCCCGGCCGCGCTCGGCGTTGGTCAGTCCGAAACTCCGATCGGCGAAGGGCCGGCCGAGGCAAGAATCGCAGATGGGACCCGTCGCAAGCAGCGCGCGGGCGTCGTCCGTGATCATGTCTCGGGAGTGGGGCGGCGCGGGTAACACGTTTTCCCTTCGAAGCGACGGCGTGAGTCTCGATTTCAGTGAGTATCGACCGTCCCGTTCGCTCGTCTGGCAAGTCCGTGCTTGCTGGTGCAAGCCACAGCCAGATGATTCAAATGGGTCGGGTCCTAGCCTCCAGTCATGAGCGATTTCCGACCGGATCGTCGGTCCTTTCTCGCGGCTGCGAGTGCCGGACTCGTCGGTGCCGTCGCTGGCTGTGCCGAGCCCCGCGCCAAACAGTCGATCGAGGGAAACTCCTCGGCCAGTATCAGTCGGGGCGACCTCGCAGACGGATCGACGTTCACGGACATCTACAATGCGGTCATCGACTCGGTCACGCAGGTTCGCGTCTTCGGCGTCGAGAACCCGAACACCGGCTCCAAGGGTCGCGGGCAGGGATCGGGCTTTCTCTACGACGACCGCCACGTCGTCACCAACGACCACGTCATCGCCGACGGTGAGGCGGCCGATCTTCAGTATACTAATGGCGACTGGACGAGCACTACGCTCGTCGGTCGCGACGTCCAGAGCGATCTGGCCGTCCTCGAAGTCGACCACGTCCCCGATGGGGTAGCGCCGCTTCCGATGGCCGACGAGCGCCCGGTCGTCGGCCAGCAGGTCGTTGCCGTCGGGAATCCCTACGGGCTCAACGGGTCGATGTCGGCAGGGATCATAAGCGGCGTCAATCGGACGCTCGATCATCCCCAGCAGCCGTTCTCGTATCCGAACATCATCCAGACTGACGCTGCCGTCAACCCCGGGAACAGCGGTGGTCCCCTCGTCGACCTCGACGGGGAGGTCGTCGGGGTCGTCAATTCCGCCGGCGGCGACAACATCGGCTTCGCTATCTCCGCGGCGCTCACCGAACGCGTCGTGCCGGCGCTCATCGAGGACGGAACGTACGAACACTCGTATCTGGGTATCGGCCTTCGAACGGTCGACCGTCTCGTCGCCGAGGCCAACGACCTCTCTACGGCAGGCGGCGTCATGGTCACCGCCATCGTCGACGGGGCGGCCGCCGACGGCGTTCTCGAGCCGGCCCCGCGGACCATCGAGCGACGCGGCGAACGAATTCCCGTCGGCGGTGACGTCATCCGCGAACTCGACGGGAACCCGATCCCCGACCGACACGCCCTCTCGACGTATCTCGCGCTCGAAACCAGCCCCGGCGACACGGTCTCGGTTCGACTCCTGCGGAACGGACGGCTGCGCACCGAGGAACTCACGCTCGATGCGTGGCCGTCACGGTAGGCGTCTCGAAACACGGTGCCAGTCGTACTCGGTGACTCGCAGGCCTGGGCTACCGACCGAAACAAGGTATTACGGTAGCTGCAGCGTAGTCGTTTCGGAGTATAGCCTGAACGTACATATCAGGGCACGTCACGTTCTTTCTCGAGCGATAGCTCGATCTAGAAGCAAATGCTACTATCGGGTCCCTCTCAGTAAACACGTGATAACAATGTGCATGGATGTAGCGATCCTAGCCGGTGCGAGTGCCCACCTGATGTCGCATGACCGACGCCGAACCCTCCCACCCTGACAGCACGGAACCGACGTTCGAACTCGACCACGTGGTGGTCGAAAACGACGATGCGCCCGACGAGTGTGCGATCTTTCCACTCGAGGCCAGCGAGACGGAGCTGCTGACCGCCTGGATCTCGGCCCACGAAGGCGACTTCGTCGACCTCGAGTCGATGCACTAGTGTCTATGCACCTGAACCACTCCGTTACCGCTGTCGGCTTCTGGCTCGGCACCCTGTTGCCGGTCGCCTACGTGCCCGTTATCCTGGCCGGGATCGATTCGATGGGGCGACTCTCGCTGCTCCTCGCCCTGCTGGCGGTGCACGCGCTCGCTCTCGTCGTCGGTCACGACTATACGGGCTCCCGATCGCGGTAATCGCCGGCACGAACGGTTGCGGTCGCGCTTTCGCTTCGTCTGTTCTTTGCCTTCGAAACACCAGTTCGACGGGACTGCTCATTCGAGCGAGGCCGACCAGACCTGCGCTCGCGGCGTTCCACAGCAGTCACAGACCACCGCTTGCTTGTCCTTGTACGTGGCCCGTTCGAGTTCGCCGTCGGGGCAGTCGGGACAGGAACGACCCGCGAGCACTGCGAGCAACTGCTGCGCACCGCCGGACTGCGACGACTTTGATTTCGCCATGTATGTACTCCATACCGGAGATGGGAGTAACGGTTGGCCATGCCTATGCAGCCTCAATGACTCCCTGAGGCCGCCGGTTCCGGGCCAGTTTCGGGGTCGATGGCTCTGAACCGTTCGAATTCGGCTTCGAGCACGTCACCGTACGGCTGTGCCGGTCGCCAGTTCCGATCGGCAGTCCGAGTCGAAGCAGCTATGGCCACGTCCGGTGAACGGCCGTGCGATGTGGCCCTGGGGACACCTCGCCGTCGCCTACCTGTTCTATACCGTCGTCACACACCGCCGGTTCGGCCGCCCGCCGCGTGCCTGGCCGGCAATCGCACTCGCCGTCGGCTCGCAGACGCCGGACCTGATCGACAAGCCTCTCGCGTGGAATTTCGGGGTCCTCCCCGGCGGCCGAACGCTCGCCCACTCGCTTTTCGTCGTCGCCTGCCTCGTGCCCGCCGTCCTGCTCGTTGCGGATCGACTCGAGGATCGCGCGATCGGGATTGGCTTTCTCATCGGCTACTGTTCGCACCTGCTGGCCGATATCCCGCCGGCGGTCCTCTCGGGGGAGTTCGCACACGCCGCGTATCTCCTCTGGCCGGTGCTCGAGCAACCGCCCGAGGACCCCGTCGCCGGCATCCTCGATGCGATCCTCCACTACTACGCGCTGGGGCCCTACGAGTGGGTGCAGTTCGCCCTCTTTGCGATCGCCGCCCTCGTCTGGTATCGCGACGGGATGCCGGGGCTCGGGCTGCTCTCGGCTCCGCTCGAGCGCCGGCTCGGGATCGAGTCCTGACCGCCAAATCGTGGGGGCTATCCCATCGGCCGGCGTCGCTTCGGTATGCGCCAGTTCGTACTCATCGGCCACGACGTGCCGACGACGCCCGACTTCTCGCTCGACGATCTCGCGGGCGGGGCCGGCCGCCTCGACGCACTTTGCCGGTCGATTACCGCCGCGTTCGTCACCTCCCACGGCATCCGCGAGGACGTCCGCGTTCACCTGATCGCGCAGGACGAACTCACCATTACCTTCGACGGACGCGATCTCCAGCGGCTCAACCCCGACGAGCGCAGTACTGCCGCATTAGTTCGGAAGGCCCTCGAGCACCGCGACGAGGCCATCGGGGCACTGCCCGCAGAGCCCAGTCCGGGCGTCGAACTGTATCGCCGCGGCTTCGAGGAGACGCTCGCAGCGGTTGCCGACGAGGGACCGGTCGTCCAACTCCACGAGGACGGCACGGCGGTGGTCGACATCGGCCCTGACGCGCTCGCGGATGCGACCTTCGTGCTGTCGGACCACCACGATTTCACCGCGACTGAGACGGACTTGCTCGAGGAATACACCGATCAGCGACTCCGGCTCGGCCCGCAGTTGCTCCACGCCGATCAGGCGATCACCGTCGCGCATCACTATCTGGATACGGACGGCTACGAGCAGTTTTAGCGGGTATCAACGGCCCTGCTGGTGATTCGACGACCGCATTCGGAAGGGTTAAAGGATCGGACCCACTCCGTTCGAATGCGGGCCGGTGGGGTAGCTTGGTATCCTTCGGCCTTCGGGTGGCCGTAACCGCAGTTCGAATCTGCGCCGGCCCACTTTTCCCGCATCGCAAAACCGTGAGCGACAGCGAACGGTCTGCGATGCGGGGGAATGAAACCAAGCAGATTCGAACTAGACCGAGGTTCGAACCTGCGCCGGCCGTTTCTCCCACCGATCAACGACGGCGAGCGGCGTGGTCACTACTTGCTGTTGGCGAGAGAATCGATCGGACGGCGCTTACATGACCCGATCCGGTCGAATCCGCAAGATTACTCGTTCGGATTCGATCGGGTTCGGATACTCGTCGACGTCCAGATATCGCTGGGCGAGGTCGTCGATGTGTGCTCGAGCGCCGTCGGTCGTCACGTCCTCGACTTCGCCGATCACCGAGAGGTGCCGGTAGGGGTCGTCGGGATCGGTCATACTGACGCCGACGTCGGGAGTACGCGCTGCGTTCTGTGCTTTTTGCCGATTGCGCTCGGTATTGACGAGTAGGCGGTCGCCGTCAGCCTCGTAATCGATCCACACGGGTGTAACGTGTGGGAGTCCCTCGGGGGTCAGCGTCGCGACGTGGGCAAACGTTTTCTTCTCGAACAGATCATGGAAGTCGTCGGGGATCGAGGTCATGGGCACCACGTCGTTCACCTCCCGTGATCTTGTGTGTGATGCCTACACCTCCCGTGATCTGGCGCTCATCTCAGTCGACCTGAATCTGGTGCCTGGCCGAGAGCGCGGGATAGCGACCACGCAGATGACGGCTGACGGCTTATGCTCTCGGAAAGTGTCTCCACTCTCGTATGACTGACCAGCAGTCGTCTACTCGCCGGCGAGTACTGATGCTCACAGGAGCTGCTGCCTCGACCGCCCTGGTCGCTGGCTGTGGTGGTCCGGAAGGTAATGGCGGCAATGGCGGTACCGAGGACGAGAACGAGACCGAGGACGAGAACGAGACCGGAATGAACGAAACCAACGAGACTGGAATGAACGAGACCAACGAAACCAACGAGAGCGAGAACGAAACCAACGCCACCGACAACGAGAGCGAGTAACCCTCTCGCTTGGCGATCGAAGGGGTCCGAGTCCGCACACCGCGCCGACTGAGAGTTGTCGCAGAACCGATAGCCAACTCCTGTCCGGCTAGTAGTCCCCACGCTCTGGCACAGGTCGTAACCGTTACCGGCCCTCATCCCATCCCTCGAACAATGACCGAGGGACTCGAGGCGGATGTCGATCGGATGGGCGAAATCGCCGAGCGACGTGACGAACTCGCGGCTCGTGTGCGGGCCCACGCCGGCGAGATCGCACGTGAACTCGCCGTGTTGCAGGGTGGCGACTACGGCCAGGAGACGTTCGATACCGACGGCGGTAGCTGGACGATCAAATACGAAGCCGGCGACATCCAGTATCTTCGATTCGATCCCAACTCGGGCTCGGAGACGTACGTCGTCTCGAGCAAGCAGCCGCCCGAACCCGAGGCGCTCGAGACGGCGATGGCCGACTACGGGGCGTTCGTCGCGGCGTACAACGAGTTCGTCCGCTCGTTCGACGGGCTGTTCGCGGACGTGCCCGACGAATTTCCACCGATCGAGTCGACGGCAGAGCTAGTCGCCGAACGGGATCGGATCGTCGACCGCATCCGCGAGGTCGGCGACGCGATGGCGGCTCAACTGCACCGCTACGACGGCGAGTACGGCACCTACGCGACGACGATCGCGGGCACCCGCTGGGAGCTGAAATGGGACGGTGACGTGGCCTCGTATCTGCGTGTCGGCGGCTCCGACGGCACCTACCTCCTCTCACAGTACGGCCCGCCGGCAGCTACCGAGGTCCGCCGGCTCGCTGACGACGTCCCCGCGTTCGTCGCCACGTTCAACGACCACGTCGACGACCTCGAGGCGGATCTCGCACAGGTTAGCTTCGGCGGTGACTCTGGTAGCCACTGAACGTCACTGTACACCCGATCGTCAGACGGGAGCGCTGCGGGTCGGAGCGACGACGTGAGCGAGAACCGCGGCCTGTGTGATCGGTGTGTAACTCGTTTCGGTTGTTACTGCGGGTCGACAGCCACGAGCGATGCCACGACCGTCATCGGGCCCCCTCGAATCGATTTCGGAGCAATACACAGAGAACCCGAGCGCTCTATACCGGAACTAGTAGCCGTTTTGTACCGTCTGGGCATAGTCACTGGTGGCGACGACGCTCGCCTGAACTCCCATGAATGGCTCTGCTGACGGGACCGACGAGGGTACTGCCCACGAGTATGCGCCTGTCACCGACGAGGCCGACCCCGAGGACGCGGTACTGTTCGATGCCATCGTCGTTCGATACGAAGCCGATGACGATCGCTGCACGCTCGTGCCACATGACGGGTCCACGTCGGAGAAGTTGAACGCCTGGCTAAGTGTGGACCTCGAGACGGTCGTCGATCTCGACGACGCCCGGTAACGACGGTCGCGGAGGGGGGCTGGGAACGGGGCGACGGGAAGCGAGGCGCTGACGGTGACTCGGGCGCGAAAGGATGGTGCCAGAAGTCAGACGTCGACGTACTGATCGACCCACTTCTGGCGGCGCTGGAGCTCGCGTCTGCCTTTCGGCGTCAGCGCGTAGTAGTTCGTCCGGCGGTCGAGTTCACCTTTCTCGACGAGCTCTTTGTCGACGAGCGTGTCGAGATTCGGATACAGCCGCCCGTGTGTGACCGGCTGATCGATGTAGTCGTTGATGTCGTCGAGAATCTCCTGTCCGGACGGTCGGTCTTTGCCTGCGATTACGTACAGCAAGTCACGTTGGAACCCAGTTAGTTGATCCATGGATCACCCTCTGAGTGACGACGTTCACCGCTCTGTGGTTTTGTTATAGAGCGGGTACGCCAGGTTCCCGATCGAAGAATGCGTTCCGTAGGACTGCCGTCAACAGACAGCGGCCGGCGATAGTAACTCCTGATCGATAGCGCGTGTCCGCACGGATGTGACGCGGCGTTTTTGACGATCACCGCCGTATCGGCCGCTATGCCAACCGATCCACTGGCCTGGGAAACGCGCGATCGCCGAGTAGCCTACTCCTGTCCCGGTTTCGACGTCGTTAACGAGTCCGTTCAACTTCCCGATGGCACGGAAACCGAGTTCGATTACCTCTCCGAGTCGCCAAGCGTCTGCGTCCTCCCGTTTACACCCGACGGTGACGTCGTCTGTATCGAGGAGTGGCGACAGGCCGTCTCACGGATCAGTCGTGGACTCCCCGTCGGCGGCGTTGAACCCGACGACGACGACCTCGAAGCTGCGGCCCATCGCGAGCTCGCCGAGGAGACCGGCTACGAGGCCGAGCGACTCGAGCCGCTGGTATCGGTCGAACCCGCAAACGGGATCGCGGATACGCGCTTGCATTTTTTCGTCGCCGACGGCTGTCGGCCGACCGCCGAGCAGCGACTCGACCACAACGAGAGCATCCGTCCGACGGAACTGTCGTTTGCGAACCTGACCGACGCGGTGGCCGCCGGCGAGATTCAGGACGGACGGACGGTGCTTGCCGTCTCCTACTATCGGCTGGTCGAACCGCCGTGTGGTCCGGCCGAAAAATAGTGAACTGGTGCCAAACACGGCGCTCGACTGGTCCGAGCCAGTGACGCCGCTTCGATCGTCACTCAGTTTCGTTCTCAGTTTCGTTCTCGGTCTCGTTCGTAGTGTCTGTCTCGTTTGCTTCGCCGTCGGCTGACTGCTGAAGTGCGTCCGTAAGTCCCGTCGTTTCGCCGAGCGTGAGGGTGTCGACGGCGCTTTCTTCGATCGTCATCGCCCCTGCAGAGACCGACGAGACTGTCTCACCTGTCGTCATTTCGGTGTCGTCCGCAGTGGGTTCGCCGTCGGCCGTTTCGTTGTCAGCCGTTTCGTTGTCAGCCGTCTCGTTGTCGACCGTCTCGTTGTCGACCGTTTCATTGTCAACTGTCTCGTTATCAGCGGCTTCGTCGTCGGCCGTTTCATTATCGGCCGTTTCGTTGTCGGCCGTCTCGTTTGCAGTCTCGTTGTCCGCCTCGGTATCTTCCTGTTGGCTCTCGAGACTGCCGACGGTCATGGATTCGATCGTGGTCTCGTCGACGTCGAATTGTTCGATGGTCAGCGATTCGATCTCCTGGACGCTTTCGTTCCCGTCGGTCGTGGTGTCGTTGGTCTGGGTCTCGTTGTCGCCGTCACCATCGTCACCGCCGAACAGACCGCCGATGAAATCGGAGATTCCGGAGAGAATTCCGCCACCTTCGTCGGCCTCTTCGGAGGACAGGTCTTCGATCGTCAGCTGTTCGGTGGTCATCGATTCGATCGTCAGATCTTGTACCGCCACGGTACTGGCGTTCTCGTCGACGACTTCCTGGAGCTCCGACGTGGACTCGCCGTCAGTTTGGTTTTCGTCGTCGGTTTCGTTGGTATCGGTCTCGTTGGCGTCGGACTCGTCGTCGGTCGTAGTGGCCGCCATGCTCTCGTTGGCACCGTCGAGGTCCTCAATCGAGACGTTCTCGAGCGCGAGTGACTCGAAGGTGACGTCCGAAATCATCACCTCGGAACTCTCGCCTGCGGACTGGTTGTCCGCGTCCGCGGTCTCGTTCAGTTGGTCCTCGAGTTCCTCGTCGACGTTCTCGATATCAAGTTGCTCGGCGGTGAACTCCTCGATCGTCGCGTTCTCGATCGTGACGTTTTCGAGTTCCAGTGTGTCTACCTGGACGTTCTGCAACGTCGCGCTCGTCTCGCTCATGTCTCCGGCGTCGTCGTCCGCGGCTGTCGTCGCTCCACCGACGAGGGCGGGACCCCCCGCGAGCATGACGAGCAGCGCGACGAACGCGACACCAAGTGTCTGCGGTCGTGAATCCATACGGATCGAACGACGGCGGTTGTCAGGCTAAAATGAGCCGACTGTTACGGTATTACCCACGCGAAAACGACCGTTGTATCAAATGTGATGTTTACGTCCGAGTTCCAGTCAGGAACCTCGTGATGGCAGGCGATCCGCCGGGTTCAAACCAGACGATTACTCGCCACTCTCCACCGAAACCATCTGTTGTTCCGGGAGTGCCGTCGAGCCGACAGCGACCGACGCCGGTCAACTACTCGAGTCGAAGCTCGCGCGTCTCGACGGCGTCGCAGGCCGGACAGACGAACTGGTAGCGGACCCGTCCGCCCGAGGTGGTCACGCGCCACCCACCATCGGTGTCGAGGTAGCCACAGGATGGACACCGTAGCTCCGACTCTTCGAACTTTTCTCGGAGTTTCTCGAACGGTGAACGATGTACCGACATGTGGTATTGTATAACGTGGTACAATATAACATTCTAGGCTCGCCGATGGTCCGCTGTGCCATCATCCGATCACAACGATTCTTAGGCAGCATCACCTAGAAAGAACCATGGACGATGTCGACGCGGATCGCGGCGGTGGCCTCGGTGACGCCGCCGGAGCGGCGCGTGCGCTCGAGCACGTGGTCGATCCGGTGGTGGCGGTCGCTGATGGGACGATCACGTACGCGAATCCGGCTGCCCGTGATGCCTTCGAAATCGGTGATGCCGACCGCGACGCGGCGACCGCACTCGGGGCGCGGTGGAACCGACTCGCGACGGCGATCGACGAGACGACGGTCGGTACTGCTCGACGGATCGACCTCGACGGTGACCACGGCGGTGCACGTGTCCACCGCGGTGCCGATGGGGCAACGATCACGTTCGATCGCGGTGCGTTCCCTGTCCACGGCGACGCTGCCGACGAATCGGACAGCGCGCTGCCGGGGACGAGCGATCGGCTGGTGAAAGACCGCGCACTCGAGGAAGCCCCCGTTGGGATCACCATCTCCGATCCCGACCGCGAGGACAACCCGCTGGTCTACGTCAACGATGCCTACGAGGAGATTACCGGCTACGAGTACGACGAGGTCGTCGGGCGGAATTGCCGGTTCCTGCAGGGCGACGACTCCGACGAGGATGCGATCGCCGAGATGGCGGCGGCCATCGACGAGGATCGGCCGGTCACCGTCGAACTCAAAAACTACCGCAAGGACGGCACCGAGTTCTGGAACGAGGTGACGATCGCTCCGGTGCGCGACGAGGACGGCCGCGTGACCCACTACGTCGGCTTCCAGAACGACATCACTGCGCGCAAGGAGGCCGAACTCGAACTCGAGCGACGGACCGAGGAACTCGAGTACATCCTCGATCGCGTCGAGGGACTGATTCAGGACGTCACCGACGTCGTCGCCGGCTCGACCGACCGCTCCGAACTCGAGGCCGAAGTCTGTGCCCGGATCGCTGCCGAGGACGCCTACAGCGGTGCCTGGATCGGCGAGCGAAACCCGGCGACCGACACGATCGACGTCCGCTCGAGCGCGGGAGCTTCCCCCGAGCGCGACCGACTCGGAACGGACGACGACCATCCCGCCGCGGAGACGCTCGCGACCGGCGAGCCCGCAGTCGAGACCCTCGACGGAACGACCCGCGCCGCGTTCCCGCTGTCGTACAACGAGATCGAGTACGGCGTGTTAACCGTCCGAACGGAGCGGACGCGCGCCGTCGACGACCGCGAAGCGATCATCCTCTCTGCGCTCGCGCGTGCGGTCGCGAGCGGGGTCAACGCACGCGAGACCAGTCGCGTACTGACGACCGACGCCGTCGTCGCCGTCGAACTCGACGTGACGGATCGCTCTCTGGCTCCGGTCGCCCTCTCGGCCGACGCCGACTGCCGGCTCGAGTACCGCCGGTCGGTCCACCGCACCGGCGACGAGACGGCGTCGCTGTTTACCGCCACGGGTGCGAGCGCGGACGAACTCGCTGCGGCCACTACGGAACTGCAGGACGTCGACTGTCGCGTCGTCGTCGAGCGCGACGAGGAGGTTCTGATCGAACTGACCGGCACGGACGACCTCGTCGGCTGGCTCTCTGAGCGCGGCGTCCGCACCCAGGCGATCGACAGCGAGGCCGGCCGGGCGCGGCTCACCCTCGAGATTCCCCGCTCGGCGAACGTCCGTGCGGTCGTCGAAGCCGTCGAGGACCGCTATTCGGGAACCGATATCGTCTCGTTCCAGCAACGCGAGCGCGAGGGCGAAACCCGCGAGGAGTTCGCGGCCGAGCTCGAGGAGGCGCTGACCGACCGTCAGTTCGGCGCGTTACAGCGAGCCTACCTCGGCGGCTACTTCGAGTGGCCCCGGCCGACGACCGGTGAAGAACTCGCCCAGTCGATGGGCGTCTCCCGACCGACGTTCCACGAACACCTGCGGACGGCGGAGGCGAAGCTATGTCGGGCGTTCTTCGGCGACGTATAGTGGCGTTCCACGCCTGCGCTGATTGATCGAATCCGCGGGTGGATCTCGGTTCAACTCGTCATACGGTCTGCTGTCCCGATGTCCCGGCGCATCCGCAGGACGGGGTGCGGGTGCGCCGGACCTGACTGACAGGAGTCCGTCTCAGTCGAGGTGTTGGGAGTTCACACGGGTTCGAGACTGTCGTGGCTCGAAACGGTAGTCTGGGCTTAGCCACGAAAAGAGCCGTGGACGGTCGCCGACGTTTATGTAGCTCGTCGTGGGAGACAGCTGTATGCTCACGTTCGCAACGCCGCTGCAGGCCGGTGGTGGATTCCTCTACTGGGCGCTCGTCTTTTTCGTCCTCGCGATCATCGCCGCTGCAGTCGGTGCGCGTGGCGTTGCCGGGATCTCGATGGAGATCGCACGGATCTTCGTGTTGATCTTCATCATCCTCGCGGTGGTCGCGCTGCTGTTGTGACCCGAGGTGGCCGGCCGTATCGGCGCCGGGGAACACTGTCACACCGATTGCGCTCCAGTGGAGCCGTCACCGCTGATCGTGCTCCGGTAGTGATGTGATCGCTGCTGGTTACGTTGCTGCAGCATTTGCCAGCGGCGCCAAGCCCCATCGACAAATTTCGTTGTACGCTCTTCAAGCGATCGTTCTGGTGTCGGGAGCTCGAAACTCGTAACCGAAATTGGTTTCGAGAGGTTGAGAACGCCTAACATGCTGGAGGTCGTAGATAACGGTGAGCGCTTACCATGACTGAACTCGGCGGATTTCAAGATAGAGTCGCCCGCATCGATCTCTCGGATGGGGACGTCGCCTACGAGTCGATCGACGACGAGGACGCGAAGAAGTATATCGGTGCGCGGGGGCTTGGGGTAAAGTACGTCTTCGATCAGGGACCGGACGTCGATCCGCTCGGCCCCGACAACTTGCTCGCGTTCATGAACGGGCCACTGTCGGGGACGCAGGTAACCATGAGCGGCCGGATCGCCGTCTGTACGAAATCGCCACTGACCGGCACCGTTACCGACAGCCACCACGGTGGCTGGTCCGGCGCGCGGCTCAAGTGGGCCGGCTTCGACGGCCTCCTCTTCGAGGGCCAGGCCGATGATCCGGTCTACGCCGTCATCGAGGACGGCGAAGTCGAACTCCGGGACGCGTCCCACCTCTGGGGGAACGGCGTCCACGAAACCCGCGAGACGATCGAGGAGGAAGTCGACGGTTCCTACGGCAAGAACCTCTCGATCATGGCGATCGGCCCCGGTGGGGAAAACGAGATCAAGTACGCCTGTATCATCAACGAGGATGACCGCGCCTCGGGACGGGGCGGGACGGGCTGTGTCATGGGATCGAAGAACCTCAAAGCGGTCGTCGTCAAGTCCTCGACGAAGATGCCACAGCCGGCCGACCCGGAAACCTTCAAGGAGGGCCACCAGCAGGCGATGCAGGCCATCCAGGAATCGGAGGTCACCGCGCCCAACGAGGGCGGCCTCTCGATGTACGGGACGAACGTCCTGATGAACATCGGCGAGGAGATGGACGGCCTGCCGACCAAGAACGGCCGGTACACCTCGACGAAGAGCATGCGCGAGGCCGAGGACGTCGACATCGACGCGGAACGCGTCTCCGGCGAAAACGTCCGCGAGAACATCCTCGTCAACGAACCGACCTGTCACTCCTGTCCGGTCGCCTGCAAGAAGGAAGTCGAAGTCCAGACGATGCACAAAGGCGAGGAGATGAACGTCCGGATGGAGTCCTACGAGTACGAGTCGGCCTACGCGCTCGGCCCGAACTCCGGGAACACCGAACGGGACGCCATCGCCCTCATGATCGACCGCTGTAACGACATGGGCGTCGACACCATCGAGACGGGCAACATGATGGCGATGGCCATGGAGATGTCCGAGGAAGGCAAGCTCGACGAGGGCGAACTCGAGTGGGGCGACACCGAGACGATGATCGACCTGATCGAGCGGATCGCCCGCCGCGAGGACGACCTCGCGGACCTGCTGGCCGAAGGCCCACGCCGGGTCGCCGACCGCAAGGAGGCCCACGACAACTCGCTGGCGGTCAAAGGCCAGACGATCGCGGCCTACGACCCGCGCTGTATGAAGGGGATGGGCATCGGCTACGCCACCTCGAACCGCGGGGCCTGTCACCTGCGGGGCTACACCCCCGCTGCGGAGATCCTGGGTATCCCCGAGAAAGTCGATCCCTACGAGTGGGAGGGCAAGGGCGAACTCACCGCCCAGTTCCAGGACCTCCACGCCATCAGCGACTCCTTCGACATCTGCAAGTTCAACGCCTTCGCCGAGGGCATCGAGGAGTACGTCACCCAGTACAACGGGATGACCGGCCGCGATGTCACCGAGGACGAGCTGTTGAAAGCTGGCGAACGGGTATACACCCTCGAGCGCTACTACAACAACCTGAACGGGTTCGACGGCAGCGACGACTCGCTGCCCGAGCGCTTCCTCGAGGACGGCATCCTCGGCCAGGGCGCGAGTGAAGGCGAATACTGCGAACTCGAGGAGATGAAAGAAGAGTACTACGAACACCGCGGCTGGGTCGACGGCGTCGTCCCGGACGAGAAACTCGACGAACTCGACATCGAGGTCGGTCCGGGCACGGGCGTCAGCGGCGACGGCGGCGCGGCGGTCTCGAGCGACGACTGATCGCGCTCGCTGCCGTCCCGCACGCTCGCGGTGATCCGATCGAAATCACAACCAGAAGAACCAGAAGCGATCGCATTGAGCCGTTCGACCGTGTGTCCGCTACGGTGTGAGATGGACCGTGTCCGCGACAGCCCTGCTCCGTAGGGACGATCAGTCGTCGGCGACGGCGTAGGTGGCGGCCGAGTCGGTCTCGTCGTCCGGCTTCGTCAGTTCGACTTCGACGCTCCCGTCGGCGACGGAGACGAGCACGTCGTCGAAGTTCTTGCGGTACTCGGTCGCGTGCTTGCCCGAGGTATTGATTCGGACCTGTTCTGCGACCAGGTCGGCCTCGGTCAGCATCTCGACTTTCCGGTAGGCTGTCGACATCGGAATGTCACACTGGTCGGAGAGTTCCGTCGCTGTCAGTGCGGTTTCAGCTGTCGCCTCGAGAATCGCCCGGCAAGCGTCGTCGTCGAGCGCGGCGAGCACGGCCTGCGGGTCGACGGGTTCGTCACGTTGCCAGCCTCGTCGGGCCTCAGGGTTCGTAGCGGACATCTGTTACATCCTGTAGTAGCAACCACACCCTCTCCAAATGAGTCCCAATAAATACAGGGTGCTTTATATACGGGTCGGAGTCGTCGTCCGTCGACGGACGATGGAGGCTTGCGGACGCAGGCTTTAGGATGCCTGCGTCCTACGGACAAGTAATGGCATCGGGGATTCGCGCGGAGGTGAAACTCGAGGAGCCGGACTGCGTCGTCGCTCAGGCGGCAGCCGAGACGAGCGGCCGCGTCCACTCCGTCTCGAAGAGCACCAACCCCTCGGCACCCGATCGCGTGACCGTGGAGTTCATGCTCGAGGCGGAAACCGAACCCGACGAGTTCGACGTCGACGCCGATCTCTCGGCGATCTTCTCGTACGGCTCGAGCACCGTCTATCGCTTCGAGCGCGACCTCGACGGCGACTGTCCGTGTGCGTGCATCGAGCGGTTCGACTGTCCCCTCGTCGACGTCCGCGCACACGGTGCGTCGCTGTACCTGACCTTTCACGCGCCGGGCATGGAGCAACTGCAGGCGGTCATCGGCGCGTTGCGCGAGCGCGAGGCGACGCTCGACGTCCAGCGGCTGCTCCAGTCCCAACAGGACCACACCGAGCAAAACCTCGTCTTCGTCGACCGGAACACGCTCACCGACCGACAGGCGGAGGTCCTCGAGACGGCCCACCGGATGGGCTATTTCGAACACCCAAAGCAGGCCAACGCCGGCGAGGTCGCCGACGAGCTCGGGATTACCGGTACGACGCTGACCGAACACCTCGCCGCAGCGCAGACGAAGCTCCTGGACGCGATCCTCGATCACGAGTAGGCGTCTCAGTCGATCTCTGGCCGAGTACCAGTCGAGCCCTAAGAACGTGTCGGAACCTACAGGGTAACGGCACCGAACCGCAACGATATATATACGGGACGTGCAGCTATAGCGTACAAACGTGAGGGTGACGTGCAAGAATGCCACCCGACCCGCTCCGCCATGAGTAGATACGAATTCACGTGCCCCGAGTGTGGGCAGGAGATCGAAGTCAATGAATCGATGCGCGAAGCCACGCTGACACACGGCTGTCCCGTCTGTGCAGCGTCGGTGTCGCCATCCGACTTCGTGGCGGAACAACCGACTGAAAACTGACCCGAGCTGCTGTCACTGTCGAGATCCACGATCCACCTCGGGTGTGCCAGAACGTCGGTACAGCAGCCCGTACGAGACCGTACGACTCTCCTTAGCTCTGTATCCGGCTACGTCTCGCGATCGATTTCGGTCAGCCGGCCGTTGAGCGTCGCCGGCTCGAGACGATAGAGTTCGATACGGAGGTCTTCTTTCCCTTCGGCCCAGAGCTCGAACAGCGGTCGCTTCGCCTCGCCGTACTGGGCGATCTCCTCGGGTGTGAGCGCCGCCGGGTCGATGCTCTCGAGGGTGCCTGTCGCGATGACGCTCCGATAGGACGAGTCCGCCTCGTCGTAGACGACGAGGCGCCCCTGTGGCGAGGACTCGAGGAACTGGCGCTTTTCGCTCTCGGGCGTCGACACCAGCCGCATATAGAACGCCCGCTCGTCGTCGTCGTAGCCGTACGAGATCGGAATCGCATATGGTTTGTTCCCGCGCGCAAGCGACAGCACCCCCGTCTCGTGCCGACTGAGGAAGTCGTCGATCTCCGCGTCGGTCATTTCGGTCTCCTGTTCGATGGCCATCGTCTCAGTAGCTTGCCAAAGGTGAAACACTATCTTTATAGTTGCCATCCACCGCGAGCGGCACTGCTGGCGTTGTCACACACAGCTGCTATCTCCGGTAGCGTTTGTCAGACAGTATTTCCGACGCGGCTGTCTCACATGTCCGCGCCAGCTCCCGTCACGTCGGTCCCGATGACGACCGGCTCACGGATCTCGAGGGCCGTCTCGAACTCGGCCCCGCGATCTGTCCGCCGACCGATCCGCAACAGCTGTTCTTCGTGTGCGCGACGGATCGCTGACAGCTCGCGGCCGGTCACGTCGAGCTCCACGCCGAGCTCGTCCCAGTGGCCGCTATCGACGAGAAACACCTCGAGATCGGTCCCCGCGTGGAGTCGTTCGTACTCCCGGCGGTATCGCTCGAGCTCCGGTCCGAGCACCGTTTGCGCACGCTCGACCAGATCCGGGAGCCGGGTCGGCGGCACGCTCGCCTTGGCAGCGGTCAGCAGGAGTACCTGCCCCTCGATCGGTTCACCCGCCATTTATCCACCTGCACGCATCGCCTTCTGGGCGAACTGCTCGACGAGCGGTTCGACGACGTCCTCGTCGCCCTCGAAGACGACCGTCACCTCGGTCAACTGGAGCGAGGGGCCGACCCCGACCGTCTCGGAGGAGAACGTCGCCGTCCAGCCGTCACCTTCGACGGTGTCGTCGGCGACCTGCTCGCCACCGAGTTTCGTCAGGTATCGAACCACGAGCCGTTCGGAGATGCCGCGAAAGGACCGCTCGAGACGGATTCCCATACATCGGATTCGACTGCTGGACGGATATATTGTTGGGCGCCGATCAGTCGATTGTAGTCGTCGTCCCGTCTGGATGGCGGTCAGCCCATCGCTCGAAACAGGATCACCGTGCCGATGCCACCACACAGCGCCAGCAGGATGTTCTCCGTGCGCCACATGACAACCACCACGACGGCGGCCGCACCCCACTCGGCTGGCCCACCGGCTGCCAGTTCCGGTCCCAGAATCGCGACCACGATCGCACCCGGCAGGATCGAGAGCCCGGCCTCGAGTCGCTCGCTCACCTCGATCCGGCGCAGCAGCCAGAAGCCGCCGACTTTCGTCAGCGCGGTCACGAGCGTCATCGCGAGGATGACGCCGACGACGAGCGGGTCGAGCGCGAGCGCACCCTCACTCGTCATACCGGATCACCTCGACGGTTGCGGCTGCGAGCCCACCGAGCAGGATGTACCACTGGCCCGGGACGACGTTCGCGGCGACGACGGCGGTCACGAGCGCGACGAGCCAGGGGAGGAGCGTCGTCCGTCCCTCCCAGAGATCGACCGCGAGCGCCACGAAGACCGCCGCGAGGACGAAGTCGATCCCGTACCGGGCCGGATCGCCGATCACGCCGCCGGCGGTCGCCCCGATGATCGTCGCGCCGACCCAGAAACACCAGACCGCGATGCCCGTTCCCAGCAGGAACGCGCCTCGGCCGCTGCCGGATTTGAGTTCCCGCATGGTCAACGCCCAGTTTTCGTCGGCCATTACCAGCAGGCTCCCGTAGCTCTGGCGCGGCGAGAGCCGTTCGAACCACGGCCCCAGCGCCGCTCCCATCAACGAGTAGCGCAGGTTGATCGCCAGCGTCGTGATGACGATCGTCGCGACCGGCAGCGGCTCCGCCCAGAGTTCGACGGCGACGATCTGGGCGGCCCCCGCGATGACGGTTGCACTCATCAGTGTCGCCTCGGCAACGCTCAGCCCTGCCTGGCGGGCAAGCATGCCGAACGCGACCCCGTAACCGCCGACGCCGACCGCGACCGGCAGACAGGTGAGAAAGCCGGTGCGAATCCCCTCGCGATCGAACGTGATCGTCCGCCCGTCCGTCTCCGACGTGTGCAGTTCGTCGGCCGACTCGTCCGCCGGGGCCTCGACGCGCTCATCGTGGCACCGATCAGCGTCGCTCCCGTCGAGTTTCGTCACGTTCTGTTCGAGTCCAGCGACGCGTAAAGCGTTCTCGAAATCGCCGTCGGGCGAGCCGATCACGGTCCGTTCTCACCGTCCGTGTCGTACGGACTCTGTCAGTCATTTCCGGCGCACCCACATGGACAGGTTGCGGGTGCGCCGGAAAACAGGGACAGTAGAGTAGACCGTATCAGAAACGCCGGTTCGGCGCTATCCGCCAGCGACCGGCGGAAACACCGACACGACGTCACCCGCGTCGAGATCCGTCTCGGCCCCTGCCATGTGGACCACGTTGCGGCCGTTTTTCAACACGCTCAGCTGTGGGCGGATCTCTCCGTCCGCGAGGAGCTGTCCCTCGAGTCCGTCGTACTCGGTCTCGAGTGCGGTGAGGACGTCACCGACGGTCGCATCGTCGTCGATCGTGCGCGTTTGTTCTTTTTCCCCGACGGCCTCCCGGAACGTGGCGAAAAATCGGAGGTCGATGTCCATACAGAACAGTTGTCGTCGGACGACATAAGTCCGGGCGTCGGTCACTGCCCGTTCAGGCAGCCGTGGCTGCTGGCGACGTCGTGTACGCGACCGACTCGACGCCAGCGGCCGCGAGCGCGTCGTCGATCACGCTCGCGCCGATCGCGGTCGCCTCGTCGGTATCGTCGGCCTCGACAGTGACCGTCACGGTAAACTCGAGGGTGATCGTGTACGGATCGAACGGCGCCGTCGGGTGTTCGTAGACGTCGGCATCAGTCACGTTCCAGTCGGTGATCGTCCCCTCGGCCGCGAGGGTCTCGAGAGTGTCGGCAAGTGTCGACGTCGCGTCGTCGCAGGCGGTCGTGTCTGATCCGCCGTGAAGCGTCACGAGCGTCGTCCCTGTCCGAGATACAGCGAACTCCATACCGCTGGTAGGCTGGCCTGGAATTTCAACGCTTGGGATGAATACACACGATGTGGTGCGAGCGATCAGTCGCCGCTACTCGATCCAGAACGGGACACCGTGCGCCGAGAGTATCGATCGCATCCGGTCGACGCCACCCTGGCTGTCCCACCCATCCTGTGTGTAGTGTTTGTACGGATGGCGGAGCCACGAGTGTTCGCGATGGGCGAACACCTCGACGGCACCCGCACCCGTTCGAAACAGCGTGACGTGGAGTTGCCATCTCGAAAGCGGGGACTCGCGGCGGACCCAGCTCCCCGCCGAGCGCCGACCGTCGTCGTGGATCTTCAGCGATGCGATCGGCTCCAACTCGAAGGCCAGGTCCTCGAGCAGCGATCGGACCGTCTCGAGCGTGCGCTTGAGGGTGCCGACGTACTCTGCGGGATGCTGTCTGCAGATGGCGTAGCCGCCGAGGGGTGCTTTGAGCCGATGGAGTACCGGCAAGATCCGACGGCGAACGCGGGTCGTCAGATCGATCGCGTCAGCTCCGTCCGGCGTTGGTCGATCGGTCGTCGCCACACGGCTTATTCTCGCGTCTGACTACAAAACTGTTGCTGACAGATTCATTTTATTTCTATAGTATAATGAGGGCGGAACCAGGATACAGACAGCCAAAGTCAAAAATAGCCTTATATAGGACTACTTTCGAAGCTGGTATGTCTGTCCGGCAGCCCCGATCGGAGACGCTGCTCGTCAGAGATCTTGCAACCGAATGCCATCCGCCACCAGCCGGGCGTTTCGCTCCCGGTCGAGGTGGTCGGCGAGTTCGTCGTGTTCGTGGAGCTGTGCGATCACGTCGGCGTACAGCGTCCGCCACGCGATCGCGTAGATCGGCGACTGTCCCCACGCTCGGAGCTCCGGTACCAGTTCGTCGTAGGTCTCGTAGCGCTCCTCGAATCGGTCGATCGCCTCGAGCACGCGGGCGGCGGCTTCGCGCTCGTCGTCGGCGTCCTCGAGCGCTCGGTTGAGTCGGTCTTCCCAGCCTGCGACGGCCTTCTGCATGTCTGCCGCCGCGCTCTCGTCGTCGTCGGGCAGTCGCTCGAGGATCGGTTCCGGAACGCCGAGGGAAATCTCTTGCATGTGACGTGCTATGCGAGCGCCTGGCAAGAAACTGTTCCCTCATCGCGCGACTCCGGCGGGACGCTTACTCGGTGTCGGGCCACGTCGCCAGCATGATCTCGTCGACGAGCTCACCGTCGAGACAGTACTGTCCTTCGTGTTCGCCGTCCCGTTGCCAGCCGTGTGCGTCGAGGAACGTGAGTGCGTCGTCGTTGGTCGCGGGTACGTTCTGATAGAGCTTCTGATAGCCGGCATCGCTGGCCCACTCGAGGCCGTACTCGAGCAGCGACGAGCCGATGCCCTGTCGCCGATACTGGGGATCGATCCCGACGGTGAGTTCAGCCGTGTGACGCAATGCTGGGTGTGCCGGCGCGTCGATGTGGAGCCAGCCGACGACGTCACCGTCCGTTCCCGACGGCTCGGTGCGTTCGTCCGCCGATTCGGTATCCGCTTCTTCGTCCGGCTCCGGTTCTGGCTCGAGGATCGCCACGAAGACGATCCGCGAACGCGCCTCGTTGGCCCGGACGAGCGCCGATTCGCGATCGATTTCCGTCGCGACGTTCTCGGCGACGACGTACGTTTCCTCCTCGGCTACCGTCCGCATCGTCTCGACGACGCCGGCTCGGTCTTCCTCGCGCGCCGGCCGGATGACGACGACCCCGTCGTCGCACTCGAGATCGGCCGTCGTTGCAGAGAGTGCGATTCGAAACTTCCCGTCGACATCGGTCAGGTAGCCCTCGGCCTGCAGTGTTTCGAGACACGACTGCAACTCCTCCTGCGTGGGTGGTACCGACTCGGTATAGGCCCGCGACCGAGCCGGCTTCGAGTCAGCGCGACCGCCGTCGACTGTGATCGCTCGCGCCAACTCGGCCGGTGTGACGGCCCCGTTTCGCTCGACGTACTCGTAGATGCGCCGCTGGAGCTCGTTTTCGAACGAGTCGGTCGGATACACGCTCATGGCAACGACCGCGCGAACCGACGGTATTAGTATGCGATTCGTATCAGCACTGGTCCGTCCGCCGCTGCAGCGAAGTACGTCATTGTCCTCGAGAGCAAACCGTTTCGAACAGTATGGATGACTGTCACGTCCGGAAATCACTCGCTAGCACCCCCTCCCAGTCGCTGGCGGGTTCGCTGTATCCGGGCTCGAGCACGATTTAATATCGTGGTATCTGATTTATCGTACAGTAGCGGGTGGCTCACGCTGGCCGCTCAGACACGCTATCCGGGATTCGTGTACTGTCGGACGGAACGATTCGAAAATCGCTCGCTCGGATCCGGCCGTCACCGCTGGAGACGGCCGCAGCAAAGCGACCGATCTTCACGTCGTTCTGTCCGGCAGTATCAGTGGCGCGCTCGAGGGTGGCTGAGGTTACTGATCGTCTCGCGCACGGTATTATATCAGCCGTCCACCCTGGTTTCGGCTGCCCAGCGGTCGTGTTCGCCAGCAGCCGCCGAGTAGAGTAGCTGTCAATTGCATCGCAATATCGCCGGTCCTGGATATGTAGATTCGTCGCGTCGATAGTCGCTGGAACGCCGACGAATTCGAGGTATCGTGGCACAGTCGTCAGGGGATCGCGCTTTCAGATCCGTGGCCGCGGCTTGCGGTTCCGATACTGTCTCCTCGAGTGCTAGAGCTGATCGCCTGCAGTGGCTGATCCTGCCTAGATTACCGTCGGTCCGTGCTGTCGCGTTCAGTTTGCCGAACTGGATCGAGCCTTCACAGCCGGGAATCCCATCCCCTACACTAAATCCTATAGTGATATATCGAATCCGTTCTGACTGGCCTCGAATTCACGTGTCCGGGGTACTGTCCGTTCGGTTCGCTGATCGTCCCGTCTCCGATCGGCTGTTCGGCCAAACAGACTACCAGTTCGATATGAGTGTTGGAATAACGATCATTTCAGCGCCAGGTTTACACCGTCTGCGGACGTTCTGGCTTGTATACTACCGGACTTCGTCCAACGTATGGGACACACGATGACTGATGACGACGTTCCGCGCTCGCAAACCGGCGAGCGCGACGCGATCAGCAGCTACTCGTCGCTGCGGGCAGCCGGTAGCCGAGGCTGGTTCGGGCGATACTCGAGGACGCGCGGACGACCGTCGGTAACGGAGTCCGACGGATATCCGCAATAAACGATAGATCACTATGAACTGGGTTAGCTCATACGCGACTGATTGGACAGGACGGCGGTACGGCAAGTGTCGACGCCGACTCTGCCTGAGCGACGTGTTCAGGACGCTTTCGACGGTGTCTGAGACGAACGACGAGGGCGCACCCAGTACCGACCGGCGCTGCCAGCGCAGTTGCGGACGGAGACCGTTAACCGATGAGTGACTCACACACGTTTCAGGCAGAGCCGGCACAGATCCTGTTGGTCGAAGACAATCCCGGCGACGTTCGCCTGACCAGAGAGGCGTTCAAGCAGGGACGGATCGAAAACGACCTGCACGTCGTTTCTGACGGCAACGAGGCACTTTCGTTTCTCTCACAGGAAGGCGAATACGCCGATGCACCGCGTCCGGATCTCATTTTGCTGGATCTCAATCTCCCGGGGAAAGACGGCGAGGATATCCTCGAGGAACTCAAAAATGATCCGGCGCTGCGTTCGATCCCGGTGATCGTCCTGACGAGTTCCAGCGCGGAAGAGGATATCGCCAGGTCCTACGAACTCCACGCCAACGCGTACCTGACGAAACCGGTCGATCCCGACGAGTTCATCGAGACGGTCCGCGCCTTCGAGAAGTTCTGGTTCTCGGTCGTCCGGCTGCCACCGGAGGTCGATCGTTCATGAGCGAGCCGAACACCCAAACGATCGAGGAAGCGAACGCAAGGTCCGACGAGACGCTTCATATCCTCTTGATCGAGGACAACCCCGGCGACGCTCGCCTCATAGAGGAGATGCTCCACGGGGCCGAAGAGCTCACAAGGCGAATCAGTCGAACTGAAACAGCAGGCCAGACGCCCGAAATCACCCGCGAGATGCGCCTCGAGGAGGGTCTCGAGACGATCTCGTCCGAGCACATCGACGTCATCCTCCTCGATCTCAACCTCCCCGACAGCGAAGGGTTGTCGACGCTCGAGACGGTCCACGAAACGTCGGAGACGCCGATCGTCGTCCTCACCGGCCTCCGCGACCAGCAGGTCGGCGTCAAGGCGATCCAGCGTGGTGCCCAGGACTTTCTCGTCAAAGACGAGGTGACGAGCGAACTCCTGGTCCGGACGATCCACCACGCGATCGAGCGGGCCCGCCAACAGCGGGAACGCCAGCAGCAGCGCGAGCAACTCGAGGCGCTCAATCGGCTCAACCGGATCGGCCACGACATCACTCACGCGGTGATCACGACCGAGACGCGTGCGGAACTCGAACAGCAGGTCTGTGACCGGCTCACCGGGTCCGACGCCTATCGGTTCGCGTGGATCGGTGAGGTCAATCCGGGCAGTGACCGTGTCATCCCGAAAGCGGCGGCCGGCGTCGAAGAGGGATACCTCGACGAAATCGAAGTCACCGTCGACGAAGACGAGAAGAGCGGTCAGGGGCCGGCAGGCACGGCGATTCGGACTGGCCAGGTGCAGGTAATGAACGATGCCCGGACGGACCCCCAATTCGAACCATGGCGAGAGCAGGCACATGCCCGCGGGTATCGATCGTCAGCGGCGATTCCGATTATACACGAGGATCTCGTCTACGGCGTCTTAGGCGTCTACTCGTCGTCACCGCGAGCGTTCGAAGGCCCCGAAACCGCCGTCCTTGCCCGAACCGGCGACGTCATCGCCCACGCGATCACCGCGATCGAACGCCGGGATGCCCTGGTCAGCGACGCCGTCATCGAACTCGAGTTCCGCGTCGAGGAACTGGCCGAACCCCTGATCGAACTCTCGGCCGCCGAAGCGTGTACGATCACGATCGAGCAACTGGTGAGCGGTGACGAGACGCTCCTGGCGTACGGCTCGGCACGGGATGTCTCTCAGGACGCGTTCGTCGAGGCCGTCGACCGAACCGACGGCATCAGCGACGTTCGAGTCCTCTCGGCCAAACGTGACGAATTCGAGTTCGAACTCGTCGCACCGACGGCCGTCTCCCTGTTCGAGACGATCGCGACCCACGGCGGTCGCGTTGCCTCGGCGACGATCGACGACGGGGAGTACCGCTTCGTCGTCGAACTCCCGCGTGGTCGGGACACCCGCCAGATGATCGAGCTCATCCGCGCCCAGCGCGACGACATTACCTACCTGGCCCAGCGGACAGTCGAACGAAGCGAGCGCGGTGAGACCGGCGTGACGTCGGTCCTCGAGGACGAACTCACCGAGAAACAGCGGGCCGCCCTCGAGACGGCCTACTTCGGGGGCTACTTCGACTGGCCCCGCGAGAGCACCGGTGAGGAGATCGCCGACCGATTGGGTATCGCACCGGCGACGTTCAACCAGCACCTCCGGACGGCCGAGCGGAAGTTTTTCGAATCAGTGTTCGGCGAGTAGCGGCGGCGCGGTCGCTAGCTCGCTCGAGTTCGCTTCAAAATGGATCAAAACTGGTGGACGATTATGCCGCACCACGCGGTTCGGTCGCGGGCGGGGTCACGTCCTCGATCGGCCGGGACGCCATCGCAACGGAGACCATCGAGAGACCGGTCACGAGGAGGCTCACGCCCACGAGTAGGCCGATCGCCCAGGCTGCCGTGGCCGGGAAGCCGGCCCAGAGGAGGCCGGCGAGGAGCAGCGAGATGACGCCGCTGACGGCGATCGACGTCCGTCCCGGGGCCGCGCCCATCCACAGCGCCATCCCCAGTTCGACGATGCCATCGACGAACAGGTACGCCACGAGCGCCACCGTCAGGGTGACGAGCGCGACGGCGGGCGCTGCGAGCACGGCCAGCCCCGCGAGTGCCGAGACGATCGCAAGCGCTACCTGCCAGATCGAACCGCGCCAGCCGCGTGCCGTGAACGCGTGGACGCCGTGGACGATCCCGCCGACGACGAGGAGTGCCCCGAGTGCGACCGATACCGAAAGCCCGGTGACGACCGGAGCGGCCATCGCGAGGATGCCGACCAATCCGACGATCCCGCCTGCAATCGCGAGGGGCCGCCAGTCGTTCTCGAGAGAGTAGCCCTCGGCATACGTGGTGTCTGCTGTTTCACTGCTCATTGTTGTTCACCACCATTTTATACGTCGTATGCGTATATAATACAATTCTGCGATTTGACAGTATGTTCCAAGGGGAGACCGGTCCGAAACCTGGACGAACGGCGGTAGCAGGCCGATTCGCGGGAATCGAGCTCGGTCGGCGAACCACGACGATTATCCCAACGGGCCGTGATACCTCGAGCCATGACCGACGATCACGATGATCGTGAGTGTGACCTCTGTGGAGCGCGGGTTCCGGCCGCCGTCTACCACGAGCACCTGCTCAAGTCGTGTCCTGGCCGCTGATACTGGCCGGACAACGCGGTTCGGATACCGTGCGTCCGCAGCCGCTTACGTCTCCTCGACGTGGCGGATCTCGCAGGCGATCCCGCGCGTGCTCTCGGCCATCTCGCGGCCGAACATCTCGGCGCGACCGATGGCGAACGCCTTCGGCCCCTCGACGATCACCTCGTCGCCGACGCGGATGTCCTCGTCGGCGTCGACGACCCCCGGCGCGAGTACGCTGCCGTGGGGGACGAAGCCGTCGATCTCGACGCGTTTCGTCGGTGCGTTGCTGTCGACCCATCGCTTCGCTCCCGCGAGCGTAAACGACAGCGTCCCGTACTGGGGCACCATCGTCGCGAGCTGGGTGTCTTCGCTGTCGCGGACCTGGATCTTGGGGTACCGACCCGTGGTCTGAATGTCCGCGAAAAGGTCGTCGCCAGCGCCATCGCCCAGCAGGTAGTCCGCGATGGCACGAACGGTGTTGTGCTCGCGCTCGCGTTTGGAGTATTTGAGTTCGCCCGACAGCGCCTCGGCGAGGTTCGCAAGCGACTGCTCGTCGGTCGGGTGCTCGGCGACGGTGTAGGTGATCCCGAGGTCGAGTCGCTTCTCGACGCGCTCGACGATGTCTCGATACCCCTCGTCGGGGACGTGGGCGACGATCTTCGGATAGTCGTTGCGCTCGAGGTACCGCTGGAGGACTTCGGCCACGAACTCCTTCTCGTCTTCCGACCAGCGGCCCGTGACGACGGTGTCGTAGTGCTGGGCGGGGTAGGTCGTCTCGAGTTCCTGCGGGACGACGCCGATGGGACTGGTCATCGAAACGAGGTGGCCACGCCACTGGATGACGTCGTGGAACTGGCGGTGGCTCTGGGATTCGCTGTAGGGCTTGGTGGCCGAACAGGGGACGAGCACGAGCGGGTTGTCGAAGCGGTTGCGGTACCGCGTCGTCACCCGGTCGGCGAAGCGCTGGATCTCCACCCGTCGGAGTGTGTCCTCGGTCGCTGCGTTGATCTGGGCGTCTCGAAGGATGGGCGTGCGCTCCTCGAGATACCCCCACTGCGAATCGAGTTCGCGCATGGCGGCAGTGAGCCACTGGTCGTGGCGGGCCTGGCCCTCGAGATAGTCGCGAAGCCGGCCGTCGCGGATCCGCCGGCGGACGATCGCCAGTTCCGATGCGAGGGCGTGTCGGTTGTGTTCGGCACAGTCCTCGCGAGTGAACTCCTCGCGGGGCTGCTGGCAGGCCGGACACGAGCATGGCAGTTCGTCGAGATCCTCCAGGAAGTACGCCTCGTCGGTCGTGAGGTATCGCCCCTCCGTGCCCTTGACGACCGCCGCAGTCGCGTCGAAGAGATCGACGCCGGCGTAGGCCAGCAGCGCGACGTTTCGCGGCGTCGCGACCCCGGAGAACAGCAACGCGGTGTCGGCCGGGATCGCCTCGCGAACGTCGACGACGGCCTCGACCAGCGCCGCCCCGTGGCCCATCACCGACTGGACGTTCGAGAGGGCGTAGGCGTCCGTACCGTGGTCATCGACGTGCTCGCTCGAGACGACGGCGACGCTCGGATAGTCGACGTCGGGAGAGTCGACGGCAAAGGATTCCTGGACCTCTGTGGCGGTCCCGCCGGGGAACGCCCGGTGGGGGAGGACGGTGAGCGTCGACTCGTCTCCGTCGGGGACCTCGCGGGACTGGCTCCAGAGCGAGCCCGCGTCCTCGAGGACGTCGTCGACGAGTGCGGGCGTCGACCGCGGCGAGGAGAGGCGGAGTTCGCCCACGCGCGCGGCCCCGTCGCGCTCGTGCACTTCGAAATAGTCGGTCATACTCGATATGGCCGGGGCGGGCGAAAGAGGTTGTCGATCGTCCGTGACCGGACGCGAGCCAGCGAGCTGCCGGTTGCCTCGAGTAGTCCCTCTGTATTACTGGATAGTATTAACCAGAACATAGCCCAATACATTTTAAAAAATCAACCTTTATCATGTTTCAGTTGGGAATATATCACGATGCCTTCAGTATCGAAATCGATAGCGTACCTGCGATCGAACGACGGTCTCAGAGCGTTTCTGGCCGTGTTCATGGTTGCAGTCATTGGCGTAGCGACGCTCGGACTACCGGTCGTGTTCGGCGGCGCGACGACGACCGCCGAAGCAACCGAGCCTTCTCCGGAGATGGAATCGTACGACTCGGTCACACAGGCCGAGTCAGAACTCGGCCCGGCCGACGATATCTATCTCGGTGACAACGAGAGTGCGGTCCTCCACTACGAGGACGACTCAGACGTGGACAAGCTCGATATGGGCATGGACGTCAGTGAAGGGCTGGTTCACATGCTCGTTGTGGACGACATCGACGACCCGGACGAGGAACTCGAGTCGGCGAACTTCTCGGCGATGTTAGACCAACAGGGGCTCTCCGGAAGCGGCTCCATGGTCATGGAGCGACCTGACGACCTCGAGAGCTTCGATGCCGACGTCTCCGGTGAAGTCTCCGAGGACACCAACGAATTCGACGCGAGCACGTCCGGAACGTTCGACAGCCAGAGTACGAGCGCCGGGACGGGCAGTACGAGCGGTGAGGTGTCCGTAACGGCGGATCGGTTCGAGACGAGCGGCGACGTGACCGCCGAGATGGACAGCGCGGGTAGTGGGTCGGACATGTACGTCGATGCCTCCCTGACGGAGACAAGCAACGGGTACACGGTCGACGTCACTCAGGAACAGACCCTTACGCAATGGACGGCCAGTCAGTGGGAGACGCGCGAACAGGCCAGACAGACGCTTCAGGAACAGTACGGAACGCTCGCCACGTCGCTGGGCGGAACCAGCGAGATCGAGATCACGAACTACGACTTTCAAGAGGGAGCGGACGGGCAGTCCCAAGTTGACATCTCATACAGCGTTACGTACACCGGTATCGACGACGGCATCGAACAGCAGCTGACGGACCAGCTGACGGCCGATCGATCGACCGACCTGACCCGCTCGGAAGCACGCGAGATCGCGGCCAGCGTCACCGACGTCGAACTCGAGCAAATCGAGTTCATGCTCGACGTGAGTGACAACTCGATGGACGCCGAGTGGGACGTTGCGATCGCGAACTACGACGAGCTGACGTTCGCGATGTTCGATCTGATGGAAGCCACCGATACGACCGGACAGCTCCCCGAGGAGCAACTCGAGAACGCACGGGCGGCTATCGAGGCCCAGCAGGCGGCGAACCTCGAGTCGACGGTCTCCTGGGACGGCTCGGCCGAGCAATCGTCCGACGAAATCACGTTCGACGCGACAGTCACGGGCGATACGAAAAACTGGGACGCCTACATCGACGAACTCGAGTCCCGCGACATGGATGCGCCACACGACGTCACGTTCGAGCTGACGGCCGACACCGACGGTGACGAACTCTCGATGGACGGCAAGTTCGAACTCGAAGCGGAGGATCTGGCCGGCCAGGCGATCAACAGCTGGGCGGAATCGATCCAGAGCAGTGAGTCGTCGACGATGTCGCCGGAAACGGAGGAGTTCGTGTCGGCGCTGGACGAGTCCGAACTCGAGGTCGCTCGCATCGACGCCGGGCTCGAAGACGGCACGGTGCGCGTCGAAGCCGGTGCGCGGTTCGAAGACATGAGCAAGATCACCGACACGCTCACGGACAGCATGTCGATCAGCGGCGTCGCGACCGAACAGCACGACGAGACCGCGTCGATGTACGTCTACGTCGACGACATGGACGGGATCGACACCGCGTCGGCGACGAAGGCGGATCTCGAACACCTCGACGTGGTCGGCACCGAGACGACCGTCCACGAAGCCGGCGAGTGGGACGACGACCTCCCACAGGCCGATACCGACGCAATGAGTGAGTTCCTCGAGACCGAAGATGCGGAAAACACGTCCGAAGACGGTAACGACGACGAGGACTCGGATAGCGTTCCCGGCTTCGGGATCGGAGCCGCACTCGCGTCGCTTGCGGCACTGCTGACGGCGCTCGTGCTCGGCCGACGAGCGTAGACCACTGACCGGTTATATCGACTGAATCTTTCTTTTGGCTGGTTTCTGGGACGGTCCACAGACGGTCGTAGCTGTACAGGAACGAACGGCTGGATGACGCGATCAGCGCACGGCGACGCCTATCGTCGCCAGCGACTGCCGTCGGCCGGGACTATCGTCGCCAGCGACTGTTATTTCGGGAATTGGACCACATCTTGTTTATCGGCCGCTAGCTAACGTCTCGTATGGACGTGCCAACTGTTGGTCCGGATGATGACCGACGTATCACCCGTCGAACGGTCTTGGGCGGCGTCGGGGCCGCCTCCATCGCAGCGCTTGCCGGCTGTTCCGGTGGGGGCGGAAACGGTGACGGGTCCGAGTCGGTCCCCGATCCTATCACCATCGACGAAGGGAAAGAGTGCGATCAGTGTGGGATGATCATCGGGAACTATCTCGGACCCGCCGGCCAATCCCACTACGAGGATCCGACAGCAGTGCTCGAGGAGGACCGCCCGGCACAGTTCTGCAGTTCGCTCTGTACGTACACGTTCACCTTCGAACACGAGTCCGAAAGCGAACCGCAGGTCAGCTACCTGACGGACTACTCGACGGTCGACTACGAGGTCGACGAAAGCAGCGACCCTGCAACGATCTCCCGACATCTCGAGGCCGAGGCCTTCGGCGACGTCACGGAACTAACGATGGTCGCAGACAGCGACGTCGAGGGTGCGATGGGACAGTCGATCATCGGGTTCAGCGACGCCGACGAGGCCGACGAGTTCCAGTCCGAATACGGCGGTGATGTCTACGAACACGACGACGTCTCGCAGGAGCTGGTCAGCTCGCTGAGGGCGATGTGAGCACGGCCCCTCGAGCACGCTGATCGGCCGCGGAAAGCGCCACCGATCGATTCATCTCTTTTTTGATGTCGTCTCCGAGACCGTCAGTCCGAACAGTATTGCCGGCTACCGGTTCAGGACCCACGTCGCGGTCCCCAGCGACGCGGCCGTCCAGACGGCGAAGCTCACCAGACTTGCAACCGGCGAGGCGGCTGCCGGACCAGTCCCCGCCGCCACGACGATCGCGCTCTCGAAGACGAGCCCCCGGTATGCACTCAGCGGACTGATCGCGAGCGCGTACACGAGGCTCCCGTCGCCGATCGTCCCGGCCGAAAACCCGTAGACGAGCGCCAGGTCCAGCCCGACGAGCAAGACGACGAGCGCGACGACTGACAGCGCGATCGCACTGCGCGTCCCGCTGACCACGGCCGAGATGGCGATCGCGATCGCGAGGACCGTCAGCGCAAAGAGGATCGTCAGGACGACGAACCGTCCGAACAGGATCGGTGAGTCGACACCCGAATGAGATGCATAGAGGGTCCGACCCTCCTCTTTGGCGACGACGACGGTCATCGCGGTGATGACGAGCGGCGCCACGATCGCAGTCAGCAGGCCGATCGCTCTCCCGACGTAGACGCCGGCGACGATCTCGCGGCTCGAGACGGGATAGGTCTTCAAAACGTCGAGTTCGCCACGCTCTGCATCGCCGAGGATCGCGCGATAGCCAAAGGCGATGGCGACGACCGGGACGAGCAACTCGAGTGGGGTGAGCAGATCGACCAGCGTCGGGACGTAGCCGGCGCGGACGCTCCCGCTGACCCAGGTGATCCCCAGGACGACGGCGGCGAATGCGAGCGCGAGAATGAAAAACGTCCGCGTCCGCACGATCGTCCGGAGTTCCCGTCCGATGATCGTCTCGAGGACGTGTTTCGATCCGGGTGCGGTCGTCCGTGACCGATCGGAGCGGGTTCCTCCGCCGGCGGTATCGCCCGGACGGATCGCATCGTCGCTCATGCGTGATCACCCACGACCTGCACGGTATCGCGGTGGCCACCCACGGCGTGCTCGTACACACGTCGCAGGGTGTCCCCGCCCACTCGAGCCCGAACGTCGGCGATCGGTCCTTGTTCGGCGATGCGGCCGTCAGCGAGTATCAACAGGTCGTCGGCGACCTGTTCGACGAGCTCCAGATCGTGGGAGCTCAACAGAACCGCGATCCCCTCGTCGGCGAGGTCGGCGGCGACGTCGAAGACGTGCAGTCCCATGCTCGGATCGAGCCCACTGCCCGGCTCGTCCAGGATGACGATCGGTGGATCGCCGATCGTCGCCTGTGCGATGCCGAGCAATCGGGTCATCCCACCGGAAAGCGCCTCGACCGGTCGGCTGGCTGCGTCCTCGAGCCCGACCCGTTCGAGCTGTGCCATCGCGTCCGTCTCGTCGCCGCCGACGAGTGACGCGTAGAAGCGAAGCGTTTCCAGTGCGGTAAATCCGGGTCGGAACGCCGGATGCTGGGGGAGATAGCCGATCTCACGTGCGGTGTCGGGGCCGTTGTATGTCACCTCCCCGGCCGTCGGCTCGTGGAGGCCGGCGAGATCGCGAATCAGCGTCGACTTGCCGGCTCCGTTCGGGCCGATCAGGGCCGTCACTCGGCCGCGTTCAATACTCACAGAGACGTCTCGAAGGACCGAGACCGTCCCGTAGTCGTGGTCGATACCAGTCGCCTCGAGAATTGGTGTCATATCAGTCATTGCTCGTCGTCCGCGTCAGTTCGTAGCAGGTCCAGGCTTCGTCGTCCCATTCGGTCTGGGAGAGCAGTTCGGGATTGTTCGGTTCGCAACTCGGTGCCCGATCGACGACGCTCCCGGTTCGCATGCCGGGGACCGACCCCTCGAGCCCGGCGAGGGCCTTGAGTGCGGGTGCCCGGGTGAGTGTCGGCGTCCCGTCGGTGCGGTGGAGTCGTTTGTCGAGGGGATCGGTCGGCGAGTACGACAGGTCCGACTGGTCGCCGTTGGCGATGCCAGCGCCCCCCTGCCAGTAGTTGCCATCGCCGCCGTGGCTCCAGATCCGCAGCGGGCCGGACATCGCGGTGGCGTGTTCGTCGTTACCGACGAAGTCGTTGCCAACGACGCGGTTCGTCGGTAACATGGCGCTTGCCTCCGCACCCAGGTCGTTCCCGACGATGACGTTGTGCTCGTAGATCGACGACGTCGAGGCGATGCGGAGTCCGAGGTCGTTGCCTTCGGCGATGTTGTGCGCGACGTAGTTCGCCGAGCCGCCCGGGCTGAGGGCGTCTGCCGCGTCACGGACCGTGTTACCGACGACGGCGTTGCGTTCCGGTCCAGTCATGATGACGATGCCCGTGTCCGCCTGTCCGCGGAGGTCGTTGTCCGCGAGGAGGCTGTCGCCGGTATACATCAGGTGGGTGCCGAGGAAGTTGCCCTCGATCGTGTTCGAGCGGACGATCGTCTCCGGCGAGCGATACAGGTAGACGCCGTTTCGGCCACCCGTGAACGTCGAGTCCTCGACGACGCTCGGCGACTGGAACAACAGGACGCCGGCGAGACCCGACATCGGGTCGTCCGGCGCCGACACCGTCACGTTTCGGATGACGGCGTCGTCACTCTGGTAGACGATGACGCCGCTTGCCGGCGTGTCGATACTGACGTTCTCGACGCGGAGGCCGTCGGCGTTATACGCCGAGATCCCGGCGTCGGTTCCGGCGTAGTACCGCAGGAAGGACGCGTCCCACGCTCCCTCGTCGATGTCGACGGGCAGGTCGCCGCCCTCTCGCGTCACGTTGCCGACGCCAGTGATGTCGAGCCCGCGGACCGCGACCCGCTCGCTGGTAACCGTGACGACAGAGCCGTTCCCGTTACCGCGAAGCGTCGCGTTCCCCTCACCGGCCAGCGTGATCGGCCGATCGATCTCGAGTTTCTCCTCGTACGTTCCCTCGGGAACGACGACCGTCGTGTTCGCCGGTGCCTGATCGATCGCGTCCTGAACGGAGTCCGTATCCTCGCCGACGACCACCGAGGTCGGCCGCTCGAGGTGTGCAGACGTGTTGTCGACCCGTGCGTCCGCCTGTCGCTGACGGTCGGTCACGCGGTCACGGGCGACTGCTGCGTCGTCGCGGTCGAACGATTGCCCGAGGACCGACTCCCAGCCATGGATGGTCCCGCCGTACTCGTCGGCAAACGCCTGTGCATCTTCGCGGTCGGCGAAGGGGACCACGGTGTTGCCGGCTGGGGTTTGTGCGTCACTGCCGACGACGAACGACGCCGTTTCGGCGTCGGTCCACCCCGGTGATGACTCGGTAACCGGGTAGCCGTTCTCGTTGAGTTCGACACCAGTCTCGCTGTAGTCGGAGACGTAGACCGTCAGCGGATAGCCAAAGCGCTGTTCGTGTGCGGGTTGGCGTTGCTGGTCTACGAACGTCTCGACGCCGTAGTAGCCGACGACGTACTGGTACTGTGAGTAGAATACCTGTGCGCGCGGGAGGTCGACCTCGTCGGAGAGTGCGTACTCGGACTCGAGTGTGAGTCCGACGGTCACCGTATCGTCGAAGGCGACGGGATCGGGAGACGTCGATCCCACGTCGACGACGAACAGCCCGACAGCACCGAGCGCAACGACGAGGAGAAGACCCAAAAAGACGGTGCTAAGAGAGCGGTCGATCACGGTCGTCCGTTCGCCTCCACGGGAGATATATCGTCTGGTCTATTCCTCGAACCGACTGTCAACGGCGCTGATAGTCGCTATGCCGACTCGAGATAGGTCGCCGTCGCGGACGTGTGGCCGCGATTGAACGAGAGGATCTTGATTCGGATCACGTCCGTCACTTCACAGTCGGTGGGAACGTCCTCGACGAAGACGACGAACCCCTCGATCTTGCCGACCGCTCGGCGCTCGCCGGAGTGGTGATCGGTGAACTCGCGGATCGCGACCGTCTCGACGTCGCCGATGTCGACCGGCGGCTCGCGTTGCTGGGCCTCTCGGTGACGTTTCCGGGACCGTCCCTCCTCGGCTGAGCCACCGCGGACGCGGGTGAACAGCCACGAGCCAACCAGAATGGTGATGAACGCGCCGACGGCGAGCGTTGCTGGGCCTGGTCCGAGCATACCCCAACCGGTCGGCGCCTCGCTATTCGGTGTTCCGGTCCGGGACGCTGGGTTGCACTACGCCGCGGTGAGATCGACGAGCGCCACGTCGTCCGGGACACGCTCGAGGACAGCCGCAGGCCACCCGTCGTGGGCGAGCGTAATCTCCGCGTTCGGGTTCACGTTCACGAGCCGCGCGACACCGTCGGCCGCGGCCGCGAGGGCGGCCCGGTCCGTTCGGTCGGGAACTTCGGCGGTCAGCGGATAGCTCTTCGAGAGCGCCCGCGGGAACGGGCCGAAGGGCGGTTCGACGCGCCAGGACTCGTCGTACTCGTCGCCACGCGGCGCGTCCCCCTCAGTCAGCAGCAGGGAGTCCGGTACCGACAGCCGCTCGAGACGCTCGTGGTGGCGCACGACTTCTGGCCGGCGTGCGCTCTCGTGGGACGTGTAGAAGAACGATCCCTTCGAGACGGGGTCCGACCGCTCGAGTTGCGCGGCGTGATCGAGCAGGGTCCGATAGCCGTCGAGCATCGTCGGGTGTGCGCGAGCGCGCTGTTCGACGAGCTCGATGAGGTTGCCGGCGCGGATCGCCTGCTTGATCCGCCGGATCTCGGCGAACGTGACGTGGAGGTTGTGGGCGGCCAGCTCCGACTCGCGTTCGTCGTCGGGGAGCGCGCGGAGTTCGTCGGGCGAGTGGTCGGTACAGACGGCACACGAACAGGGGAAGTAGTCGATGTCCTCGAGTGCCCGGGTGCCCCGGACCGTCAGATAGCGGTCGTCGCGGGCGTAGAGCGCGTAGGCCGCTGAATCGAACAGGTCACAGCCCATCGCGACCGCGAGCGCGAACATCATGGGGTGGCCGGCACCGAAGAGGTGGACGGGCGCGTCGGCTCCCAGGCCGCGTTTGGCGGCGGCGACGGCGTCGATCATGTCGTCGTAGCGGTAGTCGTTCATCAGCGGGACGACCGCGCCGACCGGGAAGACGTCGAGGTCGGTCCCCTCGGCGTGCCGACCCGCCCTCTCGCGCAGGTCCGGGTACGTCGAGCCCTGGACGGGCGCGCTGACGAGCATCTCGCCCGTGTCGACGTCTTCGGCGATCTCGAGTCGCTCCTGGGTCGTCTCGAGTTCCCGTTCGGCTTGCTCGCGGGGCACGTCCGGCGGGGTCGGAATGTCGACGGGTGTCGCGATGTCGGAGCCGATCTCGTGCTGGAAGGCGAGGATCTCCTCGGTCGTGACGGAGATCTCGCCGTATTCGGAGAGCTGGAAGGAGCCGGAGTCGGTCATGATCGCGCCCGGGAAGTCGAGCATATCGTGGAGGCCGTCCGCGAGGGCGCGTTCGCGGAGGTCGTCGTCGCCGTGGATAATATAGGAGTTCGTAATGAGAATCTCGGCACCGAACTCGTCGGCGAGTCGGCGGGGGCTGATCGTGTCCAGATTGGGATTGATCACCGGCAACAACGCCGGAGTTTCGACGGTGACGTCGGCACGGGGAACGGAGAGTTCACCGATACGGCCGCCGGCGTCGGTGTCCCGGATTTCGAAGCACTCGCGCATTGCCCGCCAGTTGGGCCGTCGGACGTAAGACGTGACGGTTTTCGACCCGCCAGCGTCGAGCCGCCGACGAGACGCGTCGTCGCCTGTGCGTCGACACGAGGGGAGACGAAGGCGCTTTACGCGCTGGCCCGCTTGCGTCTCCTAATGAGCAAACCCACGCCCGACGTCTACGAGCAGGGCAAGGGCATGGACGCCCACAACAAGGTCATGCGCGAGATCCGCTCGCGAAAGGAGGCCAGCTACGATCCCCACGAGCCGACCCGCGTCTGGCTCGACGAGGACAACACCCCCGACGGCGTCAAGACGAGTCTGACGATCATTCTCAACACCGGCGGCTGCCGGTGGGCCCGCGCCGGCGGCTGTACGATGTGTGGCTACGTCGCCGAAAGCGTCGACGGCGGCAGCGTCTCCCACGAGGCGCTGATGAACCAGATCGACGTCTGTCTCGAGCACGAACAGGAAAACGCCGGTGAGCTAAGCTCACCGAGCAGTCGGACACAGTCCGACGACGGCGACGAACGCGCCGACCTCATCAAGATCTACACCTCCGGCTCCTTCTTGGACGAGCGCGAGGTCGGCGCGGAGAGCCGTCGTGCGATCGCCGACACCTTCGCCGACCGCGACCGCATGGTCGTCGAGTCGCTGCCCGACTTTGTCGACCGCGAGAAGATCGCCGACTTCACCCAACACGGGCTCGACACCGACGTCGCGATCGGCCTCGAGACGGCGACCGATCGGGTACGCCACGACTGCGTGAACAAGTACTTCGACTTCGCGGACTTCGAGGACGCCTGTGCCGAGGCCGCGGCCGCCGACGATGCGGCGGGTGACGACGCCGAGGCAGGGATCAAGGCCTATCTGCTGATGAAACCGCCGTTCCTCACGGAATCGGAGGCCGTCGACGACATGATCTCGTCGATCGAGCGCTGTGCCGACGTCGATGGCTGTCACACCGTCTCGATGAACCCGTGTAACGTCCAGCGCTACACGATGGTCGACGAACTCTACTTCAACGACGGCTACCGGCCGCCGTGGCTCTGGTCGGTCGCTCACGTCCTCGAGAAAACGGCGGACGTCGACGCCATCGTTGTCTCGGACCCGGTCGGCCACGGCTCCGATCGGGGGCCGCACAACTGCGGGGAGTGCGACGACCTCGTCCAGAAAGCGATCAAGGACTTCGACCTGCGTCAGGACCCATCGGTCTTCGAGCAGGTGTCCTGTGAGTGTGAACTGACCTGGGAGACAGTCATGGAGCGTGAACGGAGCTTCAACCAGCCGCTGACCCGATAAGGCAGACGGCAGCCGACGGGGCCACGTACTTCCTGCCCGGTCGGTTACTGATTGCTATGGCACGCCCGTCGCTGTGGAACTACGTCAACGAACTCGAGCCCACACTGTTGATCCTCGTCGGTTTCATCCTGTTCGTCGTTCCCGAGCCGGCAACCTCCGCGTTCGGCGCGGGGCTCATGCTCCTCGGCGCGAGCTGGTGGGTCTACGAGTGGGGCCGCTAGCGTCGCTGCGAGCCGACTTGCCAGTGGTCGTCTCGCTCGGCAGCGGGCAGGAAAAACGCTGTTACAGCGGTTACTGCGTTACGCCGACTCGAAGCCGCGGAGAACGCCCTGGCCGTCTGTCGAGCCGACGTCGGGCAGGGTCACGCGTTCGGGGTGGGGCATCAACACCGCGACGGAGTCGCGCTCGCCGAGGATCCCGGCGATGTCGTGTTTCGAGCCGTTCGGGTTCGCCTCCGGCCCCGTCTCGCCGTTCTCGTCACAGTACCGGAAGAGCACGCGGTCCTCGTCCTCGAGGTCGGCCAGTCGGTCGTCGCTGATCTCGTAGCGACCCTCGGCGTGAGCGATCGGAATCTCGAGGACGTCGCCCTCGTCGTAGGCGCGCGTCCAGGGCGTGTCGTCGCGCTCGACGCGCACGTAGACCGGCTCACACTGGAAGCGGGCGCTCTCGTTGGTTGTAAAGGCGCCGTCGGTGAGACCGGACTCGCAGCCGATCTGGGCGCCGTTGCAGACGCCGAGGACGGGCACGCCGTCGGCGGCAGCCTCGCGGACCTCCTCCATGATCGGCGCGCGGGCCGCCATCGCGCCGGCACGGAGGTAGTCACCGTACGAGAACCCACCGGGGAGCATGATCCCCGTCGTGTCCTCGGGGAGGCCATCTTCGTGCCAGACGATTTCGGCGTCGACGTCGAGGTGCTCGAGGGCGCGTTCGGCGTCGCGGTCGCAGTTCGAGCCGCCGAAGCGAATGATTGCGACGGTCATCTACCGCTCGTCGACCTCCACGTCGTAGTCGTGGATGGTCGGGTTCGCCAGCAGCCGTTCTGCCATCTCGTCGGCGCGCTCGCGCGCGTCGTCCGCGGAGTCGGCCTCGAGGTCGACCTCGAAGCGGTCGGCCGAGCGCAGCGCCTCGAGTTCGAAGCCAAGCCGCTCTAAGGCCTGCTTGGTCGTCTCGGCCTCGGGATCCAGCACGCCACGCTTGAGTCGAACCGTCACCGTCGCGGTGTAGGCGGTCATTACCTGATACCCCGTAACCGTGCTCAAAAACGCTTTCGCCTTGGCTCCGTAATGCACGTTCGTGGATACTGGTGTCCGCGTGCCGATGTCGGTACCCACTGCATTACTGGCGCCCAGCCGACGATCGGTCTCCACCATTGACGCCCGTCCGACGGTGTTCGCGATCGAAGCGAGCGCCAGCAGTAGGTTGGGAGTTTGCCGTCCGGGATGGCACTGGTCGTCCGAGATAATGCGGGCGATTCTCACTCGTCTCCACGGAAAGCAGGACTTTTAGCCACTCGTGGACTGTGATCCGTCGTGATGAACCGAGAATCGCTCGAGCGGAGGTGGCAGCGTTGACGACTGACGTAACCGAAATTACGGTGATCGGAGACGACGACACCGGGCTCATCGCCCGCGTGACGAGCCTCCTGTTCGAGCGCGGGATCAACATCGAAGATCTCGATCAGGCGGTTCGTGACGGCGTCTTCCGGATGTATCTGGCTGTCGACACGTCTGAGATGGTCTGTACCGAGGAGACGCTTCGATCGGATCTCCACGAGCTCGGCGACGACCTCGGCCTGGACGTCCAGGTACGGTTCCCCGCCGACCGCGAGCACCAGCAGATCGCCGTCCTCGTCACGAAAGAGAGCCACTGTCTCGAGGCGCTGTTCGAGGCCTGGGCCAACGACGAGCTCGGCGCGGACATCGGCGTGGTCATCGGCAACCACGACGATCTCCAGCCGCTGGCCGAACACTACGACGTGCCCTTCCACGACATCGGTGATGACGGTGGCCAGCAAAACGAAGAGCGCCTCCTCGAACTGCTGGCCGAGTACGACGTCGACCTGATCGTCCTCGCGCGGTATATGCGCATTCTCAGCCCCAACGTGGTCTTTCGCTACGAGGACCGCATCATCAACGTCCATCCCTCCTTGCTGCCGGCGTTCCCCGGCGCGGAGGCCTATCGGCAGGCGATCGAAGAAGGCGTGCGGGTCGCTGGCGTCACTGCCCACTACGTCACGACCGACCTCGATCAGGGACCGATCATTACCCAGCGCGCGTTCGATGTCCCCGACGACGCCGATTTAGACGAGATGAAACGCCGTGGCCAGCCACTGGAGGCCGACGCCTTGCTCGAGGCCGTCCAGCTCCACTTGAACGGCGACGTGTCGGTCCACCGCGGCCGAACCTCGGTCCGCGAGAACGGCACCAAGTACCAGCTCGGCCTGCCCGACGAACTCGATGAATTCACGCCGGACCGGCCGGTCGACGGGATCGGCAGCGCGGTCGCACAGGACCAGTAATCGCTGCGTCGATCACAGATCTCGTTCGGTTTTTCGAGTCGACGATCAGGGGTCGATCGACGTCGTCCAGCGCTCGAGGCAATCGTCGCTACAGAAGTAGTCGTAGACGGTCGTCCCTGCTTCGACGGTCGTCACGACGCGGTGTTCTGACGTCGATTCTACGGGCTCGCCACACTGTCGACAGTCGGGTGCGTCTTCGGTCGCCGATTCAGTCATCAGTTACCACGTGGCATGATGTCCACTTGAACGACTCTCTTGCGGCGGTATCCGCCACGCCGAGTCTGCCGGGTCGAGACTGTATCTCACGGTTGCTGGTTCCGTTATCAGTTCTCTCGACCGGTCGCCACACCCTCGACCAGCGGGTCGTGGCCGTCACCGAGCTGGGCCGTCAGTTCCCGTCTCGCTTTGTCGGACAGCGAGACCGCGGGCGGCAGTCTTATCGCCGGTACTGCCGTACCCTGGAATGGTATGGCACAGCAAGAAGTCCAACAGGAGGTCTACGTCGATCAGTACACGCTCGGTCTCGTCGGACCGGATCAGGAGTGGGCCGGAACCGTCGCGGACGGTGGCACGATCGAGACGTATACGCCGCCGGGCTGCTGGGGGCCGATGATCACACCGGAGTTCCACGGGGGCCACGAGGTCACCCGTCCGGTCCGCGTCGAGGGGGCATCGGTCGGTGACGCCGTCGCGATCCACATTCGGGACATGTCGGTCACGAGCATGGCCACGAGTACGGGCTCGATGGCTGAACGGGAGGATGCCTTCGGCGACGACCCGTTCGTCGACCACCGCTGTCCGGAGTGTGGCACCGAGTGGCCCGAGTCGGTCGTCGAGGGAACCGGCGAGGACGCGATCAAGTGCGCCGAATGTGGTGCGAACGCCTCGTCGTTCGGCTTCGAGTACGGCTACACCGTCGCCTTCGACGACGACCACACCGTCGGGATCACGCTCGACGAGGATGGTGCCCACGAACTCGCCGAAGACGCCGCCGAGGTGATGGACATCCCCGAGAACTCCCGTCAGCACCCCATCCTGCTGTACGAGCCCGGCGAAATGCCCGGCACGCTGGGTCGACTGCGCCCCTTTATCGGAAACATCGGGACAACGCCGCCAGTCACGCTGCCTGACTCGCACAACGCGGGTGACTTCGGCCAGTTCCTCATCGGTGCCGAGCACGACTACGGCCTCGCGGACGAAGCCGACCTCGAGGACCGCACCGACGGCCACATGGACATCCCACAGGTCCGGCCGGGTGCGACGCTCATCTGTCCCGTCAAGATCGACGGGGCCGGCATCTACGTCGGCGACCTGCACGCGAATCAGGGCGACGGCGAACTCTCACTGCACACGACCGACGTCAGCGGTACCGTGCGAATAGACGTCGAGGTTATCGACGGCCTCGACCTCGACGGGCCGATCCTCCTGCCCCCCGAGGAGGACCTGCCCTTTATCAGCAAACCCTACAGCGACGACGAACGCGACGCCGGCCGCGAACTCGGTGCGGAACACGGCGTCGACGTGGAAGCGGACATGGGACCGATCCAGGTGATCGGCTCCGGCGCGACGGTCAACGACGCCACACAGAACGCCTTCGACCGCGCCACCGACCTGCTCGACATGAGCGAAGGCGAGGTCCGCTCGCGGTGTACGTTCACCGGCGGCGTCCAGATCGGCCGCCTCCCCGGCGTCGTGCAACTCGACATGCTCGCACCGTTGGACGTGCTCGAGGAGCGCGGCATCGACCATCTGGTGCGCGAGCAGTACGACCTCTGAGACGGTCTGCTGTACCGATGTCCCGGTGCAACCCAAGACACGCGGTTGCGCCGAAAATGACGGACAGGATCCGTCTAAGCCGGCTCACCCGTCGGTCGAGCCACCTTGCACGGCCGGCATCAGCGTCAGTTCGGCGTCGTTCGACACCGGAGCCTCGAGCGGCGCACGTTCGCCGTTGACCGTCACTCGAACGCTCGAGCGAACCTCGTCGCCGTCGTAGAGATACGGGGTCGCCCGCGGATATGCGGCGGTGAACTCGGCTATCGCATCCGAAACGGTCGTTCCCGTAAACTCGAGGGTGATCGTCTTCTCGCCGGTCGCGCTTCGGAGCGGCCCGTACACTGTGACGTCCATAGTCGATGTTGGACTCGAGCGATCAAATATCGTCGCCACGAAGCGCGGGGCGAACACCCGGACTCGAGGACGGCAGCCACCACCACCGTATTCGCGCCTGCCACTGCGTGGCGCAGCCACTTGGTTCACGTTGACATACGTACGCTGGACGATGATCAAGTTCGACCGATATCTCTGGGCGATCGGTCATATTCAACGCCGGCGGCTCCTCCTCGAGCTACTGGAAACGCCCGCGATCCACACGAGCGAGCTGAATATGAGCGAGGGAGAAACGAAGCTCCTGCTCGCGGAGGTGAAACACGCCCATCTGCCGAAGTTATCGGATCACGACGTTATCGACTGGAATCCGGAACGGAACCGGATAAAAAGAGGGTCGAAGTTCGAGGAGGTCAAGCCGCTGCTCGAGCTGTTAGATGCCAATCGAGAGCGGCTTCCCGACGGCTGGGTGTGATACGGTCTGCTGTACGGCATTCTCGGTGCACCCGCAGGACAGTCGCAGTTGCACCGGGACATCGGTACAGTAGACCGTCTGAGTCCCCGCAAGCGCCGCGTTCGCCAACGGGCGTTCGGAACAGAATCCGGTCGTCAGAGACGCTGGACCGCGCCGATCGCGCTCGAGAGCGGCGGCGCCTCGAAGAACTCCCGGCCAGTGTAGGCGTTGGCCCCCGCACAGTACATGTCGCGGGCGGTCTCGAGGACTTCATCCTCGAGGGACTCGGGCTCTTCCTCGCAGAGGGATTTCCAGTCGGCGATGTCTTCCCGCTTTGCCTCGGCTTTGGCGGTGTCGACGGCTTCGACCCAGTCGGGCTGGGTGCGCTTGTGGTACTGGCGCAGGACTTCCTTCGAGAGCTGAGTGCCCTCGTAGCTAAAGCGGTTCTCGTCGAAGGTGCCGACGACGTCGGCAACGCGGATCTCGCCCTGATAGTAGAGGCACTCGATCTTGCCGTCCTCGTGGACTAGACCCGCGGAATCAGCCTGTTCCGTAATGATCCGGTTGACCTCGCGGGCGACGGCCTCGAGGTCGTCGATGGCGGCCACGCCGGCAATGGCGTCGGCCTCCGCGTGATCGAGGTAGCGGTCGCCCTCCTCGTATTTCGTGGAGAACTCGACGATCGGCTCCTCGAGGTCGACGACCTCGTCGGGCCAGGTCTCGAAGTCGAGGTCGTGGTCGGCGGGATCGGTCCGACGGCGCAGACTCGAGCCGACGGGCACCCGGTTGCGGAAGACGATCTCGAGGGGAATCAGGTAGTTCTCGCCGGCTGCCTCGTGGTAGTGGTCGTAGTCGTATTCGCGTCCCTCGTGGGGAAGGTCGGGCACCTGCGTCAGGTCGATAGCCATCTCCCAGGGCGGATGCGAGGCGTCCTCGAGCGGGATGACATCGCCGTTCTCGACCACGCCGCGGTAGTGGGTCGGGACGCCTTCGGACTCGAGCAGTTCGAAGTTGAACGCGCCCATCGTACAGAGGGTTGCACCCTTCTGTGGGATCTGGTCGGGCATCTTCCCCCAGTCGAACACCGAGTAGTCGTCGGTGAACACGAACGATCCCCGACCGAGGTCGTCGTCGGTCGCTTCCTCCTCGATACGGAACTCTTTGACGCTCGTCATTCGAGACACCCCAGCACGTGTCCGTCGCCGCAGTTCATACCCCAGTTGCCGTGGCCGGACCGTAAGAAGGTTTCAGTATCGGGCCAGTAACCGCCACAGCCGTTGACGGGGAATCAACACGTGGACCCCCGGAACGGACAGGATACCGGATCCATCACCCTTTTCTCACTGTACGAGCATGGGTATTTCGATGGAGCGACCGGTTACCGAGGCCGACCTCGAGTTCGAACACGTTCCCGAGACCGACCAGTCTTTCGAGAACGCGCTGGCGAAGGCACGCGATGGCGACCGACTCACGGTCGACGACGCGATCGAATTACTTACGACGGGGACTGACACCCACGGGATCGATCGCCGGCGAAAGGAGCGCGTCCTCGAGGCGGCCGACCGCCGGCGCGCGGAGCAGGTCGGCGAGGAGGTCACCTTCATCGCGAATCTGAACAACAACGTTACCACGGCCTGTAACGTGGGCTGTCTGTTCTGTAATTTCAAAGACGCCGCCCACACGTTCGAACGCGAGACCGACCTCGAGACCGCGGGCTTTACGAAAACGCCAGCGGAGTCACGCGAAATCGTCGCCGATGCCGTCGACCGCGGCATTTACGAAGTGACCTCGGTCTCCGGTCTCCATCCTGCGTTCGCGCTCGACGACGAGCACCGAGAGATTCTCGAGGCCCATCCGAACCCGAAAGAGATCAACTACAAGCCACCCGAAGCGTACGAGACCAACCCCGGCACCTACACGGACCAAATTTCGGCGATGAGCGTCGGCGATGTCCACGTCCATTCGATGACCCCTGAGGAGGTCTATCACGCCCGCCGGGGGACAGACTGGGACTACGAGGAGGTCTACCGGCGACTGAAAGACGCGGGACTCGATACGGTTCCCGGGACCGCCGCCGAGATCCTCGTCGAGGAGGTCCGCGAGGTGATCTGCCCGGGCAAGATCAGTACGGAGGGGTGGCTCGAGGCCATGGAGGCCGCCGCGTCCGTCGGGCTCGACATGACGGCGACGATCATGTACGGCCACGTCGAGAACGAGGCCCATCGTGCGATGCACCTGCAACGCGTCCGCGAACTACAGGATCGGACAGGCGCGATCACCGAGTTCGTTCCCCTCTCTTTCATCTACCAGAACACGCCGCTGTTCGAACACGACATCGTGTCGGGTGGGGCGAGCACCGACGAGGACGAATTGCTGATCGCCGTCTCGAGACTCTTCCTCGACAACATCGACCACATCCAGTCCTCGTGGGTCAAGTACGGCGACGAGCAAGGATTGAAACTGCTCAACTGTGGTGCCGACGACTACATGGGGACGATCCTCTCCGAGGAGATTACCAAGCGCGCCGGCGGCGGCTACGGCGAATTCCGGTCGTTCGCGGATTACGTCGAGATGATCTCTTCGATCGGACGCGTTCCCGTCGAACGCTCGACCGACTACGAGACGCGACGGGTCATCGATCCCGACGATCCGCCCTTTGGCCCGCAACTCGGGCCGAAGGCGGACGGAACGCCGCTGCTGACGCGACAAGAACGCGAGACACGAGCGGCTCCTGCCGATGACTGATCGAGTCGCGCGCTCACACATGCCACCCGAAGGTGACGGATACGCACGCTGATTGCCGTTCGAGAAAGAAAGGAGTCCGTCCACACCCTACTCGTCCGGTCGCGACCGGATCGGTTCCCCATCGGGGTCGAGAACCCACCACGCGTCGTTGACTCCCTGCCCTCGAGCATCGCCCGGTTCGTCGTCCTGTGCGAAGCCGTATAGCGGCCAGCCGTTCGCCATCACCTGCGGTTCACCGGACGCTCGCTCGAACGGTTCGAGGTCGGCTCGCACCTCGTCGGCGGCGACTGGATCACCGTCGATGAGCGGCAGCCAGGCATCGGCACACGTCTCGTCGCAGGCGCTTGTTGGTTCGCCCTGCGTGTCCTGATCGAACATGTACAGCGTCATCTCGTCCGGGCCGACCAGCACGGCACCGTACTCGGGGTGGTCCCGGACCTGGACGGTCGGTCCTGCTTCGTCGGCGTCGTCATGTCCAGAAACGCCGTCAGCGAAGCGATCGATGTCGGCGAGCACGTCGCCGAACGGGACTTCGCTCCGTTCTTGAATCGTCGCTGGGTCGAGCGACGGCGCGTCGAGGATTTCCTGTGGGGTCAGCCACGACCACTCACAGCCCTCGTTTGCTTCGTTCGTCGCGTTGAGTTCGTGCTCGAGAAACGCCTTGCTAAACGGGGGCAGCAACGGCGGGTCGTCACTCCCCTCGAACGTGTCCTCGTAGGCCGGGACGTCGTCCGACTCGAGGTCGCCGACGACGATTCGCATGACCATTCCCAGCACGTGATGAGGGCCACAGTACACGTCGTAGAGCCCCGCTTCGGTGAACTCGTAGAGCCACGCGCCACCGAGGGAGAGCACCGGTGACGAGAACGGTGGGACGCCGTCGGGCACTCGTTGCTGGAAACCCTGTGCGGGATGGTATGCCGTAATCGTATGATCGGGCGAGTCGACAGTGAACTGCACGACGTCGCCGGTGTCGACGTGAATGCCGGTCGGTTCGAAGTGAAAGAACGGGGGACGATCCGGGTTCTCCGGGTCGTCCGGCTCGTCGGTGTGGAGTTCGACCTCGTGGTCCGGGGACTGGTCGCCGGAAACGGCATCGGCGTCGGGTATCGCCAGGCCGTAATACGGGTCGATCGCCGTGCCGTTTGGCTCGGTCCCGTCGGCGGCTGCTGCGTCGGACGCATCGTTACTGCGGGCAGTTGCAAGGCCACTGCTCAGCGAGAGTACCGCCCCCACACCCAGCGTTTTCAGTAGCGGTCGCCGCTGTGCGTCGAGCCACTCGGCTTCCGATTCGGTGGGCGATTCGTCAGTACGCTCTGCGCCGGATGGTGTCATGGTATTACTCCTCCAGGTACGTCCGGCTGCGTCGAATCGATCGATTGGCGGAAAAATAGAGGGTGAGGATCGTTACAGCCTAATCGGGGCATTCGACCACTGGATCGTCCGCGTCACTGTCCGGGACTGATCCAGACTCTGTGGTGTGGTAACAATTAATGTCCTTTGCGAACGCCGTGACAGCAGTCCGTTAAACGCCGTGGGTCGCTGGCGGCCGATACGACGGATCAGCCCAGTCCTGGGTGTGGGTTCGGCGTGGCCAACCAGAGCTTATCGTGGGTCCGAAAGATGACTGACGACCGGAGTCTCATCGTGCTGGTCGTCTGTGCGAGCAGAGCGACCCGAACCCCCAGCGGGAGGAAGGGTTTCATGGTCGGCGCTGGAAAACTGGATGATGACCACTGACGAATCCTTCGTCCGACGCGCGATCGACCTCTCACGGTCGGCGGTCGACCACGGGAACACGCCGTTTGGCTCGTTGCTCGTCGTCGACGACACCGTCGTTCGAACGGCCGAGAACACGACGGTGACCGATGGCGACATCGCCGCCCACCCGGAGTTCAAACTGGCTCGGTGGGCCGCGACGGAACTCGAGCCGGCCGAGCGCGCATCGTGTACGATGTACACCAGCACTGAACCGTGTCCGATGTGTGCGAGTGCGATCGTCTATGCGGGTCTCGACCGGGTCGTCTACAGCGTTTCCGTCGAGTCGCTTGCGGCGGTTCGAGACGACGACGTGATCGAGATTCCCTGCGAGGAGGTCGTCGAGCGGGCCGACGCCGAGACGACTGTGGACGGGCCGGTGCTCGAGAGTGACGGGCTCGCGGTCCACGAGGCGTTCTTCTAGAGCAGTGAATCGGCCATCGGTAGGTCCTTGTCCGCGGTGGGTCGCTCAATCGAGCGAAGACGGCTCCGGATCGATACGCACCGCACCGTTTTCGACGATCACCTCGCGTCCCGCATACGAGAACTCGATGCACACGTCGTGTGACGTGAGAGTATCGAGTGCGTCGGGGTCGATGGTTTCATAGAGGGGTGGGAGGTCGGCGATATCACACCCTTCCCTATCCGAAATCGCACTCACGATCTCGTACGTCATTGATCCACTCAGACCATTCATCGGACGCTGTTCCATTATATCGTCGTCCGTTGGCACGCGGTAAAACCTTATCCCACTCGAAGATGACGTGTCGAGAGCTGATATCTGCGTATCACGATATCGGTTCCTGACCGGCCGTCGGGCATCGTCGGAGCCTCTCGAGGGAACGACCGGTCGCTGACCCCCTGGCTACTCCACCGTCGCTGCCGTCTCGTCTCGAAGCACCGACCGATACCGCTTGCCGGCCGGACCGTCAGCCGTGAGCGCGTCCCGGATCGCCGCCGAGAGCCATTCCCGACCGCCGTCCGCACCGTCGGCGACCCGTTCGTCGAACCCGTCCGGTCGCAGGTCGGCCGGGAGGAATCGCTCGTAGACTGGCAGCCGTTCGCCAAGCGGTAGCCCCGCGGAATCGGCGATCGCCTCGAGTTCGCGCAGCGCGGGCCACTTATAATCGGGATTGATGTGGTCGTCGGTGACCGGCGAGACGCCACCCAGATCGTCGACGCCACAGTCGACCAGATCGTTCGCGGGCGCGAGGTTCGGCGGGACCTGTACTGAGATTTCTTCGGGGAGGGCCGCGCGGGCCATCGCCGTCGCCCGGCGCATCGTCGCGAGGTCGGGAGAGCCGTCGGTCCAGCGCTCGTTGTCCACGACGGGCTGGACGATCACCTCCTGGATGTGATCGTAGCGGTCGTGTAACTCGCGGATCGCGAGCAGACTCTCGGCGCGGTCGCGCCAGGTCTCGCCGATCCCCACCAGAATCCCGGTCGTGAACGCGACGTCGAGTTCGCCCGCGTTCCGGATGGTCCGCAGTCGCTGCCCGGGCACCTTGCGCCGCGGCCCGGCGTGGGCCCCGACTTCGGCGGTCGTCTCGAGCATCACGCCCATGCTGGCGTTGACGTCCGCGACGGTTTCCATCTGCGTGCGCGTCTGGTCGCCTGGATTCGCGTGGGGAAGCAAGCCCTCCTCGAGGGCGACCTCACAGGCCGCACGCAGGTACTCGTGAATCGAGTCGTAGCCCCACTCCGCGAGCTGGGCGTGAATCTCGGTGTAGCGATCGTCGGGGTCGTCGCCGAAGGTGAACAGCGCCTCCGTACAGCCCGCGTCCGCGCCGCGCCGGCAGATCTCGCGGACCTCCTCGAGCGAGAGCACGGAGGCCTGTCCCGGCGGGTCGAAGTAGGTACAGTACGTGCAGGTGTAGCGACAGGCTGTCGTCAGCGGCACGAAGACGTTCCGTGCGAAGGTCAGTTCCGACGGCGCGTCGACGTCGGTCGGGCTGACCGCGAGCAGCTCCTCGACTGCTCGCTCGTCGACCGTGATCTCGACGCCGTACTCGCTCGCCCCGGGGAACATTACCTCCCTGTGTCGTCGCTCGGATTATAAGCGCTTGGCTTCGCGGTGTTCGGGTCGACCGTTATCGCGTCTCCGCTACCGACGCCTCGTCGCGAACGACGCCGACCCGGCCGTCGCGCTCGTCGAGTTCGAATCCCAACTCCCGGAGGTACGCGGCTGCGCGATCGTGCTTGCGTCCGTGAACGAGCACCTCGACGAGATCGTCGGGTTCGTCGATGTCCGTTCCCAGCCGGAACGAGTCGACCGTCTCGAGGCTGGCCCCGACCTCGCGGCCGATCTCGCAGTGATCGAGATAGGAGGCGCCGTGATAGTCGACGGTAAACGCGGGATCGCGAACGACGAGCGCGTTCGTGCCGCCGGCCCGACCCGGCGCGATCGCTATGTCGGCATCGGCAGTCAGGAGTCGCTCGAGGGCGTCGGGGGTCGCTAGCGCGAGGTCAGCCATGATGACGGCGACGGCGGCGGCGTCAGTGAAGTCCGCTTTGTCGCCGCCTGCCCACGGCAGTTGCGCATTGACTGCGTCCGTCAACGGCCGGTCGTCGACCGTGACCGTCGCTGCCGTGGTGACCTCGTCCGAAAGGTCGAGCGCGGCGAGCTCGAGCGGGGCCGTCGAGACGACCGTCGGCTCGTGGCCCACCTCGACGATCGCTCGCAGGACGTCCGCGAGCATGGCACGAGCGAAGGCCGCCCGCTCGGCTGGGGAGAGCACGGACTCGAGGCGAGTCTTCGGCGTCTCGGCGGCGAACGGGACCACGACGCGCATCTGAGTCTGAGTGGTGTAGTTCGGGCGCGCTCAAAAGCGCGTCGGAGTCCGAGACCGATTCTTCTCGGCCGATCGCACGGGTCGGCTCGCTCCTGTGGCCCCCGACACGAGTGCGGCCGCTCGGACCGGCGACCGCAGAACGGAAAAACGGTCTAGAACAGCGGTTCGAGCTCGTCCTCGTCGTCCTCGACGAGTTCCTCTAGGTTCTCCTCGCTTTCGGCCTGGATGTCGTCGATGTTGTCCTGTGCCTCGATGGCGACCTGCTGGAGGCGCTTGATCCGCGGGACGTTCGTCACGCCCGAGAGCAGAATCGCCGCGGAGACTTCGGGTTCCTCTCGTGGGAAGTCGCCACCGCGAACTTCCATGCTGCCGGTTTCCTCCTCGAGCCACTTGCGGCCGCGTTCGATGCCTTTCCGATTGAGGTACTCCGAGGGGCCGGAGAGGACGAGCAGGGCGCGCTCGGTGCCTTCGATCTCACAGGGGAGCGTGAGTCGGCCGAGCGCGGCCTTGCGGACGAGGCTCGTGATGCGGTTCGTGGTGTTGGCGGCGTCCAGCCCGTCGTCGCCACCATCGTCGCCGGTAAACCGAGAGAGGAGCCCACCGCCGGTGTTCAGTTCGACTTCCTCGCTCGCGAAGCCGACGGTCGAGACGCCGCCGCCCGAGAGCGTGTTGATGATCTCCGAGGAGTCGACGACGCTTTCCGCGACCTCCTGTCCATCGCCGACCTCACCAGCACCGAAGAGGATGCCGAAGCGACGGACGATCTCTTCGTTGATCTGTTCGTAGCCCCCCTCGACGGACTCGCCGGTCTGTCGCCAGGAGTCGTTGTCGAAGACCAGCAGGTTGTCGACTTCGCGGACGAACGTCTGGAAGGACCGCGCCGCGTTGAGCGTGTAGATCCCACCTTCGTCCGTGCCTGGGAGAACGCCGAGTCCGTAGACGGGGATCGTGTAGATCCGCTTGAGGTGTTTCGCGAGGACGGGCGCGCCACCGGAACCGGTGCCGCCGCCCATACCGGCGACGATCAGGAACGCGTCGACCTCGTGGGTGGGGATCTGGTCGATGGCGTTTTGAACCTCGTCGATGTCCTCCTCGGCGACTTCCGCGCCGAGTTCGTTGTCAGCACCCACGCCATGGCCCTTTACACGGGCTTGGCCGATGAGTACGCGATTCTCCTGGGGAATGTTGTCGAGACCGATGAGGTCCGCTTTCGCGGAGTTGACGGCGATCGCCGCGCGGACGATTCCGCTGTTCGTCCGATCGTCGTATTCGAGGAATCGATCGACGATTTTGCCACCGGCCTGTCCGAATCCGATCATCGCCAGCTTCATTGTTTGTAAGGGGGCTCCGTTGGATTGGTACCAGTGCAATAGAGGATATAAACCTTGTGCTAAGCTGACTTTCTCGAATGTTTCACTATCACACTAAATAGAACGAACGAGGGGACGTACTCCCGAAACACGGGCGGAAACGTCATCGTTTCTGTTGGCGGTGTGAAGTGTTTTATATACCGTCGACGACGCCATCACGCCATTCCGGCCGGTTTCGCCCCTCGTGGCGCCCCCTCGAGGTCGAGATACGAACCCAGCGTCGTCAACTCCGCCGGATCGCGGCCGAAGGAAGTCACGTCGTTGTCGGCAACGGTGTTGTCGAACGCGAGCGAACGGGCCTGATCCGGGCCGAACGGCACGAACGGCAGCGGGCCGGCCGCCGAGAGCCCGACTCTGGCTAGCCCCATCGGGATCGGGACGATCGTGACGTCTTTCCCCTCGGCTTCGTAGGCCAGTTCCGTCACATCGGCGAGCGTGAGGACCTGTGGCCCGCCGATCTCGTAGGTCTCGCCGACGTGGGTGTCGTCCTCGAGCGCATCGGCTAGCATCGGCACGAGATCGCCGACCCAGATTGGCTGGAACCGGGTTTTTCCACCCCCCGGCAATCCCGTCACGTATGGCGTCGTCAGGGTCTTCGTGAAGTCGACGAACTCGCCGCCGTCGCCGAAGACGACCGACGGCCGGACGATCGTCCACTCGAGGCTGGAATCTCGGACGGCCCGCTCTGCCTGTCCCTTGGCACGGATGTAGGCGGTGTCGCCGGTCGGATCGGCTCCAAGCGCGCTCAGCTGGAGGAATCGGTCGACGTCGCCGTCCTCGGCGGCACGGACGAGGTTCTCGGTCCCCCCCAGATGGACCTCCTCGTGGCTCGTTCCGGCGGGTGGCTGGAACAGCGGCGATAGCGAGACGAGGTTGACGACGGCGTCGTGGTCCGCCACTGTCTCGACGATCGAGTTGTAGGCGCTGACGTCGCCGATCGCCGTCTCGACGCCTTGGGGGAGAGTGCCGTCGTCCGGAGAACGTGACAGTGCTGTTACCTCGTGGCCGCGCTCGGCCAGTTCTACACACAGGTTCGTGCCGATAAAGCCGGTGCCGCCGGCGACGAGGATCTTCATACGTGGAATATGATCCTGCACCGATAAATAGGTGAACGGCTACGTATGCAGCCAGTGGCGAATCGGGTCGACTCGCCGACCCGCCACCACCAGCCGGGATGGGCAGTCTTATTTTCGGGTTCATCAAACAAGGCTGACATGCCGCCGGACACACGGGAGACGACGGAGCGATACTTCAGGCAGGCCGTCGAGCGCCACTGGGATCCGTACGCGATCGACCTGACGGCCGACCGGGAGACGCTCACCGACCTCAGCCGGAGCGCGTTTACGCAGCTACGCGCGACGCTCGCCATGTTCGGCGCGGGCGAGGAACACGTCACCGAGGATCTGGTGCCGGTCGCTGCGGTCGTCGACGACGACAGCGATCAGCGATTCGTCGCGAGCCACCTCTACGACGAGGCCAGACACGCCGCCTTCTTCGAGCGTTACTGGGCCGAGGCCGTCAGGCCCGCCACGGAGGCGCGCGGCCTCGAGCCGACCCCGCCGACGGCCGACCGGTGGTTCACCGACGCCTACGAGGAAATCTTCGATCGGACCGAAACGGCGATGAATCGCCTGCTCGAGGCGGATACGCCCGAAAACCGGGCACGAGCATACTGTCACTATCACCTGACGGTCGAGGGCGTCTTCGGTCAAACCGGCTTCCACGCCGTCGAATCGACGTTCGGCCCGGAGACCGAGGGCCCGTCGCTTCCGGGGCTGGTCGAGGGGTTCGGCGGCATCCGCCGTGACGAGGGCCGCCACGTCGGATACGGGATGGACAGACTCGCAGCCCTCCTCGACAGTGGCGCGGTCGAGCGCTCGCTCGTCGAGGAGACTGTCATGGGCCTCGCCGAGCCGGTCGACGTCGTCGTCGAGCGGATGGGGTGGCGTCGCCTGCCCGGCCCCGACAGCGGCGACCTCGTGGCGTTCGTCGCCCAGCAGCGTCGCAACCGACTGCAGCAACTGTCCGACGGAGCCGCCGACCCGGGGGCCGAGGGCTGACCATGCGAGCCGTCGAAGTATCTGAGTACGGCGACAGCGATGTCCTGACGGTCACCGACCGGGACGCGCCTACGCCGGGTGCGGACGAAGTCGCCATCGACGTCGCGGCCGCCGGCGTCAACTTCGCCGACATCGAGCAACGCCGCGGGGCCTACCCGGACAGTCCGTCGCCGCCGTTCGTCCCGGGGCTGGCCGTCGCCGGCACCGTCACGGCCGCGCCGTCGACGAGCGACCTCGTGGTCGGCGACCACGTCGCTGCGCTGTCGTCGACCGGCGGCTACGCGGCAGTCGCGACGGCACCGATCGATCGGACCTTCCGGATTCCCGACTCGATCCCGTGGGCCGATGCGACGGCGCTCCCGGTTCAGGGACTGACCGCCCACAACGTTCTCCACGAGTGGGGCGACCTGTCGGCCGACGACCGGGTGCTGATCCACGCCGGGGCGGGCGGGGTCGGCTCGCTCGCCGTTCAACTGGCGGCCGCAGCCGAAGCGACCGTCTTCGCCACCGCGAGCACCGCGGCGAAACGCGACCTGGCTCGCGACCTCGGGGCCGACCACACCATCGACTACACGGACACTGACGTCGCGGACGCCATCCACGAGCGGACGGACGGGTACGGCGTCGACCTCGTCGTCGACGGCGTCGGTGGCGACGCCTTCGCCGCCAGCGTGGACGCGCTCGCGCCGGTCGGTCGCATCGTCTCGTTCGGCATGGCAAGCGGGTCGGTGCCGACCGTGGCGACCCCACGACTGTTCTTTGCGAACCAGTCCGTCCGCGGCTACCACCTCGAGCACGCCATCGAACACGTCCCCGAGCGCGTCCTCGGTGCGGTGCCGTCGCTGCTCGACTCCGTCGCGACGGGACGGGTCGACGTCGTCGTCGACCGGACGCTGCCGCTGACGGATGCCAACGAGGCCCACGACGCGCTCGCCGACCGCGAGACCGTTGGCACGGTCGTCCTCGAGCCGTAATCGGATCCCGACGAGAACCGGGACGGTTTTGACGGCGCTCGCGGAACGACAGCACATGACAGCTACGGAGGGTGTACCTGACCGTGTCGAAGGGATCGTTGCCGACCGACTGCGCGTCGATTCGGACGCGTTCGACGACGGAACGCCGTTCGACGGGGAGACGCTCGACGCCGACTCGCTCGATCTGGTCGAAATCGCGGAGGCCATCGAGGCAGAGCTAGACGTCCACGTCCCCGACGAGGACTTGGAAGACCTCGAGACGGTTGGTGACCTGACGGCGTACGTCGACGAGCGCGCCTGAGATGAGCCGCGACGTGGTCGTGACCGGCCTCGGCCTGGTAACGCCGCTCGGCGAGAGCGTCGACCGGACCTGGGACGGGTTGCTCGAGGGTGCGAGCGGCGCGGGGCCGATCACGCGCTTCGACCCCGACGCGGCGGGGCTGCGGGCGTCGATCGCCTGTGAGGTGGGGCCGGATCCGGCGGCCGTTGCACCCGACGATCGTGTCGACGACCGGACGATGGGGCGATACGCCCAGTTCGCCGTCGCCGCAACCGCCGAGGCGCTCGCGGATGCCGGGTTCGACGCCGCCAGCCCCGACTGGAACGCCGAACGAGTGGGGACCAGCATCGGCTCCGGACTGGCCGGCCTGTCCGAAATCGAAGCCGCGGCGGGCGAGCGCCCCTCGCCGTCGTTTCTCGTGAGTGCACTGACGAACCTCGCAGCCGGACACGTCAGCATGACGATCGGCGCGAAGGGACCGAACCGCGCGCCGGGAACGGCGTGTTCGGCGGGCACGCACGCCATCGCGGCCGCGGCCGACGACATCCGTCACGGCCGGGCCGACGTTGTCGTCGCCGGCGGCACCGATGCCGCGATCTCGCCGCTGGGCGTCGGTAGCTTCGATTCGATGCGGGCGCTCAGCACCCGCGCTGACGACCCCGCGGCGGCGAGTCGCCCCTTCGACGACGATCGGGACGGACTCGTTCTCTCGGAGGGCTGCGGTATCGTCATCCTCGAGGCACGCGACCACGCCCGCGAGCGCGGGGCGACGCCGTACGCCGCGATCACCGGGGCCGGCCGGACCGCCGACGCCCACCACCCCACGCGGCCGGCCGAATCGGGCGACGGGCTTCGGCGCTGTCTCGAGCAGGCGCTGTCCGACGCCGACAGGGAGCCGGCAGCCGTCGATCACGTCAACGCTCACGCGACGAGCACGCCCGTCGGCGACGCTCGTGAAGCCGACGCGCTCGCGACGGTGTTCGGCGAGACCGGGATTCCGCCGACGACGAGTATCAAGGGCCACCTCGGGCACGCGCTGGGTGCTGCCGGTGCGATCGAGGCCGCCGTCGTCGCACGGACCATCGCCGAGGGGACGATCCCGCCGACGGCGAACTACGAGACGCCCGATCCGGCCTGTGACCTGCCGATCGTCACCGACCCATACGAGACGGCCGTCGACGTCGCTGTGAGTACGTCGGCCGGCTTCGGCGGGACGAACGGCGTACTCGTGTTCGAGCGCCCGTAACGATGGCCGACGACGAAGTCCCCCACGACTCCGATCCCGTCGTCACGCACGGTGTCGACATCGTCTCTATTTCCCGTCTCGCCGACCTGCTCGCGGAGTTCGGTGACTCGTTTCGCGACCGCGTCTTTACGCCAGCCGAACAGGCCTACTGCGAGGCGCAGAGCGATCCGCCACAACATTACGCCGCCCGCTGGGCGGCCAAGGAGGCGTTCCTGAAGACACTCGCTGGCTCGTCTCCCGGCGTGCCCTCCGCCACAATCGAAATTGACCGCCGGGCTGACGGTCCTCATCTCTCGCTGGCTCCCGTTGCGGCCGATGCGCTCGCCGCGACGCTCGAGGAACGCGGCAGTTCGCTCGCGACAGCCGACATCGACGTTAGCCTGAGCCACGATCAGACTGCGGGCTATGCTGTCGGCTCGGTTACCGTTGTAGCGACTCGACACGACTAAGCGGGTGGTCTGACTCACAGCATCAACATGGCTACTGACGAGCCCCCCACGACGCTCGACGGGACGGCGTTTCTCTTCCCCGGCCAGGGGAGCCAGACCGTCGGGATGGGACGGGCGTTCTACGACGACTGGCCCGAGACGCGCGCGGTGTTCGATCGCCTCGACGACGCCCTCGAGATCGACCTCCCGGGGTTGTGCTTCGACGGGACCGCGGACGTGATCCAGCGCCCGAGCAACACCCAGCCGCTGTTGCTGGCCACGGGAATCGCGATCTACGAGGGCGTGACGGCTCGGTTCGACGTCGATCCGGCGGCCGTCGCCGGCCACAGCCTCGGGCACTTCACCGCACTGGCGGCCGCGGATGCGATGGATCCCGCGACCACGGCCGCCCTCACCTACCGGCGAGGGAAGTGCATGGAACGAGCGGCAGCCGCCGACGGCCCGGGAACGATGGTGGCGGTATTGCTGGCAGATCCGGACGAGGTCGCCGAGGCCTGTTCCACACGGGATGACGTCGGCGTCGCCCTGTACAACGCGCCGAAACAGACCGTCATCAGTGGCACAGCTGAGGGTGTCGCGGACGTACAGGAGCGACTCGAGGAGCGGACGTCCGCCAGGTTTCGCGAACTCGATGTCGGGGCGGCGTTTCACTCGCCCGTGATGGAGTCGGCCGTCGACTGCGTCGAAACGGCGATGGCGGAGGTGACGCTGCGTGAGGCCGAACTGCCTGTCGTCTCTGACGTGACCGGCGAACGCTATACCGATCCAGCCGTCGCGCGGCGGGATCTGACGACACAGATCACGTCGCCGGTCGACTGGGTGCGCGTCGTCGAAACGCTTCGCGAACAGGGGATCGAGCGGTTCGTCGCGTTCCCCCCAGCGGGCGTGCTGGCGGGGCTCGTCGAGCGTATCGCGCCTGAAGCCGAGTGCTGGGCGCTCGAGACGCCCGCGGACGCTCGGGAGGTGTTCGCGTGATCGACTTCGACGGAGAGGTTGCAGTCGTCACCGGCGGGACACGCGGTATCGGTCGCGCGGTGGCGACGCGACTGGCCGAGCGCGGGGCGACCGTCGTCGCGACCTATCACGAGGACGACGCAGCCGCCGACGAGACGGCGGCGGTGCTGGCGTCATATCCTGCCGAGACGACTGTCGAGCGGTTCGACGTCGCCGACTCCGACGCGGTAGCGGCAACGTTCGAGACCATCGCCGAGCGGTATGGGTCCCCGACGGTGCTGGTGAACAACGCCGGAACGGTGGCTAATGGGCTGTTGGTTCGGCTGTCTCCCGAGCAGTGGCAGCGGGTCATCGACGTTAACCTCACAGGGACGTTCTACTGCACGCGGGAAGCGGCCAGACGTATGTTGGGCCACGACGACGGGGGCGGTCGCATCGTCAACGTCGCCAGCGTCGCCGCTCAGCGCGGCTGGGCCGGGCAAGCCAACTACGCCGCGAGCAAGGCCGGCGTCCTTGGCCTCACGCGTGCGGCAGCCCGCGAACTCGGCGGCAAGGGCATCCGCGTCAACGCTGTCGCACCCGGCTACACCGACACCGACCTGCTCGCGGAGACGCGGGGCCACGAGTCGACCGTCGAGACGGATACCGCAAGCGGTCGCGTCGCCACACCCGCGGAAATCGCTGACGTGATCGCGTTTCTGGCCAGCGACGCCGCGTCGTACGTCAACGGCGAGGTCGTGCGCGTCGACGACGGCCTCGCGCTGTAACTTGGCCTCGAGCCCCCGATCCACGTCTCTCGACAGGTTCTAGTAGCACTCACGACGAGGTGCGACCATGCTCGTCACGCTCGAGGGGTTGGATGGCAGCGGCAAGACGACGGTCTGGGAGGCCTTACAGGAGCGCTATCCCGACGCCGTGTTCACGCGAGAGCCGACGAACTCCTGGTACGGCGACGCCGTCTACCGGTCGATCGAGGATGACGATGCCGATCCACTGGCGGAACTCTTTCTCTACACCGCCGACCACGCCGACCACCTCTCGCGGGTGATCGAACCCGCCCTCGAGCGTGGCGGCCTCGTGATCTCCGATCGCTACTCCGACTCGCGCTTTGCCTACCAGGGTGCGACTCTCGAGGCGGCCGACGGCCACGGCCTCGCGGACCCTCTCGAGTACGTCGTCGACATCCACCGGCCGTTCTCGATCGAGCCCGACCTGACGATCTACCTCGATCTCGATCCCGAAACCGCTGCGGCCCGCGCGGGGACGACGAACAAGTTCGAGCGCGCCGAGTACCTCGCGTCGGTTCGGGACAATTACGAGCGCCTCCTCGAGCGCGATCCCGACCGCTTCGTCCGCGTCGACGCGACGCAGTCGCCCGAGGCGGTCCGCGAGGCAGTGACCGACGCGCTCGCCGCGGCTGTCGACGAATCTCACTGATACCGGCTCGACACTGCTTGCGATCGGACCCTGGGCAAAGGCTTTAGTCGTGCCACAGCGTACCACACTGGCGATGGTCCACGCGTTCATTATGGTGAAGACCGCTGCCGGGAAATCCGAGGGCCTGCTCGCCGAGATCGCCGGGCTCGAGACGGTCTCCGATGCCCACATCGTAGCGGGCAACTACGACATCATCGCGGAGATCGACGCCCCAGAGGTCTACGACGTGCTCCAGACGGCCTCTTCGCGGATGCAGCAACTCGGCGGCGTCACCGATACGAAGACCTACATCGCGATGGGCTGACTGCTCGGCCACGGGGGTCACGGCCACCGTCGTCGTGCTGGTCTCGTCGCGTGTTTTCCATGCTGCAGCTTCTGTCCCGTCATGCCCCATGCTAGTCGGGGGCAAGCTTATTCACAGGGGCGGGCGTATCCCTGTCTATGCAGTTCGTCATTATCGGGGCCGGACGGGTCGGGCTGCGGACGGCGCGCGTCCTCCGCGATGAAGGCCACGAGATAACGCTGGTCGAACGCGACGAACCGACGATCAGACGCGCTCGCAATCAGGACTTTCCCGTCATCGAGGGCGACGGCTCCCGCGAACCCGTCCTCGAGGAGGCCGGCGTTGCGGACGCCGACGCCCTCGGTGCGCTGACCCGCGATCTCAACGTCAACTTCACCGCCTGTATGATCGGGAACCACCACGACTGTCGCACCGTCATGCGGATCGACGAGGCCTACCGCGAGGGGATCTACCGCAAGTACGCCAATCAGGTCGACGAGGTCATCTACCCCGAGCGACTGGGCGCGATCGGCGCAAAAAACGCTCTGCTGGGCGGAACGATCCGGGCCATCGCCGACATCGCCCCGAGCCTGCAGGTCGTCGAACTCACGATCACCGACGCGGCACCCGTCAACGGGTACACAATTAGCGAACTGCACTTGCCCGCCGACGCGACCGTCCTCGCGTTCGGCAAGGACACTCAGCCACTCGAGATTCCGACCGAAGACCTCTCGCTCGAGGCTGGCGACCGGCTCGTCGTCCTCGCGGAGTTCGACGTCTTGAACGATGTCCGCCAGCTGCTGGTCGGCGAAACGCCGATGGAGGCGGCCGCGAACGCGGGATCGGGCTCGAGTTCAGTCTCGACGGATCGTGATGCGGACAGCGATACTGGAGGTGCAAACTAATGGTCACTGCATTCGTCATGATCAAGGCGAACACGGGCGAGGCGGATCGACTCAAAGACAGCATCGAATCGATCGAGGGCGTACAATCGGCCCACATCGTCGCCGGCGACGTCGACCTCATCGCGAAAGCGCAGGTCGAGACGCCGGCCGCGGTCAAGGAGATCGCTGCGACGCACATTCAAGCTATCGAGGGGATCGAGGATACGCAGACGTACATCGCGATGGACTAAGGAACGAAATTTCACTCTGCGGTCTACGACGGCGACGGCAGCGAAGCTGCCGCACGCCGCCGCGTCCCTCGGTAAAATTTCGATGAAAAGCACTCCTCTTTCCCCGCCAGCCGCGCAAAGCGCGGCTTCTGGGTCAGTCGTCGGCCCGCTCGCTCCCTTCGGTCGCTCGCGGTCAGTAACAGGGAGAGTACCTGCCCTTCCCCGGGGAGCGTGGCTCTCGCTGTCGCTCGAGCCACGCTCCCCGGCCAAAGAGATCAGATCTGGAAACGATCGCCAGCCCGCTATAGTGGCATGCCGCCGCTGCTCCCGTTGTCGTCCGCGGCCTGCTGCCCCCGCTGCTGGGCGTTCTCGAGCAGCGTCGCCGCCTCGCCCTGATACTCGTAGCCGGGGATGATCCCTTGTGCGTAGGTGCCTTCGACGAACTCGATAAGGGCTTTGGCGTCCTCGACGCCTTCGCTTGCGTCCCAGGCAGTGTACTCGAGGTGAACCCGGACTTCGTCGGCGTCGCGTTCGACGACCGGTTCGTCGTGGGTGTCCGTGTGGGCGACGGTGAAAACGTCCTCGAGACGGCGCTCGAGTGTTTCGAACCAGCCGTCTTCGACGACGTCGGCGACGGTCTCGCCGCTGACGGCGGCGTCGAGCGTCGGGAGGAAGACGGTAACGTGGAAGCGACCGTCGCGCTTTCCCTCGGCGTCCTCGGCCGTGACGGTCGTCTCGAAGACGGTGGTCGTGAGGTCGTAGCCGTCGTCGGTGCGATCGAACGCGTCGTGGGCCTCGAGTGCGCGGTCAACGGGGGCCGGAAGATCGGTCATCGGTCGTCCAGAGGGGCGTGACGAAAAAGGGTGTTTTGGAGTAGCTGACTCGCCGCGTCGGCGGCGACCGAATCATGGCCGTTTGGCGGTTGATACTGGAACGTTTCACCGAGAAACGTCGCGTTTGTGCCCGAAACGAATCTAGGGTACTTCCCATTGATCCGGCATCGCTCGACGGCATGACTCTCGATCGGAAAACTGCAGACCGTCGTCGATTCGCTCGCCTCCTCGGAACGGACGGCGGCCGTGGCTCCGGCTTGCCCATCGTTGGGACCGACGCTGACAGCGAGGCAGCCGACGAGGACAACGGCCATGACAGCGACATCGACGCTGCGTCCGACCGCCGCACTCGCTGATGACTCCCTACGCCTGTTCGATCGCCTGATCCAGATCCGCGATCACGTCGTCGACGTCCTCGATGCCGACCGAGAGGCGCACGAGGTCGTCGGTGACGCCGCTTGCCAGCTTCTCCTCTTCGGTGAGCTGCTGGTGGGTCGTACTCGCGGGATGGATGATCAGTGTCTTTGCATCGCCGACGTTCGCGAGCAGGCTCGCGAGTTCGACCTCCTCCGAGACCGTTCGAGCCGACTCGTAGCCGCCCTCAAGGCCGAACGTGATCATGCCGCCGTAGCCGCCGTCGAGGTACTCCGTGGCGTTTTCGTGGGTCTCGTGGCTCTCGAGGCCGGGGTAGTTGACCCAAGACACCTTGGGGTGGTCCTCGAGATACTCGGCGACCGCTTGCGCGTTCTCGGAGTGGCGCTCCATCCGAAGCGGGAGCGTCTCGAGTTTCTGGAGCGTGACCCAGGCGTCGAACGGCGACTGGTGGTTGCCGATGTCCCGCAGACCGCGGGCACGGGCGGCGTAGGTGAACGCCGCGTCGCCGAACCGTTCGGCGAAGTTCACGCCGTGATAGGCAGGGTTGTCGCCACCGATCTCGGGGTAGTCCCACTCGTCCCAGGGGGTATTTCCGCTGTCGACGAGCGCCCCGCCGATGGTGGTGCCGCTCCCGTGTATCCACTTGGTCGTAGAGTGCCAAATGAGGTCCGCACCGTGGTCGAAGGGGTTGCAGAGGTACGGCGTCGCGAACGTGTTGTCGACGAGCAGCGGGACCTCGTGGTCGTGAGCGATATCGGCGATCCGCTCGATGTCCGGCGTCACGAGGGCGGGGTTGCCGATCGTCTCGAGATGAACGAAGGCAGTGTCCTCGTCGATGGCCTCCTCGTAGGCCTCGTAATCCAGCGTGTCGACGAACGTCGTCTCGACGCCCCGGCGGGCAACGGTGTGGGTGAGGTAGGTGTACGTACCGCCGTACAGGGCTGACGCACTGACAATGTTATCGCCCTGTTCGGCGAGCAGGAAGGTCGCGAGGTCCAGCGCCGCCATGCCGCTCGAGGTCGTGATCGCGCCGATACCCCCCTCGAGTGCCGCAATGCGGTTCTCGAGGGTCATCGTCGTCGGGTTCTGGATCCGGCTGTAGATATTCTTGCCATCGTAGGCGGTGGCGTACGCGGCGGGCTCGTCCTCGAGTGCGAACATCTCCGCGGCGTGCTCGGCGTCGTCGAAGACGTACGAGGTGGTCTGGTACAGCGGCGGTGCGCGGGAACCCGTCGCCGGGTCCGGCTTCTGCCCGGCGTGGATGCTTTTCGTCGCGAAGCGATGGCCGTCCGAATCGGAATCGTCACTCATACCCGAGTCGTTGCAGCCATCCCATCTAAAACCCCTCGCGTTTCCCTTGGCACCGGAATACAACCGAGATGCGGGCAGATATTACCGAGTACTACGTGTCGGCGGTTAGAACTCGAGAACGGTAACGATGCGAAGGCTCTCGAGGAGCAACCAGCCGACGAACGCGCCATAGAGCCCCAACAGCAGCCACGCCTCGCGCTTCGAGAGGCGCATTTCGGTTCGGGAAATACCGAAGAAGACGATCGTTGCGAGAACCAGAAAACTCATCATCGGGACGATGTGGGCAAAGTTGACCGTCAGCGAGCCCGCCACGAGGACGCCGACCGGGACGGCGACGAGCAGATCGAAAGTGTTACTCCCGAGGACGTTCGCCAGCGTGACCGTCGGCCGATCCGCCTGTGCGGCCGCGAGACTGACGAACGTATCGGGCAGGCTCGAGCCGGCGGCCACGACGGTCATCCCCCAGAGAAACGAGGGAGTCCCGAACGCTTCGCCGAGGCCGATCGCCGACCGCACCAGCGCTTCGACGCCGATGACGATCGCCACCAGTCCGACACCGAACTGCACCCAGGTCGGGAGCATATCGACCGACGTATCCGCGGACGCCCCCTCGTCGGCGGCGTCGAGATACTGGGTGAAGATGTAGAGGCCGTACAGCGCGACGGGGAACAGCGCGAGCGGCCGCGATACTGTGCCCCGTATGAGGCCGTCGGCTTCGGTAGCCGGGTTGTAGATGACCGCAAGCGAGAACGTCAACAAAAGTGATGCGACCGCGAGCATGTAAAACAGCGACTCCTTGTAAACCAGTTCGCGCGACGTGTCGATGCCGCCGCCGACCACCACGGCGAGTCCGGGAATCGCCAGCAGATTGAACACTGCCGAGCCGACGATCGACCCGACGCCGAGTTCGAACTCGCCGTGGAGCAGCGTCGCCAGCAATACGCTCACCAGTTCGGGCATGCTCGAACCGACGGCGGCGATGACGGCCCCCTGAACGACCGCCGGCAGCCCGTAGGCGGCCGCGAGATCGTTTGCCGCCTCCTCGAGTCTGGCACTGCCGTACCAGAGTACGCCCGTTCCGACGGCAGCGAGGGCGAGCAGCCCCGCGATCTCGATCATAACCGGGTCGCTGGTCGGCGACCGACCGTCGATCCCTGCCGACACGTTCGGTTGCGCTCGCCTCGTCGAGCGGTTGTCTCTCGCGTCTCGGCTTTCTCGGCGGCTTCCGCTTCCATGGTTCGCCCTTCTCGCGCAGACGTGTAAAGATGGCAGACTCTCGCGGCGATGGCGTTGTGATCGCCCCACTGGGCGGTGCTCGAGCGCCCGTCGGGTCGAGTAGGGTGCCCTCTATATCGCTCGTGAGCGCTTCGTGACCGTTGGGACTGCTACTAGCAACGCTCATACGCACGGCTCTCGGCACTTGGGTCACGACGCGACGGTACGCGCGACGGACTGCCGTCCGAACCGCTGCCGAGCGACGTCGACCACCTATGTCCGAATCAACGCCGCAGCCACGGAGCGACGATGCCGAATCGGTCTACAAAGACTACATACTGGACGTCCGAATTCTCGAGGTTACGCCGCCGGACACCGAGACACCGCAGTACCGGTTCGACGCCCCGCAGCATACGTCGATTACGTTCGAGGATCCGGAGATGGCGACGCTCTACGCCGACGTCTACTTCGATACGAACGGCTTTCAGGAGGTGGGTACCGGCGATCGGGGCGTTCCGCCGGAGGTCATTCAGGCGGGACGGGATACGCTCGCGGCGTACTTTCTCACGATGCCGGGGACGGACGTCAATTGGGTGGCGTCGTTTTACGGGAAAACACCCCCGAAGATCGAGCGCTACGTCGCGTCCGTCCGCCAGCGCGCCCAGGAGATCCGCGCGAACGCCGCCGAACAGGGACTCGAGTAGCCGACGCCGCTCTCACGGGGCTGTAACTGACGAGCTGCTCTTTTCCGGGTTCGTCTCGAGCGCACAGGTACTTGTCGGCAGCCAGTGACAAGGCAGGTATGGTCGGAACGAAGACCTACATAGCGGTCCGTTCGGTTCGTTTGTCACCCCTGGCGTACATATCAAACATATAAAAATTCTATAACGCACTGGACGGGTACCGAACTGATGGTCGAGTTCACTCGACGGAACCTGATGGAAGCCTCGGTCGCCGCAGCACTGGGCGCGAGCGTCGCTGGCGTCGCGAGCGCCGACGATCCGGACGATCCCGACACGCCGCTGGCCCCCCACGTGAAGGGGGACCTCAAGCGGTTCTCGTCGACCGCGCTCGGCGCGGAGGTCACCGGGCCGTTCGTGTTCGACAACGGTGAGTTGCTCTACAGCCTCCAGCATCCGAGCCGCGACAACCCCGCGCCGTACGACGAGGCCGGAATCGGCTATTTCAGCGGCTTCAAGTTCGAGTTCGACGGGAGCAACGACGACTTCGACGAGCTGTCGACGCCCCAGACGAACGCGGAGCGAGGGATCGTCCGTGGTGCGGACAGCGAGTACACGTTCCTCGCACGGGCTCACGAGGAGATCAACGGCGGCACCGAGGAACTCGGCGTCGTCCAGACTCCCGACGGCGAGAACATCACGACCGACGCGTTCGCCGGCACGCAGTACGGCGACGCCGCGTACAACCCCGACTGTAACGAGTTCGTCGCCACGAACGAGGACGGCACCGAGGGATACCTGTTTACGAACTGGGAGAACAGCCCTGGCAACGTCACCCGGATCCCGATCAGCCGGACCGCCGATGGCGAGTGGGAGGCCGACCTCGAGAACGCGATCAATCTCGCCAACACCGAGCCGATGCGCGAGCTCGGCGGCACGCGCATCAACTGTTACGGCGATCTGAGTCCGTGGAACACGATGCTCTCCTCCGAGGAGAACTACGCACACCCGCGTGTCTCGCTGGCCGCGACCGTCGGCGACATCGTCGAGGCAGGGACGGGCAAGGGACGTCGCGGCGCTCACGAGTTCTGGAACCGACCGAACCCCTCGGCGATCCAGAGCGCTGTCGATGACTACTACGGCGAGGAGGCCTGGGGCGTCCAGGGCTACTGGTCACTGACAGGTGTCGAGTTCCTCGCGTACTATCTCGGTGCGGCCCCCGTCGACCAGAACGCCGACGGGAACACGCTCGAGCCGATCGGCGACGTCTACCCCAACCCTTACCGCTACGGCTACCACGTCGACGTCCGCGAGCCGACGGCCGACACGCCACAGCCCGTCAAGTACTACGTGATGGGACGGGCCGCCTGGGAGGCGCCGGACATCCAGTCCGACAGAAAGACGGTCTACGGCTGCTCTGACGGCGACAGCAAGGGGATATACAAGTTCGTTGCTGACGAGCCAATCGACAGCTACGACGACCCGATGGACATCGCCGGTACTCTCTATGCCCCGACAGTGACCAACGAGGAAGCCGCCCGCGAACTTCCGCCGGCCGTTGTCGACCTCGAGCTCGAGTGGCTGGAACTCGGCCACGCCACGAACCGCGAGGTCGAAGCGTGGATCGCTGACTACGACGACGTCACCCAGGTCGACTACCTCGAGACCCACGCCGAGACCGACTGGGAGACGGACCTCGAAACCGCTCTCGAGGAAGCCGACATGGAGGTCGTCGAAAACGGCAATCAGGACTACATCATCGACGAGGAGATCGTCCGCTGGGCCGACCAGTACGAGGCCAACGGTCCAGACGGCGTCGATCCAGAGCTGCGTCGCGTGCCGTTCCTCGAGACGCGCGCGGCCGCCAAAGAGATCGGCGCGACCATCGAGTTCAACAAAGCCGAAGGCGTCGACAGCGTCGACGGAGCCGAGCCGGGCGATTACGTCTACTTCGCCATCTCCGAACTCAACGACGACATGTCCACCGAAGCAGGCTACGACGGCGTCGGCGATATCCAGCTCGAGCGGGTCGACGGCGGCGTCGTCTACCGGGCGGAACTCGAGTCGGATTTCAACGTCTCGACGCTCGAGCCGGTCATCGTCGGGCCGGACGCGAGTGATCCGGCTGACGTCGCGGACGACGCGCTGATCAATGTCGACAACGTGCTCGTGATGGACGACGGCCGCGTGCTCTGCTGTGAGGACGCCGATCAGTTCGGCCGCTCCTACAGCAACGACTGCCTCTACGTGTACGAGCCACCGGAGAACGGCGGCCCCGGCCGTCCGACCGAACATCCGGAGAGTGGCCGCGGCGAAACCGGTGACACAGCCGACCGTTCGGCTCGTCCTGCCGAGCAGCCGGGCCGTAGCCGCGGACGAGGCACGGACAGAAATGACGACTGACGGTCTATCGTAACAACTGAAACGATTTACACACTGATCGCACAGCGGTCGTGCGATCAGGTGTGCACTGACTGTCAGTGGCTACTATCGGAAGGTACGGCGTACCGCGCTCACTCGAGCAGCGACTCGCCGGTCATCTCGGGCGGCTGGTCGAGGTCGATCGCCTCGAGCATCGTCGGCGCGATATCGGCGAGCGTGCCGCCCTCGCGGACGGTTCGGCTCCCGTCGGTGCCATCAGGGGCAAGATAGATCAGCGGCACCTCGTTGTACGTGTGTGCCGTATGCGGGTCGTCCTCGGTCCCCATGTCGTCGGCGTTGCCGTGGTCAGCGGTGACGAGGACGTGTGCGCCGGCGGCCTCGAGCCGGTCGACGAGCCGGCCCAACTGTTCGTCGACGGCTTCGACGGCCTCGATCGCGGCTTCGTAGTCGCCGGTGTGGCCGACCATGTCCGGGTTGGCGTAGTTGAGCACGAGGACGTCTGGATCGTCAGAGTCGATCGTGTCGATCGCGGTGTCGGTCACCTCGGGCGCGCTCATTTCGGGTTGGAGGTCGTAGGTCGGCACGTCGGGGCTCTCGACGATCTTCCGGATCTCGCCGTCGAACTCGACCTCGCGGCCGCCGTTTAAGAAGTAGGTGACGTGGGCGTACTTCTCGGATTCGGCGATCCGCAACTGCGTCTTCCCGGCGTCGGCCAGTACTTCACCGAGCACCTGCTCGGGCTGGTTCGGCGGATAGGCAACGGGGAGGTCGAACGTCTTGTCGTACTGGGTCATCATCACGACCTCGGCATCCGGCGGACTGGTCGCACACTCGTCGGCCCAGTCCTCCGGCCGGATGTCCGCGAGCATCCGCGTCAGCTGTCGCGCCCGGTCGGAGCGGAAGTTGAACCAGACGACCGCGTCGCCATCCTCGAGCGCCGGCTGCTCCGTAACGAGCGTCGGCTCGACGAACTCGTCGGTCTCGCCGCGGTCGTATGATTCCTCGACCGCGTCGACGGCCGAGTCGGCGGTCCACTCGGCCTCGCGGTTGACGATCGCATCGTAGGCCCGCTTCGTCCGCTCCCAGTTCTGATCGCGGTCCATCGCGTAGTAGCGCCCCGAAACCGTCGCCACGTCGCCGGTGCCGTGCTCGGCGATCACGTCCTCGAGCGTCCCGAGGTACTCCCGGCCGCCGGTCGGCGAGGTATCCCGGCCGTCGGTGATCACGTGGGTGACGGCCTCGACGTCACGGTCGGCCGCCAGCTCGATCAGCGCGTGGAGGTGTTCCTGATCGGAGTGGACGCCGCCGTCGCTGACGAGCCCGAGGAAGTGAACTCGGCCGCCGTTTTCGCGAGCCTGATCGAACGCCCGGTTGATCGCGTCGTTCTCCCGGAACGAACCGTCCGCGATGGAGTCCGAGATCCGGGTGTACTCCTGATAGACGACGCGGCCGGCACCGATGTTCAGGTGGCCGACCTCGCTGTTGCCCATCTGTCCCTCGGGGAGACCGACACGTCGACCGGCGACCTCGAGCCGCCCGTACGCGCCCGATTCTGCCAGGCGGTCGAAGACCGGCGTTTCGGCCGCGTCGACCGCGTCCCTGCCGCCGTCACCGAGTCCCCAGCCGTCGAGGACGATCAGCGCAGCTTCCATACGAGACGGGAAACCGGCGCGTCCTAACTACCTGTCGTTGTCTTCGTCAGTGTCGGCCGGCCGCAGGGACATCTCACCGCCAAAATATCAGTGGTAAGTTATGTTCTGTGGGCTGATTCGAGCGGCTGGGCCCAGAGCCTGACTGTGTCGTGTGAACGAGCCGACTCGACCAGCCAGTGTCGCGCGGTCAGTCGTCGTGACGGTGATCGAAGGTCGTCCCGCAGTCGCCACAGACGGTCGCGTTACCGGGCGTGCTCCGCTGTGCGAAGACGGCCCCGCACTCGTCACAGATCATGAACAGTCGGTGTTCCGGCGGTACGCCGGCCTCGAAGTCAGCCCGGATCCAGGCGTCGGGGTTCCCCTCTTCGTAGATGGTGACCCCGGTCCCGTTCTGTCGCCAGTTGATCGCGCGCTCGTCGGAGGTAACGGTCGCCGATTCTCGCTCGGACATCCAGATATCACCAGTCTCGAGGCGTCCATACATACGTTTTCTGATAGTAATTTACACACACTCGAGTCAACATTTGCTTCGTTCACGACCACTGGCTTTTTGCGGGTTGGACGGGAGCCCTCTGTCATGACGCTCGATCCGGTCCACTTCGACGGTATCGCGCGGCTCGCGAGGCGGATCGACCACGGGACCGACGAGCGCGACCGCCGCGCCTTCGCCGAGACCGTCTGGGAGGAATTCCTCGATCCCTTGCTCGACGACGGACGGCGGGTCCTCGAGCCGTTCGACGAGCAGGCGCGGCGGCTGGTCGACTGTGAGGCGGTCGCGTTACGCGACCGCGAGTTTCCGACCGAGCACGGCCTCGACGCGGGGACGATCAACCCGACGACGTTCAAAAACGGGCTCGTCATCGACATCGCACAGGCGGCGATGAGCGCGACGCCGAGCGATCTCGACCTCCACCGGTCACGAACGACAGTGATGACGGTCCACTCGAACGACGAGACGATGACCGTCGACGAGACGTGGGGCAAGTTCGACGAGGGCTACAGCCGGAGCCGTGCGGTCAAGATCCCGCCGCTGCCGCGCTTTGCCGAGGGCGTCGTCCACGCGCTGGCGCTGTACCTCGCCGAGAGCACCCACGCCCGTGATCACGCCGAAGACGTTTCTGATCTACTCGTCCTCGACGGCCCGCTGTATCCCCGTGGCCTGCTGCGCTGGGCTGACCAGCACCCCGATCTGGCCGACTTCCTGCTCGACGACCCGCGGCCGACGACCGTCCTCGAGAACTACGTTCGGCTGGTCGAGACGTTCGTCGACCGAGACGTGCCGCTCGTCGGCTTCGTCAAAAACCCCGCGACGCGCGTCGTCACGCGAACGCTGAAATCGAACCGGGAGATCGACGTCAGCGTCCCGTGGGCAGACGATTCGGCGCTGTTTACCCGGCTGCTCGAGCGCGGCGAGTACGTCGACGACGTCGACGGCGAGCGCTGGGAGCGGGACACCGCGGCGCTGACCTATACGAACTGGTTCCGCTCGCGCGGCGGCGTCGACCGACCGCTGTCGGCCGAGGGCGACGCACTCGGCGTCGACCGACGCCTCGAGCGCGATGCCTACGAAGTGACCTTCTTCGTCGTCTACGATCCGCGCGACGATCTGCTGTATCGGATCGAGGCCCCCTACGCGTTCACGACGGACCCGGACATGCGCGAGCGACTGACGATGCAGGTATTACAGGACGTCGCCGTCGCCCACGGGCCGCCGACGATCGTCGAAAAAGCCGACGAACTCGCCCGGATCAGTAACGCTGAGAAGGCCTCACTTCGCGAAACGCTCGAGACGCAGTTCGACACCGTTCAGGACCGGACCTACGACGACCACCGGTGGGACGAACAGCCCTACTGACCAGGTCGGTCGCCCCGACGCCGGTCACGCAGTGTCGTTTTTCTCGACCTCGAGGTCGACGTCCTCGGGATCGACCCCGATACGGGCGAACTGGGTCCGGACGTGTTCTTTGGCGCCCTCGAGGGCCTGTTCGCGGGTGTCGAAGCCCCGCGGCATCGGTGACTCGAAGGCGAGGTTGACCTCGCGGCCGTCGACGAGCTGGGTCGTGCCGCCGCTGTCGACCTCGTAGAACTCGTCACAAACCCAGACGTACGCGGCGTCTTCGTCCGGTGCGCCGCGGAACGAGGGGGCTCGTTCTCCCCGTTCGTACAGTGTGCCGGTGAGTTCCGTCCCGCCAGCACGACCGCGTACCTGAAGCATGGATGATGATACGTCTCGCGGACGCAAAAATACAGCGCTCACGAACACGAGACGACGCGTTCGGTCGATGCGAGACGGGACGACCGGTCAGTGCTGACGACCGAGCGTCTCGTTCGGATCGCGGAACGATCCCGCCGACCTGTGACGACTCGTCTGAGCGAAATACGTGTCGGACCGCCATATTCGTCTCACGAGCGGTCGTAAACAGGTACTACGAGACGGTGAAACGACTCCGAGACGATGAAACCTGTTGGCACTCGATTTTAATCGATCAGTGACGAAGATGCTACTGCTGTTCACTGCCCAGTAATTCGGACTGGTCTCGAACGATGACAGTAGCTATTTCCAGAGGGAATTTCCACTATCTGCCGTTCGCAGGCGGTTCAACGGATTACCCAGTGGATTCAGCAGTAACAACTCATTCACGACCCAAATCGTTTTGGAACTGGTCTTATGTCCATTGCATGGGTTACTATGGACAATGAGTTCGGACGCTCACATCGGCGACGACGCCCCCGGACCGCTCATCGATGTCCCAGCAGAATGTTACGAGGTCCTTCGCAGCCCGCACCGACTTCGCGTTCTCGAGGTTCTCGGGCGCAGAGACACACGACTTCCGCCGGCGGAACTGACGACGGCACTGGTCGACCGGATGGAATCGGATCTCCCGACCGGGCAGGCGCGACACGAGGTGCGGATCAGCCTCGCCCACAATCATCTGCCACGACTCGAAGACGCCGGACTCGTCGACTGGGCCGAGGCCGGCGTCGCGCTCGTCGACGACCCGCCAGTCCAGCCCGCAGCCATCGCATCTCTCCTCGAACTCTGTGAAGACGAGCACGCCGAAACCCTGCTCGAGGCGCTCGTCGATCCGATCCGGATGTGTATCCTCTCCGTGCTCGAAGAGACCGACCGCCCACTCTCGCTCGAGCAACTCGCGACGCACCTCGGTGCACACGTCGGCGGGCCGTTTTGCGACGTCGAGCGCGCGGCGATCGCACTACACCACTCACATCTCCCTGCGATGGCCGACGTCGGCGTCGTCAGCTACGACCCCGACTCGAAGCTGATCACGCGAGACGACGAGAGCATCCCGATCGTTCAGTAGTCGCCACCAGCGTCCGAGCCGATCGCTTTCTCACACCGATAGCACGTTCGTCCCATCGATCGTCTCTCTGGGTCGCCGCGCCGGAAACGGCAAGAGTGTTCTCGATGATCCCGTACACACAGCACAGAAATGACGGTGCCACGCGCAGACACCGGTCGCGATAGCGTGGCGAGCGACGCCATCAGGATCGTCGCCGTGGTCGGCACTGCTGTCCTGCTCGCACTGTCGCTGGCTGGCATCGCGGGGACGGCCGTCGCGATCGACCAGGTCGCGATCCTCTCGCCAGATCGGACGACGATCGAAGCGACGCCCGGTGAGACGCTCGAGATCGATGTCACGCTCCAGAGTCAGGGCGGCCACGGCGGCGAGGGCGTCACCAACGTGTCGCTGGTCGCCCAGTACCACCCCGACTACCTCGCGGTGACCGACGTCGAACGGGGCCCGTGGCTCGAGGGCAACGAGACCGAGGTCCACACGAGGACGGCGATCGCCAACGAACAGGGGACGGCGGTCATCGAGCAGCGCCGCGAGCCGGCGGCCGGGGGAACGGCCGGCACCGGAACGATCGCGACGCTGACCGTGCAGGTGGCCCCGGACGCGCCGGCCGGCACGACGACGATCTCGTTCGACGAGACCGACGTGGCGCTCACCGGGGACTGGCCGATCGCCGTCGTCGACGAGTCCGCGACCGTCTCGATCGACGGCGGCACCGAGTCGCTCGCGGCCTTCGACCACCCCGATCCCGACACGCTGGCGCTCGAGGAGACGGGATCGGGGGCGAACGACTCGAGTGACGACGGCGGGACGGCCGACCGTGGCGGTGAGCTTCCGATTCCGGGCTTTACGACCTGGATCGCGCTGGTTGCACTTTCGGTCGTTGCGGGCGTGCTGTGGCTCAATCGAAACAGTCGGCATCGATAAACAGTCCGCCCGGCTGGAGGGAAACGCGTTTTAGGGATGGGCCGGATGAACCCTATATGACTGATCTGGGAGACTTCGGCGATTTCGACGCCGACGCCGATGCTGACGAGGGGGCCGCGGCCGACTCGTCGACGGCAACGGCAGGGGCCGACGAGTCGGCAACCGCGAGTTCGACGACCGACGGCGTGACCGACGACTTCGAGCCGACGCCAGTCGAGCCCAGCGGCGACGACGTCGGCATCGGGGCGATCTGCGTCTCTCAGGGGCTGCGCGTCGCCGAGGACGGCGATGACACGACACTGCAGGCCTACATTACCCGCGGCAATCGCTCGTCGATCCGCATCGGGAGCTACCTGCTCGCGCCCTACCCCGACGGCGAGACGCTGTTCTGTCGGATTACGGGACTCGAGTACGCCCAGCAGTACCACGCTGACGACGCGACGGAGATCCATGCCCGGCGGGCGATGCGTTCCGACGGGATCGACGAGTCAGACTACAAGTTCGTCGCCTCGCTGGAACCGGTCGCCGTCCTGTATGACGATGACGGCGAACTCAAACGCCGGATGACCGACCGCGTGCCGAAACCCCAGACGGTGATCCGGCAGGCTGACGACACCGAGGAGATCAAGACTGGGCTGAAGATGCCCGACGACGGCGTCTTTCTGGGCCATCTCTCGGTCGGCGGTGAGAAAGTCCGGACGGCGGCCACCCCACCGACGATCGATTACCGGCTGAAAGACGACTACGAGGCGGGTGATCCGCTCGTTTTCCGACACACGCTGATCGCCGGTGGGACGGGCTCGGGGAAGACTCATGGCGCGAAGAACATCCTGCGACAGTATCTCGCCGACGACCGCACGTATCCGATGGCCGACGACCGCACGGTCTCCCCTGCCGTCGTCCAGTTCGACCCGCAGGACGAGTACGCCCAGATGCACGACGACAACCCCGAGTTGGACGGCGACTTCGCGCGCCGCCTCGAGCGCGAGGGCATCGCCTACGGCGGCGTCTCCGATACGACTGCCTTCGTCCCGAAAGTGGGGTCGGCGTCGTACGCTGCGGGCCACCATCGTGCGAAGCAGGTCGAGTTCACGATCCCCTTCTCGATGGTCCACGACAATCCGTGGCTGGTCGCGGGGAGCGGATTGAACGACAACCAGTACGGCGCGCTCGTCAGCGTGCTCCTCCCGCGATTCAGACAGCAGTACGGCGCGGACGGCACCTACGAGGAATTTACGACGTTCCTCGACGATCCCGCACTGCGCGAGGAACTCGACGAGTCCGGCCGCGTCCACGAGGCGACCTTCGACGCCGTGCGCCGGCGCGTGCTCGGCTTCGGCCACGTCTTCGATCAGGACGCACGCCCGATCACCGACTTGGTCCACGAGTTCGTCCGCCCCGGCGGGCTCACCGTGGTGCCGACCTACCACATCAACGACACGCGAGCGACCGAAACCATCGTCCTCGCGGTCTCGTCGCTGCTGATCGACCAGAAGCTCTCGAACGATCCGACCTACGACCGGATCAAGGAAACGCCGCTCGTGCTGGGCATGGACGAGGCCCACAACTTCCTGACCGACGCCGACAGCGTGCAGGCCGGGAAAGTTATCACCAAGTTTACCGAAGCCGCCAAACAGGGCCGCAAGGAGCGGCTCGGCCTCTTCTTGATCACGCAGGACCCTCAGGACATCCACGACGCCGTTTTCAAGCAAATCAACACCACTATCGTCCTGAACCTCGGCGACGAGGACGCCATCAAGAGCGTGAACATCCCGAGCAACCTCGAGTCGAAGGTGCCGTACATGGAGAAAGGCCAGATGGTCGTCTACTCGCCCGACAATTCGGAGCCGGTCGAGCTGATCGGCCTGCCGAAATGCCTGACTCGGCACGGTCGGGACTGAGACTGGGACCGGCGGGGCCGAGTGCTCGAGCCGCTGGTCGGTCACACAGCTGATCGATCATCGTGACGTGCCGTCGGCTCGCGGTCAGTCAAAGAGAGAAAAGAACGAATCATCAGGGACGGCCACGGCGGGCCACGATGTCGTCGTGACCCAATCAGGGGCCGTCCGCACCGTCAGAGAGCGCTGGTCGCCGTTATCCCTGACCGACCATCGACTCTTCTTCGTCCCACTCCTGTTCCTGCAGCTCGTATTTCTGGATCTTGCCCGTCGCCGTCTTCGGGAGCGAGTTGACGAACTCGACGCGGTGGACGACCTTGTAGCCGGCGAGTCGCTCGCGCGTGAACTCCGTCAGCTCGTCTTCGGAGACCGGCGGGTTCTGTGGGTCGTCGTTCGACGGCACGACGAACGCCTTCGGCGTCTCGCCCCACTTCTCGCTGGGCGAGGGGATCACGGCCACGTCGGCGACTGCCTCGTGGTCGAACAGCGTGTCCTCGAGTTCGATGCTCGAGATGTTCTCCCCGCCGGAGATGATGATGTCCTTCTCGCGGTCCTGGATCGAGAGCATGCCCTTCTCGTTGACGACGGCGAGGTCACCGGTGTGGAACCAGCCCTCACGCTTGTCGTTGAACGCTTCGTCGGTCTCCTCGGGCTTCTCCCAGTAGCCTTCCATGACCTGGTTGCCGCGGACGAGGATCTCGCCGATCGACTCGTCGTCCCACGGGACCTCGTTGCCGTCGTCGTCGACGACTTCGATTTCGGTGGCCAGCGGGGCGATCCCCTGGCGCTTTTTCAGCGCGAAGCGCTCCTCGCTGTCCTCGTCGATCAGGCGACGGGTCGCGGAGGTACCGATGAGCGGGCCGGTCTCGGTCGCACCGTAGAGCTGGCGGAAGTGCCAGCCGAACGTCTCTTCGACGGTTCGGATGACGCTTTCCGGTGGCGCGGCACCGGCGGCGGTGACGCGCATCGGGTTGTCGCCCTCGGTGGAGACGTCGTTCTCCTCGTAGTACTCGTCGAGCATGCTGAGCACCGTCGGCGCACAGCAGAGGAACGAGACGTCCTCGTCGTTGATCTGCTGGAAGATCTCCTCGGCGTCGACGCCACGGGTGCAGACGTGTTTCGCGCCCATGCCCGTGATGGCGTAGATGTGTCCCCAGCCGTTGACGTGGAACATCGGCAGCGTCCACAGGTAGACGTCGTCGTCGGTGATCTCGTGGTGGATCGTCACGAGCTGGGCGTGCAGCGACTCGGTGCGGTGGGTCCGCATGACGCCTTTCGGGTCGCCGGTCGTCCCGGAGGTGTAGTTGATCGTGATGACGTCGTCTTCGCTCATCTCGGGGCGCTCGTAGTCGGGCTCGACGTCCGCGATGAGGTCGTCGAAATCCTCCCAGTCGCCCTCGACTTCGTCGGCGTCGTTCGTGATGAAGATCTCCGTCGGGACCTCGTCACGGATTGCTTCGATCTTGTCGGCGTACTCGTAGTCGGCGATGATCGCTTTCGTGCCGGAGTCGGAGAGGAGATACTCGTAGTCCTCGGGGGTCAGCCGATAGTTCAGCGGCGTGTGGACGGCGCCGAGCTGCATGATCCCGTAGGCGGACTCGAGCTGGTAGTGCGTGTTGGGGTCGAGGACGGCCACGCGGTCTCCCTTCTCGATGCCACGGTCTTGCAGGACCGTCGAGAGTCGGTCGGCACGGTCGCCGAACTCCTCGTACGTGAACCGCTCGCCCGTCGTCGCGACGATCGCTTCTTCGTCGCCATAGTACTTGCGCGCTCGGTCGAGGAAATCGGTCACCAACAGTGGGACTTCCATATACCTCGCCATCGAACATTGATTATAATATTCTTTATGGAGTCTTCCCAGGTTTCAGTACAGCAGTTTGATGCGTACCAATCGCTGTAATTTTTGTCTGACATCTTTTTCTGTTTCCGACCCGTCACCTCGAGACCGACAAATACGCGTGGTGATCGTTTACGGCTGTCTTAGTCGTCTACAGCCGACTCGAGCAACGTTCGTTCGAAAAACGCCCGGACGGTGCTCGCGATGTCGTCGGCCGCGCCGACGAAGAAGTGGTCGGCCGACAGGGCGGTCGTCTCGTCGCCACGACCTCGCGCGCGCTCGACGATCGGCTCCCAGTCGACGGTCGTATCACGCTCGCCGTACAGAACGTGGAAGGGAGCTTCGAGCGCGTCCAGGGCCTCGAGCGCGTCGAGATCGTCGGCCAGGCGTGCCGTCGGCGCGAGGACGGCGACCGCGTCGGGATCGACGTCGGCCGACGCGAGTACCGCCAGCGTTGCGCCGAAGCTGTAGCCGAAGACGCCGACCGGGCAGCCGTCGAACTCGTCGCGAGCCCACCGGACGGCGTTGCGGACGTCTTCTCGCTCGCCGTATCCCTCGTCCCACGGGCCGTAATCGAAGCGCAAGCTGGTGATACCGACGTCACGAAGGGCGTCACTGACGGCGACGAGTCGCCGATCGCTTCTCGAGCCGCCGTGTTGTGGATGGGGCGGGCAGGCGACGACGACCGCATGCGGATCGCCGTCCGGTTCCACGAGCGTTCCTCGCGTGTCACGACCGCCGGGAAGCACTACATCTGTCATGGGTGGGCCATCACGACGCTCGGTAATCAACCCGGCGCGCCGGGACGGCCGGGTCGACATGGAATATTCCCGAAGTGACATTTTTAAGGGTCAGGAGCGATATGGTGCGAGTATGGGCATCCTCTCTCGGGCTTCCTACGTCATCCGGTCGAAACTCAACTCGGTGCTCAACCGGGCCGAGGATCCGACCGAAACGCTGGACTACTCCTACGAACAGATGCGCGACCAGCTCCAGCAGGTCAAACGCGGCATCGCCGATCTCACCACGCAGAAAAAGCGCCTCGAGATGCAGAAACGCCGGCTCGAGGACAACGTCGAGAAACACAACGAACAGGCCCGGACGGCGGTTCAGCAAAACCGCGAGGATCTGGCGCGCCGCGCCCTCGAGAAGAAAAAGACGAAGATGAACCAGATCGAGGATCTCGAGCGCCAGATATCGGATCTGCAGGGCCAGCAAGACCGACTGGTCGAACAGAAAGACGAACTGCAGCGGCGCATCGAGGAGTTCCGCACGAAAAAGGAGACGATGAAAGCCCGCCACGAGGCCGCAAAGGCCAGTTCGACGGTTTCGGAGGCGATGACGTCTACCGGCGAGGAGTTCGAGGACGTCGGCCGCGCCATCGAACGCGCCGAGGAACAGACCGAGGACATGGAGGCCCGCGCCGCCGCCCTCGACGAACTCCACGAGTCCGGCGCGTTCGAGGACGTTATCTCCGACAAGGACACGATCGACCGTGAACTCGAGCAGCTGTCGACCGACAGCGGCGTCGAAGCCGAACTCGAGACGCTCAAATCCGAGGTCGGCGAGGGAGAATCCGAGCCAGCAGCCGACGCCGCGAGCGAGGTCGACGAGGAGGAACTCACGGACCTCGAGAACGAGGATCAGGAAGCGGTCGAGGCCGAACTCGCGGAGTTACAGGACGACGAACAAGCCTGAGTCTGCGTTCTCTATTACCTGCCGTTACTGACCGATAACCGGCGAACCGTGCGCTCCCCGAGGCTGTCACAGTATTCGACCGGACTGTCCTACTGATATTCCTGTCGCTCGACTCGTCCGGAGCCCGCACCTCTCTTGCTGGGATTTGGGGCAACAGTTACCACTGGCCATGAAGAACTATCTCATATGAGCGACGAGTCACCGTTCGAGTCGATCTCACTGACCAATCAGGCGGTCCTGCTCACCGTCGCCGAACTCGCCCGTCAGGACGAAACGCCGGTCCAGACACACGACCTTCGGAAACGCTGTCAGGATCACCTCACAGACGTCGACACGGAGGTCATCGGCACGATCTCCGAAGCCGACGTCATCCGCTCGCTGTACCGACTCGAGGATGAAGACCTCGTCGCCGAGGTTGACCCGTCGAAGACGTCGCCGACGGGGAAGGGGCGGCCAGCGTACACACTCGCCGTCCCCGAGACAGCGGTCTACGACGGTGTCGACGACGAACTGCACGAAACCATCCTCGAGTAGCCTCGGTCCACCACCGGGTGTAGCTGGGTGCGGTCGACCGCCAGTCACACGCACTCGAGTGCGTCTCGCGGACCGATGGCACGGCCACCGGCCGTTCGAGCACGACCGAGGACGATCTCGCCGTCACGACGGGGTGCCGAGAACGGCGATGTCGTAGCTGGCGACGACCGACGGTGACTCGAGGACGATCACCTGAAACTCCCAGGTCGAGCCGGCGTTGAGGTCGCCGGTGCTGGCGAAATATCGGCCGAGCATGGTCCCGTCGTCGTCGTAGACGCGCGTCCGTACTTCGACGGCCTGAATCCGGTTGGAGCCTGTGTTTTCGACGGTCCCCTGGATCGTCGAGCCGAGATAGCCACTCTCGACGACGAACTCGTGGCTGCGCAGCGAGAGCGGATCGAGTGGTGTCACCGAGTCGCTGGGTTGTTGCTGGGCGAGTGCTGCTGCCGCGGACATTTGCGCTGCCGACCGGTTGGAGACGTTGCTGGCATTGATACCACTCACGGTGCCCTCCTCGTAGATCGGCTGTCCGCCGAGACTGTTGCTGCCGAGACAGCCGGCGGCTGCGGCCGCGATACCCGTCCCCAGCGTTGCGAGTACCCGCCGTCGACTCGTCGACTCCGGTCGGCTCATCGCTGTCGAGCGCTCGTCCGCGAGTTGGTTCCGTCACCGTACATGTGTCGGATCGACACCACGGATGCATTTCAGTGTAGGCCTTGAAGCGGCTGTTCTCGTCCGCCGGTGGCCGTGTTTGGTTCGTCCGATTCGGCACGGTTCGCTCGAGAGCCGTACCTGTCCCGGTTCAGTACCGGCATGTGGCGGTGTGCAACGCAGGCCCTTATTGTCGGGTCGGTGGTACGTGTGGCTATGGGATCCGCCGAAACCGACGAGACGCTCGAGTCCTACGGGGCCGACATCGGTACCCATGATGGGGTGTTGACGCGGTTCCGGGAGTGGGTGCTGGTCGACGGAAATCGATTATCCGTCACCGCCACCATCCTGATCGTCGTCTTCGCGGTGGTCGCCGCATTGTACGAACTTGGCGTCATTACCTTTGTCAATCCGGGTGCCGTGACGAGCGTAGCCAGCGGCATGATCGCGGGAACGTTCTCGCTCGTGACGCTCGTGGTCTCTGTCAACCAGCTCATCCTCTCCCAGGAGTTCAGCGCAGCAGGCAGAGCCCGCGACCGACTCGAGGACGTCATCGAGTTCCGTCAGACCGTCGCGGACGACGCGGCCGTTCCCGCGAGCCCGGCGTCGCCCACGCGAGTCCTCGGGCTGATCCTCGAATCGATTCATGATGACGCCACCGCACTCGCCGATACGGTCGAGGATCGCGACGACGAGTTCTCCGAGATAGTCATTCGGTACACGAACGGCGTCATAGAGCGGACAGAGCGAACCGACGACCTCATAGGGAAATCAGGATCCGATACGTTCACCGCTGTTTCGGCAGCGATCACGTACGACGAGTCCTGGCATCTGTACGTCGGAACCCACCTGCGCGGCGAGTACGCCGACTCGCTGTCGCCGGCCGCGACCGAGCGACTCGACGAGTTGATCGACTCCCTGAAACTGTTTCACGTGGCTCGAGAGCAGTTCAAAACGACCTATCTGCAGCAGGAGCTCACTCGCTTCTCGCAGCTCACGGTCTACTGCGGTGTGCCATCGATCCTCTCTGCGATCCTCATCGGGTTACTGTACGCCGACTTCGCTGGGCCGAGCGTCAGCGCCGCCCTGCTGCCGTCCGTCGTGAGCGTGCTGTTTCTCGTCGTCCTCTTACCGCTCGCGCTCCTCGCATCCTACATCCTCCGGACCGCGACCATCACGCGCCGAACTGCGTCGGTCGGTCCAATGGTTCCCCAGAAAGGCGCCGAAGAGGGCCCATTCGACGTAACTGCCGGTGAGGACCGGTAATCGTCCGTCGGGTAGCTGTTCCGAGTTCGAACATTCTCGTCGACGGTTGCGATCGGCAAACAGCCGCCGTGAACGCGGTCGCCGACCGGAGGCCGGTCAACGACCCGTCGTCTCCCGGCCCGACGCTTTTGTCCGCCGTCGTGGTCGGTTTCGGTCGCCGGATGGACTCTCTCGATTCGGATACTGACGGAAGCGGGGGTAGACTGGCGGGACCGCGATTGTACGTCTTACTGCGACTAAACCGCTGGCTGTTCACGGCGACCGTCCTCGCGATCGTGTACGGCGTCCTCGTCGGGCTGAGTCGAATCGGTCTCCCGGCGCTCCGTGCGATCGTCGCGACTAACAACGGCACCTTCTGGATATTCTCGGCCTTTATCGGCGCGATCATCACGGGGACGTCGATCGTCGTCACGATCAACCAGCTGGTACTCTCCCAGGAACTCGGCGCCGTCGGCGACCAGCGCGAGCGGATGCAGGAGGCGATGGACTTCCGGTACGACATCGAGGACGAACTCACGATGGACGTCACGCCACCCGAACCGGCCGCGTTCCTCTACGAACTCGTCGCCGGGATCCAGGAAGAAGCGAACGAATTCGAGTCGATGATCGCGGCTGATTCCGGCCACAGCGACGACCTCGAGGCGAAGGTCAACACCTACGTCGACGAGCTCACCGAAAACGCACGATCTGTCAACCGAAACCTCGAGGGCGCCCAGTTCGGGACCTTCGAGGTGATCTGGAACGCGCTGAACTTCAACTACTCCCGGAAAATATACGACGCGCGCAAGCTTCGTGCCGGCCACCGCGACGAACTGTCCGACGACGCGAACGAAGAAATCGACGAGATGATTACTCTGCTCAAGTTCTTCGGTCCCGCTCGCGAGCACTTCAAGACGCTGTACTTCCAGTGGGAGCTGATCAACCTCTCCCGGGCACTGCTGTACGTTGCGATACCGGCGCTGACGGTGATGGGGGGGATGCTGATGTACGTCAACGCCAGCGTGCTCCCCGGGACGACGCTCGGGATCGACAACCTCGTCTGGGTGACCAGTGCGGGCTTCGTCGTCGGGATCTCCCCGTTCGTCATCTTCATCGTCTACGTCCTCCGGATCGCGACTGTCGCAAAGCGGACGCTCGCGATGGGGCCGTTCATTCTCCGGCAATCGGACCGCGACGAGGAACTCGACTGAGACGGGCTCCTGTCACTGTTTCCCGACGCACTCGCACGACGGGTCGCGGGTGCGCCGGCACTGACTGTGCGGAGTTCGTGTGGTAGGGTCTGATCGCTGTCGACGCGTCGCACGGGGCCCCAGACCGACGAGCGACGACCCGTGCCATTGGTATCGCTCCGGCAGCTACCGACGGTCGTGATCGTCGTCATCTGTGGGCCGCCGGGTGCCGGGAAGACAACCATCGCGACCCGCGTTCGTCGCCGGCTCGATGCGCGAGACGTGCCGGTGAGACTCTTTCACTCCGACGACTTCTCGAGTCGAACCTACGAGCAGCTGGCCGAGCAGGTCAGCGCGGCCCCCGCGACCGGGGTCACGCTGGTCGACGGCACCTTCTACCGTCGGCGGTGGCAAACGAAGTTTCGCGCCCTCGGCGACGTGCGGTTCGTTCACGTGACCGCGAGCCTCGAGACCTGTCTCGAACGCAACCGCACCCGGCGGGACCCGATCGACGAGCAGGGCGTCCACGTCGTCTATCGCGAGTTCGAGACGCCCGACGCCGACCTCGAGGTCGATACCGACCGGTGGAAGCCCGACGCTGTTGCCGATCGGATCGTGGCCGCGATCGACACGTGGGGCGAGCACAACGCGGAGCGGCCGGCCGACGGCCGTCTCTCCTGACCGACGCCAGACAGCACCGTCGCTGTCGATGTCCAGTCGACAGATACGGCGCTGGGATGACGACCGTCAGGCGGTGAACACGGGGACGTCGAGCGAGCCGACGACCCGATTGGTGATCGAGCCCAAAAGCGGTTTGTCCGGATCGGAGCGCCCGCGTTTCCCCATGACGACGAGGTCGATATCGTGTTCGTCGACGTACTCGGTGATGGCCTCGACGGGCGTGTTCGACTTGATGGCGGTGACACAGGAGACGCCGGCGTCGTCGGCGAGGTCTTCGATCTCCGAGACGAACTGCTGGCCCTTCTTCTCTAAGCGATTCCGCGTCTGTCTGATATCGCTCGGCACCGCGACGTAGTCGGCATCGCCCATGTCCATCGCGTACAGGACGTGCAGGGTCGCGTCGTTTCGTTGTGCGAACTTGATAGCCTGTGCAGCTCCGTTGCGGGCGGCTTTGCTGCCGTCGGTCGGGACGAGGATGTCGTCGAAGTCGTGTGGTTCGTCCATACGTGCCACACGTTCCCGAACTGGGTAATCCTTGCCCATCCGTTACAGAGCGCGAGAGAAGCCGGTTTATCACGATGCGCTTGGCCTGGACGGGCCGGCGATACTGATCGAACCAGCGCGCACCGGCCCGGCGTTACGAAATCGGCGCCTGATCCGGCGGCGGGTGTGTTCGGACGGACTGATCGAGGCCATCCAGTAGCAGGCCGATAGCGCGTTCGTGTGCGGTCTTTGGCCGATGGATATGCGTCGGTCGAACGGGTTGGGCCTCGTAGGCGTCGAACGCGCCCGCGGGCGCGGCTCCGTCCCGCTCGAGAAACATCCGAAGTTCGAGCAGTAGCGCGTGGATATGGACGAGTTCTTGGGATTTCACGCGGCAATCCACACGATCGATTTCCTTAGTTCTCTCCGTCAGTTTTCCCGAGTCTCGCCCTGATCGCGATTGTATGAGAAACCCACATCTATCGTCGGACGACGTTCGACTCGGGTCGGTCGTGACCGGCCGGTTTACTCGAGGTACTCGCCAGCCAGCAGCTCGACACGTTCTCTGGTTTCCTCGGGAATCGCCTCCGGTGGCGTGTTGATCGTCCCCTCGAGAGCAGTCCAAGCCTCGCTCTCGAAGTCATCGGGCATCGTTCGGATCGCGTGTTCGACGACCGCGTTGATCGACTTCCGGTTCGCCGCGGCGTTTTCGCGGACCTCCTCGAGGGAGACCTCGCTATCTTCTTTCCAGACGTCGTAATCGGTGATGCCGGCGACGGTGGCGTAACTCAGTTCGGCCTCGCGGGCGAGTTTGGCCTCGGGGATGGCGGTCATACCGATGATGTCCCACCCCTGATCGCGGTAGAACTCGCTTTCGGCCTTCGTCGAGAACTGCGGGCCCTCGATGCAGACGTAGGTGCCGCCTTCCTCGGTCTTCGTCTCGTCGTCGGTCGCCTCGCGGGCCGAGTCGGCCAGATGAGCGGCCAGTGCCGGACAGTAGGGGTCGGCAAATCCCATGTGAACGACCATCCCGTCGCCGAAGAACGTCGGCGAGCGGTGTTTGGTCCGGTCGAAGAGCTGGTCGGGGACGACCAGCGTCCGGGGCGGCAAGTCCTCGCGGAGGCTCCCGACCGCGTTCGTCGAGATCACCCGATCGACGCCGACCGATTTGAGCGCGTAGATGTTCGCCCGATAGGACGCGTCGGTTGGCGGATGCCGGTGGTCTTCGCCGTGGCGCGGTAGAAACGCAACCTCCCGGCCGGCGAGTTCGCCGATCGTGACCGCGTCGCTTGGCTCGCCGTAGGGTGTCGAAATCGATTCGGTTCGTACGTTCTCGAGTGGCAGTGCGTCGTAGATACCGCTGCCACCGATGACGCCGATGGTCATGCAGAGACGTGGGCGGACCACCCTCCTAAAGTTCCGGGTCCGTCGCGGATGGGCAGTGCCAGCTCACCTGCGTCCTGTGGGTCACCGAACGTGAGACACAGCCCGGTTAGTCGACGAGCGTCCACTCGGTGTCGCTGACCGACTCGAGGACCTCGCGGCGTTCCATCTCGGCGAGGACTTCGGGGAGCCGATCGGGCTGAGCGATCTCCATCTCGATGCGCTCGATGCCGTGATGTTCGGTGAGGAAGTGACGGATCTCCTCGATCGTGAACGTCTCCCGGGCGGCCTTTTCCATGGCGCTCGAGACCAGATCGATCATGTCCTCGATGAAGTTCCACGGGTAGACGACCCAGGTCCACGCCTCGAGTTGTTCGCCGACGTAGTCGGGCTGGAACTCGCTGGTGCCGAGCAGTTGCAGCGTCGCAGTGCGGACCTCGTCGGCGTTGCGGTCCTCGACGTACTCGTAGGCACGGCTGATCGAGCCGCCGGTATCGGCGATGTCGTCGATGATGAGCACGTCTTTGTCTTCGACACTGCCTTCCGGCATCGGATAGCGGACGGTCGGCTCGTCGGCCTTCTCGGCGGTGCCGACGTAGTGTTCCATCTTCAGGCTCGTCAGGTCGTCCAGGCCGAGGAAGTCACAGAGACACCGGCCCGCGAACCAGCCGCCCCGGGCCAGCGCGACGACGACGTCCGGTTCGAACTCGTCGTCGCGGACGTCGTCGGCCACGTCCCGGCACAGGCCGTAAATGTACTCCCAGTTGGTTATCGTACAGTCGAAATCGTCCGGTAGGTCGGACATCTGATGGCCACCTATCGGGTGTCTCGAGCGCGGCCCCCTTAAGTTGGCTGGAACAGGTTCCGGCCGGCAGCAGCGACTGATCGCACTACTCATACGGTCTGCTGTAGCGATTTACCGGCGCACCCGCAGGACGGGTCGCGGGTGTGCCGGAACTGACTGACAGCAGTCCGTATCACAGTCGTAGATAGTTATTTATAACTCGATAATACAACCTAGTTATCGATGGCGCAGACACAGCTTCAGGCCGCCCGCGAGGGGACGGTCACGCCCGAAATGGAACGTGTCGCCGAGCGAGAGAACCGTGATCCCGAACTCGTCCGCGAGCAGATCGCCGACGGACAGGCCGTGATCCCGGCGAACCGCCACCACGACGCGCTCGATCCGATGATCATCGGTCGCGAGTTCGCGACGAAAGTCAACGCCAACATCGGCAACAGCGAGACGACCAGCGATCTCGAGACCGAACTCGAGAAACTCCACACCGCGGTCCACTACGGCGCGGATACGGTGATGGACCTCGGAACGGGTAGCGACTTAGACGAGATCCGCGAGGCCCACATCGCACACTCGCCGGTGCCGCTTGGCACGGTGCCGCTGTACGAAGCGGTCAAGCGGGCGGGCAGTCCCGAAGCGATTACCAAAGACCTGCTGCTCGAGATCATCGAAAAGCAGGCCGAACAGGGCGTCGACTACATGACGATCCACGCCGGCATTCTCGCGGAACACCTGCCGCTGACCGACGGCCGGAAGACGGGGATCGTCTCGCGGGGTGGCTCGATCATGGCTTCGTGGATGGAAGCACACGGCGAACAGAACCCGCTCTATCAGGTCTTCCCCGAAATCTGTGAGATCTTCGCCGAACACGACGTGACGTTCAGCCTCGGCGACAGCCTCCGGCCGGGCTGTCTGGCCGACGCCTGCGACGAGGCCCAGTACGCCGAACTCGACACGCTGGGTGAACTCACGCAGGTCGGCTGGGACCACGGCGTCCAGGTGATGGTCGAGGGGCCGGGCCACGTCCCGATGCACAAGGTCGCCGAGAACGTCGAGCGCCAGCAAGAAGTCTGTGATGGCGCACCCTTCTACGTCCTCGGGCCGCTGGTGACCGACGTCGCGCCGGGCTACGATCACATTACGAGTGCCATCGGGGCCGCGATGGCGGCCCAGGCCGGTGCCGCAATGTTGTGTTACGTTACCCCGAAGGAACACCTCGGGCTTCCCGAGGAAGACGACGTTCGCGCCGGGCTCGCAGCCTACCGGATCGCCGCCCACGCCGCCGACGTGGGGACCGAACGCCCCGGCGCACGCGACTGGGACGACGCCCTCTCGGAGGCCCGCTACGCGTTCGACTGGCACGAACAGTTCGACCTCGCGCTCGATCCCGACCGTGCCCAGTCGTTCCACGACCAGACCCTGCCCGGCGACAACTACAAGCAAGCCCGCTTCTGTTCGATGTGTGGAGCCGAGTTCTGCTCGATGCGGATCGACCAGGACGCGCGCGCTGACGGAAAAATGAAATCACTCGAGGAGGACGAGGGAACCGACCTCCAGACTTCGCCCGCAGCCGAGGTCAATCGGCCACCCGTCGGCACCCACGCTGCCGGCGACCTGCCGCCGATGGCCGACCACGAGGGTAGCGACGCGCTCGAGGAAGCGAGCGACGACTGATACGGTCTGGTGTCACTAGTTCTTGGCGCACCCGCATGACGGGGTGCGGGTGCGCCGGTACCCACTGACAGGAGTCTGTATGAACTGGCCCCGCTTGCGAACGGCGCTCCCTTCGCATATCAAAATCGAATACAGTCACAGAGAATCGACCTCGTCTTTATCCGATATACTGTGGACGGTCCGACAACGATGGCACCCCGACGGCGGACCGTACTCGCAGCAGTATTGACGGCGACAGCGTCGGCAGCGGCCGGCTGTACTGATCTGCTCGCCGAGCAGACGAGCGACGATGGCTCGAACACCCCCACGGACGTCGCGACGGCACTGGTCGACGACCTCGCAAGCGAGGAATTCGAGCAGGCAAACAACCGATTCGTCGAGCGGGAACGCGACAGACGTGGCGATCCGGCCCGACTCGAGCGCCTCTGGATGGGATACGGCGCGGTCAGCGGTTCGTTCGACGAGGTCGTCGATACGAGCACGACCACGAAAAACGGCTTCACGGCAGTCGACCTGACGCTAGCGTTCGACCGCGGCGACCACGACTGTCGTATCATCGTCGACGAGGAGTCGCGACTCGTCGACTGCGGAATCACGGACGAGTACGAGCGACCGTCGTACGTCGATCCGGACGCGATCGCCACACAGGACGTGACGCTCTCGGTCGCGGACTGTTCGCTACCGGGGACCATCACGACGCCGGACGGGAACTCGGGGGACGCCCCCGGCGTCGTCCTCGTCCACGACGTCGGGCCGGGGACGAAAGACACCGATCGTGGTGGCACGAAGCCGTTCACGGATCTGGGGGAGGGGCTCGCAACGAAGGGCGTCGCGACGCTTCGCTACGACAAGCGCATCCCGTCCTGCGAGGTCCAGCCGGAATCGTATACTCTCGATCGGGTCACCGTCGACGATGCGCTAGTCGCCGTCGAGCGGCTCCGGGCCGTCGAAGGCGTCGACGCTGATCGGATCGTCGTCGTCGGGCACGGCCTCGGCGGACGCGCGACACCGCGGATCGCCGCCCGGGACGGCAACCTCGCTGGCGTCGCCGGTCTGGCTGCGCCGGCGCGCCCGTATCACGACCTGACGCTCGAGCAACTGGAGTACAAGGTGTCGGTCGGCAGCCAGACGTGGGACGATCTGGCGACGATCGCCGACCGGTGGGCCGACGAGATCGAGCAGGTTCGAGCGGGGGAGTACGACGCGAGCGAGGAACTGCTCGGGAAACCCGGGGCGTTCTGGGACAGCCTCGCGGCGTACGATCATCTCGCGACCGCGGCGGGGAGCGACGTACCGACGTACTTCCTGCAGGGTGAACGCGACTTTCAGGTAACCACGACCGACGACCTCGACCACTGGCAAACCGAACTCGAGGGGCGATCCGGAACGACGTTCGAGACGTACGACGCCCTCGATCACCTGTTCATGCCGGGTGAGGGGCCGTCGGTAGAGTTCGCCTACGCCGCTCGGAACAACGTCGCCGAGCAGGTCGTCGCCGATCTCGCGGACTGGATCGCCGATCGGTAGCCAGCGTATCACATTGGGCCGGACGCTGGCCCGAGGATTCATACGCCAGTCGACCGAGCCACGTCGTATGGAGACGACTCGAGTCGTGCAGGTCGATGCGTTTACTGACGAACCGTTGACAGGGAACCCGGCTGGCGTCGTGCCGGACGCCGACGGGCTCTCGGCAGAGCAGATGCAGGCGATCGCCGCGGAAATGGCCGTCAGCGAGACGGCGTTTCTCCGCTCGAGTACGGACGTCGACTACCGAATCCGCTACTTCACGCCCACCCAGGAGGTCGACCTCTGCGGGCACGCGACGATCGGAGCCTTCGCACACCGTCGCGACGAGGGACTCGAGCCCGGGATGACGACCCTCGAGACGAACGTCGGCGTCCTCGAGATCGAGATCGACCCCGACGGGACAGTTTGGATGACCCAGGACGAGCCGACGATCCGCGAGGTCGACGTCGGCTACGACCGCGTCGCCGACGCGCTGGGTGTCGGCCGGGCCGCACTCGAGGGCGCGAGCGCCGACCTCCCGCTGGCGGTGGCCTCGACTGGCCTCCCCTTCCTGATCGTCCCGATCACGTATCTCTCGGACGTCGGTAGCGCCGAACCGGATATGGCCGCACTCGAGGCGCTGACCGACACGGTCGATGCGACCGGGATCTACCTCTTTACGTTCGACGCGCTCGAAGCCGAGTCGACGCTGCACGGCCGGATGTTCGCGCCGGGAGCCGGCGTCCCAGAAGATCCCGTCACCGGCACCGCAAGCGGGGCCGTCAGCGCGTACCTCGATCGGTTCGGCGCGTTCGACGGCGACCTGCCCGACGAGCTCCGACTCGAGCAGGGCCACTACGTCGATCGGCCGGGGACGGTCCGCGTTCGCCTCGACGGCGGGGTGCAGGTCGGCGGCCGTGGGGTGACCGTCCTCGACGGCTCGCTCGCCGTTCCCGACGACGACGAGGACGACATTCTCGAGGCCTGAGCGCAGTTCGGATGCACAGAGGAATGATAGTTATCGAACGTGTATACTCACTATGGATAATGATATCTACTATGAAATTTCGAAAACGGTAGTTCTGGCCCCGCTCGGCGGCCAAACGCGGAAGTGATGGATTCACATCTCAGTTTCGACTGGGAGCTGTTGTTCGCAACCTTCTTTATTGGGTCGAGTGACCATCTCACTAGAGATGGCTGTACTCTGGCTGGACGAGATCGGTGCCGACGACCTCGAGAAGGTCGGCGGCAAAGGTGCCTCCCTGGGCGAGCTCACAGGCGCGGGGTTACCCGTTCCACCGGGATTCGTCGTAACCGCCGGGACATATCGTTCGTTTATCGAAGAAGCCGAGATCGACGAGGAACTGTTCGCAGCCGTCGACGTCGACGTCGATGACTCGGCCGCGCTGGCCGACGCTGCGGACCGCGCACAGGAACTCATCCTCGAGACGCCGTTCCCCGACGAGCTTCGCGAGGAGATCCTCGAGAGCTACCGCGAGGTCGGCAACGGCGAGGCGTTCGTCGCCGTTCGTTCCTCGGCGACGGCCGAAGACCTGCCGGATGCCTCGTTCGCGGGCCAGCAGGAGACGTTCCTCAACGTCACCGAAGACGAGCTCCTGAAGCGCGTTCGCGAGTGCTGGGCGTCGCTGTTCACCCAGCGGGCGATCTACTACCGCCAGGAGCAGGGCTTCGACCACTCCGTGGTCAACATCGCGGTCGTCGTCCAACAGATGGTCGACGCCGAGAAGTCGGGCGTGATGTTCACGAGCCACCCTTCGACCGGCGATCCGACGATGATCATCGAAGCCGCGTGGGGGCTCGGCGAAGCCGTCGTCTCCGGTGCCGTCTCGCCGGACAACTACATTATCGATCGCTCGGACCGGTCGATGGACGTCACCGTCGCCGAGAAGAAGGTGATGCACGAGAAAGACGAGGAGACCGGCCAGACCGTCGAGCGCGAGGTCCCCGAGGACAAGCGAACGGCACGGGTCCTCGACGACGACGAGATCGACGAACTCATGGACCTCGGCGAGCGCGTCGAGGACCACTACGGCGAGCCACAGGACGTCGAGTGGGCGATCGTCGGCGGAGAGGTTTACATGCTCCAGTCGCGGCCGATCACGACGATCGATGAGAGCGACACCGATGCCGCGGCGACCGACGCCTCGAAAGGCGTGACCGACGGCAGCGGTAGCGTCCAGGCCGCCGAGGCCGGCGACACCGAGGTCGGTGACGCCAGCGGCTCCGACGAGGTGCTCGTCGACGGGCTCGGCTCGAGTCCCGGGACCGTCAGCGGTCCCGCCCGGATCGTCACCAAGCTCGACGACCTCGCGAAGGTCGGCGAGGGCGACGTCATCGTCACCGAAATGACGATGCCCGACATGGTGCCTGCGATGAAACGCGCCTCGGGCATCATCACCGACGAGGGTGGAATGACCAGCCACGCTGCCATCGTTTCCCGTGAACTGGGCGTCCCTGCCATCGTTGGGACGACCAACGCGACGACGACGTTAGAGGACGGTCAGGTCGTCACACTCGACGGCGACAAGGGTGCCGTCCTCGAGGGCTCGACGGTCGAGCCCGACGAGGAGACCGAGCCGGTCGAGGAGGTCCGCCCGCAGTCGCCGGTCAAACCGATGACCGCGACCGAGGTCAAGGTCAACGTCTCGATTCCCGAAGCCGCCGAACGCGCGGCCGCGACGGGTGCCGACGGCGTCGGCCTGCTCCGAACGGAGCACATGATCCTCTCGTTGAACCAGACCCCCGAGAAGTTCATCGCGGAAAACGGCACGGACGCCTACATCACGGAGCTCATCGACGGCATCCGCGGCGTCGCCGACGAGTTCTACCCGCGGCCCGTCCGTGTGCGCACGCTCGACGCGCCGACCGACGAGTTCCGCCAGCTCGAGGGCGGCGACGACGAGCCCGACGAGCACAACCCGATGCTGGGCTACCGGGGCATCCGCCGCTCGCTCGACCGCACCGACGTCTTCGCCCACGAACTCGAGGCGTTCCGCCGGCTCTACGAGATGGGCTACGACAACGTCGAGATCATGTTCCCGCTGGTTAACGACGCCGAAGACGTCTATCAGGCCAAAGCGTGCATGAAAGAGGCCGGCATCGATCCCGAGAAGCGCAAGTGGGGCGCGATGATCGAGACGCCTGCCTCGGCGCTGTCCGTCGAGGAGATGGCCGAGGCGGGGATCGACTTTGCCTCCTTCGGGACCAACGACCTGACCCAGTATACGCTCGCGGTCGACCGGAACAACGAGAACGTCGCCGACCGCTTCGATGAACTCCACCCTGCCGTGTTGCGCCTGATCGCCGACGTCATCGAGACCTGCCGCGAACACGACATCGACACGAGTATCTGCGGCCAGGCCGGCTCCAAACCCGAGATGGTTCAGTTCCTCGTCAACGAGGGGATTAGCTCCATCTCCGCGAACATCGACGCCGTCCGCGACGTCCAACACGAAGTCAAACGTGTCGAGCAGAAACTGCTGCTCGATTCGGTCCGCTAACGGTCTCCAGTACTGATTTTCGACCGGTGCTGCTGTGATCGATCGAGCGTGACAGCGCTCGAAGGGGGAAAGGCCCATCACGTCGGCCGCCCTCCGTCCAGCCATGAGCGACCGCTCGGACGAGGTGACCGAGAGTCGGCGGGAGACCGCCACTGACGACCTCCTCGAGGAAACGGATCGCCTGCTCTCGGAGTCGGATATCGACGTCGGTGACGGGTCGTCCGAGTCCCGGGGTGCATCGAGCGACGACACTGGCCTGGATTCGCTCGCCGGGTTCGACCGCGAGCCGGACGCCGAACACGAACCCGCTGGCCCCTCGGACACTGGCTCGTCACGCTCGTGGCTCTCGCCGCTGACATCACGGCTCTCGCTCGGACGCTACTTCTCGCCGAAGGCGTACGTCGCACTCGTGGCACTGCTCGGTGCCGGATTACTGGCCGGCGCAACTGTGCTTCCGATCGCCGGGCGCGTGATCGGCACGTTCCTCACCGCCTTTTTTATCGGGCTGGTCGCGTCGAAGCGGCGCTATCTCGAGATGACGGCCGCTGGCGTCTCCGTCGGGGCTATTGCAGCAGTCCTCAATAATGCGATCCTCGCCGTGGCCGGCTCCGGCCAGACGCTCGTCGCCATCGGCGCGACCGTTGGGGTCCTCGCCGCGGTCGGCGGCTACTACTTCGGTCGCGACCTGCGTGACGGGTTGGGCCGCGATCTCGAGTGATTGGGGCCGAAACCGACCCCACACGTCACTCGCTGTTGTACCCGTTCGTCGTCAACTCCCAGCCCTGTTCGGTCCGGCGAACGACACCGTTGTCGGCCATCACCTCGAGTAAGTCGGCGACGACCTCGCGCGGCGCGCCGAGATCGTCGCTGAGTTCGCCGACCGATTTGGGCTCCGTCCGAATACTCGCGAGCAGATCGGCGTAGATCCGGCTTTCCGAGCCAGCTCCGACGGTCTCGGAGATGTGATCGAGCACGTCGGAGAGTCGTCCCTGGACCCAGCGCTGGGCCAGCGAGAGTTCGTTTTCGAGCTGTTCTAACTCCTCGAGGACAGCGAGCAGGTCGTCGAGATCGTCCGTCTCGTCCCACGCGACGTCGAGCGAGAGGTGCCGGCAGGCCGTGATATCGAAGCTGTTGTTAGCTGGATAGGCGCTCTTGCTCGCGAAGCCGTAAGGAGAGACGGTCACCTCGAGTCTGACGTTGCGAGCGATGTGAAAGTACTTGCGCCGCTGGTCGTCGACGCGGCTCTCGACGAGACCGGCTTCCTCGAGTTTGCGCAGGTGTTCGATGACTGCCTTGGGACTCACGCCGAGATAATCAGAGATTTCGGTGACGTAACACGGTTTGCGGGCGAGCAACCGAAGGATTCGTCTTCGGTTTTCGTTCCCGAGTAAATCCAACAGCGCGGCGGAGTCCATTACGCGAGCCTTAGTGATTGCCGCTGAAAAGCGTGTCTGCTCGACAGACGAGCGCTGGCGCGGTGATATGGCACACGGTACCGCTGCTCACTTGTCGGCATTAGCTCCCTGTGGGGGCCCAGATCCGGTAGACGCGTCATCGTTCGAGTTCTCGGTAGACGCGTCATCGTTCGAGTTCTCGGTGGACGCGCCATCGTCCGTGTTCTCACTTGACCGGTCGGCTGGCGTCTCTGCCGATTGCGTATCGCCGGAACGGTCTGATCGCTGGTCAGTCGAATCCGCCTTCGACGGGCGGTCGTCCGGTCCGTCTCCGGGCGACTGTGTGGTGTCGAGGCCGCTATCGGTCGGCGGCCCCGTGGCGTCTGGACCCTTGCCGGCCACGCCGCGGGCGACTGCCGCGACGCCGGGCCCGGCCTGTGTCGAGGTGTTCTGCCGGATCGCAGTCACGTCCTGATGGAGGCTTGCGAGCCTGTCTTCGGCAACGTTGACCTCCTCGGCACGGCGCTCGGTCCGGTCGATCGATCGCTCGAGGCCGGCAAGTTGCACCGTCAGTCTGGAGAGCTGTGACCGATAGGCCCCTCTCGAGAGCTGATCACGGTTCGCTTCGAGTTGCGCGCGTTCGTTCTCGAGAGCGGCGACCTTCGCTTCGAGTTCGGCCGTGCGATCGCTGACGAGTGTTGCCCTGGTCTCGTTGTCGGCCCGCTCGTAGGCCGTCTCGAAGAGCTCGGACTCGATCGCGTTACTCGCGTCGGCTGCGCTCGCTTGCATCGTCGTGCCGACGGATGCGTTCGTCGAGGCCGATTGGGACCCTTCAGAATCGGTCGCAGCGAACGTGCTCGCGACGACACCGCTCGTAACCGGCGCGACCGTGAGGCCGATAATAGCGAGGGTCACCAGAAGGACGACAGACCGCGTGGTTCTCATCGATCGTGTTATTGATCCGAATATCCTAAAAAGACAGACCTTCGTTCGAACCGTTTACTCGCATTGTTCGACCGCTGAGATCCGTTTTGAGCGTTCACAACGGACTGACGTTCGGTAATCGACCTCGTTCGGTTGACGGCCGCGTGGCCTCGAGCCGTCGGTAAGTGGCTGACTGTTCACACCGTTGCGTTCCAGTTCGCACGATCAAGACGTGCTATCCTGTGAGAAGCCGGATCTACCGGTCGGAAACCCCGCTGATAGCACGTCATTGTAAACGTGTCCGAAAACAGTTATCCCGCTCCATCCCTTGTCACTAGTTAGCATGTTCGAAGTGTTCTCGCGAAGCTACTATCTCGGCCGTCTCTACGTGACGCCGACCGACAGTGAGCACGCACTCATGCACAGCGAGCAACACGAGCAACTCAACGAGGAACTCTACGCGACCGGCGACGGCCTCGAGCGACTCGATACCCCGCTGGTGATGAAACTCGAGACGCGTCATTTCCCGGTTCACGGAGCCGACGACGTCCCGACGAACACGCTTGCACTCCCCGAATCGATGCTCGAGGAAACCGATGTTCGGAACCCACCGTCGCTCCGTGAGGTGTTTCTGGCACGGCGCGAACGCGCTCGCCAGTTGCTCTCGTTCGCTGGCGGCTGTCAGGCCGACGGCGCGGTCCCGTTCGACGACGAACCGTTCCCTGCCGGAACCTAAAAGTAGTCTCGCTTCCCGATTTCGGCCGCATGCTCGACGAGTTGCTCGGCCGCGCGTCGCTCAAGCAGCGCATCGACGAGCTCGAGGCGGAAACCGAGCGGTTGCGAAAGCGCTACGAGGCCGAGGCCGAACGCCGGGCCGACGCTGCCACCGCCCGGCAGGAGGTCGAAGAGCGCAACAACCGGCTCGAGGACCGCATCGCCCAACTCGAGGGCGAACTCGAGCGCCTCGAAGACGACGAAACGGGACTCGACGTCCGACGCCGCGAGCAGCTCCGCGGCGCCCGGCTCGAGGCGGTCCTCGACCGGCTGGCATCGTTTCGGACGGGACCCGAGGGGGCGCTGACCCTCGGCGTCGACGACAGGATACCCGACACCGTCCGCGACGACCTCACGGACGTCCTCGGCGATCGGGTCGCACTCATCGACGAGGCCGCGCCGTGTCTCTGCTGTGTCGACGATGCCGGTCTACTCGCGGTGACGCTCGAGCCGCCGATCATCCCTGACATCGACGCGACCTGGCGCGACCGGTTTACCATCGAGCGCGACTGGTTCCTGCCGACCGGCCGTCACGCGGTCGCGCTGGTCCGGACCGACCTGTTCGCCCTTGGGGTCTACGAGGGCGACGACCGGATCGACTACCGCGGCTTCGAAAGCGATGTCAAAGGGAACCACTCGAAAGGCGGCTTTTCACAGGCCCGGTTCGAGCGGATTCGTGACGATCAGATCGACGCTCATCTCGAGCGCTGCCGCGAAGCGCTGTCGGCGTACGAAGCCGGCGGCGAACGCGCCGAGATACCGCTCGTTCTCGTGGGCCAGCGCGGGATCCTCGATACCCTGGTCGACGAATCGGGACTCGAGCCGACCGCGACAGCCGCCGTCGACGCGACCGGCGACCCGGAGCCGGCGCTTGCCGACGCCGTCCGCTCGTTCTGGACGACGGAACTACGGGTGTTGTGATACTGTCGGTTGTCACTGTGCCCCGGCGAACCTGCACGACGAGTTACACGTGTGCCGGATAACACGGGGGAATAGTTCTGTCCGACAGTATCAGTAGCCGCTGCCGTCGGCAAAACAGCGGCCGCATTTGGTCACGTCCGCCTCGGTGACCGCTCGCTCGATGGAGATCAGGCGAAGGTGGTCGTGAGCAACGTGGGCGGTCGCCCCACAGGTCGTCTGGAAATCGGAACGACCGGACTCGTGTCTGTGGATCTTGTTCGTCGTTTCGTTCAGGACGCCATTCATGTGGCACGGTAACATGGTTCATCATAATAAGTACGTCGACTGTTGAGTCCACAGCAGAAGGTGGTAATGGTGACCAACGCCTATCGAGACCACGCGCGTTCACGGTGAAACACGTAGTTGACACCGGCAACTATCACGGTGGCGTCCGACAGCATCCCTGGTAGTACGTTACTATCGATCGGTAGTACGTTGCTTCGTAGCGCTCTCTCACGTGTTCGTCACGACATCGACGAGCAGCTATCGTAACCACTGACCGTCACTGCACACCCGATCGACCGACGAGAGCGCGGTTCGGAGTGACGAAATGAGCGAGCACCGCGGGCGATGCGATCGGTGTGGAAATCGGCTCAGTTGGTACTATACCTCCATCGCTTCGACGACTAGCTCCGAACGCGTGCCCTGCAAAACACGTAAGACTACCGAACAGCCGGTGGTATGAGCGGCTGCCCCCCATCCGACATCGCCATCGTCGTTGTCGCTGCGCTCGAGGCCAATCACGCGAACACGCCCCACGAAATGCGATCCCAGAGGCGTTCGTAGGCATAATAGGTGCCGGTCTTGACCACGTTGGCCACGAGCCCAATATCGATCGCGGCCCGCACGTCACCGATGACGACCCAGGCGACGACGATCGTGATTGCGATCATCAAGAGCCGGTAGCCCAGCGTCTTGATTACCGCCCGCTTTCGCGCCTGAAGCGGACGGGACGAGACGTCCGTCGACTGAGCCATGCTATCTGCCACCATATCCTGCAGCTTAAATATAACTGGTAGCGATCACACATTCGGTCTAATGTAATGGTATTCGGTTTCTATCCCTCGAGAGACACTGACAATCAAGACTCTTACGAACTCACACTCGAGACGCCCCCTGTGACGTGAGCACACGATAGAAACCCTTCTATACGCGTCGCGATCAACCGATGGCCATGCGAGATGTCTGTATCGTCGGCGGCGGCACCGCTGGCCTCGCCGCATCGATCTTCACCGCCCGCGCGGGACTGGACACCCTCGTCATTGACGGGGGCGAATCGATCCTCGCGAGAAACGCTAGCCTCGAGAACTACCCCGGCTTTCCCGACGGCGTCGATGCCCGCCGGTATCTCCAACTGAGCCGCGAGCAGGCCCGGAACGCAGGTGCCGAGTTCGAACTCGGACGTGTGACGCGCGTCGAACCGGTCGCTAAAGGGGATCTCGAACAGGGGTTCGTCCTCGAGACGGAGGGCGGCGAGCCGATCGAGGCCCGTCGGATCATCGCAGCCTCGTGGTCGGACAGCGAGTACCTCGTGCCGCTGGACGTGGGGCGCATCCAGCGCGGGAGCAAATACTTCGTCGACACTGACGAGGCCGGCCGGACGGCTGTCGACGGCGTCTACGCCGCGGGCCGACTCGCGGACGAGCCTCACCAGGCGATCGTCGCAGCCGGTCACGGCGCGAAGGTCGGGCTCGCCGTGATCCACGACTCGGATGCGAACTTCTATCACGACTGGGTCGTCCCCGAGGGCTACTTCACCGGCCGCGGCCGCGAGGTGCCGCCGGGCTGTGAAGAGATCGACGACGCGGAACGGCGCAAACGCGACGAACTGGCCCGAACGCGCATGCTCGAGGCCTTCGAGGACCCACTCGACGAGGAGCCGACGATGCACCCGAGCGTCGAGCAGGACTGAGTCAGCGAAGCGACGCGACCGTACCCTTTTGCTTGCTGCTCGCGTCGATTTGACCGATGGAGGTCGCCATCCTCACCGTCGGCAGCGAAGTACTTGCCGGAGACATCGCGAACACGAACGCGCAGTGGCTCGCGACCCGGCTGACCGACAGCGGCGCGACCGTCGACCGAATCCTGACGATCCCGGACGACCGCGACCGGATCGCGGCGACGATCGGCGAGTGGACGGCCGACGTCGATGCCGTGATCGTGACCGGCGGCCTCGGCGGCACCCACGACGACGTCACCGCCGACGCGCTCGCGGACGCGTTCGACCGCGAGCTGGTCGTCGACGAGACCATCCGTCAGGACGTCGTCGAGACCGTCGCAAACTACCGGGATCGCGACCCCGAGACGGTCACGGCTGCGGACCTCGAGTTCGACGTCGACGCCTGGGCGGCGCTGCCCGCTGGGAGCCGCCCCCTCCGCAATCCCGAAGGGCTCTGTCCGGGTTGTGTACTCGAGAGCGTCTACGCGTTCCCGGGCGTGCCCGCGGAGATGCAGGCGTTGTTCGAGCAGGTCGCCGCGGAGTTCGATGGCGAGACGATCTCGCGGGTCGCGTACACGCCCCAGCCGGAGGGGACGATGGCCGAGGCCATCGATGGCGTTCGCGAGCACTTCGACGTGACGATCGGCAGCTATCCGGCTACGGAGCGACGAAATCGGCTGAAGGTAACCGGCACCGATCCCGCAACCGTCGACGCGGCCCTCGAGTGGCTGGCCGAGCGGATCGACCTCGTCGAAGACGGGTAGCCATCGCCACCCAACGCGGCGACGCCTCGCTACGCTTAACACACCCCGAGCAAGACTAGCAGCCGAATGCTCGAGGGAGTCAACGTCGCGCTCGGGGTGACGGGGTCGATCGCGGCCGTCAAGACGGTCGAACTCGCCCACGAGTTGCGACGCCAGGGTGCCGCAGTTCGCGGGGTGATGACTGGCAGTGCACAGGGGATCATCCACCCCTGGGCCGTCGAGTTCGCCACCGACAACGACGTGGTCACCGAGATCACGGGGAGCGTCGAACACGTCGAGCTCTGTGGGTACGACGGCTGGGCCGACGTCTTGCTCATCGCGCCGGCGACGGCCAACACTGTCGGCAAGATCGCCGGGGCCGTCGACGACACGCCCGTGACGACCTGTGCCACGACCGCACTCGGTGCCGACACGCCGGTCGTCATCGCACCCGCGATGCACGAACCGATGTACGACCACCCCGGCGTGCTCGAGGCGATCGACACCGTCGCGGAGTGGGGCGTCGACTTCGTCGACCCGCGCATCGAGGAAGGCAAGGCCAAGATCGCAAGCGAAGAGGCGATCGTCTGTGACGTGGCCCGCGCGGCCGGCGACCGACCGCTTGCAGGCGAGCACGTCGTCGTGACCAGCGGGGCGACCAGCGAGACGATCGATCCCGTCCGGATCGTCACGAACCGGTCGTCGGGGAAGATGGGGCGGGCCGTCGCGAAGGCCTGCTACGTCCGCGGTGCGGACGTGACGCTCGTCCACGACGGTCCCGACGTGCCCTACGCCACGGTGCGGGAGGTCGAAAGCGCCGCCGAGATGCTCGCGGCCACGCGCGAGGCCTGCAATGACGCCGACGCGCTCGTCTCCGTGGCTGCGATCAGCGATTACACCGTCGAGGCGAGCGACGAGAAGCTCCGTTCCGGGCAGAATCTCACGCTCGAGCTCGAGCCGACGCCGAAGCTCATCGACGAGATCCGCGCCGAGTATCCCGAGCTGCCGATCATCGGCTTCAAGACCGAAACCTCCGGTGACGAGGGGGCGATGATCGAGCAGGCCAGAAAGACGCTCGAACGGGCCGATCTCGCGTTCGTCGTCGCCAACGATGCGAGTGTGATGGGCGCGGAGACGACGCGTGCCCTGCTGGTTCACGCGGACGATGCCGCTCGCTACGAGGGGACGAAGATCGAACTGGGCGGCGAGATCGCCGACTCGATCGCGGCGGTGCTCGGCGTCGGGTCGACGGCCAACTGAGATCAAAAGCGGATTTTTGTCTAGCGTATCACAAATTCGCCTCGCCGTGTAGCCGGCCCGCGAACTCGTGACACCACCCTGTCCGACAAGCCCGTCAAGACAATTATATGGGTGGGATTCATTCGTTCGAACTAATGAGTATTCGATCTGATCAGAAGGGGAGCGATATACCGGGGTCGTCCGGCAACGCGAGGTGACGGACGTGGCACAACAACAACAACTCCGCACCGACGACGCCTCGACGCCGGACGATGACGACCACGACGCAGCCGACGAGCCGCTGACGAAAGGCGAGATTTTCGAAGTCCTTCGGAACCAGCGACGGCGCTACGTCGTGCAGTATCTCAAACAGGACGACCGGCCGGTCGAACTCGGTGACCTCGCCCAGCAAGTCGCCGCCTGGGAGTACGATACGACACTCGAGGGCGTCACGCCCGAACAGCGAAAGCGGGTCTATACGACGCTTCAGCAGACCCACCTCCCGAAGATGAATTCGGCCGGCATTCTTCGATTCGATTCCGATCGCGGTCTCATTGAATCGACCGACCGGACCCGAGACATCAGTGTCTACCTCGAGATCGTCCCTGGCCGGGAGTTCGCATGGCGGGAACTGTACCTCTCGTTGGGGGCGGTCAGCTGTGCACTGGTCGCCGCGCTCTGGCTGGAGATCTATCCGCTGACGCAGTTATCGAACCTGACCTGGATGGCAGTCGTTGCAGGCACGTTCACGGTTACCGCGATCGCACACATCTACTACGAGCGGACCATGCGGCTGGGCCACGGCGACCAGCCGCCGGAACTCAGCTATAGCAAGTGAGACTGCGGTGTCCGAGTCGATCGCCACGGCGTCTCGATCGTGTGGCCAGCCAACATAGCCCGCCGCTCGAGGGCTCACGCGGCCGGATCGTCAACTTTTACTCTCCGACCGTCCGACCGACGACATGGATCAGCTCAAGCAGTCCCTCCTCGAGGCCCCGATCATCGAGAAGAACGGCTATCATTACTTCGTGCATCCGATCAGCGACGGGCTCCCAAAGCTCGAGCCGGGCCTGTTGCGTGAGATCGTCATCGGGATCATCCGAAAGGCCGAGCTCGAGAACGTCGACCGGATCGTCACGCCCGCGGCGATGGGCATTCACATCTCGACGGCCGTCTCGCTGATGACCGACATCCCGCTGACGGTCATCCGGAAGCGTGAGTACGGCCTCGAAGACGAGGTATCGATCTCCCAGCAGACCGGCTACTCGGAAAACGAGATGTACATCAACGACGTCCGCGAGGGCGAGCGCGTGCTCGTCCTCGACGACGTGCTCTCGACGGGCGGGACGCTCGCGGCGGTCCTGGCGGCACTGGACGACATCGGTGCGGAGGTCATCGACACGGTCGCCGTCATCAAGAAGGTCGGCGGCGAGAACAAGGTCGACGACGCCGGCTACGACGTCAAGACGCTGATCAACGTCGACGTCGTCGACGGCGAGGTCGTCATCGTCGACGAGCACGGCGACCACTAAGCGACCGTCGAACCCGCCGCTGCCTCGTACTGCCGGTTCTCACTGGATGCCGGCGATCGATACGGCGGTTCGCTGTCGGGCCGGAGTTGACTGACACCCAGTGGTATCACACATAGTCGAGAGGTGTGACTGCTATCTGTGTGACCAGGTGCCTGGCCCATCTTCAGCCGACCGCTGTCGACCCAACACAAGGAATATGAGAGCAGGATCTGAATCGCACGAGTATGGCAGGGAATAGTGTCGGCCCGGGTGAACGCGGTCGGTTGCGACGGCGTTCGCTCCTGACGCGTGCGGGGGCTGTCGGGGCTGCAGGATTGGCGGGCTGTCTCAGCTTCGACAGCGTCACGGTCGACGGTCCGGCCGAGGAACTGATCGAGGAGGGATTTACAGCGGCGGACATCGACCCGCCGTTCGAGACGACGATCGCCATCACCCAGGACGAAGAACGAAACCGGCTGGCACAACTCCTGCAGGACGAACTCAACGACACCGGATTTTTCGACGTTTCGATCGAATCGCGGGACTTCGGAACGCACCTCGATACGATGCTTGCTGCGGCCGACACGGACGAAAACGCCATCTTCGTCGCGAGCTGGACCGGCGGGTGGGACCCCAGCAACTACGTCACCATGCTGTTTCACTCGGACAATACGTCGCCAAACGGGCTCAACGTCGGCCACTACGAAAACGAAACCGTCGACGAGTACATCGACACCGGGCTCACCGAAACTGATCACGACGAACGCGTCGAGCTCTATCGGGCGCTCCAGGAAAAATTGGTCGCCGACTCCCCGATATCGTTCGTTCGCTTTCGTGAGGTGGCCCACGTCTGGAACGACGACGTCGTCACCGATTGGCGGACGTATCCGCTCAGTCCGGGATCGTACTACGGAGTGTACGCACCCTGGGCCGGCGTCTACACCGATCTCGAGGAGGGAACCGAGTTCGTCGGCGATCTCAGCAGCGACGTCACGAACTACGACCCTGTCGAAATAAACGGTACCGTCTCGAGTCAGGCGACGGCGCTACTCTACGAGCAACTCGTCGGCGTCGACTTCGACGGCGAGGTCCGGCCGATGCTCGCGACCGACTGGATGCAACTCGACGAGACGACCTATCGGTTCGCCCTCCGCGAGGGTGTCCAGTTCCACAACGGCGAGGAGTTCACCGCCGACCACGTCAAGGGCTCGTTCGAACGCTACGAGGGCACGACCCGGGAGAGCGACGTCTACGACTGGTACGAAAGCAGTACGGTCGTCGACGATCACACGATCGATATCAGTTGCTGGCGGGAATACGGCCCTTTCGAGACGGCGCTGTTTAACGTGTCGATCGTCCCGATGGCCTCGATCGACGGCGACCACGACCTCCAGACGGAGCCGATCGGGACCGGTCCGTATCGGTTCACCGAGCACGAACCCGGCGATCACTGGCGACTGCGCCGGTTCGACGACCACTGGTTCGACGGGTGCGACACGGTCCCCGCAACGCCACCGATCGAAACCGTCACGCTCGAGATCATCACCGAAAAGTCGTCCCGACAGGGTGCACTCGAGGCCGGCGACATCGACTTCAGTTACGGCGTGCCGTCGGCAAATCTTGCCAGTTTCGAGGCGACCAGCAGCTACGGCGTCGGCCGCCACGTCAGCGGTGGCTTCGATATGGTCCTCTATCCCTGCTACCTGCCGCCGTTTACCGAACCGTCGGTTCGTCGCGGCTGTAACATGTTGCTCCCACGCGAGCAAATCCTCGAGACCGTCTACCATGGCCGTGGCCAGATTGCGTATACGCCGATCTCGCCGCTGCTGGAAGAGTACGCGGGCGAATCGTTTCAAGAGGAGATCGCAAACGAATACGTTCGCTCGAGCTGACTCCGATGTCGCTTGGACGATACGTGTGTCGACGACTGGCGGTCACGGTGCCGGTCCTGTTCGGCGTCACTGCACTGACGTTCTCGTTCGTCCACCTGTTGCCGGGTGACGCGGTCGACGCGATCGTCGGCTTTCGAGACGTCAGCCCCGCGACCGAGGCGGCGATCCGGGCCGAGTATCACCTCGACCAGCCGGTGTGGAAACAGTACCTGCTGTGGCTGCGGGACATGGCTACCCTCGAGTTCGGCACGTCGCCGGTCACCGGTCGCGACGTGGTCGCGACGATCGGCAGCCGGCTCCCGGCGACGCTCGCACTCGGCGGGGCGGCGTGGCTGCTCGCGCTCGCGATCGGGATTCCAGCGGGGATCGTTGCCGCCATCAAAGCGGGTGAGCCGGCCGACGACCTTGGACGGCTCGCAGCACTCGCCGGGATCGCGACGCCGAATTTCTGGCTCGGCCTGATCCTGCTGTTCGTCTTTAGCGTTCGACTCGGCTGGTTTCGGGTTATCCCACCGGATGCGCCACTCGTGAGCCTCGCAACGGTGAAGTTCATCGTGTTGCCGACACTCACACTGGGGACGGCTTCGGCAGCGCTCGTCATGCGCCTGCTCCGGTCGTCGATGCGACGGGAACTCGACGCGGCCTACGTCACGACCGCGCGCGCGAAGGGGCTCCCGGAACGGACGGTGATCCTGAAACACGTCCTGCGAAACTCCGTGCTGCCGGTCGTCACCGTCGCCGGCCTCCAGCTCGCGTTCCTCGTCGACGGTGCCGTCGTCGTCGAGGGGATCTTTTCCTGGCCGGGCATGGGGCGGCTGCTGGTCCGATCGATCCTCCAGCGAGACTACGCCGTCATTCAGGCGATCGTCCTCGTCATCGGGGTCGCGATCGTCCTTGCAAATCTGCTCGTCGACATCGTCTACGCGATCCTCGATCCACGCATTCGATACTGACAAATGAGCGACCGACAGCCCACCACCGATCGCGGCCGGATTCGTATCGTCGGCTTCGACAACGCCGTTGGAGACCGACAGGACGGCGACGCGAACGGCGACGACGCCGACGGTACGACGATGACGGCGCCCGGTGTCTCCCCGACGACGACCGCAGGGGCCGAGACGACATCGGCGCCGAATCTCGCCCGGTCGGGACGCCGCCTCGAGAACGCGTGGCGACGGTTCCGTCGGAACCGGTCGGCGATGGCCGGACTGGCGGTGATCGTCGTCATGGCACTCCTTGCGGTCTTCGCCCGGCCGATCGAGGTTTCGACGGCCGAAGTGACGATCACGCTTCAGCCGTTCTCGCTGGCACCCTACGATCCGACCGCGACGTTCGTCGGGCCGCCGAACGTCCCGCCCTCGTGGGCACATCCCTTCGGAACCGACTGGGCGGGCCGCGACCAGTTTTCCCGGGTGCTCGTCGGCGGCCGGTACACGCTGAGTATCGGACTCGTCGCCGTCGCACTGGCGCTCTGTGTCGGCGTTCCGCTCGGGGCGATCGCCGGCTATTTCGGCGGCTGGATCGACGAGGCGATCATGCGGTTGGTCGACGTGCTCTATGCCTTCCCGTTTCTGGTGCTCGCGATCGCGATCGTCCCGATTCTCGAGCCGGTGCCGATCCTCGGAAGCGGCTACTGGACGGTGGTGGTGGCACTCGCCGTCACCGGCTGGATCGGCTACGCCCGGCTGTTGCGCGGCGAAGTCCTCTCGGTCCGCGAACGCGAGTACGTCACGGCCGCGCGGGCACTCGGCGTCCCCGATCGGACGATCATCCGTCGGCACGTCGTCCCGAACGCCGTCGCACCCGTCGTCGTCCAGGCGACGCTCAACGTCGGAACGGTCGTCCTCACCGCAGCGGCGCTTGGCTTTCTCGGCCTCGGCCTCGAGCCCGGCAGTGCCGAATGGGGTGCGATGCTCGCACAGGGCCGCAGCTCGCTGCTCCGGGGCGACTGGCACATCACCGTCTTCCCCGGCCTCGCGATCTTCCTGTTCGTGCTGGCGATCAACCTCGTCGGCGACGGCATCAACGACGCGCTCGAGCCCGACCGCGACGTCGGCGACGATCGGAGGTGGCTGCGCTGATGGCGCTGCTCGAGGTCGAAGACCTAGTCGTCCAGTACTACACCGAGGACGGCGTGGTCCGGGCAGTCGACGGGATCAGCTACGAGATCCGAGCCGGCGAAACCGTCGGCCTCGTCGGCGAGAGCGGGGCCGGCAAAAGCGCTGCGAGCCGTGCGTTGCTCCGCCTGCTCGACGGAACCGGCGAGATCGTCGGTGGTAAGATCCGATTTCGCGGCCGGGACATTCTCGAACTCTCGAGCGACGACCTCCGGGCGATCCGGGGCAACGAGATCGGGATGGTCTTTCAGGACGCCGGCGCGGCGCTCAATCCCGTCTACACCATCGGCGAACAGATCGCCGAGACGATCCGCGCCCACGAGGACGTCTCCGACGGCGAAGCGCGCGACCGGACGATCGCGCTCCTCGATCGCGTCGGCATCTCGAAGCCGGCCACACGGTACACGGACTATCCCCACGAACTCTCCGGCGGGATGCAACAGCGGGCCGTCATCGCGATGGCGCTGGCCTGCGATCCCGCCCTGCTCATCTGCGACGAACCGACGACCGGACTCGACGTGACGGTCCAGGCCGGGATTCTCGAGGTTCTCGCGGAGCTCGCAGCCGAGTCAGAGACGGCGATCCAGCTCGTCACCCACGACCTCGGCGTCGTCGCCGACCTCTGTGATCGGGTGCTCGTCCAGTACGCCGGCGAGATCGTCGAGCGTGCGCCAGTCGAGGACCTCTATTACGACCCCAAACACCCCTACACGGTCGGGCTGTTGGTCGCGACGCCCCGGCTCGGCGACGACCGCGAGCGCCTGCCGACGATTCCGGGAACGGCTCCCGACCTCGTAGCTCCGCCGACGGGCTGTCGGTTCCACCCGCGCTGTCCCTACGCGGAGGGCTGCTGTAGCAGACGGCGTCCACCGCTGGTCGAGCCGGCGTCGGGTTCCCCGGCTAACGGCGACCCGGATGCCCACGTCGCCGCCTGTCTCGAATATACCGGCGACCTCGAGACCGGCCTGGACTACGAGATACAGGTACGGGACGAGGCGGGCGAAGACGGTCAGGAACGAACACACCAGGGTGATCCGCAATGACAGAGGGGAACGGCCACGAGCCGCTGTTGCGTGCCGAGGGCCTCGCGACACACTACACCACCGCCGACGGGGTCCTCGACCGGCTACTCGGACGCGGCGAGACGGTGCGGGCGGTCGACGGCGTCGACCTCGAGATCCGCGCCGGCGAAACGGTCGGCCTGGTCGGCGAGAGCGGCTGTGGGAAGACGACGCTCGGCCGCACGCTCGTCGGATTACGCGAGCCGACAGCCGGCTCGGTCACCTACCGCGGGACCGAGCTGACCGTGTGCGACCGAGCCGAACTCCGGGAGCTGCGAAGCGAGATCCAGTACGTCTTCCAGGACCCGCTCGCGAGCCTGAATCCGCAGTTGACCGTCGCCGAGAGCATCGGTGAAGCCCTCTCGGTTCACGACATCGTTCCAGCGGATCGCCGTACCGAACGCGTTCGTGAATTACTCGAGACGGTCGACCTGCACGCACACCACGCGACCCGGTACCCACACGAACTCTCCGGTGGGCAGCGCCAGCGGGTCGGCATCGCCCGCGCGCTCGCTGTCGAACCCGACCTGATCGTCTGTGACGAGCCGGTATCGGCGCTTGACGTCTCGGTCCAGGCCGAAATCCTCAATCTGTTGTCCGACCTGCAGGATCGATTCGGCCTCGCCTACCTGCTGATCACCCACGACCTCTCGGTCGTCGAGCACCTCGCCGACCGTGTGGCCGTCATGTATCTGGGACGGCTCGTCGAAACGGGGACGACCGCCGAGGTGTTCGCCGAGCCGTCCCATCCCTACACCGAGGCGCTGCTGTCTGCGATCCCCGAACCCGACCCCTGCTGGGACGGCGACCGAATCGTCCTCGAGGGGACCGTCCCCTCGCCGATCGACATCCCCGCCGGCTGTCGGTTTCACCCGCGCTGTCCGAACGTGATTCCGCCAGCCGAGTACGACCTCGCTGTCGACGAGTTCCGTGCCGTGTTGTCGTTGCGAACCCGGCTCAGCGAAATCGATGCCGACGCGGGGCTCGAGGCACTGCTCCCGCATGCTGACGATCGCGCGGTCGCCGTCGATCCGGCAGCGATCCGGGACGCCCACGACATCCCGCGACGGCTCTCCGATCCGGACGCGGACGCCGACCTCGAAGACGCGCTCGAGACTGTCGCGGCTGGCGATCTCTCGAGCGCACGGAAACTGCTCGCGTCGGCGTTCGAGACGCCCTGTGAGACGACCGAACCGGCCCTGGAACCGGGACCGGCCACCCATCCGATCGCCTGCCACCGATTCGATGACCGGTTCGTAGACGATACTGACACCGACGCCGCCACAGAAAGCGTGGGATCGACTGACAAATGACTGATCATCGCCCACGCGAGAACGCAGCCGAGCGTACGCGCACGCGGACGATCGACTGGCAAGCGTTCAGTCATGCGGTCATACCGCCAACGATTCGCCAGTGGGCGATCGAGGTCAGCGTGGCGACCGACAAGCACCGATACGAACCCGGCGAGCGGGTCGACGTCACGATCACGTTCCGCAACCGGCTGCCGATCCCGATCCGGGTTCGGACTGACTCGCCAAACTACTGGTACTGGACCGTCGACGGTTTTCGTGAGGCGTCGCAGGTACCGCGGCCAGTGCCGGACCGGCCCGCCGCGTTTTCGTTCGCTCGACGCGAGGTCAAACGCTTCACGCGGCAGTGGCACCAGCGACTCCAGCTCAGCGAGGACGAGTGGCGGCCGGTCGACCCTGACACGTACACGCTTGCGGCGGGGATCACCCGCTCGGATGCTGTTGCTTGTGGACTCGTCGACCACACAGTTATCGAAATCGTCGACTGATACGGTCTGCTGTCACTGTTTCCCGGCGCACCCACACCCCGCCGTGCGGGTGCGCCAGCACTGACTGACAGTAGTCCAGATAATACACAGCTTTCCGACGCGACGTAGCTGTTACTCGACGGAAATCGAATCCTCGAGCCGAGACGTAGCGGACGGTCAGTTTGAACAACACCCGTCACCCTCACTGTGTGAAGGTACCGTCCGATTCGAACCGCTGTCGTGCTATGGTTGGCGCTTACGAGTTAGTTCGCGCTAAAACGGAGCGGAAGGTAGATTTGAACCACACCAGCACTCTCGTTCGCTCGAGCGCTGTCCGGTTCAAACTACCACCGTGCTATACTCGACGCTCGCGGACTTGCTCGCGTCAGAAGTATAGCGGGAGGTAGATTTGAACTACCGATCTGCGGGTTATGAGCCCGCCGGAATCTCCTGGCTATCCCATCCCGCTACCTGTTCATACCCGAGTGGACTAGTTAAGGGTTGTGATTCGGCTGCCGTATGCGGGTTTCTACCGCTACTCTTGATGAACTTGCCACGTGTAGAGACTCTCACATGTGTAATTGACGAAGAAGCCGACACCGATTCCGACCACGTTTGCCGCCACGTACCAGATGTCGAACCGGCGAACCAGGATTGCCAGCACGACCAGCGTCACGAGAAACCCGCCGAGTCGAACCACGTTCGAGCGCAGGAACCGCTTTCCTAGTGGCCGGAGTCCACTCTTCCCGTAGTCCGCGAACGTCCACCGTTCGTTGATCGCGAAGATCACTGCGATGCCGAGTTCCCAGGAGAGTACCTTCGCAACGACCGGGCCGAGAACCGTCGCCTCGACGAGCAATACGAGAACCACGTTGTCGACGGCCGCCCCGACGGCACCGACGCCGACGAACTGCCCGAACCGTGTCGTCGACCACAGCGCGCGAATTCGCATCCGGACAGCCTCTGACAGGGAGTTACTCATCGTCGTGTTCGGCCTCGAGCGTACCGATCACTGTCGACGGCTTGAATTTCCATCTTCCGGTCGTCGGACAGAAATAACAACTCAAATACAGATCGTTCGACCTGTCAGAAATAGCTCGGACACTGCCGGGCGGCGGTCGCGATCAGTCCCGATCAGATCGCGATCAAATCGCGAGATCCGCTTTTTCGCGGACGACTTCGACGTCCTCGGCGTCGACGCGGTCGACCTCGAGGAAATGCGGCGTGTAGTTTCGCTTCTCGTAATCTTCGTACTCGGCTTCCTCGCCGACGGTACACCAGAGCTGGACGCGGTCGGGACCGTGGTACTCGCCGTTTCTGTTGATCCCGAAACAGACCACTTCCGACTCCCCGTATCGGATGATGGCCCCGTTTCGAATGCCGGGATCGCCGTGGATGATGAGTTGTTTCATGCGCTTTGCTTCACAGGAGAACGGATTAAACGCTTCGGAGGCTGCTGTCTCCATCTCCCTCATACGCGAGGGGGCCGGCCGCTATCAAACGGTTTTTAAACAGCGCTGCCATAGGCCACAGCAAGTGAGATAACCATGCAGATGCCACGCCGATTCAATACGTACTGTCCGCACTGCAACGAACACCACGAACACGAAGTCGAAAAGTCCCGCACCGGCCGCTCCTCGGGCATGAAATGGGACGCTCGCCGTACCCGGCGCAACAGCGCGTCGATCGGTAACTCCGGTCGCTTCTCGAAGGTGCCCGGTGGCGAGAAGCCGACCAAGAAAACCGACCTCAAGTACCGGTGCAGCGAATGTGGCAAGGCCCACCTCCGCGAGGGATGGCGCGCCGGCCGACTCGAGTTCCAGGAGTGATTACGATGGCAGGAAATTTCTACAGCGTTCGATGCGGTGACTGCGAGAACGAACAGACAGTCTTCGGCAAAGCCTCCTCCGAGGTCGCCTGTGCCGTCTGTGGCACGACGCTCGCGCGACCGACCGGTGGCAAAGCCGAGATCGAACACGAGATCGTAGAAACAGTCGAGTCACGATGAAATACAGCGGCTGGCCCGACCCCGGCGAGCTCGTCGTCGGCAAGATCGACGAGATCGAGGACTTCGGCGTCTTCGTCGATCTCGAGGAGTACGAGGACAAGCGCGGCCTCATCCACATCTCCGAGGTCGCTAGCGGATGGATCAAGAACGTCCGCGACCACGTCCGCGAGGGCCAGATCGTCGTCTGCAAGGTCTTAGACGTCGACGAGGGGTCTCAGCAGATCGATCTCTCGTTGAAAGACGTCAACGACCACCAGCGCTCGGATAAGATCCAGGAGTGGAAAAACGAGCAGAAGGCCGACAACTGGATGGAACTGGCCTTCGGCGACGAGATCGGCGACGAGGACTACACCGCGATCGCCAACGAACTGATCGGCGCCCACGGGAGTCTCTACGACGGCTTCAAGCAGGCCGCGATCCACGGCGAGGAAGCCCTCGAGAACACCGATCTCGCCGACGACGAGATCGACGCGATCGTCGAGACGGCCCGCGAGAACGTCTCGGTGCCCTACGTCAACGTCACCGGCTACGTCGATTTACAGAACCCGTCGCCAAGCGGCGTCGACGGCATCCGTGAGGCCCTCGAGGCGGCCGAAGGTAATGGTGAGGTGCCCGATGAAGTCGACCTCGAAGTGAGCTACGTCGGCGCGCCCGAGTACCGCATCGAGGTGCAGGCACCAAATTACAAGACCGCCGAGTCCCAACTCGAGGACAGCGCCGACCGCGCGATCGCCGCGATCGAAGGCCACGGCGGCAGCGGCGAGTACCACCGCGAGCGACGGACCGACGACGAGTAATGAAATCGGATATCCGGGTGTGTTCGGCGTGGCGTGCGGTCCACGACCGCCCGGTGTATACCCTTTCTGAGAGCTGCCCCGAGTGCGGTGCCGACGCCGAAAACAGCGCGCCAGCACCGTTCGATCCTGACGATCCCCACGGCGAGTACCGACGCGCTCTTAAACGTCGCTATCGCTGATACGGTATGGACGAACTCGAGATCGACGCAGTCGCCGAGGTCGAACTGGACGACCCCGTCCTCGTCGAGGGGTTGCCGGGCGTCGGACACGTCGGCACCCTCGCCGTCGAACACCTGCTCGAGGAACTCGAGGGCGAGAGTACGCTCGTTCGACGGGTCTACTCCCGTGAGTTCCCACCGCAGGTAAGCGTCGAGGACGGTGTCTCTGAACTAACCTGTGCGGAACTCTACGCCGTCGACGTTCCCGAAGGACGTGATCTCCTGCTGTTGACCGGTGACCACCAGGCCCAGAGCAATGCCGGTCACTACACGTTGACCGACGCCTTCCTCGACATCGCCGAGGAGTTCGGCGCGACCGAGGTGTACGCACTCGGCGGCGTGCCGACCGGCGAACTCATCGACGAGTACGCCGTCGTCGGGGCCGTCAGCGACGAGTCGCTGCTCGAGGGACTCGAGGACGCGGGCGTCGAGTTCCGCGAGGACGAACCTGCTGGCGGCATCGTCGGCGTCTCCGGACTCTTGCTGGGGCTCGGTGAGCGCCGTGGCTTCGAGGCGGCCTGTCTGATGGGCGAGACGAGCGGCTACCTCGTCGATCCCAAGAGTGCCCGGTCGGTACTCGAGGTGCTCGAGGAAGTACTCGGCTTCGACCTCGACTACGAGTCCCTGGACGAGCGTGCTGATGAGATGGAGGACGTCATCGGGAAGATTCAGGAGATGGAACAACAACAGAGCATGGACGTGCCGACCGACGACGACCTGCGGTACATCGGCTAACTCGTCGCGTTCGGTTGCTGTCGCGATCGTCGTTCATTAGGAGGGAGTCGACAGGTGTGGCTCCGGTGGCCAGTCGTCGAGCTCCGCGGTGGCTTCGAACAGCGTTTCGACGGCCGGGTCATCGGTGAACGTGACTGTCCCGTCGCTCCAGTCGACGTCGATGAGATCTCGGTCGCGTAATTTCGGCAGATGGATGTGGACCAGTCGGATGCGAGCCCGATCGATCTCCGCCCCGGAGAGGTTCTCGCGTGTCGTCCGATGTCGCCGGACGGCGACCCGTCGTGCGAGGGCAGTGATGGTACTCTCGCCACTTCGCTCGCGGAGTTCGTACAGCAGGTACTGGCGATCGGCACTGGCCAGCACTCGATACGTCTCTACCGGTTCCATATGACCCTAGCGGAGGGAGCGGCGCCACTGCAAAAGGAACGATGTCTGAAGGCGTTGGTAGGGTGGGGCTCGACGACTGGATCGAAATCGATCAGTCAACCCTCGAGGACCTCGTAGGACACGTCGGCGTCCCGGAGCGCGTCAGTAACGCGGCCGACGGCGTCGGTCGTCGCGACGGCAGTGACTGCGAGGCCGTGGCTCGCGGCGTCGGCCGCGACGTCGCCGACGGCGAACGTGACTGCGGGTTCGGTGCCGGCCTGCCGGCAGGCGACGACGGCCTCGACGCCAGTGGCGACGACGAGATCGGCGTCATCACAGGCCTCGGTGACGGTCTCGTCGTCGATCGCGCGGCTCCCGCCGGTACGGATAGACGGGACCTGCAAGACGGTGACGGAGCCGGGCTCGAGTTCCATGACGCCCTCGAAGCTGGTAACGCCGACATCGGTGCCGGCCTCGGCATCGCTGGTTGCGATTCCGGTCGCGGGGCCCTTGTCCCCCGGTGTGGCGTGGAGGAGGCCGTCCTCGACCGTCAGCGAGACCGTCTCTCCTTCCTCGATGTCGTGGGTAGCGATATAGGCGTCCTCGCTCATCGCGCCGAGAACGTCACCGGTGACGTGGTCGGCGAACCGGCGGACGTCGTCGGCTGCGCGAAAGAGCCAGTCGACTCCTTCGCGGGTGACGCGGTAGCGCGAGCGCCCCTCCTTCTCGACGAGCCCTTCCTCGACGAGTTCGCGGATGTATTCGCTGACGGCCTGGCTCGTCACGCCGACTTCCTCGGCGATCTCACCCTGACTGACCGCGGGCTGGCGCTCGGCGATCTGGACGAGAATCCGGAACCGCGTCGCGGCCCGCTTGTTATCGAGGACGTCGACCATACCGCTATATTTCGGTGCGCAGCAAAAAGGGACGCGGTCGGCCGGCTTGCCGCGTTCGACCCGCTGGATCGACCGGCCGTGCCGAGGCGTCAAGTTGATAGCTGGAGAGACCGTCGGATTGACGTGAGCATGCCGGCCCTACCCACGGCGACTGCGACGAGTATCGGTTCGCTTCCGCTTGGGGACCTCCTCGCCTGGACCGCGATCGCCGCGTTCGTCGTGGCGATGGTCCTCGAATGGCGCGAGCTCGTCGATCCCGCACGCTATCTCGCCGCAGGCGCCTGGGTCGTCTTCGGCGTTTTCTGGCTGACGATGGTCCCTCACTACTACCTCGAGGTCAAGAGCCCGATCCAGACGTTGCTGACGCTTGCGGCGCTGCCGCTGTCTGTCTATGCCGGATACCTGCTCGTCCAGGGTCGAGAATCCTTGCTCGTGCTGTCGAACGCCGTCGCATTCATGGGCCTGATATATTTGCCCGCGGAGACGGTTCCTCTCGTTCGTACCTGGCTGATCGAGACGACGGCCGCCCAGACGCATTTCGGGATGGAGCTGTTCGGCTACAGCCCCGGCATCGTCGAAGGGAGCAACGGTTACATGAGCAAGTTCGCCTTCGATCCCAACGAGACGGTGACCGGCCGGACGACCTACATCGTCATGTCCTGTACCGGCATCGGTAGTATGGCGATCTTCGGCGGGCTCATCGCGGCGGTCGACGCGCCGCTCAAGCGGAAGGTCACACCCTTCCTGCTCTCGATCGGCGTCATCTGGTTTCTGAATCTCGTCCGGAACGTCTTCATCGGGCTGGCCTCGCCGTGGGGTTGGTTCCAGCAGGACGTCTTCGTCTACGTGGTCACGGAGCTCATGGGCGCACCCGCCGATCGGACCTCCTATCTCGTCGCCCACAACTTCATCGCCCAGGCGCTGTCGATCGTCGCCCTGCTCGGCATTACGTACCTCGTCGTCCGGCTGCTCCCGGAAGTCTTCGATCCCCTCGAGGAAGTCCTCTACATCCTGACCGGCACGGAGTACGACCTCGCGGACGCCCTCGGCACGGAGGGGCCGGGCGACAGCACGGCGGCGGCGAGTGCAGCCCGCTCCAAGACGGGCGATGACTGACAGCGGCGTCGAAATCGACGTCCCGTTTGCCGTCCATGACCGCGCCGTCTTCGTCACCGCAGCCGAGACGCTCGTCCTCGCTGACGTCCACCTCGGCAAAGCGGCCGCCTCGAGCGTCGACGCCCCGATCGACGACGGTGCCGACGTCCGCGGGCGACTCGAGAGCGTCCTCGCGGCGACCGACCCGAGCACGGTCGTCGTCGCGGGCGACCTGTTGCACTCGTTTTCACAACTCCCACGTGGCGTCGAGCACGATCTCGAGCGACTGATCGCGACCGTCGACGCGGCCGGAGCCGAGCTGGTCGTCACGCCGGGGAACCACGACACGTTGCTCGAGAGGGCCTTCGACGGTGAGACGGCGCACGAGTACGAACTGGCTGACGGCGAGACGGTGGTCTGTCACGGCCACGAGCGCCCCGAAACGGCGGCCGACCGATATATCGTCGGCCACGACCATCCGGCGCTGGCGATCGAGGGCCGAAAACGGCCGTGTCTCCTCTACGGTCCCGATGTCTACGACGGCGCGGACGTACTCGTCCTGCCGGCGTTTACCCGGCTGGCCGCCGGTTCGACCGTCAATCGGATGGCTGGCCACGACTTTCAGACGCCGCTCGTTCGGAACGCCGACGAGTTCCATCCCGCGGTCCGGGACGACTCGAGCGGCGAGACGCTGTGGTTTCCGCCGTTGGGAGAGCTCCGGAAACTGCTGTAAGACGCACTCCTGTCAGTCAGTGTCGACGCGACCGCGGACTATCCTGTGATCGCGCCGAGGGCTCGTGACAGCAGACCGTCTGACCCGTCACTCGACCGGCGGCTCGGCGTCGGTGATCGAGACATCGCCGTCTGCGAGCGTCACCGCGTAGGCGCTGCGGTAGCCTGCGTTGAGACAGGGCGTGCCAGCGACTGTGTCGACGCCCTCGCCCTCGTGGATGTGTCCGCACGCGACGAACGAAACGTCGTACTCCGTCAGGAGGTTCGTGAGCGCGATCGAACCCCAGTGGCGGCCGCCGATCCGAGGGACCGCGTCGTCGATACGGTCCAGTGTGGTGTCGAACGGCGGCACGTGGGTGAGCGCGATCGTTTCGGCGTCGTGATGATTCGCTGTCGCAAGGTCCGTTAGTACGTCATATCGCTCCGTGTAGGTACTGAACTGCTGGTCGAAGTTCTCGAGTCGATCGCGCAACGTAGCGATGGCATCCGACTCGCCACCTGCGGCGCGCTCGAGCGTCCGCGCGAGCCACGCGTCAGGCTCGTTGATCCCGGTCATGTCGTCGGGATCGTATCGGACTTCCGGACCGTCGTCGAGCAGTTCGCTCCCGACGCCGAACGCGTGGGCCGGTCCGAGATCAGCCGTCGACCGATGCAAATCCCGTGCCCGCGTTGCCTCGCTGACGATAGCATCGTGGCAGTGGTGATCGTGGTTGCCGGGAACCGCCAGAACCGGGACCTCGAGGTCGTCTAACTGCTCGACGAACGTTTTCGCTTCCTCGAGGCCGACCAGTTCTTCCCGACGCAGTTCCCCGTCGGTAACGCTCACGCGGGAGTGTGCGACGTCGCCGACGATGAGGACGGCGTCGAACCGCTCCCACGACGGATGTGGACGGGCTGTATACCCATCCTCGCCGAGGTGGAGATCGCCGAGTACGAGCAGCTTCATGCGAGAAATCAGGCCGAAGCAACGGCGACCATTGACTTAACGGTTAGTGAGACAGCCGTCACCGGCCGCGGGATCGCGAGAGATCGTCGATAACCGCCTTTGCCGCCTGCCGGCCGCTTTCCATCGCGCCCTGAATGGACGACCAGCGCATGTAATCGCCCGCCAGATAGACCGGCCCGTCCGGATCGCGAACGTCGGGCAGCCGCTCGCGAAAGCCCGGCGGCTGTGCGAACTGGGCGACGGGAACGCGCTCGGTATGGAGGGCCTCGAGCCCGTCGAACTCCTGGGAGGGATACCACGACTCGAGCGTCCGTCGCGTCAGGTCGGCGAGTTCGCCGTCGCTTCCCTTGCGGGGCCCGTGGCCCTCGCCACCGAGATAGGTCGCGCTGATGAGCGTCGTCCCGTCGGGGGCGTACATCGGCGCGACCGCGCTGTGTGGGACGACGTGATTGGGTCCCCGCTCGGTCGCGTTCAACAGCAGTCGCCGGTCGGTCTCGAGGTCGGCACTGGGCGGCAGCGCGTAATACTGGGTGACACAGCCGCGTGCCTCCGTGGGGATCGCATCGACACCGGTCAACTCGCGAGCAGTCGGTGGATCGGTTGCGACGACGACCGCATCGGTCTCGAGAGCCCCACCGTCGGTCTCGACCGTGACGGGGCTGCTCGAGTCCCCGTCGCTTGCGACGACTGATTCGACGGTGACGTCCGTCTCGATAGTGGCGCCGACCTCGCGGACGCGATCGGCGAGCTGGGCCGGGATCGCACCCATTCCCGCAGCCGGGACGGCGATCTCGCCCGCCGCGAGGGTTCGGAACGTGTACTCGAAGATGCGTCTCGAGGTCGATAGCGAGCGATCGAGCGTGATCCCGCCGTAGAAGGGTGCGACGAACTCCTCGACGAATGGATCGGAGAACCCGCGTTCGTCGAGGTACGCTCGAATCGTCTCGTCGGGTCCCGCCTCGAGCAGTGCGTTCGGGTCGGTTCGGCGGAGGTCCCACCAGAGTCGGGCGACTCGGAGTGCGTCACCGACGGAAACGACTGGATTGGACAGCGTCGCCGGGATCGTGCCGGGCTCCCGAAGCGGGTCCGCGAGCGTCGTGCGGCCATCGGGGCCCGCGATAGTAGCACCGGGGGCAAACCGGCGGAGGTCGAGCGCCTCGAGATCGAGTTCCCGTTGCACTGCGGGATAGGCCGTAAACAGCACCTGAAAACCGCGATCGAACCGGTAGCCGTCGCGCTCGACGGTGCGGACGCGGCCGCCGACCGTGTCGTGGCGCTCGAGCAACGTGACATCGATACCACCGCCGGCGAGGTGCCGGGCAGCGACGAGTCCGGCGAGGCCGCCGCCGGCGACGAGAACATGCGGGGATGCAGCCATACGTACTGATTGAACGACAGTCAATAAAACCGTGGACCTAACGATGCAACGTGTGCGAACCGGTCGCCCGCAATCCCAGCAACGGCTGTGAGTAAATCAGTGATCGGTCAGGATTCTGAGCGTGGCCCCGAGGAGAATCACGATAGCCCCGAGGATCGTCACCACGGGCGGAATCGGGACGAGCAGTAATCCAACACCGACGACGAGCACGATCGTCGAAGCTCTGACCATGTGAACACGACGGCCTGACGGCAGGAAGCGTCACGGCAGGCAATGGCAGCGAAACCGAAACGGGAGACGCGACAGGGCCACTCCGAGCGGCCAACGACGCCATCGATATTTCCGCACTCATAAGCGCGTACCGCTCGTGATGTGAGTATGGTCGATGCGACACTCACGCCGATCGATCGCGGGACGATCACCGCCGACCGCAACAACATCGTCGAGGGAGCCGTCCTCGGAACGGCCGACGAGCCAAATCCCGAGACGGTCATGGACGACGCGCCGGTCTACAACGTCGTCATCGACCACCCCGAGGCGACGATCCTCTGGGATACCGGCTCCCATCCCGACGCCGCCAACGGCCACTGGCCCGCCGACCTCTACGCGGCCTTCGAACACACCGGCCTCCGGCCGCTCGAGGACGATCTGGCCGACGCCGGCTACGCGGTCGACGACATCGACATCGTGATCCAGAGCCATCTGCACCTCGACCACGCCGGCGGCCTCTACGCGTTCGAGGGCACCGACACGCCAATCGTCGTCCACGAAGCGGAACTCAAGCACGCCTACTACAGCGCGAAGACCGACGCGGGTGACGTGGCCTACCTCGCCGGCGACTTCGACCGCGACCTGAACTGGAAAATTGTCCACCGCCACCGCCGACAGCTCGTCGACGGCCTCGAGTTGCATCACTTTCCCGGTCACACGCCCGGCTTGCTCGGCGTGCGACTCGACCTCGACGACATCGGCACGGTGATCCTCGCGGGCGATCAGGCCTACACCCGCGAGAACTACGAGCAGGGCCACCCGATGGGCGGAGGATTGCTCTGGAGCAACCGCGACTGGTATGAGAGTCTTCGAACGGTCAAGGACCTCGAGCGCCGCCACGACGCGCAGGTCCTCTGTGGACACGCCAGGGAGGATCTCGAGACGCTACAGAACCGGTTCGAGTGACTACCCCTCGAGTTCGGCCCGCAGGAGCTGGTTGACGTCGCCCGGATCGGCGCTGCCACCGGTCTTTTGCATGACCTGACCCACGAGGAAGTTGATCGCGCCGTCGTCGCCAGACTCGTAGTCGACGACGGCGTCGGGATTCTCGTCGATCGCCTCGACGACGGCCTGCTGGACCTCGTCCTCGCCGGTCTTGCCGAGCCCCTCTTCGGCGACGACCTCGTCCGGCGTGCGGCCGTCGTCGAGCATCGATCGTAGGACGGTCTCGCGGGCGTTTTTCGCCGTGATCTCGTCCTCGGCGACGAGTTCGACGAGGCGGGTGACTTCCTCGAGCCGGCCCTCGATCTCGGTAATCTCGATGTCGCGGTAGTTGAGCTCGCCCAGCAGGTTGTCCGCGACCCACGTGGCGGCGAGGTCGGGGTCGAACTCGCCGGCGACGTTCTCGTAGAAGTCGGCGACTTGCTTGGTGGAGGTAAGCTTCGAGGCGGCCTCCTCGTTCAGGCCGTACTCCGCCTGGAACCGCTCGCGGCGGGCCGAGGGCAGTTCCGGGATGTCGATCTCGTCTTTCCAGCCCGAGACGCGCAATGGCGGCAGGTCTGCCTCCTCGAAGTAGCGGTAGTCTTTCTCCTCTTCTTTCGAGCGCATCGAGACCGTGATCCCGCGGGACTCGTCCCAGTGGCGGGTCTCCTGTTCGACCGCGCGGCCGCGCTGGATGGCGTTCTTCTGGCGCGTCTCCTCGTATGCCAGGGCCTTCTCTGCGCCCTTGTGACTCGAGATGTTCTTGACCTCCGTGCGGTTCGCCGCGGCCAGCGCCTCCTCGCCGATCTCGTCGATGCCGTCGCCGTCGATCTCCTCCTCTGGGATGATCGAGAGGTTAGCGTCGATCCGCAGGCTGCCGTCGCGTTCGGCGTCGAAGACGCCCAGGTACTCGAGTACTTCCTCGAGTTCCGCGAGGAAGGCTCGCACTTCGCTGGGGCTGCGGAAGTCGGGGGCCGTGACGATCTCCATCAGTGGCGTGCCCGCGCGGTTGTAGTCGACGAGGGTGTACTCGGCCGAATCGATACCGCCACCGCCGCCGACGTGCTGCAGACTGCCCGGGTCCTCCTCCAAGTGGGCACGCTCGATCGCGATCGTGCGCCGTTGGCCCTCGACGGACACCTCGAGTTCGCCGTCGGCACAGATCGGCTCGTCGTACTGGGTGATCTGGAAGTTCTTGGGCAGGTCGGGGTAGTAGTAGTTCTTCCGGTGGAAGCGGGTCTCCTCGGGGATGTCGGCGTCGATCGCCTTGCCGATCTTGACGGCGGCCTCGACGGCAGCCTCGTTGAGGACCGGCAGCGCTCCCGGCAGGCCGAGACAGACCGGGCAGACGTTCTCGTTTGGCTCGTCGGTCTGTTCGGTCGAACACCCACAGAAGATCTTCGTGTCGGTCTCCAGCTGAACGTGGACCTCGAGCCCGATGACGGTCACGAGGTCGCCCTGCTGGACGGTCTGGGCAGTCATTGGACCTCGATTCGGGCTGGGTGGGGTAAAACGTAACGGGACGGGCTCGCCCGCTTGCACGGCCCACCGTCGTCAGCTCCGTCACGTCGGGCCGTCGGCCGGCAATACGTATCGGTGTATTAGAGGTCGAACGCGCCCGCGACGAGCAGCGGGAAGACGAGCGTCGCCTCCGCCTCGATCTGGGTGTAGTTCTTTTCGGCTTCTTTGATTTTGCCCCACGAGACGGCTTCGTTCGGCGGCGCGCCCGACAACGAGCCGTCGCCCTCCATGCCGGTCGAGATGTAGACGACGTAGTCGGCGCCGCCACGGAAGAGGTTCGTCATAATCGCGTGGTGTTTCGGCACGCCGCCGCCGACCGCGATGAGACCCGTTGTGTCGGCCAACATGCCGTCTTCGATCAGGGAATCGTAGTCGTCCAAGATTTCGATGCCGACCTCCGAGTCGTACCCCTGCCGGTAGTAGTACAGGAAGTTCCCGACCTCGGCGTCGGTCAGCGCCGGACAGTACACCGGCACGTCGTTGTCGGCGGCCTGTTTCAGCACCGAGTCTTCGTCCTCGAGCGTCTCGCCGAGTTCGCGGGCGAACGCCGTCGGCGTCCGGATCTTCTTCTCCGCGAAGAAGTCGTCGAAGAAGTCATAGAGGTACTCCTCGAGCCAGACGTACCGATCGGAGGGAACGAAGATATTGCCAAGACGATTGATCCCGCGCTCGCGGAGTTCAGCCTCGTCGACATCCCATTTGCCCATCTTGAACGGCTTGGCCGTCTTGATGACGTCCTCGGTAAGCGAGCCAGAGGTCGTGATCAGCACGTCGACGTACCCCTCGCGGACGAGCGCGGCAACGACCTCGCGCAGCCCCGAGGAAATAATGTTCGACGTACAGGTCAGATAGATCGTCGCGTCTTCGTCTTGCATCCGCTCTGCGATGTCGATCGCTTCTGCGAGCTGGGTCGCCTGGAAGCCGGTCGTCTCATAGGAGTCGATCAGTTCCCGAAAGTCGAACTCGCCGCGGAAGTCGTAGCCGCGAACGTCCGCCGTCGACAACTCCTCTTCGCTGCCGGGCACGACGTGATCGCGTGATTCGTCGTCAGTCATATCTCTAGGTGCTCGAGCAGAGCTTTGAATGACTCGAGATCGGTCTCGGAATGGGAACGTGTGGCCCACCCGGAGAGCGTCCTCGTCGTGCCGTCTCGAGTCGTCGGTGGCGCTACCTCGCGTCCTCGAGTTCCTCGAGCGCTTCGGGGTTCTCGATGCTGCTCATGTCGCCTAAGTCCTCGCCGGTGTAGGTTGCCTGGATCGCCCGGCGGATGATCTTCCCCGACTGCGTTTTGGGGAACGCGTCGACGAACAGCACCTCACGGGGGCGGAACGGTTTACCAAGCTCCTCGCCGACCTGTGCGCGTAGTTCGTCGCGTAACTCGTCGGTTTCCTCGTACTCGTCCTCGAGGACGACGTAGGTGACGACGGCGGTGCCGGTCGTTTCGTCGGGCGCGCCGATCGCGGCGGCCTGGTTGACAGCCACGTGATCGATGAGCGCGCCTTCGACTTCGGCGGGGCCGACCTTCCGCCCGGCCACGTTCAGTGCGTCGTCGGCGCGGCCGTGGAGGAACCAGAAGCCGTCTTCGTCTTTCTGGGCCCAGTCGCCGTGATCCCACATGTCCTCGAACGTCGACCAGTACTCCTCGAGATAGCGGTCGTCGCCCGACCACAGCGACTTGGTCATCGAGGGACAGGAATCGCGCGCGACGAGGTAGCCGCGTTCGTTGGCTTCTTTGACGGAGTTGCCCGCACTGTCGACGATATCGATGTCCATCCCCAGCCCCGGACCACCGAGCGTACAGGGTTTGAGCGGTTCGCTCGGCATCGGCATCAGGAAACAGCCACAGATCTCGGTGCCCCCGGAGATGTTGATGATCGGGCACTCGCCGCCGCCGACGTGCTCGTAGAACCACTGCCAGGATTCGGGGTCCCACGGCTCGCCCGTCGACCCCAGGATTCGGAGCGATGAAAGGTCGTGCCCCTCGAGCCACTCGTCCCCATGCTTGCGCAGCGCACGGATCGCGGTCGGAGAGATGCCGAATTGGGTGAGTTTGTGGCGGTCGATCATCTCCCAGAAGCGGTCGGGCTCGGGGTAGTCGGGCGCGCCTTCGTACATGAAGACGGTGCCGCCGAAAGTGTGCGTCCCGATTAGCGTCCACGGCCCCATCATCCAGCCGATGTCGGAGACCCAGAAGAAGCGGTCGGCGGGTTTGAGATCCATCCCGAAATAGACTTCCTTGGGACACTGGACCTGCACGCCAGCGTGGGTGTGGACGATCCCCTTCGGTTTCCCCGTCGTCCCCGAGGAATACAGCAGCATCGACTCCTGATCGCTCGGGAGCGACTTCGTCTCGTAGTCGTCGTCCTGGATCTCGACGGCGTCGGCCCACCACTCGTCGCGGTCGTCGGTCCACGGGATTTCGTGTTCGTTACGCGCCTCGCTCGAGCCGAGTCGATCGAACACGATCGTCGACTCGACGTGGCCGGCTTCCGCGATCGCCTCGTCGGCGGTGGACTTGAGGAAGACAGGATCGCCGCGGCGGTAGAAGCCGTCGCCGGTAAACAGCACGGAGCACTCGGAATCCGCGATTCGTGTCGCGGCCGCGTCGACGCCGAACCCCGAAAAGATCGGGACGGCGATCGCGCCGGCCTTGAAACAGCCATAGAGGATCGAGACGACTTCGGGGACCATCGGCATGTAGAGGCCGACGGTGTCGCCGGTCCCGATGCCGCGTTCCTCGAGCGCGTTCGCGACCTGATTGGCCTGACGATGGAGTTCGTGGTACGTGACCTCCCGGACCTCGCCGTCCTCGCCTTCCCAGATCGTTGCGACGGTGTTTCGCCGTTCCTCGCCGACGGCAGCGTGGCGGTCGACCACGTTGTGGGCGACGTTGAGTTCGCCGCCGGGATACCAGTCGGTAAACTGTGGCCCCTCGCTGTCGTCTCGGATCTCGTCGTAGTCCTCGTAGAACTCGATTCCAAGGTAGTCGACCAGTTCGTCCCAGAACCACTCGAGGCCGCTGTCGGGTTCGCCCTCGAGTTCGGTCGTCGTCCGCTCGATGAGTTCCTCGTAGTCGTCGATCCCGTACGTCTCCATGAAGTCGGCGACATTTGTCGATTCGACGAACTCCTGCCTCGGTTCGTGGACGATTTCGTCGATGTCCTCGAGACTCGGACTCGTGTTCCCTGACATTGTCACGCGAGGGTATGATTCATGACACCATTAAACAACAGGTCGTTGCCGTCGAGAGACGTGCCGAGATCCGAATCACAGCGTAGGTCGGGAATGCCGATGTCGATCCGTTCCGTCGTCTCCGTGACGCGGGACCGGCCGAGCAATACCGCCTCGATCACCTCGTCGGCAGTGTCCTCGAGCGGGGCGGACACCAGCGGCGACTGACTGGTGAGCCCGCGACGGTCGTCCGTCGGAACAGTGGAGACAATCGTGTCGCTGGTGGTGTAGTGGCCGTGGACGCGGCCATCGAGAACACCTCGTGGCGTTCGAGCGCCGGGCACGTGACCCACCACGGCTGCGCTGACCGGCACGAAGCTTTTCCGGCCCGGTAGCTAGCACCCAGTATGAGTTCTCGAGCGGACGCCGGCAACAGCATGTTCTGGACGGATGCCGACGACGTCGCGCTCGATCGGTACCGGGCGCTCGTCGACGCGATCGACGACTTGCTCTTCCAGCTCGACGCTGACGGCCGGTTCATCGCGATCAACGACGCTTTCGTCGAGATTACCGGCTACACGTGCGACGGGCTGCGCGGCGAACACGTCTCGCTCGTCCTCGACAACGCCGACGTCGAACGGATCGAACGCGCCCTCGAGCGTCGGATCGACACACGCAACGACGACGCTGTGACCGTCGACCTCACCGTCCGCACGGCCGACGGCGACGCGGTCCCCGCCGAACTCCAGGTCAACCCGTTGCTCGCGGACGGCGAGTTGCAGGGAACCATCGGTATCGCCCGAACTCGCCCCGAGACGCGACACCGCGGGGAGCCACTCGAGGCGACAGCGTCGCACGAATCGCTCAGGAGCATCATCGACACCGCCGACATCGGCGTCGTCGTCCTCGACGAAGGGTACGACATTGCGTGGGCCGACGAGACGATCGGCCACTACTTCGACGTCGATCGCGCGACCCTCGTCGGACGGAACGGCCATACGGTCGTCGACGACATCATCACACCACAGGTCGCGGAGCCGGACGCGTTCGCCGAGACCGTCCGCACCGCGTACGACGACGATCGGGCCATCGGTCGGCTCGAGTGTCGCGTCACCGGTGATGGGGACGACCGTGACGACCGGTGGCTCAGATACCAGAGCAAGCCGATCGACTCGGGGACGTTCGCCGGCGGTCGGGTCGACTTCTACTACGACATCTCCGATCAGAAGCAATCCGAAGCGTCCCTCCAGGAGAACAGGGAAGCGTTTCAGTCGCTGGTCGACGCCGTCGAGGAGTACGCGATCTTCCGGCTGGACCCGGCCGGCCGCGTCGTCAGCTGGAACAAGGGCGCACGGACCCTCAAGGGCTACGACCGGGAGGAGATCATCGGCGAGCACTTCTCGACGTTTTACACCGACGAAGACCGAGCGGCGGGTGTTCCCGAACGGAATCTCGAGCAGGCACTCGACACCGGCTCCACCGAGGACGAGGGGTGGCGCGTCCGCAAGGACGGCACCCAGTTCTGGGCGAACGTCACGATCACGCCCGTGCTGGACGACGACGGCACCCATCGGGGATACCTGAAGGTGACCCGCGACATGACCGAGCGCTGGAAGCGCGAGCAGGAACTCGAGACCGAACTCGAGCGCATCTTCGGCCGGATCTCCGACGCCTTCTACGCGGTCGACGACGAGTTCCGGTTTACCCACGTCAACGAGCACGCCGAGGAACTCCTCGAGCACTCCGAGGCGGAGCTGCTCGGCGAGACGCTCTGGGACGTGTTTCCGGATATCAGGGGCTTCGACGAGGTCCGGGACGCCTTCCACACGGCGCTGGAAACGCAGCAATCGACCAGCTACGAACTCTACTACGACACGCTCGACTTCTGGGTCGAGGCGAACCTCTATCCCTCCGAGAGCGGCATCTCGGTCTACTTCCGGGACGTGACCGAGCGCCGGGAGCGCGAGCAGGAACTCGAGCGCACCGAGCGACGCTTCGAGGCGATCTTCGAGGATCCGAACATCCTCGTCGGCCTGCTCGAGCCGGACGGAACGGTCCTCGACATCAACGGAACGGCGATGGACTACATCGACGCCGACCTCGCTGACGTGACCGGCGACCCGTTCTGGGAGACACCGTGGTGGGGCGAGGGGGGCGACGGTGAGCGAGCCGATGGATCACGATCCGCGACGAACGCACACCCCGTACCAACCGACATCCAGTCTAAAGTCAGGGAATGGACCGAGCGCGCGGCTACCGGCGAATACGTCAATTTCGAGGTGGATCTCACGCGACCGGACGGCGAGTGGTACACGTTAAAGGGCGTCTTCAGACCCGTCACGAACGACGACGGCGACGTCGTCTCGATCGTCGTTTCGGATCGGGATATCACGGAACGAAAGAAACGCGAACGAGAACTCGAGGAGTCCGAACAGCGCTACCGCACCCTCGCAGAGAACTTCCCGAACGGCGTCGTCACCCTGTTCGATCACGACCTCGAGTACACGCTGGTGTCGGGACAGGGATTCGACAGGATCCCGCTCGATCCGGCGGACGCCGAGGGGCGATACTTCGACGACGTCTGGCCCGAGGAGGAGAGTGACACGCTCGAGCCGGCGCTTCGGGCCGCCCTCGCGGGCGAGGAACGATCGGTCGAACTCGAGTACGCCGGCCGGGAGTGGGTGGTCTATGCGGTGCCGATCACCGACAGCCGGGGCGACATCTTCGGCGGGGTGACGATGGCTCACGACATCACCGAACGGAAGGAGTACCAGCGGAAACTCGAGGTGACGATCGCGCGACTCGAGGAGTCGAACGAACGGCTCGAACAGTTCGCCTACGCCGCCTCCCACGACCTGCAAGAACCGTTGCGGATGATTTCGAGTTACCTCCAGCTCATCGAGAGCCGCTATGCTGACGAACTCGACGCGGACGGCGAGGAGTTCCTCGCGTTCGCCGTCGACGGTGCCGAACGGATGCAGGACATGATCGAGGGGCTCCTGGAATATTCGCGCGTCGAGACGCAGGGCGACCCGTTCGAACCCGTCGACCTCGAGTCGGCCCTCGAGAGCGTCCTCTCGGACCTGCAGTTCCGGATCGAGGAGACGAACGCCGAAATCGCCGCCGGTGACCTCCCCCGCATCGAGGGCGATGCGGACCAGTTACGGCAGGTGTTCCAGAACCTCCTGAGCAACGCGATCAAGTACAGCGGCGACGATCCACCGCGGATCTCCGTCGACGCCGAACGCCGCGGCCGGGAGTGGAAAATCTCGATTTACGACGAGGGCATCGGGATCGAGCCTGACGAGCAAGACCGCGTGTTCGATGTCTTCCAGCGCCTCCACAGTCGCGAGGAACACGCCGGCACCGGCATCGGACTCGCACTCTGTCAGCGGATCGTCGAGCGCCACGACGGCGAGATCTGGGTCGAGTCGGAGCCCGGTGCCGGGTCGACGTTCTCGTTTACACTCCCCGCTGCGGAGGACGCCACACAGTGACCCGACCGATTGTGCGTTCCCGAGGACGCCTCCGTCTCGAGCGCCTCGGCCCTCGCCGACCACCACACCTGTAAGATATCACAGCAGTGTCTGACGTACGTTTATGTGGCCGGACGGACCCCTAGCTGATATGTCGAACAACCGTGTCGAGCAACTCGAATCGACGGTTGCGGAACTCGAGTCGACGGTAACAGGCCTGACGGAGGAACTGATCGAGGCGAAAGAACGGATCCGCGTCCTCGAGGCCGAACTCGATGCCGACACACCGACGCGCGTCCCCGAGCGACGGAACACAGAGTCGGCCAGTGGGGACGAGACCCCCGAAGCCGAGCCCGATGACGTCGCCGAAGCCGCGGCCGACGCTGAGGGAGAAGCGGACACCTCCAGTGACGAAACGGAAGACTCAGGTAGCGACGACATTATCGTAGCATAACTGCAGACGACGCCGTGGGACGAGGCGCGGAGCCATGACGGGCGCCCACGACCGACGGCATTCGACGACACGGAGGCCGCGCAAGGAGAATGTACATCAAGGCGATCATCCTCGACGATTTCAAGAGTTTTGGGAGGAAGACCAAGATCCCGTTTTACGAGGATTTTACGGTGGTGACCGGCCCGAACGGCTCGGGCAAGTCGAACATCATCGACGCCGTCCTCTTTGCGCTCGGACTGGCCCGGACCCGCGGGATCCGCGCCGAGAAGCTGACCGACCTCATCTACAATCCCGGCCACGAGGACGGCGATACGTCCAGTGGCCCCCGCGAGGCCACCGTCGAGGTCGTCCTCGACAACTCGGACGGCACCTTGGAGCGCTCGCAGGTCGTCAACGCCGCGGGCAGCGAGGACGTCGGCGACGTCGACGAGATTCGCATCCGACGGCGCGTCAAGGAAACCGAGGACAACTACTACTCCTACTACTATCTCAACGACCGCTCGGTCAACCTCTCGGACATCCAGGACCTGCTCGCTCAGGCCGGTATCACTCCCGAGGGCTACAACGTCGTCATGCAGGGCGACGTCACCGAGATCATCAACATGACGCCCCACGCCCGCCGGGAGATCATCGACGAGATCGCGGGCGTCGCGGAGTTCGACGCGAAAAAGGAGGACGCCTTCGGCGAACTCGAGACGGTCCAGGAACGGATCGACGAGGCCGAACTCCGCATCGAAGAGAAACGCGACCGGCTCGACCAACTCGCAGACGAACGCCGGGAAGCGATGCGCTACCGCCGGCTCCGCCGCGAAAAAGAGGAGTACGAGGGCTACAAGAAAGCCAGCGAACTCGAGGAGAAACGCGACGAACTCGCGTCGGTCGAAGCCGAGGTCGACGACCTCGCGGACGAACTCCGCGACCTGCAGCGCGAACTCGACGAACGCGAAGGCAAGGTCGTCCGTCTAGAGGAAGACCTCGAGGACCTCAATGCCGAAATCGAACGCAAAGGCGAGGACGAACAGCTCCGGATCAAAAGCGAGATCGAGGAGCTCAAAGGCGACATCTCGCGGCTCGAGGACAAGATCGAGGCCAGCGAGGAGGCGATCGAGGACGCCGAATCGACGCGCCGCGACGCCTTCGTCCAGATCGATCGCAAACAGGAGACGATCGACGACCTCGAAGCGGAGATCCGCGAGCACAAACTCGAGAAAGCCTCGATCAAAAGCGAGATTCAGGAGCGCGAGGCCGAACGCGACGAGCTCGAGGCCGAGATCGAAGCCGTCGACACCCAGTTCGACGAGCTCAAGGCCGACCTCGCCGAGCGCAAAGACGAGCTCGAGGCGGCCAAGACCGAGAAAAACGACCTGCAGCGCGAACAGGATCGCTTACTCGACGAGGCCCGGCGACGCTCGAACGCCATCAGCGAGAAAGAAAACACGATCGAATCGAAACGCGAACAACTCCCCGAGATCGAAAGCGAGCGAAGCGACCTCGAGCGGGAACTCGAGAAGGCCGAACGGAACCGCCAAAATATCGCCGAGGTCGTCGACGATCTGAAAGCCGAGAAGCGCCGGCTGCAGTCGGACCTCGACGACCTCGACGACGAGATCCAGGCTAAACAACAGGAGTACGCCGAACTCGAGGCCAATGCCGGCCAGAGCGGTGATTCTTCCTTTGGCCGCGCAGTGACGACGATCCTCAACTCGGGGATCAACGGTGTCCACGGCGCGGTCGCACAGCTGGGGACCGTCCCCGGCGAGTACGCGACCGCCTGCGAAACCGCGGCCGGCGGCCGGCTGACCGACGTCGTCGTCGACGACGACGTCGTCGGCCAGCAGTGTATCGAACACCTCAAGTCGCGCAACGCGGGTCGGGCGACCTTCCTGCCGCTGACGGACATGAGCCAGCGCCGGCTTCCAACTGCGCCGAGCGATCCGGGCGTCGTCGACTTCGCGTACAACCTGGTCGATTTCGACAGCGAATACGCGGGCGTCTTCTCCTACGTCCTCGGCGATACGCTGGTCGTCGAGGACATCGAGACCGCCCGCTCGTACATGGGCGACTATCGGATGGTCACGCTCGATGGCGACCTGGTCGAAAAGAGCGGCGCGATGACCGGCGGCTCCGGCGGCGGCTCGAGGTACTCCTTTACCGGCGGCGGCGAGGGCCAACTCGAGCGCGTCGCCAAACAGATCACCGAACTGCAGGAGGAACGCGACTCGCTCCGCGAGGAGATCCGCGGCGTCGAAGGGCGACTCGACGACGCCCGCGACCGCAAGAGCGACGCGGCCGACGAAGTTCGATCGATCGAGGCCGAACTCGAGGGACTCGACGAGAAACGCGAGCGCATCGAGACCGAGATCGAAGACCTCGAAGCTGACCTCGAGGACCTCCGCGAGGAACGCGAATCCGTCGACGAGCGGATGAACGAGATCGCCGACGAGATCGAGGCGAAGACGGCGACGGTCGACGACCTCGAGGTCGAGATCGACGACCTCGAGACCGAGCTCGCTGATTCGAAGATTCCCGAGTTGACCGACCAGATCGAGGCGCTCGAGGCCGAGATCGACGAGCGCGAGGACCGAATCCAGGACATCGACGGCGATCTCAACGAACGCTCCCTCGAGAAGGAGTACGCCGAAGACGCCATCGAGGACCTCCACGACGACATCGAGGCCGCACAGAATCGCAAAGCCGAGCACGAAGATCGGATCGAGGAGTACGAGGCGAAAATCGACGGGAAACGCGACGAACTCGACGAGAAACGCGAGGCCGTCGCGGAACTCGAGGACGAGCTCACGGAGCTGAAAGCCGAGCGCAGCGACCTCAAAGAGGAGTTATCGACGGCCCGGACGAACCGCGACCAGCAGCAAGACCGGGTCAACGCCGTCGAGAGCAAACTCGAGGACGCCCGTGAGCGCGCGAGCGACCTCGAGTGGGAGATCGAATCGCTCGAGTCGGAGGTCGGCGACTACGATCCCGAAGGCGTGCCCGATCACGACACCGTCCTCGAGATGATCGAGCTCCTGACCGCGGACATGGAGGCGATGGAACCGGTCAACATGCTCGCGATCGACGAGTACGACGAGGTTCGCGAGGATCTCGAGGAACTCGAGGACGGAAAAGCGACGTTAGTCGAAGAGGCAGAGGGCATTCGCGATCGGATCGAACAGTACGAAACCCAGAAGAAACAAACGTTCATGGACGCCTACGACGCGATCGCTGCCCACTTCACGGAGATCTTCGAGAAGCTTTCGGAAGGGACGGGGACGTTGCACCTCGAGAACGAGGACGACCCGTTCGACGGCGGCCTGACGATGAAGGCCCAGCCGGGCGACAAGCCGATTCAGCGGCTGGATGCCATGTCGGGCGGCGAGAAGTCGCTGACGGCGCTGGCGTTCATCTTCGCGATTCAGCGGCACAACCCGGCCCCGTTCTACGCGTTAGACGAGGTCGACGCCTTCCTCGACGCCGTCAACGCCGAGCGGATCGGCGAGATGGTCGACGAACTCTCCGAGAAGGCCCAGTTCGTCGTCGTCTCTCATCGCTCTGCGATGCTCGACCGCTCCGAGCGGGCGATCGGCGTGACGATGCAACAGGACAACGTCAGTGCGGTGACCGGCATCGACCTGAGCAGCGGCGAGGTGCCGGCCGATGACTGACGACGAGATTCCGCTGAACATCACGGGTCACGAGGAGCGTGACCGCCCCGGCGAGTCGCCGCGATCCGACGCGGACGGTACGGACGACGCGGTCCTCGAGTTCACCGACGACGAGTCGGACGAAGCCGACGAGGACGAGGAGACCGTCGAGCCGGTCGAACTGCTCGTTCAACTCGCAGAAGACGGCGAGATCGACCCGTGGGACATCGACGTCGTTCGCGTCACGGACAAGTTCCTCGAGGCGATCGACGAGGTCGACCTGCGGACCTCGGGGCGGGCGCTGTTCTACGCGAGCGTCCTCCTGCGGATGAAAAGCGACGAGTTGTTCGCGGCCGACGAGCCCGACGAGGAAGACCTCCCGCCGTGGGAAGCACCCTTCGCCGACGACGAGCCGATGGACGCCGAGGGCGACCAGCGCCACCCGCCGGGGTTCGATCCCGTCGAGAGTCTCGAGGACGAGATGGAACGGCGCCTCGAGCGCAAGCACGCCCGCGGCAAGCCGGAGACGCTGGACGAACTCGTGCGCGAACTCCGGACTGCGGAACGCGACAGCTGGTGGAAAGAATCCCGCAGTTACGACACGAGCGACTCGCCCCGCGGCTACGATCGCGGCGTACAGGAGTTGAACTACCACTCGGGCGACGACTTCCGAGTCGACGACGAGCCGACCAGCGACGACGTCACTCACACGACCCACGAGGAAGACATCGAAGCGGTCATCGACGACGTCGGGGCCGAACTCGAGAGCCACTACGAGCGGGGCCGCGACGAGGTGCTGTACGCCGAAATCGATGCGGTCGGCGGCTCGCGCGTGATGACGTATCTCGCATTGCTCTTTCTGGCCCATCGGGGGCGCGTGACGCTCGAGCAGGACGACCTGTTCGGCGACCTCTGGATCAAGGAGGCAACGGTGGAGTCCGACGCGAGTGAAGCGATCGCCGACTGATAGTGACTCCTGTCAACCAGTGTCCACGGGACCGTGATCCATCCTGCGGTCACACCGAGACATCGGGACAGCAGACCGTACGAACGGCATCCGGTTACAGCCCGAGGTCGATATCATCGAGTCCGAACGGAGCGCTCTCGTCGGGACGCCGTTCGGGGACGAGACTGTTCGGCAGCACGTCCCACTCGAGTTCGTCCTCGCCGGGGACCGCGTCGGTCTCGAAACCGGGGGCGCTGGCAGGCGATAACTCGCGGTCCTCCTGTGGCGGTGCGTCGTGTGCGTAGACCGCCTCGGGGTGGTCGACGGTCCAGACGTGGAGCATACAGGGGGTTCGACAGGGAAACTCGAGATCGTCGGCCGCGTCGTGATCGTACGTCTGCTTATAAAACCACCACGCGAACCGCCCGGGAAGGCCGGTGTGAACGTGCCAGGGCGAACACTGGCTCTCGGTATCGTCCGCTCCGTACACTGCCGGCGGCGCGACCGGCTCTCCGCCGCGCGTCGCGATGAACATGACGCCCATCGATCGCCACGAGTCGTTGTCGACGAGAACCGATTCGGGTCGTTCGGGGTCCACGAGCCCGTCGTCGCCGATGAACTCCGGATTGAGCCAGTGTGACCAGCTGTCGTCCCCGACCTCGAGCGTGTCGAAGTACGGCTTGAACCCCGCGTCGATCAGCGCATCGACGTCAGGAAACTGTGTCTCGAGGGACTCCTCGACCGCCGATCGAAGCGCGATCGTCGCCGGATGGTCGTCCGAACAGCCTTCCGTACTCGCTCCCTCGCACGGCTCCATTCCGGGCTCGACGGTCGCCTCCGGACAGTTCCGGTCGAGCCACGGAATGCCCTCATCGATCCCGTCACCACCGCTGTCGTCGGCTCGCACGCTGCCGACGGCAGAAAGCGACGCCGTCCCGGCCGACGCGTACAATAGTGTCCGACGGGAGACGGCTAGATCGGTATCACTGTCGTCCATACCGGCCGGTTCCACACCGACGACCGGTATGAAACCCCGTTACCGGTCGTACTGACAGTCACTGTGAGTGGGACGCTGCCGGTTTCGATGCGAACCGATCAGTCGAACACGGACTCGAGGACGGCACCAGTCCCGGGACGCTCGAGGCTGGCCAGGTCGATCCGGCCGTCGGGCATCGGGACGCCGTCGGCGGGATCGTCGGCTAACAGCAGCGGGCCGTCGAGGTCGGCGTAGTCGAGCAGCGGCGCGAGGTGACAGGCCGCCGCGATCGAGGCGTTCGATTCGGTCATACAGCCACACATCACCTCGAGGCCGTGGGCGCGGGCGGCGTGGATCATCCGTTTGGCTTCCAGCAGGCCGCCACATTTCATCAGTTTCAGGTTCGCGATGTCACACCGGTCTGCGATCCGCGGGATGTCCGCGAGCGTGACACAGGATTCGTCGGCGGCGATCGGCAGCGGTGACCGTTCGGAGACGAACTGCAGGCCCTCCGGATTTTCGGCAGGAACGGGCTGTTCGACGAACGCCAGGTCGTAGTCCGCTAACCGCTCGATCTTGGCGACGGCCTCGCGAGGCGTCCAGGCCTCGTTCGCGTCGACGAACAGCCGAACGTCGGGGGCGACCGACCGGATCGTCTCGACGATCTCGAGGTCGCGATCGGTCCCCAGTTTGACCTTCAGCGTGGTGTACCCGCGCTCGACGGCCGTCTCCGTCTTCTCGCGCATCGTCTCCGTATCGTCGAGCCCGATGGTGTAGGACGTCTCGAGTGTCTCGTCGGGATCGAGCCCCCAGTACCGGTAGAGCGGGATTTCGAGTCGTTTGGCAACGAGATCGTGAAGCGCGATGCTAACTGCAGTCCGGGCGGCCGGGTTCTTGCGGACCGTCTCGCGCATGCGGCGTTCGATCCGCTCGAGCTGGTGGGGATCACCGATATCCTCGACGACCGACAGCAGGTCGGGCAGGACGGCTGCGACGGTTGCTGTGGTCTCGCCGTAGTGTGCCGACGGTGTGCCAGCGCCGAGACCGACTCTGCCCTCGTCGTCCTCGATTCGGACGAACACGGCCTCGGATTCGGTCGTCGTGCCGCGAGCGATGCCGAACGGGTACTCGAGCGGCAGCGAGCGCCGTTCGGACGCGGTCTCGAGGCTCATAGGAGTTCGTCGAGGAGAGCGTCGGTTCCAAAGCGGATCACGTCGGTCGCGGGCGCATCGAGCCGATCGGCGTACTCGTCGACAGCGTCGCGGGCCGCCTCGTCGTCCTCAAGGGCGGACGTGTTCAGCGCACCGGCGACGATTTCGCTGTCCGCGACCGGAGCGGCGACGTTCTCGTAGAGATCGACGTACGTCGGAATCGACGGCAGCGCGAACGACTCGTAGCCGTGGATCGCCTCCTGGCCGGCGTTGTGACAGAGCACGAGATTGTCGGCCATCGACCCGTGGAGGATGCCGAGCGTAACCGCCGAGTACGCCGGGTGGACGATGCTGCCCTGGCCCTCGACGAACAGATAGTCGTGTTCGTCGCCTTTCTCTGTGATCATCTCCTCGACCGCACCCGCGGTGAAGTCGCTGACGACGCGATCGATCGGGTTCCCCCAGCCCTCGATCATGATCCCCGTCTGGCCGGTCGGGATCACGGCGGCGTCGTGGCCGGCCGCGCGGGCATCGCGGGCGAGTTCCATCGTCGTCGTCATCTTGCCGGTCGAGCAGTCGGTACCGACGGTGAGGATCACCTCGGCGTCGACCTCGTCGGCTACGCCCTCGGCGACAGTGAGGTCTTCGGGCGGGTTGCGAACGTCCCAGATGTCACAGCCGTTTTCGGCCGCCAGTCGGGCAAACTCCTCGTCGTCTTCGAGGAAGTAATGCAGCCCCGAGATCACGTCGCAGCCGTACTCGAGTGCCGTCCGAACGTCCTCGCGCCAGCTCTCGTCGAAGCCGCCGCCGATCGGTGCGATGCCGATCACCAGAGCATCGACGTCGTCGGGCTCTATGGCAGCCATTTCGGAGACGATCGGTGCATCCTGTACGTCGGGGACGAAGTCGGAGACACGGTGTCCGTCGGCCGTTCGATCGAGAACCGAGACGACATCGTGGTCGGCATAGCGGAGGATACCGAGGGCGGTTTTGGCTCGGTCAGGGAATTTTTCGTGGGCGAGAATTGCGATACGCATACTCGGCTATAACAGAGGAGTATACTTGAACTACCTGAACCGTAACAAACTGCGAGCGGATTCATACAGTACGATCCCGTTCGAACCTGCTTGCCGTCGGCGGTGGAACGGCATGGCGGTCGCGTACAGCGCACCGCGGTGACCGCTCACGACGGTCGTCGTCGAATCGCGCTCCCGTCGTGCGATCGGGTGTGCAGTGACGGCTCGCGGTCGCGGCGACATTGACTGATACTGACTACTGTACGTCATTTCCGGTGCAACCGCGACCCGTACTGCGGTTGCACCGGTACATCGTTACAGCAGACCGTATGACAGCAGTCCGTATACTCGGTTCGGTAGGCGTCGCCTCGGGGCCTGCCGTCTGCTGGGACACTGCGTGCAGGATCGTACCCGTTTCAAGTTGTTTCGCGTCGAAAGCGATGCATAACTTTGGGTAGTGCTATCGTCCCACGGGCTATGCTCGCCGTCGCTGCGTTCGTGCTCGCCCTCGCGGTCGGGCCGTTCCTCGGACTTCGAGCGTACGCTCGGCGCGTCGAGGCGATGGACGCACCGATCGAAGACCGCCTGCACCGCCTCAACCGCATCCAGCAGGCGGTCGGGTTCGGACTGCCGGCCCTCGCACTGCTTGGTGGATACGCCTTCGGACTGATAGACCGAGCGACTGCTCGCGTCGCGGCGGCAGGACCCGACCTGTTCGGGATCGCGGTCCTCGAGTTCGCGGTGATCGTCCTGGTCACGTTGGGCATCGTCGCCGTCCCGCTCGTGTCGATGGCACTTGGCACGTACCCCACGGTTCGGTCGCTCCGGGAGACGACGACATCGACGTGGCGACGCGTCAGCCGAGTGGTCGCCACCCTGACGATCGCGGTCGGCACGGCGGTGCTCGGAATCGGCGGATTCATCGCGCTCGTCTCGACCGTTAGCGTCTCGCGGCTCGTCCTCGTCGCCGCACTCGGCGTCCTCGTCTTCGTCAGCTTCGGCCTCTCGCCGTATCTGCTCGTCCTTACGCGGACGCACGACTCACTCGAGGGGCAACGCCGCGAGCGCGTCGAGCGCCTCTGTGACGCGGCGGGCTACAGCCCCCACAGGATCTACCTGCTCGAGGGAAAGTCGACCAAAACTGCGACCGCACTCGTCGCTGGCACCCTCCCCGGGCTGCGATACGTCTTCCTGACTGACTACCTCCTCGATGAGTGCGACGACGACGAACTCCGGGCGATCCTCGCCCACGAGTTTGGCCACGTCGCGGGCCGTCACCTCTGGCAGCGCGGTATGCTCACCGTTGCCGTCTTTGGTGCCTGGGCGCTCGTCGCCCAGCAGGCCGGGTTCAGCCGGTTGGCGGCGACGTTCGGCGTCGTCGGCTACTTCGTTCCGCTTATCGGTATCTACGTGCTGTATCGCGTCTTCTTGCTGGGCGGGCTCGCACGCTGGCAGGAGTTCCGTGCGGACACCTACGCGGCGAGCACGGCCGGTCGCGAGGCGATGGTCGATGCCCTCGAGACGCTGGCCGACGCGAACGACGTTCGCCTCGAGGCGGGACTGCTCTACAGCCTCGCGACCCATCATCCACCGATCGGGGACCGGATCGAGGCGCTTCGAGACGACGAACAAAGCGTGCGGTCGGCTGCGAGCGACTGAGGGAGCCGATAGCACGAGCGGCACTCGATCGAACCCATAGCAATCCTTACGGTTGAACGGCTCATATAAGCGGTGTGGACAGGATTCTCCTCAGTACGCTCGCCCACCGACCGCCAGAGGAGGTGTTCCCGCACGTGCGCTCGTTCGCCGACTATCCGCGGTACACGGACCACCTGAAAGAGGTCCGGATCCACGGCGACGGGGGCGTCGGCTCGGTATACGACCTCACGCTGACGTGGTGGAAGCTCAGCTACACCGCTCGCTCGAAGGTGATCGACATTACCCCGCCGAACTCGCTCGAGTGGCGGCTGGTCAACGACATCGATGCCCGCGGCGAGTGGCGCGTCGAACCGGAGCCGGAGTCAGCACCGGCGGACGCCCCGACGGCCAGTCGGATCTATTTCGATGCCGTCTACAACCCCTACTCGGCGGATACGAACGCGATCGCGCTGCCGCGGTTCGTCTCGCTGGACTGGGTCGTCGACAGGGTCGAGCCAAAGCTGCTCGACGAGGCCGAGACCGTCGTCGAGCGGTTGGTCGCGGACATCGAGGGACAGCCCCGCGACGTCGAGCTGACGATTCACGAGATGCCCTGACGTCTCTCGGCACGCCGGCATCCGTTCACGGTTCGAACGCAGGGCCAACCGACTTACTGGCTGGCGCCCGATAGCGCACATATGAGCCGGAGCCACGCCGTTTCGGGTCCGCGATCGTCGCGGGTGAGCCGCCGATGCGCGTAATCGTCGTTGGTGCTGGACAGGTCGGCTCGAACATCGCTGCCAGCCTCGACGACGACCACCACGTCGTCGTCGTCGACACGGATCCCGATCGGGTCGAATCGATCACCTACTCCCACGACGTGCTGGCCGTCCAGGGTGACGGGACCGCCCTCGAGACGCTCGAGGAGGCCGGCATCGAGAACGCAGACATGGTCATCGCGAGCACCGACATCGACGAGACGAACATCGTCATCTGTGGAGCGACGAAGGCCGTCGGCGATCCGTTCACGATCGCCCGGGTCAAGCAGACGAACCTGTTGCGGACGTGGGAGCAGTCTGCTGGTGCGTTCGGCGTCGATTTCATGGTGGGAACGAACCTCCAGACCGCCGAGACGATCGTCCGGATCGCCAGTCTGCCGGGAGCTCACGACGCCGAAACCTTCGCCGACGGGCTCGTCCGCATGGCCGAGTTCGAGGTACTCGCGGACAGTCCCATCGCCGGCGAGACGGTCTCGGCGGCCGACCGCTACGAGTCGCTGACGTTCGCCGCACTCTTGCGTGGCAACGACATCGTCGTTCCGGCCGGTGACACGGTCATCAGGGCCGACGACGCCGTCGTCGTCATCGGCTCCGCGGAGAGCGTCCGATCGTTCGCGGATACCGTGACGCCGGAACCCTCTCTCGAGGATGTCGACGAGATCGTCATCGTCGGTGGCGGCGATATCGGCTATCAGACGGCCCGGCTCTTCGACGCCGAGGGGTTCGACACGCGACTTATCGAGCAAGACCCCGGACGGGCACGGGAACTGGCAGAGAACCTGCCCGGGACACTGGTCTTGCAAAGCGACGCGACCGATATCGACTTTCTCGTCCGTGAGCACGTCGACGAGTCCGATCTGGTCGTCGCCGCTCTCGAGAGCGACGAGCGGAACCTGCTGGTCTCGCTGCTCGCGAGACGGATCGGCGTCGAGCGAACCATCGGCGTCGTCGAGGCCAGCGAGTACGTCGACCTCTTCGAGACGGTCGGGCTCGACGTCGGCGTCAACCCGCGTCTCGTGACCGCCGAGGAGATCACCCGCTTTACCCGCGCCCGCCGAACGGAAAACGTCGCCATGCTCGAGTCCGACCGCGCCGAGGTTCTCGAAATCGAGGTCGATTCGGACAGCATCCTCTTCGAGACACGGATCGAGGAGGCGATGGCCGACCTGCCTGACAGAATCGTTATCGGGGCGATCACCCGCGACGGGGAGCTGATCACGCCGCGAGGCGAGACTGTCGTCGAGGCCGGCGATCACGTGGTCGTCTTCGTCGACACCGAAGTGATCGACGAGGCGGCCGCCGCGCTCTAGCTACTGAGGGTGTCAGAGAGCCGTCCCACCGTGTTTATTACACCAGTTTCTATGGAGAACTGGCGTGTGCGATAGTAACGACTGAAACGAGTTACACACCGACGCAGGGCCATCGTGCGATCAGGTGTGCACTGACTTTCAGTGGCTACTATATCATCCAGTGCGTCGTTACACTTTCAAACTCGGTATTTATCCGGTTACAGCCACTGAACCCCATAATGGTGCCCGAGAATACGGAACAACAGTTATTGGTGGAATACGAAATTCCGGAGGATGAATCTGTGAGTATGGCAGCAATCCATGCTGTAAGCTCACTAATGGAATGTGAGCCTTGGGAGTTAATTCCACTATATGAAACGATCGATCCAGATATGTTGGATGAGCTGTGTGAGTCACGGCAGAATGGATCAGTCAAATTCGTCTACAGCGACTTTCACATTACTGTTGAGGGGGGCGAGTATCTTCTACTTCGACCAGCAGATCACAATCGAAAGTGATTATCAAAATATCCTTGAAGTGGGTATAAGTGCCGTTCTATAACACCCTACACCATCAGTTAGTGTCGGCGACCCGCTCGCCCACCGCGAGGCCGTTTCGGAGCGCGGCGTGGATACGACCCTCGCCGGCGACCCAGTCGCCGAGACAGTACAGCCCTGCGCGTTCGGCGCGCTCGAGAGGGTCGCGGGAGACGCCGTCCTCCGGGAGCGCGTACCGCCAGCCCTGGTGATCCGTCCAGTCGGGCTCGCGCAGGCGCTCGTCGCCGACGAGGTCGGCTGTCAGCGCCGCGAGTTTCTCGAGGGACTCGGCCGGTGGCTCGTCGTAGTGGTCGACCGACCACTCGTGGTTGGCCTGGACGACCAGCAGCGACTCACCGTCGGGGACGTGGCCGGGTTTGCACTCCTCGCGGCCGACCCAGCCCACCTCGTGTGCTTTGTCCGCGTTGACGAGCGCGTAGTAGGGTTGCTCGAGTTCGAACGGGTAGTGAAAGATGCCGGTCCAGACCGTCCGATAGGGAACGGTGTCGACGGCCGAGAGGAGGTCGTCACGGATGTCGCTCTCCCAGTCGGCCGTTCGCAGCAGATCGGCAGTTTGTGGTGCCGGCGGGTTCAACAGCAGGGCGTCGAAGGGACCCCACTGGGTTCCAGCGGCGTCCTCGAGTCGCCACGTCTCGTCCTCGGTTCGGATAATCGTCTCGGCGCGTGTCTGTCGGTGGACGGTCGCGTCGGTGCGCGCGAAGAGTCGCTTTGCGATCTGGGTCAGCCCCTGTCGGTAGGTCCACTTGTGCTCGTCACGGCCGTCGCCTGGCGATACGTCGCCTGTGTGGTCGAACGTCCATACAGGGTCAGTGATATCGACCAGCCCCTCGGTATCGAGCGTCTCCGTCAGCAACTCGACGACGCCCTCGTCGTCGGATTTGACGTAGTTCGCGCCGTAGTCGTAGACGAGCTCGTCGCGGCGTCTGGTCGCAGCCCGTCCACAGAGGCCGCCGGATTTCTCGAATACCGTCACAGTCACGTCGTCGCGCGTCTCCTCGAGAGCGTACGTCGCGGCTGCTGCGCCGACGCCCGCCCCGACGATCCCAATGTGTGTCATGGGCGCAGTTTGGACCTGCCCCTACAGTAGACTGTTGGCTGTCACTGTTAGGGTGTGGTGGCGGAGCCGTCACCGCAGCAAGTTACTCAACCACCGATACGGCCGCGGGAGCCGGAGATAGCGTTTCTGCTGGGCCTGTATCCAGCCGATCGTCGTCAGACTGCCGGCAGCCAGCGGCGCGATCGACGTGGTTCCGGGAAGCAAAAGGGTGCTGGCGAGGATCGCTGCGGCCGTCGCGAACCCAGCAACAGTATAGAGGCGCGTGTATGCGACGTCGGTTCCGTTCCGCCACGCGACGGCAAACAGGGTCGCGCCGGCCCCGAACAGGCCGGTGAGAAAGAACGTATGCAGCCAGTAGCCGACGTTTGGCTCGAGACTCGCAAAGGCAAGCGCGACAGACGACTCGGACGTCGCAGTCCAGTACAGCGAGTGTGTCGGCGTGGTGATCGCGAGCGTAATGTCGATTCCGGCGAGGAGGGCAACAGCGTGATAGACGAGTCGCCGACGGCCCAGCAACGGCGTGCTGCTCGCCGTACTGGCAAACAGCAGCCAGCCCAGCCCGGCCAGGACGGCACCTAACGTCGCGATGCTGAAGAAAAATCCTTTGACGATCGGCCGTGGGTCGAGCGCCTGCGCAGCGAACAGCCCGTTCCAGACCGCAACACCCATGAGAAACAGGATATACGACAGTCCGTTATCGCGGTCGCGGTACGCGATCCCGGTCGCCAGATACGGGTAGGTCGTGAGAACGATACAGCCGGCCCCCGCGATGAGCAACACGGATAGTAACTGGCCGGGGTCCATACGTTCAGTCTCGGTTCAAATACCTTGTATATTCTGACGTTCCGTCAACGCAACGGGAATCGGTACTGCACGCGCCAACGGCAGATAGTGTGCTCGTACGAGCGTGTGTATCGATCGAACGGCTTTTGCAATGTCGGCAGGTAGGGGCGAGCAATGGACGTACTGATCGTCGGCGCAGGGTCGATGGGAACGTGGTTCGGCGACGCCGTCGACGCCCGAGTCGCGTTCGCCGATATCGACGGCGACGCCGCAGCTGCGGCGGCGGACGCCGTCGACGGCACTGTCGCCGATCTCGAGGGGGAGACGACCTACGACGTCGTCTGTCTCGCGGTGCCGATGACCCACGTGGCCGAGGCGATCGCCGCCCAGGCCACGCGGGCCGAGCGAGCGATCGTCGACGTCTCGGGCGTGATGGGACCCGCGCTCGAAGCAATGGATCGCCATGCGCCGGACGTCGAACGGGCCAGCCTCCACCCGCTGTTTGCACCCGAGCGGGCACCCGGCTCGATCGCCGTCGTTCGCGATCGATCGGGTCCGGTGACCGACGGCGTACTCGCGACGCTCGAGGCCCGTGGCAACGAGTTACTCGAAACGACGGCGGTCGAGCACGACGAGGCGATGGAGACCGTGCAGGCGGCGACTCACGCCGCGGTGCTTTCGTTTGCCCTCGCAGCCGAGTCGGTACCCGAGGGTTTCGAGACGCCGATCTACGAGACGATGGAACGACTCGCCACACAGGTGACAGCGGGCACGCCGCGGGTCTACGCCGACATTCAGGCGACGTTCGACGGCGCCGACGCCGTCGCCGACGCCGCCGGCGAGATCGCTGCCGCCGACCCGGACGAACTCGAGGCACTGTACCGAGACGCGGCCGCGAACTGGCACGACGACCGCGACGACAGCGGAGGTGAGACGACGTGAGTGACCACCGCGAGGCCGTTCGATCGAACGCGAAGTATCTGCGTAACGTCCGACCGATCGACCCGGACGAGATCGCCGACTACATCGAAGGAGCGCCACATCCAGCGGTCGTCAAACAGCTCCTCCGCGAGGAGGCCGTCGATCTCGGCTTGCGCGAGCGAGACGACGGGACGTTCGTCCCCGTCGACGACGACCCGGTGCGGCCCCGTCGCGGGCCGGTCGAGGAGTTCCCCGCCGGCTACGAACGCCGGCTCGAGGACCTGCTGGCCGATCGCTACGGCCCGAACTGGTATGATGGTGCCTCGGGCGACTTGCTCCGGTCGACGATCCGCCGGTTCAAAGCCGATTATCTCGACGGTCGCGCCGTCGAGTACGACGACGACGTGGCGGCAGGCTACGCGATTTACCACCTGCCGGGCTACTACGCAGCGATCCAATATGCGCTCGACGATCTCGCTGATCGGGGGTTGCTGGGCCGGAAGCTACGGGTCCTCGACGTCGGCGCTGGCGTCGGCGGCCCCGCGCTCGGGCTCTGTGACTACCTTCCCGACGACGCGCTGGTCGATTATCACGCGATCGAACCCAGCGCGGCCGCGGACGTCCTCGAAGACCTACTCGGTGAAACGGGGCGAAACGTCCACACGACGATCCACCGGACGACCGCGGAGGAATTCGACCCGAGTGACGCCGCCAGCGACGGATTCGATCCGACTACCCCCGACGACGGTTTCGACCTCGTCCTCGCCTGTAACGTATTGAGCGAACTCGACGAGCCCGCTGCAGTGACGCGGTCGTTCCTCGAGACGCTCGCACCCGACGGGACGTTGCTCGCGATGGCTCCCGCAGACAAGAACACCAGTGTAGGGCTGCGTGAAGTCGAGCGCGAGCTTGAGGGCCAGCGGCTGTGGGACCGGGATGCGGTAGACATCGGTGGCAATGGGGGCGCCGACAATGGCACAGACGTGGCCGACGACCGGCTCGGCGAGGTGACCGTCTACGGGCCAACCGTTCGGCTCTGGCCCAACGAAACCCCGTCGGATCGCGGCTGGTCGTTCGACGTGCGGCCAGATCTTGCCGTTCCTGGGTTCCAGCGTCGCCTCGACGAGGCCACGCCGACCGACGACGCCGAGCACGCACCCGGCGAGTTCGTCAACGTCGACGTCCAGTTTTCCTACTCCATGCTGCGGCTGGACGGTCGGCGGCGGATCGACATGGCCCTCGAGACCAGTGAGTGGGCGAAGATGGCCGAGATGGACCGCCACGTCACTAATCGGATCGACCTCGTCGCGGCGAAGCTCAGCCGATCACTGAGCGAGGACGGCGATGGCGGCCGCGGCGGCCGATCGAACCCGCTTTTCAAGATCAGCGACGGCAGCGAAAAGATCGACCACTACGCTGTCGTGACGAAGGAAACGTCGCTCAACCGAGCGCTGCTCGAGGCCGACTACGGCGAGGTCTGTTCGTTCGAGCGGATCCTCGCGCTCTGGAACGACGACGAGGAAGCCTACAATCTGGTCGTCGACGAGGAGACGATCGTCGACCGACTTGCCTGACCCTGCATAGATTCCGCGCACGCGCACACTGAGCAGGGTGCGGTACCCAACGCTGACGGCCACCCGAGCGGCTGTGTCGAGTGCCGGAAGCGGTGGGCTTTTCGCGCCGCCGGCCGACCGGCGTGACATGAGCGACGACCTCGAGATCCTACTGACCAACGACGATGGGATCGACAGCACCGGCATCCGGGCGCTGTACGACGCCCTCTCCGAACACGCTAACGTGACCGTCGTCGCGCCCGCCGGCGACCAGAGTGCCTGTGGGCGGTCGATCTCCCACGAAGTCGAGGTCGACGACCACGAACTCGGCTACGCCGTCCACGGGACGCCCGCCGACTGCGTCGTCGCCGGCCTCGCGGAACTCGGCCCGTTTCCCGACCTCGTCGTCGCGGGCTGTAACAAGGGTGCGAATCTCGGCGAGTACGTCCTCGGGCGCTCGGGGACGATCAGCGCGGCCGTCGAAGCCGCCTTCTTCGATGTCCCCGCGATCGCGACGTCGCTGTACGTCCCTGTCGACGACACGCCGTTCGAGGAGACCGAAGTGACGGCCGACGACTACGCCGAAGCGACCCGCGTCACGACCTACCTCGTCGACCGCGCGCTCGAGGCCGGCGTCTTCGAGCACGCCGCCTACCTCAACGTTAACGTTCCGCTGCCCGACGGCGACCCCGCGTCGATCGAGATCACGCGGCCCTCGAAACGCTACGAGATGGACGCCGAACGCGAGGGGGCACACGTCACGCTGCACGACCGCGTCTGGGACGACATGACGCCCGAGGCGCTCCCCGACCCGCCGGGAACGGATCGCCGGGCCGTCGTCGAGGGAAAGGTGAGCGTCTCGCCGCTGACCGCGCCTCACTCGACGAACCACCACGAGGCCCTCGATGCGCTCGCCGACGACTACGAGGGGTCGCGCCACGAGTGAGACGGCCGATCGTACCCCGTATACACCGGCAGTGCCGCGATGTCGGCGATCCTGTCGGTCGCCGAAAGTGATAACTGACTTGCGGGTCGCAAGGCGGCCGCTATTTGATACCCGTCCCGTCACGATAGCTACGACCTTCCCGACGGACACTACCCATGCCATTCACAAAACATAAAATCAAGGTAGGTGGGCGTACAAGTTGTGATAGTCCCCATGAACGGTGATCAATAGATGGTATTCGATACACTCCGGGCCCGTCTCTCGTCTCTCTGGCACAGTTCGACCGACGACTCCGAATCGGACTCGTCCGAGACGACAGCGGACGCAGACTCGAGTTCAGCGCCCGACGACGAAACGCTGAGTTATGCCGAAGAAATCGAGTACGGCGTCGACGAACGCGACCTCCCGGACGAAGACAAGGTTCTCAGGCTGCTCGTCAAACGCGGCGGCCGCGTCGACCAATCGACCATTCTCGACGAAACCGGCTGGTCACAGGATCACCTCGAGGACGTCATCGATCGCATGGAAACCGACGATCAGATCAGCGCCATTACCGTCGGTCGCAAGCGCGTGATCTGTCGTCGCGGCTTCGAGCCCAAAGGGTATCGATCGCATCTCAACGAGTAGGCCCGCTGTCTCTCCGCTACCGTCACCTGACCACCGGCACTTCGCTCCCCCAGCGCCACCACGTCGCGGTGTACCTTCAGGTTCGTTCCGACGGTGCCCGGTCAACCCTGACTGGTGTCCGGCGGTGTTTCCTGATACTGTATCTTGGATAGCGTGCCGTCGCGGCGTCCGACGAGACGGGTCCTGGCAGTGCGCTCGGGTTAGCGCGACGGAGCAACAGTAGAGTCGAAATTTCGCGTCCGTCAGTGCGTGACGACTCTCGATTGCGCGACTGAAACGGCTTTATGATCTGTATAGTGATCCCCCCAACAGTGGAATCGTTGTCTAATGAAATCTCGCAGACTAATGTATGACGAACGGCAGAGCCAGCACCGCCCCTCGAGCGGACTTCCAGATTGGTCTCGACCGGGCAGTGTCCCAGTTCCGACAGCAGTGATCGATTCCCGGAGTATGGAGACGACCGGCTTGTCGCCCGCTGACCGCCTCCGATCGGCATCGACAGTCGGCGAGCCGGTGGGTGTGTAACGCACCGACACTGGATCTCAATTCAAAACCTATCGATAATGCGCCGCAGTGCCCAACACCACCGAACGGAGACTCGATCGATTCAGCGCAGCGTCCAGATCCTGCTTACCGTCTGTGGCATCGCATTCCTGCTGGCCGGCATGGTACTCGCCGTGAGCGGAGCCTCCGTCAGCAGCGCCGTCGGCTCGGTCAGCGACAGGATAGACGACGCCCGACAGCCGACCGACGACGACGCGACCGACAGCGACTCCGCAGACGCCGGCGGTGAGACCGACACCGACGGCTCCGGCGGAACGGACGACGAAACGGGAGAGACGAACGATGCCGACAACACGGATTCCCAGACGGACGGAACCGATGACTCGGGTTCTCAGACGGACGGGACCGACGACACGAACGGAAACGACGAGAACAGTACCGACGACTCGAACGTATTGACGGCGGTCGTGGAATCGCAGAACGGCGATGCGATCGACAACGCCACCGTCACCGTCGAGTCCGAGTCCGGGTCGACCGTCTCGAATTCAGTCGACGACGACGGTGAGACCGAATTCGAGCTCGAGGACGGCGAGTACACGGTCGTCGCGGATGATGTGGACGGATACACATCCGAGAACGACACTGTCGCGATCGACGGCGACGACGAAGAGATCACACTGACGCTCGAGTCGCAGGAATCGACCGACGATAGCAACGACGACAGTGGCGGCTCACTAGCAGTGACTGTCGAAGACGAGAACGGCACCGCGATCGAGAACGCGACCGTCGAGGTCACGGAGGACACCGCCCTCCTCGGCTCGAGCGAGGAGAAGGAAGTCGACGACGACGGCGAGGCGACGTTCGATCTCGAGGACGGCGAGTACACGGTCGTCGCGGATGATGTGGACGGATACACATCCGAGAACGACACTGTCACGATCGATGGCGACGACAAAGAGATCACGCTGACGCTCGAGCCGAAGGACAACTAACTGCGGCCGCTGCCGGTCGCGGTGTGTCGGCGATCGTTCCTCCTGAGAGAAGGGGCTCGTTTTGCACGTGGCCAGTAATCGGGCGTCGAGCCCAGTCTCGAACTCGTCCGATACCCGTTTCTCGAGGCGGAAGACTGCAGCGCATCCCGTGTTCGAGACAGTCTGATCGATTACTCGAGTGCGCTGGAGCGGCCGTGTCGTGAGCGGACTGTTGTACGATCGGTCTCGACACATCCGGACTGTCGTCGATCTCGTCTGGATCAGTGGCGGAGATCGAGAGTCAGACAGTGGTTCTTGACTCAGTGAAGCGACCGCTGTAACCCGCCGCTCGTCTCGATCGCTGTCGGCTTCGTCTGCGAGACGATCCACAGCCTGACGAACGACGCCGTCAGCGACATCGATGGCGTACGCTTCGCCGGCCTCGGGCGAGCCAGAGCATCGGAGTCGCGGCCGATCCGACGGCTGTGAGCCGATCGACTGCCGTTTTGACGACTTGCCAAGGAGCCCTGGATTGTATCGCCAGGTGCTGGTCGGGATGAGGGGTGGACTATCCAGCGAGGGATGAGAGACGGAACGGACCGAACGTGGCTCGAGAGCAGTCAGACCATCGCGTCGATCCCGCCGTGTCACTCGAGCGATGCGAATCGCTGTGACTATAGCTCGAGGCACACCGCAGTCTCTACTGGCCGTGTGATGGTGCGCTAAGCGCAGGTTCGAGACGTGAGCCGGCGGCGTCGAACTGACCGCGAAAAAACGTTAGCTGTGAGACTGGGCGATCATTCGACGGTCACGCTCTTCGCGAGATTGCGCGGTTTGTCGATCGGCCGCCCGAGTTGCTTCGCGGCGTGATAGGACAGCAGCTGCAACTGGACGTTCGCGAGCAGGCCCGCCCAGACGGGATGGGTCTCGGGGACCGACAGGTGTGCGTCGGCGACGTCGACGAGGGGGTTATCGTCGGGTCCGACGGCGACGATCGGCGCCCCGCGGGACTGGGCCTCGATCGCGTTCGTCTTCGTCTTCTCGTCGCCGTTGCTCGTGTAGACCGCGAACAGCGGCGTCTCCTCGGTCACGAGGGCGAGCGGCCCGTGTTTGAGCTCGCCGGCCGCGAACCCTTCCGCGTGCTCGTAGGTGATCTCCTTGAACTTCAGCGCGCCCTCGAGTGCGACGGAGTGGCCGAGCCCGCTGCCGATGAAGAAGAACGACTCGCTGTCGAGGGTGTCCTGAGCGAGCGTCTCGGCCCGGGTCGACTCGAGGACGGCTTCGACGTGCTGTGGCAGGTCCGTGAGCGCCTCGAGCATCGCCGCTCGATCGGCGGCGGGGGTCGCGTCCGGAACGTCCCCGGCGAGGCGCTGGGAGAGGAGCGCGAGCGTGACCGCCTGCGAGGAGTAGGTCTTCGTTGCGGCGACGCCGACTTCCGGGCCAGCGCGGATGTAGACCGCGTCGTCGGCTTCGCGCGCGGCCGTCGAACCGACGACGTTGGTGACGGCGAGCGTCCGCGCGCCGCGGTCTGCCGCGGTTCGGACCGCATCGAGGGTGTCGGCGGTTTCGCCGCTCTGCGTAACCGCAACGGTGAGCGTGGTTTCGTCGACCGGCCCGGTCGTGGCCTCGTACTCGCTGGCTCGAAGCACTTCGGTCCTGAGTCCGGCCTCGCGGACCAGCTGGCTGCCGTACATCGCCGCGTGATACGACGTCCCGCAGGCGACGAACTGAACGGACTCGATTCCGTCGAACGTCCCTGGCGAAAGATCCTCGAACGCGACATCGCCGTCCTCGACCCGGCCTTCGATCGTGTTAGCGAGGGAGGTCGGCTGATTGTTGATCTCCTTGAGCATGTAGTGATCGTACTCGCCTTTCCCCGCATCCTCCGGGTCCCAGTCGACGGTGTCGACCGACCGCTCGACCGGATTGCCGGCGAGGTCAGTGATCCGGTAGGAATCGGGCTCGAGGACGACCAGATCGCCGTCTTCGAGGTAGATCACCTCGTCGGTGTGATCGAGGAACGCCGGGACGTCGCTGGCGAGGAACCACTCCTCCTCGTCGAGTCCGAGGACGAGCGGTGACCCCTTCCGTGCAGCGTAGACTGCCTCTTCGCCGTCGACGATCGCAGCGATCGCGTAGCTTCCCTCGAGCGTCTCGACAGCCCGGCGGACCGCTCGTTCGGTGTCGCCGGTCGCCTCCCGGTACTCGTCGATGAGGTGTGGGATGACCTCCGTGTCGGTGTCGCTGTCGAACTCGTGGCCTTTCCCCTGGAGATCCGCTCGGAGCTCGTCGTAATTGTCGATCACGCCGTTGTGAACCACCGCGACGTCGCCCGCCGTGTCCGTATGCGGATGGGCGTTCTCGTCGGTCGGTGGCCCGTGGGTACTCCAGCGGGTGTGGCCGATCCCCATGTTTCCGTGTGGCTGCGTATTCAACGCCGATTTGAGGTCGGATACTTCACCCGAGCACTTGTGTACCTTGACGCCGGAGCCGTTCTGGACAGCGATGCCTGCCGAGTCGTAGCCCCGGTACTCGAGGTTCTCGAGTCCCGAGAGGAGCGTCTCCGCCGCGTTTCCGTGACCGATCCGTGCGATAATACCACACATCAGCCGATCACCTCCAGCCGAGTCGCCGGCGACCACGTCGCATCGGCTGTGTCGTGTGCGGCGGGGCAATCGACGGTCGTGACGGACGTATCGAGTCGGCTCGAGATCGCTGCCGTGAATGCAGTCCTGTTCCGTGTCATTGGTATCGTCGAACCCGTCCGCGCGTTGCTGTCGGATCGGGCTTCACTCTGACCACGGACAACAGCGGCCATTACTATACCACGAATAAGACGGTACGACGAACGCGACGTGAGCTATCGACTGTGTAAGACGCGTTCGTTTTCACACTCGCAGTGTCACGGTTCGTTCGCTCCCCGCCACACCAGCACAGAGTGGTCGCGTGAGCACATCGAGACCGTCTGAGCGAGCGGTTCGATCCGGTAAAACGCCAGACCGGTGTTCGACGACGGAGTACAAAACGTCCGATAGACGCGTCGCTGATCGGTTTACGAAGGGAGTAAACGCTGTTTTGTCACTGAAAGTCGAAACGCGATCGGCGAAACCGGTCGCCATCGTCGCCCAATGGCTCGGTGACTCCGACCGTGTTCCGGGTGGTGCAATGTTGCTGTCGACGGAGCGGGTGCTTACGGAAGCGGGTTTTCGACGTCGTCCGACTGCGTCTCGTCGTCGTTCGGTCGGTCGGCGAAGACGATGACGTTCTCCCGACCCACCGATCGCTTTTCGATCGTGCCGTCGGCATGCATCTGTGAGCAGATCCGGCTCACTTTCGACTTCGACCAGCCGGTCTCGTCTGCGATCCGGTGTTGGCGAATGCGACCGTGATTCGCGACAAGCAGCCGGACGACTTTCCCTTCGTCACTCAGGAGTCTCGGTGGCGTCTCGGGCGACAGATACGTTTCGTACGCCCGAGGACTATCAGTGCGTGCGTGAGCTGATTCCGCTGTATCGCCTGCCGCATTCGCGACGAGCGGGAGCGACGAAATCTCGAGGTCGCGTTCCGACAACACGGCCGCCGTGCGAATCCCGATGAGTACACTGATGAGCACGAAGAGAACCGCGACCAGGACCACATCCCCGAACGACGCCGTGCGAAGCAGTTGTAACGGTTCGCCGGATCGACCGCCGATGGCGACACGAACCGGCAGGGGAATCGCATGGACGCCCTGGTGGGTCGAAGTCAGACCCGTATCGATCGAGATGGTGCTATGAATCGATGCGAGCTGGGCTCTGACTCCGATCGGGGAATGTGACACCATGATTGACGCGGTTCTGCTGCGGTCGGTGCATGACCGAGTCACGGTGGACGTGACCGTGCCGACCGCACTGGAGGTGCGACTCCCTGGACCTTCATTATGAATCCGTATAGGAGCGTTTAACAACGGTTTAAGCGCTCATCCTGGCGTTCAGCCGTCGACCGGGTCAATGCTGCCGGCAGCGCCATTCGCCGCTCGGTTTCGCCATGCGATACTCTTGCACCCGTTTATTCGCGGTATAGTAATCCCCCGACACCGTCTTGCCGATTCTGTAGCACGGCCCGCCGATTGCGGGCCCGACAGTTCCGGACAGTCACCGTCGCACTCGGTCGTGTGACGGTTCATCCATAACGCACCACCCATGACCACGATAATCAGCGATACGGAGAAGCAATCGGACGAGCGAGCGAGCGGCCAGTACGAGGCCGAACCGAGCGGTGAGGAGACCAGCCTCGAGCAGGCGACGGAGCAACTCACGCGTGAAGCAACGATCTGCGTCGTCGGACTGGGCTACGTTGGACTGCCGCTCGCAGTCGGGTTCGCGCAGTCGGACTACCGCGTGATCGGATACGACGTCGACGACGTGACGGTCGACCGACTGCAGGAGGGTATCGATACGACCGGTGACCTCTCCGACGGCGTAATTCAGGAGGGCGACATCTCCTACACGACCGACGCGGCCGCGATCGGCGAGGCCGACTACGTCGTCATCGCCGTCCCGACGCCGATCGACGACGACGAACGACCGGACCTCGGCTACGTCGAGAGCGCGGCGACCACCGTCGGATCGAAGATGGATCCCGGGACGACGGTCATCCTCGAGTCGACGGTCTACCCAGGTACGACGCGCGATGTTCTCGTGCCGGCGCTCGAGGACGCGTCCGGACTGACGGCAGGCGAGGACTTCTTCGTCGGCTACTCGCCGGAACGCGCCACGCCGGGCGACGAGGAACACGGGCTCGCGGACGTGACCAAAGTCGTCAGCGCACAGAACGAGACGGTCCTCGAGGACGTGGCGACGCTGTACGAGTCGGTCGTCGATGCGGGCGTCCACCGCGCACCATCGATCGAGGTCGCCGAGGCCTGCAAGGTCGTCGAGAACGCCCAGCGCGACCTCAACATCGCGTTCGTCAACGAGCTCTCGATGGCGCTCGAGTCGATGGACGTCGACGGGCAGGCCGTCCTCGAGGCCGCGGGCACGAAGTGGAACTTCCACGACTACCGACCGGGACTGGTCGGCGGCCACTGCATCCCGGTCGATCCGTACTTCTTCGCGTACCGATCGGCTCAGGAAGGCTTCGAGCCAGAACTCATGCAGACGGGCCGGCAGGTCAACGAGTCAGTGCCCGACCACGTCGCCGAGCTGACGATCAAGGCCCTCAACCAGTGTCACAAGACGCTCCGCGAGAGCCGCGTGCTGGTGTTGGGTCTGGCGTACAAACCGGGCGTCGGGGACATTCGCAGCTCGAAGATCGGCAACGTCATCGACGCGCTCTCGGAGTACGACATCGAAATCGAGGGCTTCGACCCGTTCGCCGACGACGACGCTGCCCGCGACTCGTTCGGGATCGACGTCCAGGATCGACTCTCGTTCGAGGGGTTCGACGCGGTCTTGCTCGCGACGCCCCACGCGGAGTTCGAACAGCTGGATCTCGAGGCGGTCGCGAGCCAACTCGCCGACGACCCCGCGCTGGTCGACGTGACCGGCTCGATCGACGAGGACGCGGCCGTCGATGCGGGATTCGTCTACCGGAGGTTGTGAGGGGATGCGAGACCAGCGACACCGCTCGAACGACCGTTCCACGGAGGTGGATCGACGATGCGAGTGATGATCACGATCCAGCATCCCGGACACGTCCACTTCTTCCGGCACCCGATCGCCGAACTGGAAGCGCGCGGGCACGAGGTCCACGTCTTCGCTCGCGAGAGCGACGTCGCCGTTCGGCTCCTCGAGGCGTACGATATCGATCACGAGGTGCTCGCCGGCGAGTCGGACTCGCTGGTCTCGCTGGCAGCGGTGCAGGCGACCTACGAACTGCGACTCCTCCGGCGAGCACGGCGGATCGAGCCGGACGTGATCACGGCGATCGGTGGCGTGGCCGCCGCCCACGTCGCGTCGGTAACGAGTGCGAAGAGCCTCGTCTTCTACGACACCGAACACGCGACCCTCATCACGAAACTCGGCTATCCGTTCGCGGACGTCATCTGTACGCCGGCGTGCTATCGCGACGAGATCGGCGCGAAACAGGTGACGTATCCGGGGTATCACGAGCTCGCCTATCTCCACCCAGATCGGTTCGAACCCGATCCGACCGTTCTCGAGGAGGTCGGGCTGGACTCCGATGCGTCGTTCACCGTCGTTCGGCTCAGCAGCTGGGACGCCTCCCACGACGTCGGTCACGGCGGGTTCGACGATCCCCGAACGGTCGTCGATCGGCTCGAAGATGCAGGTCTACAGGTCCTGCTGACGGCCGAAGGAGAGCCGCCGGCCGAGCTCGCGTCGTACCAGTTCGAGACCTCGCCGGACCGGATGCACGACCTGCTCGCATACGCCGACGTCGTGTTGAGCGAAGGCGCGACGACGGCGGCGGAAGCCGCCGTGCTCGGTACACCGGCGGTCTACGTGAACCCGCTCTCGCTCGGCTACACGACGGAACTCGATGCGGAGTACGGTCTCCTCTTCGAATATTCCGGCGAGGCGAGACACGCCCGAGGACTCGAGCAAGCCGTCTCGATCGCCGAGGAACCCGACGAAACGTGGGCACGACGTCGGGAGCGCCTGCTGGCGGATCGGATCGACGTGACGGAACTCGTCGTTCGACAGATCGAGACGCTCGCACGGGCGCACACGCCGGATCGAGCGACTCCTGCGGCGAATCCGGATCATCCATGAAGGTACTCCAACTGGTCACGTCGTCACGGCCGTTTTTCGAACAGCAAGTCTCGGCGCTCGAAGAGCGCGGCGTCGACTGTACGGTGCTCGAGGTGCCCGGCGAACACAGCGGCGATTCGGGTCGGACGCCGACGGACTACGCGCGATACTACGCGACCGTGCTCTCGGCGGTCCGATCGTCGTCGTACGATCTGGTACACGCGAACTACGGGCTCGTCGCCCCGTTCGCGCTCGCCCAGCCGACTCGCCCGGTGGTACTGACGCTGTGGGGAACGGACCTCATGAGCGACCGGACGTGGCTGCGATCGTGCAGTCGGTACGGTGCCCGCCGGGCGGACGCCGCGATCGTGCCGAGCCGGGTCATGTCACGCGACCTCGAGACCGACCACGAACTGATTCCGTTCGGCGTCGACACCGACCTGTTTCGGCCGTTGCCGCGGGCGGACGCGCGCGAGTACCTCGGCTGGGAAACCGACCGGCCGATCGCGCTCTTTCCGTACGACCGGACCCGTTCGGTGAAGGACTATCCGCGGGCCCGCCGGCTCGTCGAGCAGACCGAGGTCGACCTCGAACTGCGGACGGTCTCCGGCGTCGATCACGAGGAGATGCCCTACTATATGAACGCGAGCGACGTCCTTCTGGTCACCTCGAAGCGCGAGAGCGGCCCGATGGTCGTCAAAGAAGCCGCCGCATGCAATCTGCCAGTCGTCTCGACCGACGTCGGCTTCGTCCGCGAGACGATTCGTGGCCTGACGAACTGCACCGTCAGCGACAACGACGGGGCGCTTCTCGGCGGACTCGAGCGAGCCATCGAAGACGGCGGCCGTTCCGACGGGCGCGAGTCGATCGACGGACTCTCCGTCGACTCGCTTGGAGAGCGTCTCTACGGACTGTATCGCCGAGTGCTCGACCGAGATGACGGAATGAGTTATCCGACGGGGGTCAGTCATGAAGTATAGCTCACTGTCGGAGCTGCGGCCGCTGCGACTTGATACCGTCGCGGCGATCGGCGGGCTCGTGCTCGCGCTGGCGATGTTCCCGCTGCGATTTCTCACGTCGCAGATCTACATCAATACCGTTCCGGTCATCCTCGGCACCGCGTGCGTCCTGTATATCGTTTCCCTGTATCAGCGGGACGACGCGCGGGCAGTCCCGACCCTTCCGTCGACGGTGTCGATGGCGCTTCCGAGCGTCGTTTTCGCCGGGTTGTCGGGCCTCGTCGTGTTAGCGGTCGTCCAGGGGGAACGAACGCTTCCCTTCTTCGGGCTGGCGGGTGTGGTCGGCACGCTCGTTATCGGCCAGATCGTCTTCGCGAGCGATCGCGACCTCCATCCCGGTTTGCTGTTGCTCCAGATCGTCTGCTTCGCGTTCGTCTTCCGGTTCGCTGCGCTCTATACGACGCCGGGCTACATCGGGATCGACATCTGGACCCACCGCGAGCTCGTCGACGCGATTCTCACAGAGCAGTCGCTGAGCGCGATCTCAGATAACAAACACTACGGTTCGCCGTTCTACCACCTGCTGGTGGCCGCCTCGTCGTTGCTGTACGACGTCCCGATCCGCGCCGCGTTGTACCTCTCCGTCGGCCTCGTGATGCCCCTGTCGGTCCTGCTCGTCTACGCGACGACGAACCTACTCGTCACGACGCGGTGGGCAGTGCTGGCGACGGCGCTCTACGCGTTCGGCAACCACGTCGCGCGGTGGGGAATACATATCATCCCCACAAGCCTGGGGCTGGTCTTCTTTCTCGCGATGCTGTACGCGCTGATCCGCGTGATGCGGATCGAGTACACGATCCGGGACTTCCTACTGTTGCTCCTGTTGAGCGTCGCCGTCATCCTCACACACCAGGTGTCGACGTTCATCATGCTCGTGTTGTTGCTCGCAGCATTTCTCGCACAGCTCGTGTTCGTGATCGGCCCGTTCGGACTCACGCGACTCGACGCGAGCGTCTTCCGGACGAAGAAGCCGGTCAACCTCGTCGGACTCGTCGTCTTCAACCTCGGGCTGACGATCTTCGTCTGGTCGCTGACGCCGTACAATCAGGACTCGTTCCTGGGGACGGTCCTGAGCTACTTCGCGCAGACGCTCGAGGACAGTGCTGGCTTCCTCAACACCGCAGGTGAACCCGAGACGGCCGAAGCGGGGGCCGAAGCCGTACCGACACTGATCGAACAGGTCGTTCCCTACGTGGACAATCTCGGCTTCCTGCTGTTGCTCGGTGCCACGTTCGCCGGCTGTCTGTACGTCGTCCACCGGCGACGTGCCGAACAGTCGGTGTTCACGCTTCTGCTGGCAGCGGCGTTCATGCTGGTGTTCATCCTCGGGTTCCCGATGTTCGGCATCCGGACGTTCATCCCGACGCGCTGGTTTGCGTTCCTCTACGCGCCGATGGCGATCCTCGGTGCGATCGGGCTGCGGACGCTTCGAGGGAACCTGACGCCGTCGATCGTCGTCGTCGTGTTGCTGGTGGGGACGCTCGTGTATCCGGGCGCGATGGTCCTCGCCGTCGAGAGCAACGTCGAGAATCCGGTCTTTGACGACCACCACGAGCGCCTCGCGTACGACGAGACGGAACTCGCCGCGGCCGAGTCGATCGCCGAACTTACCGGGTCGCCCGACGGCCAGGAGATCCGGTCCGACCAGCAACTCCACACCGATCACCCCTATCAGACGCTGTTCAGTCGGACCGGCGCGTATCCGTCAACGACGACCGCGACGGTGCCGGAAGGCGGCGTCGCGGACCACGACTATACGGTCTATCGATCAGCCCAATCGACCGACGCGACGTACGTGACGGACCCGAACGGAACTGCGCGGACCGAAGACCTCTCTCCGACACAGCTCTGTCGCCCGGACCAGGCGACGGTCTACACGAACGGAGACGTGACGATGTGTACTCCCTCGCCGGCAGGTCGCTGATCGTCGACGGTGCGTCCAATCGCTTTTTCGAACCCTTGTAACCTGACCCAACGGACAGCGTTGCGGGCCGCGCTCGACTACGATCGACAGAGCCGGCGAGTGACCTTCTCATCCGTCTCTCTATATGGGCGACCCAATCGGAAGGCGAAATCTACGAATCGATCACAGCGTCGCCTCGAGCCCGAGACGACCACGACACTGCCCGTGATCGAGCCGACGATCGATTCGTTCTCGAGGAGACAACTGTCGTGACCCCGTCAGCAGTTCGGAGTATTCCCATGTGATTGCTCGCCAGCCCAACCGCGAGAGCGACACAGGGCACTTCCGCCCGGCAAAAGGGGAAGGCTACTCAGTTCGACAGCGGTCGGACGCTGGTCACTGATGGCTTCGGGTCCGCAGGAACCGCCAGATGTCGGCGGCCGGCGGTGCACCGTCGAACAGCCACAGCGCCACGACGGCGAGGCCAAGCAGCAACTGGACCGCAAGCTCGATCGTTAGTCCGCCGGCGAGGAGCTGATACACGTACCGAGCGAGGTACAGGAGCAGGTGGTCGAGGAACCCGCCGTGATCGGTTCCTGGCGGCGATGCGATCGGCCAGAGAGCGATTCGAACGTCGACGACGCCGTCTCTGAGCAACTGACTGAGCACGTCTGCGATCGGGTGTGAGAGATACGCGATCGAGAATGCACCCGCAAGCGCTCGATTCCCTCCTCGGATGGCCACCGCGTACGCGACGAGACAGACGACCGGCGCGACGAAGATCGAGTGCCCGATCGAGTAGCCGGTCTCCGCGAATTCGACCGTCCACCCGAGCGGTTTGTCGACGAGGTCGGGGAACTGCGACCCGACGGCGACGGCGATCGTTTCACGACCAGAGGGAGACGCTCGAAACGCCACGTTCATCGTCAGCGAGTACAGGACGTACGCGAACGCGAGATGCTCCCACGGCAACATCTATTCCACCTCAATCGGCAGCCGAGCGACGCGATAGGCGTTGTCGACCGTCGGCTCCGCCGGAGGGTCGCCGTCGTAGAGCAACACCGTCAGTCGCAGGTCACTTCCCCGCATCGTCGGCGTGATCTCGAGGGGCTGCCGCGTCGATTCACCGTCGGAAACCGTCGCTGTCGTCCTGTCTAACTCGGTCGATTCGCGAACGGTCACGTCGTCACCCTCGTAACTCACCCGCTGGAGCAGCACGATGGCCGTGTAGCGTCGCTCTTCGTGTTCCTGGTTCGTGATCGTCACTGCCAGTTCCTGGGACTCGCCCGCGGGATAGGTCGACTCGTACATCGTTTCGATGTCACCGGAGACGTTTTCCGTCTCGACTGACAGCTCTGTGAACCCATCGTGTTGGGGTGGGTTCGCCAGGGCGAATCCGCCGCTCGCGAGCAACAGGAGCAGTCCAGCCGCGATGGCGATGTTGTACGGCCGACAGTTGACTCGATCGTACGGACTCAGTCGGCTCCGAGTGAAAAACGGGGAGATCGATGAGCTCGCCGGAACGAATCGTCGATCGGCCGGACAGCGGTAGCGTGAGCCGATTGCGAGGATTGCGAGGATAACGGTGAGCACTGAGAGCCCAAGGAGTACCGGTTCTAGCGCCACTCCCCCCGGGGTTACGGTCGCGAAAAGGGTGATCGCGGGAACGAGCGCGACGCTAAAAACAATTGACAGGATCGTTCGTTCGATCGCCTCGAGTCCGCCACTGACCAGCAACGGATTTCCGAGTCCCGTTTTTTCGTCGTCGAACGACTGGTAGTCGTCGTTCGGTTTGTCTGGAAAGAGGGCCGAGACGAGCGCATACCCAGGAAGAAACAGAACGAGCGGGATCGTCAGCACGATTCGTCCACTCCCGGTGATCCCGGACACGATTCCGAACGTGAGAGCGCCAGTGACTGCGATAACGGCCGCTAGATCCAAAAACCACCAGTTGGTATCGCTCATTTCGTCGTCGCTAGGGGTCGGTGGCGGTTTATTATCGCCCAGATAAGCCTCGATCTAACGGGTCGGTCTGACGGCCGTCTGACGACATCATATAACGATCTCGACACTGAATTCGCTCGAGCTACATTCCCTCGCTATTGAGTGTAATAGAAGCGTGAACGATCTAAAATTCGGATAGAGTGTTTGAAAGCAGCGTGTATGATCTGGTCGAAATAAATTTCCAGTTCGATTTGAAAATCTGGTGTATCAGTCCTTCTAAATCGGCATTTGGCAATATTAAAATGGCACAAAAAGAAGACAGCTTCTGTGAAACTATCTAAACTGTGTCGTTCACGAATACACGATTTCTATCCTTTATTACCCACTTCTGAATAGGGAAGACTGGTGCAATGAAAGCGAAATATATCAGCTCCAATGATACAGACGATCAGGGTGTGACTGACGACGGTCAGGACGCGGATGTTGTAGCTGATCGTTCCTCCGAGGAGCCTGCGTTTTCGAAAGACGAAATCTTTCATCTCCTGCAAAACGAACGCCGTCGGATGGTCCTCCGCTATCTCCGGGACACTGAAGGTCCCGTACGCATGCGCGACATCGCAGAGCAGGTCGCAGCATGGGAACACGACACCACTGTCGAAGAACTCACTTCGACACAGCGCCAGCGGGTCTATATCCCGCTGTATCAGTCGCATCTCTCGAAGCTCGACGAGGCGGGTCTCATCGAGTACCAGCAGAACCGCGGCATCGTCGAACGAAAGCCCCTCGCCGACCAGGTCGACAAATACCTCCATCTCGACTCGACCGACGATTCGACCGACGAGCAGCACGCTGAGAGCCCCGGGTGGGAAGATTACTACATCGGTGCGACGGTCTTCTCCTATGCGATCCTCATCGGCGCAGTAATGGAACTGCCAGTCATCTCGTTCCTCTCTGGAATCGGTCTGAGCGCGCTCATTCTGTCGGTCTTTACGGTACTCACGATCAGTCGCCTCATCAACTGACGACAGAGTGGACGCCTCTCGACGAACGACGATACTACAAGAGCGACAATGCGTGTCTAGGAAATCAGGATGGTAACCAAGACGAGCGCGATAACGATGCACAGCAACCCGAGGGAGAGCGCTACGAGCACGGACGGTGAAATCAACCGATCCTCGTTCGTGCGACCCGTAGACCGCTCGATCAAACCCTGTGTCTCGTCGAACTCGATGGTGTCGGCCGCGTCGAGTACCGGCAGGCGATCCTGATGGAGTCGTTCGTGGACGGCTGCCCACGTTTCGATCGTCGGTCGGGCCGGTTCGACCAGTTCATCGGCGACCTCGTCGACGGTGACAGGCGTGTTCATTTCGTCGAGAACGGACACGAGAGCAGCATCGGATTCCGGAACGAACTCCCTCGCTCGCGTCTCGTCCCCCTCGTTCGTCGAACGATCGCTCTCCGGGGAATAGACCATCGTGAATCCAGAAGTCGTCCCCGAATCCCCCGAGCGTTCTTCGACGTCCCCCTCCGACGAAGAGCGCAACCAAGACGGCGTCAGACGCATATTCCGCGGTAAAACTCCTTGGTATATAAGGTTTCTCACGGTTTACCGATAATGAACTGAATAAACCGCAGCGAGAGTCGGTTTCACGGCTGATAATCGTCACAGATCGCCTCGAGGTTCCTGTAAGACCTCCGATGTAGAACGAGTGAGCTACGCGATTACAGGGTCCGACGGACGAAGCCACGGGTGCAGCTGATCCGGTAACGCTGACCAGCATCCGAACCACCCGCGGAGGTCGGTGAGCCTGAGTTTGTGTCTGGCCGAGAGGTCGTGAACGTGCTCGAGGTCGCCCAACAACCGTCGATCGAAGTCGTGTTGCTCGAATAACGTCTCTCGGTCCGGCCACGGCGGCTCGAACGACGGGAGAAACGGCGTCTTCCGACGGACGAATCCCTCGACTTCGTTGAACAGCCGCGCGTCGTGCGGTCGATCGGGCGGTCTGTGTCGCAGAATGTCATCGTCGAGTCGTTCGCACGCGCGGAGGAACGTTTCCGTGGTTCGGTGTTTCGGTGGCGTTCGGAGATGCCAGTCGATCAGCTCGCGATCCGTCGCGAGAAACGACGTGACGAAGTGATCGGAGAGGTGGTTGTGAAACGGTATCGACGGCTGGTTCGCGATGCCACAGCAGGTGAGCGCGTTCTGGACCGTATCCGCACGGTCCCATCGCGTCTCGAACTCGTCGGCGACTGCCTCTCTGACGAACGCTTCCGGATCGACATCGAAAGACGTCCGCTCTGTGAGTTCGAGGCTCGCCTCGCGGCTGTAGCCGAACTTCTCGAGGAGCGACTCGACGGGATCCGGATCGGCCTTGAGTCGGCCAGTCGGCACGCGTTTCCCGAGCACATCGACGGTCTCCGAGGCGGTGAAATGGCCCCGGAAGAACGTGTCACAGAGGAGGCCGTGGAACATCGTATCGACGTCGATCTCGTCCGTGTAGCCGGCGTGGTGGATGTGCAGTGACTCCTTGATCCCCTGTGAGTAGCGGATCTTCGACTCGTCGGGCCGGAGATATCGCTCGTCCGGTGGGAAGGCAGTGTGGCTCGCGCCGTACTGGGCGGCAAGCGCTCTCGCACCGCGAACCTCCTGGGCGTCCAGCGAGCCGACCGTGTAACTCCGGTCGATGTCGTCGACCTGTGAGAGGATGATTCGTGAATCGTAGCCCGCCGAGAGGAGCACGCCCGTTCGTCCGGGCAGCGACGACCGCCGCTGGAACGCCCGATCGAGGCGGTCGGCGAGCTCGTCGATGGGATCGAACGCCCGGGACGGCTGCGGATCGTAGACGAACCGGTCGAACGAATCGACCGACGTGGGTGTAAGCCGGCTGTCCAGCGGGAGTCGAGCGAGTTCCGTAACGGCCGTCTTCTCGCCGAGTATCACGCCCAGATGCAGAAACTCGAGGACGCCATCCCGGTCGAGCGTCGGCTCCGCGATCGTGCGGCCGACGGCGGCGGCGTCCGTTCCGAAGACGCGAACCCCGGGGTCGTCGGTATAGAAACACTCCCTGGAGCGGACCGGGTCCGTGGCGACGAACGCGTCGCCGCTCACGTCGGCGTCGATCACGACCAGATACGATCCGTTGAGTTCTCGCAGTGCCTCGATTCCGATCGTCTCGTAGCGTTTGAGAAGCCAGCGCGCGGCGTTCGGGTCGTCGTCTGGAACGTACGCCTCTCCCCAGACGAGACAGCACCCCTCGTCGCCGAAGTACGTGGCGCTCCAGCCGGGCGTCCCGAGATCTGCATCCCGGATACCGACTGTGAAGGTCGATCCGGCGAGCACTTCGTCGAATTCGTCGCTGGATCTGAACCGTTCGAACGTGTCGATACCGCCGATTACACCGAAGAGTTCCCTGTTCATCGTCGAAGACCACCTGCAGACGACGTACGATCACAGCGTGGAAACGCCGAGCGCCGCCCGACTTCCGTTCGCGTACGTCTTCGTGGAACGCTCGAACGGCTACTCAATTACTATGCGACCGTTAAGTGCCACAGTGGCCGCTACCAGCCGTCTCGAGCGGTCGCCGAGCCAGCCTATCCGATCTATAATAATGGTCTCACTGTCGGTACCTCCGGCCCACCGATGTCACAGAAACGCGCGACGCGACGTCGTTTCCTCGCACTGTCCGGCGCCGCCGGACTTACGGGTCTAGCCGGCTGTGCAGAGCAACTCGAGTCTACAGCCAACAAGCTCCGCGAGAAGTCGTCAGCCGTGACACCAGACAGTTCGGACGGCTCTACCCCGGGACTCACCGACGGCGTTCCGCCGCTCGAGACCGAGTTCGACAGCCGAGAACAGTACCGCCAGCCGGGCGACTCGCTCGACGACTTCAGCGATCTCGATGCCTGGACCGTCGTTCAGGGGTCGGGCGGAGCGGACGAGGACGTCGTGTTCGACGGCGAGCAGAGCTTCAGACTCCGGTCGAACGGCAGCGAGAACGTCATCGCCGAACGGAGCCTCGAGGGCGAAGACCTGACGGAAACGGACCTGTCGTTCGCGGTGCGGACGACGACGCCCGACAGCATCACGGTCAACCTGCGGGTCGTCGACCAGTTCGGGGGCTCGAAAGTATACTCACTGCGGCAGATCCGGTACCGTGCACCCGACGTCGGCTGGTTCCGAACGAGTCCCGGCGTCTTCCAGCAGAGCGAGTACGAGCCCGCACTCGATCAGCTCGATCGGCTCGAGATTCAGGTGCTTCACTCAATGCCGGAGGCGGAGGTCTGGATCGACGACTTGCGCACACATCCGACGCCCGATCAGGGGTACGTCATGCTGAGTTGGGACGACGGAACGCTCGACTACTACGAGACGGCCGCGCCGCTCCACGACGAGTACGAGGTCCCGGCGGTTCAGGCGCCGGTGCCGCGGTGGGCCGAACAGGGACGGGACGGACACATGTCGATCTCGGAGCTGCAGGACCGGCAGGAGGCGGGCGATCAGATCGTCGTCCACGGAACCCACGACCCGATTCACGAACTCGACGACGAAACGGCGATCAAAGAACGGCTCAGGCGGGACAAGCAGTGGTTCATCGACAACGGGTTCGAGGGTGCGAACTACATCGTCCACCCGCACAACAGCTTCGACAAGACGAGCCTCGAGCAGGCGACCGACTACCACTACTGCGGCGGCTTCAATCAGGCCGGCAACGTCAATACGACGAGCGTCTACGGCTTCGATCCGCTGGCGTTACCGCGGACGATCGGACACGACCTCGAGATATCGAAACGGTGTGTCGACCTCGCCGCCCAGCACAACCAGTGTACGATTCTCAACTTCCACACGTTCGAAGCAACCAACACGATGCCGAAAGTCGACTACGAGGCGTTGCTCGAGTACATCGACGGCGCCGACGTCGAGGTCATCACCTTCGACGACCTCTGGAAGCTGCGGACGAGCAACGACTGATTCGGAGCGACCTGCCCCAGGCCTGTTTCTCGACGTAACCGCTTACCGACGTATCGCCGTTCACGACCCAGTAGGGTAGCGATTATCGGCCGCAGTCGGGAAGCGTAGTCGACGACGAATCGATCAACAGCCCGCCGAGAGCGTGACCCGGTCGGTGTCGGTCGCACCATCGTCGTCGACGACGCGGAGTGCGATCGGATGGTTGCCGGGCGCGCTGATCGTCACCTCGATCGTCTCGCCGGTCCGGTCGAACGCGCCGTTGGCACCGACGCGCCACTCGTAGCGGACGAGGTCGCCGTCCGGATCGGACGATTGCGACGCATCGAGCGTCACCGTCTGACCCGGCTCGAGCGTCGTGTCGGCCAGTCCTCTCGGTCGCGTTTCGATCCGTGCGACCGGTGGCTCAGTACCCGACGGCTCGTCACCGTCGTCATCGGATGCATCGGGCTCGGGCTCTGTTACCTCCTCGTCAGGGACGCTGCCGGCATCGGTGCCGTCGAGCAGGAGCTCGTCCTCGAAGAGCCGTTCGACGATCGCCCGATGCCACTGGACGCGGGTCTCGAGTTCGATGTCGGTCGAGAGCGTCTCGGCAAGGAACGCGTCGGCACCCAGATCGCGAGCAGCTTTGTGAGCGAGCAGCCCAGATGGATCGTTTTCGGGGTTAGAGAAGGGACCGAGCTGGAACGCGCGGTCGGGATCGTCCACGTACGTTCGATTGACGTACGTGGCGGCATCGGCGGCGGCAGCAGTCGCTTCGCCGCCGTCCGAATGGAAGATTGCCTGCCCGACGCCGTCCGTGGGATCGCCCGCGTAGATGCCCGTCGACTCGTGGAGATCGATCAGGATGTCTGGATCGTACTCGCTGATGACGTCCCAGATGGCCCGTGCGAGTTCCGTTTCCGGCGTCTCCCCTTCGGGGAACTGCCGGTTGAGGTTGGTCCCCTCCTCGTCGGTTCTGGTCCCGCGTTCGACTGCGACGGCGTTCGCCTCGGGAATAACGACGAGCGTCCCGGCGTCGATCGGCCAGTCGGCGATCTGGCCTGCCGCCGTGTACCCTGCGTCCTCGTTTCCGTGAACGCCGCCGACGACGACCGCCGTCGGTCCCTCGGCGGCCGCTGTCGTCACAAAGACGGTCGTTTCCTCGGCCGTTCCCTCACGAATGGGGAACGACGCACGAGAGACCATCTCTTCGTCAGTGCCAGCCGTGTCGCCGACCACGCTGGCGACGCCAGCGCTCGTGAGCGTGCATCCGGCTGCCAGAGTCAATACGTGCCGCCGTGAGAGGATATCGCGCCTCATTCGTCCATCCCGTCGGCGTCGGTCGGTTTTACTACAGGTGAGATAACGATAGAAACGGAATACTTTCGTTTCTGCAACGGTCCGCGTCGAGAGAACGCTTGCATGCGAGCGTAGAGACTGAACCCGATCAGGACGGCCGAAACGGCCGCCTCACCGAGTAAGTGCGCGCCGGCCGAGCGTCGCGGTGACGAGCAAGAGGACGAGCGCCACCACGATCGGAATCGGTCGCCGCCGGATGCCGGTCCCGGCGACCCAGCAGACGCCGGGATACGTCCGCGCCGACACCGAAGCCGCACGGAGGTGCCACAGCCCTCGCAGGAACCGCCCCTCCGCGAAGTACTGCTTCGCGAGGACGAGTGCGTGGCTCGAGCGGATCTCGTAGCCCTGTTCCTCGAAATGCTCGACCTCGGACTCGTACGCCGAGAGATATCGGTCGCTGGCGGCCGCAACGACGTCCGCCGGCGGACTGCCGGTCTCCTCGCGAACGACGAGTTCCTCGTCGACGTAGGCGAGCTTTCCGTGTTCGAGGACGCGCAGGCAGAACTCGGGGTCCTGGAACCGGTCGAGGTCCTCGTCGAAGCCGCCGGTTTCCCTGGCGATGTCGGTCCGAACGAGCAGCGTCGAGCCGGCACCCGGCTGGACGTTATCTGCGAGGATCTCGCCGACCAGTTCGTCGTTCCCCTCCCGTGTCGGCTCGTCGTCCAGGCGGGCGAGCACGGACGCGGCGGCCGACCGGAGCCGTCCGTCCGCCCCGGACAGGTCGTAGCCCGTATCACAGTAGACGCCGACCCAGTCGCTCGAGCGCTCCTCGAGCGCCGCGAGCTGGCGCTCGAGTTTCTCGGGATGCCACTCGTCGTCCGAGTCGAGGAAGGCGACGTACTCCCCGCGTGCGTGCTCAAGGCCCGTGTTCCGGGCGGCGTTCGCACCCTGGTTGGTCGCGTGGACGACCGGCCGAACCCGCGGGTCCTCGGAGGCGGCCAGCACCGACTCGGTGTCGTCGGTCGAGCCGTCGTCGACGACAACCACCTCGAGGTCGTCGATTGTCTGTGCGAGCGCACTATCGATCGCGCGCGGAAGCGTCGCCGCTCTGTTGTACGTCGGGATGATAACGCTGACGCGAGTCATTTTCCTGGGCTTCCGGCCCGATCCGGATTATTATCGCGTGGGTAAACGGCTGCGCCTGCCAGCAGCGGCTGCGATGACCCGAGCGGGCGGCGGCGCGACGGTCTCGAGTCATCCGGAATCCGTCGGCGGCGAACCCGCTAACGACCGTATAAGGAAGGGCGGACGGTTCGTCGACGCGGTCGATGACGAATCGAAACCGACGATCGTTCGTAACCACGGTTGCAGCGGCCGGAACGCTCGGACTCGCCGGCTGCCTCTCGCAGGTGCGCGAATGGCGTGGCGCGGACGGCAAGCCGACATCGGCCCAGTCGGGCGGTGACACCACCGATTCCGGAAGCAGAGACCGCCTGGACCTCCCTGGCGAGCCGATCGATCGCTTCGAGGACCTCGGCGAGTGGTCGGCGATGATCGACGCTGGCGACCTCGAGGCCGGGACGGACGATCCGTATGCCGGGTCGCAGTCGGCACACCTCACCGCGTCAGAGAACGCCGAGTACGCGGCCGTCTACAGGACGATCCCGGATGGACTGGATTTAAGCAACAAGAACCTCTCGCTGGCAGTCAACTTCACCGGGCGCGACCAGCTGCACCTCACGCTCGAGTTGTTCGCGCCGAACTCGCGCAACGTCCACGCCATGCAACGCACGCTCACCGGGCCGGCCGATCGGTGGGTGCGCGTCGACTTCGGCACCGATCGGATCGAGACCCAGCCCGAACTCTCGGACGTGCGCGAGATTCGGCTGATCGCTCGCCGTCGCGGTGACACGACCGGCTCGATCGACTGTCAGGTCGACGACCTCCGGGCGGTCGACCGGCCCGACACGGGCCGCGTCATGCTCCTGTTCGATGGGACACTCGAGAGCCACTACACGGCCGCCTTCGACCGGATGCAGGCGTACGATTTTGCGGGCGTCGAGGCGGTCATCCCCGAAGCCGTCGGCGAGGGCGGCCGGCTCACGCTCGACAAACTCATCGAACTGGACGACGCGGGCTGGGACCTCGCAGCTCGGCCGCGAACCGGCTCGAAGTTCCTCCACGAGTTCACCCCCGAGCAACAGGAAGGGATGATCCGTCGGACGAAAGCGTATCTCGAGAATCGCGGCTTCGAAGACGGCGCGAAGCACTTCGTCACGCCGCGGAACGTGCTCGGCTCGACGGCCAACGACCTCGTCAGGGAGTATCACGAGCAGGCGTTCCGGTTCGGCGGCGGCCCGACCGGGCTCCCGCTGACGGACCCGCACAACGTCGGCTTCTTCGCCGGCGATGCCGGCGACGAGACGAGAACGTACGTCGATTACGCCGCGACGTACGGACAACTCGCGGTCTTGCACTTCGAATACATCGGGGACGACGGCATGAGCGAGCGGGCGTTCGACGGCCTGCTCGAGTATATCGACGCGCAGAACGTCGATGTCGTCACCGCCACCGACCTCCTGGGTGACCGCTGATGTACCGGGGATCGAGCGTCGGCGTCGTGATCCCCGCCTACAACGAGGAGGGGTTCGTCGGTGACGTCATCCGCGAGATGCCCGCGTACGTCGATCGGATCTACGTGATCGACGACCGATCGACGGACGACACCTGGAACGAAATCCTCGAGGCCGCGCAGGCGGACGCCAGCGAGACCGGGAGTCACGACGGCACGACCGTCCAGCAACTCGTGGCCGACGGCGGCGCGACCGCGCTGGCGAACCGGGCGACGGTCCGCGACGCCATCGGGCGGGTCGTCCCGATCGAGCATCGGGAGAACCGCGGTGCCGGCGGCGCGATCAAGACCGGCTATCTCGCCGCGCTCGCGGACGGCGTGGACGCGACGGTCACCGTCGACGCTGACGGGCAGATGGACCTCACGCAGCTGCCCCGGCTGCTCGACCCGATCGTCGAGGGGCAGGCCGACTACGCGAAGGGAAACCGGCTCCTCTCGGCGGAGTACCGGGCGGCGATGCCGCGCTTCCGGTTCGTCGGCAACGCGATCCTCTCCGTTCTGACGAAGATTGCGTCCGGCTACTGGAAGACGATGGATCCCCAGAACGGCTACACCGCGATCTCCCACGACGCGCTCGCCGCGATCGAGGTAGAGAACCTCTACGAGTACTACGGCTACTGTAACGACCTGCTGGTGAAACTGAACGTCCACGGGATGCGCGTGGCTGACGTGGCGATGCCGGCCGTCTACGGCGACGAGGAGTCGAGCATCGCGTACGCAGAATACATCCCGAAGGTCTCGCTCATGCTGCTTCGTAACTTCCTGTGGCGGCTGAAAACGAAGTATCTCGTCCTGGACTTCCATCCGCTTGCCCTGTTTTACTTTGCTGGAGCAGCGACGGCCGTGCTTGGCGTCCTCGGAACCGGCGTGACGGCGGCTGGAGCGCTCTCGAGTCCGGGCACACCGGCCGTCCAGGGCGCGACGAGCCTGCTGTTGTTCGTCGCCGGCACCGCGTTCCTCCTGCTGGCGATGGTGTTCGATATGGCCGAAAGCGAATCGCTCGAGCGGCAGGTACGATAGCGCCATGCGAGCGCACAGTCACTCGCATGGTCGTCCGGGTTGGTAATACGATCTCGTTATTCAGAAGCGGGTCGAAACTGGAACGGCCCGAACCGATAACTACTGGTACAAACTGAACGGGGCACACGTAATCACTCAGTTAATCAAAACAACGGTGGACTGTGAAAATGTAGTATAGTTAACGTTACGTGGGACGATAGCTGAAGCTGTGGGATATGGAATGGTCGATTATGATGATGTATTTGACGCATTGGCGGCCAGCCACCGACGACAGTTACTAGTAAAATTACTCTCCAGTCCCCAATACGTCTCAAAACCGTCTGGCATTTCTCGAGAGATTGCAGTAGCGGACGAGAACCTCCTTCAGAGACATCTATCCAGTTCTCGAACGATTGCAGAAGTAGATGAATACTCGGTCAGTATGCACCACACCCACCTTCCGAAATTAGCAGAGTACGGATTCATCGAGTGGAATCGAGATGACAACCTCGTCGTACAAGGTCCCCGTTTTGGCGAGATCAGACCTCAGCTCAGACTATTGGCTGAACAGCAGGAGGGACGCCGTACAAAAGCTCCCGTCGTAACCCAGCGGAGGTGAGAGCCGGTCGAGATAGAAGCCGCTGTTGGGTGTTTTCCTCGATTTCGGCGTCATTGCAGTCTCCGTGAGGAGTGGCTCGTCCGGCCCGAAGACTGACCAATCCTGTTTCTTCGGTCATCCGCGTATGAGACGGGAACCAGCAGCGAGTGCCGACTCGGTCAGGGAGCGATACTCTGTATGCCGGATCCTAGTATTCCCAGCGTGAGCCCCGAGACGAGCAGGGAGAGCCCGGCGACGAACAGCAAACTATGGAGCCAGTTCCGCTCCCCTCGCTTCGTCCCGCTGGCTGCGAGCCGACTGCCTATCGCGTCCGCCTTCGCGCCGAGCGGATCGGGGAACGTCGACAGCACTTCGAAGGGGTCGGCGGGATCCAGTGCGCCGACGAGCAGCGCGAATGTGACGAAGATCACGAATCCCACGGGCGGAACGACTACGAGTGCGAGCCACGGGTTCGTGATGGCCGTCGAGAGGGCGAAGATCGGCCCTGCTGCGAGGACGGTCGTCAGTATCGAACGCCCGAGTCGTGCATCCGAGAGGGGATCGAAGCCGACCAGTCGAGCGCTCCAGCAGTGGAAGACGAACATCGACCCGTATCCGATGCTGGTCGCGACGGCGGCACCGTGCATCCCGAAGCGAGGGATGAGAGCGACGTTAAGCACGACGTTGATCACGGCCGCAGTACCGGTGGCCGCGACCGGATATCGGAGGGTTCCCTCCCCCTGTGAAATCGCCAGAACTGGGCGCGCGAGCGCGAAGCCGAGTGCACCGGGCAGTAACAGCAACAGGGGTGTGATCGCCGGCATGGCATCCTTGCCGAAGTAGATCGGCACGGCGACGTCCGCCAACGCCGCGAGCCCGACCGCCATGACGGCCGTCAGCAGGAACGTGTACCGCGTCGTCCGGGACGCGAGATTCGAGATTTCTCGAAGGCGATTCTGCGACCACAGTTCCGACGTCGAGTGGACGAACACCGTCTGGAGGGCCATCGGGATGAACCAGAGGAACTCGGCGAGCGTGAGCGCCGCCTTGTAGTTGCCGACTGCAGCGCTCTCCCGGAAGCGCTGGAGCATCACGATGTCGATGTGATAGAGCGACATCAGCAGGAAGACCAGCGCGATGCTCATCGAGTTGAACGTGAGCATCTGTTTCCGGGGGAATCGCTTCGTCGGGCGGCTGAAGAGACACGACAGCGGCACGCGACGATGCACGAGCGCCAGCCCGATCACGGCGACGAGCGTACTCGCGACCAGATGCCCTGCAAGCGCGCCGATCACACCGGCCCCGAGATACACCAGCGGCACTGCGACGACGACGAACCCGACCTTGTCGAGGATCTTCAGCGGCTCCGAATACCGCTCGAGGCCGAATCCCATGAGCGTCTTCCGCGCGTAATCGCGAAACTGTGCCGTTACGACGAGCGCGGCGAGGACGTAGAAGTAACTCGTCAGCTCGGACCCGAACGCACGACCGACGAGTCCGGATTGCGTCGCAACCACCAGCAGGAGCGCCCCGAGGACGGAGAGCACGATCGCCAGCCGGAAGTAAAAGCCGACGACGTGTTCGCTCCAGTTGGCCGCGGCGCGGTCCTCCGCGAGGAACTTTCGGACCCCATCAGTGATCCCGGAGCTGACGAAGATCATGTAGATCGCGAAGACGGACAGCAAAAACGCGTATTCGCCGAACGCCGACGCGCCGAGCAACCGGTACAGAAGCGGCGTCGAGAGCGCAGTGACGACGAGCACGACGACTTTCGCGCTGACGACCGAGAAGACGCCGCTCGCGATACTCCGATTCACGGTTTCACCCTCTGACAGTCACGCTGATAGTCGACAGTCTCCATCGACGACGCTCGTTCACGATCCGACGTACTCACTGTGGCGAGACAGTGGCGACTGTACGGCGTTATTATACAGGGGTTAAACGGGTGCGAGACGCGACTACTCGTACGTGTTCTCCCAGGTCGTGACGTCGCTCGCTCCGAGGTCACGGATCCCGTCGACCAGCCGGTTCTTCTTGAACGTCGCGCCCGTCGATGCGTCGTAGAGGCAGACTGCCTGCTGGCCGCCCGACGACTCGAGCGTCGAGTCACGCACGACTACGTCGGCGCCGAGGTCGACGAACGGGTACTGGCTGGCGCGCAGGTCGCTCTGGTACACCGTCAGGTCCGCGCCCGTGTTGACGATGGCGTTTCGCTCGACGCCGTCCCGACCCCGCTGACTGATGTCGACGTTGCTAAAGCGACAGTTGTCGCGTTCGCAGCGAATCCCGTCGCGGAAACCGCCAGCGTCGCCCGCCTGCCCCGAAATCGTAAGGTGCTCGGCGAGTATCTGCTCGGTCCGGTCGCTCTCACGAATCCAGAGCGGATAGCCGCCGGCGGTTTCGTGCGTGATCTCCGTCTCGACGATCGTCGTCTCGCCCGTATCTGGGGAGACGACGATCCCGTGGTTGACGTCCGCACCTCGTACATCCAGACGAGTGTTGTCGATCCGTGCGCTTTCACAGGTGTTCATCACCGAAATCGCGTGGCTGGTCGGTTTCGGCGACGTGATCTCGATGGCGGCTCCGTGGATCTCGATGTTCCGACCGTTCTCGATCCGAATCCCGCGCTGAGACCGATCCTCGGGTCGCGTCGAATCGACTTCGACGGTCGGCCACCGAATTTCGCTTCCCTGACCGCCGACACGGACGTTCGCGCCGTTGCTGTTCCGGAACCAGCCACCGTGTACAATGATCCTCCCATCGCCACCCGCCGCGTAGAGGCCGTTGTTCGGAAAGCCGCCGAGCCAGCAGTGTCTGAACTCGAGCGTCCCGACGTTCTGGTTGGCTTCGATACCGATCGGGCCGCGCCAGCGGTTGCCGGCGTTGGGCGTATTGTCGACCCACGCACCCCCGTCCGGCGCTCGGAACCGTTCGACGATCCCGTGACCGTCGGGGTCGGTGACGTTGAACAGTCCCGGCCCCCACGTGCCGCTGTCGTGGAAGCCGTCGATCGTCACGTCCCGCACCTCGAATCGATCGGCGGTGGCTTCGATCGTCCGGATCCCGGTGTCGGGGGCCGACTGATCGACGTCGAACCCCTCGAAGCGAAGGTGACCCCCAGGACTGTACGAGACGCCGAGCCGGAACAGTCGATACTGCGGGCCGTCGAACTCGTGGAAGTTCGCCGGGATCAGCGTCGCGTTCTCGCCGACGACGCCGAAGTTGTCGAAGCCCGTAAACCGGAACTGTTCGTCCATGAAGTACTCCCCCTCAGGAAACACGAGCAGCGTATCGTCACTGCGGAGATCCTCGAGCACGGGTGTAATCGATTCGGTGCCGGTATCGTCCGCGCCGGCCTCGGTCACGTCCACGACGGTCGCGTAGTCGTCGTAGTAGTGTCCATACGGGTCCGACGACGCGGCGGCGGTTGACGTCAGTCCGATTCCGGCGGCACACGCCACCACAGTTCCTCGCAAGAACCCCCTCCTCGACCGTGAAATCGATCCGTCGAGAGCTGGCCGACCGCCCTCCCCCTCGGTCGAGTGAGAACCACGAGAAACGTCACGATTCGAGCGCTGCAGATCACTTCCATCCGACATTGAAATACACGTCGTTGTGAGTGATGACGGGGTCCAGTAGCTATGGATTCGGATGGCAAGTTTTTAAGTTCGAACGCCGACCGCCGCGACGGAGACGGACGCGCAGTTTTGTGATTCGAAATGATTGCAGAGGACACAATTCGGCGGTTCGGTCGCGAACGCGGCCGATTCGTATCGGTGCGAGAGGCCCGTTTAACACCCGGATAAGCCTCGGTGGCGGTGGTCGCCGTCGTGTCACAGCCGTGTTTTTCGGTAACTGGCCATCGTCGGATCAGATCATCGACAGCGATCGGGCGCGCGCCCGTTTTCGACCGTCGCGGCGATCAGTTCGGAGATGGCGCGTCGAAGCCGCTGTGAGACCGCGGAATCCGAAATGTCGAGTCGATCGGCGAGGTCGTCCTGCGTGACGCCGCGTGGTACCTCGAAGTAGTCGGCATCGTATGCCGTCGTGAGGACCTCGTACTGGCGGTCGGTCAGGAAGTACGTCCGCTCGTCGGACACTGATGAGTCGTACAATTGGTTTACGCGAAACGAGACGCCGTGATCGCGGTACTGGGATCGAAGCGCCGCCAATGCATCGCGGTCGGGGAGATAGATCCGTGCGATCCAGCCACCTTCGCCGCTCGTGAGCGTGAACGCGAACACCCCGTGCTTGGCACAGCGAGCGGGGAGGAGCTCGAGAGGCGTGTCGACGACGACGCGGTAGATCGTTCGGCCGTCGAACGTGGCGATGCGGGTCGGGTTCGAGACCGTCCGATCGGCAGCCATCGCCGCCTCGAGCGACGCGTCGGTGTCGCCGGAGACCGAGACGAACCTGATGCGTCGCTCGTCGATCGTCGTCCCGTACTCGTAGCTGAGCGTCACGCCGGGACACTGCGCTATCGTCGGGACCAGCGGAAGGTCATCGTGAACGAGGTGGACTTCTGCGATAAATCCCATTGAGAGATCGATGTCGTACTCGGCTGTCGGAACCGGCGAGGCATACTTATACCGCGGATAAGCGGGTTGCAGCGATGCGAACCGACCGCGTCATACGGTTTGCTGTAACTGTTTACCGGTGGGACCGCAGGACGACTCGCGGTCCCGCCGGAAATGACTTACAGCAGACCGTATCAGTCGGCAGCTAGTTCATGTAGCCGAGATCTGCCAGCCGATCGGTCACCGCGTCGTCCGTCACTGGTCGCTGGCCGTCGGTCCGCTCGTCGTACTCGGGGTAGGTCGTCGGTTCGATCGGGGCGACGACAGGAACGATGCTGCCGTCCATGCGGTCGCTGTAGGGGACCCCCATCGCGGCCATGATCGTCGGCGCGACGTCGAAGAGGTGGGCCCGCTCGAGGGCGGCGGTCTCGTCGATTCCCTCGCCTGCCGCGACGAAAACCCCGTCGAGTTTGTGGTTCCACGGTTCGGCTGGGCCGAAGTAGTCGCCGTCGCCCAGCTGCTCGGAGAGCATGTGGTCGAAGTCAGCGGGGATCGTAACGATATCGACCGTCTCGTCGAGCTCGTCGCCGTGGAAGTACTGCTCGCGCGGCGCGACCGTCTCGAAGAACGGCTCACCGTCGGGCGTCTCGATCGCCTGGAGCGCCCGGATGAGGTTCTCGCGGAGTTCTTCGTACTCCTCGGGCGGGACGACGCCGTTCGGTTCTCGTCCCTCGAGATTGATCCGAATGCCGAGTTCGGTCCGTGCACGGACGTACGCCTCCGATTCAGCGAAATCGACCTGCTCGTTGGCCGTCCGGGAGATGCCACTCGGTGCATACTCGATGGCGATGTCGGCCAGTCCAACCCGCTCGAGGACAGTCCTGATACGCCGGGCAGTGATGCCGAATCGGGCGGCAATCGACGCTGTGCGTGCAGCGACCCCCGGCTCCCAGGTGTCGTACTCCTCACCCTCGCGGAGCCGTCTGCGCATCGGCGTCCACGACGGCATCCCCTTGCCGCCGGTCGTCGTTTCGAGGTAGCCCATATCGCGGAGGTACTCGTTGATCCGGAACTCGTAGCCGTCGTACCGACCCATTCCGTGATCGCTGACGAGGAAGACGCGATTCGGATCACACGCCTCGAGGATCTTCCCGATCTGTTCGTCGGTCGCCTCGTAGACGCGGTCGACGTGTCGCTGTTCGCCGCTGAACTCGTGAAAGACCGTGTCCGTCTTCTGGAACTGGACGAAGCCGAACTCCGGTTCGAACTCGCCGACGAGATAGCGAAACGCCTCGCCGCGCATCCGGACGAGGTTCCGATACTCGTCGATCTTCGAATCGTCGGAGAGCGAGTCGTCGTCCCGCGTGTAGCTCGGATAGACGCGATACTCTCCGATCGCATCACGGACCTCGTCTAAGAGTCCAGCGGGGTGACACGGCGGATCTTCCGGGCCGAGGAACCCGGGAATCACCGCCCCGTCGAACTCGTCGGGCGGGTGGGTGACCGGCGCGTTGACGACGACACTCGAGCGGTCGTGGTGATCCAGCAGCGTCCACAGAGACTGTTCGTGGACGTCGTCGTTGCTCGTCACGTGCCAGTCGTAGCCGTCGTAGCTGACGAAGCCGACCACGCCGTGTTTCCCGGGGTTGACCCCGGTGTAGATCGACGGCCACGCACTCGGCGTCCATGGCGGGATCTGTGACTCGAGCGGCGCGGCCACCCCCTCCGAACAGAGCCGCTCGATAGTCGGAATTCGGTCGGCTTCGGACAATCGCTCGAAGACCGACAGACTCCCCGCGTCGACTCCGATGAGCAGCGTGTCCAATCCGTTCGATTCGTTCGTCGTACCCCCATTCGATGTCGCATCATCACGGTGAAACGTCCGAGTCATCCTTTCAGTTGTCTCCGCAGTAGGTCCGTTCGACCGCAGCCGATAGCCCGCGGCAGCGGTGTCGTTCGTTGCACCACGTTTCTACGCCTACCGTGGGAGACGAGATACTTCATTATCGAGAGGTTAAACAGCTACAGCGCCCGAATTGCGCCGATCTGGTTGATCTGCGGACGGTCACGGGCGAATGTCTGAGACCGTTGCAATCGCACTCTCGAGGAGTCCAACGGCGTCGGCTTCCAGTTGCTCGGCCCGGAACTCGTCTCGAGCTTCGGCCGTGAGGCGGACGACCGGTTCGGTGCCGCTCGGGCGCAGGAGGAACCAGCCGTCGTCGACGTCGACGTGGACGCCGTCGAGCGTCTCGACGTCGTCGTAGCGCTCACGGATGCGATCGCGGACCTGGTTCATCACGGTCTCTTTGTTCTCGATCTTGACCGACGTCCGGCGGATGGGGTACGTTTCGATCTCCCCGACGAGGTCGGACAGCGGCCCACGATCGGCGACGAGTTCGACGAGTTTGCACGCCGCGAGCGGGCCGTCCGGACACAGCGTCTCGTCCGGCCAGATCCACGCCCCGCTGGGCTCGCCGCCGAAGACGACATCAGGTTGCGTGGCGCAGTCGGCCACGAACCCGTCGCCGACTCGCGTTCGTCGCACCGACGCACCGACCGTCGCCAGCGCGTCGTCGACTGCCATGCTCGTATCGATCGGCGCGGCGATCACGTCACCGTCGGTCGCGGTCTCGCGCGCGAACAGCGCGAGGAGCACGTCTTTCGGGACGAACGATCCGGTCTCGTCGACGGCCAGCATCCGATCGGCGTCGCCGTCGTGTGCGATCCCCACCGTGGCGTCCGTCGCTTCGACGAGCGCCGAGAGGTCGTCAAGCGTCTCCTGTGTCGGCTCGCTCGGCCGGCCAGGAAAGCGCCCGTCTCGTTGTCCGTTCAGCGTCACGATGTCACAGCCGAGGCTCGAGAGCACGCGCGCGGTGATCGCGCCGGTTCCGTTCCCGACGTCGACTGCGACGCTCGGCGGCTCGTCGATCGAGACGGCCTCGCCCAGCGCCGCCGCGTGGCGATCCGTCGTGTCTTCGAGCGACTCGAGCGAACCGTGTCCGTCCCAGGGCCGCAGATCGTACTCGTCTCCCTCGACGCGGGTGGCGATCGCATCGAGTTGTTCTGGGTCGAAGGCCTTGCCCGAGGCCGACCAGAGCTTGAGCCCGTTGTCAGGCGCGGGGTTGTGCGAGGCCGTGACGACGACGCCGGCATCCGCGTTCGCTCGCGGGACCGCTCTGGCGATCGTCGGCGTCGGTGCGATGCCGACCTCGAGTACGTCCGTGCCACACTCACGCAGTCCGGCGGTCACTGCATCGGTCAGGACTGCGCCGCTTTCTCGCGCGTCTCGCCCCACGACGACGCGATCGTAGCCGTCGGACGCGACGGCGCGCCCGATCGAGAGCGCGAGTTCGGCCGTTATTTCTTCGCCGACAGTGCCGCGGATACCGCTCGTTCCGAACATAGGATGGGCTCTCGAGGACGCAGGGATTACTATGGAGTTGTTAGAGCAGGATAGCGGGTGTTCAGAAGCCGCTTCTGCTCACCGTCTGCGTGCTACTGGTGGCAATCATAGCAGTAACTGCGATCCACACTGACACGTGGGGAAATGTAAGAAATATTATGATAGTCCCGGGCAGATTCGAACTGCCGTCATGGGCTCCAAAGGCCCATATGATTGGCCACTACACCACGGGACTTGCCGTCACTATCGGGTAGTCGATAGAGTGGCTTATGAGTTATTGTTTCCGTCGAGATGAAGACGGGGAGAGTGCATCGATTGCCTCGATTTCAGCATACCGATGGCAGCTTCGACAGAGACAGATGACGTTATCGAGGGTGTGTGCGAGCTGCGAATCACTGAACGTCCGAACTGGCGTGATATGGTGAACATCCGGTTCGTGTCCGATCTCCTCACGAGTGATACCACAGTGTTGGCACGTGTGGTTATCCCGCTCCAGCGCTTTCCGTCTCACCTCTCGCCACTGGCCGTTGTATGCATTGTCAGCGTCTTCCCACTGGTCAGATAACCAATGACTGAGACAGTTTTGACTACAAAATCGAACTGGCTCCCGTTTCGCTTTCGACTCGAGGACAGTCGAAATCCGCCCACACCACTCGCAGACTCTTTTTACGCGTCCGATATCGTGATATTCGTAGTACGGTGTACCAAGGAATTCATCGGCGTTCTCGACACACTCTGAACAGTACACCCCCGGCTTGTCCGAGGGGTAGTAGTCGAACGTCGACCCACAGCGGTCACACGTCCCGGTTTCCGTTCCACCCTTCCAGTTTCCGTTGTGCTTTCCGCCGTTTGGATTACAGTCATCACAGAACTCACGTCTGGATTTCGGGTCGTAGAACTCGACTCCACAGCCCGTACACGTTCGATCGGGAAGCGGGTCGTCGTGGACTTTGGTATGGTGCTGGCGCATTCCCTGTTCGGTCGGCAGGGACTTCCCACAGGTCGGGCAGTCCATGTCCGATACACAACCCGTGTATAAACAAATAATAACAAACCAGGGTGAAAGTAATTTGAACGGGTTCGAGTACCCGAACCGAAATTAGCGACAGGAAATCCGTTCGCGACGAGTCCGGCTTACAGGTAGCCTTCCTCGGCCAGCCGCTCGATCCCTTCCTCGAGTCGCTCCTCGCTCGCCGCATAGGAAATCCGCGCGTAGCCTGGAGTACCAAAGGCGCTGCCGGGTACGGTCGCGACGTGGGCGTCCTCGATCGCGCCCTCACACCAGGCCTGATCGTCGTCGTCGACCGGGAGCATCATGTAGAACGCACCCTCGGGGACGGCGACGTCGACATCGTGCTCTGCGAGCAGGTCGACGACGAGGTCGCGGCGCTGTTCGAACGCCTCGGTCATCTCTTCGACAGCCTCGTCGGTGTTCTCGAGCGCTTCGATCCCGGCGTGCTGGACGAAGTTCACGGCGGAGGAGACGGAGTGGCTGTGGAGCTTGCCGGCCTGATCGATCAGGTCCTCGGGACCGGCGAAGTAGCCGAGCCGCCAGCCGGTCATCGAGTAGGCTTTCGAGAAGCCGTTGACGGTGACGGTGCGATCGGCCATGCCCTCGAGCGTGCCGAGACTCGTCGGCTCGACGCCGTAGGTGATCTCCTTGTAGATCTCGTCGGAGATGACGGTGACGTCGTGTTCGACGGCCAGATCGCGGACGCCCTCGAGTGCGGCGTCGGAGTAGACCGCGCCGGTGGGGTTCGACGGGGAGTTGACGATCAGCAGGTCGGTCTCATCCGAGACCGCCTCGGCGAGATCGTCGAGGGCCGGCTCGAGCTGGAAGTCCGACTCGGAGAGGTCGACGCGGGTCAGGTCGCCGCCGGCCATCTTGACCATCGCCTCGTAGGAGACCCACGCGGGGTCGAGCAGGACGACTTCGTCGCCGTCCTGGATCAGTGCCTGGACGATCTCGTAGAGGGCCTGCTTCGCGCCGGGCGTGACGATGATCTCATCGGTAGTGTGCTCGAGACCGTCGTCAGCGAGTTTGTCGGCGATCGCCTCGCGCAGTTCGAGGATACCGGCAGAGGTCGTGTAGCCGGTGTGGCCGGCGTCCATCGCGTCCTTGCCAGCCTCGACGATGTTCTCGGGCGTGGGGAAGTCGGGCTCGCCGACGGAGAGGTCGACGACGTCTGCGCCCTCGGCCTCGAGTTCGGTCGCGAGCGCGGAGATAGCAAGCGTCGCGGACGGTTCGACTCGGGTTACGCGGTCGGTGAATTCCATGGTCATTGTTGGGAATCGGCTGCAGGACTGGGATTCGGGAGTTCGTCGACGAGGTCGAGCGCGCCATCGACGGCCTTGGATGCGTTCTCGACGCGTTCGCGCGCTTCGGCCGCGGACATACCGGGGCCGGTCACGCCGAGGGTCACCGGCGTATCGCGCTCGAGACTCACGTCAGAGAGTCGCTGTGCGGTGGCGTCGGTAATCACTTGATCGTGATCCGTGTCGCCAGTGATGACCGTCCCGACGACGGCGACGGCGTCGACTTCGTCACGGCGTGCGAGTCGGTCAGCGGCCAGCGGCGCGTCGTAGACGCCCGGTACGTGGACCGTCTCGTACACCTCGGCACCCGCGGCGGTCGCGGCCTCGAGTGCGTCCTGCTCCATCTGCTCGGTGATCGGCCGGTTGAACTCCGCGACCACCAGTCCGAGCGTGGTCATAGGCGAGCGGTAGGGTGGATGGGTAAAAGAGGTACCGTTCTACGGTGGCCGTGTGTTATCGATTGTGGGTCGGCCCGATGCTCGAGTGAGTCCGTCGCTCGCCGCCTCAGACCCGTTACGACGCGTCGGTGCTGCGAAGCGTCACGTCGCTGTTGGTCGTCTCGACGCGGATGCGGCGAGTCCCCTCACCCAACGTCATCTCGAGCGAACTGTCGCCCGAGACGTTCGACTGGCCGAAGCCGTCGACTGACACGTCGCCATTGGTCGTCGAGATGCTGACCGTTGCATCGAGCGACGCGGGTGCCCGAACCGTGATTTCGCCGTTGGTGCTCTCGGCGGTCAGGTCGCCCCCGTCGTCCGCGAGCGCGACGTCGATATCCCCGTTCGTCGTGTCCGTGACCACGTCGCCGCTGACGCCTGCAGCGTGGATCTCACCGTTGGTGGTCTCGGCACTCAGTCCGCCGTCGACACCTTCGACGTCGAGCCGACCGTTCGTCGCCTCGGAGACGAGCTCGCCGGTCGTGTTCCGAATCTCGATGTCGCCGTTGGTCGTCTCCGCCCGCGCGAGTCGGATCTCCGCCGGGACTGTCACCTCGAGGTCGACTTTGGGCTCGGGACCGAACAGAAACGCCGACGTTTCCGAGTCCGTCTCGAGTGTCAGGTGTCCGTCGCTCCGGCTAGACGCGAGGGTCACCGACTCGAGAGCGTCTTCGGTCGGTGCCGCCTTGTGGGCCCGGACCTCGATCGCGTCGCCCTGGTCGCCGTCGACGGTAATCGAGCCGTTGACGGTTACAAGCGAGAGTGCGCTGAGAGCGTTGGTCTCGTACGTTTCCGTCTCAGTCGCTGTTGCACTCCGTCCGGTCGCGATACAGCCAGCGAGCACGCCAAGCGCGCCGAGACTCCCCCCAGCAAGCAACTGGCGTCGTGAAACGTCACGTCGCATACTTGTAGTTATATACTTGACAGCATATGTGGTTCCAGCCAGTTTCCAACAGCGGTGTTCGCCACGAAGATTTTTATAGGAAAACAGCGGCAGCATCCGAAGTCGCCGTCGTCTCGTAACGTGCCAGTCCCACTCGATCGGGACTCCCAGTGAGGCGTGACCGGCAATCGTCCCTCGCGCATGCTGTTTGAGAATTCTTAAGCGCGGGCGACGACAACCGCGATGTAATGACGACGCTACGGACGCCGGGACCGACGATCGGCGTAGTCGGAGGGGGACAGCTCGGGCGGATGCTCGCCGAAGCGGCCGCGCCGCTAGGTGTGGAAGTTGTCGTCCTCGACCCGACGCCGGACTGTCCGGCCGCGCTGGTCGCTCGCGACCAGATCGTCGCCGAATTCGACGACGAGGACGGCATTCGTGACCTCGCCGAACGCGCCGACGTGCTCACGTTCGAGATCGAACTCGCGGATCAGGACGTCATGGACCGGGTGAGTGAGGCGACCGGCACGCCCGTCCACCCGAAGCCATCGACGCTCGAGACGATCCACGACAAACTCGTCCAGAAACGCGAACTCGAGACCGCCGGCGTGCCGGTCCCACCGTTCCGCGCGGTCGAGGATGCCGACGACATCCGCGAGGCGATCGACGACTACGGTGCGCCGGTGATGCTCAAAGCCCGCACCGGCGGCTACGACGGGCGCGGTAACGTCCCCGTCGAGTCCAAAGCCGACGCCGAGGACGCCCTCGAGTCGGTCGCTGGCCCCGCGATGGTCGAGTCGTTCGTCGACTTCGAACGCGAGGTCTCGGTCATCGCCGTCAAGGGCGACGACGAGATCGCCACCTTCCCGCTGGGCGAGAACGTCCACGAAGACGAGATCCTCCGGGAGACGGTCGTCCCCGCGCGCTCGAGCGAGGCCGTCACCGAGCGTGCGTACGACGTCGCGCGGGACGTCCTCGAGGTGATGGACGGTCGTGGTGTCTACGGGATCGAGCTCTTCGAGACGAGTGCCGGCGAGATTCTGCTCAACGAGATCGCTCCGCGCCCGCACAACTCGGGCCACTGGACGATCGAGGGGACTCAGACCTCACAGTTCGAACAGCACGTCCGTGCCGTGCTGGGCTGGCCGCTCGGCTCGACGGCCCTGCGCTCGCCGACGGTGATGACGAACCTGCTCGGCGACGTGGACGAAGAGCAGGCGGCGGCGGTGGGCGACATCGACGAGCTCCTCGAGACACCCGGTGCGAACCTCCACTGGTACGGGAAACGGCAGGCCCGCCCGCTGCGCAAGATGGGCCACGTGACGCTGTCGGCCCGCGACGAGGAGACGTCGGTCGACGAATTGCTCAAGACGGCCCGCGACCTCGAGGCCGCCGTGACGTTCCAGTCGTAGTCGTCCGGCTGTACCCGATCCGATCTTCATCTCGTTTACCACCGTTTCAAGTCGTTTGCCCGACCAGCCTCTTCTATGAGCGACAGCGTCAGCGACTTGATCGACCGCTTGCACGACGAAGCCGACCAGGACCGCCCGGCTGCCAAGACCCCCGACGTAGGGATCGTGATGGGAAGCGACTCCGACCTCGAGACGATGATGACCGGCGGCCGGCGGCGGGGTGCCTACGACGCCTTTGTCGACGAACTCGGCTTCTCCGAGCAAACCGACTACGAGAGCGCGCCCGACGAGCGATTCACGTTCGAGACCTACGTCACCTCGGCCCACCGGACGCCCGACTTAATGACGGCTTACGCCGAAACCGCGGAAGACCGCGGGCTCGAGGTCATCATCGCCGGCGCGGGCGGAAAGTCCGCAGACCTGCCGAACATGACCGCCTCGATCGCGTACCCGCTGCCGGTCATCGGCGTCCCAGTCCAGGAGAAGTCCGTCGACAGCGTCATCGGGATGCCGACCGGCGCGCCGCTTGTCGCCGTCGACGCCGGCAAGTCGTTCAACGCCGCGCTGTCGGCCGCTCAGATCCTTTCCCGCCAGCACGACGAGGTTCGCGACCGACTGGTCGACTATCACGAGGGGCTACGCGAGGGCGTCGGGGCTGTCTCCCGTGAACTCCACGACGAGGGGACGCCGGCGTTCCGAGAGCGCGAGCAGTAACGAGGAGATCACGTTCGGGGCAGGTACGATACCGTCTCGACGTCCGGTGGAATATCAGCTACCACGACTGTTTCTGGCTGTCGACGCCGGATGGATAGTAGACAGGTGCCCGCTCGAGTGCCAAACACCGGCCAGTTCGACGGCGAGTAATATCGCTTTACCGATCGGGTTCCTCTCCAGGTACCTATATATAGGATCATGTGACTATTCACATGGGAGTTATTCACGCTGAAATCCCGTTGTGGACCGTGTTTCCCGGAAAAACGAAGGATCAACCCTTATGTGCGTGCGGTTTGAACCCCCGAACGTTACCGAGATGAATGATTGGATCGCCATCGGGGCACTGGCGCTCGTCGGGGTACTGATACCGTTCGGGATGATGACGGTATCGTATCTCCTGCGGCCCACCGTTCCCGAAACGAGTAAACGTGCCACCTACGAGAGTGGCGAGATTCCGACCGGCGGAACGCGCATCCGGTTCAATATTCAGTACTACATGGTTGCGCTGCTGTTCGTCGTCTTCGATATCGAGGCCGTCCTCCTGTTCCCCTGGGCGGTCGCCTATCAGGATGCGCTCGCGGCGGATATTCCGCTTGCCCGCGCGCTCGGGCCGATGCTCGCGTTCGTCGCCATCCTGCTCGTCGGACTCGCGTGGGCGTGGCGCACAGGCGCGGTACAGTGGGCACGGACACCTCGCCAACTGGACGCTGACAGACCATGAGTAGCGAACAACCACGCAAACAGATCTACGACAGCACCGCACCGTCGACGGACACCCGCGACTCGCGAATCGGTGAGGGTGCCGACGACCGCTTCAACTCCAAGCTTCGCGAGGCCTTCGGATCGACCCCGTTTATCCTCACGAAGTTCGACAAGTTCATGAACTGGGTGCGGGGCAACTCGATGTTCATGCTCCAGTTCGGGATCGCGTGTTGCAGCATCGAGATGATGCACACGTACGCGATCAAACACGACCTGGACCGCTTCGGGGCCGGCGTGCCGCGTGCCTCGCCCCGCCAGGCCGACGTGATGATCGTCCCCGGGACGATCGTCTCCAAGTTCGGCCCCCGCATGAAGCGGGTCTACGACCAGATGCCCGAACCCAAGTTCGTCGTCGGCATGGGCTCGTGTACCATCTCCGGCGGCCCGTTCCAGGAAGGCTACAACGTCGTCAAGGGTGCCGAGGAGATCATCCCCATCGACATCCACGTCCCCGGCTGCCCGCCGCGGCCGGAGGCGCTCGTCTACGGCATCGCCAAACTCCAGGAGCGGATCCGCAACGGCGAATCCACGCCCGTCGTGGTCAAGCCGTACGAGCTCGAGGAGTTCGGCGACCTGCCGAAAGACGAACTCGTCCAGAAGCTCGCAGACGACATCGACGAAGACGACCTCGTGATGCGGTATAACTGGGCTGATTCACCATGAGCACGGGACTCGAACGACAGCCGGCAGTCGAGGTCACCGAAGACGAACTCGAAGCGCTGATCGGTGATCGCGCACTCGCACGCGACGACCACCTGAACGCGCCCGGATTCGTCATCCGGCCGGACGACGTCCAGGACGTCCTCACGGATCTCCGGGACGAGGCCGGCTTCGACCACCTCGCCAATCTGACCGCACAGGAGTATCCAGACCGGTACGAATCGATCTATCACCTCCGGAAGTACGCCGATCCGACCCAGGAGGTGTCGGTCGTCGTCCCGACCACGACCGACGAGCCGGTCAGCCAGACCGCCGAACCGGTCTTCCGCACCGCCGACTGGCACGAACGGGAGGCGTTCGACCTCGTCGGCATCGACTACGAGGGCCATCCCGATCCGCGACGGATCCTTCTGCCCGAAACCTGGCAGGGACACCCCCTCTCGCGAGATTACGATCAGGAGAAACCGCAGCTGGTGACGCTGACGGAACACGCCAACCCGATCCAGCCCGACCACCACGACGACGAGTCGGACACGATGTTCCTGAACATCGGGCCACACCACCCGGCGACCCACGGTGTGCTCCACATCGAGACGGTGCTGGACGGTGAAACGGTCGTCGACGTCGACCCCGACATCGGCTACCTGCACCGCTGCGAGGAGCAGATGTGCCAGCAGGGTACCTATCGCCACCAGATCATGCCGTATCCCGACCGCTGGGACTACGTCTCGGCCGGCCTCCTGAACGAGTGGGCATACGCGCGTGTGGCCGAAGACCTCGCGGACATCGACGTCCCCGACTACGCCCAGGTCATCCGGACGATGGGTGCCGAACTCTGTCGGATCGCCTCGCACATGCTCGCGCTCGCGACGTTCGCGCTAGACGTCTACGGCGACTTCACCGCCATTTTCCAGTATGGCATGCGCGATCGTGAGGTCGTCCAGGACATCCTCGAGGACCTGACCGGCCAGCGGCTCATGTTCAACTACTTCCGGCTCGGCGGGGTCGCCTGGGACCTGCCCGAACCCCGCGAGGAGTTCATCGAGAAGACACGCGACTTCCTCGATGGCCTCCCTGCGAAGGTCGACGAGTACAACGACCTGCTGACCGCTAACGAGATCTTCCAGATCCGGACCCACGACACCGGGATCTTAGAGCCCGAGGTCGCCAAACAGTACGGCTGTACCGGCCCCGTCGCCCGCGGGTCGGGCATCGACTACGACCTCCGCCGGGACGATCCCTACGGCTACTACGACAACCTCGAGTGGGACGTCGTCACCGAGGACGGCTGCGACAACTACAGCCGCGTCCTCGTGCGCATGCAGGAGGTCGAGGAGTCCGCGAAGATCATCGAGCAGTGTCTCGACTTGCTCGAGGACTGGCCGGAAGACGAACGAACCGTCCAGAGCAACGTCCCGCGGACGCTGAAACCCGACGCAGACACCGAGATCTACCGCGCTGTCGAGGGTGCGAAGGGCGAACTCGGGATCTACATCCGCGCGGACGGCACGGACAAGCCGGGCCGGTTCAAGATCCGCAGTCCGTGTTTCCACAATCTCTCGGCGCTGCCCGAGATGGCCGAAGGGGAGTACATCCCCGACATGATCGCCTCGCTTGGCAGCCTCGATATCGTGCTCGGGGAGGTGGACCGCTAGTATGACTGGTCTGCAGTTTGCGGCCCCGGTCGATACGACGCCAGCGGTGCCGACGGTACCGCTGCAGGATACGGTTTTGCTCCCCGAGCGGATCGGCGAGCTGACCGGCCTCGACGGGTTCGGACTCGGCGGGGAGCTGCTCGCGACGTTTATTGCCGCCTTCATCGTCGGCAATCTGATGCTCGCGATGACCGGCGTCGCGGGACCGTGGGCCAAACGGAAGATCACTGCCGCATTCACCGACCGGATCGCGGTCAACCGGCTCGGACCGGCAGGCCTCTTTATTATCCTCGCCGACTCCGTCCGGCTCCTCTCGAAGGAGCTGGTCATCCCCGAGAACGCGGATCGGCCGGCCTACGACCTCGCGCCGGTCGTCGTCGCGGGGTCGGCACTGCTGGGCTTTGCCGTCATCCCGATGGGCAGCGGCATCCACCTCGCGGACCCTGAAGTCGGCCTTGCGTACGTCTTCGCCGTCTCGGGGATCGCCAGCCTCGGGCTGGTGATGGCCGGCTACTCGTCGGCGAACAAGTATTCGATGCTCGGCGGGCTGCGTGCAGTGGCACAGAACATCGCCTACGAGATCCCGCTGGTCATCACCGGGATGTCGGTCGTGATCTTCGCCGGCACGCTACAGCTGGGCGAGATCGTCGCGGCCCAGCACGAGACGCTGGTGGAGATCGCAGGTATCTCGATTCCGACGTGGTACGCGTTCGTCAACCCCTTCGCGTTCGTCCTGTTTCTCGTGGCGAATTTCGCGGAGGTCGGTCGCAACCCCTTCGACACGCCGGAGGCACCGACCGAGATCGTCGCGGGATATCAGACCGAGTACTCCTCGGTCTACTTCGTGTTGATCTACCTCGGTGAGTTCCTTCACATCTTCCTCGGTGGTGCGATCATCGCGACGATCTTCCTCGGCGGTCCCGCAGGCCCCGTCCTGCCGGGCATCGTCTGGTTTATCATCAAGATCTGGGCGGTGTTCTTCGCGACGCAGTGGCTGCGCTCGGCGGTGCCACGCGTCCGGATCGACCAACTGATCGAGATCGGCTGGAAGGGACTGCTCGTCCTCGCCTTTGCCAATCTCGTCCTGACTGCGGTAATCGTGGGGCTGATAGCATGATCGGGATACTCAAATCGATGGCAACGACGATGAAACACGCACTGGACGGCTCCACGTTCACGGTGGAGTATCCGGAGACCGCACCCGACATCTCGCCGCGCTTCCGCGGCGTCCACAAGTTCAGCCAGGAGCGGTGCATCTGGTGTCGCCAGTGTGAGAACGTCTGTCCGAACGACACGATCCAGATCGTCACGAACGATCAACGACAGGGCGAACAGTACAACCTCCACATCGGCCAGTGTATTTACTGCCGGCTCTGCGAGGAGGTCTGCCCCGTCGACGCCATCCTGCTCACCGAAAACTTCGAGTTCACCGCGGACACGAAACACGACTTCGTCTACAACAAAGAGCAGCTGAAAGCGGTACCGTGGTACAAGGACATCGACCCGCTCGCCGCCCGCGAACCCGATCGGGACGCGTGGGTCGGAGAGGGAGAAGGTGAGGTCGATTACCAGTAACGGGTCCGCCCGTCCCGCAAACGGGCAGTAACTACCAATACATGAACTACGAGCTGATCGCGTTCGCGCTGTTTGCGTTACTCACGCTTGCCAGCGCGGTGGGTGTCGTGCTCATGCAGGACCCGTGGCATTCGGCGCTCCTGCTGGGCGTGGCGCTGCTCAGCGTGGCAATCCATTACGTGATGCTGGCGGCCGAATTCGTCGCCATGATGCAGGTCCTCGTCTACGTCGGCGGGGTCCTCGTTCTCATCACGTTCGCCGTCATGCTGACCCAGCGCGACGATTCCGACACGGACGAGGTGGTACAGGCATGACGACCGGACCGAAACTCAGACTCGGCAAGACACTGGTCCCGGGACTGCTCGCCGTCGGGCTGTTCGGCGTGATGGCGCTGATCACGCTGAATACGGCCTTCGAGCCGATGACAACGGCTGCAGGGGCCGGCTTCCCCGACGACGTCTCGATCACGGCCGAACTCGGCTACGCGCTGTTCGGCTTCGACGAGCTCCAGACGATCGGCGGCACCGAACCGTTCCTCGCCGCCGTCTTGCTCGTCGCCGTCGCACTCGACGCCGCACTCGACGCCTCACTCGTCCTCGCGAAACGCGAGGAAGAAGGCGAACCCGTCGCCGCGCTCGCGAGCGCCGGCGAGGACTCGAGCACGACTGGCGGCCCGGCGCCGGCAGTCACCGACGGTGGGACCGACGCCTCGAGTGCCGACACGACCGGTCAGTCCGCAGACGCTGGAGGTGACAGCCGATGACCGTCGACGTGCAGTATTACGTGCTGCTGTCGATGGCAGTGTTCTGTATCGGGCTGTTCGGGGTGTTGACGCGTCGTAACGCACTGTTGTTCCTGATGTCCGTCGAACTCATGCTGAACGCGGCCAATATCAATCTGATCGCGTTCTCGTTCTATCACGGCAACCTCACCGGGCAGCTGTTCGCGCTGTTTACGATGGCGCTGGCTGCCGCGGAGGTGGCCGTCGGACTCGGGATCATCCTGGTGTTGTACCGCAACTTCCGTGACGTCGACGTCACGGTTCCGACGACGATGAGGTGGTAAGATGGCAGCAACAGCAACAGGACCGTTCGGATTCGCACCGGCGATCGCAGTGCTCCCGCTCGTGGCCTTCGTCGTCACGCTGCTGTTCGGGAAGCATCTGCCGAAGAAAGGCGCGCTTCCGGGCATCATCGCGACGGCAGGCTCGCTGCTGATCTCGCTCGTGATGTTCGCGGCGGTCGGCGGCGGAGAGGTTCATCACACGACGCTCTACGAGTGGACGGCCGGCGCGGCCGCAAGCGAGACCGGTGCCGAGGGGATCGCCTTCACGTTCGGCGTGTTGATCGATCCGCTCTCGGCGCTCATGCTGGTGATCGTCTCGCTGGTCGCCTTGCTCGTCCACGTCTTCAGTCTCGGCTACATGAACGCCGAAGGCGAGACCGGGCTCCCGCGGTACTACGCCGAACTCGGGCTCTTTACCTTCAGCATGCTCGCCTTTGTCTTCGCGGACAACCTGCTGATGGCGTTCATGTTCTTCGAACTCGTCGGACTGTGTTCGTACCTGCTGATCGGGTTCTGGTTCCGCACGGAATCGGCCCCCTCGGCCGCGAAGAAGGCGTTCCTGGTCACCCGCTTCGGAGACTACTTCTTCCTGATCGGGGTCGTCGCCATCGCGGCGACGTTCGGCACGGTCGGCTTCGCCGGCGAGGAGTCGTTCGTCACTGCCGCCGAGGCGGCCATCGACGACGGCGCGACGCTGTTCGGCTTCGATGCCCAGACCTGGGTGACGATCACCGGACTGCTCGTGTTAGGCGGGGTGCTCGGCAAGTCCGCGCAGTTCCCGTTCCACACCTGGCTGCCGGACGCGATGGAAGGTCCGACCACCGTCTCCGCGCTTATCCACGCGGCGACGATGGTCGCGGCCGGCGTCTACCTCGTCGCGCGGATGTTCGGCTACTACGCGCTTTCCCCGACGGCGCTTTCGATCATCGCCTTCGTCGGCGGCTTCACCGCCCTGTTCGCGGCGACGATGGGCGTCGTCAAAGACGACGTCAAACAGGTGCTGGCGTACTCGACGATCAGCCAGTACGGCTACATGATGCTCGGGCTCGGCGTCGGCGGCTACGTCGCCGGGGTCTTCCACCTGATGAACCACGCCTTCTTCAAGGCGCTGCTGTTCCTCGGTGCCGGGGCCGTCATCGTCCTCATGCACCACGAACAGGACATGTGGAAGATGGGCGGGCTCAAAGACAAAGCGCCCGTCGTCTACTACACATTCCTCGCCGGCGCGCTCGCGCTCGCGGGGATCGTTCCGTTCTCCGGCTTCTGGTCGAAAGACGAGGTGCTGTTCGACGCCCTGATCGTGGGCTTAGAGCAGCCGGTCATTCTCGCGGCCTACGCGATGGGGCTCGTGGCCGTCTTCTTCACCGGCTTCTACACGTTCCGGATGGTCTTCCTGACCTTCCACGGTGAGCCCCGCTCCGAGACCGCCGAGGACCCCCACCCGGTGGGCTGGTCGATCAAGCTCCCGCTCGTGGTCCTGGGAACCCTCGCGCTGGTCGCCGGCGTCGCCAACCTCGCGCCCGTCGCGAAGCTCACCGGAGCCGAGATCACCTATCTCGAGTTCTGGCTCGACGGCGAGTACGGCGCCGTCGAGGGGCTGACCTACCACGCGTACCACGAGACGGTCGCCTTCGAAGAGGGCGTCATCGGCGGCTCCGAGACGACCACGATGCTGTTGAGTGCGGGGCTATCGCTTGGACTCGCACTGGCCGGCGCGCTCACGGCACACACGCTATACAACGTGCCCGAGCCGACCCGCCACACGCAGAAACTGGGCGGCGCGTACAGCCTCCTGCGGAAGAACTACTACCAGGACGAGTACCAGGTCTGGCTCGCGGAGGGCCTGACGCTGCCGCTGGCTCGAGCCGCCGACCGGTTCGACCAGACGGTCATCGACGGGCTCGTCAACGGCACGTCGACGGTGAGTCTGTTCAGTAGCAACTGGGTGAAACGCATCCAGACGGGTATCGTAACTAACTATGCGGCGTTGCTGGTGGCCGGGTTCATCGGCTTACTGCTGATTCTCGGCGCTCTCGGAGGGTGGTTCGCATGATGCTAGAAGCGCTTATCGCAGTCGCACTGGTCGGCGCGTTGGTAACGTTCGTCGCGCCGAATCGCATCGCTGGCAAACTCGCCTTCGCTATCAGCCTCGTGCCGGCGGCACTGTCGCTGTGGCTGTTCGCCGCCTTCGACGGCAGCGGCAACGCCTTACTCGACGGCGAACTGGCGTTCGAATCACAGGCGGCGTGGCTCGAGATCGGCGACTACTCGATCTCGTGGTTCGTCGGGCTCGACGGGATCAGCCTGCCACTGGTCGTCCTGACGACGATCCTCTGTACGCTGGCGATCGTCAGCTCGTGGACGCCGATCGACGAGCGCGAGTCGCAGTTCTACGGGCTGATCCTCTTTATCGAGGCGATGCTGATCGGCGTCTTCTCGGCGCTCGACTTCTTCCTGTGGTTCGTCTTCTGGGAGGCAGTCCTGATTCCGATGTACCTGTTGATCGGGATCTGGGGCGGCCCACGTCGCAAGTACGCCGCGATCAAGTTCTTCGTCTACACGAACGTGGCGTCGCTGGTGATGTTCGGGTCGTTCATCACGCTCGTCTTCGGGCTCGGTGACTCCGTGACATCCTTCGGGCTGCCCGAGATCGCGACCGCGATGCTCGCCGGCGGCCCCGAAGGGTTCTTCGGCCTGGGCGGAACGACGCTCGCGTCGCTGGCGTTCATTGGAATGTTCCTCGGCTTTGCCGTGAAGGTGCCCGTGGTGCCGTTCCACACGTGGCTGCCGGACGCCCACGTCGAGGCCCCCACGCCGGCGTCGATTCTGCTGGCCGGCGTGCTGCTGAAGATGGGGACCTACGCCCTGTTGCGGTTCAACTTCACGATGTTCCCTGACCAGGTCGAGGCCTACGCGATCCCGATCGCGGCGATCGCCGTCATCAGCGTCATCTACGGCGCGATGTTGGCGCTGGCTCAGACCGACCTCAAACGAATCGTCGCGTATTCGTCCGTGTCGTCGATGGGCTACGTCATCCTCGGACTGGTCGCCTACACCCAGTTCGGGGTCGGCGGCGCGACGTTCCAGATGGTCTCTCACGGGCTGATCTCCGGGCTGATGTTCATGGCGGTCGGCGTCATCTACAACGCGACCCACACCCGGATGGTCACCGACATGTCCGGGATGGCAGACCGGATGCCGATCGCCGTCGGCGTGTTGATCGCCGGCGCGTTCGGCTACATGGGGCTGCCGCTCATGTCCGGCTTCGCCGCCGAGTACTTCATTTTCTTCGGGGCCTTCGGCTCCGAGTTGCTCGATTACGCGCCGCTGTTTACCTCGCTGGCGATGTTCGGCATCGTCATCGTCGCGGGCTACCTGCTGTTCGCGCTCCAGCGGACGGTGTTCGGGCCGTATCGACTCGAGACCGACTACGAGGTCGGCCGCGCCCCCGTCCACGACGTCGCGTCGATGATCGTCCTGCTGGGACTGATCATCACCCTCGGCGTGGCCCCTGACCTGATCTTCACCATGATAACAGATGCGATCGATCCGATCATCCAGGGAGGTGGGCTCTGATGGCACTCGTCCAGCTTCCCGAGTGGGCGGCACTCGCCCCGGCGTTGCTTCTGGCAGGGACGGCACTCGTCCTGTTCCTGTTCGATAGCATCAATCCGGGGTCGACGAACCGCGCGCTGCTTGCTGGCACCGCCGTCGCCGGCTCGCTGGCCTCGCTCGCCGTCGCCGTCTGGTTTACCGCCGCTGGCGTCGGTGCAACCGGGATCGAAAACTACGGCGTCGTCGACGTCATGAACGGCCAGTTCATCGTCGACCAGTTGGCGCTGTACTTCATGATCATCATCTCGATCGTCACCGCCCTCGTCGCGGTGGCGAGCTACGACTACCTGCGCGATCACACCTACCAGGCCGAGTACTACTCGCTGGTCATCCTCGCGGCGACGGGTATGTCGATGATGGCGGTCTCGAACAGCCTCGTGACGATCTTCATCGCTCTCGAGCTGACGAGCCTGCCGTCGTACGCGCTGGTCGCGATCCTGAAGGACAACCGCGGCAGCGTCGAAGCGGGCCTCAAGTACTTCCTGATCGGTGCGCTGTCGTCGGCGATCTTCGTCTACGGCGTCTCGCTGGTCTACGGCGCGACCGGCTCGTTGCAACTCGAGGCCGTCGCGACGAACCTCGGTGCAGCCAGTGAGATGGGTGGCCTGCTCGGACTGGGCATCCTCATGTTGATCGGCGGCGTCGCGTTCAAGACGGCGAGCGTGCCCTTCCACTTCTGGGCGCCGGAGGCCTACGAGGGCGCGCCAGCACCGATCTCGGCGTTCCTCTCCTCGGCTTCGAAGGCTGCCGGCTTCGTGCTCGCGTTCCGTGTGTTCACGACGGCGTTCCCGCTCGAGGCGACGACCGCCGTCATCGGCGTCGACTGGACGGTGGCGTTCGTCGTTCTCGCGATCATCACGATGACGCTTGGTAACTTCGCGGCGGCGACCCAGGAGAACGTCAAGCGGATGCTCGCCTATTCCTCGATCGGCCACGCTGGCTACGTGCTGATCGGGCTGGCGGCTCTCTCGACCGACGCCGGTGACCTCGTCATGGGCGCGGCCATGATGCACCTGCTGGTCTACGGCTTCATGAACACGGGCGCGTTCCTGTTCGTCGGCCTGGCCGAGTACTGGGGCGTCGGCCGCACGTTCGAAGACTACAATGGCCTCGCGAAACAGGCACCCTTCGCCTCGGCGGCGATGGCCGTGTTCATGTTCAGCCTGGCCGGCGTCCCACCGTTCGGTGGCTTCTGGAGCAAGTACCTGCTCTACACTGAGACGCTCAACGCGGCCGCGGACAACACGGTATTGCTCGTCCTTGCCGCCGCGCTCGTCGTCAACAGCGCGCTCTCGCTGTACTATTACTCACGGCTGGTCAAGGCCCTCTGGATCGAGGAGCCGATTCTCGACCGGGATCGTCTCGCCCAGCCGGCCGGTCTCTACGCGGCGATCATCGCCGCTGCCGTGATGACGGTCGTCATCCTGCCGGCGTTCGATCCGATCGCATCTGCCGCACTCGATGCGGCAACCGCGATCGTGGGCTGAGGTGAGCCGGTAGTTTTTACCGCTCGGGGTCGCAAGCCGCGATACATGGTTTTCCGGCTCGTGCTCGGCTGCGGGACCGTCTGTCGACAGGTGACCGACCGGGTCGCCGAGCGCGACGGCCGCGTGCTCGTCATCACCGACGATGCGAGCGCTGTCGAGACGTTGCGCGACGAGAGCGTGCCAGCTCGACACGCGGATCCGACCGATCCCGACGCTATCGCCACCGTCGATCAGCCGGACGTGCTGTTCGTCGCCGGCGACCGGACCGACGTCAACCTGGCCACGCTCGAGGCCGCGCGCGAGCGGTTCCCTGACACGATGATCGTAGCCTATCTGGGCGGGAACGCGACGGCTGCGGACTGCAGCCGGTTTACGGAGCTTGCAGATCACGTCGTCGACCCGACGGAGGCGCTGGCCGAGCACGCACTCGAGGGAACGGCGAGTCCGTCGGCCGAAGCGGCGATCGAACTGCGCGAGCAGCTCACGGAGATCGACGGTCGGCTGGCAGTCATGACCCACGACAACCCGGATCCGGACGCGATCGCGAGCGCGGTCGCACTCGTCGACATCGCCGAGTCCGTCGGCGTCGACGCCGATGCCTGCTACTTCGGAGCCATTTCCCACCAGGAGAACCGGGCGATGGTCAACTTGCTCGAGTTGGACCTGCGGAACATGGCACCCGACGACCCGCTGACGGACTATTCGGCGTTCGCGCTGGTCGACCACTCCCGTCCCGGCGTCAACGACCAGCTCCCGCCGGACCTCCACGTCGACGTCGTCATCGACCACCATCCGCCCCGTGGGCCGGTCCCCGGCGAGTTCGTCGACCTCCGGCAGGGTGCGGGTGCGACCAGCACCGTCCTGACCGAATACCTCGAGCACTTCGATCTCGCGTTCGATCCGCGGACGGCGACGGCGCTGTTGTACGGCATTCGCGTCGATACGAGCGATTTCACGCGGGAAGTCTCGCCGGCCGATTTTCGGGCCGCGTCGGTGCTCTCTCCGTACGTCGACGACTCGACTCTGCGACAGATCGAACAGCCCTCGCTCGAGGGCGAGACCCTCGAGACGATCGCACGGGCGATCAAAAACCGGATCGAGCGGGAGTCGGTTGCCGTCGCCAGCGTCGGCCGGATCGGGAACCGGGACGCGTTACCACAGGCGGCAGACCAGTTGCTGGCGATGAAAGGCATCGAGACGACGCTCGTCTTCGGGTTCGACGACGAGATGGTGTATCTGTCGGCCCGCTCGCGAGCAGCGGATGTCGATCTCGGCGAGACGCTTCGAGACGCGTTCGATCGAATCGGCAGCGCCGGCGGCCACGCCGACATGGCCGGTGCACAACTCGAGATCGGCATTCTGGGCAGTGCAGACGACGAAGAGGAGGTCGAATCGATCGTCAGCATCGTCGAGGAAGTGATCACCAACCGCTTTTTCGAGGCGCTCGAGACGCGGCCGGGGATTCCGGTTGGCGCGTACACGCAGACCAGCGAGTGGCTGTTCACCCAGCACGGTGAACCCGACGGCGAATCGATATAAGCGGTCTGCGAGGCGTCCCGATCGACGTCAGTGACAGTGCTTTTGCGCGCGGCACCCGTCTATCCCGATATGGATGTCGTGTCGGACCGGACCAAACCCCGGGTCAAAGACTACATGACGCGCGATGTCGCGACGGTATCGCCCGACGAAACCGTCGGCGAGGTCGCGCGGCGGATCGCCGAGAGCGACGAACACAGTGGCTTTCCAGTCTGCGAACGCCGCCGCGTCGAGGGGTTCATCAGCGCCCGCGATCTGCTGCTTGCGGACGACGACGATCCGATCTTCAAGATCATGGCAACGGATCTGCTGGTCGCCCATCCCGATATGAAGGTCAACGATGCCGCCCGAGTCATCCTCCGATCCGGCATCCAGAAACTCCCCGTCGTCGACGACGCCGGCAACCTCGTGGGAATCATCTCGAACGCCGACGTCATCCGCAGTCAGATCGAACGCGCGACCCCCGAAAAGGTAGGCAAACTGACTCGAACCTTGGAACAGATCCACGAAATCGAGCTGACCGAGGAGCGCCGAACCGTCCCCCTCTCGGATCTGACACCCACGCAGGGCCGGGTGTACGCCGACGAGCTCGAGGGGCGGCGCTACGAACTCGAGCGCGGGCTGGCCGAGCCGCTGGTCGTCATCGACAACGGCGGGACGCTGCTGCTGGCCGACGGCCACCACCGCGTGCTCGCGGCCGATCGGCTCGGGATCGACGAGATGGACGCCTACGTCATCGTCATCGACCACGAGATCGACCTCGGGATGGCACGCACGGCGGAAAAAGAGGAGTTAGAGGAGATCGACGACATCGACGTCGTCGACTACGCACGACATCCGTTAGTCCAGACGACGAAGCGACTCCAGTCCGACGGCGGTGACGACGACAAAGACGCATAGGACCCACATCGATTACACGAGCGGCCGACAGCCGTTCGTATTCGGTGCGTGGACAGTCGTGATCGGCAACTGCTGGTGAGCGTTTTCAGTGTCCGTGCAGTAACTCGCTCGATGACTCGCTCACGCACTTTCGATCGAGCCCTCGTTGCCGGTGCCAGCGGGGAGACCGGACAGGAACTCCTGTCGGTCCTGCGGCCGACCGACCTCTCGGTACGCGCGACCACGCGGTCGTACGCGAACGTCGACATGCTCGAGCGACACGGGGCGGACGACGTGCTCGTCGCCGATTTCTTCGAGTCGGCCGACGCCGTCGCAGCGGTCGACGACTGCGATATCGTCTACTGTGCACTCGGAACGCCATCGGGGATTCGCCACACGATCGGCACCAAACTGGTCGATCGAACCGGCGTGATCAATCTCATCACCGCCGCCGTCGGCGCCGGCGTCTCCTACTTCGTTCTCGAGAGTGCGATCGGCGTCGGCAACTCGAAAGCGGGGTTGTCGCTTCCAGCGCGGCTCTTGATTCGGGGCTCGCTGTCGGCCAAGCAGGACGCCGAAACGGCGCTGCGCCGGTCGGGCCTGGAGCATACAATTATCCGTCCTGGCAGACTCACGAACGACCTCCCGAGCGGTGCGGTCGTGGTCAACGAGGGCGGTGGCTCCTTTTCAGGGTCGATTTCACGGGCTGACGTCGCACGGGTGATGGCGGTGTCGCCGTTCACACCAGATGCGCGTAATCGAACCCTCGAGATCGTCAGCCGCGATGGCCTGACGAGCGCGCCGACCAACCCTGTCGACATCGACTGGGCCGAAGACCACCTTGCGATCGAACGCGAACACAGCCGAATCTGATCGGCGGGATCGGTCGCTCGAGGCTCGAGCCACGATGAGGGGCACGATCGCGACCTGGATCGCATCAACGGTCGACCCGCAGCGACGACAGGGTCATCCTTGTGGCGCGACTATGAGCCACATGTTTTGGATAACGCGTTTGTCCGTCGTGCTGGACACTCACCGTACAGAGACGCCGCTCGTGAGGGCCGCTGCGTATAACGAGCTGATGCGGGATGCAGTGTTCACTGGAGACGATACCTGCCGGTCTCGAGGCCGACACCCGATGCGTTCGGCGGACGGTGGAGGGAGCGGATAATGGAAGCGGCGGACCCCGAGAGGTTCGACTCGACTGCGTCCGACGAGCGCAACGTCGCCACCGCCGCGGCGACCGACCACGAAGAGTTCCTCTCGTTGCTACCACACTACTATCGCGGCGAGATGTCCCAGTCGGGTAATCTCCTCTCGCGGCTCGATCTGACGACCGACTGGGCTATCGTCGTCGTTACGGCCGTCCTCGCGCTCGCGTTTCAGGGCGGTGACGTCTCCGCGTATCTGTTACTGATCGGTATCGTCGGCGTCTCGCTGTTCCTCCTGTTCGACGTTCGGCGGTACCGAGCCTACGACGCGAGTCGAGCCAGGATTCGCCTTCTAGAGGAGAACCTGTTTGCGAACGCCTTGGAGCCGAGTGACGCGCCACTCGAAGCGTGGCGCGTCGAACTCGGCGACGACCTACGGATGCCGACGTTCAAGGTGTCCTACTGGGAAGCGCTTTCACGCCGACTACACCGCATCTACTATCCCCTCTACCTGCTTTTGGGTGTCGCGTGGCTCTTTCGGATCACGCTCTACGAGCCGGGGGAGCCGTGGACCCAAACTGCTTCCGTCCCCGGAGTTCCGGGTGTCGTCGTCGCGAGCGTCGTCACCGTGTTCTTCCTCGTCGCGACCGCGTTCATGATCTGGCCACAGCAGCGGGAGGCAAAAGGCGAGTTCCACGGGGAGGAGTCCGGCAGCTGGAAGCAGTAAGCGGACCGACGATGGTCTCGACTACACGTCGCGCTCGATGACGAACTCCGTGAACTCCTCGAGCTTCCGGATCGTCTCGGCGTCGAACGCCAGCCCGTCGATCGCCGCCCGCGCGTCGGCGGCCAGCTCGAGGGCACAGTCGCGGGCGTACTCGATGCTGCCGGTTTCCTCGAGGATCGTGAGGGCCTCGGTGATCTCGTCGTCCGTGTTTTCATCGGCCTCGAGAATCGCTTGGAGCCGTCGGGCACGCTCCGGGTCGCTTTCCTCGAGTGCGTGGATGACCAGCAGCGTCCGTTTGCCTTCGCGGATGTCGTTGCCGAACTCCTTGCCGAACTCGCCGGCCCGACCCAGCGAGTGTTCGACGTCCAGGATGTCGTCGCCGATCTGGAAGGCGACGGCGGTCAGCTCCGCGTACGTGGCGACGGCTTCTTCGATCGCGGCGGGCTGGTCGGTGATGATCGCGGCGAGCTGAGCGACGATCCGCCCGAGACAGCCGGTCTTGCACGCACACATCTCGAGGTACTCGTCGGTGCTGACCTGAAGGTCGTGGTCGTTGTGCCAGCAGATGTCCATCCCTTGCCCGAGATGGGTCCGGTTGAGTTCGTCCATCAGCATCTCGTAGGCGGCAAGCCGCCGATCGGCCGGCAGGGCGGCCGGATTTCGTGTGATGACTTTCAGCGGCAGGAAGTACATCGCGTTCCCGACGTTGAGCGCGATATCGTGTCCGTAGACGTGGTGCAGTGCTGGCTCGCCTCGCCGGATCGTCGCCCCGTCCTCGATGTCGTCGACGATGATCGTCCCGTTGTGCAGGAGTTCGGGAATGCAGGCATAGGGGAGGTACTCGGCCGGGTCTTCGCCAAAGCCCTCGATGAAGACCAGAAAGAGGATCGCACGCCACCGCTTCCCACCACGGTCGAGTAAGTCCCACAGCGGCGTCGACAGCGCACACTCGATACCAGTGGGATCGTACTCGTAGGTCGGCGGGCCGAAGAACGTCTCGAGATAGTCCGTGTCGATTTCGCGTGGGACCAGGTCGGCGATCGCCTCGTCGATGGCCGGCCGCCAGTCGGCAAGCGTCTCCCGCATACCAGTTTCGAGCAGGAGCGGCGTAAAAAAGATTCGTAGTTAGACCTGTTAGCAACAGCGAACAACTGCCGAGCCGTTCTTTCAGTGCCGGCGTTTGCCAGGAGCCTGCGAGCGCGGCGAGGGCGAACGGTACAGTTACCCGGCCGTCGGTCCACGATACGGTCATGACCGCCTGGATCGGCTCGATCTTCGAGAGCGACGTCGGCTGGGACCATCTCGAGTCCCTCGTCGACGTCGGGAATCGCATGGCCGGCAGCGAGGGGGAACGCGAGGCTGCCGAACTGACCCGGGACGCGCTGGGCGACGCTGGCGCGCGAAACGCCCGCCTCGAGACCTTCGAGATACAGGGCTGGACCCGCGGTGACAGTGTGATCACGGCCGGCGACACGACACAGGACTGTATCGCGCTGCCGCGCAGCCCCGACGATCGCGTCGTCGCACCGCTGATCGACCTCGGCTACGGCCTCCCCGCGGATTTCGAGGCGACCGACATCGAGGGCGCGATCGTCATGGTCCGCAGCGACGTCCCCGACTACTACGACCGGTACCTCCACCGCCGGGAGAAGTACTATCACGCCGTCGAGAACGGTGCCGTCGGCTTCGTCTACCGCAACCACGTTGAGGGCTGTCTGCCGCCGACCGGCAGCGTCGGAACCGACGCGGACCCGATCGGCGAGATCCCGGCCGTCGGCGTCTCGAGCGAGGTCGGCGCGCGACTGGCCCGCCGGTTCGACGGCGAGTCGATCACGCTCGCCGTCGAGGCCGATATTCATCCCGCCGAGAGTCAAAACGTCCGCGCCGAACTCGGCCCCGACACCGACGAGCGCGTGCTCGTGACGAGCCACGTCGACGCCCACGACATCGCCGAGGGCGCGATGGACAACGGCGCCGGCACCGCGATGGTCGTCGAACTCGCGACCGCGCTGGCCGCCCGCGAGGACGACCTCGAGACCCGCGTCGAGTTCGTCACCTTCGGCGCCGAAGAGGTCGGCCTGGTCGGCTCTACTCGATACGCCGAGTCGGCCGACGCCAACGCGATCAAAGCGGTGGTCAACAACGACGGCGTCGTCAACGACCGGACGCTCGAGCTCGTCACGCACGGTTTCGACACGCTCGCAGACACCGCAGACGAGATCGCCGAACGATACGACCACCCGATCGAGACGGTGCCGACACTTGGCCCCCACAGCGATCACTGGCCGTTCGTCGTGGATGGCATTCCCGGCTGTTACGTCAGATCGGTTTCCGAGGGCTCGGGACGGGGCTGGGGGCACACGTTCGCCGATACGATCGAGAAACTCGAGCCACGGACCCTGCGCGAGCAGGCGATCCTCCTGACCGCGTACGTCGTCGCACTCGCCCGTGAAGACGTGACCGTCGACCACCGCACGCCCGACGCCATCGCAGCCGACCTCGAAGCGCAGGATCTGGCCGAAGGCATGAAGATCACCGGCGACTGGCCCTTCGACGACTGAAGTCGTTGGCGTTCGCGCTGCTACCGCTGTAACGCGTCGTCGCCCCCGGACACACCGGACGGATCGACCGCCGACATGCGGTCCGCGACGACAACCGTACCCTTTTCATTGGGCCGTGTGAACTGACGACCATGGATGCCGCGTGGAGCGCCGGCGAAGAGCCCGTCGTCGGTGTCATCGATGGCCAAGCGGACGCGACCGACGCCATCGAGATCGGTACTCGCCTCGAGTCGGCCGACACCGACGTGACGATCGTCAGCGACGAGGTCGACACCGTGCTCGAGGCAGAGCCGTCGGTGCTAGTCGCGGCCAGCGAAACGACACTAACAGCACTCGCACGGACTGGCGTCGAGGCTCCCGTGCTCCCGGTTGGCCCAGTATCGGGCATCGACTCGGTCGCTCCCGACCGACTCCTCGACGCGCTCGAAGCCGTCCTCGCGGGCGACGCCGTTCGTCGTCCGCGGCCGGTACTGGAGGCCGCCCTCGAGTCGAACGACACCGTCGTCCGCGATCGTGCGCTGTTCGACGTCACGCTCGTCACCGACGAGCCGGCGCGCATCTCCGAATACGGCGTCGACAGTCGCGGCCAGCACGTCGCAACGTTTCGCGCTGACGGCGTCGTCGCGGCGACGCCCGCCGGCAGCCACGGCTACGCCAGCGCTGTCGACGCCCCACAGCTCTCGGCAGCCATCGACGCGGTCGCAGTCGCCCCGATCGGCCCGTTCGTCACCCAGACCCGTCAGTGGGTCCTCCCCGACGATGGCCTCGCGTTTACCGTCGAGCGAAACGATAGCGATGTCTGTCTCGTCGTCGACGATCGATCGATCGGGGTGGTGCCGATGGACGCTCGAGTCACCGTCTCCGTTACCGACACGCTCCCGACACTGGTCGTGCCGAAGGCCTGATACGGACTCCTGTCAGTGGGTGCCGGCGCACCCGCGACCCGTCCTGTGGGTGCGCCGGGACAGCGGGACAGTAGACCGTATGACTGTCTCACGTGAAAACACGGTGATCGGACGGCTCAGCTGTTGTACGGTTCTTCGTCCCGGTGGGCATCCGGATTCTCCTGCTCGAGCGCGTCGTCTTCCCGGTCGTCAGACTTGTGTTCGATGTCCTGTCGGCGCTGCTCCTCGTCCTGTCGCTCGCGCGCTTCCTGTTCTTCCTCGGTCAGTTCGTCTTCGTCTCGAGCCGCCTCGGGGTCGGTCTGCTCGTGCTCGAGCTGGACGTCCCGTCCGTGTTCCTCTTTGCCGGTGTTCTCACGCTCGTCGGTGTCGTCGGACATCGTGATCCCGGACGTGGATACCGGCGGTTTGTGAAAAGGCGTTGGGCTTGCCAAGGTCGGTGACCGGTGGATATCGGCTCATACGGACGACTGTCAGTCAGTTCCGGCGCACCCGCGACCCGTGCGGGTGCGCCGGGAAATCGTTACACTAGACCGTATCAGTACGTCTCGAATCGACCAATTACCACGGCTCGCCGGACGCGAGGTCGATCCCGCTGTCGCCTTTCTCCGACGGACAGACATCCGCCAGCACGCAATCATCACAGTCGGGGTTCCGAGCCGTACAGACCGCCCGCCCGTGGTCGATACAGAGGTGGGTGAACTGCTGCCAGTACCCCTCGGGAACGATTTCCATCAGCTCCTCCTCGATCCGCTCGGGCCGTTCCTCCTCGGTCAATCCGAGCCGCTGTGAGAGCCGTTGGACGTGCGTGTCGACGACGATCCCCTCGACGACGTCGTGGCCGTGCTGGAGGACGACGTTCGCCGTCTTCCGCCCGACACCCGACAGCTCGGTCAGTTCGTCCATCGTGTCCGGAACCTCGCCGTCGTGCTCCTCGAGGATCGTCTCGCAGGCGCTACGAATGTACTTGGCCTTGTTATTGTAGTAGGTGATCGAGTTCAGGTCCTCGGCGAGTTCCTCCTGGTCGGCGTTCGCGTAGTCCGCGGGCCCGTCGTACTTCTCGAAGAGGTGTTTCGTCTCCGTGTTCACCCGCTCGTCGGTACACTGCGCCGAGAGGATCACCGCGATCAGCAACTCGAGACGATCCGAGTACCGCAGTGAAATCGTCGAGTCCGGATACTCGGCCTCGAGTCGATTGACGACCTCCTCAGCCTGTGCCTGCCGTGTCTCGCGTGGGGTGCCCATAGCGGTGTGGTAGAAGCCGGTTCGTTTCAGCGTTCGGGTTCGATGTCGACCGACACGGCGATGGTCGGGCGGTAGCCGAATGCCGTGAGCTTTAAGCGGCCCTCAGCCACCTATCAGGGTATGAAAGCCACGGCCATGGCCCACCCCATTCAGGGGCTGGTCAAGTATCACGGGATGCGCGACGACATCAAGCGGTTCCCGTATCACGACAGCATCAGCGTCTGTACGGCCCCAAGCCACACGCGGACGACCGTCGAGTTCTCGATGGACTACGACGAGGACACCTTCATCGTCGACGGCGAGGAACTCGACGGCCGCGCGTACGAACGCGTCGAGGCCGTCGTCGAGAAGGCCCGCTCGAAATCCGACGCCGCCCACACCGTGTACCCCGTTCGTCTCGAGAGCGAGAACAGCTTCCCCTCGAACGTCGGGCTGGGCTCGTCTTCCTCGGGCTTTGCGGCCGCCGCGATGGCACTTGCCGAAGCAGCCGACCTCGACGCCTCGCGCCAGGAGGTCTCGACGATCGCCCGCGTCGGCTCGGCGTCGTCCGCTCGAGCGGTCACCGGCGCGTTCTCCCAACTCTACACCGGGCTCAACGACGAGGATTGTCACTCCGAGCGGATTCCGTCCGACCTCCACGAAAATCTGAAGATCGTCGTCGGACTCGTCCCCTACCACAAGGAGACCGAAGACGCCCACCGCGAGGCCGCCGACAGCCACATGTTCCAGGCGCGCAACGCCCACATCCACGAACAGATCGCCGAGATGCGCGATGCCTTGCGGAACAACGACTTCGAGCGGACGTTCGAACTCGCCGAACAGGATTCGCTGTCGCTGGCCGCGACCACGATGACCGGTCCCTCGGGCTGGGTCTACTGGCAGCCCGCGACCCTCGCGATCTTCAACACGGTTCGTGAACTCCGCGAGGAAGAGGACATCCCCGTCTACTTCTCGACCGACACCGGCGCCAGCGTCTACGTCAACACCACCGAGGAGTACGCCGAGCGAGTCGAGGAAGCGGTCGCCGACTGTGGCGTCTCCACGACCATCTGGGACGTCGGAGGCCCTGCCAAACTGCTGGACGACGACCAGCATCTCTTCTAACCAACCTTTTACGCTGCAGTCTGCCGCGCTGGTGGCGTTGCCACACAGCGCGGCGTCCCTCGGTAAACGGTTGATCAAAAGCACTCTTTCCTCCCCTACGGGTCGGTCGTCGGCCCGCTCGCTCACCCTGTCTCACGGCCGTCGGCCGCTCGACTACGCGCGGCGCTACGCGCCGCGCATGGGTTCGCTCGCGGTCAGACTGGGTAGCCGCCTGCCTTCCCCCGAGTTGCGGGGTCAGCCGCGTGTTGCGGCTGACCCCGCTCCCGGCCATCAGTTTTGAGTGTCGCACTCTCTTTCGAAGCCAGTCACATCACTCGAGCGAACACGCAACCCCGATTACGTCCAGCGATCCAGCCCGGTCTGGGTGACGCTCTCCTCGATGCGCTCGAACCCGCGTGCTACTTCGTCGTCGTGGATCTCCCACTCGTCGGTGACGTACTCGCGGGCCGCCGCCAGATCCGGCTCGAGCGTCGTCTCGAACTCGTAGTCGTCGGTCACGTTCGGATCGCGAAACAGCTGTCTGACGCGGTCGGCGTGCTCGATGTGGTCGCCGCGAGCCTCGAGCACGCTCCAGAGGTCGCCGTGGTCGGCGATTTCGGAGAGCGCCGTCTTGGGGCCGATCCCGGAGACGCCCTCGTTGAAGTCCGTCCCGATGAGGATCGCCGCGTCGATCAACTGCTCGAGCGTGAGGTCGTGGTGGTCGAGCGTAGCCTCGAGATCCATCAGTTCGGGGTTGCCCTTGCTCGTGAGTTGTCGGAGCGTCAGCGGTGCGCCAAAGAGCAAGGCATCGTAGTCCTCCGAGCCGACGTAGTCGGCGTCGCCGCGGGTGGCCATGTGGGCGGCCTGGGCTTCCCCCTCCGCGGGTGCTTCGACGATCGGCACGTCCAGCAGTCGGAGCAGTTCGCGGCTGGTCTCCTGGATCGTCGGCGTCAGCCGCTGGGTTCGGGACTCGAGTTGCGCGATAGCGACCGCGTCGCCTTCCTCACGGGCGGTCTCGAGTTGCGCCTCGTAGCTGCGGCGTTGCTCGCGGCGGGATTCGATCTCGTCGTCTTTGAGTTCGGAAGGGCCGCCGTCGAAGACCATCACTGGCGTCACGTCGTTCTCGAAGAACTTGGGGAGGCCCTGGACGATGCCGACGAGGTTGGCGACTTCGGTGCCATCGGCGGTCGTGTACGTCTCGCTGTCGGTCCACTTGACCGTCGTCGTCAGATACCGATAGAGCCAGTTGTGCGCGTCGACGGCGACGACGCCCTCGATGTCGGCGAACGGGATCTCCTCGATGACGGCGATATCCCGAAGTGCAGCGTTTCCCATTGCAGGATACTTGGGACGACTGGGATTTCAATCGTTGGCTTCCGATGTAGTTCGTCTTCGCGGCGATTCCCGACCTGTAGACCGGCGACTGGCCGTTCCGTCGGTCGACCGACCGGAGTTATGACTGGCTGTCGTCGCACCGGCTGACAAAACAGATCACTCGTGACGAGTGCTGGGAGAGATATAAGCCTACTCAGTCCTAATTCTCTGCCAAGAATGACAGCTATATCACATAAATCCGAACACTCTTTCTGGGATACCTACACCGAAGCTAGATCCGGGCTGCCATCCCCACGCTCCAGTCATGCTTGACCCCGTTGCTGCAAGCCGGTTACAGTTCGCCGTGACGACGATAGTCCACATCATCTTCCCCGTGATGAGTATGGGCCTCGCGCCCTTTCTCATCTATTTTACCTGGAAGGATATCCGCACTGGCAAGCCAATCTACGAGCAACTTCGGCGGTTCTGGACGAAGATCTTTGCCATCTCCTTTGTCGTGGGCACCGTTACGGGGATCGTCCTTGAGTTCGAGTTCGGGACGAACTTCGCGGTGTTTTCGACGGCCGCGGGCGACCTCTTCGGCGGACCGCTCGCGCTCGAGGGGATGATGGCGTTCATGCTCGAGGCGACGTTCCTGGGTATCTTCGTCTTCGGCCGCCAGCGCGTCGGGAACGTCCTCTATATGATCTCAGCGGTCGCAGTCGGCATCGGCACCTGGCTCTCTGCCGTCTGGATCTTAGTTGCGAACTCCTGGATGCAGACGCCACGGGGGTACGAACTGGTCTCCGAAAACGGCCAGCAGGTGGTCATACTCGTCGATCCGCTCGCTGCGTACCTGAATCCGCGATTCATCTGGATGTACGTCCACATGCAAAACGCCGCCGTCGAATCCGTGGCGCTCGTTCTGGCGGGGCTGGGTGCGTACTTCGTGTTCCGCCACCACATCTGGGGCTACCCGATCGAGAACATCGACTTCTGGGAGACGACACTCAAATTCGGGCTCATTGCCCTCATCATCACTGCGCCACTACAGGTCCTCCACGGCGACCTCTATGCACGACACGTGTTCGAAACGCAGCCACAGAAGTTCGCCGCGATGGAAGCCATCTGGGAGACCGAGTCGTACGTCCCCGAGTACATCATTGCATTTCCCACGAGTATGCAAGACCTCCTCGATCCCCGGGCGAAGGACATCTTCGGCATCGGGATCCCAGGCGGCGCATCGTGGCTCGCCAGCGGTGGCGATCCACAGGCGACGATCCGCGGCCTCGAGGAGTTCGAAGGCCCACAGCCGCCCGTTGCCCTCGTCTTCTGGTCGTTCCGGGCGATGGTCGGCCTCGGGTTCTGGTTCATCCTCCTGGCCGTTTGGGGTGGCTACCGCTGGATTCGTGGCCAGCTCCTCGAGGACGACCTGTTGCACCTGGCGCTGATGGCATCGACGCCACTTGGCATCTTCGCTGTCCATCTCGGCTGGATCGTCACCGAAGTCGGTCGCCAGCCGTGGATTATTCAAGACGTCATGAAGACGAGCGCCGGCGTCTCGTCGGACCTCACCGGAGCCGAGGCGACGACGACGCTGATCGGCTTCGTCGTCGTCTATCTGGTGTTGCTCGTGTTGTATCTCTATGTCATCGCCCGAATCATCCGCACCGGACCGCCAGCGCCGGCTGACCTCGCGGTGGCTGAGCGTCCGGAGACGCCGACGGACGAGGTGGGCGCCGATGACTGACGGCGGCTGGCTCGCAAACGGCCCGTTGTTTGGCTTGCCGCTCACAGATATCTGGTTCGGGCTGGTGTTTTTTATCTTCGCGATGTTTCTGTTTCTCGATGGGTTCGACTTCGGCGTCGGGTTACTGTTTGCAACTCGTGCAGACAGTCACGAACGTGAGCAGTTACTGGCCGCGATCGGCCCGTTCTGGGACGGCAACGAGGTGTGGCTGGTCGTCTTCGGTGGTGCACTCTTTGCGGCGTTTCCGGCCGTCTACGCCAACCTGTTTAGCCGTCACTACCTGCTGATGTTCGCGATTCTGGGCGCGCTCATCGTGCGTGGGCTCGCCCCCGAAATGTACGAACAGCGCGAGGACGACCGGTGGCAATACTGGTGGGGCCGTGCGTTCATTTTTGGCAGCATTGCAGCACCGTTTTTCCTCGGCATGTTCACCGCCAACTGGTTGGTTGGCGCGACGACCATCATTACGCTGCCCGGCCTCGTCGTTGGCCTGGCCGTCGTCGCACTCACCGTCGTCGACGGCGTCGCCTTCCTCCGGCTGAAAACACGGGGCGAGCTCCGTGATGATCTCCAAGTAGACGGCTACCGCGCTCTTGGCGCCTATCTCGTGTTGGTCGTCCTGACGCTTGGGTACATCGCCGTCGCAGTCCCGGATCTGCGGTCGGCACTCGTCTCACCGCTCGTGATAGCACTCGTCGTGCTGACGCTCGTCCTCGCCGGCGCGTACGCCGTATCGACGAGCCGTGATCGGTACTACGTGGCATTCATCGCCGCTGCGGGCCTCGTCTTCAGCCTCGTGAGTATCGTTGCCGGGATGATGTATCCGACCATCGATCCTGCCACCGGCTTGACCGTCGACGCAGCGATCGTCTCGACGGTCCCGCTCAATCTCATGTCGATCGGTGCAGGGCTGCTCTTGCCGTTGATCTTTATCTACTTCAGCGTCCTGTACTCGGCGTTCAGCGGACCGATCGACGTGGAGGAATCGTACTGATGGATCGTAACAAGACGGATGGCGATGGAACGAGCACCGTCGAGGACGACTCGATTCATGACGAGGAGAGCACCGGTGTCGAACACCGCCAATCCGATCGCGAACAGTCGCCTCCGCAACTCGGTTCGCGAATACTCATCACGTGGTTCGAACTGACTGTCGTCGGAATTACCGGTAGCTTCCTCGGCACTACTGTCGGTGGCCCGGTTGGCTTTCTCATCTACCTTGCGACGTCACTTCTCACCGTCGGCGTCATCTTCTACAACGTGAACGCACTGATCAAGGGCTGGCTACAGATGACAGGAGACCACCCGTAACGACCCATGTCCGACTCGAGACCTCCGTTCGCAATTATTACCTCGAACCGCGAAGTATCCCCTAGAGCGGACAATACTCTCCAGCAGGCCACCACTTTAGCGCGTTCGGGCCGTTGTACCACATGTGAGCCACCCCATGCCACAGCACAATGGACACAAGCCGTACAACAGTTCCCTGTTTGTAAGCGGCCTCGCGATGGTCCTCGCGAGCATCATCACGGCCGTCTGGATGTTCAGACTCGGCGATATCGTCACGGCACTCGGCCTCGGACTGATCGTCGCCGCCGGCCTCCTGCTGGCGGGAATCGGTCTCTCGCCCGAGGCGACGACGCACTGACGCCCGCGCTCCTTATCCCCGGCCTCGGTACTCTGCATATGCCAACTAGACACTCCGCCCCAGCAGACGACTCGAGTAAACACGTTGTGACTAACTGCTGTCGCCTGCAGTCACCGTTGGTGGGGTGGAACCGGCCATGAACAGTACTGACACGGTCGACGATGCGACGTGGATGCTCGTGTTGTCGATCCTCGTGATCGCGGTACTCGTCGGCGTCGGCCTGCTACAACTGTATCTCAGCCGTGATTACGGCTCGTTCTTCCGGAGCCTCGGCATCGGGGTGCTCCTGTTGCTGTTCAGCGTCGGCTTCTATCGCAAGTGGCATGGGACGTGACCGGTCCCAGCGTGACCGCTGAGTCGATCACTCCGGGACCGTCGCCTGCGTCGTTTTCGCTTCCGTCACTGCTGCCGCTCGAGTTAGCGGAGCTACACCCAAAACCGTATGTGGACGACCGTACGGCGGGCAGGTCTCAGAAACATGCAGTGAGCGCCCGGTTCGCACATCGTATTCGAGAACTTTCGCACCGGGACCGGCACGGTTGCGCTCGTTTGAAAAGGGACAGCAGTCCTATACGTAGGACTCGTCCTCTTCGACGGGGCCGCTGAACGACGAGTACAGGACAATGAAGTATGTCGCGACCAGTGGCAACAGGATCGACGAACCGATGGTCATCAGGTTCAGCGACAGCGACGATACGATCGCATCCGCGACCGTGAGTCCAGTCGCTGGGTCGACCAGCGGGAACAGCAGCGTCGCCACGAGTGCGACGAGCCCATACACCTGCCCCGCGACAGCCACAAAGGCCAGATAGTAGCGGCCGGCCCACCCGGCGACCACGTGCACACCGGCGAGTAGCACCGTCAGTCCAAGCAGTCCGAGTGTCGGGACCGACAGCAACGCGACGTGCGGTGACGATCGACTGCCGACGACCAGCGTCGCGACCGCCAACAGGAGGTAGACGACCTGCGCGAGATGGCCGAGTGACTGCGTCTCGAGTCGGACGTCGCCCCGGGTTTTCAGTCCGAGGAAGGCAGCACCGTCGACGATCGTCAGTGCGACGACAGCCAGACCAGCCAGCAGGCTAGCGATCGAGGCGACGCCCTCGACGCCGAACAGCCAGTTGCCGACGAAGACACCGAGGAAGAACGGTGACGCGATGCTCCCGACGATGAACGCGCGGCCCCACCAGCGTTGCCAGTCCTCGTCGTGGCGCTGTTCGTACATCTCGGGGGCGAGTCCACGCACGATGAGCGCGCCCAGAATCGCGAACATCAGCAGGTAGTGGCGACTGAACAGCGCCGCATACACCGACGGAAAGACGGCGAACAGCATACCGCCGAAGACGACCAGCCACACCTCGTTACCGTCCCAGAACGGGCCGATCGAAGCCAGCAACTGCTCACGCTCGCCGTCGGTCGTTCGCGTGGCAAACAGCGCGCCGACGCCGAAGTCGAACCCGTCGAGAAACAGGAACGTTCCGAAGACGGCGAACACTAGCCCAAACCAGAGTTCCTCGAGCGGCAGGCCAAAGAGTGGTCCATTAGCGAGGGCAGGCGTCGCCACGATCGATACGTCAGTCATCGCTCGGAACGACCTCCTCGGGGATGTTCGTCTCACGCTTCGGCGTGGGTGGGCGGGTCGGCGCCTCCGTCCGGATGAGTCGGATGACGACGTACCAGTAGAGGACGAGCAACGCCGTATACACCCCGACGAAGCCGACGAGTGTAGCGAGCGCTTCCGAACCGCTCAGTGACGGCGAAACGCCCGCATGCGTCTTCATCACGCCCTGTATGACCCAGGGCTGACGGCCCACCTCGGTGACGATCCAGCCCAGTTCGACGGTGAAGATTCCCAGTACCGACGATCCCATGAACGCTTTCGCCAGCAGATCGTCATCGAACAGGGTGCCCTGGTACCATCGGTAGCCGCCCCAGAACGCCAGCAGGATAAACCACGTTCCGAGGCCGACCATCGCCCGGAACGCCCAGAAGACGATGGCGACTGGCGGACTCTCGGCGTCGATATCGTCCAACCCGGTTATTGTCGCCCCGGGATCGCCCCCGCTTGCGAGCAGCGATGCGACGAACGGAATCTCGATGACGAAGAGGTCGTCAGCATGGGGATCAGTGATATCGCTCAGGCTCGTCGGAATCGCTATCAGCTTCAGTCCGGCTCCAGAGTCGGTCTCGTACTGGGCCTCCATGGCGGCGAACTTCTGTGGTTGCGTGTCTGCGACGTGTCGCCCGTAGGCGTCGCCGTGGATCGCCTGAAACGGGGCGGTGACGAGCAGGACGGCGAGGCCAACTTTCATCGTTGTGCGCCAGAACTCGGTGTCGCGGTTCGTCCAGACGAAGTAGGCGGCGACGCCGGTCAGAAACAGCGCGACCGACAGGACTGCCGCGTTCTGCATGTGGACGAACATCCACGGGAATCGGGGATTGGCGTAGGCCGCGATCGGGTCCACGAGCGTGACGATCGGCTGGCCGTTTTTCGTCGCCATCTCGTAGCCACGGGGCGTCTGCATCCACGAGTTGGCGACCAGAATCCAGACCGCCGAGAGCCACGTCCCGAGTCCGACGAGCACGCTCGAGAGCATGTAGAGCCGGTCGCCCACCCGGTCGCGCCCGAAGACGAAGATGCCCAGAAACGTCGCCTCGAGCATGAACGCCATCATCCCCTCGAGCGCGAGTGGGCCGCCGAAGAGTTCGCCAGCAGCCGTCGCAAACGCCGCGAAGTTCGTCCCGAACTCGAACTCGAGGACGATCCCGGTTACGGTGCCGACGACGAAGGAGATGGCGAAGATCTTCGTCCAGAAGGTCCGCAGCTGTTCGTATACCTGTTCACCCGTCCGTATCTCCTTCCACGTGAAGTAGATGAGAAAGGGCGCGAGCCCCATACTCATGACTGGGAAGATGATGTGGACTATCGTCGTCACCGCAAACTGAAGTCTGCTGGCGATGACTGGATCGATCATAGTACAATTGAGTGATGTCGGTTTCGGTGGTGGTCACCCGGCGGAGGGGGTGACGCTGGAGGGGTGCTGTTCAGCGGGTGTCAGTCCGTGTGTCAGTGTCCGTTACTGCTCGCGCGTGACGAACCACCAGTCGTAGTAGTTCAGGTTCTCGTCGTCGGCAGCCTCGGCTTTGCGCGCCGCAGCGTCCGCTTCGGTCCCCGGCGGCGACAGGAGGACCTGGTCACCGAAGGTGTCGTTGTTCGGCCAGTCAGCAGGGGCGGCGACGCCGTCGGCATCGCTTTTCTGGAGCGCGCGAAGCGAGCGGAGGATCTCGTCGATGTTGCGGCCGATCTCCATGGGGTAGGTCAGACGCAGCCGGACCGTCCCCTCGGGATCGATGACGAAAACGGTGCGTACAGTAGCCGTCCCCGCACCGGGGTGGAGCATGCCGAGTCGCTGGGCGACCGATCCCTGGTCGTCGGCGATGATGGGGAACCCGATGTCGACGTCGAGGTTCTCGTCGATCCAGTCGGTCCACTTGATGTGCGAGTGGACGCGGTCGACCGACAGCCCGAGCAGTTCGGCGTTCAGTTCCTCGAACTCCTCGCGGCGTTGCTCGAAGGCGACGAACTCCGAGGTACAGACCGGCGTGAAGTCACCAGGATGGCTGAACAGGACGAGCCACTGGCCCTCGTAGTCGTCGGGGAGTGAGAGCTCGCCCATACTCGTCTCGACCGTCAGGTCGGGGAACGTATCGCCGATGCCGGGCGTTGCAGTCGGTTCGTCCGATGAAGCGGATGGTTGCGTCATTCTCCATCTTCATCTTGGGAACCCACCTATTAAACTCGTATTCTACCAACTATATTTTCTATTTCGAGAAGTGTACTAGCTGGTACTGAACATATTTTCCGGTAGTTCGATCGAGACGACGTAGCGGCGGTGCTGGAACGGCGTATCGTCGTTCGGAACCGCAAAAACGGTGGTTCAGTGGTGTCTGCTATTGGTTTCGCTCGTCTGACTCCTCGAGCGAGGCACTGCCGAGTGCACGCGCCGCCGCGAGGAGTCGCCCGAGCGCACGCCGGACGTCGGCGTCGAACAGCGCCTTGGTGAGCCCGATCAGTCCGACTGGCTCGGGGTCGTCCTGTGTGAACCCTTCGATCGTAGCGTCGATGGCGGAGGTGAACTGCGGATCACCCATGGTCTCGACAAGGGCGACCATGTTGCCCGCGTTCCGACCGAGTTCGTACATGTCGACGTCGGCATCCTCGTGGGCGTCCGCAAAGCCCGCCGCGGCCATCCGAAGATCGCGGATCACGTTCCGGTTATCCTGGGCAACGTCCCGCAGTTCCGGGGTCAGATCCATCGCCAGATCGTAGGTCGCATCGAGCAACTCGAGCAGCTCCGCGAGCGTGTCGGCGTTGTCGCCGAGTTTCTCGAGGAGGATGATCGTCTCCTCGCTTTCTAGGGCGAGTCGAACGCGCTCGATGACTTCGCGGTTCTCTCGAATCGCGACCTGCAGTTCCGGAACGAGGTCGTCGGACAGCTCTTTCGAGACCGCGAGGATGTCCAGCAGTTCGATGAGCGTGTCCGATTCTTCGCCGACCTTCTGTAAGAGCACCAGCGTCTCCTCACGCTCGAAGGCCATCCGAAGCTCGCGGATGGGTTCGCGGTTCTCACGGACGGTCTCGCGGAGTTCCGGGGTCAGGTCCGCCGCGAGTTCCTCCGCGACCGTGAGCAGCCGGAGCAGTTCCGCGAGCTCCGCTTCGTTTTCCTCGATCGCGCGTGCCAGTTCGGTTTCGTCGGTGATCGCACTGTCAGCGTCGAGGGTTCGTTCGTTGCTCGCCATCGTTATGGGAGTGGGTCGTAGCCGCGCAGCCAGGAGTCCCAGTAGAAACTGGGCAGGATGTTGACGTCCATGATCCAGTTCATCCGGCTCTCGACGGGTGCGGAGATGCTCTCCTCGTAATCGAACTCGGCGACCATGGCCTTGCCCTTCTTCGTCAGCAGCGGACAGGCAGCGTAGCCCTTGTACGTCGCCGTCTGCCGTTTGTCCTCCATATGGGCGGTGAGGTTGTCGAGGACGACGTGGGCCTGCTTGCGTGCCGCGGCGGCCGTCTTGGCGTTCGGTGTGCTACAGCCATCACCGAGTGCGAAGACGTCTTCGTACTCGACGTGCTGGAGAGTATGTTCGTCGACGGCGACGTATTCGCCGTCGTTTTCCTTGTCGGCTTCAGTCAGCGGCGAGTTGTCGGTGAGCGCCGGCTGCCCGTACTGCGGCGGCACAGGCGCATAGAGGTCGTACTCCTGTGTGTCTCCCTCTTCGGAGTGGATGACCTGTGCTTCGTGGTCGATCTCGTCGACCGTGAAGTTCAGTTTGGCCTCGATATCGCGGTCGGCCCAGATTTCCTCGAGTTTCTCGCGGTAGGGCGAGACGCCGAAGACGGCGTCGCTGCCCTTTGTCATGACGACATCGACGTCGTCGCGGATGCCCTGTCGCCGGAAGTAATCTTCCGCGAGCATCGTCATCTTCAGCGGCGCGCCGCCGCACTTGATCGACGTATCGGGGACCGAGACGACGAAGGTGCCGCCGTCGAAGTCCTTGAGCGCGTCTCGCAGCTCCATCGCGGCATCGAAGTGATAGAACGGGTAGACGGAGTCGGTCTCCTCCCAGCCCTCGAGCATGCCGGGCGTCGTCTCGGGTGCAAGTCGGTGGCCCAGCGCGACGACGAGGTAGTCGTACGACAGTTCACCGTCCTCGAGTGCGACGGTCTTCGCGTCGGGATCGACACCTGTTACGGCGGAGTGCACGAACTCGATGCCGTCACGGAGGAGCCCACGGATATCACGGAATTGATCTTCGGGCTCCATATACTCGAACGGGAGCAGATAGAACGAGGGTTGGTAGGCGTGTTCTGTACTCTTGTCCACGATGCTGATCTCCGCGTCGGAGCGGTCCAATCGACGGCGAAGCATGTTGGCGGTCATCGTGCCGCCGACGCCAGCACCAAGCACGACTATATGGTCCATAGACACCTAGCCTTTAGACGTATACTACCTGAATGCTGAGGTACCTGAAATAATAGTTGGGAATATTCTCCCATACTGAGAGTTCCAGAAAAAATTGCTGGGAAGTGCCAGTCACACGCCGGTCGGCTTTCGACTGTCGCGCTGGATAGCGGCCAACGGCGTGCCGGCTCGAGCGATCCGTCGTGAGACACTCGGTTCACAACCCGTAATTATTGCTTGGTTTCGTCGATGCCATCGATGACCCATCGAAAACGGACTGGAATGCGGTCAACACGCTCACAGACGGGCGAAGCACGGCGATACGGCGGCGATCGCTCGCTGCGAACACGACGACTCGCTCTCCGGCCGCCGCCAGGAATTGCACAGGGTCGGTCATGGCCGTTAGCTACAATCCTCTCCGGAACCGCAGGCCGTGTTGTGCGTCAATCGATACTAACGACGGCAACAGGGCACCTCGGGGACCCGTCGTGCGATCATGTCTGCAGTGGCTGGCGGTGGAGACACTCGAGTATAGCGGCTGACGGATGAATGGCAGGACAGCGGTTACAGGTCGCTCGAATCGCAGGTTTCGACCGGGACATCGACGAGGTTCCCCCACTCGGACCACGAGCCATCGTAGTTTGCGACGTTCGGATAGCCGAGCAGTTCCGAGAGCGCAAACCAGACCAGGGCCGAGCGTTCGCCGACGTTACAGTAGACGAGGATCTCGTCGTCTTCGGTAATTCCAGCCTCGGCAAACGGTCGCTCGAGGACCTGCTGGTGCTCGAATCGGCCACACTCTCGGACAACGCTCTCCCACTCGATATTTACCGTTCGAGGAATGTGTCCGCTTGCACGCGCGGGTGCGTCGGCCTCGCCACAGTACTCCTCGGGCGACCGGACGTCGATGATGGAGACGTCCTCCGAGAGCGCGCTCTGGACGTCCTGTCGGTACGCGCGGATGTGGTCGTTCGGCGGCTGCGTCTCGTACTCGACGGGAGTGACCGTCGGTGTCGTCTTCGTCGTCGGATAGTTGTTCTCGGTCCAGTAGTATTTGCCCCCGTTGAGCAACCGGACGTCCCGATGACGGTAGTACTTGAGCGTCCAGTAGACGAACGCCGCAAACTCGTTGTAGCCGTTGCTGTAGAGGACGACCGTGCTGTCGGGCGTAATCCCACGCTCACCCAGAATCTTCTCGAGCCGGTCGGCGCTAGGAATCGTCCGCGTGCCGGCATCGAGGAAGTCAGCCCGTGGATCGAGTTTGATAGCGCCCGGGACGTGGCCCTCCTCGTACTCGGTCGAAATCTCGACCAGTCGAAGGTCGGGATCGTCCGTTTTGAACGCTTCGAGCCGCTTGTGGGCACTGTCCGGCTCAACGAGGACTTGCTCGGGATAGCCAGTGCGGTCGTTTCCGATCGACCGGTGGCTAATACTGTAACAGGTCTGTCGCCCGTCGTGAAGTGCCGGTGCGGCCTCGATCAGGTTTTCGTCCTCGAGTTGCGTGAGTCCGTACCGGGCTGTCCGCGAGCAGAGAAGCGTCTCCTCCGTGATCTGTTTGAGCGTCATCGACCCCTCCCGTGACAGTGTCTTATAAATGAATTTCGAGCTCGGCGGGAGATCCATCAGCGCCTCCTCGATATCTGAGGTTTGCATTGTCCCTACAATATCAGTAGCGGCTTGCGCGTAAAGACGCTATTGGTATATTTGTCTGTAGTGTCAGCTTTGGGTCCGGTCCCGGTGTATACGCCCCTAGTTTCGGGCAAAGTTGCGGAAATTATGTGGGGTACCTCCGCAATTCGCTCATATCCCCGATATTTGAGGGAAATTATTCTCCCCGCTCAAACCGTTTTACGTGGGCTCTATATACAATACAGTGACGATGGTCGAGACAATCACGGCTGAAGCGTTGCGAGATATGATCGACGCCGACGAGGACTTCGTCCTCTTCGATACCAGATCGCCCGAGAGTTTCGCGGACTGGCATATTGCTGGTGCCGAGAACGTCGAGTACTCCGGGAGTGACGACGAGCTCGTCGGCGAGTTCGACGAAGACGCTCTCGACGCGGATGATACCGTCGTGACGATCTGTGCGACGGGTCGCTCCGCGAACTGTTTCGCGAACTACCTCGAGGAAGAAGGATACGTCGACGAGGTCAAGACCGTCGAGAACGGCATGGAGGCCTGGAGTATGGTCTACGACGTCGTGCCGATCGCCACGGAAAACGACGATGTCGTCATCGTACAGCTCCAGCGCCGCTCGAAGGGTTGCCTGGGCTATCTCGTCGGCTCGAAACGCGCCGGCGAAGCCGCACTCGTCGACGTCACCCGCGCCACCGACGAGTTCCTCGAGGCCGCGAACGAACGCGGTCTCGAAGTGACCCACGTCCTGGACACGCACATCCACGCCGACCACATCTCGCGTGGTCGACAGCTCGCCGACAAGCTCGGCGTGCCATACCACCTCGGCGCACCCGCCGAGACCCGGGACCCGCAGTTCGAGTTCGACCCCATCGAGCCCAACGACGTCGTCGAACTCGGCGATGTCGAGATCAAGGCCGTTCATACGCCGGGCCACACGACGGGAATGACCTCCTATCTCGTCGACAACGAGGCGCTGCTGACCGGTGACACGCTGTTCGTCGAATCCATCGGCCGCACCGAACTCCAGTTCGCGGACAAGGACGCCCGCGACGGCGCTCGCGTCCAGTACGAGACGCTCCACAACGTCATCATGACCGAGCCCAACGACGTCAAGATCCTGCCGGGGCACTTCTCGGTCACCAACGACGGCGAGTACATCGACGTGACGCCTGGCCAGCCGATGTTCTCGACCGTCGGCTACCTCTGGGAGAACAACGAGATCCTCCGCATGGAAGAAGACGACTTCGTCGAGCACATGTTCGAGAACCTGCCGTCGAAGCCGCCGAACTACGAGCAGGTCATCGCGACCAACGCCGGCGAGTACGAACCCGAAGACGAAGACGAAGAAACCGAACTCGAGCTCGGGCCGAACCGCTGTGCCGCTACGTCGGATAGCGCCGTCGCCGACGACTGAGCAACGAGTCCCTGTCCCATAATGTCTGGAATCGAATCCCTCTCTGGGAACGCGCAAGCAGTCGCCCTCGTCGGTCTCGTATTACTCGAGGCGATCGTCCTCTACGTCGGGTACGGCAGCCTCGAACAGCTCCTCGGTGAGTACGTCGTCGGGCTGTTACGAGGTGACTAGCGATGGAACTGTTCGGAATGAGCGTCCTCCTCATCGGGATGTTTACCGGGTTCGGCCTGCTCATCGGGATCCTCTTTGGATTCTTCGGGATGGGCGGGTCGTTCCTGGTGACGCCTGCACTGCTGGTGATGGGGTACGACGCGAACGTGGCGGTCGGATCCGGTCTGGCGTTCGTCTTCGGGACCTCCGTGATCGCGACGCTCAAACACCGTGACCTCGGGCAGGTCGACTACAAACTCGGCATCCTGATGATCGCCGGCACCACTGCCGGCATCGAAGTCGGCAAGATTGGCCTCGAGCACTTACAAGAGCTCGGGCTGGCCGGGTCGGTGGTCAGCGTCGCGTACGTCCTGCTGCTGGGTGGGATCGGCGTCTTCGTCACCTACGAAGCGCTGAAAGGCAGCGGTGGCGGCCTAGAACACGACGTCGACGAGGACGCCGATCTCGAGGACGAGGAGATCCCCGAGATCGCCCAGAAGATCCAGTCGTACAACGTGCCGCCGATGATCTCGATCCGCGGCGGCTTCCGGGTCTCGCTGTGGATGGTGCTGCTGGTGGCCTTTGCGACGGGGGTGCTGTCAGGGTTCCTCGGCGTCGGCGGCGGATTCATTCGCATGCCCGCGCTGTTCTACCTGATCGGCGTACCTGTCCCGGTCGCAGTCGGGACCGACCTGTTCGAGATCGTCTTCTCGGGTGGGATCGGTAGCTTCCTCTACGCCCAGTCCGGCGCCGTCGACCTGAGCATCGTCGCGCCGCTGCTGGCCGGCAGCGCCCTCGGCGCCCGCGTCGGCGCCGCCGCGACCAACCTCGTCAACGAAGAAGACATCAAGGTCTACTTCGGCGTCATGCTGTTGCTCGGCGCCATCGCCGTCGCGGTCCGCGAACTCGGCGGTGTCCTGGGAATGCCCGTCCTCGACGTTGTGAGCTTGGCGATCATCCTCGGCGCGGCGCTGCTCGTCAGCGGGGCCGTCGTCTACAGCAGTATCACCATGCTCCGCGAGAACGCGGGTACCCCACCATCAGCCGCCGACTAACACCGAGCGCCAAACACCCTACGACACTTACTCCACCGTACCTAGCTGCCTGCGGTTAGACTGGACACCGCTCGCGCAGCCGTTCGACGGCACGGCCGAGACGGGCCGACGCGGACCGAAAGTACTGTCGTCCCGTTTGCGCGCGCTGTGAGAGTGTAAACCGGACTCCGTCGTACGTATTGCCCAGTAGATTCCCGAAGTAGATCGCACGGACGAACGCGAGGATATCCGCGGCCGTCTCCCGGCCATACGCCTCTCGCAACCCAGTCAGTGCCTCTTGATCCGGGTTCTCGTCCGTCTCTGCGTACCGCTGGGCAAACACGAGTGCGGGCTGCTCGTCGTCGTCGACGGCCGACCCGACGTCGTTCTCGAGGATCTTCGCGATCGTCTCCTGATCCATCCCGGTCTCGCGTGCGAGATCGGTGTGGTATCGGGTACAGTACTGGCACTCGTTGACTGCCGTGACCGCGAGCATGATCTTCTCTGCGAACTGATCAGTAACTCTGTCGGCTCGTCTGGCACGAACGAGTCGCGGGATATTATGTACGAACCGAGCAATACCAAGCGGCAGTGTTCGGATCGTGAACGTTTTCTTCTGAAATTCGTCGGCGGTGTCTTCCGGCTCTGTCATCTCCAGAGATGTTCCTACGGCGTTCTAAAGGCAGTTTCGATCGGCCGAAGCGATTGGTGATGGCCAGTTGAACGATCAGCCACCGGCTCACACAGAAACTATCTTGTGTGGTATTCACAACTCTAATTGATGGTCGGATCTCGAGTTACGGTTCTATGCTGTGGTCTGACACAAACGTCGTTCCAGCGACGTGCTCCCGTTCAGACCTGGCCGCTCTCGGTCACTCCTCGCGCGACTCGAGGGCCGGCGGCTCGCTGTCACGCCGCGAGTCGAGAAACGCCTCCTCTTCGTCGGAGAGGTCGCGGTCGCGAAACTCCTCGAGACCGGCCTGATAGCGCTCGTCGTCGGGCCAGTCGCCGTCAGTCGGCGTCGGATGCTTGAGGATTAGTTCGGCGATTCCCGTCGTTTCGCCGGTGTAGCCGAAGCCGGTCCGGTAGAGTGCCTCGTAGGCGAAGGGATTGTTGACGGCGATTCGAAGCCGCTCGTAGCCGCGCTCGAGGGCACGGTTGCGGACCTCTCGGCAGAGGCTGGGACCGATGCCCTCGCCGCGGCGGTCACGGTCGACGGTCACGTAGCGCAGCCACAGCGTGTCCGCGTCGGTTCGATCCTCGTTGAACGCAACTGCCGCGACGATCTCGTCGTCCGCTGACCGCGCCACTGCCTTGCCGGTGTTCGTCATGACGAACTTGCCAGCGTAGCTGAACCGTTCGTAATCGAGCCGAAGCGTGGGGCCGTCGGGCGGCCAGCCGAGCAGGTCGTACTCCACGGGCTGTATTGGAACGCAGCCTACTACAATCCACGGAGTTTGCACTCTTTTTCGGAGTATGTTCCCAGTGGCGACGATGCTGTCGCTCGCGATAATGCTCGCAGCAGGAATGCGCGGACCGGGATTTGAACCCGGGCCATGAGCTTGGAAGGCTCAGGTCCTACCACTAGACCATCCGCGCGCATTCCCCGATTTTCGTTCCACGTTTAAGGCTCTTCCTTTTCCGATCCGTCGCCCGCCAGCGATTCCCGTCGTCCGCCAGCCGATCGCCGACCGAAAAACGGCGTCTCGGTCCCCGTCCGAGTCCGGCTACGGTGTCTGCCCCGCACCTGCCACCGTCGCATAACAGTTCCCGCTCGAGACTTCCCACTCGAGCACCTCGAGGTCGCTGTCTGCCAGATCCGTTTCGAACTCGTCGGGCGCGTAGATGTGGTAGAAACGATCGACCGTCTCGCCACCGGGTAGCGTCCACTCGACCGTCGTGTCGAAACCCTCGGTCTCGTCGAACCGGTCGTGGGCGGTCGACCACGCGCTGACGAGCGCGCGGCCGTCGGGGGACAGTACCCGCGCGAGTTCGTCGAGACTTGCCCGGCGGGCGCGTCGGGTCGGCAGGTGATGCAGCGTCGCGACGTAGACCGCGACGTCGACGGTGTCGCCCGCCAGCGGCAGTGCGGCCGCGTCGCCCTGGACCAGTGCGACGTCGAAGTCGCGCTCGAGCGCGCGTTCCCGGCCCGTCTCGAGCAATCCGCGGCTGACGTCGAGTCCGACAACGGACTCGAGGTCGGCTGCGAGCAGTTCGGCGTGGCGGCAGTTGCCACAGCCGAGATCGAGACCGACGCCGGCGGTGCCGCGGTCGGTCGCATAGGTGTCGACGAAGGCTTCGACTTCGGGCCAGGCGTACTCCCGCGTCGAGGCGAAGTGGGTCGCGATTCGGTCGTAGGTGTCACGCACCTCGGCGCGGCGGGTGCGCTCGTCGTCTCGACGGTCACGGTTCTGATCCCCGGCCATCGGTCGGGTTTCGTCGGGGAACCCGCAAAAAGCGTTCGCAACCCGCGCCAAGACGGAGCCGCTATGCTGTGATGGGGTGGCAGGTCGAATCGACATTCTCTGGCGAGAATGTGGACCTGTGACGGGGCTCGAGAAATTCGAGGGGTTTATCTATACCCGACGGGAACTGTGGAATGCGTACGAGGGCTCGTAGATCAGGGGTAGATCACTCCCTTGGCATGGGAGAGGCCCCGGGTTCAAATCCCGGCGAGTCCACTTCGATTTCTTCGCTGTGATCAGGGTTCGCTACCGCATGGTGCGGATGGATTCGTCACTTTGGGCTACGAACGACTCCAAAAGAGGCTTCAGCAGAAACCCAGGTGCGGGTTAGGCCTGCTGGCGGTTTGCTGAGGGAACCGAGGTAGTGTGATTCAGCTCTGGAACGGCGTCGATCGACGCGCAGAATTCGAGGAACACACGCAGCGTTGCAAGCTGCCCGCGACGTGTAACGACGTTTACGTTCTGCTATCACCACACGCGGGAATGGTGACGATCACGGCCGGTGAGCTCGTCGATCTCGTCGCGTATCGGTTATCTCCACGGCAAGTGTCCACCTGTAGCGAGCGTCGAGCAGTCGTCAACCGACTGTGATACGGCAACCCGTGCCACATTACCAGCATTTTATCACCTTTTGATACAGTATGATGAATCGCCCCGAGAATCTGACGCAGTCGATTCCTGCAGGCATCACTGCTCAATTTCGGGGTGACATGCGTACACCCACCCATAGACCCGTAAGCCGGTCCGACACCGGCTTTCCAGGGGGACGCTGGTTACGTTCATACGCAACGACTCACCGCTCGTACTTCCACCTCTCCGAGTGCAGACTGTCCGTCAGCGAGTCGCGACGTCCTCGAGCGCTCACTGCTCGACAAACGTGACCTGGGCAGTGGCTACGGCGCCCACTCGAGGACGTTCAAAACTGTCAGTTCGCCCGCTTTATCGCTCGCTCCGCCTGAGAACGGCGCGGCTCGAGTTCGGTTCGAAACGGCACTCGACAGGTTCCACACCGAATACGCAGAACAGCGCTGTGATGACGACGATCGTCCGGTGTGACAATTGTTCCGTAACCGCGGACTATTAACGGGTCCATCCAGTACATGTGCACATGGCTAACGTACGTGTCGCTGGAACAGGGTTGACGCCGTTCGGGAACAGTCCCGAGCGGACCGGACGGGACCTCTTCGCCGAAGCGAGCATCGAGGCCTTCGAGGACAGCGATGTGCCTCGAGACGACGTCGAGGGCGTCCTCTACGGCAACTTCATGGGTGAAATCGCCGAACACCAGGGCCATCAGGGGCCACTGATGGCCGAAGCCGCGGGTGTCCAGGCACCCGCGACGCGGTTCGAGTCCGCGTGTGCCTCGAGCGGCGCTGCGGTCCGCGAAGCGGTCAAACGGATCCGAACCGGCGAGAACGACGTGCTCCTCGTCGGCGGCGCAGAGCGGATGACGAATCTCGGCACCGCGGGCGCGACGGAGGCGCTTGCGATCGCCGCGGACGACCTCTGGGAGGTGCGCGCTGGAACGACCTTCCCCGGCGCGTACGCGCTGATGGCCCAGGCTTACTTCGACGCGTTCGGCGGCGACCGCGAGGACCTGGCCCACATCGCCGTCAAGAACCACGCCAACGCACTGGACAACGAGAAGGCCCAGTACCAGCGTGCGATCGAGGTCGACGACGTTCTCGAGGCCCCGCCGGTCTCGGAGCCGCTCGGTCTCTACGACGCCTGTCCGATCTCAGACGGTGCATCCGCACTCGTGCTCACCAGCGAGGACTACGCCGCCGAGCACGACCTCGAGGCTCCCGTCGCGATCACGGGCACCGGTCAGGGCGGCGATCGGATGGCACTCCACGACCGGGAACACCTCGCGCGCTCGCCGGCCGCCCGCGAAGCCGCCGGGGAAGCCTACGTCGACGCCGACATCGACGCCGGCGACGTGGACGTCGCGGAGGTCCACGACTGCTTTACGATCGCCGAAGTGCTGGCGCTCGAGGCGCTCGATCTCGAGCCGATCGGTGAGGGGATCTCGGCAGCCCGCGACGGGCGAACGACCGCAGACGGCGAGTTGCCGGTCAACCTCTCGGGCGGGCTGAAAGCCAAGGGGCACCCGGTTGGCGCGACCGGGGCGTCCCAGATCGCCGAGATCACGATGCTACTCGCGGGCACGCATCCGAACAGCGACCACGTCGCGGATGCGACGACCGGCATCACCCACAACGCGGGTGGCACGGTTGCGAGTGCGATGGTGCACGTCCTGGAGGTGGTCGCATGAACGAACGAAGTGACGTGAGTGCGATGACGCCAGCGCGCACGCTGGAGGTGGTTGCATGAACGAACGAAGTGACGTGAGTGCGATGACGCCAGCGCGCACGCTGGAGGTGGTTGCATGAACGATCCCGACGATGTCGCGGATGCCGGCTTCGACGAGTGGCTCGACGCCGCCGAAACCGGCGACGCCTACTGTCTCGAGTGTGCCAACGGCCACGGCTCCCTGCCGCCGCGGCGGGTCTGTCCCGACTGTGGCGCGACCGATCTCGAGCGGGTTGACCTGCCGGAAACCGGTGAGATCGAGACGTTCACCATCACGCACGTTCCGACACCGGCCTTCGAGCAGGATGCCCCCTACGCGACGGCGATCGCGAACTTCGGTCCCGTCCGAATTACGGGCCAGGTCGTCGGCGTCGATCCCGCGGCCGTCGACACCGGACTCGAAGTCGAACTCGAGATCACGGTCTCCGAGACGACCGGCGAGCGCGTGATCGGATTCCGGCCAGTATAGGCTGCCCCGCCGCTTTTGACGGCCGGATACGAACACTGACAGGTATTTTAGGTGGGAAACCCCGCGGGAATCGACACGATCTGCTTCGTCACGGACGAGAGCCCGCAGGGGTCTCCGCGTGGTAGCCCAGTGCATCTACAACGTCGCCATTCCGAGCAGCCCGACCCCCACTGCCGGCCGACCCGTGTTGCTATCCGGACACAGGTGTTGGATCTGACATGGCTGTTCGCCGTAGGATGCGTCTCGTGGTCGCCACTAGTGGAGGATAACCGAGAGCCAGCGTCGCTACCGTCTCTCGAGCACACCCCGAGGGAAATCAATCGTTTGCGTCGACGGGTGCAAGTTCCGCGCGCAGATACTCGACGAATTCGGCGGGATGTTCGGCATGGGGCAACTGCGTCGCGTAGTCGATGACGACCAGATCGAGTGCGGCTGCCTCCGCGAGGTCGCGGCCGTCCCGAAGCGGCACGAGGCCCGCATCGCGGCCCCAGACGAGCGTGGTCGGCGTCTCGAGGGCGGCCAGTTCGGTCGCGAGGTCGAAGTCGGGATCGAGGGTCCCTGCGGCGAAGGAAGCGGGGGCGTATCGTGCGCCAGGCTGGTGGGCGCTGTCCCAGGCGTACTGGACCTCCTCGGGATCGATCCGGTCGGCGTCGTAGTAGCCGTCACGGTTGTAGAAGTAGCGGATCGACGGTTTGCTCGCCAGCAGGTTATAGAGCGTCGTGCCGACGATCGGCGTCCGAAGCAGGGTTCGGACCCACGGCCGCTCGGGTGCCGTCTCGTCGGTCGGACAGATCAACACCAGCCGCTCGAAGTCGGTCTCGTCGGCGGCGTCGACCGCGAACGCGCCGGTCAACGATGAGGCGACGACGATCGGTGTGTCGGTGACGTCGGCCGCGAAGTCGCGGACGAACTCGGCGTAGAGCGACGACGAGTAGACCAGCGGCGGCCGTTCCGAGCGACCGAAGCCGGGGAGGTCGACCGCGTAGACGTGATAGTCCTCTGCCAGTCGCTCGACGATTGGTGCGAACTCGTGGCTGCTCGCGCCCGCGTAGATTCCATGGCACAAGAGCATGTCCGGATCGGTCGGATCGCCGGCGACGGTGTAGGTCGTCTCGATCCCCCGCCAGCGATAGGTGCGTTCGATGCCGACCAGCGGGTTTGCGAGGTCGCCGGCGCGCCGTTTCAGGAGGCGATTCCCGAGGACGGCCCCACCGATGGTTCCGAGAGTTGCACCGAGGACTGTTCGGGCTTTCATACGGACGTGTAGGAAGGCAACGGCCTTAGGCCTCGGGTTCGGGGACACCGTCTGCCTGCAAAAACCGGTCCCGCTGTCACCGAGCGTGCCCGAATCGCTGTGGTCGCTCGGCTCGAGTCTATAGTAACAACTGAAACGATTCACACACCGATCGCATAGCCCTCGTGCGATCGGGTGTACAGTGACGTTCAGTGGCTACTATAGGACTACTCGTTCGCGTCGTCCGTGTCGGTCGCCATGTTCTCGACGCAGGCCTCGACGGGTGCGAGCACGTCGGTCGCGATCGTGTAGGGATCGGTCTCACCCTGTCGGACGCCCTCGGCGAGGTCGTCGATCCCGCCGCTGTCGGCGAGTTCGTCCTCGAGTAAAGCGTGGACGTCCTCGCGCAGCAGCGTCCGGATCTCTTCGGCGTAGCGCTGGCGGACCTTCTCGGCGTGGGTTCCGGAGTCGACGAGGTAGGACCGGTGGTTCGCGAGCTCGTCGATGAAGGTGTCGACGCCGGTTCCCTTCGTGGCAATCGTTTCGACGATCGGCGGGGTCCAGCTGTCGGCGTCGTCCTCGGCACTGTCCTCGTCGGCATCGCCCCAACTCGAGCCGTCGCCACCCATCGCACCGACGCCGTGGTGGCCACCGCTGCCAGCGGGGCCGCTTTCCTCGCCGAGGTGGACCATCTCACGTAGTTCCTGGACGGTCCGATCCGCGCCCTCGCGGTCGGCCTTGTTGACGACGAAGACATCGGCGATCTCCAAGATTCCGGCTTTCAGCGTCTGGATGTCGTCGCCCGAGCCCGGCGGGACGAGCACGGCCACGGTGTCGGCGGTCCGGACGATGTCGATCTCGTTTTGGCCGGCGCCGACGGTCTCGATGATGATCTTGTCCTTGCCGAAGGCGTCCATCGCCTTGACGGCGTCTGCCGTCGCCGTCGAGAGCCCGCCGAGAGTGCCGCGGGCGCTCATCGACCGGACGAAGACGTCCATGTCGCCGACGGTCGACGCCATCCGGATGCGGTCGCCCAGCACGGCGCCGCCGGTAAACGGCGAGGAAGGATCGATCGCGATGACGCCGACTGTTTCGCCGCGGTCGCGGTAGGCCTCGGCGAGCTTGTCGACCAGCGTCGACTTACCCGCGCCCGGCGAGCCGGTGATGCCGATCACGTCGGCGTTGCCGGTGTGAGCGTACAGCTCCGAGACGAGGTCGCGATAGCCCGGCGACCGGTTCTCGATCTTCGAGATGACCCGAGCGAGTGCGCGGTGTTCACCCGCAAGCAGGTCCTCGAGCAGCGCCTGATCGTCGGGATCCATCGTCATCGCTCCGGCGCGTTCTCGCGGACGAACTCGATGGTCTCCTCGATCGAGGTCCCGGGGCCGAAGATCGCCGCGACGCCCTCGTCTTTGAGTCCCTCGCGGTCCTCGTCGGGGATGACGCCGCCGGCGAGGACGAGCGTGTCATCTTTCGCGCCGTACTCCTCGAGTCCGTTCATGATCTTGGGGACGAGCGTGTCGTGGGCACCCGAGAGGATGGAGATGCCGAGGACGTCGACGTCTTCCTGGACGGCCGCCTGAACGATTTCCTCGGGGGATTTGTGCAGTCCGGAATAGATGACCTCGAAGCCGGCGTCACGGAACGCGCGTGCGATGACGTGTGCCCCGCGGTCGTGACCGTCGAGGCCGACTTTGGCGACGAGACACCGAATCGACTCCGCTTCCTGTTCGCTGCTCATACCATCCTCTTTCCGAGCCCACTGTTTGACTTTAACGGAAAATTGTTTCCATCCGCCGGCCCAGCGACGAGGTTCCGGCCGCGTGCGAATCAGCGATCATTGATCGGCTGGTCGTTGACACTCTGACTGTCATGTCTCCCAAAACTGGACCGAACCAAAGGCTAAAGAGCGAAACGACCGAACATTCCAGTAATGACTATCGTTCGTCTGCTGCGGAGGGATCTATCGTGGGTGTCGAGATAAAGGAAACCAGGGTGACCGACGCCGAGTTCGAGGAGATGAAAGGATTCGTCTTCGAGTATCTCGCAGCCAGCGTCGAGAAAGAAGACGAAGGCGGGCGGATGCGCTGGTACCCGTGGCACTCCGCCGAGTACCGCCACAACCACATCCTCAACGTGGTCGACCTCGCGACGGAAATCGCCGACGGCGAGGGCGCAGACATCGACGTCACCCGCGTCGCCGCCCTCTTTCACGACGTCGCCAAACTCGAGACCGACCAGGAACTCCACGCCGAGGCCGGCGCTCGCGTCGCCCGTGAGTACCTCGAGTCCCACGGCGAGTATCCCGACTCGTTCATCCAGCAGGTGTGTCGCGCCATCGAACACCACTCCTATCAGGGCGATCTGACCGACCTCCCGCTCGAGACCCAGTGTCTCATCGAGGCCGACTTACTCGACAAGGTCGGCGCGAACGGCACCGCCCTCATGTTGTTACGGATGGGCTATGAGGCCCGCACGCACATGGACAGCGACGAGATGGTCGAGCGCGTCTTAGAGCGCGGCTACGACGCCGCTTCGCGGGTCCAGAGCGACACCGCAGAGAGCATCGCCCACCAGCGCCTGAAACGCGTCAAGTGGTTCAGCGAGTGGCTCGAAGACGAGATCGCGGCGCTGGGCGAGTAACCGTCGCTCGTCGACGGGATCGGCCAGCCGAGACGGGATTCTTCCGAGACGAAAGCGTTCGGAGCAGCGACTGGTGCGGTCGCCGCGTCAGTTGTAGCTGAGGCACCGAATTCAATCGCTCATACGACCCCGAGTCCCATCGCGAGAAAGAGTAGGCCAAACCCGACGAGGACGACGGCGCTCAGCGCGGCGACGGCGGGTGCAAAGGCGTCGATGCGGCGGCCCGCCGCGACCAGCGCCGCCGGATAGGCGACGATCCAGCACGCGATGCCGGCGAAGAAGCCGACCAACAGCGCCGGCGATCCCGTCTGAACGACCAGTGATCCCGCGAGCGCGCTCCCAACCGCCGGGGCGTGTGCGAGGACGTCGAGCGTCCCGGGCTCGAGCAGGCCGACGCCGACGGTGAGCCAGAAGCTGATCTGGTAGGGGTTGGTCAGCGAGAGTGCGAAGGTCTTGCGAAATCCCGAGGTGGCGGCTTCGGCGGCGTCGGTAAACGACGTGGCGGCTCTGGCCTCGTCGATCGCGCCGACGGCGAAGTACAACATGAGACAGCCGCCGGCGACGTACAGCGCGGGGCGAAGCCCCGACAGGCGGTCGATGATGGCGACGACGCCGGCCAGCGTGAGGACGAAAAAGACCGCGTCCGCGAGCATGGCTCCGAGGCCGGCCCGGAAGCCGGCTACCCAGCCGCGGACGACGCTCTCCTCGGCGATGATGGCGTTCATGGGCCCTGGTGGGGCTGCCAGCGCGAGTCCGAAGACGACGCCAGCCAGTGCAGTGACGATGAGCGAAGCCATGCGTCTCGGTCGCGAGTGGGTGATACAGCGCCAAAAGCGCAGCGAACGCCCTGGGCCGATCGCAGTTCCGATCGACTGGCCGTTCGGACGTCGTGAACGGCGGTACACACCGGTCGTGTACCCACAGCTACGAGGCCAATGCGCGGGTTACGCAGGACGTGGCTCGTCCGGTGGGCAGCAGTAGATGTCGGTCGACCGAACGCGATGAACATTAATTTCATCGTGTAGTTCGACTCGCAAACCAGTGACTGCTTACTCACTGACGCCGATACACTCCCGTATGGCGACCCATCGGTGTCGATCGCGTTCCACCTGGACAGTGAGACTGCCATGAGACGCAGAGAGATCGTGGCCGGAATCGGCAGTATCGGCGCCCTCGCCGGCGCAGGAGGCCTCCTCCTGGGGGACGTTCCATCGTTCGGAGGCGACACCGCCGACGCGGACGACGGCGGTGACGACGATGGGCCGGTCACCGTCGAGACGATCGACGCGCGGGGAAGCGACGCCGGGACGCTGTCCGTCCCCAACGGCGACGTCATGATCGTCGAACTCTTCGTCACGGGGTGTGGCAACTGCCAGGCCCAGATGCCAAACCTCGCCGAGGCACACGCGCGACTCGCCCCAGACCATGGCGACGAGCTGACGTTTCTGGGGGCAACCTACCAGTCAGCCGAGAGCAAGCCGCCGGCCGAGCTTCGAGACTGGTGGCGCGGCCACGGCGGGAACTGGCCCGTCGGCTACGATCCGACGGGTGATATCGCGTCCCAGTACGGCATCGTCGGCTACCCCGTGACCGTCGTTATCGATGGGGATGGCGAGAAACGCTGGGAAAAGCTCGGCATCACGTCGCCGGCAGAGATCGTCGACGCAGTCGAGCCGGTCCTCGAAACGAGCGGCGACGGGGATACGAACGCGTCGACCGGCACAAACGAATCGGAATCCGCCTGAACGGCGGTCCAGGATAGCACGTTCCGGGCAAGCGATCCAGCCCACAGTGTTCGCGGACAGCTACCGTTCTGCCGAGCCGTTGCCGAGTCCAGTGAGGAGGCCAGTGATCGACTCCGTCCAGGACGACTGGTCGACGCTGAACGCAGTGAATCCGGATGCATCGCCCAGGCAGAGCCGGCCGCTCGCGGCGACGATCGCCGACTCGTCGACTGCAGCCGTCGTGTCCGGCGTGTACTCCCACCACCGGGACCCGTCGGCAGTCGAGAGTGCGTGCAGCCGCCCATCGGCAGTCCCCAGGCAGACGGTGTCGGCGAGGACGACCGGCGCGGTCACCGGCCGGCCGAGGGGTTCTCGCCAGCGTTCACTCCCAGTACCCGCATCGATCGCGTAGACACTGCCGTCGTCGCTGGCGACGTAGACCGTTCCATCCGAGACCGCTGGCGACACCGAGAGCCGACCGCCGGTCTCGAAGCGGAACTCCTGTGAGCCGTCGGCGGCAGTCAGCACGCACAGCGTATCGCCACACCTCACGAAGACGCTCCCGTCCGCGACCGCCGCCGGGCCACGGGCCGTTCCCTCGAGTTCGATACCCGTCTCCCAGCGCCGGTCCCCATCGGCGGCCGCGAACGCGGCGACGAACTCGTTACAGGTGACGTAGACGACGCCGTCGGCGACGGCGAGCCCGGCGATTCGACCATCGACTGGCTCCGTCCAGACCGACTGGCCGGTTTCGACGTCGATCGCGGTGAGTGCGTCGCCGCCGACGTAGACCGTCCCATCGGCGACGATCGGCGGTGTTTGGACTGACTCGTCCAGCGCGTGTCGCCAGACGCGGTCGCCAGTGTCGGCCTCGAGCGCGGCGACCGTGGTGTCACCGCTCACGTAGACGGTGTCGTCGACGACTGTGGGCGTCGCCTCGATCGCGTCCAGCTCGACGCGCCAGCGCTCGGTCCCGTCCACAATCGACAGCGCGGCTACGGCGCTTCCGTCGGCGACAAAGACGGTGTCGCCGACCAGCGCCGGTGGGGTCGTGACTTCGCCGTCGGTCTCGACGTGCCACTGGGCCGTCGGTCGGGCGCCGAGTGGGTCGCCGTCCGCGACGGCGTTGGTTCCCGCCGGCCCTGCACCCGCCATCGGCCAGTCGCGATCGGTGTCGGCCTCGCTGTCGCGGACGTACTCGAGTCGCTCCGTCGCGGTCGTCGCCGCGCCCGACACGCCGGGAACCGGGTCGGCAGTGAGTGGTCGAACGGCCGAAAGCGCGTCGACGGCATCGACGGCCGTCAGAGTCCGGAGCGCGCAGGTCCGAACGCGACCGTCGGGATCGGCGAGCCGTGGACGCAGGTCGGCGGTGATTCGATCGCCGTCCCCCTCGAGTGCGGACGTGAGTTCGGCGACGTCGGCCAGCGCGGCCCCAGCTGTGGCACGGACGTCGGCGTCGGAATCCGACAGTGCCCCGAGCAGGTCGTCGGTTACCGCGTCGAACCCGTCGGGATCGTCGTCGGCCATCGACGCCAGCGTTCGTCCGGCGGTGACACGCACGACCGGGTTCTCGACGTCGAGGGCGGCCACGATCTTCGAGAGGCCCGTCTGGCGCAACTGCTCTGACCTTTCGGCGAGGACCGACAGCGCGAGGACGGCCAGTCCAGCAACCCACGGCTCGTCGTCGAGCCGCCGCGCCATTTCGGAGAGTTGCGCGTCGATCTCGTCGGTGTGAGTCGGCGCCGTGGTGCCACTGACGAACGAGGCAGCCGCGTGCAGCCGGTCGTCGGAGCCGTCGATCGCGTCGCCGATCGCAGTGGCGCTATCTCGACCCGTTACCGCGAGGATACCGAGCGCGAGTGCCGCGTATCCGCGGATCGCCTCGTCGTCGGTCTCGAGCAACGCGACGAGTCGCTCCCGCGCGGCCGCCGCGTCGTCGGGTGCAGCGGCCGCCAGCCGAGCAACCTCGCCGGCGATCGATTCCCGATCCGTCTCGGCTGCCTCGAGTTCGTCACACAGCAATTCGGTGACCGGCTGTCCATCGGTCTCTGCGATAGCCGTCGCCAGCGCGCGCTCGAGGCCGCGTCGTTCGCGGCCATCCGCCGCTCGCAGCCGCTCGGAAAGCGGCGTCGCCGCGGCGATCAGTTGGGGGTTCATCCGGGCAACGTCGGGAAGCGCCGTCGCGACAGCCGCCGCGCGTTCGTCGCCGGCCGACAGGACCGTCGTGAGTGCCTCGAGCGGTGTCGGCTCGGTCTCGAAATCGGATCCGAGCAGTGTCTCGAGCGTGTCCAGCGTCGCAGCGCGGACGGCCGGCGTCGGCTCGACGAGCAGGTCACAGACCGCACCGACGGCGGCCTCGGTCTCGGCACCGCTCTCGAGGCCGAGGACGGAAAGCGCCTCGCAGGCGGCGACGCGACGCCGCTGGGCGTCGGCGTCGGTTTCCGCGACGGCAAGTGCGACCGTCGGCCGGCAGTCCGCGTCCGGATCGGCGGCGACCGTCGCGAGCGTCCGGTGGGCCGTCTCGCGGACGCTCCGATCGTCGTCGTCGAGCGCGTCGAACAGTCCCGATAGCGCCGGTCGGATCGCATCGGGAGAGGTCGTCGCGATCCGCTCGAGCGCCAGCGCCGCGGTGTGGCGGACGTCTGCGTCGTCGTCCGACAACCGCTCGCCGAGCGCATCGACGGCCACGCGAGCCTCCTGGGGTGTTTCGGAAGCGACCGTCACCAGATCGCGAGCCGCCCCGAGCCGGACCGACGCGCGTTCGTGGTCGAGTCGCCGACACAGCGATCGAACCGCCGGATGGGGGTCGCCGGTCCACGACGTGGCGATCGTCGCCAACCGACTGGCGGCGTAGCCGCGGATCCACTCGTCGTCGTCCTCGAGTCCCTCGATCAGCGCCGGGACGTCGCCGGCGTCGCCGGCGTCCTCGCGAGCGATCGCACCCAGCGCCACGGCCGCTCGATGACGGACCGGCTCGTGTGAATCGACGAGACGCTCGGCGAGTGCCGGCGCGACGGGGCGGACGGCGGCCGCGTCGGTCGTCGCAACGGCGGCAATCGCACGGACGGCCTCGAGTCGGACGTCGTCGTCGTCGATCTCGAGAGCGCTGGCGAGATCGGCGACGACAGGCACAACGGCCCCGGGAGCCACGTCGGCCACGGCAGCGATGGTCCTCACGGCGTGGTCCCGAATCGGCGGGTCGTCGCGAGTCACGCGGCGGGCGAGGGGCTCGACGGCAGGGGTGACCGCGTCGGGCTGGGCTGTGGCAACCGTCGACAGCGTCGCGGCCGCGTCGACCCGGACGGCCTCGAGCTCGTCCGCGAGCCGATCGACGAGCGCGTCGACAGCCGGGACGACCGCGTCGGGGTCGTACTCGGCGACATCTCGAAGCGCGCCGACGGTTTTCGTTCTGACGACGGCCTCGTCGTCGAGACTTGCAGCCAGCGCGTCGACGATCTCGCTGACCGGTTCGGGGCGGGCCGCCGCGACGGCCGCGATCGCCGTCGCGGAGTCGACGCGGACGGACTCGCGCTCGTCGGTCAGCCCTGCCACGAGGGCGTCGACTGATGATGCGACCGCGACCGGCCGCTCGATCGCGATCGCGTGCAGCGCCCGTGTCGCGTGCTCCCGGACGGCCGGCTCGTCCTCGAGGCGATCGACGAGTCGATCACGGGTCTCGAGGGCGGCGTCGGGATCGACCTCGGCGACGGCTGCGAGGATCGCCGTCACGTTTTCCCTGACTGAGCGGACGTCATTGTCGATCGCTGTTGCGATCTCGTCGGTGATCGGCACGACGGCCTCGGGCTCGGCTGCGGCGATCGCGGCGAGGGCGTCCGTCACCCGGACTCGAACGCGTCGCTCGTCATCGGTGACGGCGGCCGCAAGATCGGGCGTCGCGTCGACGACGGCAGCGGGCTCGTCGGCTGCAATCGACGCGAGCGCGTCGGCGACGTCCGTTCGAATCGCGGGCGAACCGTCGAGCCACTCGAGCAGCGCCGGCACGGAATCCCGTGTCGCTGCCGGATAGTCTGCCGCGACGGCCGACAGCGCCGCGGCTGCGTGGGTTCTGATCGCCGGCTCGTCCTCGAAACAGTCGGTCAGCGACGCCACCGCCGATCGCACGTCCGCCGGCCGATCGGACGCCTCCTCGGCCAGCGTGCGGGCTGCGTACTCCCTGACATCTGGGTCGTCCGCCGTCAGAAAGGTCTCGAGTTGGTCGATACCGAGGGTAACTTCGAGCCCCTCGTCGGTCGTGATCTCGTTGTGGCGTGACATAGTCCGTCCCGTAACATGTGCGATCGCGAACGACGCGATCTGATCGAGAACGATACGTATACACACACGCAGTTAATGGTATACCCGGCACAGTCAGATAGACACGACGGTCGGCTGGTCCGTCTCGTCAGTCGACAGTGACTGTCCGGCAGTTCGACCGGCGGATCTCGAATCGAGCCTCCGTACCGACTCGGTCCTCGACGGACGGCTTCCTGTGGGCGTCTGCCAGGTCGAAAAACGGGTGTCACGCTAGGCTTTCGCCTGCCAGCTTCGGACGCGGTCGGCGCTGACGCCGTCGACGTCCTCGGCGACTGCGTCGGGATCGGCCGCGGTCAGGTCATCGAGATCCTCGATCCCCGCGTCGGCGAGTTTCTCGACGGTCTTGGCACCGATTCCGTCGAGCGACTCGAGATCGGAGCCCGACTCGCTCTCGCGGGCCTGAAACTCCTGGTAGTTGCAGATCGGACAACCCAGTTCCCAGGGCTCGTCGCCGCTGTGGACGACGAGTTCGGGCAGGTCGTGTTCGTCACAATACTCGTCGGTGACTTCGATCTCGCCGCGGCGGGGCAGCGGCAGCGAGTACTCACAGTCGGGATATCGCGTACAGCCAACGAGCCGCGAGCCGCTCTGTAGTGTTTTAATCGCTAACTCGCCGCCATGTTCGTCACCGCACTCTGGACAGTCACCGATGATCGGTCCCTCGCCGGCGTCTTCGGCCTTGCAGAGCGGACAGCCGTGGACGAACGTCTGCCGGCCGGCGAGCATCTTGACGTGATGGAGGTCGTGTTCGTCGCAGGTCTCCTCCATGATCAACGGCTTGCCCGTCGACGGCAGCGGCAGCGTGAACTCACAGTCGGGGTAGCCGTCACAGCCGACGAAATAGGAGCCGTGACGGCTCCGGCGCACGAGCAGGTCCTCGCCACACTCGGGACACGGCCCCAGCCGCTTGTCGTCTTTCAGGGACTTGCGAAGCTGGTCGCCGATCTCGTCGCGTGACTCCGCGAGGTTCGCGAAGATCTCCTCGAGCATCTCCCGGGATTCGTCAGTGACGTCGTCGAGGGTCGCTTCACCCGAGGCAATGGCGTCCATGTCGGCCTCGAGCTGGGCGGTCATCTCCTCGCTGACGACGCGGTCGGCGTAGTCCTCGGCGGCCTCGACGACGGCCATCGCGAGTCGCGTCGGCCGCGGCGGGTCACCTTCGACGTAACCTCGGTCGTACAGTTTCTCGAGGATGTCGTGGCGGGTCGATTTCGTCCCGATCCCCAGGTCCTCCATGGTCTCGATGAGCCGCGACTGGCCGTATCGGCGGGGTGGCTGGGTCTGTTTCTCCTCGAGTTCGACGTCGGACAGCGCCAGCTGCTCGCCTTCGTCGACGTCGGGGACGTAGTTTTCGCTCGTGCTGAAGTAGGGGTAGACGTCGTGGTAGCCGGGCTCGACGAGGCGCTTGCCGTTGGCCTTGAGCCGGTAGTCGTCGACCTCGGCGACGACCTTGAGGTGTTCCCAGACCGCGGCGTCGGCGACGGTCGCGAAAAAGCGCCGGACGACGAGTTCGAAGATCTCCCACTCGTCGTCCGAGATATCGCCACGAGACGGAATCTCGCCCGTCGGGTGGATCGGCGGGTGGTCGGTCGTCTCCTCGTCGCCCTCCGTCGGGGTGATCTCGTCGGCCTCGAGCAGCGACTCGGCCGACTCACCGAGCGTCGAGTGGCCGACGAAGTCGTCGAGCAGCTCTTCGGGATCTAAGTCGTCGGGGTAGACGGTGTTGTCCGTCCGTGGGTAGGTGATGTAGCCGGCGGTATAGAGGTCCTCGGCGATCGACATCGCGCGCTTGGCCGAGTAGCCGAGTGCGCTGGCTGCACGGATGAACTGTGTCGTGTTGAACGGCGTCGGCGGCGTGTCAGTCCGCGTTCGTCGGTTGACGTCGACGACTGTTGCGGTGTCACGCTCGGCAAGGGTTTCGTAGACCTCGTCGGCGATGGCCTCCTCCCAGACGCGTTCGGCCTCGTTGCCGTCCTCGTCGCGGTAGAAGTACTGGGCCTCGAAGGTCGTGTCGTCTTTGGCGAGATCGGCGAACAGCTCCCAGTAGTCCTCGGGATCGAACGCCTCGATCTCACGCTCGCGGTCGACGATCAGCTTGAGCGTCGGCGACTGCACCCGGCCCACGGAGATGAAGTCCTCGCCGAGTTGGCCCGCCGACAGGGAGAGAAAGCGCGTGAGCGCGGCCCCCCAGATCAGATCAATGATCTGACGGGCCTCGCCGGCGGCTGCCAGATCGAAGTCGAGGTCGTCGGGCTCGTCGAAGGCGTTTTGCACCTCGTTTTCAGTGATCGAGGAGAACCGCACCCGGCGAATGGGAACGTCCTCGTCGACATCGCGGACGATGTCGTAGGCCTCCTTGCCGATCAGCTCCCCCTCGCGGTCGTAGTCGGTCGCGATCGTTACGCGTTCGGCACGGCGGGCCAGCAGCCGCAACGTCGCCACGATGTTTTCTTTCGTCGGTGTCTTCTCGACGCTGGCGTCGATCAACTCGACGGGCTCGACGTCTCGCCAGTCGGAGTACTCCGGCGGGAAGTCCACGCCGACGACGTGGCCCGACAGCCCCACACAGCGCTTGCCGCCCCACTCGTAGACGTTCACCCCGTTCTCGCGACTCGAGTCGTAGGTTCCCCCGCTTAAGATGTCGGCGATCCGGCGGGCTGCGTTGTCCTTCTCGGTGATGATCAGTTCCACCGCGGACCACCCCCGGGTCCTCGAGCGTCCGGTCGCCGTCGTCGCGGACGAGTATCGGTCATCGTCGCTCGGTACGATTGAGCGTCTGATAACGCTTTCGCCAAAACCAGCCGACAGCGCGGGTGTGCGTGCGGCTACGTGTCGCGTGGGCGCGTGCGTCGAGCACCACCCGATGATGTCTCGGTTCGACCGTCATCTCGACCCATGGGATATGGTGCCGACTCGCTTATCTTTGCTCGAGGTGTAGTCTCTACTGCGTGTAAACGCGGAGCTACCTAATCATGGAAAAAAACGTAGGCGGATTCGATCGTACCTGGCGGCTCGTTGGCGGCGCGCTCCTGGCGGTCATCGGTGTAGCCGCGCTGGTCGGTGTCATCTCGATTGGCACCCTTCTCCCGGCCCTGCTGGTCGTCCTCGGTGTCGTGTTTTTCGCCACCGGCGTCGTCCAGAAGTGCGTCCTCAACCGGCTGGTGGGACTCGACACCTACCGCGGTGAAGAGGCAGAGACCGACCGGATGGACGAGATATCCGCGGACCGGCCGAGCTAACCGTCGACTCGAGCAGCCGATCGGTCGAAATCGGTCGACGACAACTCTTTTGTGTGTGACTCTCACGCTGAATCGTCTTTCAAGCAATCGCTACGATAGATTTTTAACCACTAGGTCATACCACCTAGTTGTATGAGCGAATTCGAGCAATTCAGTCAGGTCGGCGAAGCAGATGTAACGCGCGCAATCGGACAGGAGTGGACCGAGGAGTTCATGGACTTCTCGGACTCGGACGTCATCATCGTCGGCGGCGGCCCATCGGGGCTGACTGCCGCGAAGGAACTCTCCGAGCGCGGTGTCCAGACGATGGTCGTCGAGAAGAACAACTACCTCGGCGGCGGCTTCTGGCTCGGCGGCTTCCTGATGAACAAGGTGACGGTACGCGACCCCGCCCAGGGGATCCTCGAGGACCTCGAGGTGGATTACAAGCAGGCACAGGACAGCGAAGGGCTGTACGTCGCGAACGGGCCCGAGGCCTGTTCGGGCCTGATCAAGGCCGCCTGCGACGCGGGCGCGAAGATGCAGAACATGACCGAGTTCACCGATATCGTTATTCGCGAGGACCACAAGGTCTCGGGGATCGTGATGAACTGGACGCCAGTCCACGCCCTGCCCCGCGAGATCACCTGCGTCGATCCGATCGCCGTCGAGGCCGATCTGGTCATCGACGCGACCGGCCACGACGCGATGGCTGTCAAGAAACTCGACGAGCGCGGCGTCCTCGACGCGCCCGGCATCGCCGACGCGAAGGAGTCGGCGACCGGGATGGACCAGACCGGCGACGACAGCTACGGCGCGCCCGGCCACGACTCACCCGGCCACGACTCGATGTGGGTCGGCAAAAGCGAGGACGCCGTCGTCGAACATACTGGCCTCGTCCACGACGGCCTCATCGCCACCGGGATGGCCACCGCGACGACCTACGGTCTCCCACGGATGGGTCCGACCTTCGGTGCCATGCTCGTCTCGGGCAAGCGCGCCGCCCAGGTCGCGCTCGACGAACTCGAGGTCGATGCAGACCCCGTCGAACTGACCTCGCGGGCCGCACCAGCCGACGACTAACCACACACCCCAGATGGTCGACCGAGTCATCTGCTATCGCGCCCCGACGACGGTCGCCGACGCCGACGCGATCGCCGACTGGCTTGCCGCGCGGATCGATGCCGACGTGAACGTCTGCGACCGCTTCCTCGAGGTCCACCGCACGGACGACCTTGCGGAACGGTTCGCCGAGGCGCGAGTCACCTCGCCGTACGACCGCGAGACGGGCAACACGATGCTCGGGACGATCCGGTACGAGGAGCGCGCCCTCGAGCATCCCGAGCGCGAAGGCGGGGTCCTCTACGACGGGGTCCAAATTCAGCGCGCACTCAATGCCGCACTCCCCGCCGACGAGCGGGGGCTCGAGACGCTGCACGTCCCGCTCCTCGATCGGGCGATCGGAACCTGGGGCGACCACGACGGCCGCTGGCACAAGCGCGTGACCGTCCTCGGCCAGCCGGCGCTGGTGTCGGTCCCCGGCCTCTACGAGGCCCCCGCAAAGCCCGAGGCGTACTACAAGGAAAAACAGCGCCACGCCCTGCTGTCGGGTGATGCACCACCGCGGGAGGTCCTCGAGAACCAGGTCGAAGGCGACTTTCTGGTCGAAGACGACCCGCGGACGACCGACGCGCTGTGTGGGTACGTTCTGGGAGCGTACCACTACCTCGAGACCGGCGAGGCGTTTTGCGATCGGGAGGGCTGCCGGCTGTTCAACGCCCACTACCACGAGGACCTGATCGACGCCCAGTTGCGCGAGCCCGCCTTCTGCAGCGAGCACGCGCGGCAGTACGCGGACTGAGACGGACGGCTGTCGGTCGTCCGACGCTTCCGCGATCGGTGCGTATTTTCGTCGCAGTCACGTTCGAAATCCCACGATGAACGAGGAGTTTACCGTCGACATTCCGGTTCGGTATCGCGACCTCGATCCGCTGGGTCACGTCAACAACGCCGTCTACGTGAGCTATCTCGAGACTGCCCGTGTCGACTATCTGGAAGCCGTAGCCGATATCGCGGCCGAAGACATCTCGTTCGTCATTGCGAACCTCGAGATCGACTACGAGCGGCCGATCACGAAGGGGGACGATCCCACGGTCGCGCTCTGGATAGCCGAACTCGGCGAGACCAGTTGTACGATGGACTACGAGATCCGGGCCGACGGAACGGTCGCGGCGACCGCCGAAACGACGATGGTCCACGTCGATCCCGACACGGGGCGGGCGACGCCGTTGCCCGACGAGCTTCGAGCGCGGATGCAACCGTCAGAAAACGTCGGTCCGTCGGCGTAAGTGGCTCGCGTGACGAGCCGATAGATAAGTATCGGTTCGGTTACTCGAGTCGACCACCGGTTAGCCGGACGACGCCGAAGACGTGCGTTTCGTCCGCGATGGCGACCGCCCGCTCGCGGAGTCGAGTATGTGCGGCGTCGATCTTTTCCTCGAGGCGTCGCTGGGGATCAGTCTCGTAGCGAAGCCGCGTCGTCGGCGGCGTCGAGAGGACGACGATCGCCCGGAAGACGGCATTGACCGGCGGCGCATACCATTCCTGGCTCGGGGCGGCGTTGGCAAGTACGACGGTGCCGCCGGGGCCGACGAGGTCACACCAGTCGTCGACCGCGCCGGCCGGGTCGTCGAGCATCCCCACGACGAACGTCGCGAGGACGGCGTCGATTTCGCCGTCGATCGCAGCCGGCGCGTCGGACCCGAGCGGTGGTTGCGTCGCGTCCCCTTGCAGGACGTGGACGTTGTCGTACTCCGCAGTCGCCCTCCGCGCCCGCTCGAGGACGGGCCGGGTGAAATCGATCCCGATCACAGTTCCCTCGGGGCCGACCCGCTCGCGGAGATAGGGGAGATTTGCTCCCGTGCCACAGCCCATCTCGACGACGGTATCGCCGGGCTCGAGCCGACAGGCGGCGGCCGCTCGCCGGCGGAGCCGCGCGATCCCGGGCGTTCGCCGCGCGATCAGATCGTAGAGCCGTGCCCAGCGGCCGTAGAACGCCTGTGATTCCGTCGCCATCGTGGCTTCAGACCAGCGACCGGATCGTGTCCGCGACCGACTCCGCGTCGGAGCCGAGCACGTAGATCAGTGGTTCGATCCCCATCCCACCGGTCTGGTAGAGCACCGTCGCCGCGGGTTCGTCCTCGATCGCCGCGCCGACGCTCGAGGCGACGTCGTCGGATTCGTCGAATTCGGCCGCGACGTGGCCCTGTGCGGCCAGTTCGTCGATCAGTTCCGGATCGTAGGTGATGTTGATCCCCGCCGCGACGTCGGCACCGTGGCGACGCGCGGAGAGCAACACGCGGGCGACGTGCTCGGAAACACCGAACTCGGGGTCCGCGGGGACGGTCGCCCGCCCTTTCACGTCGAAAATTCGGCCCGGCACGCCAGCCACGTCGTCGACGTCGTCGGCGTCGGGCGTGCAGGCGACGAGGTTCGACCCAACCGCAGGGATGAGCGCGGTAAAGCCGCCCGCCGTCTCGAGGATACGCAGTCCGCGCCGGAGCGACGAGAGGACCCGCTCGCTGGTCCGCAGGTCGCTTTCAGGATCGTGCACACGGAAGCCCGATCCGTGATCGGCCAGTTCGGGGACGGCCTCCTCGTGGAGCTGGGCCAGCAGGTCCCCGCCGGCCTCGAGTTCACGAATTAGCACCTCGAGTTCGATCAGTGCCTGCACCGGAGAGATTTCGCCAGCGGCCAGGCCCGTTCCGAGTTGCTCGACGAGATCCTGGACGCGGTCGTCGGTGGCGATGCGATCGTTGACGGTCACGTCGCCGTGGGCGTACTTCGAGACGGCGCTCTGGCTGATGCCGAGTACCTCGGCAACCTCGCTCTGAGTGAATCCCCGATCGCGAAGATCGCCGGCTAGCAGCGACCGAACGGTCGGGAGGAACTCGTCCACGACGATTTCTTCGACGAATTGCATTCGTTGCTCGAGAGTACGGGCGGCTGACGTGAGAAGTTGTTGGTCCGCTGGGGAGCTAGAGTAGCGGCACGAGCATCGCCGCGAACTCGTAGTCGAAGATGTGGTTGAGCATCGCGTAGGTCACGACGCCGAGGACGAGACTCAGAATCCACGCGCCGGCGGCGATCCGGCCGACTCTGGCGTGGGCCGTGTGCCGGAGTTCGGCAGGCGTGTGACTCAGTCCGAGCACCAGCGCGTAGAGGACGACCGGTACCGAGACGATCGAGAGGATGATGTGGATCGCCAGCATGACGAGGTACGCGTAGTAGACGCCCTGCGGGCCGACGAACTCCTTCGTGCCGCCGCCGCCGACCTTGAGCAGATAGACGACCAGGAATCCGAGGATCAACACGAAGCCACTGACCATCGCCAGGCGGTGTTTCTCGACCTCGCCCGTGCGGATCCAGTACCAGCCCAGCGTCAGCACTACCGTCGCGGTCGTGTTGATGACCGCGATCACGTGAGAGAGGAGATTGACCTGTGCGTTCGTCAGGTCGGGATAGATCGGCACGTCCAGTAGGAACGTTCCGAGCACCAGCGTGTAGCCGACGATCGTCAGGAGGATCGTGACGCCCATCGGCTGCTCCCGGAGTCGCCGTCTCGCATCAGCGGTTGCCATTATCGGACGTTGGGAGCACCGCCGTATCATGCTTGCTGTTCGCTGCGAGACCAGTCCGGATCGACGGTGGTGCAGCTCTCGCCTCTCGAGTCGCCGTCGCAGACGCCGTCACCACCGACGACACACGTCTTCGGAGCCCCCACCCCGGTCGCCGGCAGGCGACAGCGCCCTGGTGTCAGACGGTTTGCTATCACTGGGTGCCGGCGCACCCACTGAGAGGAGTCCGTATCAGTCTGCGGATTCGGTCGACCTCTCGAGCGTGACCGCTCCATCGTGGCCGACGGTAACCCAGTAGCCACAGAACGGAAACGAGACCGTCCCGCCCGGTCTTGGCGCGCCGGTCGGCCGCTCGGCAAAGAGCGCGTCGAGCGCTGCTGGATCGACGACCGCGTGAAGCGATTCGTACTGCGGCGGAGCGAGTTCGACTGACTGAACGCCCTCCGCGTCGGCAACTGTTTCGATCACCGCCTGACTCGGTGGTTTTGCTGACTGTCCGTCGCTACTATCGCCACCCTCCACCATGGTATTTGGCCCTTTCAAACCCGGTGGAATAAAAACTGTTATTCGTGATTCCGACCGCGTCACTGGCCTCGAGATCGGCGGTCATAGCCACGTGTCCGGCGTCTTCGCGGCGATTCGACTACAGGGGAGTGGCAACGAGAACCGCCGTCTGGTCCCCCAGCCGGCGGCTGATCATTCGATATGGATTGCCGGTTTTCCCGGTCGCGCTTTCGCCGCCAGTTCGTCGGCGGCGTCCGCCCGGCGGACGGTGACGGTCGCCCCGAACTCGTCGGTGACGAGCCAGGTCGCCTGCTCGAGCACCTCGAGTTCGTGGGCCGGGTCGAGTAGTTGGCCGGACTCCGCACCGCCCTCGCGACCGTGCAACTGGCCGACGAACGTACCCACGGTCTCGCGGTCGGCCGTGACATCGTCAGCCGCGAGCACCTGCTCGATGATGGCGTCGGTATCGACGGCGTCCGCCTCGTCGACCAGTTCGGCGGCCCGGTATTTCCACTCGCGAGCACAGACCAGTTCGATCCGTTCGGGCTCGTCGATCGCCGCGACGTCGACGATGTCCCGGACGTCCTCGAGGGTTCGGTCGACCAGCTGGCGCTCGAGTTGGTAGGCCGACCGCTCGCCCGTTGGCTCGGGCCAGTCGGCTTCGACGACCAGGCCGTCACCCCGGAGTTTGTTCCAGAGTTCTTCCCCGAGGTGGGGGGCCATCGGGGCGACCAGCGCGGCCAGCGTCAGGAGGCCACGTCTGTAGATCTCGTCGTGTGGCCGGTCGTACGCACGGTAGCGCCGAAGCAGGCGCGCGAGTTCCTGGATCTCGGTGGCGGCCCGATGGAACCGGAACCGCTCGTACTCCTCGGTGACGGCGGCGATCGTCCGGTCGATCTCCCGGTCGACGTACGCGTCGTGATCGCGGCGTTCGACGCGGGTGTCACCCTCGTCGACGAAGTCGGTCGCCATTCCGTAGAGCGTCTGCTGGAGGTCGTAGGCACCGCGGACGTTGTTGGCCGTCCACTCGAAGTCCTGTTCGGGGTGGGCCGCCGAGAGGACGAACAGCCGCGTCGTCTCCGCGCCGTACTCCTGGGGTGCGACGACGTTGCCCTTCGAACTGGACATCTTCTCGCCGTCGTATAGCACCGTCCCCTGACTCCGAAGTTCCTCGATCGGCTCCCGGTGCTCGAGCAGCCCTAGATCGGCCAGCGCTTTGGTGAAAAAGCGCGTATAGAGCAGGTGGAGGATGGCGTGTTCTTCGCCGCCGACGTAGACATCAACGGGAAGCCACTCGTTTGCGATGTCAGTATCGAACGGCGCGTCCGCCAGTTCGGGCGAGAGAAAGCGCAGGAAGTACCACGAGGAGTCGACGAAGGTATCCATCGTGTCCGTCTCGCGCTCGGCCGAGCCGCCACACTCCGGACACGTGGTCGCCTTCCACTCCTCGGCGGCGTCGAGCGGATTCCCCGTGGTCCGGACGAACTCGGGGAGTTCGACCGGGAGCTCTTCCTCGGGCACGAGGACCGGCCCGCAGTCGTCACAGTGGACGACCGGGATCGGCGTCCCCCAGTAGCGCTGCCGGGAGATCAGCCAGTCGCGTAGCCGGTAGGTGACGTCGTCTTCGAGCGCATCGTGGTCGGCGACGAGTCGCTCACGCGCCGTCTCGCTGTCGAGGCCGTCGTACTCGCCGCTGTTCTCGAGGATCCCCTCGCCGGTGTAGGGTCCCGTTTCGTCGCGTTCACTGTCGTTACCGTCGCCTTCGGGGACGATCACGTGCTCGATCGGCAGGTCGTGTGCAATCGCGAACTCGTGGTCACGCTCGTTGTGGCCGGGGACGCCCATTACGGCCCCGGTGCCGACGTCCTCCAAGACGTAGCCGGCGACGTAGACGGGGAGTTCGTCGCCGGTCAGCGGGTGGGTCGCGGTCGCGTCGGTTTCGATGCCCGAAAAGCCGACCTCGTCGGGATCTTGCTCGCGGACGTCTTCGACGTAGTCGGCCACGTCCTCGTCGGTCTCGGCCAGCGTCCGCGCCAGGTCGTGGCCAGGCGAGACCGCGAGGTAGGTCGCACCGTGGATCGTCTCCGGACGGGTGCTGAAGACGTCGACGGGCTCGGTGTCGGTACCGCCCCCGTCGGCGTCGTGGGACAGCTCGAACGTGATCCGTGCGCCCTCTTGACGGCCGATCCAGTTGCGCTGGATCTCGCGGACGCCGTCGGGCCAGCCCTCGAGGTCGTCGAGGCCCTCGTATAACTCTTCGGCGTAGTCGGTGATGGTGAAGAACCACTGGTCGAGTTCCCGGCGGCCGACGGGGGTCTCACAGCGCCAGCAGACGCGGGTGCCGTCACGTTCTTCGACCTGTGCGTCGGCAAGCACCGTCTCACAGTCGGGACACCAGTTGACCGTCGCCGCCTCGTAGTCGACGAGTCCGTCTTCGTAGAACCGCTCGAACAGCCACTGGTTCCACCGGTAGTAGTCGGGCTCGCAGGTAGTGATCTCCCGGGACCAGTCGTAGCCAAAGCCCATCGTCTCGAGTTCCTCGCGCATACGCCGGATACAGGCCTGGGTCCAGGACTCGGGGTCGGTCTTGCGTTCGAACGCGGCGTTCTCGGCGGGAAGGCCGAAGGCGTCCCACCCCATCGGGTGGAGCACGTCGTCGCCCTGCATTCGCCGGTATCGCGCGTAGGCGTCCGTGATCGCGTAGTTGCGGACGTGCCCCATGTGGAGCGTCCCCGACGTGTAGGGGAACATCCCGAGGACGTAGGTCGGATCCTCGGCGTCATCGTCGAGCGCGTAGACGTCGTCGCGCTCCCAGACGTACTGCCAGAACTCCTGTACCTGCGCGTGATCGTAATGGCTCGTCATTATCGGGAGATCCGTTGGGTGTCACTCGGTGGGCCGGCTATATCATTGTTCGGCCACGTGTGACAGTCTCGGCGAGCGGTCCGGCCGGTGTCGACGACTCGGCTGCCCGCTTCCACCCGGGTCGACAGCGGGCAGCGAATCCAGTGTGTGGGTGCTGTGGGCTGACATTAACAAAACGGATGGCGCTGCTTCACTCGAGTCGTCTGAATGTCCCGCTCCCGCGACGATCGCCTGTCGACGGTCGCGCTGTTCGTCACCATCGCGGTCGTGTTGCTCGTGTTCGGCGCGCTCGCAGTCGTGTTCGCACCGGCGTTGACGGCCGACGAGCCGACGCCGTCCGCGGTCGACTCGAACGAGCCAAACGCGACAAGCGAGGGTCACGAGCGCGTCGATGAGTCTGAGTCGACGGCGACCAGGAGCGAGTCGACCGGCGACGACGCCGATAGCGGTTCCGACGGTGCCCCCGGCGACGGTCCACCAGTCGATGCCGGTGATGCTGCCGACGATGGCCTCGAGATCGTCGACCGGACGCTCGAGGACGCCGGCGTCACCGACGACGACTCGGACGAGCGCGAGCGGGGGCCGCCCGACGACGCAGGCCCACCGGACGGTGTCGGACCTCCGGACGACGCCGGACCACCTGACGATGCAGGGCCGCCGGGCGATGCAGGTCCGTTCGACGGGTGATACGGTCTGCGGTCCCGAGTGACCGGCACACCCGCAGGACGGGTCGCGGGCCCGCCGGCACCCACTGACAGGAGTCCGTATGAGACGGTCGGTACGAGCGTTCCGCACAGCATTCCGAACCGATCGCGTCTCGTGACACTCACCGAACGAGACTAACGGGACGCCCTTGAACCGTGGTATCGTAGCTCGTCGCATGACCTCGACTGCACTCGTCACCGGCTGTTCGTCGGGTATCGGCTACGAAACGGCCCGCGCGCTGCTTGCTGATGGCTGGCACGTCTACGCGACCGCGCGAGACCGCGATCGGGACGGCCTCGAGAACCTGGCCGATCGCGGTGCCGAGCTCGCGGCGCTCGATCTGACTGCGCCTGCGGACATCGAGCGTGTCGTCGGTCGCGTCCGCGACGAAGCCGGCGGCGTCGACTGTCTGGTCAACAACGCGGGCTACGGCCAGTTCGGCCCGGTCGAAGACGTGCCGACGGACCGACTCGAGCGCCAGTTCGCCGTCCACTGTTTCGGCCCGCATCGACTGATGCAGGCGGTGCTGCCGGGCATGCGCGAGCGCGGTCGCGGTCGGATCGTCAACGTCACCAGCGCTGCGGATCGGCTCGCGCTGGCCGGTATCGGCGGCTATACGGCCTCGAAATGGGCGCTTGCGAGTCTGAGCGACGCGCTCCGACAGGAACTGGTCGGCTCGGACGTCGAGGTCGTCGTCGTTCAGCCTGGCCTCGTCGCGACCCCGTTTTACGATCGCGCCGTCCGTGAACTTGACGCGGCGGCCGCGGCCGCGCGATCACCGGTCCAGGCCGACGGTGACGCGACGACCGTGGCCGCGGACGACGAGGTGACCGTCGTCAGACCGACACAGTATACCGATCTCTACCGGGTCCTCCAGCAAGTTCGTGCCGTCGAGGGTGGCGGGCGCCTCGTCAACGATCCCGAAGACGTCGCCGAGACGATTTTGACGGCCGCGACGGTTCCGGATCCCGATACACACTATCGCGTCGGTCCGCTGCCGCTCCTCGGATCGCTGTACGGCACGCTCGTGCCGGCCGCGCTACGGGATCAACTCACGAAACTCGGGGTTCGGCTGGTTGCGAGCGAACCCGTTCTCGAGTTGCTCGAGCGACGGACGCCCGAGACGGGGGCCGAGCCGTATCCACGGCGGTGATCACGTTCGCGCGGCCGTCCCAGTCGGAACCTCGCGGCCGCCGGTGTAGGCGATGTGCGCCGACAGCCCTGCGGCAATCAGGCCGGACACGACGTTACTCCAGATCAGTCCAGTGGAAGCGGCCCCGAGGCCGCTCATCGCGAACTCGCCGCCGAGGGCCCACTGGGAGATGAAGATCCACAGCGCCAGCAGGGCGACGAGCGACATCACGCCGGTGCTGGTGGCGTAGCCGTTGGTGAGCCGGTAGTAGTTGTAGCCAGCCAGCAGGAAGATCGCACCGCCGACCAGCAGGTTGTTCCACAGCAGAGACGCCGCCGGCCCGTAGACGAACGGCGAGACGGCGATCCACAGCCCGATCAGAGAGACGAATCCACTCAGCCATTTCTCCCCGTCCGAACCACGCTGACGGGTGGTCGATTCACCGGTCGTCGGGTCGTTGGTCGTGGACTCGCTCATAGTCGGTGCTACCGCGAGAACGCTGAAAAAGCGTGTCGACCGTTCCAGTCTGCCCGCGAGAATCCGGCCGAGCACTCGGTTCACCCGAATTCCCTAATTCCCGATGAGGGACTTCCAAATACGTATTATACCCGTCCAATCAGTGACTGGCGACGGCAACCGGGATTCGGTAATCACGTTTTACGCCACCCAGGTTCGATCGGGGACCCGATAGCGGCCGACAGTCGCTGCAGACCCGCTCGCACGACGGCTGTGCAACGGTCGGCGACCCGTGTCAGCTGCCACTCTCACAATCTCGATCGGGTGTGCGGTGACTGGCAGTGGCTACGATCGGTTGCCGAGCGATACCCTCTCCTGACGTGGGTTCCAACAGACACTTCTATGCCTTCTCTGTCAGATTATGCATGGGTGCTTCGGACCTGGCTGATCCGGATGGGATCTCGCCGCTTGCGTGGCGACTCCTCAGAGTCGCGGCCGGATACGAGCAGCGAGCGGTCGAACGGGAGATAGACGAACTCATGCAGGCGCACGTCTCGATGCTCGAGAGCGGGAACCGATCGCTGTCTCGAGCGCGTCGAATGACACTGCTCGAACTCTACGCGACGGAACTCACCGACGAGCAGATCCGGGCGATCGTCGACCACTTCTAGTGGCTCGTTCCCAAATAGAAGGGCTTAAGAACAATAATGATAATTCCCGCCTGTATCAATGATACACGGACTGTTGGGTGGTTCACACAGGCGATTAGTACAATTTCTCCTTGCAGGGATTGGGATGGTGGCGATCGCAGCAGCACCCACGCCGGCCGGTCTGTCGGTCGCGGGCCAGTACGCGATCGCGACCATGTTCTTTGCTGGCTTCCTCTGGGTGACGGGCACGCTCCCGCTGGCGGTCACCGCGCTGACGATTCCGGTCTTGCTGACTGGAACCGGCATCTACGACTCCATGGACACCGCACTTGCGGGGTTCGCGGACCATATCGTCTTCCTGTTCCTCGCGGGCTTTATGCTTGCGAACGGTATTCAGAAGTACGATATCGATCGGCGGATCGCGCTGTATACCATCGCCAAGATGGGCAGCTCGCCGCGTCGACTGGTGCTCGCGATCATGATCGTGACCGCCGTCCTGTCGATGTGGGTCTCCAACACTGCAACGGCCGCGATGATGACACCTATCGCAGTCGGCATCCTTACCCAGGTGCTCGACCGTGACGACCTCGCGTCGTCGCAGGAGTCGGCGGCCGACGCCGACGTGGCTGACGCCGACGCGGTCCCTGATGGCGGCGCCGTCGGCTCGACGGCCGACTTCACGAACATCCAGATCTCGATGCTGCTGGGGACCGCCTATGCCGCGAGCGTCGGCGGCGTCGGAACGATCATCGGCACGCCGCCGAACGCGATCCTCGTCGGCCAGCTCAACGCCATTCTCGACTACGAGATCGGCTTTGCCGACTGGTTCCTCGTCGGCTTCCCGATCGTCGTCGTGACGCTCCCGCTGATCTGGTTCCTCCTGACGTACGTCCTCTACCCACCGGAGATTCCACAGGTCGACCAGGCGCGATCGATCGCCCGCGAGCAACTCGAGGCGGAAGGCGAGCTCGACCCGCGGGGCAAACGCGTAGCGATGATCTTCGCCGCGACAGCTGGCCTCTGGATGCTCGGTGGCCTCGGCGAGCTCTTCGAGCCGTACCTCTCGAGTACCTGGATGACGACGCTGTTCGGCGGCGAGGACATGACGGTCTTCGGCGTCGAAGGGCACCAGGGCCTGCTCTACTACGTGATGGTCGGCGTCGCTGCAGTGCCGGCGCTCGTCCTGGCCGACACGATGGAGTGGGACGAACTGGTCGACATCGACTGGGGGACGCTGTTGCTGTTCGGGGGCGGCATCTCGCTTGCGAACGCGCTGGCGGACACGGGCGCGACGGAGTGGATCGCCGAGACGGTGTTCGGCAACCTCGTCGGCGCACCCATCGTGCTCGTCATCGGCGCGGTCGTCCTGCTGGTCATCTTCCTCACCGAGATGACGTCGAACTCCGCGACGACCAGCATCATCGTTCCGATCCTGATCAGTCTGGGCAGCGTCTTCTCGGCGACGCTCGGACTGACCGACTTCTCGACCGCACTCTTCCTCTCGGTCTCCGGGGCGATCGCCGCGAGCTTCGCGTTCGCGCTTCCGGTTGCGACGCCGCCCAACGCTATCGTGTTCGGTAGCGGCTATATCAAACAGCGTCACATGCTCCGGACGGGACTCATCCTGAACGCCATCATGACGGCTGTCCTGACGGGAATTATCTGGCTGCTGTTTACGTTCGTCTGGCCACATCTGCTGTGGTGACAGCCGACTGACGTTCGCATAGCTGGTTTCGGCTGGCTCGAGGTGGGCTCGAGCAGCGACCGTCGTTTCGTTCTCTTCTCAGCGGACAACTGTCGGCCTCGGTCAGGGCTCGCTTCGGTTGCCGTTGTGCGAAACCGGCTGGCGGTACGCCGGTCGATCTCCTCGAGGGACAGACACTCGCTCGCCTGGCGGGAGTTCGACCAGGGTGGCCGACGCTCGACACCTGTCAGCGGTAGCGACAACGGATCGGTACAGTCGGGCAACGCGATCGCTCCGAACAGCTATTGTGTCGGAATACGTATGCTAGCACACATGAACCGTCGAACGCTCCTCACGGCGACAGGGGGTCTGTCGACGTTGTTCGTAACGGGCTGTCTGGGTGGGAGCGGTCCGGTTGGCGAAGCGACCACCGACGTGTCGATGGTCGGCGAGCAGTTCGATCCGCGGAACGTCCACGCCGACACGGATGCGACGATCACCTGGATCAACGAGGACGAGACGCGCCACACGGTCACGGCAGCCTCGGACAACTGGGAGAAAGACAGCGAGGTCCCCGGCGGCGCAGAGACGACCCACACGTTCGGGGAAAGTGGGGTGTACAACGTGTATTGTGCCGTCCACGGCGACGCCGACCTTTCGGGGATGAGTATGAAGGTGAGCATCGGTGATGCCACCATCGAGAACCCACTCGGCGATGACAGCGGCTCTGATGGGGGTGGCTATTACTGAAAGGGGACTCCAACTTCTCCGAACGGCTCACTGCTTTCGTATCTGCGTTCCACTCACGAACTGAGCGACGGTCGTGACTCGAGAGCGAGCACACCGGAGAGCAGATGTCTGATACGGACTGCTGTCAGTATTGCTGGTGCAACCGTGACCGTGCTTCGGGTGCACCGGTAAATCGGGACAGCAGACCGTATGAAACGCACCGTACGAGCGTCGGTATCCGACGGCTCAGAACGCCATCGCGTCCACGAGGACCGCGACCAACACGGCCCCGAGGAACGCGTTCGAGGCGTGGAACGAGCGAAACGCGGCAGCCTCGGTCTGTTCGAAGTGCAGGCGAACGGCGGCCCAGAGGAAGATCCCGCCGAAGAGGACGACCGTCACGGCGTACAGCATGCCGAGGTCGGTGATCCAGGTCAGCGCGATCGCGCTCGCGAGCGTCGCGGCGATGTAGTAGAGGATGTGCTTTCGGGTGACGGTCTCTCCACGAACGACCGGCATCATCGGGAAGCCACCGCGGGCGTAGTCGTCCTTGTAGGCCAGCGCGAGGTTGTAGAAGTGTGCCGGCGTCCAGAGGAAGATCAGACCCGCGAGTGCGAGCCCCGGCATGCCGATCTCGTTGGTGACCGCAGCCCAGCCGATGAGCGCGGGGAGCGCCCCCGCAGCGCCGCCGATGACCGTGTTCTGGACCGTGTTCGGCTTGAGCATCAGCGTATAGACGACGCTGTAAAACAGGATCGCGGCGAGTCCGAGCGCCGCGGCCAGTCGGTTGATCGTCAGGAACAGGGCGAGCGACGCGACGGTCAACGCGAGTCCGAACGCGAGCGCGTTCCGAACCGGAATCAGATCGACCGCGAGCGGCCGTTCTGCCGTCCGCGACATCTGCTGGTCGACGTCACGCTCGAGGACGTGATTGAACGTGCCGCTCGCGCCGATCGCTAAGACGCCGCCGCCGAGCGTCGCGAGGACAGTCGACAGCTCGAGGCCGGGGCCAGCAGCCAGCGCCATGCCGGCGGCAGCGACCAGACAGAGCAGCCACATCAGCCGCGGTTTCGTCATTCGGAAGTACGCGATCGCAGTGAGTCGGGCGCGAGCGAGGCGACTCGTCGGCAGCGTGCGTCCGGACGCGGTCGGGACGTCCTCTTCGAGTTCTTCGAGCGGCGTCGGTGAGTCGATGGCGTCGTCGTCGCTGCCGGTCGCGAGCTCTAGGTCCCAGGCGAGCGCGAGGACGACCGCCGAGAAGATCACGAGCCCGAGTGCGAGGTGGAGCCCGGGGACGATCGCAGCAGGACCGACCGTCGCGGTGAGGGCACCCACGCCGATCTGGACGACATAGAGGAGTGCCCCAACGACGAGTATCGACTGGACACGGCTCGAGACGTTGCCGAGGACCGCAGCGATCGCCGTCGTGGCGACGAGCAGGCCGACGACGGCGGCCGTCAGCCGGTGGGCCCACGCGATCGCGAGTTCGGTCTGGCTCAGCGGATCGACCGGCGCGTGACAGGTCGGCCACGTCGAACACGCCGCGGTCGCGTTCGTCAGGGAGGTCGTCGCGCCGACGATCAACAGCAGGTAGACGCCCAGCGCGGTCGCTGCGAGCAGTGCTGAAAAGCGTCGTCGCGTACCGATCGGACGGGGAAACGACTCTGTTGCCACGGCTAGTATCGTCTACACCCTTCGACTCCGTATATTTAGGGCTCCCGCTTTTGCCGCTTTCATCCGGCCCCCTCGTGTTCCGACTAGTTTTTTCCGCTTTCAGCCGATCGGCTCGTGATACAACCGTGAGCCCATCCGGCAAGTGAGTCGACGCCGAGGCGGCGACACCGGTCGCTGTGGTCGTCGTCCGACGCTACATTCCCATGTCTGCAGCCGCGTCCGGAATCGGGAGGTCGTGCGGTGAGACGCCCAGCAACTCGCCGGCGTGGTCGAGTGCCATATCGAACCCATAGTAGCGCTCGAGTTCGTCGCCATCGGCCGCCGGCCGCACTTTCAACATCGCGTACCCCTCGCGGTTCTGTGCGATCGCTGCCGTGGTGCCCGTGTCGCGCTCGAACGAGAGGAGCCGCTCCGTCTCGGTTTCCTCGTAGGTGGCCGTGATGCCGTTCGCGTCGGCCGTCCGATCGTCGGTCATGCGGAGAACTCACGAGGCGACAACCGGATATCTGTCGGTTTCACTGCGGAGAGTCCGTCTCGGGAGTCGGGTCACGATCGCCACTGGCAGGCATACATCGACACCGATTTTTCGGTTGCCTTCGAGGCTCGCCTCGTGAGCCGTTCCGAGTCACAGACAGCCCGCCGACCGCTCGCGGCGTTCGAACTGACGCGAACGGTCACGTTGCAGTGGCTCGCCGTCTCGGCTGTCGGCTTTTTCGGCTTCGCGTACGTGTTCGGCCACGCCCTCGCCTGGATTCGTGGCACCTCACTCGAGCCGATCGTGATCGCGCCCTCGTCACCGCCGACCGTCCTTGGCTGGCTCGCCGTCTCCGTCGGGCTGCTCGTCTGCGTCGTCGTCCCCCACGAACTGCTCCACGGTGTGTTTCTGGCACGCTATGGCGATAGCCCCGACTACGGGATCGGCGTCTCCCATTTCGTCCTCCCGTACGCCTACGCCGGGACCAGCGGTACACACTACACCCGCAATCAGTTACTCGTCGCCCTGCTCGCTCCGTTCGTGGTGCTCACAGCCGTCGGCGTCGCCGTGATGGTCGTCGTCCCGACACCGCTTTTGATCGTTCCACTGGCGGCGAACGCGGCCGGCTCGATCGGCGACCTCTGGATGGCTGCCGTTCTCTGGCAGTACCCCGCCGACGTTCGCGTGGGCGACCCACCCGGTGACGTTCGCGGCTTCGGCATCTACGGCGCACGCAGCCGGACACTCAGCCGACGGCCGGGCATGCCACTGCTCGCACGGTTTCTGGCCGGCAGCGTCGGTACCCTCGCCATGTTCGGACTCTACGCCGTGGGTGCCGTGCTGTTCTCGCTTGCCGTCGGCTCCGGCGACGTCGTCCTCGGCGATCCAGAGTCGGGATGGCTGTTGTTTCGTCACTATCGTCTGCCCGACGGCACCGCGCTGGTCGAACTCGGCGACCGCGCTCTACTCTCCGTCGCCGCCCTCGGTGGGCTCGCATGGACGGTCGTCGCGACCGCCCACCGCTGGCTCGCAGCGGACTAAGAAACCGTAACGCTCGAGCCCCTACTACGCTGAAACCGTAGTATGACCAAGTGGCTCCGGAGCGGCCGCCGTCGGGACATCTGTTTCCTGCTCGCCGCGGCCGAGGACGGGGAACTGCGCGGCCAGCAACTGAAATCACGCCTCGAGTCGCACTACGATGACCGACTCGAGCCCAAGTCGTTCTACGGCTCGCTGTCGGCGCTGGTCGATGCGGGCTTCGTCGAGAAGCGAACGGTGGGATTACACGACGTCTACGCGCTGACCGACGCCGGCACACAGCGCGTGCGTGACCACTACGCGTGGATTCGGGACTGCCTCGAAGAATAGGGCTATGTCGGGCGGTCGGGCGGTCGCTACCCCTCGAGCAGCTGATCGCCGATCGTGTTCCGAAGCACTTCGCTGGTGCCCTCGTAGATCTCGTTGAGCTTGGCGTCGCGGTAGAACCGCTGGGCGGCGAAGTCCTTGGTGTAGCCGTAGCCGCCGTGGATCTGGATGCCCTCGTTTGCGACCTCGCGGCTCACTTCGGAGGCGTAGAGTTTGGCCTGGGCGGCGTCTTTGATGTAGTTCTCGCCGCGAATCTTCTTGTCGGCGGCCTTGTGCATGAGCAGCTTCGCGGCCTGGATCTTCGTGTCCATGTCCGCGAGCTTGTGTTTGATCGACTGGAACTCGCCGATGGGCTGGCCGAACTGCTCGCGCTCGTTCGCGTAGTCCCGTGCCTCCTCGAAGGCCGCGCGGGCGATGCCGACACCGCGAGCGGCGATGGTGATCCGGCCGCCGTTGAGAGTCTTCAGCGCGTGGACGAAGCCCTCGCCCTCGTCGCCGAGCCGTCGGTCTTCGGGGATGCGGAGGTCGTCGAAGCGGAGTTCGGCGGTCGGACAGCCCTTGTCGCCGAGTTTCTCCTCGGTGCCTTCGACGATGAAGCCGTCGTCCTCCTCGGGGCGGACGATAAACGAGGAGATCCCTTTGTTACCAGCGTCGGGGTCCGTTTTCGCAAAGAGGGTGACCGTGTCGGCCACCGAGCCGTTCGAGATCCAGAGCTTGCCGCCGTTGATCACGTACTCGTCGCCGTCTTTCTCGGCAGTCGTGTCCATGGCGGGGACGTCGCTGCCCGCACCGGCTTCCGAGAGCGCGAACGCACCGACGTCCTCACCGGCGGCAAGCGGCGTCAGGTACTCCTCTTTCTGGGACTCGTCGCCGAACTCGTAGAGCATGTTCCCCGCCAGCGAGGTGTGGGCGGCGACGATCGTCCCGACCCCGCCCGAGCCACGGGAAATCTCCTCGAGGCCGATCGCGTAGGAGTGATAGTCGAGGCCGGCACCGCCGTACTCCTCGGGGAACGGCATCCCCATCAGCCCCAGCTTGGCCATCTCGTCGATGAGATCGGACGGGAACTCGTCGTCGTGATCGATTTCGTCGGCGACAGGGACGATCTCCTCGTCGACGAACTCCGATACCATATCCCGAATCTGTTGTTGTTCGGGGGAGAGTGCAAAGTCCATACACGTCGGTTCGAGGTCTCGACTCTTTATTGTTCGCTATTTCGTCTATCGTATTGTTAAGGGACTGTTCGACTTAGAACTGTTAGTACAGGTTGTGAAGCGAGTAAACATCGGTGTGTCGAGTCACCGGGCCTGCGGTGCGACTGGGATCAGTCGCGATCGGGAGCGGCCTCTTCCGGAACCTGTCCCTCGACGAGTGACTGGTCGGCGTACTCCTCGCGGATGTCCTTCTTGGAGAACTTGCCCGTCGCCGTCTTCGGCACTTGCTTGATGAATTCTATCTCGTCGGGCAGCCACCACTTGGGGTACTCCTCGGCGAGCATGTCGTCGATTTCGTCGCGCAACGACTCGCGGTCGGCGTCCTCGCTAGGGACGACGAACGCGACCGGCCGTTCCTGCCAGCGCTCGTGAGGGACGCCGACGACGGCCGCCTCGGAGACGTCGTCGTGGGCCATGATCGCGTTCTCGAGTTCGACCGACGAGATCCACTCGCCGCCGGACTTGATGACGTCTTTCTCTCGATCGACGAGCTCCATGTAGCCGTCCTCGTCGACGGTGACGACGTCGCCAGTCTTGAGCCAGCCGTCTTCGAACTCCGTCTCGTTCGCCTCGGGCCGTTTGAAGTACTCCGTCGTCACCCACGGCCCACGGATCCACAGTTCACCGAACTCCTCGCCGTCCCAGGCGACCTCCTCGCCGTCGTCGCCGATCACTTTGAACTCGAGGCCGGGAACCACCAGCCCCTGCTTGCTGCGCTTGTCGACCTGCGTGTCGTAGTCCGCGTCCTGCAGGTCGGCTTTGAGATGTGAGACCGTCCCGATCGGCGCTAACTCGGTCATTCCCCAGGCGTGGAGCACCTCGACACCTTGCTCGTCGAACCACTCGATCATCGCTTTCGGCGCCGCCGAGCCGCCGACGATCACCGTCTCGAGCGCCGAGAGGTCGACCTCGTTCTCCGAGCAGTACTCCATCAGGCCGAGCCAGACGGTCGGCACGCCGGCGCTGATCGTCACGCCCTCGGTTTCGATGAGGGTGGCGAGGTCTTCGGGCTCCGGTGAGGGGCCGGGGAAGACCTGTTTGGCACCGCCCGCGGTCGCCGTAAACGGCATCCCCCAGGCGTTGACGTGGAACATCGGCACGACGGGCATGACGACGTCGTCGTCGGCCATCGGAATCCCCTGTGGGGTCTGGGAAGCCATCGTGTGGCACCAGAGCATCTGCTGGGTGTATTCGACGCCTTTCGGGTTGCCGGTCGTCCCCGACGTGTAACACATCCCCGCCGGCTGGTCCTCGTCGACGTCGGGCCAGTCGTAATCGGACTCGTGATCCCCGATGAACGACTCGTAGGGGGTCGCCTCGAGATCGTCGACTTCCTCGCTGCCCATGACGACGAAGTCGACGCCGTCGAACTCGTCGTCGGCATCGGCGACCGCACTCGCGAGTTTCGGCGCGAGCGATGGATCGACGAAGAGCAGTTGATCGTCGGCGTTGTCAACGATGTACTGGATGTGGGCATCGGGCAGCAACGGATTGATCGTATGGAGCTGTGCCCCCATCGAGGGGACGGCGAAGTACGTCTCGAAGTGCCGCGAGTGGTTCCAGCAAAACGTACCGATCCGGTCACCCGCTTCGATTCCGGATTCCTCGAGCGCGTTCGCGAGTTGGCAGGTCCGGTCCTCGTACTCGCTGTAGGTGTATCGCTGCAATCCGTCGTGATTGCGGGAGACGATCTCCGTGTCGGGATACAGGTTGGTTGCACGCCACAAAAACGGTCGCAGTGTCTGGCTTGTTCCCCCTGGCATCGGTGTCTATGTCATATGTTCAAACACCGCATTACTCTTTTTATCGCTCGGCTATCACTTCGTCGGCCGCTCCTGTCGTCGCGGCGTGGATCGCAAACACCGCTGCCGTCGCCGACGGCCAGCGGATGGATAAACGCAGGTATCAGAACAGAGATGGCGAGAGACGGGCTAATACACCGGATTCGATCCAGCCTGCACTCGATCGGAAGATCACGCCGCGACCGCGGCGTTTTTCCGGATGGTCACCAAACTAACGTAAGTAGATGACCACGGGCCAGCCCGAACCCGCCACCGATGCCGACCTCGAGTGGTGTTACGATGCGGTTCATGGCGTTTCGCGAACCTTTTCGATCACGATCGATCGGCTCGAAGAGCCGATGGCGAGACACATCTGTCTCGGATATCTCTTGTGCAGAATCGCGGATACGATCGAGGACGCGGGACATATCCCGCCGGAGACCCAGACCGACCTGCTCTCAACGTACGATGCGTTGCTCGATCCCGACGCCGAGCAGTCGGTAGCGGCGTTCATGGACGACGTCGAACCCTGGATCCCCGACGAGCGAACCGACGACTGGGAAGTCGTCGCCGAGACGCCGCGGGTGCTCCGAACGTTCGAATCGCTCGAGGAGAACCCTCGTGAGATCATGCGTGAACCGGTCCGCGAACTCGTCGACGGGATGGCGATGTTCACCGACCGGTATGCGAACGAGGGCGGCCTGCGTCTGCAGACCATCGAGGAACTCGAGGAATACTGCTGGTACGCTGCCGGCACCGTCGGCACCCTGATCACCGGTCTGGTCGCCCGGGGAACCACACAGGAGCGTGCCGAGGAGATGCGCGAAAACGCCCGTTCGTTCGCGCTCCTGTTGCAACTGGTCAACATCGCGAAAGACGTCGACGACGACTATCACGAGGAAAACAACGTGTATCTCCCCGCCGAGTGGCTCGCGGCGGAGGACGTCGATGTCGAGGCAGTCACCGACGAAGCCCACCAGAGCGGCGTCACGAACGTCATCAAGCGCGTGACGGGCCGTGCCGAACGCTACCTCGACGACGCACAGCGCTATCTCGAGATCGTCCCCGAACACCACGGCAACCGCCTCTCGGCGTGGGCGATCCCCTATCTGCTGGCGGTCGGCACGCTCCGAGAGCTACGTGAACGCCCCGAGGACGTGGTCCGAGAGGGCGACGTCAAGGTCTCTCGCGCCGAAGTGTACGAACTCCTTCAGCAGTTCGAGGACGGCGTCTCCCGCTCGCGACTCGACGAACTGCGCGCCACGATGTCCGAACAGCCGCTTCACCAGTGACGGCTGCTGCGTGACGAGACGGACCCTCAACGTGGGTCGCACACGAGACGCGTGTTCGGGGCAAAACCCGGCGCGTCCGTCAACCGGCGTCGCCGAGTAGTCGAGCCCGATCGCTGTCACTGACCGATCGACGAGTGATACAGTCTGCTGTCCCGAGTGACCGACGCACCCGCAGGACGGGTCGTGGGTGCGCCGGAACTGACTGACAGTAATCCGTCTGAAGACAAGTTTCAAGACGAGACAGTGTGAGCTATGGATGACTGGTGAATCGCGTGAGCAAGAATGACGTCGTCCCTGACTCGAGCGAGGGGGAACACGAGAGCGAGACCGGCGGGTCCCACGTCGTCGATATCGGGATCACCGTCGACGTCGGGGCCGACGACGAGGACGAGGGCGCGACCGGTATCGAACTCGAGTTCGACGAAGCCGACCTTCATGCGGCGGCCGAGTCAGACGCAACGACCACTATCGGAGCTGTGTTCGATGGTGAAACCGAACTCGAGCCTGCAGAACGCGAAGCGCTCGTAGACGCCGGGATCGACCCCGACGCGGTCCTCGAACGGGAGCGGTCGTACCGACAGTTACGTGACGACGGTGTCGCCGAGTCGATCGCGGACGCCCTCCGCAGACGGTTGTCGCTGCCGTGGTCGTTCGAGAACGACGGCGACCTCGATCAGCGGTCGACGGCGGTTCGCGGGCTCGGCGAAGCCGAACGCGAGTGGATCGAAGTCAGCGGGGACGAGACCTGGCAGGCCTTCGAATACGAGCACACGGAGTCGATCTCGGTCGGCCGGAACCGACCCGCGGAGCGGCCGTACCCGAAGCCGACACCGGTAACGGCGGTCACGGGTGTGGGCCCCGCCGACGCCGACACCCTGGCCGAGGCCGGTATCCAGTCGGCCGAGCGGTTAGCGACGATCGACGCGATGACCGTCGCCGATCTCCTGGACCTCAACGTGTTGCACGTCCGGACGTGGCGACACAACGCCCGAGAGCTGCTCGAGTAAGCGTGTGGGTGCGCGGTGTTCACCTCGGGCCCGAACCGGCTCCCGACCGTCGCTGCTGGAGTTGCTAACTATAGCCGTACTCAATATTCGATGCAGCGGATCATCAGAGATTTATAGCGGCCTGTTGGACCGTCTAACAGATGATTCCGATCGACGACTCTCCGATCGTTCGCGACGGCAAGTCACTGATTCTGGCGATGGACCACGGACTCGAGCACGGCCCAGTCGACTTCGAGGATGTTCCGGAGAAACTCGATCCGTCGACGGTCTTCGAAACGGCGACCCACGACGCCGTCACCGCGATGGCGGTCCAGAAGGGGATCGCCGAGGGCTACTACCCCAGCTACGAGGACGACGTAAACCTCCTGTTGAAATTAAACGGCACCTCGAACCTCTGGATGGGCGAACCCGACTCGGCGGTCAACTGCTCGGTCGACTACGCCGCGGAACTGGGTGCCGACGCGCTCGGCTTTACCGTCTACGGCGGCTCGAACCACGAGATCGAGATGGTCGAGGAGTTCCGCGATGCCCAGGAGAAGGGCCGCGAGTACGACCTCCCGATGGTCATGTGGTCGTACCCGCGCGGACAGGGCCTGAAAAACGATACCAAGCCCTCGACGATCTCCTATGCGACCCGACTGGCACTCGAGCTCGGTGCCGACATCGCGAAGGTCAAATACCCCGGCAGCAAGGACGCGATGGCCCACGCCGTCAAGTGTGCCGGCGACATGAAGGTCGTCATGTCCGGCGGCTCCAAAACGTCTGACTACGAGTTCCTCTCGACCGTCGAGGCCGTCATCGACGCTGGTGCGAAGGGCCTTGCCGTCGGCCGCAACGTCTGGCAGCGCGAGGACCCCACCCGGCTGCTCGACGCGCTCGAGAAAGTCATCTACGAGGAGGAGACGGCCGACGCCGCGCTCGAGGCGACCGAATAGGATGACCGCCTCCGATCCCGATCCGATCGACGACGTCGTCGCCACGATCGCCCGTTCGGCGGCCGAGATCCGTCAGGGACTGGTCGGTCGCCGGGGGAAAGCCGACGATGAGAACCCCAGCGGCGAGACACAGGCCGAGGCCGATATCTGGGCCGACGAACTGCTCGCCGACCGGCTGTCGTCGATCGACGGCGTCGGCCAGTACGCGAGCGAGGAGCGGTCCGAGATCATCGATGCCGGCGACGAACGGGTCTACGTCGCCGTCGATCCTCTCGACGGCTCGTCGAACCTCAAATCGAACAACACGATGGGGACGGTGTTCGGCATCTACGACGAACCCCTCCCTGCGCCGGGCTCCGCGCTCGTCGCGTCCGGTTGGGTTCTTTACGGCCCGATTACGACGATGGCATGTGCCCGTGACGGCTCGGTCACGAAGTACGAACTCACCGGCGGCGAACGAACGGTCGTCGAGGAAGACATCACTCTGCCCGACGACCCGCTCGTCTACGGCTTCGGCGGCCGGGTCCCCCACTGGCACGACGACTTTCGGGAGTACGTCCGCGAGATCGAGTCGAATCCCGATCACAAACTCCGGTACGGCGGCGCGATGATCGGCGACGTCAACCAGGTGCTAACCTACGGCGGAATCTTCGCCTACCCCGCCCTCGAGGACAGCCCCCGTGGAAAGCTCCGCCTGCAGTTCGAGGGGAACCCGATCGCGTACCTCATCGAAGCGGCCGGCGGTCGCTCCTCCGACGGGAGTCAGTCGATACTCGAGGTCGAACCCACCGACCTCCACGACAGGGTGCCGCTACACGTCGGCAACGCCAGGCTTATTGACCGGCTCGAGGACGCACTCGCTTAGGATTCGAACGCCGCCACCGTTAGGATTGTCTCCACCACGACGTCCGGCGAAACCGAGATCGAATCGATATCGGCCTCGAGCAGGAACTCGGTGTACTCCGGAATCGTCGAGGGTGCGTCGCCGCAGATTCCGACCGGACGGTCGTGGCGGTGGGCCTCCTCGATCAACGACGTTATCGACCGCGTCACTGACTCGTCGGTCTCGTCGAACAGCGGCGCGAGTTTCTCCGAGTTGCGATCCACGCCGAGAGTGAGTTGCGTGAGGTCGTTCGATCCGATGGAGAAGCCGTCGAACAGCTCCGAGAACTGATCCGCGAGCACGATGTTCGCGGGCAGTTCCGCCATCACGTAGACGTCCATCTCGTCGCGCGAGAGGCCGTAGTCGTCCGTCAGTTCGAGGACCCGTTCGCCCTCCTTGGGCGTCCGACAGAACGGGACCATCACGATCACATTGTCCAGTCCCACCTCCTCGCGAGCCTGGCGGAGCGCCTCACACTCGAGCCGGAACGCGTCCCGGAACTCCTCGTCGTAGTACCGGGAGGCGCCACGCCAGCCGAGCATCGGGTTCGCCTCGTCGGGTTCGTACTTCCAGCCGCCCTCGAGATTGCGATACTCGTCGGTCTTGAAGTCACTGAGCCGGAAGACGACCTCGTTCGGGTAGAACGCGGCACCGATCTTCGAGATTCCCGTCCGGAGGGCGTCGATGAACCGCTCTTCCTCGCCCCGCTCGAGTAACTCGAGCGGATGGGAGCCGACGTGGGAGGTGACGATGAACTCCTCGCGCGCCAGGCCGACGCCGTCGACAGGGAGGTCCGCGAGCGAAAACGCTCGGCCGGGGTCGCCGAGGATCAGTTTGACGTCAGTGTCGGTCTCGGGAAGGTCGTCTACGGCCTCCTCGTCGACCTCGTACTCGAGTTCGCCCTCGTAGACGTGGCCGGTGTCGGCAGCGCAGTCGACCGTCACGCGGTCGCCGTCGGCCAGCGTGTCGGTGGCATCTCCCGTGCGAACGATCGCGGGGATCCCCAGTTCCCGGGAGACGATCGCGGCGTGGGACGTCTTGCCACCTCTATCGGTGACGATAGCGCTCGCGCGTTTCATGACCGGCACCCAATCGGGATCGGTCATCTCGGTGACGAGGACGTCGCCTTCCTCGGCCTGGGCCATCTCCCGGTGGTCGGAGAGGACGCGGACGGCCCCGCTCGCGATCGCGTTCCCGATCGCGACGCCCTCGAGCAGTGGCTCGTCGGTTTCCTCGCCCTCGAGACTGTATGTGCGGAGGACGTTCCCCTCGGCCGCCCCGTGGACCGTCTCGGGTCTGGCCTGGACGACGAACAGTTCGTCGAGGTCGCCGTCGACCAGCCACTCGACGTCCTGTGGCGTCCCGAAGTGGTCCTCGATCCGGGTCGCGTACGTCGCCAGTTCCCTGATCCGGTCGTCCGAGAGCGCGAACTGCTCGCGATCCTCGTCCGACACCGACTCGAGTTTGGTGCCGCCGTTTCGGCGAACCATTCGCTGGGACTTCCCGCCGCGTTCCTTCTCGACGATCCCGGTGGTGGGTTTGAAAACGACGTACCGGTCGGGGTCGACGACGCCCTGGACGATCGGTTCGCCGAATCCGTAGGCAGCCTCGATCGTGACGACCTCGTCAAATCCGGTGTCGGGATCGAGCGTGAACAGGACGCCCGAGGACGCCAGGTCGGCCCGCCCCATCTTCTGGACGGTACAGGCCAGTTTGACGTCGAAGTGGTCGAAGTCGTTGTTCTCGCGGTAGGCGATCGCACGATCGGTAAACAGCGACGCGAAGCAGTGTTTGATCGACTCGAGCAGCTCCGCCTCGCCAGCGACGTTCAGGAACGTCTCCTGCTGGCCGGCGAACGACGCCTCGGGGAGGTCCTCGGCCGTCGCGGAGCTCCTGACGGCGACCTCCGGGTCGTCGATTCCGAGTTCGTCCCCCAGTTCGGCGTACCGCTCGAGGACCGCCGACTCGAGTTGTGGCGGCATCGATGCCTCCGAAATCGTGCGCCTGATCCGCTCTCCGCGACGTTGGAGGTCCGCGACGTCGTCGACGTCGAGTCCGTCGAGTTCCGACTCGATTGCCGCGTGTGTCCCCGTCTCTTCGACGTAGTAGTCGTACGCCGACGCGGTCGTCGTGAAGCCGGGCAGGACGGGCACGTCGAGGTCGGCGAGTTCGCCGAGGTTCGCGCTCTTTCCGCCGACCGCGTCCGTGTCGTCGCCGCTCAACTCATCTAACCACCGGACGAACGTCTCTCGTGACATCGGTTCGTCACTCGGACGACGAGCACGGCAATAAGTTCGCAGGGGGACGACGGACGGCACGAGCACCCCAGGATTATTCCGCTGTGTCTGGGAGGAAGCCGTGTCATGCAGGACGCCCACGCCCAACTGGAGAGGGATATCGCCGCGCTCGAGGCGCTGCCGGTGTTCGTCGCCTACAACGCGAACGTCGACGCGATCGTTCGGGTCGACGAGGAACTGGAGTCGTTCCTCGATCGACCGGCCGATCCCGGGGCGGACGTTCCCGCGAGTCCGCTGGAGTCGAAACAAGAGCTCGCGGCGGCGATCGCACACACGATGGCGGCCGGCCAGGGCGACGAGATCGCGATGACCGACGAGTTCGCGACGAGCCTCGAGTCGGAGTTGCCACCCGACAGCCAGCAGATGGGCGGCCAGGCGGGAATCATGACCAACCTGCTCACCGCGCTGGGGACGGCCCCGATCACGTATACGTACCTGGTTTCCGAACGACAGTTGTCGATGTTCGAACACCCCGAGGCGGTTCGGTATCCGACCGTCGAGGACGGCCAGGTGAGCTACGTCCCGCTGTCAGAGGCCGTCAACACGGATCGAACGAAGATCAACTGGGTGTTCGAGTTCAGGGAGGGTGACGAATGCTTCGGCGTGACCGCGACGGAGGACACCCGCTTCATCGCCGCCTCGAGACCACCGGAGTTCGACCTGACTACCGGCGAACTCGACGAGGCGATCGACCAGGTTGGCGAGGACGTCGGCGGTGCCCTCCTCGCGGGGTATCACAACCTCACGCCCGACCACGTAGCGGACGGGTACGGGGAGACACACCGCCACGCACGCGAGGTCATCCACCGACTCCGGTCGAGCAACGACGTCGACGTCCACATCGAGTACGCCGTCACCCACGACGACGACCTCAGGGAGAGCATGTACGAGTGGATCTTGCCGGCGGCGAACGTCGTGGGTGCCGATACGCACGAGCTGACGATGCTCCACGACGACGCGAACCTGGGGGCGGTGGCGGATCCGCCGTCGGAGGCGACGCCGTTCGAACCGGACGAGATACTCGATCACTACCGGATGCTCGCGGCGGTTCGCGAGGAACTCGGCGTCGACTGCGTTCAATTACACGCCATGGAGTATCACCTCGCCGTGATGGAGTCGTTCCCCTCGCCGGCGGCCGTTCGGCGGGGACTCGAGTTCGCTGCCGTCAACGCCGCGACGAAGGCGGCCCGCGGGGAGATCACGTCGCCCGACGACCTCGAGACCGGGCTGGCGTACGAGCCCTCAGCGCTGGGCCGCGAGGCGATCGAGCTGCTGGCGGATCAGATAGACGAGACGGCCGCGGACGGGGTCCTCGAGACCCCCACGGTCGCCGCCTGCCCCAATCGCGTCGTCGACGAGCCAGCGGGCACGGTCGGCATCGGCGACATCGTCTCGTCCTCGAGTTTCGTTCTCGAACTCGCCGTGGCCAACGACCGGTAGTCGCCGACGGCATCACGGCGACTCGGCGCTCACCGGCACGCAAAACACCGGCACGTCGGCCTGGCGGACGATGTTCTCGGTGACGCTCCCGAGGAACCACTGGCCGATCCCCGTCCGACCGTGCGTTCCCATGACGATCAGGTCGACATCGTTCTCGGTCGCGTACGTGGGAATCTCCTTCACTGGAGAGCCGGTCACGATCGATCCCGAGACGTCAACCCCGGCTTCCTCGCCGCGCTCCCGGACCGCGTCGATTGCTTCTTCGCCCCTTTCCTCGAGGACCTCGAGGAATTCGTCGCTCTCTCGCTCGTCGCCCAGTGAACTGGTGTCGATCGAGTAGAGCGCATGTACCGACGACTCGAGCCGACTCGCGAGTTCGATCCCCCACTCGGTCGCGATCGCTGCCCCGTCGCTGCCGTCCGTCGGCAAGAGGAGTCGGTCGAACGGGACGTCGTCGATATCGGGTTCGCCGGCAGTCGGTGGGACCGCGAGTACGGGCGTTCGCGCCGTTCGGAGGACGTTCTCGGTCACGCTCCCGAGAAGAACCCTGTCGAGCCCCGTGCGGCCTTTCGTCCCCATCGTGATGACGTCGATCTCGCGCCGATTGGCGTACTCCCTGATCGACTGGAACGGCGTTCCCTCCCTGACCCGTGTCGTGACGTCGAGGCCGGTGTCGTACTCCGTTGCCAGCCCCGCGATGTCCTCGACCGCTTCCTCGGCCTCCTCCTCGAGCGGTGGCCGTCCGAACTCGTCGAAATCCGCCGTCGAGAGTCGGGATTCGATGACCGACAGGACGTGGAGGTTCGCGTCCGTCCGCGACGCGAGCGCGATCCCGTGTGTCGCACCCGCGAGCGCCCCGTCGCTGCCGTCGGTCGGTATCAGTATCGATTCGATGAACCGGCTCATTGGAGAGTCCTGCATTGCTTCACCGGCTCGGCGGTTAACTGTGTGGGGGGCTGCCGGTCGGTATCGCTATCAGCGATCACGTTTCAGCGTCTCGACGAAAACCTCGAGGAGAGCCACGAGTTGCCGAGGGAGCAAGAAGCGTTCGCGAACGTGCTCCCGGGCGTTCGCGCCGAACTCCGTTCGCCGCTCGTCGTCCTCGAGGAGCGCGACGATCCGGTCGCCGGCGGCCGTCGCGTCGTCCGGCTCGACGAGGTAGCCGTTCCGGCCGTCCTCGATCTGCAGCGGGATGCCACCGACCGTCGATCCGACGACCGGCGTGCGCTTCCAGAGTGCCTCCGAGACGACGAGTCCGAATCCTTCGCGGAGGGACTTCTGGACGACGGCGTCCGACAGCCGCTGGAGGGCGTTTATCGTCGTATCCGGGAGATCCGTCAGGACGTGGACGTTCGGATCGTCGACCGCTTCGTTGGCGACTTGCTCGTACAGCGCCAGCCCCTCCGGATCGTCGCCGGCCATCCCACCGGCAAGCACCAGCTGGAGCTCCGGAACGTCCTTCCGGGCACGTCGATACGCCTCGAGCGTTCCGAACTGATCCTTCCAGGGATCGAAGCGCGACACCTGTGTCACCACTGGCGCGTCGAACGAGAGCGGATCCAGTCGGTCCCGTTCGGTCGCGACCTCCGCCTCGTCGAGCGATCGGTTCTTCTCCGTCACCGGATCGATCGACGGGTAGACGATGCTCGTCTCCGGCACGTCGATCGCCGCCGCGTACGCGGAGCGGCTGAAAATCCCGTGATCGATCCGATCCGCGTACGCCGACACGAACGCGCGGTACTCCTCGACCGGGTCGGTGAGATCGACGTGACACCGCCAGACGATCGGCGCGTCCGACAGTCGCTCTGTGAGTCCCTCGAGCATGCCGAGCGGCTGTGGATCGTGAGCGACGACGAGGTCGTATTCGTCCTCGATCTCGGCCGCGTTCCGTGCTGTCACCGCTCGATAGGTCGCTTTCATCTCGTCGGTCAACGGCTCGCCGCTCCCCTGGAGGCCGTTGTGGATCGCCTTCGTGACCTCGAAGAAGTCGTCGTCGGCGTCCATGACGAGCCAGTCAGTGTCGATACCGAGGTCGTTGCAGACCGGCACGATCGAACGGAGCAGTTCCGCGACCCCGCCGCCGGTCGCCGTCGAATTGACGTGGAGGATCCGGACGTCCGAAAGCGCCTCGGCGAGTGAACGCAGTCGCTCGAGGCGGTCGCGTTCCGTCACGGCGGCGTACGCGTCGATCGATCGGTCCGGTAACGAGGGAGCGTGCATCGTCCGTACCCGTTCGGACGACGACGACGCTCGTATCAGTTGGGGACCCTGCGGGGCGGAACAGTAGTTAGAAGTTCTGTACCTCTCTATTCCTGACGTTCGGGGGGAACAGATTTACCCGGACGTGGTGACGTCCGACCATGAGATCAGATACCAACAGCGACGGTTCGGGAGGCGACGAAACGCTTCGAATCGGGCTCAACGGCTTCGGACGAGTCGGACGGAGCCTCCTGCGCGCGTCGCTGACGCACGACGACGTCGACATCGTGGCGATCAACGACGTAATGGACGACGACGACATGGAGTATCTGCTCCGATACGACTCGGTCCACGGCCGGCTCGACGGGGTCTCCCGTCGCGGCGACACCCTCTTGGTCCACGACCAGGAGTTCCAGCTCCTCTCCGAGCGCGAGCCGTCGGAGATTCCGTGGGGCGAGTTCGATGTCGACGTCGCCTTCGAAGCGACCGGGCTGTTCCGGGCCCGCGAGGAGGCCGCCCAGCACCTCGAGGCCGGCGCCGACAAGGTGATCATCTCGGCGCCGCCGAAAGGCGAGACGGAGGTCCCGATGTTCGTCTACGGCGTCAACCACGAGAAGTACGACGGGGACGACGTCGTCTCGAACGCCTCCTGTACGACGAACTCCGTCGCGCCGGTTCTACAGGTTCTCGACGACGAGTTCCACGTCGTCTCCGGCCTCCTGATGACCGTCCACGCCTACACCGGCAGCCAGGGACTCGTGGACGGCCCCATGGACAAGCGACGGCGCGGCCGCGCCGCCGCCGAGAACATCGTCCCGACGACGACCGGAGCCGCGGGCGCGACGAGCGAGGTCTTGCCTGCCTTCGAAGGGAAGCTCGAGGGGATGGCGATGCGGGTTCCGGTCCCGAACGGCTCGATCACCGACATCACCGTCAACATCGAAGAAGCGGTGGAGCGAGACGACGTACTCGACGCGATCCGTGCGGCGGCCGACGACAGGTTGGCCGGCGTCCTCGGCTACACCGACGAAGAGATCGTCTCACGGGACATCGTCGGGCTGCCGTTCGCCTCGTACGTCGATCTCGAGTCCGTGATGGTCGCGGCGAACGATACGGTGAAAGTGCTGGCCTGGTACGACAACGAGTACGGCTTCTCGAATCAGATGATCGAACTCGCAAAACACGTCGCGAGGGAATCACGGAGCATCGACGTCGGACGGACCGTCGTCCACTGACGGGACCGAGACACGCGAGCACCAATCCCCAGCCATGACCACGTTTCGACCAATCGACGACCTCGAGCCCGGCCAGCGACTCCTCGTCCGGATCGACATCAACGCCGCCGTCGAGGACGGTACCGTACAGGACAGTCGTCGCTTCGCCCGCCACGCCGAAACGATCCACGAACTGCTCGCGGACAATCACGCCATCGCCGTACTGGCCCACCAGGGCCGGCCTGGCGAGGATACATTCGTCTCGCTCGAGGAACACGCCGAGATCCTCGGCGACCACCTCGACCATCCCGTCGCGTTCGTCTCCGATACCTGCGGCGAGGATGCGCTTTCGGCGATCGACGACCTCGAACCGGGCGACGTGCTTCTCTTCGAGAACGTCCGGATGTGCGACGGGGAGCTTCCCGAGGAAGAGCCGGAGACGAAGGCCGAGACGGACCTCGTCCGGACGCTCGCCCCGGAGTTCGACGCCTACGTCGGGGACGCGTACTCGACTGCGCACCGCTCACACGCCTCGATCGTCGGTTTTCCACACGTTATGGACGCCTACGCGGGTCGTGTGATGGAACAGGAGTACACGGCGATCACGGCCGTCCGGGACCGGACATTCGACGGCCCGGTCACGATGGTCCTCGGCGGGACGAAGGCCGAAGACGCGATCCCGATCGTCGAGCAACTCGACGACACCGTCGACCGGTTCTGTCTCGGTGGCGTCGTCGGGGAACTCTTCTTGCGGGCCGATGGCCATACTGTGGGCTACGACGTCGCGGATACCTCGCTTTTCGACCACCAGTGGGACGACCATCGGGACGACCTCGAGCGCATCCTCGAGGCCTATCGCGACCGGTTGCACCTCCCGACCGAGCTCGCCTACGAGGACGATGACGGCGAGCGCGCGGAGGTGGCGGTCGAGGGAACGACCAAGGAATGGCCGTTCCTCGACGTCGGTGCCGAGACGGCCGAGCGCTACGCCGACGTCGTCGCCGACTCCGCGGCTGTGTTCATCAAGGGGTCGCTCGGCGTGTTCGAGGACGAGCGGTTCGCCGACGGGACCGTCACGGTCCTCGCCGCGATGGCCGAGGCCGACTGCTTCTCGGTCGTTGGCGGCGGTGACACCGCCCGCGCAGTCGAACTGTACGATTTCGACGAGAACGACTTCTCGCGCATCACGATCGCCGGCGGGGCATACGTTCGCGCGCTCACCGGCGATCCGCTCGTCGGCGTCGACGTACTCGAATCCCATCACTGAAATGACTGGATCCACCACAGCCGTCGTCCTGGCCGGCGGCTACGCGACCCGACTGTGGCCGATCACGAGGTATCGACCCAAGATGTTCCTCCCGCTCGGCAAGACGACCGTTATCGATCGGATCTACGCCGAACTCGAGGGCCTCGATCGGATCGACGAAGTCTACGTGAGCACGAACGAACGGTTCGCCGCCGACTTCGAGGTCCACCTCGAGAACACACCCTACGACAAGCCCCGCCTGTCCGTCGAGGAAACGGCACACGAGGACGAGAAACTCGGCGTCGTCGGGGCGCTCGAGCAGTTGATCGACCGGGAAGGGCTCGACGAGGATCTGCTGGTGATCGCGGGGGACAACCTCTTCGACTTCGCTATCGAGGACTTTCTCCACTATTTCGACCGACGGGATGGGCCGGCGATCGCTGCCTACGACGTCGGCTCTCGGGAGCGAGCAACGTCCTACGGCGTGATCGAACTGGACGACGACCGCGTCGTCGACTTTCAGGAAAAGCCGTCCGAACCGGAGAGTTCCCTCGTCTCGATCGGCTGCTACGCGTTCCCCGGGGAGATGCTGTCACTGTTCACCCCGTACCTCGAAGCGGGGAACGATCCGGATGAACCCGGCTGGTTCATCCAGTGGCTCCAGGACCGGGAGCCGACCTACGCCTACACCTTCGACACCGCGTGGTTCGACATCGGTACCAGGAGGAGCTACCTCGACGCCGTTTCCTGGCACCTCGACGGCGACTCGCTGGTCGCCGATTCGGCGACCGTTCGGGAGAGCGCCGTCGGCGACGACGTCCACGTGATGCCGGGCGCGACCCTCGTCGACGCCGACATCGAACGGTCGGTAATCTTCCCGGACGTGGAACTCGAGTCTACGACCGTTCGCGACTCTCTCGTCGACGAGGGGGCCAGAATCAGCGGGTTCGACCTCGAGCGTGCCCTGATCGGAGCGTACACTCGGATTCCCGACGACCAGTAAAGCCGAGGCCCCAGTCACGTCCCCTGCGGAACGCCCCTTACCTGACGCTCTATCGTCGGTGGTCGTCGACGCTCACCAGCCGCTCGTGACCGACACGTAGACGCCGACGCCGAGCAGCAGTGCGCCGTAAAACGCCCAGCGTGGCCAGCCGGTTGCGAGGAACAACAGCGTCAGAAACAGGACCCACAGCGAGACGACGAGCAGGTCGGCGAGGAGACGGAGGGTCCCGGTCGTGACGGCGCTGAGAGCGTGTCGGGCACGGGCGGTTCGGGAACGGCGAGCGGAATCGTTACTCATGTGAATTGTGGGGTCTGCCGGTGCTCAGAAGTGGTATCCATGTTGTTCTGTCAGTCGATAGGCCCCGACACCCCAGACGTAGCTCTGGCCGGGCCACCACGTGCGGGCGTTGTTAAAGCCCGCGATGAGCACGTCGCGGTCGTCGCCTTCGGGGTCGCGGTGATAGCTCACGGAGCCACTGTCGCCGTCGGTCAGGTCCATCTCGCCGCCCCAGCGGAGCTGGCCGCGGCGACAGAAGTCGTCGGTAAAGCAAGTCACGGCGTCGATACCCTGGATCTTGCCGGTCGTGTGGCCAGTCAGCGCGCCGACCTTCTCGAGGTCCGCGTCCTGAGCGACGAGTGTGGCGAGGCCGAACCTGGTGAACTGGCCGCGAACCCGGGGTCGTGACGGCGCGTCGATACTGCTTGCGGGCTCGAGCGTCCCGGTGGGTTCGATAGCCGCGATGTCTACCATCGGGTGATGGCGTGCAACGGTTCCCAACTCGATCGAGTCCTCGTTTTCGCGTGGAAGCACGACGGTCCCATCGCTCACGTCGTGATCGCCGACGAACGCGTGTTCGGCAGTCACGAAGAACCGTCGTTGCCCGTCAGGGTGATACAGCGCCGGGCCGAGCGTCGCGATACTCGTGGGCGTTTCGCAGGTGACGCCGCTGGGAACCTGATCGTCCACGAGTGCGTCCGCCAGGCGCGGGTTTCGGTGTTTCGGGCCGTGCTGAATCTCGTCGACGTCGATGATCGTCTCCGCGTTGAGGTCGATGCCCTCTGCGAGATCTGCGACCATCTCGGGGATGGAGTGACCGTCGTTCGAGAGCCCGACGGAGACAGTGGCGGTCCCGCTGTCGAGGTTACCGGGAACGACTGCGCTGCCGAGGTAACCTGTAAAGCCGAGTCGGGCCAGTTGCTCGTTTACCTCGAAGGCCTTCTGGACGGCAGCGTACCACTCAGCGGGAACCGTTTGCGTCCGTTCCCGGATCGACCACGGATCGGCAGGGTCGTCCCTGACGAGGGCGGTGACGACGGGGACCTCGCCGTCGTCGGCTGTGAGAAAGTCGTCGACGCCGAGTACGGCAGCCATCCCAGCGGCGTAGCCGCCGCTGACGAGCGTCCGCAGGAACGCGCGTCGATCCATTCCGTGATCGAGCCGTTCTCGAAGCGTCGCGAGTCGGTGGACTGATTGATCGGTCTCTGTCTCCGGCATGTCGAGCTCCTGCCATCGCTACAGTTCCGTTCCGCTGCTGTTCCCGTCGTGGAACGAAGTCGGTAACCGTCGAAAGGAACGACAAAACCGACAAAAGAGATTCTGCCTGCAGGTGCCGAGGACGCGTCGGTTCGATCGGTAGCAGCCTGTTTCGAACTGTTATGCGCGGTTACTGATAGCTGTCGGCGCGCTACGCCTGTCATAACAATACCTCGTGTGATGGAATCGGCGCGTGCTCCCACTGGCACGACGCCGGTTCGATTCCGGTGGGGAGGCTATGTGTTCCGAGGGCGCGTTTCTGTGCCAGCACTTGCCGGGTGACGTCACGCCTGGCGAACTCGAGCGACTGCTCTGGGTCGTCGTTGCGCTTGCCCTGATCGCGGACGTCGTGACGACGTTCGTCGGCCTCAATCTGGGGCTGTCCGAGTCGAACCCGGCCGCACGCGGCGCGATCGAGGACCACGGACTGGCCGGCATGCTCGCCCTGAAGGCGTTTGCGGTCACCGTCGGCCTCGTCTGTCGCCCGCTCCTCGAGCGGCCGTATCGCCCGATCGTCCCGGCCGGACTCGCGGTGCCGTGGCTGGTAGCCGCGGCCCTGAACACTTACATGATTTCGGCCGTGGTTTAATACGGACACCTATCAGTCGGTCGAGGGGACGGCGCTCGGGCGGTGACCACTGTCGGCGGGTGGTCGACGTACGCACGGCACACGAGAGGCCTGCTCGATCCCTCACGATCGATCGTTTCGCACAATCCCTATTTCGCTCGAGTTGCTAGTAGTGACAATGCCAACGCCTCCGACTCACGACGACTCGCCTCCCCCACCCGAAGCGCAGAAGACGGTCCTCTTCTGTCCGGACTGTGGCCACTGGAGTCCGATCACCGGTGATTGGGACATCACGACGACCGCCGACGAGCGATTGCTGGTCTGTACTGTCTGTGGATCGATCGTCGACCGGCGATCAGACCCCATGGAAGCAACGTAGGGGCGCTGATACGCTCCAGTTACTGTCGTCCGCTCGCCACTGCGCTCACAGCGTTCGTCCCGTCCGAGCAACTGGCTTCGTGGGACCCACACCCCTCGTTCAGAGTGAAACGCGTCTCGAGCACCTGGGGGTGCACATATTCTCGGACGACAGTATCGTTCACATCGACGAGTCGGCAGCGACCTTACGAAAAGGAGTCGAGCTCGAGATCCCGGTTCGTCGTCGAGGGTGTGGTATCACGAAGTTGATCATACGTCGGGAGTTCCTCGAGCGAGGAATCACGGCGGACGGCCTTGACGATGTGTTTTGGATCGGTAACGAGACGATGAAGGAGATAGCTCCCTTGTGACCGGCCACCGCCGGTCTTTTCGGACTCGATGACGCCGAGAAACGCCTGTTCTTTGAGCTGGCGATAGAGGCCGTTTTCGGTGATCGGATCGTTGGCGACCAGTTCGCAGATGCCGACGTAGCGCTCGTAGATCTCCCGCGTCTTGTACGTCTCTCGACTGCCCGTAATGATGCGACTCGCGAGCGCATAGAGTGCGAGTTTCGCGTGGACGGTCGCCCCGCTGGTGAGCTCCTCGATCCGGTTGATCTCGGCGACCTCCTGTGCTTGTTGAATGTGGGCTTCCGAGACGGTCTCGCTGCCCGTTCGGCGGGCGAGTTCGCCGGCCTCCTTGAGGATCTCGATCGCCTTTCGGGCGTCGCCGTGTTTTTTGGCTGCGAGGGCTGCACAGAGTTCGATCGTCCCGTCTTCGAGTACGTCTGGCTGGAAGGCGTCCTCACGGTTGCGCATGATCTCGCGAAGCTGTGAGGCGTCGTACGGGTGGAAGAATAGTTCCCGATGACCGAAGCTGCTGTCGATCCGTTCGTCGAGGGTTTCCCGGTACTGGACCTTGTTACTGATCCCGATGACGCCGATGTAGGTGTCAGTCTTCTGTGCCTCACGCGCACGAGAGAGTTGCATTAGAATATTGCTGTTGTCGAGTTTGTCGATCTCGTCTAAAATAACGATGACCGCGTCGAAACAGTCCTCGAGAATCCTCCAGATGTGCTGGTAGTACTCCATCGTCCCGACACCGCGAAGCGGGATGTTCTGTTGATACTCGGTCTGCTCTTTCAAGCGAAGTGCTAACTGCCGTGTGGCACGGGTTTCGGTGTTCGCTTCCGAACAGTCGACGTAGAGAACGGCACAGTCGATTTCGTTGCTTCGAGCGGCGTTCTGAGCTCGAGTCGCGACGTGTCGAGAGATGAGACTCTTACCGGTTCCGGTCTTTCCGTAGATCATCACGTTGTTCGGCGGATCGCCACGTGTGATCGCGCCGACCTCTGCAGCGACAGATTGGATCTCGTCGTCACGCCCGACGATACGGTCCTCGTCCGGGACGTGGCCGACGTGGAGGAGTTCCTTCCGATTGAAGATAGGATCGTGAGATTGGAAAAGCGGGTCCCCACTGGTCTGCTCAGCCATAGTTCCGTTCTGGCAGACAGTACGTATAAATCTGTGGAAGGTGGTTCAGACTGATAAATTGGAGAGAGAAAGGCTGAAGCCGAGTTTTATCGATACACAGATCGAGCAATCAATCGGCCGGATGCAGACTGAACACCAGCACCTTCCCCCACAGCTCTTACGCACTTTACAGCGTCAACTCTGGATCAGATACGTTACGGCAGATACGCCACCACGGTGTACTCTTCCTCCGGCACACCCACCCCTCGTTCAGACTGAAACTGACATGTACGTGGTTAGTTGGTCTCGAAGAGACGTGGCGCTGATCAGCGGCGAATGCGATCGTTGGTGACCGAACGAGAACTACAGGCGGACAATGAATCCAGTTTCTCAAAAGACCACCCCAACATAATGTGTTAAATTATCATGGTGGTTCTAGAGAGCATACTACTATCTAGAAATTAGTATTGAATGTTATGGTATAGGTAAAATAGTCCTCGTCCAGAAAAATTCAAATCTCGATGATATTCCCACGGTAGACCGTCTTATTCGCCTGATCTCGTCCAGTCCAATCACACCCCTCCCTTGTTTAGGACTGTTTTCACTCTGAACAGGGGGTGTGCGTCCCCCCACTTTCGTTTTCCGCCGGACGCACACCGTCCGGAGTGACACCCAATTCAGAGTGACTACCGGCTATCACACCAGGAATGTTACTTCACTCTGAACGAGGGGTGTGAACGACCCACGTATCGTAGCAGGTCTGCGTGCGCGCCGAGCTCGATCACAGCCATCGCTTCGATTCGCCTTTCACTCTGAACGAGGGGTGTCCGTCACCGAAAGTTACCGTCATCCTTAGCTACTTGCTGCGACACTCTCGCAGCTGTAGAATCCTTAATAGTCGTTAAATACTGGTTTAATCGAGTCTAAACGACCTGTGTCTGAAGGGGTTAATTACCTGTGTCGTCGGTGTCGTTTCTCTCAATATTTAATTCTCTTTCAATTCCTTATATTGTCTTTTATGCACTATGAGGTGCATTCGTCACGTTTATTTTGGTTACCTCGGAAGCTACTGGCAATGTCAGACGAAGCCAACCCGTTCGAAAGTCTGCAATCGCAGATCGACGAGGCTGCAGCGTACCTCGACATCGGCGATGACGTGATCGAGCGTCTCAAACACCCCGAGCGAGTTCTCGAAACGAACCTCACGATCGAGCGTGACGACGGCGAACTCGAGCGCTTCAAGGCGTTCCGTTCGCAGTTCAACGGTGACCGCGGTCCCTACAAGGGCGGCATCCGCTACCACCCGGGCGTCTCCCGCGACGAGGTCAAAGCGCTGTCCGGCTGGATGACCTACAAGACGGCGATCGTCGACATCCCACTCGGCGGCGGTAAGGGTGGCATCATCATCGACCCTGCCGAGTACTCCGAGAGCGAACTCGAGCGACTCACCCGTGCGTTCGCGAAGGAACTTCGGCCGATGATCGGCGAGGACCGCGACGTCCCTGCGCCCGACGTGAACACGGGCCAGCGGGAGATGAACTGGATCAAAGACACCTACGAGACCCTCGAAAACACGACCGAACCGGGCGTCATCACGGGCAAGGCGCTCGATTCGGGCGGTAGCGAGGGTCGTGTCGAGGCAACCGGTCGCTCGACGGTCATCGCCGCACGCGAGGCCTTCGACTACCTCGACAAGGACCTCGAGGGTGCGACCGTGGCCGTCCAGGGCTACGGGAACGCGGGTTGGATCGCAGCCAAACTGATCGACGAGATGGGTGCGACCGTCGTCGCCGCCAGTGACTCGAGCGGTGGCATCTACAACCCCGACGGCTTCGACCCCGTCGCAGTGAAAGATCACAAGAACGAGACCGGCAGCGTCGTCGGCTACGCGGAGAGCGACGAGGAAATCACCAACGAGGACGTGCTCACGCTCGACGTCGACCTGCTGATTCCCGCCGCACTCGAGAACGCGATCGACGCCGACCTCGCCGAAGACGTCAAAGCCGACGTCATCTCGGAGGCCGCGAACGGGCCGCTTACGCCCGCCGCCGACGAAGTCCTCGAGGACAAGGACGTCTTCGTCATCCCGGACATCCTCGCGAACGCGGGCGGTGTCACCGTCTCGTACTTCGAGTGGGTCCAGAACCGCCAGCGCTTCTCCTGGTCCGAAGAACGTGTCAACGAGGAACTCGAGGGAGTCATCGTCGACGCCTTCGACGCACTGGTCGAGACCTACGAGGAACACGACCTCGACAACCCACGAACTGCCACGTACGTCGTCGCGATCCAGCGCGTCGCCGACGCCTTCGAGGAAGCCGGCAGCTGGCCCTGATACGGTCTGCTGTCCCGATTTACCGATGGAACCGCAGCGGGTCGCGGTCTCTCCGGCACTGACTGACAGGAGTCCGCATGAGTTCGGGACCGCCGCTCGCCGTACGATTCGAACACTGATTTTTCGGCGACACAGATAGTCTCGGGACCAACAAACACTTAGTAACTGACGAGCCAGTTACGGTGAGATGAATCGACGAACCGTTCTCGCAGGGCTCGGAGCTGCTGGCTTTGCAGGGCTTTCGGGCTGTCTGGGGCTGGTCGGATTGGACGAACACGAGTCGTCGCCCGCGGGTGTCGAGGCTGGTGCTCGAGAGGAGACAGGCTACGAACAGACGGCTATCGAACCGCTCTCCGTCGAGCGGGAGGTCGGACCGACGAACGAGACCGTCACCGTCACCAACTACATGACCGCCCACGAGAAGTCGGTGGACATGCAGCTCCTGGGCAGCCGACGCGGTGCCGTGTTCAACGTCTTGACGACTCCGCAGGTGAGCATTCTCGGCCGCGAACTCAATCCCGTCGAGGAGATGTCGACACAGGAACTCGTCGATCTCGTCAGACAGAATTACGACGGGATCGAGAACATCGAGCACGAAGACGACACCGACGTCACGGTTCTCGGCCAGTCGACGACGCAATCGCGGTTCACCGCCGACGCAGAGTTCGACGGACAGGACGTCCCCGTCAACGTCCACATCACCGAAGCCGTCGAAGCCGACGATGACCTGCTCGTGACCATCGGCGTCTATCCCGAGTACGTACAGCCCCAGGAGGAACCGAACATCACGACACTCGTGGAAGGGGTGACGACCGACGTCGACGAGGACGCCTCGAGTGACGGGACCGAGTCCGACGATAGTGGGAACCAGAGCACCGATGACAGCGGAAGCGACGAGGACAGTGACAACGAAACCGACGACAACGAGAGCAGCAAGAACGAAAGTGACGACGACGGTCTCCTCGGCTGAAGCCGCCGACTGACGGCCAACGAACCTCCTCTTATCGCCAGCCGTCGTCTTCGTCGTCCTCGTCGTCCCAGTTGGAGTCGCCCCGGCCGGATTCATCGGTCCGGTCGTTCGAGTTCGGCTCGTCCTGAGCGTCGTCGTGTCCCCACGGATCGGATGTGTCGTCCCATCCACGATCGTCTCCGTCCTCATCGGCTCCGTCGCGGTCCGCGGTCCAGCCACCGCTCGAGTCGCCGGTTCGGCCGGGACTGTCGCCCCGAACCGCCGCTCGCTGCTCAGGGATCAGATCGAGATCCGGGTCCGTATCGCCAAGCACCAACAGCGCGTAGTAGCGGAGGTAGCTGACGATCGGCACCTGGATCAACAGGGCAGCCAGGAGGATCACTGGGAGGCCGAACAGGAGCACGACGATGGCGAGAGGCGGAATGATCAGAAGAATCAGAAACGGGATCAGCAGAACGAGAAAGAGGATGCCGGTGACGAAAGACAGCACCAACTGGAGCACCCAGACGAGCAGGAGGTAGACGGCGTATTCGGCCCAGTTCGCTCGCAGCGTCGGCCAGAACCGCTTCCAGGCGGCAACGACGCCGAGATCGTGCTCGAGCATCGTCGGCGCGACGAAGACGGTGGTGAATCGATCGACGATGGCGAAGGCGAGACCGACCGGAATCGCGAGCAGAACCAGGACACCGATCAAACCCAGCGAGACGGTCCCCGACGTCGAAAAGACGATGGCAAGTACGGGAAGACCGAACAGGACGAGGCCGATCAGTCCGAGTCCGACGCGGAATCCGAATAGACGGGTGCCGTGGCCGACGTTGCGTTTCGTGTAGCGACGGATGTGGACTTCGCCCGAGCGCAGCGACTCGAGGAAGGTAAACTCGAACAGCGAACTCAGGAAGAGAAAGCCGAGTCCGACGACGAGTACGACGAGCGCGATCGCGATCAGTATCGGTAACATCTCTCCAACGTCGACGCTCGCCCCCGGGTCAGTCCCTGGCTCCGGTGTCGGTTCGCCGCCGAAGCCACCACCGCCGCCGAACGACATCGGCGAACCGACGCCGGCACCGCCGACGAAGAAGACGACGAACGCCAGCTTGAGCCACATCCAGGGACGGATCGGCGTCAGGAACTCGCGAGTCACGTCGATCGCGTCACTCAGGTCGTCGATCGCGAACATAGTCGTCGATTATCGTTCCTCGAGTGATAATATTGTTGTTCTGTTACTAACGTCACAGTCACTGATTCGATCCGTGTTATCTGGGACTGGACACGTCACGAACCGCCAGCATCGTCGGCGTATGACTCCAAGACGGCAGACACGTTCCGGCGGTAACAGGTCGAGACGCATTTAACGCCCACGGCCCTGAGTGGGTGATATGGATATCCGCCGGCTCGCGCGAGGAACCGTCGAGTGGAGCCGCATCGAGCGCGTCGCCCGGACGCTGGCGGACCGCTACGACCGCGAGACGGTCCGCGTGGAGTTCCTCGAGGCCGACAACTGGCTCTCGACGCCGTGTGTGATCGACGACGAGTGGTTCGTCAAGATCGTTTCCCGGCAGAACGCCCTAGTCCACGCGGTGTTGACAACCGGCCGGAACGTCGGCGCGTTCTCCTCGGGTACCGAGGGATTTTTCGACCGCTTCGACACGCCCCGCGAGATGGTCGAACACGAGTACGAGGCGACCCAGCGGATGCGCGAGATCGGCGTCAACGCGCCACGGCCGATCGACGCCTTCGAGGTCAACGGGCTCGGCGTGCTCGTCCTCGAGTACCTCCCCGACTTCGAGTCGCTCGATGACGTCTCCGACGCCGTGGTCGCGCGGCGAGCGCCGGAGCTGTTCGCGATGCTCGCGACCGTTCACGACCACGGGCTCGCTCACGGCGATCTGCGCGCGGAAAACATCCTGCTCTGTGACGACGAGTTCTACTTCATCGATGCCACGAGCGTCCACGACGACCGCGTCGAGGAGACGACGGCCTACGATCTGGCCTGCGCGCTGGCGGTCCTCGAGCCGCGGATCGGGCCGCGCGAGGCCGTCAACGCCGCGGCGACAGCCTACGATCCATCGACGCTACTCTCGGCACGGGAGTTTATCGATTTCGTCCGATTGCGCCCCGACCACGAGTTCGACTCGACGACGCTGCGGAGCGAACTCGAGAAGGCGGCTGATCTCGGCGGCGGGTGAGCGACCGTCGATCGGCTGCCAGCGCCGGGTCCGAACAGTACCGACTGCTCGCCACACGCCACTGCAGGCACCACGGGTTTTCGCGGCGTGGCACTACCGCGGCGTATGTGTGCACTGTTCACCGACGACGACGTCGGCAAGCGGGTCGAAACCGTGGATGGCGAGCCGCTGGGTACCGTCCGGATGACAGAACCGGAGACGGCCTACGTGGACGCGATCGACGGGGCGACGAGTGCCATCCGGGCCATCCTCGAGTCGGACGCCGACGAGGATAGTGTCGTCCCGCTGGACGAAGCCGCCGTAAGCGAGGTCACCGGCGATGTGATCCGGCTCGAGGCCGATCGCTCGTCGCTGGACGAATCGACCAACGGGACGGATCCCGTCATCGAGCGCGACGAGCACACGGAACGGCGAGACGACAGCGACGAACAGCGGACGCTGGGGCCACAGCCGGGCGCACCCGGCGAGCCGGCCGAGAGCGAGGAGGGGCGGACGGGACAGGGCCTCGAGCCGTCGACGGAGGAGATGACGGAGGCAGGCGAGGAGCGACATCCGGATATGGAGGACGCACCGCCGGAGGGAGACCGAACCGTGACGACGGAACGCGGGGAAGAAGAGGATCGATAGTCGGTCCAACTGGACCGATCGTTCTGGAACCGATTCGATGCCAGTCGAACGCTCGTCACGTCGACTCCGCGGCTGCCTCGATATATGTGAACTACCATCAAGATTTTCAGCGCGCCCGCCCTTACCTCTCGTATGAGCCAGCAAGCCACCGAACAGGTACACGGCCACTACATCGGCGGCGAGTGGACCGATGGCGATGGCGCCACCTTCGAGAGCGAGAATCCCGCTACCGGCGAGACGCTGGCGACGTTCCGGCGCGGGACCGGGGCCGACGTCGACGCGGCGCTCGAGGTCGCCGAATCGGCTTTTCCGGCGTGGCGCAACCTGTCGTATATCGACCGCGCGGAGTACCTCTGGGACATCTATCACGAGTTGCGCGATCGCCACGAGGAACTCGGTGAGGTCGTCACCAAGGAGTGTGGCAAGGAGATCTCGGAGGGGAAAGCCGACGTAACCGAGGCCTGGCACATGGTCGAGTGGGCGGCGGGGAACGCACGCCACCCCCACGGCGACGTGGTCCCCTCCGAGGTCGCGGGCAAGGACTCCTACATGCGGCGCAAACCGCGGGGTGTCGTCGGCTGTATCACGCCGTGGAACTTCCCGGTCGCGATCCCCTTCTGGCACATGGCCATCGCGCTGGTCGAGGGCAACACGGTCGTCTGGAAACCAGCCGAACAGACGCCGTGGTGTGGCCAGATCATCGCCGAGATGTTCGAAGACGCCGGTATCCCCGACGGCGTCTTCAACATGGTCCAGGGCTTCGGCGACGCCGGCGCAGCCATCACCGACGACGAGCGCGTGGATACGGTCCTCTTTACCGGTTCGGCCGAGGTCGGCCACGAGATCGGCGACAAGGTCGGCGGCGAACCCGGGAAGCTCGCGGCCTGTGAGATGGGTGGTAAGAACGGGATCGTGATTACGGAAGAGGCCGACATGGACACCGCGGTCCACGCGGCGATTATGTCGAGCTTCAAGACGACCGGCCAGCGCTGTGTTTCGAGCGAGCGCCTGATCGTCCACGAGGATGTCTACGACGAGTTCAAAGCCCGATTCGTCGACGTCGCCGAAGCCGTCGCGGTCGGCGATCCGCTCGCAGCGGACACCTTCATGGGGCCGGCGATCGAGGCCGACCACGTCGAGAAGATCCGGGAGTACAACGACCTCGCACGCGAGGAAGGTGCGGACGTGCTGGTCGATCGCTTCGAACTCGAGGACAGCGAGATTCCCGACGGCCACGAGGGCGGCCACTGGGTCGGCCCGTTCGTCTACGAGATCGACTACGAGCCCGATCTGCGCTGTCTGAACGAGGAGTGTTTCGGCCCGCACGTCGCCTTGCTCGAGTACTCGGGCGACGTCGAACGTGCAGTCGAGATCCACAACGCCACCCCATACGGGCTCGCGGGCGCGATCATCTCGGAGGACTACCGCCAACTCAACTACTTCCGAGATCACGCCGAGGTGGGACTCGCCTACGCGAACCTGCCGTGTATCGGCGCGGAGGTTCAACTCCCCTTCGGCGGCGTCAAGAAGTCCGGCAACGGGTATCCGAGCGCGCGCGAGGCCATCGAAGCCGTCACCGAGCGCACCGCCTGGACGATGAACAACGCCGACGAGATCGAGATGGCCCAGGGGCTGTCGGCCGACATCAAGACCTCCGAAGACTGAGACGGTCTCTATTTACCGGCCTCTGATAGTACCAGTGCCACGGTAGCAGTCCCCTCGTTATCAACGGGCCGGTTACCTCTCAGTTCTCACCGGCAAACGAACCGCTTATCCGACGATTCATGGAAGAGGTCGGTACATGAAGGCAGTCGTCCTCGCTGCAGGCCAGGGCACGCGCATGCGACCGCTCTCCGAATCGATTCCGAAACCCATGCTGCCGGTCGCCGACCGGCCGCTCGCGGCCCATACCGTCGACGCGGCGATCGAGGCCGGTGCCACCGAAGTCGTGCTGGTAATCGGCTACGAGGCCGAGACGGTCCGGGACTACTTCGGCGCCGAATACCGCGGCGTCCCGATCTCGTATGCCGTCCAGGAAGAACAGGCCGGGACGGCCGACGCCGTCAACGCCGCCCGCGATCACCTCGAGGGCCCCTTCGCCGTCCTCAACGGTGACAACCTCTACGATCAGGCTGCGATCGACCGGCTGTTCGACGCCTGTCCGGCCGTCTGTGCGATCGAGGTCGCCGATCCGAGCAACTATGGCGTTCTCAGCACCGAACCCGGGCGGGACGGCTCCGTGACGGGGATCGTCGAGAAACCCGCCGAGCCGCCGACGAACCTCGCCAACGCGGGGGCCTACGCTTTCCCAGCCGACGCCCGCGAGTGGCTCGAGGTGCCCGAAAGCGAGCGCGGTGAACACGAAATCACTGACGTCGTCGCCCGCGTGATCGACGAATACGACGTCACGCCCGTCACCCTCGAGCGGTGGCTCGACGTCGGCCGCCCCTGGGAGTTACTCGAGGCAAACGAGTGGAAACTCGCGGACCTCGAGCGCCGCGTCGACGGCGACGTCAGCGAGGACGCCACGCTCGAGGGTCCAGTCGTCGTCGAGGAGGGTGCGACGGTCGAGTCCGGCGTCGTGATCGAGGGCCCGGCGCTGATTCGCGAGGGAGCGGAGATCGGACCGAACGCCTACGTCCGTGGCGCGACGCTGATCGGAGCCGACGCCGAAGTCGGCCACGCCGTCGAGGTCAAAAACAGCGTCATCTCGGAGGGGACGTCGGTCAGTCACCTCTCCTACGTCGGCGACAGCGTCCTCGGCCGGCACGTCAACTTCGGCGCGGGAACGAACGTCGCGAACCTGCGCCACGACGACGACGACATCCGGTTTACGGTCAAGGGCGAGCGCGTCTCGACTGACCGGCGGAAGTTCGGTGTCGTTGCCGGCGACGGCGTCAAAACCGGGATCAACACGAGTCTCACGCCTGGCCTGAAGCTCACGACCGGCGCGACGACCATGCCCAGCGAAACCGTCGAGCGGGATCGGTAGCGATAGGAGCCACTGACCGTCACGGCACACTCGATCGCCCGATTGCTCTCCGGTGGAGTATTACTCGTTTCGGCGATGCCTCTCCTGCTGACGACCGATCGGAGTGGTATAGAGGGGCCAGACCGACGCCGTTGCGTGTAAACAATCTTTTATATATTAGACGTAGCATTCATCATACATGTCGACGGCAACGGTTCGTGGAACGATCAGGGGGATGGGACGACGAGCGAATCCGGCGTTCGCGGCGGCAGTGATACTGTTGCCACTGGCTGCACTCGGCTACGCGGTAACGATTGCGACGGTTCAACAGCACACGTACGTCCACGTGATGGCGGGGGTCCTCTGGACGGGGATCGACGTCTTCATGGGGGCTGTCCTCGGGCCGGTCATCGGTGGCCTCGATGACGAACAGAGTTCGGCGGTGTTCCAGCGGCTCACACCGAAAACGGCGTTTCTCCTGCCATCGCTTGCGTTCGTGACGATCGCCGGCGGTATCACGCTGGCCCAGCGGATCGGTATCTTCCCGCATGCCGAATCGTGGCTGGCGCTGTTCACTGCGGTGAACGTTATTCCGATCCTACTGTTGCTCGGCTGGCGACTCGAGACGTGGGGCGATCGGCGCTGGCAGGTTCCCTTCGCCCTCGCGACGGTCGGCTCGCTGGCCTGGGTCGCGCTCACGATCGACGAGTTCGCGATGACCGAGCCCACGGTCGCCGTCGCGCTCGCCATCGTCACGATCCTCTCGGTACAGGGTTTCGGATTTCTGCTGCCCGGCGAGTTGCGGATGTACCGCGAGATGCGCTCGGTCGACCCCGATCCATCGGTTATCGCCGCCATCGGCAAACAAAACGCGATGCTCGGCGGCGTGCAGGGGCTCTTCCAGTTGCTCTTGATTCTCGATATGGTCTATCTCCGGTACGGCGGCTTCCCGTTTTAGGATGTGAACGAAGAGGCGAAAGGTGGACGCGGAGAGGGGGTGCGGAAGACGAGGAGACGGGTGTGCGCTCGGTCCCGGGAACCGAGCGCATGCGACGGGCCGGAGCGACGCGCAATGCCGGTTTGGACGTGAAAAGCGTCTGTGCCGGCGTCCGTACCGAAGGCGTGCCCAACCAAAAAGTCAGCGGTCGAGCGCTCACGCTTGAGGACCGACCGACGGCGACCGCGAGTGGAGCCGTCTCCGGGCTACAGACGGCGATCCCGAAGCGCCGGGAACGCCGCGCGGACGTCCGCGACCGTGCTCGGCTCGACGGTGGCCGTCACCAGCGCCGGCCCGTCGCCGCTCGAGGCCAGCGAGACGCCCCAGGGGTCGTAGACGGTCGAACGACCCAGTAACGTGGCGTCGTCGAACGCGCCGGTCCCGTTGATCGTCGCAACGTAACACTGGTTTTCGATCGCGCGGGCCCGCGAGAGCGTCTGCCAGTGTTCGATACGGGGGTATGGCCACGCGCTTGGGACGAGGACCAGTTCGACGCCGTCGTCGACCAGCTCCCGGTAGAGTTCCGGGAATCGGAGATCGTAACAGGTCGTCACGCCGACGGTCACGCCGCCGATCGTCGCCGTCTCGAGGCGCTCGCCAGGAACGAGCAGCTCGGATTCCGCGGACTCGTAGCCGAACAGGTGGTGTTTCCGGTAGACGAGCCGGCGAGTACCGTCGGCATCGAACAGGACGGACGTGTTCGCCAACCCCTCGTCGGCGGGTGTGTCGACGGTTTCAGTTGCCGCCAGATCCTCGACGATGCTCCCCGCGAGGACGGCAATATCGTGCTCGGCCGCCGCGTCCCCCAGTCGGGTGAACGTCTCGCCGGCGATCGGTTCGGCGTGGCGCGTATAGAGATCGAACGCGAAGTAGCCCACGTTGAACAGTTCCGGCAGGGCGACCAGGTCCACACCGCGATCGGCGGCCCGTTCGACCGCCTCGAGCGCGCGATCGACGTTTGCCTCGACGGCACCGGCCTCGATCTGGAGCTGTGCGAGCGCGATCGTGAGGGCGTCGTCGGACTCCTCGCTGGCAGCGTTGGGTGTCATTGTCAGACTCTGTCTTCCCAACTACCGTTACTGTGTCGTCTGTAAGTCCCGCTCGAGTGTGCGCCGGAGGTTCTCGAGTTCCGAATCGAGGTTTCGCTTGAAGAACTTCTCGACGCCCGGAAGCTTGCCGTCGACGACGAAGTGGTTCTCGAGGCGGGACCCGGAGTCGGTGGCGACGATCTCGTGTTCACCAGTGACGTGCATCACTTTCGACTTGCCGACGAACTTGACGTACTCCGGCGGTCGTCGCGTGACGTCTTTGGTGTCGACCTTGACGGTTTTCCGAACGAGAGGGATCGGAAGCGAGACCTGCCAGGTGACGCGTCGTCCCTCTTGATCTTCGACGGTGTACGTCTCGACGACGCTGATGGCCCGCGCCCGGTTCGCCGGATCGGCGATGAACTCCCAGACGCGTTCGGGCGACGCCGCGACGTCGAACGACCGATCGACACGGACAGTCATGCCCGTACGTGTGGGGTAGACGGATAAAAATCCGTGGACCGACTGGGACCCGTCCCGTCGATGGAGTAATCGACGTCGAGGTGGTCTGCAAGCGGTGGCGAGGCGATCAGCTGATGGTGACTCGCCAGGTCGTCGAGCGGGCACGACCCCATTTCTCGATGTCGACTTCGTCCGTTTTCTCCGCAAGATGTGGCAGCCGAGCGCCGACCTGCTTCGACGAGAGTCCGATCGCATCCGCGATGTTTTTCGCTCGGAAGTATTGCTCGCCGCGGGCGGCGCTCTCGCGGAGGTACGAGATGATTCGCCGCTCTTCGTCGGAGTAGTCGTTCATCGTCCGTACACGGTACTAAGTGTTCGTTGGTCTTAACTCTTAACAGCGGAGAAGGCGGGATCTGCTGTCGTTCGGCGCGCGGTCCGGCGGTTCCAGTTCCTCGAGTCGCTTACGAGGAGAGGTGGATGCCGACGACTGCCAGCGAGCTAAAGAGAACGGCCCCGGCGAAGCCCCAGGCCGCCGTTACCTCCGGTGCACCGACGAGCATGACCAGTGCGCCGATCACTGCGAGTGCGCCCAGTGCGAGCCCCAGTCCGATACCCTTGTCCGTCGTCTCGGTTTGCGTAGCCATGCTCGGGCGTTGTGTGTGGGGTCTCTTAACTTCACTCATTGCTGAGCGGATTCCACGTCGTCCCCCCGTGAACAGCGAAATCCGCCAGCTCATACGGACTCCTGTCAGTCAGTTCCGGCGTATCCGCGACCCGTCCTGCAGATATGCCGGTAAATCGTGACAGCAGACCGTATCAACCAGGCCACGACGAGGAGCAGGTCACTTGATCGTGGTGTGTTCGGACTCCTCGTTGAGCGCGAGGTTCGCCGCGATTTCGGCGTTTCGCATCGCGTACTGGGCGGTCTGCTGGAGACTGACGAGCACTTCGCGGACGCGAAGCAGATCTTCGTTTGACATCTCTGGGAGTTCGGCGAGGATTTCCTGTTCCCGATTGGCGATCTCGTGGAACAGTGTCCGGACCTCGTTGGATTTGTTGTAATCACGTTCGACGGCGGCTTCGACGGCTCGAGACGTGATTTCGTCGACCATGTCGTTCAGCTCGCGGATCTCACGCATCACGGAACTGTCGACGTTCAACGTGTGACCCTCGGTCTCCATGACGATCTCGCCGATATCCTCGGCGTTGTCGGCGGTCAACTCGAGGTTCTTCGCGATCGACCGGTAGCCGATCAGCGGGAAGCCACTATTTAAGCCGACCGCTCGCGCGAGGTTCGGGTTCTGGTAGGCCGTAAAGATCAGACGCAACAGGAGAACGAAGATCTTGTTGGCCTGTCGTTCCCGATTCAGGGCGCGCTGAGCCAGATCGGGGTTCCCGTGGGCCAGCGCCTTGATCGACTCGCCGCGCATCGTCTGGCCCGTTCGCTCGAGGCGCTCCAGGAGGTTGTCGAGCGTGAAGTCTTCGGGGTCGACCGAACAGCGGATCGAAATGCTCTCGGGGGTCTCCTCGATGACGCCCAGCCCCATGAGCTGTGTTTCGGCCTGATAGACCGCGTTGATGTGATCCGACTCGAGCGCGCCGTCTTCGCGCTCGATGCGGATGATACGCCGCCCGAGAACGTACTGGGCGACGATCGCCCGTTCGACGGCGGCGGCGTCTAGGTTGTCGGTGTGGATGATCGCTTCCGTCTCCTCCGTGCTTGCGGACTCGGGCATCACGGTCAGGGTACCCTTGCCGCTGGTCCGCAACGACACCTCGTCGCCCTTCTCGACGCCGTGTTCGGACGCCCACTCCGCAGGAAGGGTCATCGCGAGTGTCGACGGGCCGAGTCGTTGCACTTTCCGCGTTTCCATATTCTACCGTAGGGATGACTCGACCTTAATCTTGACTATATGGTCATTATCTCGAGTGCGATCGTTATATGGTTGAGGTTGATGGCAGTTACGACGAAGCCCTTAAATAATTTGGTCGATCTGGCGTGTGGTGTTCGGAGCGACTGCTCGAGACGCCGTCGACTGTGGGTGTGCGATCGGTGTGTGATACGTGTCCGCCGGCAGACTCAGACGGCCTCCTGTCAGTGGGTGCCTGCCGGCTGCGACCCCATTCAGTACAGCGTGATAGCAGGCCGTATCAGGAGACGGGCACCATTCGCGTGGTAAACCGCCCTGTCCGTACCTGGAGCCAGCCCCGGAGTTGCTCGTCGAGTTCCTCGTCGTCGGTGTCGACGTGCAGCGAGTCGATCCCGTCCAATTTCTCGTCCGAGGCGACGACGGCGATCTCGTCGGCCTGCCGTATCACCGGCGGCGAGATCTGGTGGTTCCCCCGTCCGAAGAGAAAGCCCTGTCCGCCGATGGGTGAGACGACGATCGTGACCGGATCCGCGAGGACAGCGAGAATATCCGATTCCGCGGCGTCGCGGGCCAGGACCTCGCTGTGCTGACCGGTTGATTCTGCGTCGTCTTCGCCGGCCCGCCAGACGTCGACGCCAAGCGGCGAGGGATCGATGCCCAGTTCCGCCTCGATCGCCCCCACGGTGCTACCGGGGCCGAAGACGTAGGTCCGGCCGGGTTCGATTTCCCGGGCGAATCCCGTCGCCAGCGAATCGACGCTGCCGCTCGAGACTTGCTTGCCCGACTGCAGGTCCGGCGCGACGGGAACCGGCACGATCGCCTGCAGTTCCGTCCGAACCTCTCCCTCGCGGTAGGCGTCTTCGTCGATGTCGTTGACCTCGCGGGGTTCGACACGGTCGAACTCGGCGGCGATCCGGCCGGCGTCGGCCGGCGTCACGCCGAAGACCGACGAGTAGATCTTGACGCCAGCCGGGACACCGAGCATCGGCGTCTCGGCCGCGTCTCGAGGTGTCGTTGCGGTTCCCTCCGCGGTGGTTGCGTCTTCGAGCACGTCGGCGACATCGACGGCAGTGCCGTCGCCGCCGACGAACAGGACCAGTTCGACGTCGTGCTCGAGCAACGCGCGGACGGCCCGTCGCGTATCGGCTGCCGTCGTTTCGGCGTCCGCAGGATCACCTGGCCGTGCCGGATCGGCCGATTCGTCCTCGCGAACCGTTGCTGGATCGTAGACGACCGTCGGTTCGTAGCCGGCGTCTCGGGCCGCTCGTTCGCCCATCACGCCGGCGGCGGTGTAGACGGTGAGATCAGGTGCCCGCCGGTGGAGCGATCGCAACGCCTCGCGTGCCCGCTCCGGCGCTCGCGGCTCGGCACCGCGACGACGCGCCTCCTCGAGTTTTCCGTCGGTCCCCTTCAGCCCGACCCGGCCACCCATCCCGGCGATCGGGTTGACGACGATCCCGATGGATTCCATACCCGAGCGTCGCACGCCAGCCGGAAAGCGGTATCGTGTCGCCGACTGGGGATCTCACCGTCGCTGGGGCCAGCGAGCAGGCGGCGACGCACCGAGTGACGCGCACGATTTCTGAAGGATTAAGAGGGATGCGGACCGATCGCAGATCATGAATACACTGATCGACGCCGCTGTTCTCGCGACGGAAACGGAACTCCCGATGGACCTCGTCGGCTGGGGCGCGCTCGTGTTGGGCCTGCTCGTCGCAGTCGCCTGGACGCTCTACCTCTACCGCTGATACGGACCGCTGTACGTCATTTCCGATAAAATCGCGATCCCTCTGCGGTTTTGCGGGTGAATCGTTACAGCAGACGGTGGGGAACCGGGCTACGGTGATTCGACCCGTTCACGGAGCCACGCGGCCGCGTCGGCGACGGTCGTTTCGTCGGTTCCTTTGAGTTCGATCCGGACCGAGTCACCCGGATAGCTCCCGACGGAGACGTCGAAGCGGTCTCGCAGTTCGGCGATTCGATCGAGGAGCGCGCTTTCGGGTTCGTCGGCGACGACCGCCTCGCGGTAGGTCGGCGTCCCGGCGAACTCGTCCGCGATCGTCTCGAACATCGCCTTCATCTCTGCGGGCACGCCAGGGAGCACGTAGACGCCCTCGAGTGCGGCACCAGGGGCGACGCCCGCGTCGTTGTGAAGTGCCCGCGCACCGGCCGGCAGCGCGGCCGTCCCTGCCACGAGATCGTCACGGCTGTAGCCGTCCGCCTCGAGCCAGGCGAGGGCATCCTCGTGTTCTTCGAGGTCACGCCCGAGTGCGGCAGCGACGCTTTCCATCGTGAGATCGTCGTGGGTCGGACCCAGCCCGCCCGTAACGATGACGGCGTCGTACTCGGCGCGGTACTCGTTGACGACGCGAGCGATGTCGGCGACGCGATCCGGAACCGTCGTGACGCGTTCGACGTCGACGCCGCGATCATCGAGTTGCTTGCAGAGCCACGTAGCGTTCGTATCCGTCGTTCGTCCGGCGAGCAGTTCGTCTCCGACCGTCACGACCGCGACGTTCATACTGGGCCGTTTGCACCCGCCGTTCAAATGCGTCTCGCTCACATCAGTTCGACTGCTGATATTACCGTCCCGTGATGACTTTCGATAAAGTGGTAGTAACCACAAGATTCAATTTTGATAATTGGTAACGGAGAGAGTATGTCTCGGAGCCAAACAAAACAAACTGAGGGGGATTCAGCTGCGGTACTCTCCGCGTTGGGGAGTAAATACAGCGTTGAAATACTCTGTGCAGCGGGGACACCGAAGTCGGCGCAGGCACTCAGCGAAGATATCGAGATCCCGATCGCGACCTGCTATCGTCGGATCGAGGAACTCGTTGATGCTGGATTGTTGATCTGTGAGGGACGGCGACTGTCTGACGAAGGGCGACGAACGAACATCTACCGTCGAACGCTAGACGAGATCGAGATCGATTTCTCGGACGAGACGCCCGAATTTTCGCGAAAACGACGTACTGAAGCGAAAAACAGGCTACAAGACCAGCTCGAGCGCTGATACTGCCGAACACGGTCGTCCCGTCGGCACCCACGCGAGCACGTCCGATGGTGACGACCGCTCGTGTGCGATCACGGCTTTTCGGGCGTGTGGCACTTACCGCCAACAGCAACGCCGATCAGAGTGCTTCGTTCGCCGGTCAGCTGCGGCTTAGACCGTCGATTCTCGGTCAGTGCCACGAACCTGCGGTCGGCTTACAGAGGGACCGAAACACACTGGCAATCGTCTCAGACGCGAGGACCCCTCGGCAGCAAGCGGTCATCCTTAAGTATTCTCGAAAGAATACCGGAGTATGATGGATCCTTCCGAGACTCGCGACGCGACGGGGCCCGCCACGACGGACGACGTTGTCGGACACCGTCGCGTCCTCCACGTCGGTCGCGATCGGCCGATCAGAATCAGTACTGGACACCGGATTCGACACCACGACGGCAAGTGTTCGCGGCCGCACGGCCACAACTACGAAATCTCGGTCGCCGTCGCGGGCCACCTGACCGAAGAGGGATGGATCGCCGACAAAGGTGCTATTACCGACGTCATCGACGAGTGGGATCACATGTTCCTGCTCGAGGCTGGCGATCCCCTCATCGAGGCCTTCGAAGCGGCCGGCGACGACGACGCGGTCGTCGTCTTAGAGCACCCGCCAACGGCCGAGGTGATGAGCGTCGTCTTGGAACGGAAGCTCGCGGCGGCGCTGCCCGAAACGGTGACCGACGTCGCGGTACAGGTCAACGAGACGAACGAACTCTGCGGAGGGAGCACGCTCTGAGATGCCGGTATCAGACTCCGTCGACCGCGACTCCGGACGTGAGACCATCGGCGAGCGCGGCGACGAGCCGGCCGAGGGCCTGCCGATCAACGAGTTGTTCTACTCGTTGCAGGGCGAGGGCACGCTCGCCGGCGTTCCGTCCGTGTTCGTCCGCACGAGCGGCTGTAACCTCCGGTGTTGGTTCTGCGACTCCTATCACACCTCCTGGGAACCGACCCACGCCTGGCAGTCCCTCGAGGAGATCCTCGCCGAGATCGAGGCCTACGACGCCGATCACGTCGTCCTCACCGGCGGCGAACCCCTGCTTCACGACGATAGCGTCGCCTTGCTCGAGGCGCTCGCTGACCGTGGCTACCACACTACTGTCGAGACCAACGGGACGATTTACCGGGACGCGCCGATCGACCTCGCCTCGATCAGCCCGAAACTCGCGAGCAGTACGCCGACGCCCGAACGCGATCCGCAAGGCGAGGGTGAGTGGGAAGAACGCCACGAGGCAGACCGAATCGACCTCGACGTACTCGCCCGGCTCGTCGCTGACTACGACTGTCAGCTCAAGTTCGTCGTGACCGACGCCGACGACATGCCGGAGATCCTCGAGTTGCTCGCGGACCTGCGAGCGACCGCCGAGAGTCCGATCCGAGACGACGACGTGCTCCTGATGCCCGAGGGGGCGACTCGCGAGCGACTCGCCGAAACGCGCAGCAGGGTCGCCGACCTCGCGATGGAGTACGGCTTCCGGTACACGCCGCGGCTCCACGTCGATCTCTGGAACGACGCGCCCGAAACATAATTTATCCGTTATTCGACCTCACGATGACTGACACCCCCAGCGACTCCGCAACCGACGAATCGACCACTGACCGCGCCGTCGTCCTCCTCTCTGGCGGAATGGACAGCGCCACTGCCGCCTACGAGGCTCGCGAGCGGGGCTACGAGATCTTCGCCCTCCACACCTCCTACGGCCAGCGCACCGAGGATCGCGAACTCGAGTGTGCCCGCCGGCTCGCTGACGAGCTCGACGCGGCCGACTTCCTGCGGATCGAGACCGGACACCTCGCGGCGATCGGGGCCTCGAGTCTCACCGACGACGAGCTCGCCGTCGAAGACGCCGACTTAGAGAGCGACGAGATTCCCTCGTCGTACGTTCCCTTCCGGAACGCGAACCTGCTGGCGATGGCGGTCTCCTACGCGGAGGCCAACGATTGCGACGCGGTGTTCATGGGTGCCCACAGCGAGGACTTCTCGGGGTATCCCGACTGCCGGCCCGAGTTCTTCGAGGCCTTCGAACGGGTTGTCGATGTCGGCACGAAACCCGAGACCGAGATCGCGATCGAAGTGCCGTTCGTCGAGGCCTCGAAGACCGACATCGCCGCACGCGGCGTCGAACTCGACGTTCCGTACGAACACACCTGGAGTTGTTACCGGGAGAACGAACCCGCCTGCGGGACCTGCGACGCCTGTGCGTTCCGGCTCCAGGCGTTCCAGAATATCGGCGTTCGCGATCCGATCGAGTACGCCGAACGGCCGGCGTACGGCGACGCGTAGTGCTCGCGGATACCGGTCGAAAAACGGTAGCGGTGGTCCGTTACCGGGTGCCCCTAAAAGGCCACGCGAAACGGTGCTCAGATCCTCGTTCGTGCTTGGTCCCTCTCCGTTCCTCGAGGACGCGTGGCCAGTATCATCGGTGCTTGACACACGAGACAGCCTGCCGATCACCGGACTTGCTATCGCCCAGCGACAGGCCCCACTCCACGCTCCGCTGCGATAAGAACTATGCTTGGTAGTCCCACGTATTTATGTTCTGCGCCGGGGATCACCACGCCGCCTCGAGCACGCGCTCGATCTCCGCGACGGTCGGATCCAGTCCCGGCGGCGCGTTCGCCATGAAGCTGTCCGCCAGGATCGCCTCCGCGACGGCAGTGAACGCGTCGGGTTCGGGACCGTCGACGTCGCGCAGCCGTGTCGGGAGCTCGAGCGCGTCCCGGACCTCGGTGACCGCCTCGACGACTGCAGCGGCCTGGTCCGCGGCGTCGCCGACGCCGAGTGCGTCGGCGAGCAACCCCACGCGAGCGTCGACATCCGGCTGCTCGAATAGATACTCGAGGACGTGGGGGACGACGACGGCGTGGGCGGCCCCTTGCTGGACGTCGTCCGTTCGCGTCAGCCCGTGGCCGAAGGCGTGAACGATCGAGAGCGTCGTCTCGCCGGGGCGCGAGATGCCGTACTGGACGAGGACGGTTCCCTCGAGGATCGTCTCGAACGTGTCGAGATCGCGATTTCCGTTGCCGAACGCCTCGAGCCCGTCGACGAGTTTTTCGAGACCGTGGCGGGCAGTCGCGTCGGTCACCGGCGTCGCGTTGTTCGCGTAGAGCGTCTCGATCCCTTTGTCGAAACCGTTCATCGCCGACCCCGCGAGCACCGAGTCGGGTGTGGTCGCGATCAGTTCAGGATCGTAGAACACGGCTGCTGGCATCAATCTCGGATCGCCGACGCCACCGCCGACCTCCTCGTCGACCGGCAACGTTGCGGGCGCGGCGGTGATGCCGGCGCCCGTCGAGAGATCGGCGCCGGCCAGGGTTGTCGGGATCGCCACGATCGGGACCAATCCGTCAGCGGGGACGGCGATCGTTCTTGTTTCGGCGAACGCGGCGGCGACGTCATCGACCGATCGGTCGCTCGCCGCGAGGGTACTGACGACTTTCGCGACGTCGAGACTGCTGCCGCCGCCGAGGCTGACGATGACGTCGGCGTCGACCTCCCGCAGCCGCTCGCGACCCTCGAGTGCCGTCGCCAGCCGCTTTTTTGGCGTCGTCTCGTCGAAGACACCCGCCAATCGATCCCCCAGGCCTGTCCTGACCGGATCGATCACTGCCGGTGTGCTGCCGACGGTCGAGCCACAGACGAGCAGCGCACGCTCGAGCCCCCGTCGCTCGAGGTCGGCTGCGAGGTCGTCGACACAGCCTGCGCCGAAGCTGATCGTCGCGGGATCGTAGTCGAATCGGAACGCGGGGTCGCGATCGCTCGAGTCGGATGGCATGCACGCTCGTACGCGCCGATCGGTGTTAAAGTCGCGAGCAGCGGCGACGCTCTCGGTTGGCTGAAAAACGGCTGGCCGCTACCCGTCGTCTTCGTATTCGCGAAGCACCGTCGACACGGTATTCGACACGTTCTCGAGCGCGACGGCGTTCGTCTTCCGGAGCTCTCCCTGCTGGCGGGCCGCCTCGAGGTGGCGAAGCGCCGCACGAAGGTGCTCGCGGGTCTCGGTGTCGGTCGTGTCGTTCATGATGAGTCGAGGGTGCGGTCGTAACCGACACGAGCGGTTAAACTCGTCGGTGGTGGTTACTCGAGTGCGTCGCGAACTGCTGCCTTGCGTTCGGCGAAGGTCGCGTCGTCGAGGACGGGTGTGGCCGCTTCAGGGTCAATCTGGACCGCCTCAGCCAAGTCGATCCAGGCCCGACAGCCCCGGTAGCTGCCGCGTTCCTCGATCAGCCGCGGTGACTCGAGCGTCGAGACACGGAGCAACAGCACCCGGAGCTCGTCGTCCGGATCGAACTTGTCACGCAGCCCGTCGGGCGTGTAGACGTAGTGGCGGGCCAGCGTTGCGAGATCGTCGCTCGAGACGGTGTACTCCTCGCGGACGTCGGCGATCGCGCGGATCGGCACGCCAGCGTCGGGTTTGGCACTCGCTCGGTGGTAATAGTCCTCGTAGCTGGCCTGATAGCGGGCCGGCTTCTGGTGGCTGTAGGCCGGGTAGAGGACGAACGGTTCGTCGATTTCGCCGGGATCGAGCGTCGGGTGGCGGACGAGGACGGTCTGTGCGCCGTCGATCAGCGCGTTGACGACGCCGGCGCGTTCTTTCAGCGCGGGCATCGGGTCCGTCGTGGATTCGATGGAACGCATTCGTTCTGGCCGATGCAAACGATAGACAAGTATCCTGCCGATTGGCACTGACTGTCGGCGAGCCCGTTCGTCCCGAACTCCTCCCGCGAGAACTGTTAGACGTACCGACGGGTTCAAGTCGACTTGTACTAACGCAAGTACAATGATGCTAGTGGGAACGACCGCGCTCGCGCGGACACGGACTGCAACTGCAGGGACGGCTGCCGTCGTCCCGGTGTGGAACCAATGAAGGGGTTCGTCCTCGGCGGCGTCAGCTCCGGCGTCGGGAAGACGGTCGCGACGCTATCGATCATCCAGGCGCTCGAGGACGCCGGGTACGCGGTCCAGCCCGCCAAGGCGGGTCCGGATTTCATCGATCCGAGCCATCACGAAGCGATCGCGGGCCGACCTTCTCGGACGCTCGACCTGTGGCTCGAGGGGAAAGACGGCCTCCGCCGGAACTACTGGCGTGGTGAGGGCGACATCTGTGTCGTCGAGGGAGTCATGGGCCTGTACGACGGTGATGGCTCGAGCACCGCCATGGTTGCCGAGGCGCTCGACCTCCCTGTCGTCCTCGTGGTCGACGCCAAAGCGGGCATGGAAAGCGTCGCGGCGACCGCCCTCGGCTTCCGCGAGTACGCCGACGCGATCGACCGCGACGTCGAGGTCGCCGGCGTCGTTGCCCAGCGTGCCCACGGCGGCCGCCACGAGCAGGGGATTCGCGACGCCTTGCCCGACTCCCTCGAGTACTTCGGTCGGATTCCGCCCTCGGGCGACCTCGAGATCCCCGACCGGCATCTCGGACTCGAGATGGGCGACGAGGCCGCGCTGCCGCGCGAGGCGCTCGCCGACGCTGCAGAATCGCTGCGGGCCGATCGGCTGGCGGCCGTCGCCAGCGAGCCACCCGCGCCGGAGACGGGGACCGACGCCACGACCGCGGGGCCAGTCGACGCCACGGTCGCCGTCGCCAGCGACGCGGCCTTCTGCTTCCGGTATCCGGCGACGATCGAACGGTTCCGCGAGCGTGCCGACCTGGTCACGTTCTCGCCGGTCGCGGGCGATCCCGTGCCCGAGTGTGATGCGGTCTACCTGCCCGGCGGCTACCCCGAACTGCACGCCGCCGAACTCGAGTCGGCTGGCACGCTCGCTGAACTCGGTGAACGGGCCAGCGATGGACTGTCAGTGCTGGGCGAGTGTGGCGGCCTGATGGCCATGTGCCGGTCGCTGACGACGGCCGAAGGCGACCAAAGCGAGATGGCCGGCATCCTGCCCGCCGACGTGACCATGTGCGACCGCTATCAGGCGCTCGATCACGTCGAACTCGAGGCCGTCGAGGGAACGCTGACGGCTCGCGCCGGCGAGACGATCCGGGGCCACGAGTTCCACTACTCGAGCGCCGACGTCGATGCCGACGCCCGGTTCGCCTTCGAAACGGTCCGCGGCGACGGCATCGACGGCGACCACGACGGCCTGACCGAGCACGACTCACTGGGCACGTACGTCCACGTCCACCCCGAGAGCGGCGCGTTCGACCGGTTCCTCGAGCGCCTCGAGACGACGTAACGGTCGCACAGCCATTCACGGATTTTGAAACGCGGTCAAATAGTTAACACGTGTGAACGCGTACCACTAAGCATGGCTGAAACAATCCAGCGCCTCGAGCCCCTAGAACGCAGGCCGTTGACCGACCGCACCTGTCTCGTCACCGGCTCCTCGCGGGGAATCGGCCGCGAGATCGCGTTCGAACTCGCCCGTTGCGGTGCGGAGGTGGCGGTCAACTACCGCTCGTCCGAACAGCAAGCTCGAGAGGTAACCGAAACGATCGAAGAAAACGGTGAGACGGCGGTTCCCGTTCAGGCCGACGTCTCCGACCCCGAACAGGTCGAGCGGATGGCCGCGGAGATCCACGAGGAACTCGGGGCGATCGACGTCCTCGTCAACAATGCGGGGATCACCATCGATCGGACGTTCGAAGAGATGACCTACGAGGACTGGCAGACGGTCATCGACGTCAACCTCACTGGAACGTTCAACTGCACCAACGCGTTCTACGAGGACATCAAGACGTCCGAGAACGGTCGGTTGATCAACATCTCGAGCGTCGTCGGCCAGCAAGGAAACTATGGCCAGGCGAACTACGCGACCTCGAAGGGCGGTCTCTTTGCGTTTACGCGTACGCTCGCGCTGGAACTCGCCAGCCATGGCTCGACGGCTAACTGCGTCGCACCCGGCTTCACGGAGACCGACATGCTCGAGAAGGTTCCCGAACGGGTCCGGGAAAAGATCCTCGAGGATATCCCACTGGATCGGTTCGCCGAACCCGAGGACGTCGTCGGCATGGTTCGGTTCCTCGCCGGCGATCAGGCCGAGTACATGACCGGCCAGGTGCTTGGCATCAACGGCGGCATGGAGTGGTAGTCGCGCGGCGACCGCGTTCGCTCGAGTCACAGGCTCTGACTCGAGTTTCGTTTTCCGCGTTCATCCTGTGTTCGCGCCGGGGCCTCCCAGCCGACCGTTCCCGTTAGGCTGACTGTCCGCTCACGTTCGACAACATGAGTTGTGCTACTGCAACCATAGCTGAGCAATCGCAGTTGTTCTACCACAAACAAAATTGTTTTAGTGCCGGACTCACTTCCCACGGATGATGCCACCCATCGCGCTTCCACACGACGCGAAGGCCGGACCGACCAAGCCAGAGGTCCGCGCCGTCGTCGGCTCGAAGCTCGCACTCGAGCCCGACGACCACTTCGCGGAAGTCGGCTCCTGTACTGGAGCCATCACGATCGAAGCCGCACAGCGAGCCGGGCGGGTGACCGCCATCGAGCGCAAACCCGAACGACTTGAGACGACCGAGCAGAACCTGGCTGCCAACGAGGACTCGATTCGAGCGGATGTCGAACTTCGGAACGCGGAAGCGCCCGACGGGTTGCCCGACGACGCCGACGCGCTCTTTCTGGGCGGGAGCCGGAACTTCGAAGCAGTGCTCGACCACGCCGTCGACACCGAGGTCGACCGCGTGGTGATGAACGTCTCGCGGCTCGAGGTCGCCGGCAGAGCGACCGAGGCCTTCCGCGAGCGTGATCTGCTCGAGGAGGTCGTCCAGTTCCAGGTGAGCCACGGTTACGAACTCGCCGGCGCGACGAGTTTCGACTCGGACAATCCAGTCTACATGCTGGTCGGGAGCGCGACCCCTGACGAGACAGACGCCGAGGTGAGCCGATGACGCTGTACGGCGTTGGGCTCGGCCCCGGCGAAGCCGACCTCGTGACGGTTCGCGGGAAAGAAGTCCTCGAGTCGGCCGACGTGGTCTACTCGCCGGGTCGGCTCTCGCGGACGGTCGCGCTGAACCACGTCGACGAGTCGAAGATCGGGGACCTGGACTTCCCGATGACGAAAGACGAGGAGAAACTGCGCCGGGCGTGGAAGGAGGCCGCGGCGGAGATCGCCCCGAACGCACGCGACGGCGACGTCGCGTTCGTGACGCTCGGCGATCCAAACGTCTACTCGACCTTTGGCCACCTGCGCCGGACGATCGATGCGTTCCACCCCGACGTGGACCTCGAGATCGTTCCTGGCGTCAGCGCCGTCACAGCCTTCGCGACCGCGATGGGCGTCGAGATCGAAGCCGGTGCGGGCCTCTCGCTACGGGAGGCCGCCGCTGGCGTGAGCCCCACGGGGCCGGATCGGATGATCCTGTTCAAGGTCACCGACGCGCCGGCGACCCACGAGGGGCTCGTCGAGGCTGGCTACGACGTGACCTACGGCCGCCGGCTGTTCATGGAACAGGGCGAGACGATCGTCACCGACGACCCCGAGGAAATCGACGAGCGCGACTACTACACGCTCGCCTACGCCGAGAAAGAAGACCTCGAGGTCGAACAGGCGACGGCCGCCTTCGAGACCGAAAACACCGATTCCGGACGCCGTTCTGCGGCAGCCGTGGAGGAAACCGATGACTGACGAGACACCCAACGACCCGCAGGACGCGATCGACTCACAGAGCGACCGCCGCCGCGAGGAACTGGACGACCGGATCTTCGAATACAGCGCCGGCGACGACCAGGAGGGCGTTCCCTTCGTCGGGGCCGGTCCCGGCAACCCGCGACTGCTGACCGTCGCCGGGAAGGAACTGCTCGAGGAGGCAGACCTCGTCGTCCACGCCGGCTCGCTGGTCAACAGCGAACTCCTCGACGAGTACTGTGCCCACGCGGAGCTCGTGAACTCGGTCGGAAAGGATCTCGAGGAACTGATCCCGCTGATGCGGGACGCCTACGAGGACGGCGACAACGTCGTTCGACTCCACAGCGGCGATCCCGCGATCTATGGGGCCGCCTTGGAGCAGATGGACGCGCTCGAACACGAGGGCGTGCCGACGTACTTCGTGCCGGGCGTCACGTCGGCCTTCGCGGCTAGCGCGACGCTGCGGACTCAACTGACGCTCAACGAAGTCTCGAATCACGTCGCGTTCACCCGCCCGCAGGGTAAGACCCTGACCGAAGAAGAAGACCACATCTCCGAGTTCGTGGAGATGGGTGACGTAACGACCTGCATCTATCTGGGAACCCACGCGGTTCGCGACACGATGGATCGGCTGCTCGCAGACGATCACGACCCCGAGACGCCCGTGGCGGTGATCTATCACGCCTCCTGGCCGGACGAGGACGTTATCATCGGCGATATCGGGACGATCGCGGACAAGGTCGAGGACGCCGGCTATCGCGCCTCGGCGCTGGTCGTCATCGGCGACGCCGTGACCGGCGCGGGCTACGAGCGCTCGTTCCTCTACGGTGACTGGGCGAATCGGGGCGCTGACTCGAGCGACGCGACCGAATCGGAAACACAGGCAGGAGACGACTAACCTATGAGTACGGACAACGCTGACGACGCGACCGACGATGCTGGATCGGATTCCGGCGGCCACTGTTCGACGCCGGATTCGGACGGTGAAGTCGCCGAGGAGATCGCGATCATCTCCTTCGGCCGGAAGATGGACACCGCCGAGGAGATCAAAGCCGAGATCGGCGACCGGTACGAGACGATCGACATCATCGAGTACCACGGCGACGTCTTCGAGGAGCACTGGGGCGAGTACGACTGCTTTATCGGCCTGATGGCGTCGGGCATCGCGATGCGCAAGACGGCCCACCTGTTAGACGACAAGTGGGAGGACCCCGCGATCTGTGTCGTCGACGAGGAACTGACGTGGGCCATCCCGATCACGGGCGGCCACCACGGCGCGAACCAGGTCGCACAGGACCTGGCGACGATGGGTGCCGTCCCAGCCATGACGACTGCAAGCGAGGCCGCAGGCAAGCAGGGCGTCGAATCGAAGGCGAAAGCGATGGACGCCCACGTGGTCAACGGCGACTCGACGGTCAAAACGAATCTCGCCGTCCTCGACGACAACCTCGGTCCTGTGGCCCGCCTCGAGGGCCCGAAGGCCGTCCTCGTCGGCGACGACGTCACCGTCCTCAAACGCAACAAGGACGACGGCGTCGTCATCGGCACCGGCAGCGTCTCCGGCGCGAGCAAGGAATCGTTCCTCGCCGCGTGGGAGCAAGCCCTCGAACAGACCGACTACGACGTCGACGACGTCGAGTTCGTCGCGACGGCGACCCGAAAGGAAGACGAGGAGGGGCTGCTCGAAGCCGCCCAAGAACTCGATCTGGGCGTGGTTGCCTTCGACAAGGAGACGCTGCTCGACCACGAGGGGCCGACCCCCTCGAAATCGAAGGAGCTGATCGGCTGGCCCGGCGTTTCGGAAGCGTCGGCGATCGCCGGCGGCGCTGAACAGGAACTCGTCCTCGAGAAGATCGGCTACGAAAACGAGGTCACGGTGGCGATCGGCCGATGAGTTCTGACACAGACACCACACCCGCCGATGGCACGCCCGACGACCACGGCACCCTCTACGTCGTCGGTATCGGCCCCGGCCTGCCCGAGCACATGACCAAGCGGGCCAAGGAGGTCATCGAATCGGCGGACGTGGTCATCGCCTCGAGCCTCTATCAGGAGTTCCTGCGCGACGACGGGACGCTCCCGCCGGAAGAGGCGGTTGACGAGGATGGCGTCGCAATGCGAGAGGACGGCTTCGAGCAGGAGATCGTTCGCTCGACGATGGGCCGACAGATCGAACTCGCTCGCGCGGCGTTCGACCACGTCCGGGAGGGAAAGGACGTGGCCCACGTCTCCGGCGGCGATCCGTCGGTCTACGGCAAGTCCGACCTCATCTTCAAGATGGCCGAGGAGGACGACGCGACGGACGTGCCGATCGAAATCGTTCCCGGCCTCACCGCAGCGCTTGGCGGCTCGGCGAACGTCGGCGCGCCGCTGTGCAACGACTTCTGTACGATCTCGCTGTCCGATAAGTGGCGCGGCTGGGACGAGATCGAGGAGAAACTGCGCGCGGCCGCAATCAGCGACTTCGTGATCGTCCTCTACAACTGCTGGCGCAACTACGAGGAGGCCGTCGAGATCGTCCGCGAGGAGCGGACCGACGACGCCTACGTGGCGATCGTCAACGATGCCGGCCGGGAAGACGCCGGCCGCAACGGCGAGAGTCACTTCATCACGACACTCGGCGAGGCCGCCGACCACGACGACAAGGTTTCCGGAATGGGCACCTCGCTGATCATCGGCAACCACGAGACCGAAACCTGGCGCAACGACGACCGAACGTACCTTGTCACCCCGCGCGGCGGGCGTGACGTCGACGATTTCTAATACCCATGAGCACGGACACCGACGCAGACGCTGACGACGAATCGACTTCCAAGTGTGGCGCATCGAGTAGCAGCGAGTCCTCGAGTTCGAAGTGTGGTGCCTCGAGCAGCACCGACGACTCGAGTAGCTCCAAATGCGGTGGCTCCTCGAGTTCCAGTTCCAGTTCTTCGTCCTCGAGCAAGTGCGGCGCTTCCAGTTCCGACGACGACGAGTCGAACGAGCAGGAAGTCGGTGCGACGATCGACGACTTCGACGCCGAGCCCGGCCAGCTGATCGCCGTCGGCCTCGGCCCCGGTCACCCGGAGGGGATGACCGAGCGCGCCAAAAACGCCTTGCTCGAGGCCGACCACATCGTCGGCTACACGACCTACATCGAGCTGATTCCCGACGAGATCACCGAGCAGGCCGACGACATCTACGACACGCCGATGTGTGGCGAAGTCTCCCGGACCGAGGAGTCGATCGACCGCACGCTCGCGGGCAACGACGTGGCCATCGTCGGCAGCGGCGACCCCAACGTCTACGCGCTCGCGGGCCTGGCACTCGAGATCCTCGAGTCGAAGGGCGCGACGGCCTCGATGGTCGACTTCGAGGTCGTGCCCGGCGTGCCGGCGGCCCAGTCCTGTGCGGCCCGCCTCGGCGCACCACTGGTCAACGACACCGTCTCGGTCTCGCTGTCGGACCACCTCGTCCCGATGCCCGAGATCGAATCCCGACTGCACTCGGTCGCGAGCGAGAACTTCACGATCACGATCTACAACCCGTGGAGCCGCAAGCGCCGCGAGAACTTCGAGAAGGCCTGTGAGATCCTGCTGACCCACCGCGACGAAGACACGCCGGTCGGCATCGTCCACGGCGCCGGCCGCGAGGACGAACAGGTGATGATCACTGAACTCGGCGAACTCGAGGACTTAGGCGAGAGCGAGATCATCGACATGACGACGACGATCGTCGTCGGCACCGAAGACACCTACGTCTGGGACGACCGGATGGTCACGCCGCGTGGCTACGAGACGAAGTACGACTACTGAGAGCACTATGCCACGATACGAAGTCACCATCGAGAAAGACGCCTGCGACGGCATCTTCGCCTGTCTGACCCGCGATCCGCGCTTTATCGAGGGCGCGGACGGCCTCGCGACGGTCGACCCGGACGCGGATCCGGTCTACGACTGTGAGGGCGAGGTCACGGACAACGAGGAACGCGTCGTCGCGACGTTCGACGACGACCGCATCGACGAGGCCCAGCAGGCCGCCGCGGCCTGCCCCACGGACGCGATCATCGTCGAGGAGGTGGGCGAATGACCGACGGCGACGCACTCGAGATCGCGGTCCCATCGGACCCGCTTGCGGGCCACGCTGCGACGGCGTACTTCTGGGGCCACGTCGCCGGGAGTGGCGATATCTCGGACGACAGCATCGAAGTCGTCACCAACGACGAAGAGTCCGCGCAGGTGCTGGCCGCGATCGCGGGCGGCGACGTCGCACACGAGACGACGACCCGCGAGTACGCCCACGACACCTCGATCACGCGCACGGAAGACGAGTACACGCTGTCGATCGACGAGGGAGCGGACGGTGCGGGACTGCTGGGCCGCAACAGTGCGCTCAGCCTTCCCGTTGATGGCCGCGGCAACTACCGCTTCGGAGCCTTTGCGAGTTACGAGCGGGAACTCCTTCGAGGGCTGCTCGAGGGCTGTGGCACGATCTGTTTCAAGTCCTCGAGTGGCACCGTGGGCATCTCCTTCGTCCATGACGACCGCGAACTGCTCGAGGTAACCCAGGAACTGATCGCCGACTGTCCGATCGACGCCCCCACGGGCGATCTCTCGGCGACTTCGTCGGGTGGCTACTGGTTCGGTGTCGACGACGACGCTGTGCCCGCCTTCGGCACCTGGCTCTACGAGAACTGCGAGGAAACCGGACTGTTCGCGCCGAGTCGCCGCCGCAAACTCGAGCGCAGTCTCGAGCAAGCGTCGGCGTACGACGGCGACGAAACGTAACACGATCGACGATCGATGAGCACACCTGACAACTCCACGCCCGCGTCGGTGGCCGGCTTCGACGACGAAGCCGTCCTCCTGATCGGCCACGGCTCCAGACGCGAGAAGTCGAACGAACAGGTCCGCGAACTGGCTGCCGGACTCGAGTCCCGGCTGGGAATCCCGGTCGACGCCGCGTTCCTCGAACTCGCGGAGCCGTCGATCGACGAGGCTTTTGCGGGACTCGCGCCCGTCGCCGATCGGGTGACGGTCGTCCACTGCTCGCTTTTCGCCGCGAGCCACGTCAAAAACGACGTACCGCTGGCGATCGAGCAGGCCCGCGCCGAACACGACATTGCGATCAACAACGGCGCACATCTGGGGGTCCATCCTGCAATCCTCGATCTGCTCGACGACCGCGCCGCCGCTGTCGAACGCGAGCTGGGTGTCGACCGCACGGAGGACGACGTTGCCGTCGTCGTCTGTGGCCGGGGCTCGAGCGATCCGGACGCCAACGGCGACGTGCACAAGCTGGCCCGCTTACTGTTCGAGGGCCGGGACTTCGACCGTGCCGAGGCGACGTTCATCGGCGTGACCGAGCCGACGCTCGAGGACACCCTCCACGGGCTCTCGAAACACCGCCCCGACGCGGTCGTTGTCCTGCCGTACATGCTCGGCGACGGCGTCCTCACCCAGCGGGTCCGCGACTGGACCGCGGAGTTCGACGCGGACTATCCCTACGTCGACGCACTGGCCGGCGACCCGCTCGGCACGGACTCGCGGTTGCTGGATGTCTTCGCCGACCGCTGGCAGGAGGCCCGGTCGGGCAGCGTCGAGATGTCCTGTGACACGTGCAAGTACAAGGTCGACCTCGAGGGCTACGAGGAAGACGTCGGCGGCGCACGAGCGATGTTGCGGGCGTTGGCCCATCAGGAGGCCCACGCCGACCGGGAGGATATCGACGATGAACCTCACAGCCACGACGCGCCCGAGAAGCACGTCGCGGTCTGTACCAACCAGACCTGTGCGAAGATGGGCTCGCCGGCGGTCCTCGAGCGCCTCCGTCAGGAGGTCCGGGACTCCGAGCACGCAGATGCCCGCATCACGCGCTCGTCCTGTCTGGGCCGCTGTGGCGACGGGCCGATGGTCGCGGTCTACCCCGATGGAATCTGGTACGGCGACGTTGCGGACGACGATGCCGAACGGATCGTCGCCGACCACCTCGATCGGGACCGCATCGTCAGCGACCTCGTCGATCAGACGCTGTAGCGGAGTTGTATCGACCCCTGAGACGACACACGATTCACCATACCCTACCAACCCATGAGCTGCCACGAAATCGAAGCACTACGACTCGGACTGATGAACGTCCTCGGCGTCGGGGACGACAGCGCCCGCGAGCACGCGGAGAAAGAACTCGAGGGCCACCTCGAGGGCCCGATTCAGGGCCTCGTGGAGGCCGACAGCCTCACGGAGCTCCAGCGCCACCTCGATGCGGCGCTGGTCGACCTCGAAGAAGAAGTCGCCACGATGGACAGCGACGACCCCGAGTACGACTACACCCGGGGGCGGCTGCTGGCCGTCCGCGACGCCGAGCGAGCGGTCGGTCGGCTGGCCACGCAGGGCGAGAGCATCGTCGACGGGCTCGGCGACGCCCACGACACCCTTCACGAGACGTTCCCGGTCGAGGAGTGACGATGGCCGAAACTGTATCCGAAGGCGACAACGAGTCCGGCGTTCGACGCGTGCCGCTCGGCGAGATCGAACCCGCGCGAAGCCGGCACATGTGGACCCGATCTGCGGTAGGCGTGGCCGAGTCGGGCGATCTCGTCGTCACCGGCGAGTGGGACGGGACCGTCATCGCCCGCGATACCGACTCACTCGAGACTCGCTGGACGGTCGGCCACCCGGACCACGCGGTCGGGATCGCATCGCTCGAGGGGAGCGGGGCGATCGTCGTCGCGGGCCGGGGCGACACGGGGACGATCGCGGCCTACGACGCCGAAACGGGCGACCAGCGCTGGCGCTACGACACCGCCGCCGACGTCGGTGAGGCGGTCAAAGACACCGTCTTCTACCTGCCCTACGTCGTCGCGCTCGAGACCGGCATGGACGCCGACGGCGACGAGCGACTCTACGCCGCCGCACGCCGCTACGAACGCGACGGCGATGTTCGGCGGTGGCACAGCACGGTCTATGCGTTCGACGGCGACGGCGAGGTCTGCTGGACCTACGAGACCGACGCCTCACCGATCGCGCTCGATCTCGATGCCGACGGCGAGCGCCTCGCGGTCGGCTACAACCGCTGTATGGGCGACCACGACACCGGGCTCGTCGTCCTTGAGGCGGGATCGGGTAACCTCGCGTGGACCTGGGACCCCGGCACCGAAGGCGACCGCCGCGTCGGCGACGTTTCCTTCGACGGCGAATCGATCGCCGTCTCGAGCCACGGTGACAAACGCGGCTACCTGCTCGGTCCCGGCGGTGCCGAGCGCTGGCGCGTCGACCTCGCGGTCGAAACCGAGATCGACGGTGAGACGCTCTATGCATATCCGAACCACGCCTACGCCCACGATGGCCGGGTGGCGTTCGTGACCGGCAACACCTACGCGAAAGAGGGCCGCGAGACCGAGGGTCGGCATCCGAACGAACACCGTGTCGCCGCGTTCGATGCCGACGGTGACCTGCTCTGGGACGACGCGGTTCGCGGCTTCGTCCACGGGTTGGCCGCCGACGGCGATCGGCTCGTCGCGCCCTGTGCCCAGAACTTCCGGGTGCGCGATCCCGATACGCACGCCGTTCGACGGTTCGACCTCGAGTCCGGCGCAGACGCCTGTGAACGCATCGATGGGATCGCCACGGCGGCTGCCGTCGCCGACGACACAATCGCGGCAATCGAGGAACCCGTCGAGTACCACGACGAAGGCGAGACGCGCGGCGAGTACGCGCTTCGCGTCGGCTCGCTCACGTAGCGTCGGATCGATCGTCGAGGCTATTTTCCGCGGACCGTGTCGAGTAGCCGCACACGCAAGGCCAACCCCCACAACGCTCTCAGCGCTGTATTGTCGTATAATGGCTGACGAGCACGCATCTGACGGCGGCGGGGTTCGTTCGGACCGCACGGAGTCCGAGCGTCTCTCGAGCCGTCTCGAGGAGATCGATTACGCCGGAGGACCGCCACGCCGGGTGCTGACCGACGGTGGCCAGGCGGAAATAAAAGAACCGGAGGAAGAGGGCCCCGAAGACGCCTCGGGAGCGGCGGGAGAAGAGTCGGACGAGGAGTCGACTCAAGAGATCGCAGAGCCCGATGAAGAAGCCGAAGACGAGGAGCCAGAGGAGGAAGAAGCTGAAGAGGAGGCAGAAAGCGAGGAAGCAGAAGAAGCCGAAGGGAAGGCAGAAGACGAGGAACGTGCTGATACCGGTGATCTCGTCGAGGACGACCGCGAGGAGGGCCATGCTGCGGACGCCGAGGATGTCTACGAGGGCGACGACGCCGCTGGCGTCCTGCATCTCGATCTCGACGGGCTCTTCCTCGACGTCCTCGGGCTCGAGGTGAATCTGAACCCAGTTCAGTTAGACGTTTCGGCGCGGCCGGGCGGGAACAACTTGCTCGGGAACCTGCTGTCGGCGGTGACGGGGCTGCTCGACGGCCCCGGTGCCATGCTGGACAAGGTGAAGTCGCTGCTGAGAAAGCCGGTGGAGATGCTCAAGAAGGTTCCGGGGAAGGCCAAAGAGGTGCTCAGTGGCCTCCTCGAGAAGCCCAAAGAGTTCCTCAGTGCGTTGGTGAGCAAGCCGAAGGAACTGCTTACCGACCTCCTCGGTATCGGCGGTGAGGAAGCCGAGGACGAAGCAGCCAAAGAGATGGAAGGCGAGGAAGCTGAGGACGAAGCAGCCGAAGAGACGGAAGGCGAGGAAGCTGAGGACGAAGCAGCCGAAGAGACGGAAGGCGAGGAAGCCGAAGAGGGCGCGGACGAAGACGACGCGGGCGAAAAGTCCCCGGGTCCGCTCGCCAGAGTGAGCGGGTGGTTACGGGAGAAACTGTCGGGACTTGTCCCCAGCTTCCCCGTCGAGGAGATCGTCGCGACCGTCGTCTCGCAAGTGATCGAACAGCTACTCGAGCAACTCGAGCCCGAACGAGACGAGCACGCCGGTGACGCCGACGACGGAGCGGAGCCATCACAGGCGGAGGCAACAGCATGAGCGACGACACACTGACGGAACGGATCGATACCCAGAAGATATCGGACAACATCGACGTCGGCGAACTGGTCGAGGGAACGCAGTGGGAAGACGAGATCGACGACGACAAACCGCTCGGTGAAGCGCTGGGTGGCCAGATCGGTGCGATCCTCGGGCGAGCGATCGGCGAATCGCTCGGACGGACGATCGGGAACATAGTCGTCGACGAGCTGCTCAGTTCGGACGAAGCAGATGCGGCTGAGGAACCGGACGAGGAGGCCGCCGAAGAAGACGAGGAGGCCGCCGAAGAAGACGAAGAGGCCGCTGAGGAAGACGAGGAGACCACCGAGGAAGACGACAAAGAGGCCGCTGAAGAAGACGAAGAGGCCGCCGAGGAAGACGAGAGCGACGGCGACGAATCCGAGGACGACACCGAAGCGGAAGACGACTCCGAATCGGACGCAGAAGACGATGAATCGGCGGACGAAACACCGGAGCAAACGACCGAAGCCGAAGAGTAACACTGTGACCCGAGAAAATCACGCGCTTCACGGATCGGATCGAGGTGGTCATCATGAGTGAAGGATCCGGACTGAAAGGAATGGTAGCCGACGAGGTCGGCAACCAGCTCGACGTCACCGATATGCTCGGTGATGGAGATCTCGAGGATAGTATCGACGGCGGCGCGGTCGGCGCAGCGGTCGGTCGCCAGTTCGGCGAGCAGCTCGGACGTGAAGTCGGCGAATCGGTCGGCCGAGAGGTCCACGAGACGATCGCTGAAGGCGTCGAAGAAGGGAAAGAACTCGGTGAGATCCGTACCGACCTCTCGACAGCGGTTCGGGACGCCCTCCGGGAATCGTTCTCGGAGATCGAGGGTCGGGATTCACTCAAGTCGATGGCCAAAGGCGTCACCGACGGGAGCAGCGTCGAAGGACTCCTGGACGGCCTCGGCGGCGACGAGAGCGAGGCCCAGACTGAACAGGACGAGGAACCGACTGACGAAGCCGAAGAACGGGAAGACGACGGTGCAGAGAGCGACGAAACAGGCGCTAAAGAGGCGGTCAAAGAAGCCGCAGGCAAAGCAGGAGAATCAACCGAGGAAGCCGCGGGCAAAGCAGGAGGGTCAGTCAAGGACGCTGCCAGCAAAACGAAAGAGACAGTCGAAGGAGTTGCTGGCGAATCCGAGGAAGCGGCCGACGAAGCCGAATCGTCCGGCGGTGGCGAGGACGAGCCGTCCATGGAGGACCTCGAGGACCTTCGGAAGGACACGCTCGAGGACTTCCTCGGAGTGATGTCCTACAGCGACCTGCAGTCGGTCGCGAAGGACGTTGGCGTGAAAGCGAACCTCTCCCGTGAGGAGATGACCGACGAGATCATCGAGGCGGCGACGGACGATGAGCCGGACTCCGAGCCGGACGAGGAGGCGGAAACAGAAGCGGAGGCCGAGTGATCGACTGAAATGCACCGCTCCAGCGTCGAACGGGGGACGGGCGACACAACCAGCGGGCGGTGATATCTGAGGGCCACCTATGAGTGACTCGCAACTACACGATCGTGTGCACGAGGTACTGAACGAGGCCGACACGTCGAGCGGTTCGCTCGTTGCCGGCGATGGCGACGAGTCGGCCGAGACGGATCTGCTCGAGACTGCAACCGAGGCGAGCGACCTCCTCGAGTCGGCCGACCCCGACGAGTTGCTTGCCGCAGTCGGCCTGGACACGCTCGCGGACGGAACTGAACCGGATTCGATTCCCGAGGCCATCGCCCGGGGTGAGCAGGAGAACGTGGCAGACCTCCAGCGGCTGCTCCACCTCGCGAAACTGGCCGACCGGGCCGACGATGGGAGTCTCGAGGGGGCCGTCGATGACCTTCGGGAGACGATCGGCGAGCGGGCCGAATCCGCCGCAGCCGACGCAGGGAATAAATCGGACGCAGAGTCGACGGCGTCCCAGGGCGAAGGAGAGACGGTCGAGCGTGACGATACGGCGGTCTCGGAGGGCGACGACGTCGCCGCACCAGAGGACGAAGCCAAGGACGAGCCGACCGGTGACCTCGGAGACCGCCTCCGGTCGTCGATGCAATCCTCGTTCGAGGAGTTCGGCGACGATGTCGCTCAGCTCAGAGAGCAGCTCGAGTCAACGAGTGCCGGCACCGCCAGTAGCGAAACGACGAACGGGGCCGACGAAAACGATGAGGCTGCGGCCGACGCAGAAACGGGCGAGGACGATGAGGACGAGGGGCTCCTCGGGTCGGGGCTCGGTGGCGACGGAGACCGCAGAACGGCGTCGGGCGGCCCGAGTCGCCACTCGACGATGGCATCGCCGCCGTCTCAGCGGGCGGACATGCGCGGGCTCGTGCGCCACTCGACGATGCCGGACAAACACGGGTAGCACAGGTTCGAACGCGGACGGTCGAGGGAAGCCGGTCTCCCGCTACCCTTTCTCCCTTTTCGCGGACGGCCAGCGTCTGACGAGACAGACCGCTGTTTCGTGACGATCACCGACGCGGCGAGTCCCTCGAGCTCGCTCGAGAACGTAACCAAACATAGTTACGATGTTCCCGCTAATGAGCTCTCGGGCACCATCTGTAACCGAATACGGGTTCACCGAGCGGTACGTTTATACGACTGTGCACCATCGTTATTCCAGACATGGAATATCGACGGAGAACGGTCTTACGGGCCGGCACAGCGGGGATCGCCGCGGCCGTGGCTGGCTGTCTTGGCAGCAACAGTACCGATGACGAGGGATCGATCGCCGGCGAGGAACTCGCACTCGCGACGACGACGAGCACGTACGACACGGGCTTGCTCGATGAGATCAACGCCGCGTTTCAGGAGCGGTTCGGAGCACAGGTCGCGGCCAACGCACAGGGGACGGGACAGGCGATCGAGTCCGCCCGCAACGGGAACGCTGACGTGATCCTCGTCCACGCACGCTCACAGGAAGACGAGTTCATGCGGAACGGCTACGGGGTCAACCGGCGGGACCTGATGTTCAACGACTTCGTGATCGTCGGTCCGAGCGACGATCCGGCCGGCGTGAGCGACACCGAACAGGCGACGGCCGCGTTCGAGGCCATTGCCGACGTGCAGGCGATGTTTGTCTCCCGCGGCGACGACTCCGGAACGCACACCAAGGAGATGGTTATCTGGGCCGAAGCCAGCAGCGAGCCTGGCGGCGAGTGGTACCAGGAGACCGGTGACGGCATGGGCGACACGCTGATGATCGCCGACGAATCGAACGCGTACACGCTCGCCGACCGGGGGACCTTCCTCTCGATGCAGGACAACCTCGACCTCGAGATCCTGCTCCAGGGGCCGATCGAGGGCGGGCCGGAGCTACTCGCGAACCCCTACGGGATCATGGCGATCAATCCGGAGATTCACCCGAACGTCAACTACCAGCTCGCAATGGCCTACATCGGCTTCGTGACGAGTCCCGAGGGCCAGGACGTCATCGGGAACTACACCTCGAACGGCCAGCAGCTGTTCTTCCCCGAGGCGCTGTCGGACGATCCGAACTTCCAGCAGTACGTCCCCGACGGATGGCAGCCGAACTCGAACGGCGAATGATCGTCGCGTTCACGACCCGTCCACACCCAACACGTCATATCCACGATTAATGTCTCTCGAGTCCATCGCCGACCCGACCTACCTCCGAAGCATCATCGGGGTTTCGCTGACGGTCAGCCTGACTGCCGTCCTGTTGAGCACCCTGTTGAGCCTGCCGATCGCGTTCCTCGTCGGGTTCGCGGACTTCCGGGGCAAGCGTCTAGTTACGGCCGTCATCAACACCGGAATGGGATTTCCGAGCGTCGCTGTCGGCCTGCTCGTCTTGCTGGTCATCTCGAGCGACGGGCCCCTCGGATCGCTGGAGCTCGTCTACACGCCCGAGGCGATGATCATCTCACAGTGTGTCCTCGCCGCGCCGGTGATCACTGGCGTCGCGCTCTCGGCGATCGAGAGCGTCGACGACGCCGTTCGCGACGCGGCCTACGGCGTGGGCGGCACCCGGACCGACGCCGCCCTGATCACGCTCAAAGAAGCACGCTACGGGGTCGTCACGGGCATCCTTGCCGGCTTCGGGCGGGCGATCAGCGAGGTCGGTTCCGTCCTCATCGTCGGGGGGAACATCGCCTACGCCGACGGCACCTCGAAGACCCGGACCATCACGACCGCGATCACGTTCGAGACGCGCCGGGGCGAGTTCGAGACGGCGCTGGCGCTCGGTGCCGTGTTGATCGTCCTCGTCTTGCTCGTCAACGGGGTCGTCCTGCGGCTTGGAGGTCGATAACGATGTGGGACACGAACTACCTCTCCACGAGGCAACCGACCGACACGGTGGTGAACCGACGATGAACCTCGAGTTAGCCGACGTCTCCTACGGTGTCGACGAGACAGAGATCCTGACGGACGTCTCGCTTTCGCTCGAGTCGGGCGAGATCGTGACGATCATCGGCCCGTCGGGGGCTGGCAAGACGACGTTGCTACGGTTGGCCGCCCTGTTCGAGCAGCCAACAGACGGCGCGATTCGCTTCGATAGGACCGATCCGTGGGGGCTGTCGCGAGACGAACGCCTCGCGATCCGGCGACGAATCGGCATGGTCTTCCAGCAGGCGTGCCTGTTCGACGCCCCGGTCGCGCGCAACGTCGATATCGGTCGGCGGGTTCGTCGGCCGTGGCCCCAGCGGATTCGCGGCTTCCTCGAGCGACTGCTGCCGCGCCGACTCGACGACTCGCCGGCGGTCGACGAGCGAACGCTCGAGGCCCTCGAGCTGGTCGGTCTCAGCGACGCGTGGGATCGCGATCCGGCGTCACTGTCGGGCGGCGAAGCACAGCGCGTGTCGTTTGCCCGCGCGCTTGCTGCTGAGCCCGACCTGCTGGTGCTCGACGAGCCGACGTCCGATCTCGATCCGCGGAACACGGCTATCCTCGAGCGGGCGATCGAACGCGCCCGCGAGCACGATCACGGCGTCTTGCTCGCGACTCACGACATGCATCAGGCCGAGCGGATTTCGGATCGTGTCGCGTTCTTGCTCGAGGGCGAACTGGTCGAGGTCGGCCCGCCGGATCGGATCTTCGAGACCCCACGGGACGAGCGAACCGCACGATTCGTCCGCGGCGACCTCCTGTACGATGACAACGAACTTCTCGCCTGACCGTGAAGGAACGCAAACGGGGTATTCGCCGACCGAAATAATGGAGAAAGACTTCGATCCTTACCTGCAGATCGACGACGTAGCCGTCGACCGAAGCGACGTCGCGATGTTACGTGCGATCGACGACTGTGGCTCGCTGTCGGGTGCGGCAGAGGCCCTCGAGCGCTCCTATCCCCGCCTGCAGCAGCGGGTCGTCGCGCTCGAGGAGGCGATCGGCCCGCTGGTCGAGCGCACCCGCGGTGGGGCCGACGGCGGCGGGAGTTCCCTGACGGAGACGGCCCGGGAGCTGCTGGCGCGGTTCGATCGACTGGTCGCGGCGTACGAGGGCGTCGCGCGCGTCGACGAGACGGTCCTGTCGGGACCGGTCGTCAATCGCGACGGCGAACTCGCGACCGTCGAGACGCCTGTCGGCGAGGTATTAGCTGTCGTTCCGGCCGACGCCGAAAGCGCGGCCGTGACGATCCGCTCCGACGCCGTGAGTCTCCACGCACCAAGCGACGTGCCACGAGCCGAGGGCACCAGCGTCCGCAACCGGTTTTTCGGAAGCGTCGCGTGGCTCGAGGCCGGCGATGCCGTCGCGCGCGTCGGGATCGATCTCGAGGCCGAGCACGACTCGCGTGTCGAGAGCGCCGAACCAATCGAGCTCGTGGCGCTCGTTACGCGCCAAAGCGTCGAGACGCTGGGCCTCGAGCCCGGCCGGTCGATCGTCGCCTCGGTGAAGGCGACGGCGGCGCGTGGGATCGCACGGGACGATCAGAGCGATCGAGGATCGAAGCAGTAACTGGACAGACCGGAATCGAGCACGGCTGCGACGGAGCCATAGGCCTTTCTCGAGGGGACTCCTATCGGCATGTATGTACGATTCGATTCTGGTTGCGACCGACGGCAGCGAGACGGCGACGACTGCGGTCGACCACGCGGTCGAACTCGCAGCGCGGTTCGACGCGGCGCTGTACGGAATTGCCGTCGCTGACGACCGGACCGATTACGACACGGGCATCGTCGATCCCCGGGAGGCCATGCAACGTCTTCGAGAGCGTGCTGCGGGCTGGCTCGAGACGGTCGAAACGCGAGCGGCTAACGCCGACGTGGCCGTCGAGACGACGGTGCGAACCGGCGTCCCCCACGAGGAGATCCTCGCGTACGCTGCCGAGAACGACGTCGACGTGATCGTCGTCGGTGCCCGGGGTCGCTCGTCACTCAAAGGCGCACTACTCGGCAGCACCATCGACAGAGTCGTCAGAGTCGCCGACCGGACGGTACTGGTCGTCGGGGACGATGCAGACGAGCCGACAGTATGAGTACCGCCGGAGGGCGAACATTTACGTCCGCTGTCGTATGAGATAGCCGTATGTCACTGCTCGTTCCCTTCGACGGGTCGGAGTTGGCGATGAACGCACTCGAGCGCGCTGCCACGTTCGGTACCCTCCTCGACGAGGAAGTCGTCGTGTTGACGGTCATTCCGGACGACGACGAGTACGCGCGGGATCGGGGCTGGATCACGCAGGGGGAACCGTTCGAGCCGGAAGCGATCGCTGCGGGCATGCAGACCCGCGCCAAAGAGGTCGCGCCGGAAGCGACCGTCCGATCCGAGCGAGTCAGTTCCGACGAGCCGACGGCGACCTCGACGACGAACGTCGTCCGCGAGATCCGGCGGGTCGCCGGCGAGATCGACGCGTCAGTCGTCTTCATCGGCTCCGAGAACGCAGGCTCGGTCATCGCACCCCAGTCGAGCGTCGGCAGTCCGGTCGCAAACGACCATCGGTACGACGTCTACGTCGTCCGTGAACCCGGTGAGGAAGTCGACTCCGCGGAGTTCTCCGACATCGATTCCACGCAGGAACTCTGAGTATGGCCTGAACTGGCGCTCGAGCGCTCGCTACTATCGCTGGCTGCGACGATCGTGGTTTCGACCTATTCTTGCTGTCGAATGGCTTGATTCGGCAGCCGACAACTCGCTGGCAGTCTGCCAGGCGTCTCACACCACTGTAGACCAGAGGAACGTTTATTCCTCTGACCGACCACGTTTCGAACGATACATGGTCGAACGAAATGGGCGGAGTCAGGAGACGACACCGTCGGGCTCCACCCACAGTCCTCCCGACTCGTTCGTCGAGCAGGCGAACGTCGCCGATCCGGCAATCCACGAGCGCTTCGAGACGAACTGGCCGGACTGCTGGACGCGGGCGGCCGACCTCCTCTCGTGGGACGAGCCCTACGACACCGTCCTCGAGGACGACGATGCGCCCTTCTACCGATGGTTCTCCGACGGTCGGTTGAACGCCGCCTACAACTGTCTGGACCGCCATCTCGAGTCGGGTCGAAAGAACCATGCCGCGATCCGCTGGGAGGGCAAGCAGGGCGAACGCCGGACCTACACCTATCAGGACCTCTACGTCGAGGTCAACGAATTCGCGGCGGCCCTGCGCGATCTCGGCGTCGAAGAAGACGACGTCGTGACGATCTATCTGCCGATGATCCCCGAACTGCCGATCGCGATGCTGGCGTGTGCCCGGATCGGCGCCCCCCACAGCGTCGTTTTCGCCGGACTCTCTGCTGACGCGCTCGCGACACGGATGGACGCCGCAAACAGCGAGTTCCTGATCACCTGCGACGGCTACTATCGACGTGGCGACGCCTTCAACCAGAAGAGCAAGGCCGATAACGCCCGTATCGGTCTCGAGCAGGACGTCCGGACGGTCGTCGTCGACCGGCTCGGCGACGATCTGCCACACGTTCTCGGTGACGACGAGTGGGACTATCACGAGCTGTGTGAGGAGTTCGCGGGCGAGACGGTCGAACCAGTCTCGCGCGACGCCGAGGACATGCTATTTCTGATGTACACCTCGGGGACGACCGGCGAGCCCAAAGGTGTCGTCCACTCGACCGGCGGCTACCTCGCCCACGTCGCGTGGACGAGCCACGCGGTCCTCGATATCAAACCCGACGACACCTACTGGTGTGCAGCCGACATCGGCTGGATTACGGGCCACTCCTACATCGTCTACGGGCCGCTCGCGCTTGGAACGACGTCGGTGATGTACGAAGGGACGCCCGACTATCCCGACCGGGATCGACTCTGGGAGATCGTCGATCGTAACGCGGTCGATATTTTCTACACTGCGCCGACCGCGATCCGCGCGTTCATGAAGTGGGGGTCGGACTATCCTGACCGGCACGATCTCTCCTCACTCCGGTTGCTTGGCACCGTCGGCGAGCCGATCAGCCCCCGTCCCTGGAACTGGTATCGCGAACACATCGGCGGCGGCGACTGTCCGGTTGTCGACACGTGGTGGCAGACCGAGACCGGTGCAGTGACGATCTCGACGCTGCCGGGGGTCGACGAAATGAAACCTGGCTCGGCGGGTCCTCCGCTGCCGGGAGTCGACGCCCGTGTCGTCGACGCGCAAGGTGACGACGTCGAACCCGGCGAGGCTGGCTATCTCACGATCGGACGTCCATGGCCGGGAATGGCCCGGACGCTGTACGACGGCGACGAGCGATTCGTCACCGAGTACTGGCGGCGCTTCTCCGATCCCGACGCCGACGAGTGGCGCTACTTCAGCGGTGACACGGCCCGAATCGACGAGGACGGCTACATCACTGTCCTCGGGCGGGTCGACGACGTGATCAACGTCTCCGGCCACCGCCTCGGCACGATGGAGATCGAGGGCGCGATCGCCGACGTCGACGGCGTCGCCGAGGCCGCCGTCGTGGGCCGTTCGAACGACGCCGGTAACACCGAGGTCTACGCGTACGTCAGCACCGAACGCGAGCGCGAGCCGGACGCGGCCGTCCGCACCGCGATCCTCGAGAGCATCGAGTCGGCGATCGGACCGATCGCCCGCCCGGCTGAAGTGATCTTCACGCCGGAGCTGCCCAAGACCCGCTCGGGCAAGATCATGCGCCGCCTGCTCGAGGATGTCGCCAACGGTGAGGAACTCGGGGATACGAGTGCGCTTCGCAACCCCGAGATCGTCGGCGAGATTCAGGCCGAAGTCGGAGACGGTGTCGACCCCGGCCAGTGATGTTTCGCAAAGACAGGTAATCCGAAATCGATCCAAGTTGTTTCATCCGAACTGCTCCGATTAACCCTTGCGAACGTCAGGAAGAGGCGATACAATTATGTTCGCGAAACCAGAAGGAGCGAACTATGAGCCTCGAGCAGGGTGTGGGAGCGGTACTCAGACGCCAGGAGTACGAATCGCTTCTCGACGCTGCCGAGACCTACCGCGAGGCGCTGGTGATTCGCCTCTGTGCCGACGTCGGCCTCCGGCCGGCGGAACTCACGCGGCTCACGATCGACGACATCGAGCAGGTGCGGATCGATCCACCACGGTATCTCGTCCGGGTTCCGTCTGAAGACGGGGAGCGGGACCGAACCGCCTACCTGCCGACTCGCGTCGAGCGAGAACTCCGACGATACGCACGGAGTAACGGGCTCTCGACCGACGATCGGATCTTTTCGGTCACGCCGCGCCGACTCCAGATGCTGGTCTCCGACGTCGCCGACCGGGCAAGCAAGCTGTTTCACGATCCCGGTCTCGCCGAGGTCTCCACGAGCGATCTCCGGCAGTACTTCGCCCACACTGCCCTGGTCGAACACGACGTCAACCCCCGCGTCGTCAAGACTGCGGGCGGCTGGCGCAGTTTCGAAGCGCTCGAGTCGTATCTCCCCGAACCGACAGACACCGAAATCGTCGACGCCTTCGATGCCGTCGAGCGGCCGTCGGGACCCGGTCACGATCGCCACGACGGCCAGTCGGGCCCGGTCGTGGGCGACGACAGCGTCATCCGCCTGTTGCTAGCGGCGAGCGATCGGTACGCGTTGCTTCGGCTCGATTCGGATGGCTACGTCGAGCGCTGGAACCGCAGCGCGGCGGCCATGTTCGGCTATCGGGCCGGCGAGATCGTCGGCACGCACGTCTCGACGTTCTACCCCGACGACGCCGTCGAGGACGGCGCTCCCGAACGGGCACTGTCGACGGCAATCGAAGAGTCGGGCACTGAAACCGAGGGATGGCGCGTCCACAAGGACGGATCGCAGTTCCGTGCGACCGAGGTCATCTCGCCGCTGCGGGACGATCAGGGCCGTCACCGGGGGTTCGCCGTCTTCGTCCGCGACGTCACGGTCGCCCACGAGGAACTCGCGGCCGCCCGCGAGCAGCGAGACGAACTCGAGCAGCTGTACGCGGTCGCCCGTCGTCACCGGGCCGTCACGCACGCGTTACTAGACTCTGCAGACCACGAAGAAATCGAAATCTCGACCTGTGCCTCGCTGACCGATGGGACGGCCTACGAGTTCGCGTGGATCGACCGCGCGACGGTGTCCGATCGCCGCCGACGGTGGCGTGCCTCGAGCGGCATCGACCCTGACACGATCGAGCGCGTCGTCCCCGAGGCGTGGGCCGACGAGTCGGTTACCGATCTCGAGTCCGACGCGGCGTCGTCGACCGGCGACCGGACGGTACTCGTCGCAGACGACGTGACAGCGACGCTCGAGGACGATACGTTCGAGGGAGCCGTCGCGCGAGTGCCACTTTCGTATGGCGATACCGTCTACGGAACGCTTGCGGTCGCCACAGAGCGCCCGGCGGCGTTCGGCGACGACGAACGGACGTGGTTAGCGACGATCGGTCGGCAGGTCGGCTACGCGATCGCCGCCGTCCGCCGCCGGAACCTCCTGTTGTCCGACCGCGTGACGGAACTCGAGGTCGTCTGTCGTGACGAGCGGTCGTTCTTCGTCGGCGCATCACAGCAACTCGGCTGTCGCTTCGAACTCGACTCGCTGGTTCCGATCGACGAGTCGACCCAGCTCTATTACGTCCGACTCGAGGGGGCATCACCGGCGGACGTCTTCGAACTCGCCGAGGACGACCCCGGAATCGAGGACTGTCGGCTGGTCGAGACCGACGAAGACGGCTGGCGCGTCGAGTTCGTCATCGACGGCTCCTGTCCGATCGTCACGCTGACGGAGTACGGTGTCACCGTCCACGAGGCGGTCTTCGAGGACGGAACGGGGACGATCACCGGCGACTGTGCTGTCGATGCGGACATTCGAACCATCCTCGACGGCCTTCGGTCCGCGTTTCCGGACTCCGAACTGGTCGGGAAACGCGAAACCGAACGCACCGTCCAGACTGCCCGCGAGTTCCGGGAGGGCCTCGAGGATCGGCTGACGGATCGCCAGGAGGCAGCGCTTCGAGCGGCGTATTTCGGCGGCTACTACGACTGGCCACGGGAGAGCACGGCCGAGGAGGTCGCCGATGCAATGGGCGTCTCCTCGCCAACGCTACATAACCACCTGCGAAAGGGCCAACACGAGTTGCTTCGGACTTTCTTCGACGAGCCGGACGGCTAGCGTTGCGCAAGCGACGACCGCGGTTTCGAGTGCGGACGGGTGACTGCCGATTCTAGATACTGTGTGTCGGAGCCCCTTCTCGACCGAATCGAGACTAAGTCTCTAGAGACAGGACTCGATTCAGCGCCACCACCGGTCAACTCGGCGACGATTGACACAGGTGGGGCCGCGTTCTGGTGATGATCGCCTCGTCGCGCCGCGGATTTGCCCCGTTTTGCGCGGCCGATGACGGCATCTCACTTCCTAATATAGTCAATATTCCCTATGTCACCCCGTGAGTGTCGGGTCGATTTTGCACAACTAGAGGCCGCCTTTACTATGGTAGTCGATAATTGACTGGGTGTACCATGTCACAGGACAATGCCGATCTCGAGGCACGACTCGAGGAGCAGGACACCTTCGAGCCGCCCGAGTCGTTCGTCGAGCAGGCAAACGTCACCGACCCTGGGGTCTATGAGGAGTTCGAGGAGAATTGGCCGGGCTGCTGGGAGCGTGCGGCCGATCTCCTTTCGTGGGATGAAGAGTACGACGCTGTCCTCGACGACAGCGACGCGCCGTTCTACGAGTGGTTTACCAACGGCGAGCTCAACGCCTCGTACAACTGTCTCGACCGGCACGTAGAGGACGGCGCCGGCGACAACGTCGCGATCGAGTGGGAGGGCGAACTCGGCGAGACGCGCACCTACACCTACGAGGAACTGCTGGACGAAGTCGAAGACACCGCTGCGATGCTGCGCGATCTCGGCGTCGAAGAGGACGACATCGTCACGCTGTACATGCCGATGATTCCGGAGCTGCCGATCGCGATGCTGGCATGTGCCCGCATCGGCGCTCCCCACAGCGTCGTCTTCGCCGGCTTCTCGGCGGACGCACTCGCGACGCGAATGAACTCGGCCGACAGCGAATACCTGATCACCTGCGACGGTTACTACCGTCGCGGGGACGCGCTCGATCACATCTCGAAGACCAACGAGGGCCTCGAGGGCGTCGAGCACGAAGTCTCCGACGTCGTGGTCGTCGACCGACTGGGCGACGATCTCGACCACGAGCTCGCGGACAACCAGCACGACTACGACGACCTCGTCGCCGAGTACGAGGGATCGACGGTCGAGCCGGTTCCCCGCGATTCCGAGGACATGCTGTTCCTGATGTACACCTCGGGCACGACCGGCCAGCCGAAGGGTGTCAAACACACCACCGGCGGCTATCTCGCCTATAGCGCCTGGACGAGCCACGCCGTCCTCGACATCGAGGCCGACGACACCTACTGGTGTTCGGCCGACATCGGCTGGATCACGGGTCACTCCTACATCGTCTACGGGCCGCTCGCGCTGGGCACCACCAGCGTCATGTACGAGGGCACGCCGGACTACCCCGACAAGGATCGCATGTGGGAGATCGTCGAGAAGAACGAGGTCGACATCTTCTACACCGCGCCGACCGCGATCCGCGCGTTCATGAAGTGGGGCACGGAGTACCCTGAACAGCACGACCTCTCGAGCCTGCGGCTGCTCGGGACCGTCGGGGAGCCGATCAACCCGCGTGCGTGGAAGTGGTACTACAAGCACATCGGCGGCGAGGAGTGCCCGATCGTCGACACCTGGTGGCAGACCGAAACCGGTGGCATGATGATCACGACGCTGCCGGGAATCTGTGAGATGAAACCCGGCTCCGCCGGACCGCCGCTGCCGGGCATCGACGCACAGGTCGTCGACGCCAACGGCGAGGAAGTCGACGCCGGAAAGGCCGGCTACGTCACGGTCAACAACCCGTGGCCCGGCATGCTCCGGACCCTGTACAACAACGACGAGCGATTCATCGAAGAGTACTGGCAGGAGTACTCCGATCCGGACGCCGACGAGTGGGTCTACTTCCCCGAAGACGGCGCGAAGATCGACGAGGACGACTACATCACCATCCTCGGCCGTGTCGACGACGTGATCAACGTCTCCGGCCACCGGCTTGGCACGATGGAGATCGAGTCGGCCGTCGTCGGCGTCGAAGGGATCGCCGAGGCCGCCGTCGTCGGCGGCGACCACGAGGTCAAAGGCGAGGCCGTCTACGTCTACGCCATTCCCGAAGACGGCTACGAGGGCGACGAGGAACTCGAGGAGCGTGCCGCCGAGGCCATCCTCGACTCCATCGGCCCGATCGCCAAGCCCGAAGAGATCGCCTTCACGCACGAACTGCCCAAGACGCGCTCGGGCAAGATCATGCGCCGCCTGCTCGAGGACATCGCGAGCGGTAACGAGCTCGGGAACACCTCGACGCTGCGCAACCCGGACGTCGTCGACGACATCGCGGAACAGGTGTCGAACGACTAACCGACCCATACCTTTTTAAGATAATAAACAAGTCAATAACACGATTCGTCACAATATGCCAGATAATAACAGCCACAAATCGACCGACGAACAGATCGAAACGGACGGGGGGGTGGCCGGACAGCCCGGGCAGGCCCACCGAGACACTGACTACCTCAGCGCGGAGGTAAATCTGCTGAACCCAAGTACACCGTTCATGCGCGATCACCTGCGCGTGATCTGGACTGGCTTTATCGCTTGGGCGATCCTTGTGTTCGGTCCCGTGCTCGCGACGGTTGCGGCCCCAGGCGTGATGACCTCGCCGATACCGGTCATCGAATTCCCGCTGCATTACTTTCTGGTGGCCTTCTGTGCCCCATCCGGTGCGCTGGTCCTCTCGGCGTGGTACGCCCGCAAGCGCGATCAGCTGGACGCGAAGTACGGAATCGACCACTCGGAGCCGACTGGAACGGCCGGAAGCACCGAAGATGCCGCAGCAACTGACGGTGGTGTCGACCAATGACGGGCGCAGGAATCCTCTTGCAGTCTGATCTGCTGCCACAGGGAATGGACGTCTCGTTCAAACTCGCGCCGGCGGTCCTCGTCCTGGGGATGCTTGCGATTTTCCTCCTGATCGGCTTCGTGTTCCGCGTGGCCGACACGGAGGACATGTGGGTCGCGGGTCGTTCGATTGGTAACATCGAGAACGGGATGGCGATCGGAGCCAACTGGATGTCGGCTGCATCCTACCTCGGGATGGCAGCGCTGATCGCCCTCTCGGGCTTTTACGGACTGGCTTTCGTCGTCGGCTGGACGACGGGATACTTCATCCTGCTCATCTTCATGGCCGCACAGATGCGCCGGTTCGGAAAGTACACCGCACCGGACTTCGTCGGCGACCGATTCAACTCTGACACCGCACGCGGCATCGCAGCAGTCACGGCGTTTCTCATCGCGTTCGTCTACGCGATCGGGCAGGCCCGTGGGATGGCCCTTGTCGGCCTGTACATCTTCGGCGACATCGGCTTCGCCGGGCTCAGCGGCTACCAGGCGATGGTCATCGTCATGATGACCATTACGGTCCTTTACCTCACCCTCTCGGGCATGATGGGTGCGACCAAGAACATGGCCGTCCAGTACGTCATCCTTATCGGTGCCTTCCTGGCCGGCATGTATGTGGTCGGCTGGACGCAGGGCTACTCGACGGTGCTCCCGCAGATCGAATACGGGATGCTGATCAGTGAACTCGGCGCCGAGTTCAGCGAACCGTTCGCAACTGCCAGCCCGTACCTCTGGATCGCGACGTGTTTCTCGCTGGTCGTCGGGACCTGCGGACTCCCACACGTCCTGGTCCGGTTCTACACGGTCGAAAACGAACGAACGGCCCGTTGGTCGACCGTGACCGGGCTGTTCTTCATCCTCCTGCTGTACCTCGGTGCGCCGGCGTACACGGCGTTCGGTGTGCGGCTGTTCGACGTGAACCCCAACACCGCGACGACGTACGCCGCAGAGGGCGGCATGTCCGCAGCAACTGCCGACGTTCTCGTCGTGGTTGCCGCACAGTTCGCGAACCTCCCACAGTGGTTCGTCGGCTTCGTGGCCGCTGGCGGGATCGCCGCCGCGATCGCGACGACTGCCGGGCTGTTCATCACCGGCTCCTCGGCGGTCTCCCACGACATCTACGTGAACCTCATCAACGAGGACGCGACGCAGCGCCAGCAGATCCTCGTCGGTCGGCTGGGCATCGTCGCCCTGGGCGTCCTGACCACGCTGGCTGCACTCGACCCTGCCGCACCGATCGGTGCACTGGTGTCCTACGCGTTCTCGCTGGCCGGCTCGGTGCTGTTCCCGATGTTCTTCCTCGGTCTCTGGTGGGAGAACACGAACCGTCAGGGTGCACTTGCCGGGATGCTCACTGGCTTGACCATCTGGTTCATCCCGATGATCAACGAGGTCTTGCCCACGTACATCGGCAACGGTGAGCCGTACGTGGCCGCACTCGCACAGTGGCTGCCGGCGATCGGCTCGGCGCTCGTCGGCGTTCCAGTCGTGTTCGCCGTTACCATCATCGTCTCCGTGATGACCGATGAACCGTCGCTCAAGACCAAGAAGATGGTCCGACAGTGTCATAGCCCCGAACCGATGGGCCAGCAGCAGTCTGCAGAAGACGTCGTGACCGACGGCGGCGAACCCCTCGACGACTAAGACAATGTACGAGAAAATACTCGTTCCGACAGACGGCAGCGAAACGTCCGAAGCGGCAGTCGAGCACGCGGTCGACCTCGCTGAGAAGTATGGGGCCGAAGTACACGCCCTGTACGTGGTCGATACCGACTCGATGAGTCTCAGCCTCGGCGCTGAGCAGCTCGATCGTATCGAACAGGGCCACTTCGGCGAGATGACCGAGATCAAAGACCGTGCCGACAGCGCCACCGGCTTCGTCGCCGACCGCGCCGCCGAACACGGCCTCGAGTCCGTCGAACACGTCTCGGCGGGGAAACCGCACTCGCTGATCGAGGACTACGTCGAGCACAACGACATCGACCTCGTCGTCATGGGGTCGCACGGTCGCTCGGGTATCAAGCGTGCACTGCTCGGCAGCGTCGCCGAACGGACGCTTCGTAGCGTGACGGCACCGGTATTGGTCGTCGACAGCCGCGACTCGGCATAGACGCAGCGCTTTTCGGCGTTTTATTCGAACGCACCGCTTCTCTAGTACCAATCGAACCGATACCGGTATCGACTGCAGCCGACGGCGGTCACTACTGCTTTTCTTTCGCGACTTCGACACTCCAGACGAGTCCGAAGTACGCGACGATTCCCGCAGCCATGAACATGTAGTACGCCCAGTCTGGACCGTCGAGTACGCGGAAGATGAGATCGACGCCCGTCACCCAGACGATCGCAAACACCAGATCCGTCAACATTCCCCACCGCTCCTCGCGTGCGGTCTGCAACCACTCACGAACACCCGTCATCGACCCATCACCCGGCTCGTAACGTCGTCCATCATGAGACCGTTTCGCAGAGGCATGGAAAAAGCCTATCGACGTCTGACGATCGCAGCCAACGACTGGTCGGAGCACTCGTCGAGTTCGGCCGCCGGAAACGCCAGCGTTGCATCGGAGACAGTCTCGAGCGTTCGATCACCTGTGTTCTCGAGATCGTGTTCGGTGGTCGCGGCGCGCCTGCGACCCGTCCTGTGGGTGCGCTGGGCATCGGACAGCAAACCGTATCAGCATCAGGGACAGCTGATCGACGACGCGATCTCGAGCAGCGGCGTGTCGTCGGTGAGACTCGAGACCTCGTAGTGCAGGTCGTCACAGCTCCAGAACACGCTTTGAATCCGGCCGTCACGACGATAGGCGGTGTGGCCATCGATCTCGATCGTCTCGAGGACGTCGGGGTTGAACCGCTGGACCTCCCGGACGGCCACGTAGAGTTCGCGTGCGACGACGGTTGGATCGTTGTACCACAGTGTCGTCGTCGTTCCGAACCGTTCGGCTTTCTCGACGACGGTGACTCGATCGAGGGTGTATGACGCTGGGACCGTCGGCTGCGGCAGGTCGTACGGGGTGAGTTCTGTGGCAGCCGCCCGTGTCTCGAAGACGCCCTTCGGCTTGCGACCTTCGGTGACGACAGTCGCGTCTGTCGGCGGGTCGTACGTGAACGTTCCCGGCTCGAGCCCCTCGTCGATCAGGAGATCCTCGTAGGTGACGGTCAGCCTGTGTCGGGCCTCGCCGTCGATCGTGACCGTATTTCGTTCCTTGATCGGATACCGGTACTCGTCATCGATCCAGACGATCCGGGAGACGTCCATCGCGTCGGGATCGCCGGTTGTCCGAAGTGGGACGACGAAGGTCGTTTCCCCGACGACGAGTTCGATCGTCGGACCGATGTCCTCGACCGGCGGCTTCGTCTCGACGACGTGTGCTTCGCGGCCGTCGACAGTCTCGACACCTTCGTAGCCGAGGCGGGACTCCTCGAGGAGCCCTTCGAGGACGAGCCGCGTTCGATCGGCATCGACCTTGTTCGGATGATACTGTTTGTCGACGACCTCCTCGGATGGGTTGTATTCCCACGTCGTCGCCCGGTTGGTCACGGTCACAGCACCGGACGGGACGTCGGGATCGGTCGACTCGAGGACGTCGATGCGCTGTTTGGCCGGCGGTTTGCGTGCGATACGCTCGGTTCGTTCGACGGTCTCGTCGGGCGTCTCGACCGTCATGATTCGACGCGCCTGCAGGTCGGTCATGTGGCGGCGCGTCTCGATTGCGTCGCTGATGACCTCCTCGCTCGAGGGGGGCTCGTCGCGACCCGGATAGCTGACACAGCCGGCGAGTGCAGCCGTAACTCCCGCAGCGAGAAGCCGCCGCCGATTCATACGCAGGTGATTACCATCTCTAATGATAAGTCTGTGGGTTCGACCAGTCGACGATGGCCGCGACCCCCGGTGTTTTGTGGGCTGCACTCACACGTCCAGTCATGAACGTCGATGCCGAGCTCTCCGCGCTTCGCGAGTTCCTCGCGGCCGACGGGCTGGACGGTTACCTGATCGACGACGACGCCTCGGATTCGGACCAGCGATACGTCTCGGGGTTTACCGCGCCGGACCCATACCAGACGCTCGTCACGGACGACGGGGTCCACTTGCTCGTCTCCGGACTCGAGTACGGCCGTGCGAGCGCCGAGGCGAACGCGGACTCGATCACCCGGCGGGCCGCCTACGACTACCAGCAACTGGTGGCCGAGCACGGCCGATACGAGGGGACGATCCGGACGATCGCGGCCTTTCTCGCGGACCACGACGTCGACGCGATCGCCGTGCCACGGACGTTTCCGACCGGGACTGCCGACGGACTCCGCGAGCACGGCCTCGCAGTCACGGTCGAGCCCGACGGGATCGTGACGGACATCCGCGCGACGAAAACCGACTGGGAACTCGAGCAGATTCGGGCGAGCCAGCGGGCCAACGAGACCGCGATGGCCCGCGCCGAGGAGTTGATCGCTACTGCCGAAATCGAGGATGGGACCCTCGTTCACGACGACGAGCCGCTCACCAGCGAACGCGTCAAAGAGGAGATCGAAATCAGCCTGCTGCGCCACGGCTGTGGGTTAGACGAGACCATCGTCGCCTGTGGGGCCGACGCCGCGGACCCACACGACCGGGGCAGCGGCCCACTTGGGGCCGGCGAGTTGATCGTGATCGACATCTTCCCCCGCGACAAGGAGACGGGCTATCACGCCGACATGACCCGGACGTTCGCCCGCGGCGATCCCGGCGCAGAGGCCCGTCGGCGCTACGAGGTTACCCGCGAGGCCTACGAAGCCGCCCTCGAGGCCGTCGAAGCCGGTGTCACCGGCGCAGATGTCCACGACGCGGCCTGCGACGTGATCGAAGACGCGGGCTACGCGACGCTGCGGAGCGATCCGAACACGGAGACGGGCTTCATCCACAGCACCGGCCACGGCGTCGGCCTCGACGTTCACGAACAGCCGAGCGTCTCGCCGGCCGGGGGCGAGCTGCGGCCGGGCCACGTGATCTCGATCGAGCCCGGCCTCTACGATCCCGACGTCGGCGGCGTCCGCATCGAGGACCTCGTCGTCGTCACCGCGGACGGCTACGAGAACCTGACCGAGTATCGCGTTGGGCTCGAGCCGATGGCTGGCGATCCACGGTAGACGGGAGCAGCGGACCCTGACTCAGGAACGGTTCTATAGTAGCCACTGAAACGATTTGCACACTGATCGCAACGCAGCCGTGCGATCAGGTGTACATTGACTTTCAGTGGCTACTATAATCGTCTCCGATCCGACGGCGATCGTTCCAGAGCTACTATCCGGTATCAGTCATTACTTCTAGTACGATCGAATGACGCTGGCGAACATCGCCCGATACGACGAGCGACGAGCGCCATCTCTCGGCCAGCGGGCGGTCGTCGTCGGTGGGAGCGTGGCGGGGCTCTGTGCGGCACGGGTTCTCTACGATTCGTTCGCCGAGGTCGTGGTACTCGAACGCGACACGTTCCCCAGCACGCCGGCGGCTCGCGAGGGGGCGCCACAGACGAGCCAGCCACACGCGCTGCTCGAAGCCGGGCGGACGACGCTCGAGGACTTCTTTCCGGGGTTCGGGAACGCGGTTCAGTCCGCCGGCGGGCTACAGCTCGATATGACCAAAGACTTCGTGTGGTACGACCAGGGAGGGGCCGTCACGGAAGCGGCTGCCGACCTGCCCGCCCTCTATGCGAGCCGACCCCTCTTCGAGCACGTCATCCGCGAGCGACTCCAGGAGTTCAGCGAGGTACAGTTACGCGGGGGGTGTCACGTTCTCGGCTACGAGCACGACGCCGAGACGGAGCGAGTGACGGGGGTGCGGTTCCGCGACGAAGACGGACAAGAGACCATACTCGAGGCAACGCTCGTGGTCGACGCGACTGGCCGACAGAGTCGGACCCCGACGTGGCTCGAGACACACGGGTATCCGGTACCCGACGTCGACACGGTCGAGATCGACGTCACCTACAGCACTGTCCGGATCGAGCGGCCGCCGGACGTTCGGGGTGGCGTCCTCATCGCACCGGAGCCCCACCGGCCACGAGGTGCAGCGATGCTTCCCATCGAGGACGGCCAGTGGGAGGTACTTCTTCAGGGGCTCCACGGTGAGCAAGCCCCTGCTGACCGCGAGACGTTTATCGAGTGGGCCGAGGCGTTACCGCGGGACGAAATCGGCCGTCGACTCCGCGAACAGGAGTGGGTCTCGGAGAGTACGCGCTATCCGTTCCCCGCTAGCGTTCGGCGACACTACAGTTCTCTCGACCGGTTCCCGAAGGGCTTGGTCGTCACGGGCGACGCAATCGCTAGCTTCAATCCCATCTACGGGCAGGGGATGTCGGTTGCGGCGCTGGACGCGCTTGCGCTTCATCACGAACTCGCCGCCGGACTTGCAGGCCTTGGACCGCGGTTCTTCCGCCGGACGGACGCGATCATCGACGAGGCGTGGAGAATCGCCGTCGGAAAGGATTTCGTGTTTGATCGGACGACGGGACCGAAACCGTTCGGCACTGACCTCTTCAACAAGTACGTCGCTCGCCTCCTCCGGCGAGCCCACGACGATGGCACCCTAACCGAGGCGTTCTTCCGCGTGTTCCGACTGGAACGGTCGGCAACCAGTCTGCTCCACCCGAGCGTCGTCTGGCGCGTGTTCCGCCCGCGGTTCGGATCAGCGACGAGTTCGTCCGAGAACGAATCCACATCGTATTCGACGGGAGACTGATACGGTCTGCTGTACCGATTTACCGGTGCACCCGCAGGGCGGTGGCGGTCCCACCGGAACTGACTGACAGGAGTCCGTATGACACCGACATCTGGCCGTCGACAAACCGCCGATTCGACGCCAATGGACGAGATTCGTATGCCACTGGCGTCTTTCGTATTCACGTTCAGAACCGAATCTCGCGTGACGGGGTCGCAACGCTCGGCGAACTCAGCGATAGCCATCGTCGTCCCCACCGCGAGCGTCGTCGATCCGGGCGAACTGCTCGTCGCTCAGCTCGAGGTCGACTGCGCCGACGTTCTCCGCGAGTTGATCCGGGGTGCGTGCGCCGACGATCGGCACGCAGGTAAAGCGATCCTGCTCCATCAGCCACCGCAAGGAGACCTGTGCGGGCGTGGCATCGAGGTCGTCGGCGACGGATTCAACGGCCTCGAGGACCTCCCAGGCGGTCGCGCTTGTATAGCGATCTTCGAACAGGTCGGTGAGGCTGGCCCGCGAGCCGTCCGGCGCGACGACGGTGCCGTCCTCGTCGCGCTCGTACTTTCCGGTGAGGAAGCCACCGGCAAGCGGCGAGTACGGACAGACCGCGATGTCCTGATCCGCACAGACGTCGAGGTAGTCGCCGACGTCGTCCGTGTCGGCGGCGTTGAACATCGGCTGTGTCACGTCGAACCGCTCGAGGCCCTCCACGTCGCTCGTCCACAGCGCCTTCGTGAGCTTCCAAGCGGCCATGCTCGAGGCCCCCAGGTGGTTGATTTTCCCCTCCCGGACGAGGTCGGTGAGTGTCCGCAGGGTCTCTTCGATCGGCGTGCCCTCGTCCCAGCGGTGGATGTAGTACAGGTCGAGGTAGTCCGTCCCCAGTCGCTCTAAGGTGCCCTCGATCTGGGCGCGGATGTGCTTGCGCCCGAGCCCGGAGTCGTTCGGCCCGGGTTCGCCCCAGCCGTCGAAGGGAAAGTAGACCTTCGAGGCGATAACGAAGTCCTCGCGGTCGTGGTCGTCGAGCCACTCGCCGATCCACTCCTCGCTGGTCCCGTCGGGGTCGCCGTAGACGTTGGCCGTGTCGATGAAGTTGATCCCGTGGTCCCAGGCGGCATCGAGAAGCTCGTGGGCCTCGTCACGGTCTGTTTCGACGATGCCGCCGGTCTCGCGACCGAAGCGCCAAGTTCCGAAACAGAGCCGTGAGACCGTCGTGCCTGTGTTGCCGAGCGTGGTGTACTCCATGGATGCGCGTTCGACGGCGACCGCCAAAACGGGTTTGGAAGCGGTGATCGCCCGCCGATGGCTGGTCAGAAGCCATTCGAGAGCGTCGTTCCCGAAGTTACAAATCGCTCGACGGTCACCACTCGGTGATGAATTACTGGTGGCGTCGGATCGCGCTCTCACTGGCCGCTGTTTTCGCCCTTGTGTTCGTCTATGCTGGCATCTATCAGGCTGGAATGGCCGCCTTTGAGGAGGTGAACATGTCGTACTTCGAGGCGCTCCAGTTCGTGATCGAAGCGCTGACGACCGCCGGCTTCGGCGGCGATTCAGCCGACTGGCAGAGCGCCCCGACGAACCTGATGGTGATCGCGATGAACCTCACCGGCGTCCTGCTCGTCTTCCTCGCGCTGCCGCTGCTCGTCGTGCCGCTGTTCCAGCAGGCCCTCGAGGATCGGCCGCCAGAGTCGACCGACCTGACCGATCACGTCGTCATCTGTTCGTATACGCCGCGGTCGGACGTGCTCGCGGATGAGCTCGATGCGGCGAACGTCCCCTACGTCTTCATCGACGACGATCCCGAACTAGTCGTCGAACTCGACAACGAAGGGGCCGACGCCATCTACGGCGAACTCGATCAGGCGGAAACGCTTCGGGCAGCAAACGTCACCGACGCCCGCGCGCTCGTGACTGACATCGATGCCGAGACCAACGCGATGGTGATCCTCACTGCTCGCGAACTCTCGAGCGAGCTGACGATCGTCAGCGTCGCCGAGGGCGAAGACGTCGCGAGTTACCACCGCTACGCCGGAGCCGACGAGATCGTCCGCCCGCGGCGGGTGCTCGGAGAGAGCCTCGCGACGAAGGCGACGACGACGATTTCGGCCGAGCTACGGGACACGATCGAACTCAGCGAGGACTTCACGGTGACCGAACTGCTCGTTCAGGATCACAGCGACCTCGTCGGCCAGACGATCGCCGAGTCGGGAGTTCGGGATCGGATGGGAATCACCGTCATCGGCGCGTGGTTCAACGGCGAGTTCGTCCCCGTCCCCGACCCCAACCAGGTGATCGACGGCAACACGATCCTGCTCGTCGCGGGACGCCGTGACGACCTCACGGACCTGAAATCGCGAACGGTGTCGACCCTGCCACGCCGTCCGGATCGTGTGGTCGTCGGCGGCTACGGTGTCGTCGGTCGAACCGTGGTAGAAACGCTGGCTGCCGACGGCGTCTCCACGTTCTCCATCGATACCGCCGACGCGGAGGGAGTCGATATCGTCGGCAGTGTCACCGACGAATCGGTCCTCGAGACGGCGGGGGTCACCGACGGCCAGTCGGTCGTGCTGACGCTCGACGACGATGCGGCATCGATCTATGCGACGCTGGTGATCAAACAGATGGCGCCGAGCGTCGAGATCATCGTCCGAGCGAACGAAACCGAGAACGTTCCGAAGTTCTACCGGGCCGGGGCGGAGTACGTTCTGTCGCTCTCGACGGTGACCGGCCGAATGCTCGCGTCTGTACTGATCGAGGACGAAGAGATCCTCACGCCGGAGACGCAGTTCGAACTCGTCCGGACGACCGCCCCACAGATCGCCGGTCGAAGTCTCGGCGATGTCGACCTGCGGGCACGAACTGGGTGTACCGTCGTTGCGGCCGAACGCGGCGACGAGCTGTTAACCGACCTCGGACCGGACTTCGTCGTCCGCGAGGACGACATGCTGATCGTCGCGGGGAACGACGAGGCGATCAACCGGTTCGTCGCGTTCGCGACCACTTAACTAGAACGACGGCAGCACGTCCTCCTCGTAGAGTTCGAGCGCCCGCTCTTGTGCCGACCCGATCTGGTGGTAATACACGTGATCGTAGCCGGCGTCGATCGCCTGCTCGATGCTGTCGATGTGGGCCTGCGGGTCCGGTTCCGTGGTGGTCCCTGACGCCGCGATGTCTTCTTTTTCGACCATCTGGGCGGCCTGTTCGAAGTGGGCGGGCGTCGACAACTCCTGGCCGAGTTCTCCCGGGAGCGAGCCGTTGGGCCACACTTCGTAGATGGTGTCGATCGCCGCTTGCTCGGTCTCGGCGTAGCAGCCGTGTAGTTGGGTGTACTTCGGCCCGTCGCCGCCGGCGTCCTCGTAGCCGTCGACGATGTCTCCCTTTGGCCCGGAACACCACAGTCCGTCGGCGTGCTCGGCCGCCCACCGGGCCGTCTGCGGGCCGAAGGCGCTGGCGACCGTCGTCGGCTGCTCGTCGGGGACCGTATAGAGGCGCGCGTTCTCGACCGTGTAGTGCTCGCCGCGGTGGCTCGTCGTCTCGCCGGTCCAGAGCGTTCGCATCACCTCCATCGACTCCTCGAGTTTCTCGAGGCGGACGTCGTGTTCGGGCCAGCGCTCGCCAGTGATGTGCTCGTTTAAGTTCTCGCCGGTACCGATGCCGAAGGTAAAGCGATCGCCGAGCAGCTCGTCGACGGTGGCGACGGCGTGGGCGACGTTGACCGGATGGATGCGGGTCGTCGGACAGGTGACACCGACACCGACCTCGATTTCGTCGGTCGCGTTCGCGATGGCACCCAGCGTCGACCAGACGAACGGTGACTCCCCCTGCGCGGAGATCCAGGGATGGAAGTGATCCGAGATCGAGACGAAATCGAAGCCGGCGGCCTCGGCACGACGGGCGATGTCGACCAGCTCCGTCGGGCCGTGTTCCTCGCTCGAGAGGGTGTATCCGAGCTGGGTCATTCTCGAACCAGTAGCACGGTTCGTCCAGTAACGGTTGGGCCTGCACGGGCAAGAGCGCGATTCTCGCTCGCGTCGCTCGAGCCGCATTCCGGCCGGTCGAATCGAACCCCTTACCCGCGATGCGCCGGAACCGACCGCTATGGAAGCCGTAGTCGAAGCAACGGATCTCGAGAAGACCTACGGCGAGACCGTCGCCCTATCGGGTGCCTCGCTGTCGGTCGCCCGTGGCGAGGTCTTCGCGCTGATCGGGCCGAACGGGGCCGGCAAGACGACGCTCGTCCGCGCGCTGACGGGGACGACCGAGCCCGACGGAGGCAGCGCACGAATCCTCGGCGCATCGCCGGCAGCCGTCGATCGTGACCGGCTCGGCGTGTTGCCACAGGAATTCTCGCCACCGGGCCGGCTCAGTGCCCGCGAACTGCTCGCGTACTACGCCGGCCTCTACGACGACGCACGTGATCCCGAAGACGTCCTCGCGGACGTCGGGCTCGTCGACGCTGGCGACACCTGGTACGAGGACCTCTCTGGCGGCCAGCAGCGCCGGGCCTGCGTCGGCTCCGCGCTGGTCAACGACCCCGACCTGCTCTTTCTCGACGAGCCGACGACCGGCATCGACCCCGCCGGCCGGCGCACCGTCTGGCGGCTGATCGAGGATCTCGCCGACGCCGGGACAACGGTCGTGCTGACCACCCACGACATGGCCGAAGCCGAGCGACTCGCCGACCGCGTCGGCCTGCTCGCCGACGGCTCGCTCGTCGCACAGGGCACGCCTGCGGACCTCGTTCGGGATCACGGCGGCTCGAGCCGCCTCACCGTCGAGACGGCGGCCGACCCTGACGCCTTCGCGGACCTCGCGTACCCGGTCGAGCGGCCGGAACGCGGCCGCAACCGCAACCCCGACAGCGCAGTCGTCGTTCGTGAAATCGACCCCGCAGCGATCGGGACGGTGGTCGACTACCTCGAGGCACGGGACATCGAGTACACGGAACTCTCGTGGGCCGAGCCAGACCTCGAGGACGTTTATCTCGCGCTGGCCGACGCGACCGAACGCGAGCGAACGGATCGCCTCGACGGCGGTGACCACGACGCCGGGGGCGATGCATCGGATCTCGCGCAAACGGGTGAGACAGCATGAGCCGGATGGGACGTGTCAGGGCCGAGACGAGTGCCGGCTGGCGGTCGTTCGTCCGCCGGCGGACGGCGGTCTTCTTTACGTTTTTCTTCCCGGTGATCCTGATCGTCATCTTCGGCGCACTGATCCGGACCGATCCGACGGGCGATGGGCTGTTCACGGAGCCGGCGGCCTACTATGTGCCCGGCTATCTTGCCGTCGTCGTCCTCTTTACGCCGCTGTCGCGGATGGGCAGCGAGGTCGCACGTCACCGTGAGGGGAGTCGCTTCGAGAAACTCGCGACGACACCGCTGACCCGTCCCGAGTGGTTGCTCGCCCAGACGGCGGTCAACGCCGCGATCATCGGCTTGGCGAGTCTGCTCATCCTCGGGCTGGTGATCGTTCTGACGGGTGCCCAGATCGTGTTCTCGCCGCTGTTAGTACTCTACATCCTGATCGGCGTCGTCTGTTTCTGTGGCGTCGGCGCGATGCTCGGCAGCTACACCGACTCCCAGGACGGTGCGGTCGCAGCCAGCAACGCGATCGGCCTTCCCCTGTTGTTCCTCTCGGAGACGTTCATCTCGCTGTCCCAGCTACCAGGCTGGTTCGAACCGCTCGTCAATCTCTCGCCGCTGACCTACTTTGCACGCGGCGTGCGGGCCGCGACCTACACGGACGCGACGACATCCGCGGTGGCCGGCGTCGACCCTGCACTCGCGAACCTCGGAATCCTCGCAGCGCTCGCCGTCGTCACCTTCGCGCTCGGTGCGCGATCGATTCCGCGGACGGACTAATCGCCGGCCGCGAGAACGAACCGATTTAGGCCCCGCACACCAAGCCCCGGCAACTAGCATGCGCCCAGCCCATCCCACCGAGCAGGCCGTCGGCATGGATCACTACGTCTCCGAGACCGACGGCGTTGGCGGCCGCCTGCGCGCGGACGACGAGCACTTCCGGGTGCGCGAACTCGAGCGCTTCGACACCGAACCGGTCGACGCGCCCACCGACGCATACCCCCATCTCGTTTTCCGGGCGACCCTACAGGGCTGGGACACCAACGACTTCGCTGCGCGACTCTCCGATGCCTTGGGAATCTCCCGCGAGCGAGTCAACTGGGCCGGGACGAAAGACAAGTACGCCGTGACGACCCAGCTCTTCTCGGTCTACGGGGCCGACCCCGAGGAGATCCCCGAGATAGATGGTGTCGATATCGAGGTGCTGGGTCGGGCGGGACGGAACCTCGAGTTCGGCGACCTCGCGGGCAACGCCTTCGAACTCGTCATCAGCGATCCCGAGCGTCCCGGCAACGCCGCCGTGATCACCGACGAACTGCACGAATTCGGCGGCCTCGAAGGCCAGGGGAGCGACGACTCAGGCGACACAACCTCGATCGGCGTCCCCAACTTCTTCGGCCAGCAGCGGTTCGGCAGTCGCCGGCCGGTCACCCACGAGGTCGGTCTCGCGATCGCTCGCGGCGACTGGGAAGGCGCAGTGATGGCCTACCTCGGGAACCCGACGGACGCGGAACCGGAGTCGACCCAGGAAGCCAGAGCCTTCGTCGAGGAGACGCGCGACTGGCAGGAAGCCTTAGAGCGTGTTCCCAACCGCCTCCGGTACGAGCGCTCGATGATTCACGCGCTCGCAGAACACGACGGCGAGCCCGGTCCCGCGCAGTTCAGGGCGGCCCTCGAGCGCGTCCCCTCGAACCTCCAGCGGCTGTTCGTCCACGCGGCCCAGTCGTACGCGTTCAACCTGATGCTGTCCGAACGGCTCGAGCGCGGGCTGCCGTTCGATCGGCCCGTCGAAGGTGATGTCGTCTGTTTTTCCGATACCGACGCGCCCGACGGCCTCGAGTTGCCCGACCCCGACCGGCTCCAGCGGGTCGACGAGCGCCGCGTCAACTCGGTGACGCGCCACTGTGAGCGCGGCCGGGCGTTCGTCACCGCACCGCTGGTCGGCACCGAGACGAAACTGGCTGACGGTGAACAGGGCGAGATCGAACGCGCCGTTCTCGACGATCTCGGCTTAGAACCCGCGGACTTCGACCTCCCCGGTGAGTTCCACTCGACCGGTACCCGGCGGGCGATCCTCCTGCGGACGGATCTGTCGCTCGAAACCGATCCGCTGACCCTCTCGTTTGCGCTCCCGAAGGGGGCGTACGCGACGGTCGTTTCCCGCGAGTATCTGAAAGTCGATCCGATCCATCTCGGCTAACGCCGTTGTACCCGGCAGCGACGAGTCTCGAGCCGGTCGCCGAAGCGTTTAGACGGTGGTACGAGTAGGGTCGCATATGATCGGCACGGACGAGACCCGCGAGATCGTCGATTGGCAGAAGACGATCGAAGACGGGCAGCCGGTGTACGAAATCGAGTACAGCGAGCCGGTTCCGGAGCCGACCGGGCGATCGAAGGCCCTCTTCGGCGCGAGCAGCGGTGGGACGGTGCCAGCCGGCGAACAGTCGTTTCTGCTGCCGGACGGCGAGCGGATTCCCGCGACGGAGGCCGTCTGCGAGGCCGACGGGACCACACTACGTGTCCGTCACGAGCCATCAGTGCTGGCTCGCCTCCGGCGATACCTGCCATGGTAACCACGACTGTCATCGATCGCGTACAGGTCCGCTGACAGCCTTTTGCCCGCTCGTGTCCAACGGACACCCATGCGTAGCAAACGCGTGCAGCGAGAGATCGACGACCTCGTCGCGCAGGGCTGGCGAATCGAGGAGGAGACGCCCGACCGTGTCGTGATGGTCGACCGGGAGTTCGGATCGATCGGCTCGCACATCGTCGTCGCGCTGCTGACGTTCTGGTTCTCGCTGGGGGTTGGAAACGTCGTCTGGGCCGCGTACAATTACGTCTCGAACTCACGGCGTCGTGTGCTCTGGGAGGACGGCGACGCCTGTCCATCCTGTGGCGCCGCTGTGCCGGCGACCGCCGACTACTGCCCGTCCTGTGGTGAGGCTCTCGAGAGCGGCCCCGGCCCGACCGGCGCGATCACCTGTCCCGACTGTGAGGCGGTCGTCACTGACGGCTCGCGATACTGTCCGTCCTGCGGGGCAAAACTGGGGGATACGGTCGACACGGCCTCGTAGCGGACGGTAGCCGCGAACCGAACTGATAGGTACGTCGACCGCTAGACGGGGTATACGGCAATGGAACTGGATTCTGACCCCCACATTCTCCTGACGAACGACGACGGGATCGACGCACCCGGAATCCGGGCGCTGTACGACGCACTCCAGGCGGTTGGCACGGTCACCGTCGTCGCGCCCGATCGGAACCGCAGCGCGGTCGGCCGGTCGCTGTCGTATGGCCGGACGCGATCCTCGCCCGACGACCTCTCGCTGGATCTGGAGTCGGATTCGTTTACCTCGCCAGTTCCCCACACCAACCACGAACTCGGGTACGCCATCGACGGCACGCCCTGTGACTGTGCCATCGTCGGCGTCAACGCCATCGAGCCCGAACCCGACATCGTCGTCTCGGGCTGTAACGCCGGTGCGAACCTCGGTGCGTACGTCTTCTCCCGATCGGGGACCGTCAGCGCGGCGATGGAGGCAGCGTTCCTCGAGACGCCATCGATCGCCGTCTCGATGGATACGCTCGGCTACGACACCGACCTCGAGCCGACGGATTTCGAGCGAGCGGCCGAGATCACCGCCACGATCGTCAGCGGCGCGCCCGGAACCGGTCTGTTCGATCGCGTCGACTACCTGAACGTCAACGTACCTCGGCCGGACCGCGAGCCAAACGGCTATGCGATTACGCGCCCGACCCGCGTCTACGAGATGGATGCGACGGTCGAGGACGGAAGCTTTCAGTTGACTAACCGCCTCTGGCAACAGATGGCCAACCGGGACATCCCCGATCCCGACGATACCGACCGCCACGCCGTGCTCGCGGATCAGGTCTCGGTCTCGCCACTCCGGATCCCCTACGAGGTCGTCGATACTGCGTCCGTCCGGACGATCTTCGAGCACATACTCTAGCGCCGCGGCAGCCGGCGAAAAACACGGCTGTTTTACACGGCCGGTGTCAACACGCGATCATGGAGTGTCGCCACTGCGCATCGCCGCTCGAGAAACCCGGGGACTACTGTCTGGTCTGTCGGGAGGCCAACACCGAAGCGATCGTCCTCGAGGCGGCACGTGACAGGGCGACCATCACGATGCTCGCGGGTGAGGACGAGACGCACGAGCGCGATGGGTCGGCGGACCCCGACGAGCAGATCCTCGGCGAGACGACGATCACGACGACGCCGGAAGACGGCGAGAACGAGCCGATCGAACTCCGGAACTTCGCGGGCCTGATCGGCGACGAAATCCGCCGCAAGCGTCCCGAGGAGGTCTACGCCGGGGGCACGCGGACGGTAATTCGCGCCGTGCGCGAGGAACTCCACCATCCTTTCTACCGCGTCGACGACGACGAGCCAGTCCAGGCCGTCCTCGAGCGCCGCGGCAACCGCGCGCTCGACGTCGTCGAGACACCGCCGGCCGAGAAGATCGGCGGCAGCCACACGACGCTTATCGGCGGCCGAACGGGTATGGAGGCGATCCACGCTGTCGCGGGCCACCCCCACGTCAAGAAGGTCATTCCGGGCCCCATCGACGCCGGCGGCAAGGGCTCCCAGTCGGGTATGCGCGCAAAGGTTACCCGCGCCGACGACGGCGGCAACGTGCGGATGTTGCTCCGAGACGGCTCGAGCGTGCAGGAAAATCGTGTCGTGACGACCGCTCGAGATCGGGAGATGGGGGAGCGAATTCGGGCGGATTTGAACGACGTGCTCGCAGAAGCGGAGTTTCAGTAGCGCTGACGATGGGCGTGCGGCTGGTGGCCGTCGGTAAGCCGGCCGCTCGAGTGTCGCCGATCGCGGCGATAGCTATTCGTCGACCGGTTCAACTGATTGATTATCCGGCTGCTCATCAACCGGCTCCGCCGGGGAGTCTTCTGTCTGTTCGTCTCCGGGTGAGTCGGGCGATTCCGGTTCCTCGGAGGGGACAGGTTCCTCCGGTGGCTCTGATTCTTCGGGAGTCTCTGGCTCTTCCGGTTGCTCGTCGGGAGTGCTGTCGGGCGATTCGTCAGCCGTTTCGGGTTCAGTCACCGTGAACTGGATCGACGCAGCGTCATCGTCGGTGCGCACGGTTGCGGTTCGGTCGCCGACATCCGTCTGGGTCGTCGCATACGTCAGCGTGACTGATCCCGTCTCGTCGGCAGCGAGTGACACAGGTTGGGTGCCGGCGCCCTGTTGCTGGTCGATATCCAGGTACACGTCAGTCTCACCGGCTTCGGTGCCGACGTTCGTCACCTCGGCGGTCACCTCGAGTGTGGCTCCGACTTCGACCGGATCGGTCGCGTTCACAGTTGTCACCTCGAATGTCGCCGGCTCGGCTGGTTCCTCGACGGTCACCTGCGCCGTCGCCTCGTCGTCCTCGCTGCGAACGGTAACCGTGAGTTCGCCGATGTCCTCCGGTCGGGTTTGATACGACAGCGTCACCGTTTCGAGCGCACCTTCCTTGAGATCGACCTGCGCGGTGTCGACGACCTGCCCGTCGACCGCGAGCGCGAGTTCCTGGGAACCAGTGGCGTCGCCGACGTTTTCGACCTCGACCGTCACCTCGAGCGTCTCACCGGCCACCACGGGATCTGTCGTCTCGAGGATGGCGACCGAAAACGCAGGCTCCGGATCTCGGTACTCGCCAGCTGGCTCCGTCTCGGCCCGGAGCGTCTCGTCGTAGAGGTAGTGCTCGAGGTCGATCTCCCAGACGAGTCGCTCGTCGTCGGTTTCGGGTGTCCACTCGACGGTGAACGAGTGAGTTCCAGGCTCGAGCGCGGGCGGTTCGTCCCCGGTTGTTCCCGCGACGAACGCGCCGCCAAAGAGTTCGAGCGCGTTCGGGTTCTCGTAGCCGAACGTGACTGTGTAGCTGTCGTCTTCCGCGGGCGTGACGTCCTCGAGTGCGATCGTCGGCCGCTCGGGCCGGCGTTCGTCGATGCAGTCGTTTGGGTTGCTTTCGCGGCGCTCATCCGATTCGAACCAGTTGACGAAGACGGTCCCGATAGTCGAGCCGAAGCCGTCGTCTCGGAGTCCGACGACGACCTCGTCGTCGGTCCGCTCGAGGACCCCCTCGTTATCGCTGATCTGGAGCCGAATCGTCCCGGAAAACGGGGCATCGATCGCGTCGCCGATCGTGATCCCCGGATGGGCGTTGCCGACGCCCGCTGGGTCGACGAAGAGCGTCTCGACGGTCAGATCGTCGCCGTCTTCGAACGTTCCGGAGACGGTTGCCTGCGTGCAGTCGACGAACTCGATCTCGATGTCCCTGTCGTCGGTGCCGTAGACGAGGACCGTCCGTTCGTCCGAGGCAACGGCGCTCTCGACGCGAACCGGGAACTCCTGGTCGTTTTCCACGAGTGCTGTTTCGAACGCCATCGTGACCGTCTCGCGGGCACCCGGTTCGACCCGTCTCGACGTGCTATCCACGACAGTTGGATCGTGACCGACGACGAACTCGAGATCCTGCGTCACGGTGACCTCGCTCGCGTTCTCGACTTCGGCGGTCACCTCGAGTACGTCGCCAGCGTCGACGGGATCGTTCGTCCCGGTGATCGTCACGGTTACATCGACATCGTCTGTGCCGATCACCTCGACGTCGCGGACGGCCGCGTCGTCGTCGCTTTCGACCCGTACGGGAAACGTCTGCGTTCGCCGGACGAGCGCCGTTTCGAATTCGAGACCGACCGTCTCGGTCTCGTCGCCGGCGACCGTCACCGACTGGGAATCGACGAGTTCGGGATCGTGACCGACGATCAGTTCGATTTCCTGGGTCGTCTCCGACTCGGCAGTGTTCTCGAGTGTTGCGGTCACCTCAAGGACATCGCCGGTCGCGACCGGATCGTTCGTCTCGATGTTCGTCACTGTCAGCGGCGGCTCGTCGACGTAGACGAAGACAGGAACCTCGTCCGAACCAGTCTCGGTTTCGATCCGGGCCGGGAACTCTTGAGTGTTCCTGACGAGTGCGGTCTCGTACCCCATCGTGACCGTCTCGGATTCGCCGGACTCGAGTGATACCACTGCCGTATCGACCACCGTCGGATCGTGACCGACGATCAACTGCACCTCTCGCGTAAGTCCCGTGGAGTGGCTATTCTCGAACTCGGCGGTCACCTCGAGAAACTCGCCCGTCTGGACCGGTGCATTGGTCTCCACGATCGTCACGTCCAGTCCGATATCCTCGGTGCCGATCACTTCGACCGTCCGTTCGTCGGCGCTGTCTTCGGCTTCGACCCGCGCGGGGAACGTCTGGGTTCGCCTGACGACTGCCGTTTCGAACTCGAGATCGATCGTTTCGGACTCGCCCCCGCCGACGGTCACCGACTGGCTGTCGACGAGTTCGGGATCGTGGCCGACGATCAGATCGACATCCTGTGTTATTTCGGTGTCGATCGTGTTCTCGACCGTCGCCGTGACCTCGAGCACCTCGCCGGCGTCGACGGGATCGTTCGTCTCGAGGATCGACACGGCCAGGTCCGCATCGGTTTCACCGACGTCGTCGATCACCCACGGCCGTTCGGACGTGATCGTTCCGTTCTCACTGATTACCCAGGCGATGATCGGACACCCGTGGCAGCCGCTCTCGAGCGAGAGCGTCGCGGTGTCTTCGCTCCCGCTCACCGCTGTCTCACCGAGGATGACGTCCGCGTGGCCGAGCCACCAGACGACGCGGTCGAGCGCGCCGTCGGAGTGTGCGACATCCAGCTCGAGTTCGATCGATTCGTCGGTTGTCACCGCGAGTGACTCGGCGGCCGGCCGCTTGCCCTCGATGGTCGGCGCTGCGGTCCCGGTTTCCGCCACGGTGATCGTCCACGTCGCTCGACGGGGCTCGTCGTCGCCGACGGCAGCAGCGACCTCGTAGGTGCCTGCCGAGTCGAACGTCGTCTGCCAGTAGTCGGCTCCCCGATGGCCGTAGTACGTGCTAAACCAGGGTCCCATCGACCAACCGACGTACTCGGCATCGACGAACCACTGTGTTCGTCCACCGTACTCCCCGAGCGCGTCGGATTCGACCTCGAAGAGCACCGTCGTCTCCGGCTGTACCGTCAGCTCCGGGTCTGGTGACAGCTGTGCGGTGTCCAATTCCTCGACGGCGAGGACGTCGACGGTGCGTTCGGCCGTGTCGTCGTCGGTCTCGAACCGGACCGTGACCGTCCCGTCCTGGCTGACCGGATAGGTGCGATAACTGAAGTAGTCGATCGTCTCGGTTTCACCGGGACCAACCGTCGTTTCGACGGTCGATCGATGTTCGCCCTCGTAAAAACTCTCGACTGTTGCTCGCACTGCCGTCGTACCTGTGTTTTCGACTGCCACACTCACCTCGAGCAGCGATCCACCCTCGACGGGCGCGTTCGTCTCGACGATTCGAACCTCGGTGGCGCCGTCGTCCTGAACGGCACTTCTCCGCTTCGCGACCTCTCGTTCGATCGCTTCCACACTCCCCGTCAGCGTCGCCGCCAGACCGCCCCCGGCGGCGAGATAGCGTCGTCGCCGCATGGGTACGCTGTCCACGACGGAACGCATAATACGTTGTCACCGTTTGCTTGATCGTCATTCTTCACCAGCAAATGGACGCGAAACAGGCGGGTGCGTGCTGCCGCCCGGTCTCGAGGTGTGGCATGCACAGTACATGCTGAGAGCGAATACTGCCAGTATCTGATGCAAGTGACACTTGCTGCTGATTGTCCGAGCCTTAACGGGATGGCTGTAATTAGATATAATTAGCTATGCTCGAGCGACCGGACGCCGTCCTCACGCTAATCCCGCTGCTGGCGGTCAGCGGCCTCGCCGTTCGCACACTGCTTGCGGTACCGGGTATTGGATCGGGACTGTTCACTGCGCCGCTTGCGGTCGTCGGCTATTTCGCTGCGCTCGCAGTCGTTTTGCTGGAACTGCTGGCGTGGCCGGCCACCGAGCGAATCGGTGGGTCGTGATCGGAGCCGATCGCGTCCACGAAGCGACGTGACTCAACAGGTTTAAGAATCCGCTGGCGATAGAGAGCACTACTATGGCCAAGAAAGGACAGGTCGGTAGCGCTGGCCGCTTCGGTGCCCGCTACGGCCGCGTCGCACGACGTCGCGTCAGCGAGATCGAAGACGACATGCAGAACGCCGAAGTCGACGGCGACGACGTCACCCGCGTCGGTACTGGCATCTGGAAGAACGAAGAGACCGGCGAAGTCTTCACCGGCGGTGCCTACCGCCCGGAGACCCCCGCCGGCCGCACCGTCCAGCGCTCCATCCGCGCTGCGCTCGCCGAGGACGACGAATAACCACCTCTTCAGGTCCAGTATGAGTTACAAATGCTCTCGCTGTAAACGCGACGTCCAGCTCGACGAGTACGGCGGCGTCCGCTGTCCCTACTGCGGCCACCGCGTGCTCCTGAAAGAACGCAGCCGCGACGTCAAGGAAGTCGACGTCCAGTAACGCGTCAGCGTGTCTTCTCACGACGCGACCCTCGAGTTCGACTACGAGAGCGTCTCGCGTGCCGAACTCGTCGCCGAAAGCGTCGTCCGCGAGATCGGCGAGATCGACGACGACCGCTCGCAGACGACCCTCGAGCGTGACGGCGCTCGCGTTTGTATCGAGATCGATGCCGACGACGTGATCGCCCTGCGGGCCGCGCTGAACACCTGGTTCTCGCTGGTCGACGTCGCCGAGCGGACTGCCGACGCCGGTGCAGGGATTCTCGAGTCCAACCAGTAGGCGTGACCCGCCAGAGCCCTGTACCGGCAGGCCGCGCGGTCTTTATCGTCGCTTTCGAACCACCCGTATGGCAGAACAGCCTGCGACGTGGCTCGGCCTCGACGCCGACGCCAAGCCCCTCGTGATTGCCGGACTCGCGCTCGGACTGGGGATCGGCGGGTTCTTCGATGGAATCGTCTTCCATCAGATCCTCCAGTTCCATCACATGCTGTCGTCGCATCCGGATGCGAGCGTCGCGACGAACCTGCGGCTGAACGTGGTTGCCGACGGGCTCTTTCATCTCGGCACGTATACCTTCACGATCGTCGGGCTCGTCCTGTTCTCGCGCGCGTGGCGATTTCGACCGGTACCGAAGTCCGGCCGAACGCTGCTCGGCGCGGTGATCATGGGTTGGGGTGTGTTCAACCTCGCCGAGGGGGTCGTGAATCACCACCTGCTCGGGATTCACCACGTTTGGCCCGCCGGTCCTGGCCCGCTCGTCCTGTGGGACGCGGTTTTCCTCCTCTGGGGGGCGCTGTTCCTCGTCGTCGGCTACCTCACGATCCGAACCGATAGCGCTGCGACGCCGACAGGTGAAGCCGACGCGGTCGCGGCGGACGGTAGCGGATCGGAGTGATCGCGGCAGAACAGTGGCACTGGTTGCCTGCCGATTCGCGGCGAACCACAAAGCTTGGCTTTATCAGTCCGGAGGGCGACGGTCGAGGTATGCAAGGAAACCTGCCGCCGGAAGCACAGGAGAAAATCGAACAGCTACAGGACCTTCAGGAGACGGCACAGCAAGTCGCCGTCCAGAAGCAGGAAGCGGAAACCGGCCTTACCGAGGCCCAGAACGCCCTCGACGAACTCGAGAACATCGACGAGGAAACGACCATGTACCGCAGCGTCGGCGAACTCCTCGTCGAGACCGACTACGACCAGGCAGAGGAAGACCTCGAGGACAAGGTCGACTCGCTCGAGCTCCGCCTCGAAACTCTCGAGAAGCAGGAAGACCGCGTACAGGACCAGTTCGAGAGCCTGCAGGACGAGCTCGAAGAGCTGCTCGGTGGCGGCATGGGCGGCGGTCCGAGCCCCGCTGGCGGCCCCGGTGCTGGCGGCGCATAAATGCCGACTAACGAGCCGACGGCCGACGACGTCGTCCAGACGGCGTCGGACGCTGCGGAAGGCTACGTCTTCTCGCAGTACAAACAGTCGGCCGTTCGCGATCTCGACGTCACCGTGACGTTCGAAGATGGCGTCCTCGAGGTCGACGTCTACCTCAACGTGCCCGAGGCCGACGCTGAGGCCGACCCCGATCCCGAACAGGTCGCCGACGATGCTGCGCTCGCGGCTCGGCAAGCGGTCGACGAGCTGTTCGAGGAGTAACGGACGCGGTCTCGCGTTCTGAACGGCTTCTTTCGGTCTCTTTGAGAGTTCCTAGCCAGTGCTAGATCGGTGATCGACGTGTGAGTGGTATGGCTGTTTCCGGTGAACGTCAGTGCGAAGCGACGAACCGGTGAGTGCCACGAATCGCTCGAACGGACGTACCGACGGCCGCTACAGCCGATAGCCGGGTGCCAGCAACTCGATCGGATGTGGCACGTCCCGCTCGAGCAGCCCCTCGAGTTGGTCGCCACACGAGGTGCCCGACGCGACGACCGTTTTCGCGCCGTCGACCTGCTCGGCGAGTCGCTCGCCGACGTCCATACTGAGTTCGTAGTACTCGTGTTTGTAGCCGAAGGAGCCAGCCATCCCACAACACTCGGCGCTCGTCGTCTCGGGGGCGTAGCCACAGCGCTCGAGGACGGCGATCGTCGGCGCTTCGAGGTCGAGCGTGCGCTGCTGGCAGTGGGAGTGATACGTTACCGGCTCCGCGCCGTCGCCAGTCGACAGCGCCGACGGGTCGGCCCCGTTCTCGAGCAATCCGTAGACGCACTCACAGATCTCGTAGCTACTGTCTCGGAGCCGCTCGAACGACCGCTCGGGCAGTAGCCGTTCGTACTCGCGGTGCATGGCTGCCAGATCGGAGGGCTCGACGACGACCACGTCCCGGCCGGCGTCGAGGTCCTCGGCCAGTGCGGCGTAGAGTCGACTGGCCTGTCGGTCGGCCGTCGCGACCATCCCCTGAGAGAGGGCCGCGCGCCCGCTTTCGGGTAGGTCGGGGACCTGTACCGGGACGCCAAGCGCCTCGAGCGTTCGGACCGCGGCTTTCCCGCGGTCGGTGTCGACGTAGTTCGTATAGACGTCGGGATAGAGGACGACCTCACGGTCGATATCAGTACTGGTGTCCCGTGCGGCTCGAGAGGCTCGTCGACTCGAGGCGGCTTCGCCACCTCGCTTCTCGAACCAGTCGACGAGTGACTCCCGCTGGAACGCGGGCAGGTCACGGCGGCGGTCGATTCCGAGGGTGCGCTCGAGCAGCCCGCGGACGGGGTCGGCGTCGGCGAGCCAGTTGGAGACGGGTGCTGTGGCGCTAGCTGCTTTCGCGACCGTGCCGATGTTGCCGAAGAAGCGCTTGCCGGGGTCGAGACCACCATCTTCCATATCAGGTGTGAGGCCGTCGACGAGGAAGTCGGTGGCCGCCGGCTCCTCGCTACGGTTGATCCGATCCCGGACGACGGTGTTGATCCACGGGATGTCGATCTTGACCGGACAGGCGTCGACACAGCGCGAGCAGCCAGTACAGAGGTCGTTGAACTCGGCGGCAGACTCCTGGCCGTGGACGCCGGCCTCCCAGCCGGTTGCGATCCCGCCCGAGTAGGTCTCGCCGCCGAAGCCGTGACCGCCGACGGACTGGAAGTTCGCACACGAGTTCGAGCAGGCCCCACACCGAATACAGTACAGCGTCTCACGGAGCTGATCGTCCTCGCGCATGTCCATGCGGCCGTTATTCAGTAAGACGAGGTGGAAGTCCCGGTCCGTCTTCGCTTCGTCGCCGGCCGTAATCGGCTCCTCGGGGTCGTCGAAGTCCAGTGTCGGCGAGTCGGTCGGCGGCGAGAGCATCGTCACGTACTGTGCGATCGACTGGCCCGTCGCGCTCTTGGCGATGAGATCGACGAACGGCTCGAGGTCCGACAGCGTCGGAATTAGCTTCTCGATGCCCGCGATCGCGACGTGGGTGTCGGGCGTGACCGCACACTTGCGCGCGTTGCCTTCGTTCGTGACGAGGGTGATCGTCCCGCTGTCGGCGACGACGAAGTTCGCGCCGGTGATCCCGACATCGGCCTCCTGGATGTGGTCGGCGAGATAGTCGCGAGCAAATCGGGTGAGCGCTTCGGCCGTCTCGAACGGCTCGTCGGGATCGAATCGCTCGTTGAACAACTCGGCGATCTCCGACCGGGAGAGGTGCATCGCCGGCCCGACGATGTGCGAGGGCGTGTCGTCTGCAACCTGGAGGACCCATTCGCCGAGATCGGTCTCGGTGACCTCGATTCCATCGGCGGCAAGCGCATCGTTGAGATCGATCTCCTCGGTCGTCATCGACTTCGATTTGACGACCGAGGGGGTGTCACCGCTGCCGGCGATCCCGTGTTCCTCAGTCTCGGTATGGACGACGTCAGCCACATACGCATTCGCGTCCGCAGCGTCGTCGGCGACGTAGACGGTGCCACCGTTGGCCTCGACTGCGTCCCTGACCATGTCGATCAAGTCGGGAAGGCGATCGATGGCATCCTCCTTGATCGATCGGGCCTCGGTTCGTAGCGCCTCGAGGTCGTCGGTCGCACCGTACGCGCGCTGTCGATTGGCGTCGAAGTCACTCGCCGTCGCGTGGATGGCTTCGCCTTCGGTCTCGAGCAGGTGCCGGATTCGGTCGGCTTGCTGCGATCGGGTTCGCTGGGCCATCTTAGCGGTCCTCCAGGACGATCACGTCGACATCACCGGGGCCGTGGACGCCGTGGACGAGATCGCCCATGTCGGCGGTCGCGCTCCGGCCGGTCGCGAAGACGACGCTGTCTCGACCCTGCTCGAACCCTGCTTCGAGGCGCTCGAAGCCGGCCGTTAAGTCCGGGACGACGTCGCTTTCCGCGACGACTGCGATGTGGCGCTCTGGATAGAGGCTGATCGGCTCCACGCCGTCGACCGTCGACTCGACGGCGACGGTGCCGTACTCCGCGATCGCGAAGCCGACCGGCGTGACGCCCGTCCGGGCCGTCTCGAGGTCGGCGGTCGTCGGCGCCGTCGTCACCGACTCGGGGAGCGTGACGCCCTCGAACGGCAGCGGCGTGCCGACGGCTGGTTCCTCGACGATCGTTTCGATCCGCTCGCTCGCATCGGCGGCCGGAACGCGCTCGAACCCCACCTCGAGTCCCTCGAGTGCGCGTTCGAACCGGCCGACAGTATCGGCTGTCATTATCACTCATATCTCAGCCGACGCTCAAGATACTGACGGTCGATTCGCCCGATAGCCGGCGAGTTGCGACGGGTCGACGACCACAACGGGAGTGTGCGTGTAACTCGAGTCTGTCAGCTGTCGGCAGCGAACTCGTCGCGGACCAGCCCCTCGAGATAGGTGTCGAGCTGATCGCGGACGTCCGCGAGCCACTCGGTATCGCCGGTCGTACATCCGAGAAAGAGCGCCCCTTCGACGAAGAGATAGAGCGTACCGGCGACGGCGTCGGGGTCGACGTCGCGGAAGATCCCGTCCTCGATTCCCGCCTCGATTACGGCGGCGAGGCGCTCTCGTGCCTGTCGATCGACGCCGTCGAAGTACGCGCGGTAGTCGGGATCGTGGACGGCCTGCGTTCGCAACTCGAGATAGACGCGGTGAATCTCGTCGGAGACGAACTCCGCGAGGTGTTCGCCGTCGGCGGTCTTCCCGAATAACGCGAGGTCGAGCAGTCGTTCGACGCTCTCGAGGGCGTTCCCCTCGGTCTCGAGGACGAGTTCGTCGCCGTACAGCATGAGCAGCGATTCCGCGAACTCGCGTACCAGATCGTCCTTGCTCTCGAAGTGGTGATAGATCGTCGACTTGCTCACCGCAGCCTGGTCGGCGACACGACCCATCGAGAGGTCGGCGTAGCCGTCCGTCTCGAGCGTCCGGTACGTCGCTGCGAAGATCGCCTCCTTCCCGCCGGCCGACTCGTCGAACGGCGTCTGGGTGTCGTCCATACTGACCGACTGTTCGGTCGATCCGTATATAAGCGCGTGGCCTCGCTGTCACCGCGGTCGCGACCGAGAACCACCACATTTTTCAACCCTACCGATCGTTCGGTCAGCTATGGACCGAACGTTCGGTCGGTACGGTGGTCGCGATGGACGCTGAGGACCTCGCCGATGCGATCGTCGGGCACAGGCGGCTCGTTCTCGTCGTCGTCTTGCTCCTGACGGCCGGGATCGGGGCCGGCGCGGCCGCGGTCGAGGAAGACACCGCGATGGACGAATTTCAGGTCGAATCCGAGGAACGCGAGGCACTCGACGCGATCGACGACGACTTCGCCACACGCGGCACCGAGACGACGACCGCACAGGTGGTCGTCGAGGCCGACGACGGGAACGTCCTCGACCGCTCGTCGCTCGTCTCGATCCTCGAGTTCCAGCGAGCGCTCCACGAGGACGAACGCGTGTCGAAAACGCTGGCCGACGACGAGCCGATCAGAAGCGTTCCAAGCGCCATCGCGACGGCAGCGATTCAGGTGGAGGAAGCCGCCGAACTCGAGTCGCGTGCGGCCGAGCTGAACCGAACCGACGCGGCGCTTGCCGCGGCGCTCGAGCGCCTCGAAAACGATCCCGACGCATCCGTCGAGGCCGAGTTCGACGCCGTCCGCGCGAACTCGTCGGTCGAACTCACCGACGACCACGGCGCGACGTTCGAGACGGCGGCCCAGCGGCTTCGCGAGGCCGAGAACGAAACGGCACGCGAGGCAGCCATCCGGCAGGGAACCCGTGGCCTCCTCGCCGACGAGTACGAGGCGCTTGCCACCGATCGCGCGGCGCTTGCCGACGGTCTCGAGCCGTCTTTGGCGGCCCAGATCGAGCAGGTAGAGTCCATGGACGATGACGAACTCGCGGCGACGATCGAACGGGTATTCGACGCCGAAACAGACCGCGACGAGCTGTTCGCGCTCATGCCGACCGCGTACGAGCCTGGCGAGCCGACGGCGTCGGGAACTATCGTCGCCGTCGTTCAGGACACTGACGGCGAGTACGTCGCCGCCGACACCGCTCCGGACTCGATCGTGACCGGCCAGCGGGCGATCGGCGATCTCGCCGCGTCGGAACTCGAGGGATCGACATCGGTGTTCGGCCACGGAATCACGGCGGACGAGATCACGTCGGCGTCGGCCGACAGCCTCAGTATCGTCGGCCCGCTGGCGCTTGTGTTCGTGCTCGTCGTCCTGTCGATCGCCTACCGGGACCCGATCGACGTCGTCCTCGGGCTCTGTGGCGTCGCGCTCGTGCTCGTCTGGACGGTCGGGTCCATGGGCTGGCTCGGGATCGACTTCGGGCTCGTCTTCATCGCCGTCCCTGTCTTGCTGATCGCGCTGTCGATCGACTACGCGATCCACCTCCTCATGCGAAGCCGGGAGGAACGACACGAGGGTGATCGCGGTCCAGCGGCTGGAATGGCCGCCGGGCTCGCCGGCGTCGGCGTCGCGCTCGTCACCGTGACGCGGACGACGGCGACCGGCTTTCTCTCGAACCTCGTCAGCCCGATTGGCCCGATCAGGGAGTTCGGCCTCGTCTGTGCGATCGGGATCGTCGCCGCGCTCGCCGTCTTCGGGTTGTTCGTCCCGACCGCCAAAGTCGAACTCGACGCGTTCCTCGAGGCCCGCGGCATCGACCGGCGGCGAACTGCGATCGGGACCGGCGACCGGCTGGGATCGGTACTCGCCGTCGGCAGCCGGCTCGCCCGCCGGGCACCGGCTGTAGTGCTCGTCGTCGCGCTCGTCGTCAGTGCCGGCGGAGCCTACGGCGCGACGCAGGTGGAGACGACCTTCGAGACGGCCGCGTTCCTCCCCGAGGAGCCCGACTGGACCCACGATCTCCCCGACGCGATGGCACCGGACGAGTACACCGCGGCGGCGACGCTCGAGACGCTCGAGGAGGAGTTCGTCCGGCAGGATCGCCGCGCACAGTTGCTCGTCGAAGGTGATCTCACCGATCCCGAGACGCTACAGCGGATCGACGACGCCGAGCGAGCGGCGACGGCAAGCGGGACGGTCGCGCAACTCTCGAGCGGCGACCACGCCGTCCGGAGCCCGCTTACGGCCATGGAGTCCGTCGCGGCGACCAACGAGTCGTTCAACGCGACGTTCCACGCGGCGGACACTGACGGCGACGGGGTTCCGGATTCGGATCTCGAGACCGTCTACGACGAGTTCGTCGCCGCCGATCCCGCAACGGCCGAGGCGGTCGTCCACCGAACCGACGACGGCGAGTACGCGGCCGCCCGGCTCGTCCTGACGGCTACCGGCGACGCGTCCAACGAGGAGGTGACGGTGGCAATGCGGGACGCGGCGTCACACGTCGACGGCGACGGACTCACCGCCACGGCGACGGGACGGGCCACCGTGGTGAACTATCGAACCGAAGGGGCGATCGTCGACACGATCGTCGCGAGCCTGCTCGTCACGCTCGCCGTCGTCGGCGGCCTGATGCTGGTCGTCTACCGCCGGACGGCGGGCGCTGCCTCGCTCGGCGTCGTGACGCTCGGTCCCGTCCTCATGACGCTGTGTTGGGTCCTCGGGACGATGTGGCTGCTCGAGATCCCCTTCAACTACATCACCGGCATGATCGCGAGTCTCACTATCGGGCTCGGCATCGACTACAGCATCCACGTCAGCGAGCGCTATCACCAGGAACTCGAGCGCAGCGACGCGGCCGGCGACCCACTCCGACGGACGGTGACCGGGACCGGCGGCGCGCTGCTGGGCAGTGCGGCGACGACGGCCGGCGGGTTTGGCATTCTCGCGTTCGCCTTCCTGCCGTCGCTGCAGTACTTCGGGCTCATCGCGGCGGCCTCGATCGTGTACGCTTTCGTCGCGAGCGTGCTCGTCCTGCCGAGCCTGCTCGTCTACTGGACGGGGTTCGTCGGTCACGATCGGCATCGGTCGACGACTGACCGAGTATCGCAGCCATCTGCGACTCGCGAACACGACTGAGACGGGCTGCTATCACTGGTTTCCGGCACAGTTGTACGATCGGCGCGGCTGCGTCAGAAATGGCGCCACCCAGCGTTATGAGATCCCCAATCTGCTCATTTCGGACGAAACCATCTGCTCGAGCCAATTTAAAACACCGTCAGATTGTGAGTGAACCGTGGCTGCAGGCCAGCGGTCGTTGTATTTACGCTCGAGCTATCGGGTACTATTGTGTGAGCTACTTCGGGTCGTTCGGCGAACGTGCCGTGTGGTTTCGATGAACGATACAGAACTCGGCACCCACGAGTGGTGGGAGTCGTACAAAGAGACCGTCAACAGCGATCAGGAAATGAAAGTACGTGGACATGACAAATTTTCCGAGAATTTCTACGTCGAAATCGGTGACGAGCGCGTCCTGCTCGAAATGGACGGCGGCGAGATCACACAGCTCGTGCCAAACCCGACGATGAACAACCAGTGGTCGTTCGGCGTCGAGGGCGACCGCGAGACTTGGGAGGAGTTCGTCCAGGAGACACCGCCCGCGTTCAACCACGAGATTATCGCGTCTCACTATCGAACCGCGGTTCGCAACGAGGACGGCCACCTCCAGCTGACCGGCAACAACAAGAAAATCTTCCAGCATCTCCGTGCGTTCCAGCGAACGCTCGATCTGATGCGGGTCGCACACAACGACGGAGGGAGCTAACATGTCGACGACCTACCAGCCAGGCGACGTCGAACCGATCAGCGGGTCGTACGTCCACACGGAGGTCGAGGGCGTCAACCACCGGATCTATTTCGAGGAGAACGGTCCTGAGGACGGCATTCCGCTCCTCTGTCAGCACACGGCCGGCAACAACTGTCAGGAATGGCGCCACCTCCTGACTGACGAGCAAATCACCGAGGAGTTCCGCGTCATCGCCCACGACCTGCCCTATCACGGAAAGTCGGTGCCGCCGACGACCCAAAAGTGGTGGACCGACGATTACACGATGACTGCCGAGAAGTTTACCGAGACGCTCGTCAACCTTGCCGACGCCCTCGAGCTCGAGGACCCGATCTATATGGGCTCTAGCATGGGCGGCAACATCGCGCTCGAGTTAGCCGACTGGTATCCCGAGCGATTCCAGGCGTTGATCGGCCTCGAGTGCGGTGCGCATAGCCCGGGGTTCTACATCGACTGGCTCGACCACCCCGAGGTGAACACGACGGAGGTCAACGCCTACTCGTGTTGGGGTTTGATGGCTCCCCAGAGCCCCGAACAAACCAAGCGCGAGACGATGTACCTCTACGAGCAGGGCGCGACGGGCGTGTTCAAGGGCGATCTCTACTACTACTCCGTCGATCACGACTACCGTGACAAGCTCGATCAGGTCAACGCCGACGAGTGTCCCCTCTACATCGCCAACGGCGAGTACGACTACCTGACCACGCCGGAAGACGGCCGCCAGACTGCCGAGGGAGTTGGAGAGGGAGCAACAGCGATCGAACTCGCCGAAATCGGTCACTTCCCGATGAGCGAGCATCCCGAATTGTTCAACGCGTACATTAGAGAAATTCTCGCCGACATTACCGGCGACCGAGACCAGGAACTTCCGGATGTCCTCGAGCCGGACGACGTCGGGATCGAACTTCACCAGCGGGGTCCCGCGCGCGAGAAACCGGCCGAGTAGTCACCGAATCACCGCTGGTCACCAGCCGAGTCGCTCTCGGCCGAGCCCCGGCACGATTTCGGTCAGTTTTCGTCCGGTACCTGTCTCAGCCAGTGTATTATTATATTCTCCACTCGTGGAGCGCCTGCGAGACACAAGACCTATATCGTGTGTTGATAGTTCTCATCCGACGCCAACCTACTATGTCGGAAGCACCGTCCGAACCCGCCCGATGTGCCGCAAAAGAGACGAATGATGGTACTGTTCGTATCTTCGACACAACGAACGATGCGGCCTGGATCGAATCCGATACGACACTCTCGCTCGCCTGGCAGACCTGATGCGCTCTTATTGATCGCTCAATTCAGTTGTGTGACGAGCCCAGTTTCCGTCCGAGAGCGATCACATCCACGAGAGTAGCCGAGTCGGATCGGCCGCGAAATTACTGCGATTCGCAGATCGACAGGAAGTTCTCGAAGATCTCGTCGCCCTCCTCAGTGTGAGCCACCTCCGGGTGCCACTGGACGCCGTAGAGGTCCCGGTCGGTGTCGCTCATCGCCTCGACGTCGCAGACGTCACTTTTCGCCGTCAGTTCGAACCCCTCGGGTAGTTCCGTGACCTCGTCGGCGTGGCTCGCCCAGACGCGGGTTTCGGGGTACAGCGAGCCGGTCAGGGGATCGTCTTCGTCGACAATGTCGACCGACACGTCGGCGTAGCCACCGTACTCGCCGCTCCCGACCTGTCCGCCGAGTTCCTCGGCGATCAGTTGCATTCCCAGACAGATGCCCAGGACCGGCATGTCCGCCTCGAGGTACTCGGGAGACTTTCCGATCCGGTCCATGTCTGGACCGCCGGAGAGGACGACGCCGTCGGCGTCGACCTCCTCTGGTGGCGTGTCGTTGTCGATCAGGTCCGTGTCGACGCCGAGGTCGCGAAGCGCCCGGCGCTCGAGGTGGGTGAACTGTCCGTGATTGTCCACCACGACGATTTTCGTCATTGGGTGTCCGTAGCGGGTCACCCGGTAAAAACAGTCCGAAACGTGTGCTTCTGCTCGTTCGGTTCGGTATCCGCGATAGTTCCACCAGCAATCGTGGTTCGATCCCTCGACTCGGCATAGCTATTTGACGGTCCGTTCCGTTACGTCTACAGGAATCATGGTGGCTGTTAGCGAGTTACAAGAGATGTACGAGAACATGGTGACGGCGCGCCAGTACGAAGAACGATTACAGGAGGAGTACATGGTGGGTAAACAGCCCGCCTTCGATATCTCCGCCGGCCCGATCCCGGGGGAACTTCACCTCGCGGCGGGTCACGAGGCCGCCGGCGCAGGCGTCTGCCAGCACCTCCGGGACGACGATACGGTCACGGCACCACACCGGCCCCACCATATCGCCATCGCGAAAGGCGTCGACCTGAAGCGAATGACCGCCGAGATTTTCGGCCGCGAAAGCGGTCTGAGTGGCGGAAAAGGCGGCCATATGCACCTGTTCGATCCCGACGTTAACTTCGCGTGCAGCGGCATCATCGCCGAGGGCTGTCCACCTGCGGTCGGTGCCGGACTGGCGGCCAAAAAGCGCAACACCGACAGCGTCGCCGTCGCGTTCCTCGGCGAGGGTGCGATCGACCAGGGGGCGTTCTTAGAGTCGCTCAACCTGGCGAGCGTCCAGAACCTGCCCGTCGTCTTCGTCGTCGAGGACAACGACTGGGCGATCAGCATGCCCAAAGAGCGCGTCACCGACGTCGAGAACGGTGCTCAGCGCGCCGACGGGTTCGGCCTGCAGGGTATGCGCGTCGACGCCGACGATGCCGTCGCCGTCTCCGACGCCGCCAGGGAGGCCGTCGGACGCGCCCGCGACGGGAACGGGCCGACGCTGCTCGAGATCCAGGTCCACCGACGCATGGGCCACTTCATGGGCGATCCCGAGGCCTATCGCCCCGACGAGGACAAAGCCGCCGCCGAGCAGCGCGATTCGATCGAGCGGCTCGAGGCGGACCTCCGGGCTCACGGCGTCGACGATGAGACGATCGACGACCTGCGTTCGCGGGCTCACGACCGCGTCGAGGAGGCCATCGAGTGGGCGAAAGATCAGCCCGAACCGGAGCCGGAGGATGCCTACGAGGACGTGTTCGTGAATCCGCCCTCGGGCGTGACAGATAGCGAGCCATCGACCGCGGAGACGGGAGGTGACGACTGATGGCACAACAGGAGAAAGACGACGCGAGCGAGCAGCCCGGCCGGTCGCTGACGATGAGCCGAGCGATGGTCGAGGCGATCGCCCACGAGATGCGCGAGGACGACGAGGTCTTCTACATGGGCGAAGACGTCGCGGACTACGGCGGCATCTTCGACAGCACCGAGGGCTTACTCGAGGAGTTCGGTCGCGACCGCATCATGGACGTCCCGATCAGCGAGACGGCGTACATCGGCGCGGCCGTCGGTGCAGCTCAGGAGGGGATGCGGCCGATCGCCGAGCTGATGTTCGTCGACTTCTTCGGCGTCGCGATGGACCAGATCTACAACCAGCTGGCGAAGAACACCTACATGAGCGGCGGTTCGATAAACGTCCCGATGGTGCTGACGGCTGCGGTCGGCGGGACGTACAACGACGCCGCCCAGCACTCCCAGACTCTCTACGGGACGTTCGCACACCTCCCGGGGATGAAAGTCGTCGTGCCCTCGACCGCCTACGACGCGAAGGGGCTGATGCACAACGCTATCCGCGACGACGATCCGGTCGTCTACATGTTCCACAAGCGGCTGATGGGGATCGGCTGGCTGCCGGCACCCGACGGCCCGAAGACCGGGGTTCCTGAGGATGACTATACGATTCCGTTCGGCAGCGCCGACGTCAAACGCGAGGGGTCGGACGTGACTGTCGTCACCCTCGGGCTACACGTCCATCGCGCGCTCGAGGCCGCCGCGGACCTCGCCGACGACGGACTCGACGTGGAGGTCGTCGACCTCCGGACGCTCGTCCCCCTCGACACCGACACCATCCGCGACTCCGTCGCCAAGACCGGCCACTTGGTCGTCGTCGACGAGGACTATCGCTCGTACGGCGTCACCGGCGAGATCATCGCGAGCGTGGCCGAGGCCGGCCTCGACGACCTCGAGGGTGTCGAGCGCGTTGCGCTTCCGGACGTGCCGATCCCGTATGCGCGACCGATGGAAGACGAGGTCGTTCCGGGGACGGACGACATCGCGGCTGCCGTTCGCGCCGTTCGAGGGGACGAATGAGCGGGACCGATGACCGTGTCGCCGTCGAGACGAGCGATCGCTGGCCCGACGACGCAGACGAGGACGTCGGTGTCGTCGTCAACTGGTTCGCAGCCAAGGGCAGTCGCGTCGAAGCGGGCAACGCGATCTGCGAATTTCAGGTCGAAAAGGTGAGCGTCGACGTGCCAGCACCAGCCACCGGCACGCTCGAGGAGATCGTGATCGGGGAAGACGAAGAGTTCGAGCGGGGCGATCGGCTCGCCTGGATTCGTCCAGCATAAGCCGTCAGTTCCCGACCGAGTGTGAGAGCTGATCGCTCTCATTTAAAGCCAAAACCTATCGAGTCGGAGACTTTTATGTGCTCGCTACAACTCGAGCGTAGATCCATATGGACCGTCCGAGCCTGGACGCAGGCGATATCCGGTGGGGGTGGACCTGTCCGCGGTGCGAAACGGATGCGTCGGTGACTCGAGACCCGAACTCCGCCACGTTTCGCTGGGAGTGTGACGACGAGGACTGCGCTGCGGTCGGCTTCGGCTTCACCTCGCGGCGCAGGGCGCGACTCGCGCTCAAGGAGTATCACGACCGGTATCAGAACATCTACCGCTAGTGGACTGCCCTGCGGAAAACGGCGATTCTCGAGTCTGCTTCCGGTATGCTTATGCGGGCGTCACCGGATAGACGGGACATGGCAGTCGATCTCAGTGACTTCGAGCATCCCGCGTGGCTCACTGCAGCAGGAACGGGCATCGGATACGTGTTGATCCTCGCAGTGCTGACGCTGGCCATGTTCATCGTGCCGTGGCTCGTGTTCTCGATGCTGTAGCGACTGGATCACGTCCCGACGAGTCGTCTTCTTTTGCTAATCGGCGACTGCGTTTCCTATCGCGTTCGACGGCCCACCAGCGTGTCTCTCGAGCGCCGTCGGTAGACGATTGAAAACGAAGAGAAAGATCGCTGTCGACCTCGAGAGCGTTCAGGCGAAGGTTTTCGAGACGTCCTCGGTGTCCTCGGATTCGGCCTGAACCTTGTCCCAGGCGCTGCGGAAGTCTTCCATCCGGATCTCGGTGCGGTCGTCACGGATGGCGAACATGCCGGCTTCGGTACAGACGGCCTTGATGTCGGCACCGGAGGCTTCCTCGGCCTCTTCGGCCAACTCGGCGAAGTCGACGTCGTCGGCGACGTTCATCCCACGGGTGTGGATCTCGAAGATGATCTCGCGGCCCTCCTGGTTTGGCTTTGGCACCTCGATGAGGCGGTCGAACCGGCCCGGGCGGAGGATGGCTCGGTCGAGCATATCGAAGCGGTTGGTCGCAGCGATAATGCGGATCTCGCCGCGTTCCTCGAAGCCGTCCATCTCGGAGAGCAGTTGCATCATGGTCCGCTGGACCTCGGCGTCGCCGGAGGTCTTGGATTCCGTCCGTTTGGCGGCGATGGCGTCGATCTCGTCGATGAAGATGACGGCGGGCTCGTGCTCGCGGGCGACATCGAAGAGGTCGCGCACGAGCTTGGCACCCTCGCCAATGAACTTGTGGACCAGCTCCGAGCCAGCCATCTTGATGAAGGTGGCGTCGGTCTGGTTGGCCACGGCTTTGGCGAGCATCGTCTTCCCGGTGCCCGGCGGCCCGTATAGCAGGACGCCGCTTGGCGGGTCGATCCCGACGTCGTCGAACATCTCGGGCTTCTCGAGGGGCATCTCGACGGTCTCGCGGACCTCTTGCATCTGCTCCTCGAGTCCGCCGATGTCCTCGTAGCTGACATCCGGGCTCTCGGTGACCTCCATCACGCGAGCGCGCACGTCGGTCTCGCTCGAGAGTGGCTTGACGATAGATAGCGAGTTGTTGACCGCCACTCGAGCGTCAGGCTCGAGGTCGGCGCGCATCTCGTCGGTGACTTCGGTCAGCGCCTCCTGGTTGTTCCCGTGTTGTTTGATGATGACGCCTTCGTCCGTGATCTCTTGGACGGTGGCGACGAACAGCGGGGATTGCTTGAGTTTCTTGTTCTCGTGCGTGAGCCGCTCGAGTTTCTGCTGGTACTTGTTGTTCTCGGCGTTGGCATCGAGGAGTTTGTCGCGCATCTCCTCGTTTTGCGCCTCGAGGATCTCCAGCCGTTCCTCGAGCGCCTGGATTTTCTCCTGTTGGGACGCCTCGTCCTCATCATATGGGAGGTCGACGTCGTCCACAGTGTCGCTCATCACCCGTCCTTTGGGTGTTGGTTCTTAAGAGGCTTCGGGTAGGTGCACTCAACTACGATGTATTACTAGCAGGCATTAGATGGAATAGAAAATATTATTATCCCGTATTCGAAATGGAGGTGTAAGATGAGTGCTTCAGAGCCGATTCGACAGGAGACCAGCGATCGGGGAACGTGGGACGACGTCCGCGAACTGCCGCCGAGTGCGAAACTCGTCGCGAAGGTCCTCGAGTACAACGACACGATGACCCAACAGCAGATCGCCGACGAGACGCTGCTGCCCTCCCGGACGGTCCGGTATGCGCTCAACCGACTCGACGAGAAGAACGTCGTCGATTCGCGGTTTTCGTTCTCCGACGCGCGCAAACGTCTCTACAGTCTCGACATCGACGCCTGATCGGGGTCTCGAATTTGTCGCCGTCTGTTGCTCGTTGATGTGAGTTCACCGATGTCTCTCTCGGTACCGCTTGCCGCATCGGATGCGTCTTCTCCGCCGCTTGCCGCACGAATATGTTAATAGCGGGGAGTGTCTTGTCTCCGGAAACGATCGACCGATGACCGCGACTGCCACGAGACTCGTTCGACCGGGGAGTAGCGATGAGTGAGGGCCCTCTCGATCTGCACTGTCCGGAGTGTGGGGAACCCGTCGGGCAGACGGCGACCTACTGCATGCACTGCTGGGCGGATCTCCCCACGGACTCAACGACCGCCGACTACGCGACCGAACGTCGATCCGCTGCCAGTACGGACGCCGACTCGTTTGCCACTCGTGGTGAGACTGACGCGTTCGCCGACGACGACTCGGAGCGACTGCTGGACCCGGACGGCCTCGTCGACAACACGCTCACTGTTCTGGTCGGCATTGCTGGCGGACTTGCTGTCGGCATCGTCGAAACCCTCGTGCTGTTAATCCTCACTGAGAGTGGCTGGATCCTTCTCGTCGGTCCCGCCGTGTGGCTGGGTGCGACCGGCTATCTCGTCCGCTGTCGGACCGTTCAGGAGGCGATCGCGAAGACCTGCTACGCCGTCGCTCTCGTCCTGTTGTCAGTGCCCCTGATCGCGTTCGGACCGGGTGTCACCGTCGACGGCGGTGCCGGTGGTGCCTTCTTCGGATTGTTACTCCTCGTTGCGATTCCCGCGGCTATCGCTGCCGCGATCGGTTGGGTCGCCTCTCGATTCGTGCCGACAGCGCCCGTGGATGGAGCGACGTAATCGTCTCACAACCTGTCGGCCAGCGCGTCTCGCTCCCGTGTGACGAGATCCGTTGCCTCGAGTGACGGTTCGGTTTTACTTTCACTCCGGTGACGGAATCCCTTTAGGGTGGACTCGCCAACCACTGGCCAATGACGCGGGTTATCCATACGGGCGATACCCACATCGGGTACCAGCAGTACAACTCGCCCGAGCGACGACGGGACTTCCTCGAGGCGTTCCGCTCGGTCGTCGAGGACGCTGTCGCCGACGATGTCGACGCAGTGGTCCACGCCGGCGACCTCTTTCACGACCGCCGGCCGAGCCTGGTCGACTTGCAGGGGACGATCGACGTGCTTCGAACGCTGTCCGACGCCGATATCCCCTTTCTCGCCGTCGTCGGCAATCACGAGTCGAAACGCGACGCGCAGTGGCTCGATCTCTTTGCGGATCTCGGATTGGCGACCAGACTCGGTGCCGAACCGGTCGTCGTCGGTGACGCCGCGTTCTACGGCCTCGACTTCGTCCCCCGCTCGCGCCGGGACGACCTCGAGTACGTGTTCGACCCGGTCCCCGAGACGGCCGATCACGCCACGCTGGTGAGCCACGGCCTTTTCGAACCCTTTGCCCACGCCGATTGGGACACCGAGACCGTCCTCGAGCAGTCGACGGTCGACTTCGACGCCGTCCTGCTGGGAGACAACCACAAACCCGACACTGCGGAGGTGCGTGACACGTGGGTCACCTACTGTGGCTCGACCGAACGGGCAAGCGCCAGCGAGCGTGCGGATCGTGGCTATAACATCGTCGAGTTCGACGAGTCGGTCGCGATCAGCCGTCGCGGGCTCACCGACACTCGCGAGTTCGTCTTCGTCGACGTCGAACTCGAGGAGGGCGAAGGAATCGACCGTGTGCAGGAACGCGTCCGCCAGCACGACCTCGACGACGCCGTCGTCATCGTCACCATCGAGGGCGAGGGCCGCCCGATCACGCCCGCGGCGATCGAGGAACTCGCGATCGACCGCGGGGCGCTCGTCGCCCGCGTCAACGACCGGCGGGAACTCCCGGACGAGGACGACGAGGTGTCGGTGAACTTCGCCAACCCGGACGACGCCGTCCGCGAGCGCGTCCGTGAACTGGGGCTCAGCGATGCCGCCCTCGAGATCGACGAGACCGTCCGGAACGGCGACCTCGCCGACGCGAACGTCCGCGAGACAGTCGAGCGACGGGTTCGCGAGTTGCTCGAGGATGATCGGTCGGCCTTCGAGCCCGCGCCGGAGCGCAAGCCGGGCAACGAGGACGTGACGACGGTCGCCGACCAGCTCGCAGACGAACCCGATTCCGAAGCCGATGCGCCCGATGTGGCCGATACGAACACTGGCGGAGCGGACGGACACGCCGAGACGGCTGACGCAGCCGAACGCACGACCGACGACGCCGGCGAGGCCGACGAAACTGCCGACGCAGACACCGCTTCCCTGGGTGATTTCGCATGAGGGTCGATCGCGTCCGCCTACTGAACTTCAAGTGCTACGGCGACGCCGACCTCTCCCTCGAGCGCGGCGTCACCGTCGTCCACGGCGTCAACGGCAGCGGCAAATCGACGCTGCTCGAGGCCGTCTTCTTCGCACTCTACGGCTCGAAGGCCTTAGACGACCGCACGTTAGACGACGTGATCACCACCGGCGAGGAGGAAAGCGAAGTCGAACTCTGGTTCACCCACGACGGCCGCGAGTACCGTGTCGAGCGCCGACTCAAACTCCGCGGTGACCGTGCGACGACGACGAAATGCGTCCTCGAGACGCCGACCGAGACCATCGAGGGGGCTCGCGATGTCCGCCGCGAGGTGACCGATCTCCTGCGGATGGACGCCGAGGCGTTCGTCAACTGCGCGTACGTCCGGCAGGGCGAGGTCAACAAGCTCATCCACGCGTCGCCGAGCGACCGCCAGGACATGATCGACGATCTCCTCCAACTGGGTGCACTCGAGGAGTACCGCGAGCGGGCCAGCGACGCCCGACTCGGCGTCAAAACGGTGCTCGACGGCCAGCGCGAGGTGCTCGAAGACCTCCAGCAGCAGGTCGAACAAAAGGAAGCGCAGGATCTCCACGCGCAACTCAACGAGCTCGAGTCCCGCCGTGCCGAGATCAGTGACGAGATCGATCACTACGAAACGCAGCGTACGCAGGCTCAGGAGACTCTCGAGACGGCCGAAGACGTTCTCGAGCGCCACGAAGAAACCCGCGAGGAGATCGCGACGCTCGAGGCAGAGATCGACGATCTCCGATCGAAGATCGAAGCCACCGAACGCAAGCGTGAGGATGCACGCGACGAGATCAGCGAAAGCAGGGCACGACGCGAGGAACTGGCAGATGAGCGTGCCGACCTGCTCGAGACAGTGGCCCTCGAGACGACCGATCCCGACGAAGCGACGATCGAGGCTCGTATCGACGAACTCGAGGCGCGTGACGATGAACTCGCCGACGAGCTCCAGGACGTCACGGTGACGATCGAAACCGGCACCGAGGAGATCGAGCGGCTTCGCGAGGAAGCTGCTGACCTCGAGAAACAGGCCGCAGCCGCCCGCGACGACGCCGCCGACCTCACGGAACGGATCGACGCTGACGAGGAGGCAATCGCCGATCGCGAGGCGAAACTCGAGGACCTCGAGGCGGAGATCGAGGACGCGCGGGCCGCGTTCGACGACGCACCTGTCGACTTCGGCGCGGCTGAATCCCACCGCACGTCCCTCGAAGCCGATCGCGAGGAGGTGACCACGGAACTCAACGACGTCATCGCCGACATCCGGACCGCTGAGAACGCGATCGAGGAGGGCGAACGGCTGCTCGAGGAGGGCAAATGTCCGGAGTGTGGCCAGCCCGTCGAGGACTCGCCACACGTCGACGTGCTGGACGACCGTCGGGAGGAACTCACTGCCCTCGAGGCCGAACGCGAGCGCCTCGAGGCCGAACGCGACGAGCTAGACGAGCGGATCGACCGCGCCGAGGAGTTGTGCGAGGTCGAACGGCGGGTTGCCCGACTCGAGGACAACCGCGAAAACGTCGAGCAGTTACTCGCCGAGAAACGCGAAGCCATCGCGGATCGTCGCGAGCAGCGTGATCAGCTGCGAGCAGACGCCGACGAGTACGAGGCCGAGGCCGACGCGAAGCGGTCCGCTGCCGACGAACGCGAGGACGATGTGGCCGACGCACGGGCCGCCCTCGGCGAGATCAACACGGAGCGCGGGGAGATCAAAGCGACGCTCCAGACCCTCGAGCGGATCGCCGAGATCGCCGACGAACGGGCCACGCTCGAACGCGAGATCGACACGCTTCGCGAGCGCATCGCGGACTGGGAGGAGATGAACGACGAGCGCCGCGAAACACTGTCGGCAAAGCGCGAGCGAAAACGCGACCTCGAGTCCGAATTCGACGACGAGCGGGTCGAAACCGCCCGCGAGGACAAGCGAAACGCCGAGCAGTACATCGAGCAGGTCGACGAGAAACTCGAAGAACTCGAGTCAGAACGCGACGAGGTCCAGGGGGCGATTGGCGGCATCGAAGAGAAACTTGCCGACCTCGAGCGGCTCCGCGAGCGCTTAGAGCGCGTCGACGCACAATGTGAACACCTCGAGTCGCTGTACGGGGAAGCCGAGACGCTCCAGACTACCTACGGCGAGTTGCGGGCGGAACTGCGCCAGCGCAACGTCGAGACCCTAGAACGGCTGCTCAACGAGACGTTCGAGCTGGTCTATCAGAACGACTCCTACGCGGCGATCGATCTCGACGGTGACTACCGGCTGACGGTCTACCAGAAAGACGGCGAAGCCTTAGAGCCCGAACAGCTCTCGGGTGGCGAGCGGGCACTGTTCAATCTCAGCCTGCGGTGTGCGATCTACCGGCTGCTGGCCGAAGGGGTCGAGGGAACCGCGCCGATGCCGCCGCTCATTCTCGACGAGCCGACGGTGTTCCTCGATTCGGGCCACGTCACGCAACTCGTTTCGCTGATCGAATCGATGCGCAACGACTTCGACGTCGAGCAAATCGTCGTCGTCAGCCACGACGAGGAACTCGTCGGGGCGGCCGATTCGCTCGTCCGCGTCGAGAAGGACGCGACGTCGAACCGCTCGCGACTCGAGCGCGGCGAGCCCCCGGAGGCGGAACTGCTCGCGTCGGACTGACGAGCCACACGTCGGTTCTCGCGTCAATCGGACCCGTCGTGCATGCCTGTTGGTTCGATGTCTCGAATCGCCTCGAGCGCGGTCTCGCAATCCTCGGTGAGCCGGTAGCCCCGTTCGCCTGCGACGTCGGTCTCCTCGAGCAGGCCGGCAGCCGAGAGGACTGTCAGCCGGCCGTGCAAGTCGCTTTCGCAGAACTCGTAGGCGTCGAGCAGGGTGCGGACGCCGAGTGGCCCTCGTGTCGCGAGCTCGAGCAACAGACCGAGCGTTTTCTCGTCGTGAACGGTCGTCAGCAACGTTAGCAGTGGCTCGCTGACGCTTCGGGCAGCCGTCTCGAGGGGCGATTGCCCGTCGACGGGCTCTAGGCGGTCGTTCTGAACGTAGCACTCGTTGCCGGTTTCGGGATCGCGAACGAGACTCGCGCTGTCGGAGTGTTTGAGAAGCAGGTATCGTTTGCCGGTGTCGTCCTCTACGGTATTCATTTGCGATCTGATCGGGTCGGTGACTGTGGTTGGGCACCGTCTCCCGAAGCCGTTTCGGTTGCATCGTCCGTGGACCGATCCCCGTCAGCGGGGCTGTCGTCCGCTGTGCCGTCGTCCCTGTCGGCTCGAAACGAACGGTATCGTCGTCCGGCAAGCCCGAACAGGACGGTGCCGGCCGCGACGAGGATGCCACCCCGGGTCACGTCGCCTTCGAACACCAGCAGCAAGGCCCCGAGCGAGACGACGAAGAGGGCGGCGTTGATGACCAACACCAGCGCCCAGAACGCCTGCAGAAGATCGCCTGACACGTCTGTCTCGTCGGTTGACACGCTCGGCACGTCGATCCCGCTTATCGCCTCGTCCGGATCGTCCTCGGTCGCCACCTGCGGGATCGTCAGCCCGTCACTGTCAGGATCGTAGAGTTCCTCCTCGGGGTCCCACTCCTCGGGTTCGTTCTCGGTCCGGTCGAATACCACATCGAAATCGATGATAAGCGAGCGGAAAAGCGTTCGCTTCGCGATCTGTTTCGGATAATCGGTCGAAACTGTGTCCCGACGCACACCGATCGTGGGTGCGCCGGCACTGACAGACAGCGGTCCGTATCAGGCCAGGTCCTCGAGCGTGAGTGTCCGGGAGGTCTCTACCCACGCGAGGGGGTTCTCCGCGTCGTAGAAGACGACGCCGTCGTCGGTCTCGTAGGATTCGATCGTCGCAGTCCCTTCAGGGATGCTACTCAGTTCACTTCGATCTGCCGCGTCGTCGTTTAGATGGGAAGACATATCGATCACCCGATTATGTGCTATGTGTTACCACGTTAAATGTCTTCTTGCTGCTGCAAGGCTTGTCCGTGGCGGGTCCCTCGCCGCCCACGCAGCGCCCCGAGCCTCGAGGCCGGTTCCGAAGACGATCTCAGCGAGCGGTGAATCTGGGGGTTTTTACCCACCGCCTGCCAACCCCAGTACCATGACTGAGGCGGGCCAGACCGGACTCACGGATTTCGGCGGCGAGTCCGACGACAGTGACGACCGGCCGGCAGAAGAGGCTGTTGCCGTCGCCGGCAACGGCGGGACCGACGCCCCGGAGGTGATCGACGTCCTCGAGGAGACCCTCCCCGAACCCGAGGGTGAACTCGAACTCGCGGTGATGCAGGTCGACTACACCATCGCCGGCTACGGCGACGAGGAGCGACCGATCATGCACGTCTTCGGGCGCACGCCCGACGGCGAGTTAGAACACGTCCAGGTGGTCGGCTTCAAACCGTACTTCTACGCGCCGACGGACACGCTCGAGCGGCCACCTGAGGAGGCCTACGACCGGCTGACGGGCAGCCGGGAGTACGACGAGGACGGCGAGCCATACGAGAGTATCCGCGGCGAGAAGTTGACCAAGATCTTCGGCCAGACGCCACGGGACGTCGGGCAGGTGCGTGACGACTTCGACCACTACGAGGCCGACATCCTCTTTCCGAACCGATTTCTGATCGACAAGGACATCCGGAGCGGCATTCGGGTTCCGGCGCGACGGGCCGACGACGACTCGCTGGTCGTTCCCCACGACGAGGTCGACGCCGCGGACGTCGACGCCGACCCGCGCGTCAACACCTTCGACATCGAGGTCGACGACCGCTCGGGCTTCCCCGAGGACGGCGAAGAACCGATCGTCTGTCTCACCAGCCACGACTCCTATCGTGACGAGTACATTATGTGGCTCTACGAAGCCCCGATCGGCGACGGACCGATTCCCGACGAGATCGACGACTACGAACCGATCGAGGGTGCGATCGACCACGAGATTCGGAGCTTCGCGGAAGAAGAAGCGATGCTCGAGGCCTTCATCGAGTACATCGAAGCAACTGATCCGGACATCCTGACCGGCTGGAACTTCGAAGATTTCGACGCTCCCTATCTCCTCGACCGCCTCGAGGAACTCGCCGGCCCCCACCACGACTACGATCTCTCGATCGACCGGCTTTCCCGAGTCGACGAGGTCTGGCGCAGCAACTGGGGTGGCCCCGACATCAAGGGCCGAATCGTCTTCGACCTGCTGTATGGCTACCAGCGGATGGTCTTCTCGGAACTCGATTCCTACCGACTCGACGCCGTCGGCGAAGTCGAACTCGGCGTCGGCAAAGAGCGCTACGCCGGCGACATCGGTGACCTCTGGGAGGACGATCCGACCCGGCTGCTCGAGTACAACCTCCGGGACGTCGAACTCTGCGTCGAACTCGACCGCCAGCAGGAGATCATCCCTTTCTGGGACGAAGTGCGGTCTTTCGTCGGCTGCAAGTTAGAGGACGCACCCACGCCTGGCGACGCGGTCGACATGTACGTCCTCCACGAGGCCCACGGTCGCTTTGCACTGCCCTCGAAAGGGCAACAGGAGGCTGGTGAGGAATACGAGGGCGGCGCGGTGTTCGAGCCGATCACGGGCGTCAAGGAGAACGTCACCGTGCTCGACCTGAAGTCGCTGTATCCGATGTGCATGACGACGATCAACGCCAGCCCGGAGACGAGGGTCGACCCCGACGAGTACGAAGGGGAGACCTACGAGGCGCCGACGGGGACCCACTTCCGGAAGGAACCCGACGGCGTCAACCGCGAGATGATCACGGAACTGCTCGCCGAGCGCGAGGAGAAAAAGGAACTGCGAAACCAGCACGAACCCGGCTCGCCCGAATACGAGCAGTACGACCGCCAACAGGGTGCGGTAAAGGTCATCATGAATTCGCTGTACGGCGTCTCCGGCTGGGAGCAGTTCCGGCTCTACGACAAGGAGGCCGCCTCGGCGATCACCGCAACCGGTCGCGAAGTGATCGAGTTTACCGACGCTGCCGCCCGGGAACTCGACTACGAAGTCACCTACGGTGACACCGACAGCGTCATGCTCGAGTTAGGTCCCGACGTGCCCAAAGACGACGCGCTCGAGCAGTCCTTCGAGATCGAGGAGTACATCAACGGTCGCTACGACGACTTCGCGGAGGAGGACCTGAACGCCGAGGAACACCGGTTCCAGATCGAGTTCGAGAAACTCTACCGGCGGTTCTTCCAGGCGGGCAAGAAGAAACGCTACGCGGGCCATATCACCTGGAAGGAGGGGAAGAACGTCGACGACATCGACATCGTCGGCTTCGAGTATCAGCGCTCGGACATCGCGCCGATCACGAAGGAAGTCCAGCACGAGGTCATCGAGATGATCGTCCGCGAGGGCGATATCGAGGGCGCAAAGGAGTACGTCAACGGCGTCATCGAGGACGTCCTCGGGGGCGAGGTCTCCTACGAGGAGATCGCCATTCCTGGCGGCATCGGGAAGCGCCTGGACAACTACGACACCGACACGGCACAGGTCCGCGGGGCGAAGTACGCCAACCTCCTGTTGGGCACCAACTTCCAGCGCGGGAGCAAACCCAAGCGACTCTACCTCGAGCGCGTCGATCCCTCGTTCTTCGAGCGCCTCGAAGAGGAGGAGGGGTTCGACGCTCGCACAGATCCCCTCTACGGCGCGTTCAAGCGCGATCCCGACGTGATCTGTTTCGAGTACGACGACCAGATCCCCGAGGAGTTCGAAGTCGACTACGAGAAGATGCTCGAGAAGACGCTGCAGGGCCCCATCGAGCGCATTCTCGAGGCGCTGGACGTCTCCTGGGACGAAGTCAAAAGCGGCCAGGAACAGAAAGGGCTCGATTCGTTCATGTGAGCTGGCCGGTGTGACTGTACACCGGTCTCACGCGGACGAACCGTCGATCACCGAGGCGGGACACGAACAGCCGGACGAGGTGGCCGCTTTCGATTCGACGATCGTGCATCGAGCGCGGTGCCGTGTCTGTCCTGCGAGCGGCCTGTTTTCGTCACCGTAAGTGATGGGTTCGTATGACGGGTTGTCACGGCCTATCCAAACAGTGGTTTTCGAATGGGAAACTTATTTTGCTAATTGGAGACTGTATACAATTGGATACGAAACCGTTATTAGTCGTACGACCCACTCATTAGACGACAGAATACTATGGCACGTCTCGAACTACGCAACCTGCATGCGGAAGTAGCGGAGGGCGACGAGAAAATTCTCGAGGGCGTCGATCTCGAGGTCGAGTCCGGCGAGATCCACGCCCTGATGGGGCCGAACGGCTCCGGGAAGTCGACGACAGCAAAGGTCATCGCCGGTCACCCCGCCTACGAGGTCACCGACGGTGAGGTCCTGTTGCACCTCGAGGACGACGAGTTCGGTGAGGACATCGAGATCGACGAGGATCAGCGCACCTGGGACCTCCTCGACCTCGAGCCAAACGAGCGCGCCGCGCTCGGTATCTTCCTCGGGTTCCAGTACCCCGCCGAGATCGAAGGCGTCACGATGACGAACTTCCTCCGAACGGCGCTCAACGCCAAGATCGAAGAGCGCGAGGAGCTCTTCGAGGACGAGGACGGCGAAGACGAAGAAGCGGACGAAGGCTTCGAGACCTCGCCGATGGAAGGTCCGGCAGACGAGGGCGAAGTCGGCGTCGCCGAGTTCCAGGGTATCCTCCAGGAGAAGATGGAACAGCTGGACATGGACGAGAAGTTCGCCCAGCGCTACCTCAACGCCGGCTTCTCCGGCGGGGAGAAGAAACAGAACGAAGTGCTGCAGGCCGCCATCCTCGAGCCGTCGGTCGCCGTCCTCGACGAGATCGACTCCGGACTCGACATCGACCGCCTCCAGGACGTCTCCGCCGGCATCAACGCGCTGCGCGACGAGCAGGGCACCGGCATTCTCCAGATCACCCACTACCAGCGCATCCTCGACTACGTCGAACCCGACCACGTCCACGTGATGCTCGACGGCCAGATCGCCAAAAGCGGCGGTCCCGAGCTCGCCGAGGAGCTCGAGGACAAGGGGTACGACTGGGTCCGCGAAGAGGTCTACGGCACTGCGTAACCGAATTCGGCTAGAACAACGGTAATAACCCTACAGCCGTAACCATATACACAATCAAATTATGAGTTCCGAACAAGACCACCTCAAAGAAACCGACACCGAAGCGCGGTTCGAGTTCAAGAAAGAACAGAACGCCGCGGTGAAATCCGACAAGGGCCTGACCGAGGAGGTCATCCGCATGATCTCCGAGGACAAGGACGAGCCCGACTGGATGCTCGAGCGGCGTCTCCGCGCGCTCAAGCAGTACCAGAACATGCCGATGCCCTCCGGCTGGCCCGGCATGCCCGATCTCTCCGAGCTCGACGTCGAGGAGATCGTTCCCTACATCCGCCCTGACGTCGACAAGCGCGAAGGCGTCGACGACTGGACGGAGCTGCCCGACGAGATCAAAGACACCTTCGACAAGCTTGGCATCCCGGAAGCCGAGAAGAACGCCCTCTCGGGCGTCGGTGCCCAGTACGAGTCGGAGGTCGTCTACCAGAACATGCAAGAACAGTGGGAGGAGAAGGGTGTCATCTTCATGAACATGGACCGCGCGGTCCAGGAACACCCCGAGCTCGTCAAAGAGCACTTCATGACCTCCTGTGTGCCGCCGAGCGACAACAAGTTCGCTGCGCTGCACGGCGCTGTCTGGTCCGGCGGCTCGTTCGTCTACGTCCCCGAGGGCGTCACCGTCGAGATGCCCGTCCAGGCGTACTTCCGAATGAATTCCGAAGGGATGGGCCAGTTCGAGCACACCCTCATCATCGCCGAGGAAGGCTCCGAGGTCCACTACATCGAGGGCTGTTCCGCTCCCAAGTACGGCACGCACAACCTCCACTCCGGCGGCGTCGAGGTCTTCGTCGGCGAGGACGCACACGTCCAGTACTCGACCGTGCAGAACTGGTCGAAGAACACCTTCAACCTCAACACCAAGCGCGCTATCGTCGAAGAAAACGGGACGATGGAGTGGATCTCCGGCAGCATGGGCTCGAAAGCCACCATGCTCTATCCGTGCTCGATCCTCAAGGGTCGCGGCGCGACCGACACCCACATCACCATCGCCTTCGCTGGCGAAGGCCAGGACATCGACACCGGCGCGAAGGTCTACCACAACGCGCCCAACACGAGTTCGACCATCGAGTCCAAGTCGATCTCCAAGGACGGCGGCCGCACCAACTACCGCGGCCTCGTCCACATCGCCGACGGTGCCGAGAACTCGAGCACCGCTGTCGAGTGTGACGCGCTGATGTTCGACAACGAGTCGACCTCGGACACCATGCCGTACATGGAGATCGAGGAGTCGAAAGTCGACGTCGCCCACGAGGCGACCGTCGGCAAGATCGGCGACGAGGACATCTTCTACCTCCAGTCGCGCGGACTGGACGACGACGACGCCAAGAAGATGATCGTCGCCGGCTTCATCGAGCCGATCACGGAAGAACTGCCGATCGAGTACGCGGTCGAACTCAACCGCCTCATCGAACTCGAGATGGAGGGTAGCCTCGGATAATATGAGCACGCAGGTACATGCCAATCTGACGGAAGAACAGGTACGCCAAATTTCGGGCGACTTAGACGAGCCCGAGTGGCTCTTGGAGACACGTCTCGAGGCCCTCGCGGCCCTCGAGAACCTCGACATGCCCGACGTCATCCGGACGCCGGGTCGGGACTGGACGAACCTCCACGAACTCGACTTCGAGTCGCTCGTGGACCCGCTGAACGCGGCCGAGGACAAGGATCAGGTCGGACCCGAGGACGCCGAGGTCCTCCCGTGGGCCGAGGCAGTCCAGGAACACGAGGACCTCCTGAAAGAGCACTTCGGCTCCATCGTTGACCCTCAGGAGAACTACCTGACCGCGCTGTCGACCGCCCTCTTCAGCACCGGGACGGTCATCTACGTCCCCGAGGGCGTCGATGCGGAAGACGTCACCGTCCGAACCGAACAGAACTCCCGCTCGCTGTTCAACTACACGCTCGTCGTCACCGAGGAGTCGTCCTCGGTCACGATCCTCGAGCGCCAGTCCACCGGCCAGGAGGCCGAGGAGCAGTACTACAGTGGCGTCGTCGAGGTCGCTGCCGGCGAGAACAGCTACATCCAGTACGGCAGCCTCCAGAACCTCTCGGAGGAGGCCTACAACTTCACCGTCAAACGCGGCGTCGCCGACACCTACGCCACGATCGACTGGATCGAGGGCAACCTCGGCACGCAGTTGACGAAGACTGAAGTCTCGACGACGCTCAGCGGCGACTCTTCGGAGACGCAGATCGTCGGCGCCTTCTACGGCCACAACGACCAGCACTTCGACCTCGACGCGAAGGTCTGGCACCGTGCCGAGCACACGACGGCAGACCTCGTCACCCGCGGCGTCACCGACGACGTCGCTCGCTCGGTCTACGAGGGCGTTCAGGACGTCGGTGCCGACGCGTGGGACACCAGCTCCTACCAGCGCGAGAACACGCTGATGCTCTCGGACGAGTCCGAGGCCGACGCCTCCCCGAAGCTGATCATCAACAACCACGACACCGAGGCCAGCCACTCCGCGACGGTCGGCCAGATCGACCAGGAGGACTTGCTCTACATGACCTCCCGCGGTGTCGACCCGCGATCGGCCCGCAACATGCTCGTCGAGGGCTTCTTCGTGCCAGTCCTCGAGGAGATCGACGTCGACGAACTCCGTGACGATCTCGAGGAACTGATCGGGGCGCGTCTGCGCGAGCGAGAGTAAACGAGACTCTCGCTCCGCTCCGAGTCTCGTTTATACGAGCGAGTGAACGGCTCGTGGGATCGAAGATTCCACGGCGCCTGTGCCAGCGCGACTAACTGCGTCGCACCCGATCGTTTCGCGTTCTGTTCGATCCGTCCGTTACCGTTTTTCGCTATCCGTGCTCCGAGACGCCTAAGTAACAGCGGCCCACTTGTGGAGATATGAGTTTGGGACAGCGTGTCTCGAGCGACCACCAGTTGACCCGATTGCTGCAGATCGGGGTCGTACTGGAGGAAGTCGTCGAGTCACGCGCCGCCCTCCATATCGACTCGCTCCCCCCGGAAGAGCGAGCGGACTTCGACGAGGAGGTGGAAGAGTTGCTCGCCGAAGCGGCCGCGGAGTCGGCCGATCACCGTGAGCGACTCGAGGCGCTGATCGACGATCTCGAGGCTGACACGGTCGAATACGACGAGATCAATGCGCTGGTCGACGCCCAGTACGGGCCGCCGGAGGACACGGACGGCGTCCTCTACGATCAGTTGGCCAACGAGGAGACGGCCTACAAGTTCTACGACGACCTGATCACGGCGATCGAAGCCTCCGATACCGAGTTCGCAGTCGATCGCGATCGGCTGCTCGAGACGCTCTCGGAGATCCGCGAGGAGGAAAAAGAGGGCGTCGAAGAAGTGACCGAAATCATGGAGCACAGAGCATGAGCGAGAGACGGGAACCTGCGGCGATCACCACCGGCGAGACGCCGTTCGACGCCCGTATCGGGACCCGGATGCGGTTACACCGGCGCACCACGGCCGTAGCACACGGCGACACTGACGGAGGGATGGCATGAACACTGCAGATCAATATCTCAAAGCGATCTATCTGGCTCAGCGAATCGAAGACGGCCCCGCATCGACCGGCACGCTCGCGGATCTGCTCGACGTGAGCCCTGCAAGCGTCAACGAGATGATCGGGAAACTCCAAGATCGCGAGCTCGTCGAACACGAGAAGTACAAAGGCGCGAGCCTGACCGACGAGGGCCTCGAGCGAGCCCACAACGCCCTCCAGACCTATTGTATCATCGAACGGTTCCTCGCGAACGTCCTCGAAGTCGAGGAGTTTCGCGACGAAGCCCGCGCCCTAGAGAGCGTCATCGACGACACTGTCGCGGAGCGGTTGGACACGATCATCGACCGCCCCGAGCAGTGTCCCGACTGTTTCGACCCTGAGGCCGATCACTGCGAACTCCTCGAGGTCGGCGGTCGTGCGGATTGATACTGTCAGCCGGGATTCGCCACTTTCTCACTTGTATTCGGACGGTGAAACTCCGAACCGCACGTAGCGTCGGCCGACGATCGCCGCAGCGACGAGGGCGACGACAACGGTAGCGCTGAGCCCGATGGGAAACCGCCAGGCGTCGCCGGACCAATCCGCCTCGAACACGTCCGCGTAGTAGGTCGCGATTTCCTCGCCGTGGAGGACGACGAGCACCTCGCGGTTGTTCTCGAGCGAGTTCGCGTTCCAGTTGGCACTACCGACGATCGCTACCTCCCGGTCGATCACGATGCCCTTCGCGTGGATCTTCTCGAAGCGATCGGTGTCCGCCACGAGCTGTACCTCGAGCGGAAGATCGTTGTTGGCAGCGAGGCGCTCGAGGTCGGCTGCGAGTCGCTCGTTTTCCTCGGCGTTGTACCACGTCGATCCGAGCAGGATGCGAACGTCGACGCCGCGCCGCGCTGCGTCGAGGGTCGACTCGAGTAGCGAGACGTCGGGTGCGATACTGGGCTGGACGACGAGAATCTCGTCGTCGGCTTCAGCGAGTAGTTCCTGGAGCCGAGGCTCGGCGTTGTCCGGTGCGACCAGTAGTTCGGCGGACTCGACGGACACCGTCGTGGGTTCGTGGGCCGTCGGAAACTCGGTGTCGCGCGAGGTGACGATCGGATCCTCGTCGTCGACGAACGAGGCGTTCACACGATAGGCCGAGCCGGCGGTCGTATCCCAGCCCTCGAAATCGGCCCGGAAGACGCCCGAAAGATCGGTCGCGAGGGCCTCGTCCTCGAGGCGGACTCCCCACCCGCGGCTACTTTCGCCACCGACGCCAGATGGCTTCCAGTTTTCGGTGGTGACCAGCACACGATCGTCGGCGACGACGTATTTCGGGTGGTGATACCGGTAGCGAGCACCGTCGCCACCGATGACCCGGATCTCGACGCTACCGGCCTCGAGCGTCTCAATGACGTCTGCGGTCGGGGCCGGCGTTCCACCGACGGGGCTGGCCTCGAGGAGGACTTCGACATCGACGCCGCGGTCGGCCGCGTCGACGAGGTCGGCGGCGACTTCCTCGGAGGTGACGGTGTAGCCGGCGAGGAACAGTCGCTCGTCGGCGGATCGGATCGTCTCCCGTGGGACGGCGGGGCCGTCGGGGAGGACGAACGCCGTCGCATCGTCGACCGCGGTGTGCGAGACGGGACGACAGGTCGCGTCCCGGGGCCACCACTCGCCGTCGGTGGCGCGAGTCGACGCATCCGAAGTCGCCGTTCGATACCACCGTTCGGCCGTCGGCGCGCGGTCGTACGACACCGTATCGATCGTCGCCGTCTCGTTTCGAAGGCTGAGGCGATCGCCGTCGTTGGCGAGCTGGAGGTGGCCCTCGAGTGCGAGGACAGGGACGTCGGTCAGCGTCGCGGTGACGTTCGGGGCCGTGCTCAGGGCGACGCGCCCGGAGACCGTTTCGTTCGGAAGCGACGCCGTCGTGTGGCCGTCCGTGAGCGTCAGGTTCGAGAGCCGCGTTTCGGATGGCGTTTCGAGGACGACGAACTCACCGACGTTGTCGGCGATCGTGGGGTTCGGGTAGAGGCTGACGATCTGTGGGTCCGTCGGTGGCTCAGCGGTAGGACGCGCTGTGGACGCTCCAGCGGGGCAAGCGCGGTCAGTCGCGCCGTCGCTACTACTCGGTTCCGTGGCCGCTCGAGCGGCGGGCCGGTCGCTCACCGCCGTTTCAGTGGCGAACGCGAATCCGACGAGTATCGTTGCGCTGGCGATCAGACAACAGCCGAGCACGGCGACGAGGGCGGCCCGCCGAGAGGTCATCGCCCGGTTTGGGCGCGCGTCCGTACTTAAAGTCTCGGAGGCCGGACCTGCTCAGCGCTGTGTGCGTCGAATGCGAATCGAAGAACGAACGTCGTCTCGTGGTCAGGCTGCGGGCTCGAGATCGACGCGTTCGGCTTCGGCCTGCACCAGGTAGGCGCGGTCGTCGTCGTAGTCGGCGACGACCTCGAGGGCGTCCTGGGTACCGATCTGGCGGAGTGCCCACGCCGCGCTGGCGCGGACGCGGTCGGCCTCGTCGTCTTCGAGGACGTCCGCGAGCGGCTCGATGGCGCGGGTGTCGCCGATCAGGCCGAGCGCGCGGGCGGCCCAGCTACGGACGTCGGCCTCGTCGGCGACGAGTTGCTGGGCGATCGGCTCGACGGCGTCTTCGGTGCCGATCTCCCCGAGGGCGCGGAACGCGGGCTGCTGGAGGTTCGGGTTGGAGTCGACGTAATCGAGGAGCGTGTCGACGACCTCCTCGTCGTCGACGCCGATCTTGCCGAGGATGGCCATCGCAGCCTCGTCACGGCGGTTTGCCTTCTGGAGCATCGGGTCGATGGCTTCCTCGGGCCCCATCCGTTCTAAGGCCTCCATACAGTGTTCCTCCATGAAGTCGGAGTCGAAGGTCTCGAGCGCGAGAAGGATCTGATCGACGTTGCCGCGCTTTTCGTGGACCTTGAGCGCGTGCCACTCCGGCGGGTAGTCTTTGACGTGGTCGAGTACGTCGTAGTAGCCCTCGCGACGGAGCTGTTCGCGGACCTCGAGGTCCGACCACTCGGTCGCGTCGTCGATGTCGCTCTGGAGAGCGTCGGTCGACTCGAGGAGCCCGGCGATCGTCTCCGCGTCGTCGTCGGCATCGAGGGCTGCGGCCTCGACTGCGTCGGTCGCATCGTCGAGGGTCGCGTCGAGTTGGGCCGACACGTCGTCGCCCTCGTCGACCAGCGTGACCGAACTGTCGAGCAGGCCGTTGAGGTCGTCGAGGAAGTCCTCGACCGCCTCGATCAGTTCGGCGTTGCCCTCCTCGGTCCAGCGGGTGCTCGTGATCGTGCCGCTGGCGCTGTCGATCTCGCCCACGACGTCTTCGCCGTAGGGTCCGCGCTGGTCTTCGAGATCGGACTCGAGATCCGAGAGATCACTCTCGATCTCGTCGTACGTCTCCTGTAGTTCCTCTTCGGGTGCGGGCTCTTCGTCTTCCTCCTCGTCCTCGTCGGTCTCGGGCGGTTCGGGAACCTCGACGCTCTCGAGTTCGTCTCGGAACGAGTCGAGATCCGCCTCGACGACGTCGAGGTCGTCTTCGGTCTCGGCCGCTTCGAGGTCCGCATCGAGTTCCTCGAGGTCGTCGGCAAGCGCCGTGAGTCGCTCGTCGATGGCCTCGAGATCGACCGACTCCTCCTCGTCCGGTTCGGCTTCGGCGGCCGCGTCGTCACCGTTTGCCTCGTCCTCGCTCATCGTACCACCCGGGGACGACGCCGACGCGTGACAGTGTGCATACCCGACAGTCGTGTCAGCACGGTCCTAAGCGTTTCCATGCACGTCGACGTCCGTCTCCGACGATCGCTCCGTTTCGCCCCAGTAGAACCAGGGACTGAGCGTCATGTACGCCAGCCCGAGCGTCAGCAGCGCGTACGGAAACGTCCGCCCGGCGAGGGTCGGCACGAGGATCGCGAGCACGTGGACGACACCCATGATCGCGGCGTCTCGAGCCAGCAGGTCGGGATACTCGATCCGTGAGACCATCAGGTAACAGAACGCGGCGGTGACCGCGAGAACGAGTTCGGGCTGGGTTTCGCCCGCGAGGATCGCTGCGCCGAGGACCGTCGCGGCCAGCGTCGTCTGGACGCCTTCGGTGTGGCTGCCGGCAACGTCGTAGGCAGTGTACATCCCGAGTCGGGTGACGGCCATCGCGACGAACAGCGCACAGATGCCAGTCACAACCAGAAGTTCGGCGGTGATCGCGTCGAATCCGATCTCGAGGCCGGTCGTAACGACGGTAAAGGAGAGGACGGCGGGAGCGACGGCGAAGGAGGCGACGTCGGCGAGCGAGTCGAGATAGGGGCCGGCGTCGGTGCCACCGTAGCGGCGCGCGAGGATGCCGTCGAGGCCGTCCGCGACCGCCGCGAGCAGGATCAGCCGGGCGGCGAGATCGATGTCGACGGCTGCAACGACGACCGCGACGAACCCCAGCGCGGCGTTGGCGATCGTCACCGCGTCGGCGACGCCCAGTCGACCGACGAACCGGGGGAGCATATGGGCCGATTCGACGGGGAGGTACCTTACGTGTTTTCGTTTCCACGGGGCTGCTTTCGAGAACTGAACCGGGGCGGTTATACGGCAACTCTTCTAACGATGGGATATGCACCGGCGTGTCTACCTCGCTGCCGTCGGGACCGCCGTCTCGGCTGGGCTGGCAGGGTGTTCGTCTGCGATCAGTACCGGTGGAGATGGCCCCTGTGCCGGCGAGGACTGTCACATCGGTATGAACCGCACCGAGTTCCTCCCTGACGTCTACGAGATCTCCGTCGGCGATACCGTCGTCTGGAAGAACACGAGCGAGGCCGACCACACCGTCACCGCCTACGACGACCGGATCCCGGACGAGGCTTCCTTCTTCGCCACCGGTGGGTTCGAGGATCAGGAATCGGCACGCCACGCCTGGCAGGGCCAACGCGGCGGCCGTCTCGGCCCACGCGAGACGTTCGAACACACGTTCGACGTTCCGGGCACCTACGAGTACTTCTGTATCCCACACGAACGCGCGGAGATGTTCGGCGAGATCATCGTCTCCGAGTGACGACACCACGCCGGTTCGATTCGTCGATCGACACGTAATTTTCGGCCGCATCCGTGCTCGAGCCGTCGGCTCCTAACTGCTGCGAGCTGCGAAAAAGGATCGAAAACGTGAGTATCGACTGCCCGTTTCAGTCGTCCGCAGCGACGTCGTCTTCGTCGACGTCGACGGCGGTCGCTTCCTCTTCGGCGACTTCCTCGGGGTGGGCCTCGAGGGTCGTCTTCTGGATCTCGACGCGGCGCAGCGGGTAGATCGTCTTGGCCTCGCCGTAGATGGCGGAGGAGAGACGACCTTCGACGACGCTGTCGATGAGTTCCTCGAAGGAGCGCTCCTCGGCAGCGTCTTCGATCATCTGAACCATCTGTTCGCGGATGGCCTTCTCCTGGCTCGCGTCGGCCTTCTTGGTCGTGAAGGCGACGGGCTGGATCTGGACGCGGTAGTCGTCCGTCGTGAGGACGGTGACGTAGGCCTCGATCTTCGAGGCTCCACGGCGGACCAGCGAGCGCAGGTAGTCACGGGTCAGGGAGTGTTCCTTGAACTCCGTGTAGGCGCTGTCGCTGCCGACGTCGGTGATCTTGAAGGTCAGCTTCGTGTTGTTCTCGCTGGCGTTGTTGTTGAGTTCGCCGAGCGTCGTTTCGATGGTTCGGTCGTAGACCTTTTCCGGTTCGTCTGCGGGGGTCTCGCCGAGTTCCTGGCGGTCGAACTGCTCCGGTGCCAGGACGGTGTACCACCGCTTCTCCTGTTTCGCGCGTGAAACTGATCGTTCACTCATTGTGTATCGTGTGTTGAGTCGCTATCGGGGTCGGACACAGCTCCCGTGTCCGTCGGTTGGTCGCCCTGTACGGTCCGTGCCTGTGAAACGACGCCGATCGCGACCTCGAGGTTGGCGACGTAGTCGTCGACCGTCGACTGCAGGCCGCTGGTCGTCTCGCGTTCGATGTGCGTGACGATCGTCGCTGTTTCTCCATCGCGTTCGACGGTCGTTTCCATCTCGTCGGTGTTGTCCGGGCGAAGCGCCCGTGCGACGACCGTCGCGTCGTCGTGGTCGGTCCGAATCGTCGCGTGCCGACTCATAGGAGTTCCCTCACTGCCGCGATGATCGTCGCGTCGTCCACGTCGGGGTTGAATCGCAGGTAGCCACGCCGCCGGCTGCCGTCGTATTCGATGTCGGCTTCGGGCGCTCGATCCGCGAGTTCGCGGGCGACCGCCTCGACGGTCGCGCCGAGGTGGTCTGCCTCGCGGGTCGCGATCGCCGCCTCGCCGGTTCCATCATCGGACTGCGTCCGATTGCTCGAGGGACTTTGTCCCTCACTGATAGCGAGGACGGCCGGCTCCGGCGACCGATAGGCCGCTCCGAGCCGTGCGACCGCGTCGACGGGGCCGTCGTCGATACCAACGACGAACAGCCCGTCGTAGCGGCCAGTCGAGGCCGTCTCGAGCGCGTCGTGTGCGCGGCGGCCGTACTCGCGCCAGGCGGCAAGTGCCGGCTCACGGACGTCGTGGCCCATCGCGAGCGCGACGCCCGTGCCGGGTTCCGCGCTGGCCGTCGCCGCGAGCACATCGGCGAAGCCACCGAGCGTCGCGAACGGTCCGTCTGGCGTCGCGTAGGGTCGCAAGGCCCGACCGATCGTCTCTGCGGCGGCGTCAGCTTCGTCGTCGGCACCGACGACGTCGATTGCGACCAGCGAGCCGATCGCCCGGTGGTCGTCCGCGCTGAAGTCGGTGGAATCACTGTCGACGGCGTCGGCGAGCGCCTCGCGGGTCGCGTCCCGGTCGCCCGACCACGGCGCGTGGAGTCGGGTCGAGTGTGCGAGCCCGTCGATCGGGTCGGCGGTCGGGATCGCGACGCCCGGTCGCTGCTCGAGCAGGCCCTGCTCGCGTGCCGTCTCGAGGAGCCACTCGCTTTCGCCCGCGCCGGGGTCGCCGCCGCTTGCGACGACGCCGGCGAGTGCGACGACCGGGTCCGGCGTCACGTCGAGTTCGCGGACGAGATCGACTGCCACGAGGGTCGCCGGCCGATCGGCCGTAGCGAGTTCGACGACGTCGTTCGCGTCGGAAGCCGCGTCAGCGGTGCCGACGACGACGGTCACGTCGTCCTCGTGTGTCGGTGTGTGAACTCGGTCGGATCGCGCCGCGACGGTGCGCGCGACGGTTACCTGAAACGGCGTCTCCGTCGCCTCGAGCGCGCTCGCGACGAGCCCGCTGGCGGCGAGTGCGTCACCACTGGCGCGGGCGATCAGCCGAACGAAGCCGGCGCTCTCGAGCGTGCTCGCGGCGGACGCCGGCTCGACGGATCGACCCTCGGTGGACATTCGGTGTTACTCGTTCTCGAGGAGCTCGACTGCGACGTCGTAGGAGTACGTGAAGTCGGGCTCGAGTTCGTCGCCGCGGTAGTAGTCGACCAGGCGGCGAACCTTCGCTTCGGTGTTCTGCAGGGCGCGCTTGTTCTGGTAGTCCTGCTGGTTCTCGCGGACGTGCTCGCGCAGACGCACGGCACGCTCCATCAGGTTCCGGAGGTCCTCGGGGATGTCGGACGTAGCGTCGTTTTCCTCGAGGATCTCGGTGACTTTCTTCCCGGTCGCCAGCTTGACGTCCGGGACGGGCGTGCCGGTGACACCTTCGTCACGCAGCTTCATCCCGATCTGGCTGGGATCGTAGCCCTGCTCTGCCAGTTCGACGACCCGAGATTCGATGTCTTCGGGGTCGACGTCGCTCCACTCCGGCGGTTCGTCTGCCGACGGCTTGTCCGAACCGGACGAGCCGCGACGGCGGGTGTGCATTCGTGCCATTGTTTGAGGATAGGAATCGCACTGACCGCTCGTGTTCGCTGTCGAGCGCGCACGCGCCTCGAGCGGCGTCGTGTCCGCCGACAGCAGCCGGCTCTCGCCGTGCACTTCCGCAATCCCAAGCCACCCGGAAAAGGGGGTGACAGAGTCGGATTTGCGGCCGTGCGCTTCCCACCGTCCGTACCGCCGTCGAAGACTAAAGGGTTTCTACTCTCTCCGGCGTCGACACAGACATCACGTACTCGCCGGTAGCTTGGCCGAACAGACGATCTCGATGTGTCTCCGGAGACGTGTTCTCCGTGCGTTACGTTCATACTGCGCGAGACCGAAGGAACACGTACGGAATGAGGCGCGAGCACTTCACGTTAGATGTCACCAATATCGACTGGGCCGAGACCGACGGCGAGCCGAAAAAGCCCTCGGTAGCGATCGACTTCACCGGCCCGGAAGCGATGCTTCGCGAGCGCCTGACTGGTCCCGACGGCGACGTTCTCGAGGCGAGCGAAACGGACGCAGCCCTCCGGCTACAGGGACCGCTCGAGGACGACACTGAGGGGGTAGTGAGCGTGACTAACCGCATCACCGGCGAGTTCATCCTCGAACTCAACGAAGACGCCGGTGACGTCTTGCAGTTCATCCGAGCCGCACGGCGCTACGGCGAGACCGACGGCGACGAGGGCCAGTATCGCGTCGAGATCACACTCGACGGCGAGCCGTTCGTCAGCTACGACAAACGGACGTTTCTGGTCTACGACGACGAGGGCAGTCTCCTTCGGCAACACAGCCTGATCCCCAGCGGCGTCGAACTCTGACCGAGGGCGGGATCGGCCGTCTCCTCTCGTCTGACTGGCTGTTTCCACTGTTTGGCAGTGAACCGGCAATTATAAGTGATTTAGGCACGCCTAAATGGAATGTGCGCCGGCAGCTGCCGGGGGGTCGAGACATGGCCAAAGGAGAACTGCTTACATCAGCGGTCGAGAACCGGTCCACGAAATCGACGACGGAGACGGTTCTCGAACTCGACGGAATCGCGAAACGCTACGGGAACCAGGATGTCATCGGCGATCTCTCGATCGCCGTCCGAGATGGCGAGATCCTGACCCTGCTCGGCCCATCCGGCTGTGGCAAGACCACGACGCTGCGGCTGATCGCCGGCCTCGAGAAACCCGACGCCGGCCAGATTCGACTCCAGGGCGAGCCCGTCTCCGGCGACGGCCGGTTCGTCCCACCGGAAGACCGCAACGTCGGCGTCGTCTTCCAGGACTTCGCGCTCTTTCCACACCTGACCGCCCGCGAGAACGTCGCATTCGGCCTACAAGACCGGCCCGAGGGCGACCGTGCGGACCGCGTCGACGAACTGCTCGAGCTCGTCGGCCTCGAGGCCCACGGCGACCACTATCCCGGCGAACTCTCCGGTGGCCAGCAACAGCGGATCGCGCTCGCGCGCTCGCTGGCCCCCGAACCCGAGATGCTGTTGCTCGACGAGCCCTTCTCGAGTCTGGACGTCGACCTGCGCGTCGAGATGCGCGAGGAGGTCCGCCGGATCATCAAGCAGACGGGCGTCACCGCGATCTCCGTGACTCATGACCAGGAGGAGGCGCTGTCCATCTCCGACCGCGTCGCCGTGATGAACGACGGCGACATCGAACAGATCGACACCCCCCAGCAGGTCTTCCAGCAACCCGAGTCACGGTTCGTCGCCGGCTTTCTGGGCCACGCCAGTTTCCTCTCGGGCGAGGTCCACGGCGACAGCGTCGACACCGCGCTCGGCCGCGTTCTCCGCGACGACGTCCACGGATTGGCCCACCAGTACGACGGCTCCACCGTCGACCTCCTCGTTCGCCCCGACGACGTCACGGCCTACCCCGCCGACGGCGCGGAGGCCGACGGCCACGTCGTCTATCGGCGCTATCTCGGTCCGACCGTCCTCTATCGCGTCGAACTCGACAGTGGCGAGACCATCGAGTGTATGCACAACCACTCCGATCGGATCGACTTAGACGAGCGCGTCGGCGTCCGCGTCACCGCCGACCACGAACTCGCGTGGTTCCCCGCGGATCACCGCGAAGCGGTCGACGCGAACGCGGACGAAACCCCGGCGAGCGCCGACTGATCGCAACCGTCACGTAGTCCAGTCACCCTATTCGACCCCGGCTATCGATATTCTCGTTGCCGTCGTGTGGGTGCCTTCCTGCTGCTCGAGCGTCCGCTGGACTGTGCCCTTCGTGTTCGCTCGTAGCGGCGGTTCGAACGAGTACCTTGATACCGATATACGCACGAATTGACGTATGGCTAACAGGGCGCGGGTCGCAACGTACTATGGGGTTACCGCCCCGGCGGTTGCCCTCGGTGCGATCGTCCTCGCGACGATCATCGCCCCACCCGAGACGTTCACGTGGCAGGACAGAGCGCTCTCCGAGATGGGGCGGTACGGTTCCTCGACGTTTTTCCTGTTCAACGGTGGACTGATCGCGGGCGGGCTGCTCGGCCTGCCGTTCGTCTGGCACTGCTGGGCGACGAGTCGCAACGCTGTCGAACGCCTCGGCGTCGTCCTGCTCGCGATCGCGGTCGGCGGCCTGATCGGTGTCGGCGTCTTCTTTCTCGAGCACACGGCCGTCTACGTAGAGCGGAGCTTACACGGGCTCGCGGCGCTGTCGGTGTTCGGCGTGGCGCCGTTTGCGAGCTGGGTCTACGGCTCGGGAGCGGCGCTGGCCGGCGACGGCCGGCTGGCGGTCGCGTCGGTCTGGTTCGGGAACGTTCACCCGCTCGCGTGGCTAGGGTGGCTGCTGTCGCTCGGCGGCCGCGTCGATACCGGCACGTGGTTTGCCGTCCCCGAGTTCGTCGCCGCCGTCGCTTTCGGTGGCTGGATCGTCACGCTCGCGGTTACCCGTCGGTCTCGAGACGACGACGAATCGGCTGACCCCGGCCGCTGAGCGGTCGGGTTCGGTTTTGCGACACGTGGCCACACAACGCTTAAATCGAAACCCTTCCTAACGGCGCGTATGCATAAAGACGAACTCCTCGAGCTCCACGAAGAACTCGTCGTCATCATGGAGTACTTCTCGGAGCGTGAGGAGGTCGACGAAACGCTGTTCGACCCTTACCGCCAGCTCGACGTCGACCCCTCGCACGTCCACAAGTCGAAAAGCGAACACAAACACGCGGTCTTCGTCCTCGGCAATGCGCTCGCGAACGCGATGAGCGACGACGAGTTCTCGAGTGCCGGCCGGATCGGCAAGCGGATGAAGGAACTCGCCGAGGACGCGGAATCCAAGATCTAGTGACTGTCTAGGCGAAACGTATTTGGTGCGGTTCCCGCTTGTTGACGTATGGATCCGCGCACGCAAGAGCGCGTCGAGGAGTGGGACTCCCGCCCGTTCAACGGCGGGTTCGACGGTCTCTCCGATCTCGCCCACGCTGATTTCTCCGGTGCGGTATCGGCGGCTGGCACGTGGCTTTTTCTGCTCAACGGCCGCGTCGTCGGTGTCATCGATGGCGATATCGAAGATTTCGAAACCGTCTCGGGCACGTGTTACGAGGCACCCCATCCGTCGCTACCCCTGCTCTGTACAATGGAAGAACAGGGCGGCGAGACACGGGCGAAGTACTATACGAACGAGACTCCGCTTCGGGAAGTCGACGACACGCTCCAGAGTGGGTCGTTCACCGGGTACGTCGAACTGAGCGAGAACGTCCTCAGCGGCGACTACTACGCCGTCTACTACGGCGGTCGCCGGATGGCTGCGGCGTACATCGGGAACGCCGAACGGCTGCTCACCGGCGAGGAGGCGTTCGAACGCGCGGCCGACGAGGTCGGCATCTACGAGGTCATCGACGTCGAAATCGACGTCGTCGACGTGCCGGGAACGGGCGACTCGGCGTCGGAGACGGAATCGACGACCGAATCCCCACCCTCCGACGCCGCGGTCGATGCCGGCGCACCCAGCGCAGCGACCGATGACGACTCGGAACCCGACACGACGGGGTCATCGATCGAACCGATCGACGTCTCGAGCACTGACGCAGTTGATTCCGCTCGCACGGCCGGGACCGAGTCGGTCGAAGACGCCACTGACGACGAGCCGTCGGCGCTGTCGTCGGAGATCGACCTCACGGACGATCCGTCGGGCATCACGGCAACCGACAGCAGCGAGACCGAGACCGAGTCGCCGTCGGCCGGGATCACCGAGTCGGCGCCCACTGATGATTCCGGCCCGGCGTCCGCTTCCGAGCCGTCCGCTGTCGACGAGACTCCACAGACACCGGACCGAGACGCCCCGACGGAGCCAGACTCGAGCGGGCAGAGCGAGGCCGACGCGGTATCGACAGAAGCGATTGACTCCGAGCCAGCGTCGACGGCGGAAGCGCCAGTTGCCGAGGAACCGTCGACCGACGAACCATCGACAGTGGACGCCGATCCCGAGTCGACGTCGAACCCCGACCTCGCCGAAATCGAAGCGGCGGCCGAGGAACTCGATCGGAACGACATCTCCTGGGTCGACGACGACGGCGAGCCATCGACCGGATCGGCCAGTGACGGTTCCGTCACCGAGTCCGGAGCGGCGACCGAGGACGAGGGACTCGAGGAGGAGTTCGAACGCGAAGCGGAGTGGCGCGAGACACGACGTATCCCCTCGATCGATCCGGAGAACAGCGATTCGGAGTCCGACTCGAGTACGGGTGGGCGCGAGCTCCGGATGGACCAGCCGTCGACGTCGTCGGACGCGAGCACGGCTGCGTCACCGTCGAACACCGCTCGGTCCGACGCCAGTTCCACGGAGCGAACTGCGACGGCCACGGCGTCGGCCGGGGGCACGTCCGAGTCACGGACGGATCACTCCCAGACGCAGGAACCCCCCCGCTCAGGGGGAGACGCCGCCACCGCCGACACACAGCGCGAGCGGGTTTCGGCGCTCACCGAGAAAGTCGAGACGTTGCAGGAACAGCGCGATACGCTCGCGACGAAAGCCGAGGAACTCGAGACCGAACGCGACCGGCTGCGCGCCGAAAACGACGACCTGTCCGCGACGATCGACCGACTCCAGTCCCGGATCGACGACCTCGAGACGGAACTCGAGCAGGCCCGCACGCGCGAGGCTGACGACGCGAAGGCCGGAACCAGTGCCAGCACACAGCTCTCGCCCCAGCAGGCGCTCTCGCAGACGAACCTCTTCGTCAGGTACGCCTCGAAGAGCCAGCCGACCCTCGAGACGGCCCACGGTGGCGATGCCGACCGGAGCGAGGTCGCCTCGAACCTGCGACTGGAACACCACACCGGGTTCGACTCGAGCGACACTGCCGTCGACGGCCAGTCTTACGACGAGTTCCTCGAGACGACGATGGAGTATCGGTTCGTCGACTGGCTCACCGAAATGCTCCTCTATGAGATCCGCGACACCGGGAACGCGAACGGACTTGGTGACCTCTACGACGCGATCCCGCGGATCGATCGGGCGGAACTCGGTGCGACCATCTCGCTTGCCGATGACGACACTGAAGACGTCCCCGAGCAGGTGACCTTCGACATCGTCGCGTTCGACAAGATGGGGAACCCGTTACTGCTGGTCACGCTCAACGACTCACGCGAGCCCGCGACGAAAGACCTGCTCGCGGAACTCGAGGAAGCCGCCTCCGCCGTCAAGGCGAACTATCCGGATCTGGCGGCCGCGATCGCCGTTACCTCGAGTTACTTCGAGCCCGGTGCGCTCGAGGTGGCCGAACAGGCGACGAGCAGCGGCTTCCTCAGCCGGAGCTCGAAGCTGAGTTACGTCAACCTCTCGCGCAAATCCGGCTATCACCTCTGTCTCGTCGAGTCGCGCTCGGAAGGGTTCCACATGAACGTGCCCGAGCTATAGCCGGTCGCACTCGATTCTGTTATCGCCGTTCTGATCGCTGCCGATAGCAGTTGCTCTGACGAGTGACTTCCGGAGACGATCGGCTGCTCGAGCGCTCGAGTCTGGCCGAAACGCGGTGGGAAGAAGTGTACTCCGTCCGTGTCGCACCGGCGTCGATCGCGGGGACGGGCGACAACGTCCGACGTGGACGAGAGACTAGCCTTCGATCTCTGCGACGTCTTCGATCTTCATGCCGTCGAGCTTGTCGACGATGTCGTCGAGCTTTTCGTCGAGTTCATCGACGAACTCGGCGGTGCGCTCGGTCTTGATTGCACCCTGGCTCGAGGGCTCGATGAGGTTCTCCTCCTCAAGGACGCGAAGCGAGTAGCGGACCTTGTGGTGCGGGTACCCCGTCTCGTTCGACATCTTGACGATCCCGATCGGTTCGTTCTCGATGACCATCTTCAGGACCTGCAGATGTCGTTCCAGCATATCGACTTCCTTCTCAAGTCGGTCTATCATGGCATTTGTTAACTTGTCTTTGGGCCTTTTAAAAGTTACTCTCGAGCGCTGAAACGACTACGACCAATATGTCAATCACTCCTGTCAGTAGTTAACGCTTCCGATGTGGCCGGTTTCCTGTTAGAAGACGTGTCCCTCCCATCGAATTATACGACTGGCAGCGAACGGTCTGAGGGCCGTCAGCCGTCGCGGGAGAAACTGGTGACAGAACGTCCCTGAATCTCCGTTTCGACGTCTCTGACGTCCGAATGCTGGAGAGACAGTGTCGATGCGGCTCGTCGATCGATCGGCAGCCTGCCTCGTGGATCTCGGTGGTGACACCCGTATACCGTAATCTGTTTATCGGCCGGGCAAGAACCCGACGCTGTTATGACCGTCACTATCGTCGGGTCGCAACTCGGCGACGAAGGCAAGGGTGGGGTCGTCGACCTGTACGGCGACGCCGCCGACGTCGTCGCCCGGTATCAGGGCGGCGACAACGCTGGCCATACCGTCGTTCACGACGGAGAGAAGTACAAACTGTCGCTCGTGCCGTCGGGGGCCGTCCGAGGAAAGGTCGGCGTCCTCGGCAACGGCTGTGTCGTCAATCCCGAGACGCTGTTCGACGAGATCGACACGCTCCGCGACCGCGGCCTCGAGCCGGACGTTCGCGTGGCCGAGCGCGCACACGTCATTCTTCCCTATCATCGCGCGCTCGACGGGATCGAAGAAGAAGAAAAGGACGACCTCGCCGCTGGCACCACCAAACGCGGCATCGGTCCGACCTACGAGGACAAGGCCGGCCGCCGCGGCGTCCGAATCGGCGATCTACTCGATCCAGACGTGCTTCGCGAGCGACTCGAGTACGTCGTCCCCCAGAAGAAGGCCCTCGCAGAGGAGGTCTTCGAGAAGGAAACCGGCGAAGAGTTCGACATCGACCACCTCTACGAGACCTACCGCGAGTACGGCAAGCGACTCGAGGAGGAAGACATGACTGTCGACTGCGGGACGTTCCTCCAGGAACGTATCGACGCCGGCGACAACGTCATGCTCGAGGGCGCACAGGGAACGTCGCTCGACATCGACCACGGTGTCTACCCCTACGTCACCTCCTCGAATCCGAGTTCGGGTGGCGCGACTGTCGGCACCGGCCTCGGCCCGACCGTCATCGGACAGGGCGACGTCATCGGCATTGTGAAAGCCTACCTCTCGCGGGTCGGCACGGGTCCGCTCCCGACCGAACTCGGTGGCGTCGAGGATCAGACGCCCGACTACGACCCGAACGAGGGTGCCGGTGAGGACGAAGAGGAACTCGCGACCCAGATCCGAGACGAGGGTGGCGAGTACGGGACCGTCACCGGCCGCCCACGTCGCGTCGGGTGGCTCGACATGCCGATGTTGCGCCACGCAACCCGCGCGAACGGCTTTACCGGCCTCGCGATCAACCACATCGACGTGCTGGCTGGTCTCGACGAAGTGAAAGTCGGCCACAGCTACGAGTTCGACGGCGAGGAGATCTTCACCGTGCCCCCGACGACCGAACAGTGGGGCCGCTGTGAGGCCACGTTCAAGTCCTTCGACGGCTGGCCCGAGGTCGACTGGGCCGCGGTCGCCGCCGAGGGCTACGAGGCCATCCCCGAGAACGCACGAACGTACCTCGAGTACATCAGCGACGAACTCGACACGCCGATCTACGCAGTCGGTGTCGGCCCCGGCCGCGAGGAGACAGTCGTCGTCGAGAACCCCTACGAGTAGCCGCGCGGATCACTCGCGACTGTCCGGGACGTTCCCGAAACCTTTTGCTGGAGGCGACGAGCCTACGTAGTATGAAGGAGTCGTTGCTGGACATTCTCTGCTGTCCGCTCGATAAACACGATCTGGAACTCGAGGACGCCGAGTACGACGGCGACGAGGTCGTCGGCGGCGAACTCGTCTGTACCGAGTGTGGCGAGACCTACCCGATCGAAGACGGGATTCCGAACCTGCTGCCACCGGACATGCGCGAAGAAACGCCGGCCTGACGGACATCGAAACCGTGTCACCGACCGAGGTCACCGTCCACGTCAACCGCAGGTCCGCAAACGCGCTCGAGCCGGCCAGCACCGTGCTCGAGACCGACGACTCGTTTTGCCTCTCACTGCAGGGCCACGAGTCACCCGCACACGTCCACTGTCGTCTCGACGGCGACCTCGAGCGGATCGCGTCGCTCGGCGATGCGAACTACTACGTCGAACCGAACAGCGTCACGACCGTCCCGATCGCCGTCGATGCCGACGCGATCGACCGACCAGTCGACGGCCGCCTCGAGGTCCTGACGGGCTATGGCTCCGAATCGGTCGCGATCGAGGTCACAGTCGTTCCCGGTCCGCCGGACGTCGACGTCGACGAATCGCTCGCCGAACCGGCCCGTTCGACGCCCGAGCCGACGCCGCTCGAGCGCGCGATCGACCAGGTGACCGCCGTCAGCGGACTCGATTCGGGAACGCTTGCGGTACTGGCGCTTGGTGTGGTCGCGCTCGGGATCGGGGCGCTAACCGCGGCGTCGATCGGCGGTCCGGTCGCGACGGCCGGTCTGGCGATCGTCGTCGCCGGGGTCGTCGTGGCGCTGTTTCTGTTACTGCAGTAGAATCGGACGCTGGCGTTCGAACTGTCCGGTTCGAGTGCGACTCGGGAGACCTATTCGTCGACCTGCGTCGCCTCGAGTCCGTCCTCGCCGACTCGCTTGGCCCGGAGATATCGCGCCCGATATCGGTTCGCACCGTCGTAGACGTCGGCCTCGCGAATCTCGTCGACCCGGCCGTCGGCGACGGCGTCGATCAGCTCTTCGAGCTGGTTGAGTTCGCTGGTCGTGAGCTCGAGTTCGTAGGTATGTTCCTCTTCGGACTCGAGGATAGCCCACTTGCGGGCGGCTGCGACGACGAGCGAGCAGGGTTCCCGGCAGGGGAACGCCCCATCGCCGCCGTCGACGTCCAAGTCGTCGTCTTCGTCGTACTCCCACTCGCGTCGCCGAAGACACTGCGAGTCGACACAGCAGGCTTCAGCCATCCAGTCGACGGCCCCGCGGGGAAGTTCGTCGATCACGTCGTAGATGCCGGTCTGGCGCTCGGCGGTCTCGGTCCAGTGGTCGACGTCTAGGTTGCCACGCAGTTCGCGGTGCCAGTTGGCGATCGTGGCGGGATAGAGGAAGCCGACCGTTTCGACGAGTTCCGCACCCGAAAGCCCAGTAAACGCCCAGCCGGAGACGAGCGTGGGCGCGGTTTTCAGCGGCCGGTAGCGGCCGTCCTCGTCGTAGGTTGCGATCTCGCGGGCGTCGCGCGGGTCGTCGTAGACCTCGAGGTCGGCGAGGTCGCTGTCGGCGTCGTCGACGTGCCAGAGGTCGTAAACGCGCTCGCCGTCGGGGTCGTCGACGTCGACGAAGCGGGCCGTGATCGCCAGCTGACCCCAGTGGCGGTCGATACCGTCGCGGAGCGCGTCGTACCGAGTCGGTACCGCGAGCTCTTCGGTTGTGTTCTCGTCGGCATCCGGAATCGGTGCGTGTTCACACCACCGCAGGAACGCACGCCGGGCAGTATCTTCTCCACCGACGGTCTCCTGCCAGTAGCGCCAGTTGGTGACGTACTCCTCACAGGTCTCGAGCGCCTCCCGAAGGGCGTCCTCGTCGAGGTCGTGCCACTCGTTGTCCGGCGTCTCGAGAGTGTAGTCGCCGTCTTCCACGTCGATCCGGAGGCCGTCGAACGCGACGCCGGCCGATGCGCGATCGGTCAGCGTCTCGAGGTCGTCCGTCGCTATCGTCACGCGTCAGTCCCCCGCACCCGTTCCCGCGCTCGGTTCGTGGTCGGTCTCGGCGACCGACTCGGCGAGGTCGCGAACCGCCTCGCGGGCGTCGCCGATGTCGGCCCCGGCGTCGGCCGCGCGCTCGAGGACGACGTCGGCCATGAGCTCTTCGGTACCGACGGCACCCGTATACCAGATCCGGTGGCCGTCGACCTCGGCGGGCACGTCCCAGCCGAGCCGGTAGTCCTCGGTCAGCCCCATGTCTTCGGGAATGTCCTCCTGGGTGTGGTAGCCGTCGGCGATAAACAGCGGCACGACGACGATGTCGTCGCTCTCGAAGTAGTCCGTAACGTCGTCGACTTCCGGTTCCTCGTCCATGAACAGCGCTTTGACCTCGTCGAAGCGGTCGCGGTCGCGGATGCGCTCGCTGTGGTACTCGATGGCCTTCGCGGAGTTTTCGTTGCGCTCGGTCCCGTGGCCGACCACCGACAGGCCGACGCCCTCACCCACTTCCGGGTCCTCCATCGCGGTTTCGGCCCGCTGGACGATCACGTCCGTCATCGCGTCGTGGGTGCCGACCGGCCCACAGTAGTGAATGGTCTTGCCGACATCGGCGGCCTCGAGCGTGGCCTGTGAGGCGCTGGTGCCGTCCGAATCCCACTTTTCTGGGTCCCAGTCGTCCAGGCGCAGTTCACGCGGGATGACCTGCTCGGTGAAGTAGCCCTCGCTGATAAAGAGGGGGACGACGAACACCTCGTCTGCCTCGAGCGTGCGGACCACCTCGCGGAAGTGGGGTTCTTCCTTCCAGAACGCCTCGCGGACCTCGTCGAACGCGCCCGTCTCGCGGATCGTATCCGCGTGGGCATAGGTCGGATCCGAGGCGTCCGGATTCAGATGCGATCCGTGTGCCGCGATGACCAGCGCTTGCATGGACGGCGCTTAGGATAGTACCGGTATAGGGCCTTCGCTGCCGGTCCTCGTCGCCGGGTCCGACGGTCTGACACGCGCTGCTCGAGTCCGGAGAACGCTACGTCTATTTGCGCCCAGTGACAACTCAAATCCGTGCAACTGGTCGGCTACGAACCGAGCGGACGGGGATCGGCCTTGCTGGTCAGCAACGGCAGCGGCGAGGTCGACAGCCGTCCGCTCACGGCCGGTGACGAGATCGCGTACACGCTCGGCGAGCGCCACTGCGCCGGAACGATCGACGAGACTGGCACGCACATCGCCTGCGACCGGCCGTCGGCCCCCTACTGCGAGTATCATACGAGCACGTGGGTCTGTGCCCGCTGTACCGGCACCTGTCTGAAAGACGAGATGGACTGTCACGAGGACCACGCCGTCTACATCGCAGCGTTCGCCCCCGACACGTTCAAGGTCGGCGTCACCAAGCTGTGGCGCCTCGAGACCCGGCTGCGCGAACAGGGAGCCGACCGCGCGGCCCACGTCCACACCGTTTCGAACGGTCGCATCGCCCGCGAACTCGAGGCCGAGATCGCAACGCGACTGGTCGACCGGGTTCGAACCGGCCCAAAGGTGGCTGCACTCGCCGCCTCGGTCGACGAAGCCGCCTGGGAGGCCGTCCTCTCGGAGTTCGACGTCGTCAATCGGTTCGACTTCGACTACGGGCTCGCCCTCGAAACCCGACCGGTCCGCGAGACGGTCGCGTCGGGGACCGTCGTCGGCGTCAAAGGCCGGCTGCTGGTCCTCGAAAACGGCGGGACGATCTACGCTGTGGACATGCGCGACCTCGTGGGCTACGACCTCGAGGAAGGCCCCACAGGTCGTGACCTGCAATCGTCGCTGGGGTCGTTCGGGTAGTTCCTGTTCACAGCTGGTGCACCATCTCGTCGCCTGCCAGCACCCGAGCTATCGAAGCATTCGAGACATGGCAATCCTTTTCCCCGCCGCAGCAGAATCCGATGGTATGACGGACGAAAACGATTCCCCCGACGGAGACGCAGGCGACGACAGCGAGGAAAAGTCCTTCCGCGAGCGGGTCGAAGAGATCCGCGAGAAGCGCGCCGAAGAGGGTGAAGGCGAAGGCGACGCCCCCGAAAGCCCGTTCGGCGGCGGCGGTGGCGGCCCTGGCGGCATGGGTGGCGGCAATCCGTTCGCCCAGATGATGGGCGGCATGATGGGCGGCGGTCCCGGCGCTGGTCCCGGTGGGCCCGGCGCTGGCGGCCAGGACGAGAGCAACGAGGAACTCGTCCGCGAAGTCCGACAGCTCCGCGACGAGATGCGCGACCAGACCCGCGCGCTCAAGCGCATCGCTGACGCGCTCGAAGACCAGTAAAATTCAGCGTCCCGTTTTCGCCGCTCATCTACTCCGACGAGCGATGTCTCTCTCGCACAAGAAAGACGACGTGAGTTGCTTACTGCCTCACTCGGAGCCGGTCCCGATCGTCGTAGCGGAAGCCGGCGTCTTCGAAGGCCGCTCGAGCCTCGCGGACGTTCACCTCGCCGTCGGCGCCCAAAAACGGCGTTTCGGGGTCACGTCCGTCCCACGCGAGAGTGTCGGGAACCCAGTCCTCGGTGACTGGCGTCGCGATCGGTCGGGCGTACCCGTGAAATACGTTCTCGACCAGCCACTCCTTGTCGATCAACCGCGCGATGACCTGCCGGAATCGAGGGTTGCCAAGCGGTGCTTTCCGTGTGTTGAACCCGAGGAAGTAAAACATCCACGGCGTCGACGTGAACACCTGTCGGCCGCTCGACGTCTCGACACCGTCGACGAGTTCCGTATCGAGTGGAGCACTCGTGACGTCAGCAGCGTCGTTTACGACGGCCTGTATCGCCGTCTCCTGACTCGGTGGGATGTCGATCGAAACCTCGTCGACGGTCGGTTCCGGCAGGTCGACGCCAGCGCGCCGCGTAAAATGCTCGTCGAACCGCTCGAGGACGAGTCGGCTGTCCTCGGTTCGGCTTCCGAATTGGTAGGGACCGCTTCCGACCGGCGGAACGTTGTTCGTGGCGACCGCTGTCGGGGTGCCCTGAGCGAGGGCACCATTCCCCAGTCCCCCCCCAGTGTCGGACCGATCGCGCCAGATATGGGCGGGCAGTATCGGGACGAGCAGCGCGCGTTCACCGGCCGCATGCCCCGCATCGATTTCTATCTCGAGGCGATCGCGATTCCGAATGCTGATCGCCTCGACGGCGTCGACCTGTCCGCGAAACCGGGGTGCGGGCGTCTCACCCTCATCATCGCCGCTGGACATGTCCGCGAGGAACTCATACGTGAACGTGACGTCGGCGGCGGTCACCGGCTCGTCGTCGTGAAACACACACCCGTTTCGGAGACGCACGTCGAGCACCGCCCCGTCCCACTCCCACGACTCCGCGAGCCACGGCGTGAGCTCCCCGGTTCCGTTGTCGGTTGCCAACGAGTCATAGAGTAACTCGGTGAACGTACCGCGGCCGCGATAGTCGGCCATGAGCGGATTGAGGTTTTCCGTCGGCCGCCCATCCGTGTGGACGGCACGCAGCGTCTCGACGTCCGCTGCAGGTTCGAGCCCGAGATAGCCGCTGCGGGTCGCGAGGTGTCCGTCGGTCCAGTCGGCAAACCGGTCCGTGTTGGCGACGCGGTACTCGTCGGGCATACAGATCGGGACGAACGGTTGTTCGCGCGCAATCGCCTCGAGCATGTTCGTGACGGCGTCGCGGCGGTCCGTCTCGGTGGCGTGGCGTTGCTTCTCGAGAAGGTCGTCGACGTCAAGATTGGAGTAGCCGAAGGGGTTCTGCCAGCCCGATTCGTCGGTATACTGCGAGTGCAACGCCTCGTAGAGGAAGTCGGGATCAGTTGCGCCCGGATGGCGGCCGACACAGATGTCGAACTCGTGGTCGTATAGTACTGCCCGGTGGAAGTCGACACCAGAGCGCATCTCGAACGAGATGTCGATCCCGACCGCTTTGAGGGCTTCCTCGAGTCGCCGGGCGATCCGAGTGCTTTCTCTGTCGCTTTCGGCAGGAGGGGTGGTGATCGTCAGCGAGAGTTGGTCGACGTTCTGTTGTGTAATGAGATCCTGGAGTCGGCTCATACAACCGCTGGTCGAGACTGTTAGACCAGCCGTCGCTGCCAGCGCGGCCCGACGACTGAGACCGGTGCCGTCGGTAGCAGTGCTGGTTTGTTCTGGGGCAGCCTGTCCTCCGTTCATGTTGCCAGTTTACCATGGTTGGGCGCCAGGATATAACAGTATTATGTTCGGAGGTGGGCCCAGATCGTCCGTGATGCTGTGCTTCGGTTACGGTACATGCCGTCACCGAAAAACCGATCGTTCACTCCTGTTTCTGCGGCCAGGGTAACCGATTGGCGACCTGTTCTGAAAGCTCCGCGACCGACCAGCGGTCGACGAGTCGATCCGAAAGGACAACACAGGTCGCTGCGAGTATCACGCCCGCGGTGACATCGAGTCCCCAGTGGATGCCGAGGTACATCGTCGAAATCGCGACGCTTACCGCCAAGACGATTGCGACGGGGAACCACTTCGGAAACTCCGATCGTGTCTCCCATGCGAACGCCGCGACGGTCGCCGACAGCGAGGTGTGAAGCGACGGGAAAACGTTAGTGCTGGCGTTGACCTCGCGTGTGAGCCACTGATATTGAGGGTGAGTTTCATACAGCATCCGACCCGTGAGTTCGGCGGACAACCAGTTCCGAGGGCCGTATGCAATAACGAGAATATAGAGGACGAGACCGATCGCGTAGTTAAGCGCATACGCCGTCAACAGCCGCCGGAAGATACGGGTATCGGAGAGCGTAAAGTACGCGATGACCGGAAATATAAGCAGGAACGTATAGCCATAGACATAAATAGCCGAGAAGTACGCTGTTATTTCCGGTGTCTGGATCGACTGGAAGATCAGTACGAACTCTCCTTCGATTTCCCAAAAGGTCCCGGTGAGGTGGACCCCGATTTGTTGCGACAGCTCCGGTGCGGTCTGTCTGGCGACTCGGTTGATCAGCAATACGGTGATCAACACGGCGATCACCGGGCCAGCGATCCTGAGGCGGTTTCGCCACTCCGAACGCGTCCGAGCGAGGCGCTCACGGCCGATGAACACGACGACTGACACCGGCACCAGAATCGTGATTACGAGGGCAAGCTGTGTCAGTACCTCGGCGAGCATCGCTTCTAGTAACCTCCAAGCAAGCGACCGTTATCATCGTACCGGAACCCAGCCGTCTCGAACGCCGCTTTCGCCGCATCCACGTTGAGTTCGCCGTTCGACCCGAGGAACGGTGTCACTGGGTCCTCGCCGTCCCACGTGAGCCGTTCAGGGACCCACTCCTCGGTGACCGGCGTCGCGGTTGGGGTTGCGTGCCCATAGAATGCATCGTCGACGATGGCTTGCTTGGGGAGCAGTTGCGAGACTGCACGGCGGAAATGGGTGTTGCTGAAGGGCGCGTTGCGGACGTTGAATCCGAGATGGTAGAACGTTTGCGAGCGCTCGTCCAACTGTTCGATGTTCTGAACATTAGGGATGGCATCTAGCGTGTTGGTGTCGAGTTCCGACGCCGTCAGGTCTGCGTTACCATCGACTACCTGTCTAATCGCCGTCTCACTGTTGGGTGCGACATCGAAGCGAAGTTCCTCAACGGATGGACCGGGAAGTTCGACGTCATCCCGAAGCGTGAAGTGATCGTCGAATCGTGTAAAGTGGAGATAGTCGTCCTTGACCCGATCCTCGAACTGAAACGGCCCGCTGCCGATCGGCGGAATATGATCTCCCGTAACGGCGATCCATCGGCCTTGTGAAGCCATGAACTCGCCGTTGGCTGCCCGCTGGTCTACCAGATCACGCCAGAAGTGCTTTGGCAGGATCGGCACGGTAAGCGCCCGTTTGCCGACCGCTCGACTCCCTGATATCGAGAGTGTCAGTTCGTACTCGCTGTCGACGGTAACCTGATCGACCACGTCGACGTGGCTCTGATACCGCGGCGCCGGCGAGGGTGTCGGCGCTCGTCCGAGCGACGTGTCCTTGATGAATCGGTAAGTGAAGGCGACGTCCTCGGCAGTCAGCCGTTCGCCGTCGTGGAACTGACAGTCCTCGTGGAGCGTGACCGTCGCGGTCAGCGTCGGTTCCTGTTCGTCGCTTGTGGTTTCCTCCGTCCACGTCACGTCCGTAGCGAGCCACGGCTGTACCTCACCCTCGTGGACAGTCGCCAGTGAATCGTAGAGCAGCCGGATCGTCGTGTCCCGCTCTCGCATCGTCGCCGCCAGCGGATTGAGGTTGCTCGTCGCACGGGAATCCGTTTTGAGCGCCTGCAACTGCTCGACGCCGTCGGCCGGCTCGAGCCCGAGGTAGCCGTGTCGGCTCGTGAGATCAGTTTCGTCCCAGCCGTCGAAGCGATCCGTATTGGCGACACGATATTCGTCGGGATGACAGATCGGTTCGAAGGGCTTGGACTCCGCCAGTGCCGTCAGGACCGACTGAACGAGTCGTTTCCGTTGCTCACCGTCAACTCGCCGCTGGTCTTCCAGGAGCGTATCGAAGGCCATGTTGGTGAGCCCAAAGGGATTTTGCCAGCCGGCTTCGGTGGCGAACGAGGAGTGAAGCATCTCATAGAGAAAATCGGGATCGTATCCAGCAGGGTGATGGCCGACGTAGAGATCGAAATCGTGGTCGATTAGCACCGATTTCAGTAGCTGCGATGGCGATCGCATCTCGATCGAAACATCGACCCCGACCCGTTTGAGATTCGTCTCGAGCCGCCGGGCGATCCCGACGCTCTGCCTGTCTGCTTCCGCCGGCAGCGTGGTAATCGACAGCGACAGTTGCTCGGTCGCGGCCGAATCGACCACGCTCCGCACACGGTCGATACAACCGCTTGTCGTGAGTGCAGCCCCCGCTGCGCCGGCAGCCAAAAACGACCGGCGGCTGACACCGGTGTCAGGGGGTATGGGGTCCCAATTCATGTCGTTATAGAGCACCTCCTATCATTTACGATATAACAATATTGCGTACTCTAACGCAATACGTGTCACACTAAAGAATCTTTTCACTCTGAGAGATAGTTTCTTCAAGTGAATAATTTGCGTGGTGTTATCTAGCACAGAAGATAGCTATCCGCTGGAGACCCAAGCCGGTTCGGAGCGCAACATCAATAGGCGCACCGACGAAACGAGGGGTATGGACATTGCTGCCGAACGGATCGAGCGGCTTCACGACCTCGCTCGAGCGGCGGCAGCGGACGGCGAGGCCGACCGGGCTCGCTACTACGTCCGACTTGCGCGGCGGGTCGCAGAGCGAAACCGGCTCACGCTGCCGCGATCGTTTCGTCGATTTACGTGCGACGAGTGTGATGCGTATCTCCGGCCGGGAGACAACGCTCGCGTCAGATTGCAAGACGGCCACGTCGTCATCACCTGCGAGTGCGGTGCCCATGCGAGATATCCCTACGACGACTGATACGGACGCCTGTCAGTGGGTCCCGGCACATCTGCGTGACGGTGCGAGTGCGGCAGGAACCCGTGACAGTAGACCATATGACTGTTGGCCGGCAGTATCGATCTATTTGCTCGACGTGCCGTATCGGGAAGATTGAAACCGCTTCGCTCTCTTAGAGGGGGATATGGACACTCAGGAACGCAAGCGCCGTGCACACGATCTCGACGTCACCGTCTGGGTTGGGAAAAGCGGCGTCGACGCCGTCGTCGACGAACTCGACGACCAGCTGACCGATAGAGACCTCGTAAAGGTAAAATTCCTGCGGGCCGCCCGTGCCGGCAGTTCGACCGACGAGAAGGCGGCCGACCTCGCCGAGCGTGTCAACGCTGACCTTGTCGACACGCGCGGCCACACCGCAGTGTTGCATCGATGAATGGTTCCGTGGCCCCGCTCCAAAACGGGACTATGGACCTCGGCCCGATCGGCAACGCCCTCGAGGACGCAGGACTGACTGCGGCACAGGCCAGTACTGCGGAAGGCGCGATCAAGTTCGTCGTCGCGCTCGCCGTGATCTGGGTAGTCGGTCGGCTGGTGCTCGTGCCGCTGGTCGAGCGAGCCCTCGACAGGCGCGAACTCGACGAGCACGCCAAGAACCCACTGTTGTTGGTCACGCGCTTTGGCGTCGCCTTTCTCGCGCTCTCGGTCGCCTTCGGCTTCGCCGGGTTCGGGAACTTCCTCGTCTCGATGGCCGGCATCGCTGCGGCCGGCGCGCTCGCGATCGGGCTGGCGATGCAGAACGTGATCTCGAATTTCGTGGCCGGAGTCTTCATCTACACGGACAAACCGTTCCGCATCGGCGACTGGATCGAGTGGGACGATGGGACGTATTCGGGCGTCGTCGAGGACATCAGCCTCCGCGTGACCCGCGTGCGAACGTTCGACAACGAACTGTTGACGGTGCCGAACTCGGCGCTCACCGAAAACGTCCTCAAAAATCCCGTCGATGCCGACAAACTCCGGCTGAAGTTCGTCTTCGGGATCGGCTACGACGATGACATCCAACAGGCGACCGACATCATCGTCGCGGAGGCCGAACGCCACCCCGACATCATGGACGACCCCGCCCCTTCGGTCCGACTGACCGAACTCGGCTCGTCCGATGTCGGCCTCCAGTCGCGCTTCTGGATCGCAAACCCATCTCGCGCTGACTTCGTCCGCATCCGCGGCGAGTACGTCACCGCCGTCAAACAGCGCTTCGACGAGGAAGGGATCGACATCCCCTACCCCGTCCGCACGCTCGAGGGCGGTCTCCACCTCGAGAGCGGCAGCGGCCAGAGCGTCGTCCAACCGGCCGAATAACGCTGTCCAACCGCTCCTTTTTGAAACAGTACGGGTCCTCGAGTCTCAAATCCGATGGCCGGGAGCGCGGCTCGAACGACAGTGAGGGCCGCAGGACCCGGAGGAGGGCAGGCCGTTACCGATAGAACCGCGAGCGAGGCCGCAGGCCGAGCGAGCGGGCTGACGACTGATGTGAGTGTAACGAACGGAAGGAGGAATGCTTTTGATCGACCTTTTACCGAGCGACGCGACGGCGTGCGGCAGCAACGCTGCTGTCGCCGTCGCTGAGTGCCGTGTAAAAGGTCGTTGTATGAATGCGGAAGACCGCAATTGCCCGGCGTTCCGGCCGGGGGAATCTCGGTTGCCTTCTCCACCCCGCGACCCGTCGAGCGACAGGTGTCCGGCGGTCCACTGCTCGCTTCCGCGCCTGATGGGCTGTCGCCGACTAACTACGATGGGTCGTCCCTGCGGACGGCCATCGCAGACCGCTGTCCCCGACGGACGAGGCTTCTATGTTGGCTCCCGAGGCCCCGGTCGGTCTGACCGGACGCCTGCGGCGTTCGGTCCCCGCTAAAGACCATAGCGCGGGTAGCGAGCAGGGCCTAACTGCCCGACCTATCCAACTTCAGGTAGGCGATCGGTACTTAAGGGCCTTTCGCCTCGAAAAGCGACCGACTACGCGGGGGTGCGATGGCGGACGTCGTCGCCGATGAGACGGTGTCTGCGAGAGCGACGCCCCGAACACGATCTCGAAGCGATTCTCGAGCACGGCCGACTGCGGCCTTCGTCAAGCGGCCGGTCTCAGCTCTCACCCTCGACATCCTCGAGCACGTCCGCGAACCGGACTGCCTCGGCACCGAACGTGTCGTCTTCACCGGGCGACACGGCTTCGAGCGCCTGCTCGAAGTGGTCGGCGGTGAGTTCGATCGCCCCGACGTCGCGGTCCTCGCCGGTCGCCTCGGCGCGGACGTGATCCCGAACCGCGATCGTCGCAGCCTCGCGACAGACCGCTTCGATGTCCGCGCCGGTGTAGCCGTCCGTCTCCGCCGCGAGCGCGTCAAGGTCGACGTCGTCGGCCAGCGGCCGATCGGCAGTGTGGATCGCGAAGATCTCGCGGCGGGCCGCCTTGTCGGGCTCGCCGACCGCCACGTGACGGTCGAGTCGGCCCGGCCGGAGCAACGCGTCGTCGATCAGTTCGGGCCGGTTCGAGGCCGCGATCACGACGACGTCCTCGAGTTCCTCGAGGCCATCGAGTTCGGTCAGCAGCTGTGAGACGACGCGCTCACCGACGTTGCTGTCGCCGACGCCGCTGCCGCGCTCGCTCGCGATGGCGTCGATCTCGTCGAAGAAGACGATCGTCGGGGCGTTCTCGCGGGCCTTGCTGAAGACCTCGCGGACACCCTTCTCGGACTCCCCGACGTACTTGTCGAAGAGCTCGGGGCCCTTGACCGAAATAAAGTTCGACTGGGCCTCGTTGGCGACTGCCTTCGCGAGCAGGGTCTTCCCGGTGCCCGGCGGCCCATACAGGAGGACGCCCTTGGCCGGCGAGAGACCCACCCGCTCGTAGGCGTCGCCGTGTTCCATCGGCCACTGGACGCTCTCGCGGAGACGCTGTTTCGCGTCCGCGAGGCCACCAACGTCGTCCCAGCTCACGTCGGGGATCTCGACGAAGACCTCACGCATTGCGGAAGGCTCGATTCCCCGCAGCGCGCTCTTGAAGTCGGCCGCCGTGATCTCGAGCGCCTCGAGCACCTCGGCGTCGATCTCGTCTTCGTCGAGGTCGAGTTCCGGCCGGACTCGCCGCATAGCGGTCATCGCGGCCTCCTTGGCGAGGTTCTCGAGGTCCGCGCCGACGAAGCCGTGGGTGTTCTCGGCGTAGCGCTCGAGGTCGACGTCGTCGGCGAGTGGCATGCCGCGCGTGTGAATCTGGAGGATTTCCTCACGGCCCGCGGCGTCGGGGACGCCGATCTCGATCTCGCGGTCGAACCGGCCGGGGCGGCGCAAGGCGGGATCGATGGCGTCGACCCGGTTGGTCGTGCCGATGACGGTAATCTCGCCGCGTTGCTCCAATCCGTCCATCAGGCTGAGGAGCTGGGCGACGACCCGCCGTTCGACGTCTCCCTGGACGTCTTCACGTTTGGGTGCGATGGAGTCGAGTTCGTCGATGAAGACGATCGCCGGCTCGTTGTCGGCAGCCTCTTCGAAGACGTCGCGCAGCTGCTCTTCTGACTCGCCGTAGTACTTCGACATGATCTCCGGCCCCGAAATGGTCTGGAAGTGGGCATCGATCTCGCTGGCGACCGCGCGGGCGATCAGCGTCTTGCCGGTCCCCGGCGGCCCGTGGAGCAGGACGCCTTTCGGCGGCTCGATGCCGAGCGCTCTGAATAGTTCGGGGTGGCGCATCGGCAACTCGATCATCTCGCGGACCTGCTCGAGTTCGTCGTCGAGGCCGCCGACGTCCTCGTAGGTGACGTCCGGCCCGCCGGTCTCGCCGTCGGTTTCGAGCGGCCCCGTCGCTTCGACGGCGAGCTCGTCACCGCCGTGTTCGGTTACCTCGACGGTGGTTTCGTTGCCGACGACGACGGAACCACTCGGATCGGTGTCGACGACGGTAACCGGCAGCCGCCGATTCGAGCGCGTCGAGAGGAGGCCGAAGCCAAGCGACAGCGAGAACGTATCGCCGGCGCTGACGGCCCGTTCGGAGAGTTGCTCTTTGAGATACGAGCCGACGTCACCCTGAATTCGGACGTTTTCCGGCAGCGCGATCGTGATCCGTTCGGCCGGTTCGACGTCGGCCGGTTCGACGGCCACCGGATCGTCGATCCGAACGCCGGCGGCCTGCCGGAGCTGGCCGTCGATGCGGACGATACCCCGACCGGAGTCCTCGCTGCGGCCCGGCCAGACGCGCGCGACGACGCGGCCGTCGGGGCCCTCGATCGCGACGAACTCGCCGCTCGAGACGCCGAGTTCGGCCATCGTCTCGCGATCGATCGCGGCCAGGCCGCTGCCTGCGTCCTTCCGTTTGAGTGGCTTGACGCGGAGTCGCATAGGTGTCGGATGTGCGAACGAGAGTGAGACCGCTCGTCGACGCGACCGACGAACTCAGAACAGAACCCCACAGATCGACGCGGTACACGCGCCGACGGCGCCGTTCACCGGTGAAATCCGGGCGTCGACTCACTGGATGTGAGGGGGAGCGGCGTCACCCACGTCGGGCGAGTTACCCCTCGAGCGGAATCTCCTTGCCCTGGGCGGTCGTTCCGGCCGTCGGCAGCCGGACTTCGAGGACGCCGTTCGTGTACTCGGCACTGATCTCCTCGTCGTCGACGGTCTTGGGGAAGCGGAACCGACGGTGGTAGGTCTTCTTGCGGCCACGACTCTCGTCAGCGTGTTCGGCGGCGACGTTGAGGACGCCGTCGTCCCACGCCAGATCGATCTCGTCGGTTTCGAAGCCCGGCATGTCGATCGTGAGGACGAACTCGTCGTCCTCCTCGTACAGTTCGTAGTCGTTGCCACCGATATCGCCGAACAGTTGGGACGGCAGGTCGAGGCCTTGCATCCAGGTGCTCGGTGTGCTCGATCGCACCATGGCTGATCACCTCGTGCTCACTTCATGATTGTCCATAGTTCGTAATAAATTTGTCGAATAATGCTATTCGTTACCTATGCGCATTCTAAAAACGGGCAGAGGGAAAAGGCCCATTAGCGCCACGACATATCTGTCCGGTATGGGACTCGGCAGCACTGCAAAGAAGATTCAGAACCTCTCGGATCGGGCCGAGGCGATGTACAAGCAGGTCCAGAAACTCCAGCAGCGGATCACGGGACTCGAGGAGAAGGCAGAGGAAACCCACGAGTCGGTTACGCGTATGGACCACCAACTCACCGAACAGCGCGCGCTCTTGCTCGCGCTCGCGGAAGAGCAAGGACTCGACGGCGAGGAAATCCTCGCAGAGGCGGCGATCGACGACGCCGAACGCGAGGCCGATGCCGATACCGCCGACTCGGCGGCGAACGCGGATGCAGCGTCCGAGACAGCCTCCGGCGACGCGGCCGCCGAATAGGGACACGCGGTCGCAGGTGGTCGTGACTGAGACTAGGGGTCGTCTCAGGCCACCAGCCGCCGATGTTCGACTTTCAGACACCGATCCTGGACGACGGTTCGACCGTCGGGCGCCGGCCGCCGCGCGGGCCGCGGCGTCGTCGTCGCGAATGCCAGATTGGGTCCAGATCGCGTTCACGTCGTCGCGCTCGAGGACGGCGTCGACGACGTCGCTGACCTCCTCACTGGGTCGGAACACACAGACGACATCAATCGTTCCCGCGACGTCTGCGAGGGTGTCGGCGGCTTCGCGGCCGAAGATCTCGTCCGCGAACGGATTGACTGGAACGATATCGTAGCCCTGCTCGAGCATGTACTTCGGCACGTTGTGGGCTGCCTTCCCGGGCGTGCTCGAACAGCCGACGACAGCGATCGTGTCGAAGGCGAGCACGGCCTCGAGCTCGTCGGTGGAGTCGACTGTCATACCACGGCGTAGGGACGCAACGGTGAAACGTCTCAGGGTCGCGGCGAGGAGAGCGGCCACGGCCGCTCGAGCACGCTGGCGTCAGATATCGACCGCGAACTCAAAGTCGTGAGCAGCCGCCGCGAACTCTCCGAGGAGCGTCGCTGTGGCGTCGAGATCGTCGAGATCGAGTACCTCGACGGGGGTGTGCATGTAGCGGTTGGGCACGCCGAGGTTGAGCGACGGAATCCCGCCACGTGCAGTGTAGAAGGCGTCGGCGTCTGTTCCAGTCCGGCTCCCTGCAGCCTGTAATTGCACCTCGATGGCGGCGTCGGAGGCAACCTCGCGGGCAGCCTCGACGACCCGCGGATGGTTTGCGCTGCCGCGTGTGATGACCGGCCCATTGCCGAGTTCGATTCCGTTTTTCTCACCCGAGGGTGTGCCCGGCGCATCTGTCGCGTGGGTGACGTCCGTCGCGATGACGACATCGGGCTCGAGGTCGAACCCGACCATTTTCGCACCCTGCAGGCCGAGCTCTTCTTGCACCGTCGAGACGGCGTAGACCGTCGCGTCGGGGTCCGAGCCAGCGGCACGGCGAAGCCCTTCGGCCGCAGCCCACACGCCGATGCGATTGTCCAGTCCCCGCGCGGCGATACGGCCGTTCGCCAGTTCGCTGATCGTCTGCTCGACGGTAATCGGATCCCCACGCTCGACCAACTCCGCAGCCTCGTCCGCATCGCTCACGCCGATGTCGATATGCTGTTCGTCGATGTCGTCGAGCGATTCGTCCTCCCGGTCGCGCATATGGATGGCCGTCTGACCGATCACGCCCGGAACCGGGCCGTCGTCCGTATGAATGCGAACGTGCTGGCCCTTCGAAACCGTCCGATCGGCGCCACCGATCGCCGTCATACGAATCGCGCCGTTGTCCTCGATATCCCGAACCATATAGCCGATTTCGTCACTGTGGCCAGCTAGTGCGACGGTTGGCTCGCCACCCTCGAGGACGGCAACGGCGTTTCCGTACGCGTCGGTCCGCACTTCGTCGGCGAACTCCTCGACATACTCGATCCAGTGGCGTTGGCCGGCCGCCTCGAAGCCGGACGGCGTCGCAGTGGTGAGCAACGTCTCGAGGAACGCTCGTCGTGGGTCGTCCATACACGACCTTCGTGGGCCCTGTGCGTGAAAATACCGGTCTCTCGGCGCTGGTGTGAAAACGAGTGGATAGGCAGCGACGACTGCAAGCACTCAAGAGGAGAATCCGGCCGTCCGAATCGTAGGCTCGTCGCCGTCGGCCGATTCCTCGAGTTCGATGACGGCGTCGAACAGCTGTTTGAGCGTGTTCATCGTCTGGTCGTCGTGTGACGTCGTGTCGATGACGTAGAGACCCAGTGCGTCGGCGCTCTGAATGCGGCCCGTGAACACGTGGAGAAATCGGAACACGGTCTGGAGATCCGAGTACATCAACAGCGTCGATACGGAGTGCAAGAGCACACGATTCTCGGTGTTGCCCCGTGTCTCGTAGAACTCCTGGAGGAACTCGGAGAGTTTGATCCCGATGCCTGTCATATCGACGGGCGACGAGGCGTACTTGATCCGCGGGTCGTCGTCGATCGTCCCGATCCCGCGCTGCTTTGTCACACAGTCGACGACACCGACGTCGGGGTCGACGCCCTCGTCGACGCGGCTCTCGAAGCCTTGGAGGACCTTGTCAGCACTGTCTTTCGTGGTGACGATAATCGAGCCATCGCCGCGGTTCGCACCGCTTGCGAGGATGTCGAAGGCGATTCGCCGTTTGCCCGCTAGTGGCGGGCCCGTGACGAGTACGTTCGTCCCCGGCTCGAGGTCGACGTCCGGAAGGACATCTGCAAGATCATACATACGGGATACTCACATCCATCGCCGTCGCGACGAGCTGGTGCCACAGCCCACCCTGTAGCCGGCGTGTTATGTGGAACTATGCGAAGCGGCTTATAGTACTTTTGATTATAAAACATTGATCGATTTAGTGGACTCCTAACTGATCGTGATCGCACGTGTCGTCACCTATACCGAAAGCGAGAGTTCGAGGGCGACGCGTCCGACAATAAACGCCAGTGCAGCGAGAAACATCCCGTATTTGAGATGTGATTGCCCGGCAGTCGGATTCTCGAAGCTCTCGTAGGCAGCGGCCAACATGATAGCGTCTGCAGGGGCGACGACAAGCAGGTATGCGACGCCGAAGTCCGCATATAGGTAGGGAACCGGGCTGGCGACGACGGCGGCTACGAGCAAGATCGCTGCAATGGAAAGCGCCCGGCGCTCTCCGATCGCGATCGGAAGCGTCTGCAGCCCTTCCTCGCGGTCCCCCTCGATGTCCTCGACGTCCTTGATGATCTCCCGGGTTAGCGTCGCGATCGCCGAGAGCACGAAGAGGACAGCTGCTGGCCCGATCTCGCCGCTGTCGATCGCTGCAGCTCCAAAGAGGAACGTGCTCCCGACCAGATAGGCGACGAGCGCGTTGCCAAGCCCCGGCAGTCCCTTGAAAAACTCGGTGTACGCGATCAGTGCGAGGAGATTGATAGCCGCGATCCCGATCGCCAACAACGGCAACGTCAGCGCGAGGGCGACCGAGCCAGCAAAGAGAACGACGCTAAAGGCCAGCGCACCGTGTGGACTCACCGCCCCGCGGGGGATCGCCCGCTCGGGCTGGTTGATCCGATCGATCTCCCGATCGAAGTAGTCGTTGATCGCGTTTCCCGCACCGACTGCGAGCCCCGTCGCTGCGACCGCAGCGACGACTGCCATCGGCTCTTCGGAGACACCGCCGGCGACGAACGACCCGATAAACGTCAAGACGCTCGCTGCAATGACGTTTATCGGCCGCGTCAACTCGAGCAACCCACGACCCGTCTCGCCGACTGTCATACACGGGGATGGTCATGGACACTGGTTAAACGGTGCGATCCACCGTTGCGATGGCAGCGCCGACTCAGGCACCCTCTCTCGAACAGATCGCCATTCGATCGTCAGTAAATCCGAACTTCGATCCGCTCCGGGAACGGCGTCTCAGCGCCACTCCTCGAGATCACAGAGCACCTCCCCCTCGACGGCGAGCCATTTGCTCACCCGCTCGTCGCCGCTTGCGTCCGCGGGGACGGCGGTCCAGACGTCTTCTTCGTCGGCCAGCAACTCGAGTGGCGTCGTGTCAGACCGCATCTCGCCTGGTATCGGGGCCTCGGCTTCCGTCATGGTCTATGTCGCTCTTGGAATCTCATACCCAAGGCCCCCGTCGGTGATTGTCATTGGCTGAAAATCACCGATAGTAGGTGTGTCTCTCCCTGTCGGAACCGGTGAAAATCGAGTGACTTATACGGTCCCATCGGGAACGAAGCGATGAGGGCGCTTAGCTCAGTCTGGACAGAGTACTTGGCTTCGGACCAAGCTGTCGCGGGTTCAAATCCTGCAGCGCCCATCCTTCTGCGTGACGGGCAACATTTGACAGCTGGCGGTACGTCGTCTATAGGGGAACCCCTCTTCGGCCGATTTGATTTCATCACGTTTCGGAACGGGTTCGCCGGTGTCATGCGATTCGCTTACATTCGAATGACAGAACAGACACATATGTCCAGGGAGCAAAGTGCAACTGGTGGCGCACTATTCGATCAGATCGGTCGCTAATTGCCGCAGTTCGCTGGCTTCGTTGATCTCGGTTAACCATCGCTCAGGCAGTGCACCGTCTCCGAAGCGGGCACCTGCAACTGCGCCGGTGACGGCACCGATCGTATCCGTGTCTCCACCCATCATCACTGCGTCGACGATCGCGTCTTCAGCAGTCTCGGCTGTCAATCCGTGGTATAGGCCTGCTTGGAGCGTCGTGACGACGTATCCCGAGTTCTCAAGAGAGATGTCCGCCGGTTCGCCATGGCGAGCGGCAGTGACCGGTCCAACGGCGTTTCGAACGTCGTCGGGCAGCTCTGAACCAATGTTATCCAGAATCGTTTCGAGCGGTCGTTCGACACCAGTTAGGAGATTTGCAAGCGTCCGATTGAAGAGAGCACAACTCCACTGACAGCGCGGATCTGCGTGTGTGATCGCTGATGACTGTCGGCTGATATCGACGAGTTCGGCTGGCTCGTTTCGATACGCGATGGCGTATGGCGCACACCGCATCAGGCTGCCGTTGCCGGCGTTACTACCTTCCATGCTCGCCTGCCACTCACGCTGGCCAGCTTCGTCCCACGATTCGCCGTTCTGGATCCGTTGGAGTGCACTTGAGGTCATAATCCCGATGTCGAACGGCCCGGACTGCTTCCAGTCGACGAATCGGGCAGCGATATCCTCCGGTTCGAACGTGCCGTGTTCTACGAGACTCCGAGCGATACAGAGAGCCATCTCCGTGTCGTCGGTGATCGTTCCCGCGGGCTGCCCGTGGGTGCCGTGAGCGAGCATTTCTGTTACCTGTCCGTGGATTCGCTTGATTCGATCCGGCGCTTGGAATTCGACTGGGCGTCCGAGCGCGTCTCCACACGCGAGCCCCAGCAAGATTCCTTGTGCTTGTGATCGACAGTCGTTCGCCATACGTGACACTCCCGTGGCTGGTTGCTAACTATTGTGGTCGGGAGTGTCCGCAGCTGAGGATACTGATCTATTATCGTAGAACTGCCCTCACTGCACGTGCAAACTCAATTCCATTCTATACTCGTATCTCTTTCAGGTAGCTTGTGTGGTACTAACTACCTTTGAAGTGAAGGTTCATAGGACTTAAGTAGTGGTCGGCGATTGTGTTTTAATACGAAGAAGATGAGGACCCCGCCCCTGCGGTCCGCCGTACAGACGGGATCTGATGTTAGCCTTGGTAGTTCGGTGACGCCCGATCGGTCACTCGATCAGCGGTCAC
>NZ_JBHUDI010000006.1:0-86029 GCF_042678045.1 Haloarchaeobius amylolyticus
ATATCCCCTCCCTGCTCGCTTCGCTCGCTGAGGAAGAGGGCTTAGCGCCTCGATTCAGCTAACTATCGCCTGCTGCGGGAATCGAACTGTATCACGTCGAGAATCCACCACGACGGCTCGGGCGCTCGATGGGCAGTTTCAAGACGGTTCTCGAGACAGGGTCTCACATGCTACGTTCGTTCGATGGGACCGAACCACAGGTTGCCGACTCCGCGTACGTCGACGAAGCCGCCGTCGTCATCGGCGACGTCGTCATCGAGGCCGACGCGAGCGTCTGGCCGAACACCACGCTCCGCGGCGATCACGGCCGGATCGTCGTCGGTGAAGGGGCCAACGTCCAGGACAACGCCGTCCTCCACGAGGATGCAGAATTGAAACCCTACTCGACGGTCGGCCACAGCGCCATCGTCCACGACGCGACCGTCGCCGAGCGCGCGCTCGTGGGGATGAACGCCGTCGTTCTCGACGGGGCCCACGTCGGCGAGGGCGCGGTCGTCGCCGCCGGCAGCGTCGTCACGGAGGGTACCGAGATCCCACCGTCGACGCTCGTCGCCGGATCGCCAGCCGAACCGAAGACGGAGATCGACGATCCACATCTCGAGGCGACCGCCGACCGGTACGTCGAACTGGCGAGAGAACACGCTGAGACGTCGGAACGGCTCGACTGATACGGACGACTGTCAGTCAGTTCCGGCGTATCCACGAACCGTCCTGCGGATACGCCGGTAAATCGTGACAGCAGACCGTATGAGGAGCTATCCGTAGACGACCTCCCGAACGTCGTCGACGCCGGCGCGCCGGACGACGGCCCGCACCGGGTCGCGCGCGCCGGCGAGATTGTCCGAGTCGCCATCGAGCACTAGCAGCCGGGCCTCCCGTCCGGGCGCTACAAGTCCGTACTCGAGATCGGCGATTTCAGCCCCGTTGATGGTCGCCATCCGGAGGATTTCGTCGGCCGGCAGATCGGACAGCTTCGCGAGAAACTCCATCTCGCGGAACATCGACGGCGAGTTGAGCATCACGTTGTCCGTCCCGAGCGCGAGCGTCGTCCGCTCGTGCAACTCCTCGTAGGGCGACAGTCCGACGTCGGTCACCAGATTCGAGCGCGGACAGACGACGACTGGAATCTCGCTGTCTGCGAGCCGATCGAGATGCAGCGGTTCGGGGTGGACCATGTGAACCAGAAAGTCCGGCTCGAGGTCCAGCGCCGGGTTGATATCGCTTTCGTCGACCTCGCCGGCGTGGATGCCGAAGGGTTTGCCTGCCTCGCGGGTCGCCGTCCGCTCCTGATCGAAGGTCGCGTCGTTGGCCCCGCTCGCGCCGAACCCGTCGCCTTCATGCATCGCGTCGACCGAGCCACGAGCGAACGACAACGCGTCGATCTCGAGGCCCTCGGCGGCGTCTGCGAGCATTCGAACGCCCTCGACGTCGCCTTCCCGAAAGTCCAGACAGGCGGCCGTCCCGGCCTGTTGCATGAACGCTAGCGAGCGCTCCATCGCGCTCACGAGTTCGTCGCGGGAGGCCGCCCGGAGTAGCCGATGTTTCAGCCCGTCCGGCGGCGCGACCAGTTCCTCGAGCGAGAGCCCACCGCCGGCCTCCTTGGCGATCGAGTCGCCGATGTGGGTGTGAGCGTTGACGAACGCCGGGAGGATGATGTCGTCGCTCTCGACCGGCGTCTCCTCGATGGCCTCGATGCGGCCGTCGTCGTCGACGATGATCCGCCCCTCGACGGGCTCGAACTCGCGGCCGCGGAGCACGGTTCCGGTTCGTTCCATACGAGCCCGTTGGCGGCGAGTGCCTTCAACGGCGGCGGTTTGGGGTGCGATCGACCCCCGCTTCGACGTGGGTGAAATCAGGCAGACTCGTCGTCGGGTTCGATCGGCTCGAACAGGACGGCGATTAGCCCCGAGGTGACGAGCAGGAGCAGCCCGACGATCACGGCGGCGACCTGTCCACCGACGGCGTCGATGCGGACGAGGCCGCTGGCCCAGCCGACCAGTCCGACGGCGATCGCGGTCGTGACGACGAGGAGTACCAGCAGTCTTCCCACAAATTTACTCATTGCACAGTTCTCTTTCTCGGCCATGGATAAGCCGCGAGCCGTCCTGCGATCGCGCCGGTAACCAGTGACGGCAGACCGTCTCAGTCGACGAACTGATCCAGCGTCGCGTCGAGTCCGTCCCTGACGTCGCTGACGAGCGCGCCGTCGATATCCAGCCCGAGCACGTCGACAGCAGCCCGACCGACCCGATCCCGCAATTCGGGCGGCGAGTACACGCCGAGACGCCACTGGGAGTACTGGGCCGCCCGCAGCGCCGCGACCAGCGGCGACTGCTGGCCCAGTCGACGGACCTCGCCGTTGACTACCACGCGCGTCGTCGACTCCGTCATCGAGGGTCGGCTCGGCACGTCGAGGATGACGGCCGCCCGATCGACGCCCGCCCGGTCGGCGATCTCGCGTTCGAACTCGCGGATCGTTCCATGATCGGCGTCGATGATCCCACCCGGCACGTCGTCGAGCTCGGCCCAGACCGCCCGCTTGTACAGGTCGCGGTGATCCAGCCGCCTCGAGAACGCCGCCGTCCGCTCACACGAGCGCAGTGCAACGATCAGATCGGGGTCGTCCATCCGCTGGAGGGTCGCGGCGTCGACGTCGATCTCGGGTGCGTCCAGCAGCCGTTCGGCGGCTCGCCGGAGCATCGCCTTGCTGATCCGGGCGACGCTGTGGCTGTAGACCGTCGGATTCATCAGCGCTCGAGCGACCAGCAGGCTCTCGGCCGTCTGGACGTTCCCCTCGTCGAGGACGAGTTCCCCGTCGACGAACGTCAGTTCCCGGACGAGCCGTCCGTGGTCGATCGTGCCGTAGGGAACGCCGGTGTGGTGGGCGTCCCGCACCAAGTAATCCATCCGGTCGACGTCGAGTTCGCCCGAGACGAGCTGGCCAAAGCGGCCCTCGCCGGCGACCAGATCGGCGACCCGGTCGGGCTCGAGGTCGTGGTCGCGCAACACCTCACCGACCGTCCCGTCCGCGAGCAGGTCGTGGACATCGTCGTGGTACCGTCCCGTCCGGCGGTGGGTCAGCGACTCGAGGTTGTGACTGAAGGGGCCGTGACCCACGTCGTGAAGCAGGGCGGCGGCGTGGACCCGCTCGGCCTGCCGTCCGTCAACGGCGAGATGTTCGAGGGCCTCGCAGGCGAGGTGGTAGACGCCGAGACTGTGCTCGAAGCGGGTGTGGTTGGCAGAGGGATACACGAGCGAGACGGTCCCGAGCTGGCTCACGTTCCGAAGCCGCTGTACTTCGGGCGTGTCGAGCAGGTCCCGGGCGACGCCGTCGACCTGAATGTGGTCGTGGACGCTGTCCTTGATGATCTTCATTAGTCGCCTTTCGGCCGGTTCGTACAAAAACGGTCGTCCGAGCGACACCCCTCGCGTTGCGAATACCGGCTCAATTACTACTGGTGTGGTCCTGCTTCGTTTCGACAGCCAATGACCAATCTGACTGTCCCTCCCGACGCCGACACGAAACGAACCAAATCGCTCGTCCAGGAGCACGTCGACATCGGCGACACCGTCGAGGTCCGCAGCGAGGAGCGGACGGCCGGTCAGATGACGGCCGTCACCGGAGACGTGACCGGTTTCGAGCCCGGATATCTCGAGCTTGACGGCCAGCCCCTCGACGACGGAAGCGTCCGGTACGACGAGATCCACACGGTCTCGACGATCGAGTCGTCGTAGTCGGGGCTGCACCCGGCCAGCTCGCTATCGGCCTGCCTCGAGTCCGAACCGGCGGTCGACGGCCGCGCAAACGCGCTCGAGCACTACGGGGTTGTCGCTGGGCCGACCGACGCTGACCGCGTCGGCACCGTACTCGACGTACTCGCGGACGGTCGCGTCGTCACGGACGCCGTTGTTGGCGATCACGAACAGGTCGGTCGCGCCGACCACGTCCGCGATGATCGACTCGGTGTCCATCGCGTCGACGTGGACGAAGTCGGCCCCCGCGCGCTCGAGGTCGCGAGCCAGCGCCGGCAGGTCGACGCCGGGAACTTCGGCGCGGACCTTCACGCCGACGATCGCACCGGTGTCGGCCGCCCGGCCGACGTACGCCACGAGGCGGTCGCCGTCTTTCAGGAGCGTCTCGCCACAGCCAACCGCACAGAGTTCGTCCTGTCGACAGTGGGCATTTATTTCGAGGTAGGCGTCCCGATCCTGACAGACGCGGGCGGCGTCGGCGATCGGGTCGACGGTCGCGCTCCGGACGTTGAACGCGGGCTGGATGGGGACGTCTTCGAGGGCTGCAAGCTGGCGGTCGATGAAGGCGAGTGGATCATCGGGCAGGAACTCGGAGCGATCACGGGCAACGAGGTCGCGTGCGGCCGCTCTCGCGTCGGCATCGAGGGCGATACCGCCGAGGAACGCCGCGCCAGCGTAGTCAGCGCCGGCCCGCGCCCAGTCGGCGTCGGCCTCGCCGCTGAGGCTGGCGAGCGCGAGCGGCGGGGTAAACGAGACGGACTCAGTCATGTGAGCGAACGCGCTCGATCGCGTCGGCGACGGCTCGAGCCACACGCGCGGCGTCCTCGCTGTCGTCGATCCGGATGTCCGTCCGGATCGTCGGCCGGTCGAACGCGGCGTCGTCCTCGTCGATCACGAAGGCGTCGACGAACGGGTACACGGAGGCCAGCCCCTCGGTGCTCGGCTCTGCATCGACCGCGGCCATGAGATCGCCCGCAGGCCCGGAGAAGGCGTCGTCGCCGAGGAACGGCGACACGGCAACGACCGTCGTCTCGGCGAGCGCGTCGGCGACGCCCGGCAACGCGAGCATCGGCCCGATGCTGGTGACGGGATTCGAAGGGCCGATGACGACGGTGTCGTCGAGTGCCTCGAGGACGCCCGGCGCGGGTTCGGCGTCCGACGAGCCGCGGAATTCGACGGTTTCGACGGTCGGCGCGCCGCGGTGAGCGACCCAGTATTCCTGGAAGTGCATCATCCCCTCGTCAGTGTGAACGAGGCTGGCGACGGGATCGTCACTCATCGGGAGCAGGTCGATCGTTACGCCGAACGCGTCGGCCAGCCGCTGGGTCGCCTCGCTCAGCGTCTTACCCTCATCGAGGAGACTCGTGCGCGTGATGTGGACAGCCCGGTCGCGGTCGCCGATCGTCATGAACTCCGCGATCCCGGAGAAGCGCCGCCAGTTCGCGAGTTGCCGTCCCTCGGTCTGTTTCTCCTCGGGGAGATACTGTGGCCCCTCGGGAAGTCCCGCGGCCGACGCGATGTCGGCCAGCGCCGAGTTGGTTCGGTGCGTATCGTCCTCGATTCCCCACCACGTCTCACGGTCGAGGATTCCACCGCCTTGAAACAGCAGCGTATCGACGTCCGGCGAGACGAAGAGCCCGCCGAGCTCGATGTCGTCGCCCGTGTTGGCGACGACCGTGGTCTCCTCCGGCGAGAACGCGGCGGCAGCGCCGTCTAACAGCTTCGGCGTTCCGGTGCCCCCGGAGAGGAAAGTTACCATACGCGCACTTCTCGAGCGAGGCTACTTAATCGCTTTCGGCCGCATTGGAACGGCGGATGGTGACAACGGGCGTGCTCGAGCGGAGGGCTGTGGCGCTGACGCGGTCGTCGTTGTTGTCACGAGTTCGCTACGTGACGGTCGATCGATCCGGGCCGAGAAGTGACGCTCCCAGGCGACGCTCGCCTGGCGCTCGCGTCCGACGGCTGGCGGGTGGAACCACGTTCTCGAGCCATAGCCCGATGCGCCCCTGTTCGGGTCTCTCTCGACACCGGACCTATCTTAATTATTGATAATGTACAACTATATCCCCAGGGAAAGCGTACGAATATTGAGTGACAATGGCAGTAGTAACCACACCCGTAGACGACGGTGCAATAGACGGATTCGGCGAGGGGCTTCACGGCGAATTGCTCCGCCCCGAGGATCCGAACTACGACGAAACGCGAGCGATCTGGAACGGAATGATCGACCGACGGCCAGCACTCATCGCTCGAGCGATGGGTGTCTCGGATGTGATCGCGGCGGTGAACTTCGCCCGCGAGCAGGACATGGTACTCGCGGTCCGCGGTGCCGGACACAACATCGCGGGGAACGCGGTCTGTGACGACGGCCTGATGCTCGACCTTTCGGCGATGCGGTCGGTTCGCGTCGACCCGGAGGAGCAGACGGCTCGAGTCGAACCGGGGGCGACCCTCGGCGACTTCGACCACGAGGCACAGGCGTTCGGGCTGGCGACGCCGCTTGGAATCAACTCGACGACGGGGGTCGCGGGACTGACACTCGGCGGCGGGTTCGGCTGGCTGACTCGCAGGGACGGACTGACGGTGGACAACCTGCGCTCCGTCGATATCGTCACCGCAGACGGCGAACTGCGTCGCGCAAGCGAAGAGGAAAACCCGGATCTCTTCTGGGGAGTCCGCGGCGGCGGTGGCAACTTCGGCGTGGTCACCTCCTTCGAATTCGACCTCCACGAGGTCGGCCCCGAGATACTGTCGGGGCCGATCGTCTATGCGGGCGAAGATGCGCGAGACGTCATCCGACACGTCCGGGACTTCAACGAGGATGCACCGGACGAGTCCGCCGTCTGGGTCGTTCTCCGAAAGGCACCGCCCCTGCCGTTCCTTCCCGAGGACGTCCACGGCGTCGGTGTCGTCCTCGTCGTGATGTTCTACGCTGGTGACATGGACGAGGGTGAAGAAGTCCTGGCCCCGCTCCGGGAGTACGGCGACCCGATCGCCGACGCGGTCGGTCCACACCAGTACGCGGCGTTCCAGCAAGCGTTCGATCCGCTGCTCACCGAGGGTGCCCGGAACTACTGGAAATCGCATAACTTCAGCGAACTCTCCGACGACGCCATCGATACCGCAGTCGAGTACGCAGCGGAGCTCCCGAGCCCGCTGTCCGAGATCTTCTTCGCACAGATCGGCGGCGAAATGGGCCGCGTGCCCGCAGACGCGACGGCGTACCCACACCGGGACGCCGAATACGCGATGAACGTCCACACGCGCTGGGAGGACCCCGCGATGGACGACAGGTGCATCGCCTGGTCTCGGGAGTTCTTCGACGCGATGGCCCCATACGGGACCGGCGGCGTCTACATGAACTTCATCAGTGAGGACGAGGGCGAAGAAGACCTCGCCTACGGGACGAACCAGCAACGGCTGGCCGAGGTCAAGGCCACGTACGATCCGGAGAACCTGTTCCGGATGAACCAGAACGTCGAACCGGCCTGATAACGCTTTTTTGCCGATCCACCGCTCACGAACCGCTAGTCGCCGATCCAGTCCGCGAAACTTCCCTCGAGCAACGTCTCCGACTGCCGGCTGACGTAGCGCTGTTGCATCCGCGCGATCGCCTCGGCGAGGTCGGCACCGTCCTCGAGGGCTGCCCGCACCTGCTCGCGCTTCCAGCTGGCCGGCGTCACTTTCTGGCGAACTCGCCGCCGGAGCGGGTAGAGGTACTTGGCGGCGTCTTCCTCGCTCAGCCCGCGGTTGACCAGCCCGTCCTCGGCGTGAGCCAGCAGGTCCTCGTAGAGTTCGAGGCCGTCGGTGATCTCTCGGCCGTCGTTCGTGATCCAGGTCAGCTCGGCCTCGAGGCCGTCGGTCATCGCCCCGTAGAAGTTCTCGCGAGCGAGCTGCCAGTCGAGTTCGACGACGGGGTGCTCGAGTCGGGTGAGACTCTCCATCAGCCCGGCGAAGGCGGCGAGAAAGGCCACCGAATCGCGGACCGTCGGCTGGGCCGGGATCGGCCGGAACTCGATGCGAGCGTTGGCAGCCGAGCGCGTCGGCCCGCCGAAGACCGGGCGGACCCACCGCCAGTAGGTACCGTGTTTGCGCCGGAAGTGGGGGAACTGATCGTCGAATCGCTCGCCGGGCTCGACCGGCATGGGAACGATCGTGTCGTCCTCGACGATTCGGTCGATCGCCTCGTCGACGCTCTCGAGATCGTGGGGGAACCGGACCTTCCCCTCGCCCGTCGTGGGATCGTTGAGCACGGTCTCGAAGACGCTGATGCGGTGTTCCATCCAGCCGTCTCGAAGGACCTCGTCTGCGGTCGCGTCCTCGTCGTAGAGGTCAGCGGGGAAAAACGGCGAGTTGACCCCCAGCGCGAGCAGCGGGCCCGCGACCCGCAGCGCGTAGTTGAAGTACTCGGGCAGGTCGGGAGCGTGAGCCACCTGGTAGTGGGGCTGAATCGACGTGATGAGGCTCTCGGGCATCACGGTATCGGCCTGTAACGAGACGTGCGGTGCCTCGATACGCATTCCCGCGGAGTCTGCCTGATCGGTGTTGGCCATCGCGTGATACCGGGCGGAGTCGCTCATGTTCGTCGCGATGCGCATCGAGCGGTCGTCCCCTTCCGGCGTGGTTGCCGTCCGCTCGACGCTGTCAGTGAGGTACGTGTCCGCCGCCTCGCCTTCGGGTGGGATCGTCCACAGCCCGTCGCTGACCAGCCGCATCCGCTCGGACTGGGTCACGTCCAGTGCCGTCTGCAGGCGCGCTTTGACCTCCGACTCCTGGGCCGCGAGTCCGGGCGCGTTCAGTGGCTGTGGGCTGGTCGTCATCTCTGCGTTGTGTAAGCCCAGTTCCTTCTCGAAGCCAATCAACTCGAGCAGCCGGCGTGGGACCCGCCGCAGCGTACAGTCGTCGGCCTTGATCGCGTAGAACTCGTACTCGAGGCCGACGATCGCCTGCGGGTTGTCGAAGACCCCCTCCTCGACGGCGTCTTTGATCACCTCGGCGTCCGCCTCAGCCTGCTGGCGGAAGTCAGCAGCGTCGACCGCCAGCACGTCCGCGACCCGTGCGGCGAGTTCCTCCTCTGGCATAGCTCCGAGTGCGCGCGCGATTGACTTGAAAGCACGTCTCTCGAGGCGACGACCGGTTCGAGGACCAACGCCGGCTTCGAACGTCTTACACCGTCCGCGAGAACACGATAAACAGCGCCAGACCGACGCCAGCCATGAGGGTGACGGTCGAGTGTTTCTGCTCGTGTGCGCTCGCCTCGGGGAGCAGGTGAGACGCGGAGACGTAAAGCAACACACCAGAGACGAAGCCGAGCATGAGCCCCAGATGGCGCTGTCCCAGCCTGGTGACCAGCGGATACGCGACGAACGCGCCGATCGGTGTCGTCAGCGTGGCGATGAAAAACGCGTACACAGCCGCCGTCCGTTCCGTCACGTTCCCTTTCAGCAAGACGAGATAGGTGATGACTCCTTCGGCGAACTCGTGGACGACCAACCCGGTGCCAGCCAGGATGCCAGTCAGGAGGGACACGCTGAACGTGACAGTATATACGACGCCGTCGACCAGCGAGTGAATGCCGATGCCTTCCGCTGCCGTCACCCCGAACGCGAGGCTCTCCTGCTGAGTGCGATACGTGATCAGTTTGTTGGAGAAAAACATGAACAGGAACCCACCCAGAGCACTGAATCCCGCGTTCGGGTTGTTCGCGATCGCGTTCGGTAGCGCGAGCAACAGCGGCGTCGAGAGGAGGACCCCTGCGGCAAAACACATGAAATACGTGAGGTAGCGCTCCGCCCACGCTCGATAACGGAAGATGGCGATGATTCCTGCGCTGTTGACGAGCGCTGCAACGATGGCGAACCCCGCGATCCAGTAGAACTCTCCTGAAACCGCTACCATGGCCGACCTCCGCTCCCCTGATCGTTCATCGTCGGTAGGACGATCGACACCGAGCAGATACATAGGGATACTGGGGTGTCACGGGCAGGCCTGCGACAAGCACTCGTTCGAGCAGGCTGCGTCATTATATCGGCTGACAACGTACCGTCAGATATGACCGCGATCGGTGAGCTCAACGTCACGCCCGTTCGGGAGGGGAGTCTGTCCGAAGAGATCGCGAAGGCGATCGACGCGCTCGAGGCATTCGATGTCGCGTACGAAACCAATCCGATGGGGACGGTCGTCGAAGCCGACGATGCGAACGAGTTGTTCGACGCCGCAGCGGCAGCACACGCGGCCGTCGACGAAGCCCGGGTGATCACGACGCTGAAAGTCGACGACAAACGGACAGTCGAGCAACGCGCCAGCGACAAGGTCGACGCCGTCGAACGACGGCTCGGCCGGGAGGCTAGGCGACGCGACTGATACGGTCTGCTGTCACTGGGTACCGGCGCACCCGCAATCGTCATGCGGGTGTGCCGGAACTGACTGACAGTGGTCCGTATGGGTGCCCTTACAGGAGTTCGTCGACCGACTCGTAGTCGCCCGTCTCGACACCAGCGGCCGTGATCTCGGCGACGCAAACGCCAATACCGGTCAGCGTGTCGCGCTCGGCACCGCTCGCGAGGGCACGGCCGGCGACCCGTCGTGCCTCGGCCATCGTCAGCGAGTCCGTCGCGCCGGCTTCGAGGACGCCCGTGGCGATCTCTCGTCCGCTCCCGATTGCGACGGCCTCGTCCTCGAGAACCCCGCCGTCCGGGCGCAGGCAGAAGACGTGTGACCCGTCGTCGTCGACGCCGCCGAGGACGAACGTCCCCGCTTCGGACGCCGATCGGAGCTTCTCGGCCGCAACCGCACTCAGTTCTGGCAGCGTCATCGGCTCGCCACGTTCGGCCTCGTAGCGGTCGGCCTCGAGCCGGACCGTTCGGACGAACGACTGTGCAGTGCCGAGATGGTCGGTCGATCCCATCGCGGCGGTCGGGTGGACCTGCGCGAGCTTTCGGACGCGCTCGCTGCGGACCACGGTGTCCTGACTCGTGCGCGTGTCAGCCGCCAGGAGGACACCGTCTCGCGTCGCGAGCCCCACGAGCGTCCCGGTTACCTCGGAGCCACCGTCAGTCAGGAGGTCGCCGTCCCGTGATCGACTGGTTCGCAGTCGGCGTGCCGTCACTGTGACACCTCACGGAACCGACATCGACCAGCACTAAAACAGTTGCACGTCGCCGGCCACGATGTCGCGGGAGAGCGAGTCGACGTCCTCGAGTTCGGCGGTCACGAGCCGTCGGATCTCCTCGTCGTCACGTGCTGCCGTCTCCACGTCGATAGCCTGGGGTTCCGTCACCGGCGCGCCGATCTGGGAGAGGAGTTTCACCCCGGTGTACTCGGCATCGAGTTGCTGATTGATCCGTTCTGCGGCGTTCGTCGCGACGAGGTTGTAGAGCTTGCCGACGTGGCTAACCGGATTCTTGCCGGCCGTTGCCTCAAGGCTCATCGACCGGTGGGGCGTGATGAGCCCGTTGGCGCGGTTGCCACGCCCGACGTTCCCGTCGTCGCCCATCTCGGCGGAGAGGCCGGTTTCGGTGAGGTAGACGGTCTCGGCGTCGACATCGTCAGCGGCGTTGACGTCGACGTGGACGTCGCGCTCCGTGCGGTCGCTCGCGTACCGGGTGGCCAGGTCCTCGACCTGCGCGACGACGTCGACGTACTCCTCGACGGTCGCGACGTACCGAGAGACGACGGCCGCGGCGACAGTGAGACGAAGACCGTCGTCCGTGCGCCAGCCCAGCACCTTGACGTCCTCGCCGACCGCCGGACCCTCCTCGCGGATCGCCGCCTCGAGCCCGCGGACGATACGCTCCGTGTCGGACAGCGGCGCGTAGCCGACGCCGATACTGGTGTCGTTCGCTCGCGGGGCCGCCTGCTCGTCGAACAGCGCCTGCAGATCGGCGGACGTTTCGCCGAGACGTGGGTCGAACTCGACCGCGTCGGCGGGCAGTTCGTCGAAGTTCGCGTCGACGTAGTCTCGTGCGGCGTCGACCGCGAGGTCGTCGATCGGTACACGTCGCCCATCGACGGTTTTGGTCGCCTGTCCGCCGAGAAAGACGGTGATCGGATCGAGGATCTCGCCGCCGCCAAACGCTGGCTCGGTCGTCCCGGCGACGAGCTGGACGCTGTCGGTGTTGTGATGGAGCACCCGCCCGAACTCCTCGAGATAGTACTGCGACAGGCGTCGCGAAATCGCTTCGGCGATCCCATCGCAGATCGAATCCGGATGACCCAGTCCCTTCCGTTCGACGAATTCCGTCGCTCGTGACGTGACGGGATCATGCTCGAGGTGGTGAACGGTCACCGCAGAGTCGGCCATAGACAGAACCACGCTAGCTGTGAGCATAAGTCACGGTGGCACCAGACTTAGCCGAGGGTCTGTTCTCCGCTCGTCAGAAGCGGTTCCCGGCCCCAATATTGGTAGTACCACGTAGCCTACGTGCAGGTATGCCCAAAACAGCCCCATTCGAGGAACACACCGACCGGTACGAAGACTGGTTCGACGCCCACGACGACGCCTATCGATCCGAGCTCGACGCACTCGAGCGGCTCGTCCCGGCGACCGGCCGCGGAATCGAGATCGGCGTCGGCAGCGCACGCTTTGCTGCACCCCTCGAGCTCGACGTCGGCATCGATCCCGCCGCGGCGATGCTCGAGCGCGCCCAAGCACGGGGGATCGACGTGGTCAGGGGAGTCGCCGAATCACTCCCCTTCCGAGACGGAAGTTTCGACACCGCGTTGATCGTAACGACGATCTGTTTCGTCGACGACATCCCGCAAACGCTCGCCGAAGCCGACCGCATCCTCAGGCCGTCGGGCAGTCTCGTGATCGGCTATATCGACAAGGACAGTCCCGTCGGCCAGCAATATCAGGAGAAAAAAGCGCAGAACCCGTTCTATCGTGACGCGACGTTCGTCTCGACCGACGAACTCGTCGACGCACTCGAGGCGGCTGGCTTCACCGACTTCGAGTTCGTCCAGACGATCTATCGCTGGCTCGACGAGATCGACGGTCCCGAACCGGTCGAGAAGGGGTACGGCGACGGCTCGTTCGTCGGGATCAAAGCGACCCGGTAGCGGCCGATCGCCGTGACCGGGGGTTCGACTCTCGTGTTTGTGAGCTCCCACGGGTCAGAAGCGAGCTATGCCTTTATGAGGACTCTGGGCGAACCGGATAGTATGTCACGGGAGGTAGAACGCTGATGGCCGACACGACGCCCACCCGGCGACGCGTACTCGCCGTCGGAGCGATCGCGGCCGGCCTCGCGGGGTGTCTCGATGGTGGTAACTTCCAACCCACCGGCGCTACCGACGACGGGAGCAGCGAGGACGACGCCGGCTCGAACGGTGATCACGGCCACGACACCGATCACGACCTCGGCCATCCGGAGCCCCACGTCGACGTGGCGATGGAATCGGCCGACGATGCTCACCACTTCGTTCCACACGTCGTTCACGTCGAGACGGGCGGGACGGTAACGTGGACCCTCGAGAGCGGCGCACACGACACGGTCGCCTACCATCCGGACAACGCAGACCTCCTCCCGTCAGCGGCCGAGCGACGGATACCGGGCGGAGTGCGTCCCTGGGCGAGTGACCTGTACCGGACTGCGGGAGAGACCTTCGAACGATCTTTCGAGGCGGCGGGGATTTACGACTACGTCTGTACGGTCGTCGAACACGGCCACGGCCCGGAGCGTGGACAGGGACCCTACGGCCATCACCGAACACACGAATCGACGGGCATGGTCGGTCGCGTCATCGTCGGCTGGCCGGACCTCGACCCGGACGACCAGCCCGCCCTTCGATCACCTGCGGACCGGCTCCCAGACGCCGCGAGACACGAACTCGAGGGGTTCAACGACCGAACCCGAACGTTGCTCGAGGACGGCGACGAACACTGACACGAAGGTGTCTGCGCCGTAACAAAAAGGTATGTTTTCTCCGCGATCCTACATGCCGGACTGGATGCGAGCTCGAACGCACACCGGCGAGGCGAGATCGACAGCGGTCGATGGACTGCCACTGTGTCCACCTGACGGTGCTGAACGAACTGCCAGAATTCCCGACGGGCGATTCGAATGAGCTTCATTGCGGAATATACGCTCTCGAATCCGATCCTGTACGAGACCCGGGAAACAGTTCCCGAGGTCACCGTCGAAGTCGAAGACGAGCAGCCGGCGCTGAAAAGCGACTCGCGGTTGACGATCTGGGCTCGTGGCCAGGAGAATGAACTCGATCGATTCTTCCGAGAACTTCCACACGATCCGTCCATTGCGGACTTCGAGACGCTCGCGACGCTGTCCGAGCGACGGCTCTTTCGTATCACGCTCTCGTCGGAGGGCGAACGTGGCCTAACGTATATCGACGCGATCGAACTCGGGATCACGTTTCTCGAGATCAAAGCGACGGGGACGACGATGGAGTACCGCGCGCAGGTGCCAAGCCGCGAGGCGCTCTCGAGCTACCGTGATCGATGCGACGAGCGCGACCTCCCGTTTACGCTTCACCGCCTCTATCGAACTGACGCGGAAGCGTCGGCCAAATACGACCTCACCAGCCGCCAACGAGACGTGTTACATCGTGCGCTGGAACGGGGCTACTTCGAGGTCCCGCGTGAAATCTCGGCAGAAGAGTTGGCCGAAGAGTTCGAAATCTCGAGCCAAGCGCTCTCGGCGCTCATTCGGCGCGGTCAGAAGGCGCTCGTCCGGAGTACGATCGCGAACGACACGAATACTTAAACCGTTGATGAGTAAACCCGGGAAGCCACCAATCAATAGTCGTCTATAGTAGTATACTGATGGCCACGAGACAAAATCGATCGATGCACGCAGATGCCGACGTCTGTCAGGACTCGCTCACCTACACCGCGGCTGACGACGAGCCACTTAGTGATGCCGTCATTGCGGCGTTACGAGAAGCCGCGGGTGTGACGTCCGATTCGGACGCAAGTGCTGACCTGCAAACCGTCGGCGTCCTCACCCCGCTTTTCGAGACGATCGATCCCGACGCGCTCAATGCCCTGTTCAGTCCGACGTACAGCGGTGACACACGAACCGGGTCCGTGACGTTCACCCACGACGGCTACGAAGTGACCGTAACCGCCGAAGGCGAGGTCACCGTCTCGAGTCAGTAAGTCTCCTTCGGTCGCAACTGTCCCTAGTCGATCGCTTCGGCCCTCCTCTTTTCGACTTCGGCCCCTTCCGCTTTGACTCACGTCTCGAGTCCCTGCGCACGGATCGGGCCCGTCTCAGAACCGTTTTACACCCCCCGGCGATACACACCGGCGATGGAGTTCGCCACGTTCGCCGACCGCGCCGGGACGATCGACGCCGAACCTGCCGACCTCGAGATCGTCGCCCACGTTCGGGAGCTGCTCGCCGACGCCGGCGACGACGCTTGCGGCGGGGCCGAGCCACAGACCCTCGAGATCGTCGCCCGCTTTGCCCAGGGCCGAGTGTTTCCGGCCTGGGACTCGACGACGCTCGATATCGGGCCGAGTACGTGTTACGAGGCGATCGCCCGCGCCGCGGGGACGAACGTGGGTGCCGACGACGTGGAGGACCGACTCGCCGACGTCGGCGAGATCGGTGAGGTGGCGGCGAGCTACGACTTCGGCGGCCAGCAGGGGCTGAGTGCGTTCATCAGCGGCGGCGCTGGCGGTGGCGGTGACGACCTCACCGTCCGTGAGGTCTACGAGACGCTCGAGGACCTCGCCCACGCCGAGGGCTCGGGAAGCCAGGATCGCAAGGTCGACCTGCTCTTCGGGCTGTTCAACCGCTGCTCGAGCGAGGAGGCGCGCTACCTCGCCCGCATCGTCCTCTCGGAGATGCGCATCGGCGTCGGCGAGGGGACCGTCCGCGATGCCATCGCCGAGGCGTTCGACGTACCCCAGGATCGGGTCGAACGCGCGCTGCAAGTATCGAACGACTACGGACGGGTTGCTCGAGTCGCCCGCGACGAGGGGCTCGAGGGACTGGACGCGATGGAACTCGAGATCGGGCGGCCCGTGCAGGCGATGCTGGCACAGGCGGGCACCGTCACTGACGCGCTCGAGGAGTGGGACGAGGCCGGCGTCGAGTGGAAGTACGACGGGGCGCGGATTCAACTGCACTACAACCCCGCCGGGTCTGGACCGGCGGACACGCGCGTTTTCTCGCGAAACATGGAGGAGGTCACCGACGCCTTGCCGGAAGTCGTCGAGTTCGCCGCGGACACGCTCGAGGAACCCGCGATCCTCGACGGAGAGGTCGTCGCGATCGACGCGGACGGGTCGCCGCTGCCGTTTCAGGAGGTGCTCAAGCGATTCCGCCGCAAACACGACGTTGCGAAGGCCCGCGAGGACGTCACGGTGCGGCCGGTCTTCTTCGATTGCCTGCATGCTGATGGCGAGGACTTGCTCGAGGAACCGTTGACAACACGGCACGCCAGACTCCGATCGGTGTTAGGTGGGTCCGACACCGCGGACCACACTGGCGGCGACGGCACCGCCGCCGACGCGGACGTCGAGGGGCTCTCCCTGCTCTGGCTGACCGACGATCCGGACGAGATCGAGTCGATCGACGCCGACGCGCTCGAGGCGGGCCACGAGGGAATCATGCTCAAGAATCCGGCGTCGACGTACTCGCCGGGCCGCCGCGGCAAACACTGGCGCAAGCGCAAACCGGACGTGGAGACGCTCGATTGCGTCGTGACCGGTGCCGAATGGGGGGAAGGCCGGCGTGCGACCTTCCTCGGGACCTTCGAACTCGCCGTTCGTGCGGGTGACGACTTAGCGACAGTCGGCAAGGTCGCGACCGGCATCACCGACGAGAAGTTGTCGGAACTGACGGAGTTGCTCGAGCCCCATATCGCCGCCGAAGACGGCCAGGACGTCGACATCGAGCCCGCGGTCGTCTTCGAGGTCGGTTACGAGGAGATCCAGACCTCACCGACGTACTCGTCGGGCTATGCGCTTCGGTTCCCGCGGTTCCTGGGCGTTCGGCCCGACAAGGACCCGGCCGATGCGGACTCGCTCGAGCGCTTGGAGCGCTTGCAGGGCCAGTGAGCGTCTGAAGCACCACGGTTTTGTTCACTGAGTACAATATTACGGTGATGAGCACCATCCGCCCAGCAGAACTCGATGCACGTCTCGAGTCGGGAGACGAACCGTTTATCATGGACATTCGCCCGCGATCGGATTTTCAATCGAACGCGATCGAGGGCAGCCACAACGTACCCGTCTATCAGGAGCTTCGGCAAGGCGACGAGGCCGCACTGTACGACCGACTCGATGACCTCCCCACTGACGAGGACGTGGTCGTGGTGTGTAAACAAGGCATGGTTGCCAAACGGGCGACGAGCCTGCTCTCCGATGAGGGGTACGACGCGGCGACGCTTCTGGGGGGCATGAGCGGGTGGACTGGCTATCAGAACGGCTCGCTGGGGTACAAGCTCCGGTCGTTGCTGTGGAAACTTACGTAAGAACTGCGTCATAAAAATACCACGACACAAGTTACTACGCCCACAAACCGGCACACGCTGCCCCACGACATGCCACAGCAGCGCGGACAGTCAGGGTCGAACGACTGACTATATGTGAGCATCCTTAAGAGCCACGGGAAACTGGATTCGCGTATGCAACCGCGCGACCTGTCCGATCACGTCGCATACGAGGCGGGTCGAGGCATCGAGGAGGTCGCCCGCGAACTCGGGCGCGACCCCTCGGAGTTCATCAAACTCGCCTCGAACGAGAACCCACACGGGCCCTCGCCGGCCGCCGCCGTGGCCATTCGGGAGACGGCCTCGAACGTGAGTTCCTACCCCAAAGCCGCCCACGCCGACCTCACGACCGCCATCGCCGGCCGCTGGAACGTCGCCGACGAACAAGTCTGGCTGGCAAACGGCGGCGACGGCGCGATCGATTACCTCCACCGAGCGGCCCTCGAGCCCGGCGACGACGTGCTCGTCCCGACGCCCGGCTTCGCCTACTACGGGATGAGTTCCCGGTTCCACCACGGCGACGTTCGCGAGTACGGCCTCTCGCGAGCCGACGACTTCACACAGGATGCCGACACCGTCCTCGAGGCCTACGACGGCGAGCGCGTGATCTGGCTGACGAGCCCGCACAACCCAACCGGCTCGACGATGCCACTCGCAGAGATCGAACGACTCGCCGACGAAACCGACGAGGAAACCCTGATTGTCGTCGACGAGGCCTACGGCGAGTTCGCCGACCGGGAGAGTGCCATCGCGCTCATCGAGGGCCACAACGGATTCGAAGCACGTGACGACGTTGCGGTACTGCGCACGTTCTCGAAGGCCTACGGGCTGGCCGGCGTCCGGCTCGGCTACGCCGTCGTCCCTCACGAGTGGGCCGACGCCTATACCCGCGTGAACACGCCCTTCGCGGCGAGCGAACTCGCCTGTCGGGCAGGTCTCGCGGCCATCGACGACGAGGAACACGTCGTCCGCACCGTCGAGACGACCCGCGAGTCGCGCGCGTATATGCACGAAAACATCGATGCGCACGTCTGGGAGAGCGAAGGGAACTTCGTCCTCGTCGACGTCGGCGACGCCTCGGCCGTCGCCACCGAGATGCAACAGCGGGGCGTCATCGTTCGGGACTGCTCGAGTTTCGGCCTCCCGGCGTGTATCCGTATCACCTGTGGCACCGAAGACGAGACCGAACGCGCGGTCACGACGCTCAACGACGTGCTCGAAGACCTCGACGTGGACGTAGTCGACGATCCCGACGCGGAGGTGGCCGATCCGTGAGGGTCGCCGTCACTGGCACCCCCGGGACCGGCAAGACGACCGCGACGGAGTTGCTCGAGTCCCGGCTGGCCAACTCGGAGAGCGACGACGAAGGAGAAGCGACGCCGGCTCTCGACGTGATCCATCTCAATCAGGTGCTCGAGGACGAAGGACTCTACACCGAGGTCGACGCGGATCGCGACAGCAAGATCGCCGACCTCGAGGCGCTCGCGGAGTGGCTCGACGGCCGCGACGACGTCGTGATCGAATCCCATCTCGCCCATCACTTCGACGCCGACCGAATCGTCGTGCTCCGGTGTCACCCCGAGACGCTCGAGGAGCGGCTGCGCGAGCGCGGCGAGACCGACGCGAAGGCGGCAGAGAACGCCGAAAGCGAGGCGCTGGACGTAATCCTCTCGGAGGCCGTCGAGGAACACGGTCTCGAGTCGGTATACGAGATCGATACGACCGACCGTGATCCCGAGGCCGTCGCGGACGACCTCGCGGCGGTCGCGGCGGGCGAGCGCGAGCCAAGTGCCGGCGAGGTCGACTTCATGGGGTATCTCACATGACGCTCGACAAGTTCCGCCCGTACGTCTCGGGTGCCCTCGATCCGTTCGTGAAGGGGTTCGACCGCGTCGGGATGACGCCCAACGGGGTGAGCGTGCTCGCGTTCGGGATGGCGATTCTGGCCGCCGGTGCGTTCGCACTCGGCGGTCTCGAGGATCCCGTCTGGTACGCCGTCGCGGCGGCGCTCGTCTTCCTGAATGGCTGGCTCGACATCGTCGACGGCGCGCTCGCGCGCGAACAAGAGGTTGCCTCGGCCGGCGGCGACCTGCTGGATCACGTCCTCGACCGGTATGCGGACATCGTCGTCATCGCCGGGCTGGCCGCGGGCCTCGAAAACTACCTGCTCGGCTTTGCCGCCGTGACCGGCGTGGTGATGACCTCGTATCTGGGCACGCAGGCTCAGGCCGTCGGGCTCGATCGGGTCTACGGTGGGCTGGTGGGTCGTGCAGACCGGTTAGCGATCATCGGACTCGTCGGCTTTCTGGCCTATCCACTCTCGGGACCAGTCATCGGCGACGTGACACTCGTCGGCCTGCTGTTGGTCTTCCTCGCGGTCGTCGGCCACCTGACCGCGCTCCAGCGCTTTTACTACGCCTGGATAGCCCTCGAATAAATACCCGTTTCCGGCCGTTAACTCGGCTGTCTTCCGACATAGAACGACGCCGTATACTTTATCCCTCGGCACGATATAGAACTGGGTATGGTTCAGTGCGAGATGTGTGGGGCCGAGACGTCGTCCCCGAAGACGATCAAAGTCGAGGGTGCGAAGCTAGACGTGTGTTCGAACTGCACGGACTTCGGCACTGAAGTCAAACAGACCTCGAGTTCGAGCACGTCGACCAAGTACTCGACCGACTCGAGTTCGTCCGCATCGGGCGGGGGTGGCCAGTCGACATCGAGCGCGAGTTCCGCGAGTTCCGGTGGCTCGAGCCAGCGTCGCTCGGATATGTTCGACGACATGGACGAGCTCGCGACCGATTACGACGATCGCGTCCGCAACGCCCGCGAGAGCAAGGGACTGAGCCAGTCCGAGCTGGCAAACGAACTCAATGAGAAAGCAAGCCTCATCCGTAAGATCGAACGCGGTGACACCCTCCCGAGCGACCGCGTCCAGTCCAAACTCGAGAACTTCCTCGAGATCAACCTGAGCGCGCAGGGAAGTTCCGGCGAGGATTCGGAGTGGTCCGGCGGCTCTTCGACGGGAAGTTACACCCTCGGCGACGTCGTCAAACGCAAAGACTGACGCGGAATATCCTCGGAACCCGCGTCGCTGACTCGCAAGCTATTTCTTCCGTGCGGGTGCGGTTGCCGATATGTTCGTCTTGGTCAACCTGAAGACCTATCCGTGTGATCCGGTCGCAGTGGCGGAAGCCGTCCGCGACGTCAACGAAACCACCGATGCCCGTCTGGCCGTCGCGCCGCCAGCGACCCATATCGAGCGCGTCGCCGAGACGGGCGCGGAGACATGGGCCCAGCACGTCGATCCGATCGAGCATGGCAGCAACACCGGCCACACCCTCGCCGAACACGTCGCCGACGCGGGTGCGGTCGGCACGCTGATCAACCACTCCGAGCGGCGACTGAAACTAGCGGACATCGACGGTGCCGTCCAGGCGGCCGAGCGGGCCGACCTCGAGACGGTCGTCTGTGCGAACAACCCGGCCCAGATCGGCGCGGCCGCGGCGCTCGGACCGGACGCCGTCGCCGTCGAGCCCCCGGAACTCATCGGCACCGGGACGCCGGTCAGTCAGGCCGATCCCGACGTCGTCGAGGACGCCGTCGACGCCGCAGCGAGCGTCGACGCCGACGTCTCGGTCCTCTGTGGGGCAGGCATCAGTACGGGCGACGACGTCGTCGCCGCGGGCGACCTCGGGTCCGAAGGCGTGTTGCTGGCAAGCGGCGTCGCGAAGGCTGACGATCCGACAGCCGCGCTCGAAGACCTCGTGGCACCACTTTAGATCGGATCGCTTCCGGCTCCGACGGCGGCACGACACACGTGTCGCCGACCGACTTTTCTTCCTCTCGGTCGAAGAACGGACTATGACCGATGATGGGGCCGACGCCGAGCACGACCCGACAGCGGGGGAGCGACCTGTAGCCGTGACCCTCGAGAACCGCCTGATGAGCCACGGCATCTACCTGACGTCGTTCGCGTGGAAGGACGAGGCCGATCCGCCCGAAGACGGCGCCGGGATCGAACTCGAGTACGAAGTCGTCGCCGAGACGCCCAGGATCACGCGCGACGAAGTCGGCGCAGTGCTGCGGACACTGCTGACGATCGGCGACGAACGCTCGTGGATGCCGGGCCGGCTGGAGGTGACGTCGCTGACGACCGACGGCGACGTCCGCGGCTGGTGGTACGTCGAACGCGAGTGGTTCGAGCAACTGGAATCGGAACTCTCCCAACTCGAGTTTTCCCAACAGGTCCTCTCGACGATCAAAAATTACCGCCCGGAATACGACAGTAGATAAATGCGAGTCTGACGTAGTTTAATAATGGTTCGGCCAACTGCTTATCGTAGACATTCACATGACCGGCGAGCAGGTGTACGTTTCTCACGCCCCGAGCGATCTCACACTCGTCCAAGACCTGTTCTCGACGGTCAAGAACTTCCCCTTCGGCGTCCACATCGCACTCGAGGAACTCGAATCCGTCCGCTCTCGGAAGCAACTCGAAGGCCGCGTTGCCAACAGCGATGTTGTCGTTGCAGTGCTGACTGAAGACATGGCCGACACCACGTGGATCGATCAGGAGATCGGATACGCGGTTGCCAAGGGCATTCCCGTCTTGCCGCTGCGCGACGAAGGAGTGAGTCGTCGCGGCTACGTCGGTGATGTCGAGGGCGTGACGATCGATCGATCGGATCTCACGGTGACGATTTTCAACTTGCTCTCCCGGCTGCGAAGCGAGCTTGCGCCGCTTGGAGCGCTGTCAGTCCCGAACTGGTACATTCGGTTCCCGTGTACGGTCCCGGACTGTGGTCACCCGGTCACGCTCGAGCTCGAGCAAGGACAGACCAAGCTCTGGAAACTCTATACGCACGGCAAACATCTGACAGCGTCGTGTGCGGCGTGTGGATCGACGTACTGCTTCAACCCGGCGACGATCGGTTTCAGGGGTCGCAAAGAGGTGTGATCACTCGTCGGTACGAAGTCGCTCGTAGGCCTCCGTGACGAGCTGAAACGCGGATTTGCTGCCGCTTTTGCGGTCAGGATGAGCGCGCTTGATCTGGTCGTGATACACGTCCCGGAGTTCGTCGTCGCTCACGTCCGGCTCGACGCCGAGGATCTCGCGCGCTCTGGTCTTTCGCATGTCGACGGCCGCGACGATGCCGCGGTCCTCGGCGGCCGCCTTGCAGTCAGCACACAGCCGCTCGGTGCGCTCGTCGATCGTCGTCACGCGGAACGGCTCCTCAGTAACCTGTTCGTGACACTGCGTACAGCGATAGCGTTTCTCGTCGGTGTGCTCGGATTCGGTCGTCGGACTGGTATCGGCTACAGCAGTAGTATCGTCCGTATCGGGAGCTGACGAGTCGTCACTGCCGCTCGTCGGTGCCTCGGTCGCACACGATGGACAACAGGTCACGACGGTGCCGTCGTCGAGGACCACGTCCTTGAGCTCGGCCACGAGGAAGGTCCCGGTACAGCCGTCGCAGGTGTCTCGGCGCTGATCGAGCGAGCCGCCCTTCTGTGCGGCTGCTCTGGCGTGAGGCTCACAGTCCGGGCAGCAGGCGACCTGCTGGCCGTCGGGCATCGTCACTGTCGTCAGTTCCTCGAGCGCAACTGTTCGGCCACAGCCGTCACAGCCGACTCGTTTGTCGCCGACCACAGCCATCACGACGGCGATTCGGCGTCGACCTATATTAGTTCTTTTGCAGATAGTCACGAAATCGGACCCGTTGTGGACCCGAACGATCGTGATCCGACCGTGTGCTCGACGATCGTAATACGTGATTACTGCGTGGCTGCGTCGGACGGCGCGACGGCGGCGGCTGAACGGTACTGCTAACAAAGTAGTCGCCCATCGACTGTCGGGTGTGCGAGGGAGACCTCGCACGAAGACGCGCTATCCGGTGGGCGGCACTCGGCGACCGGCGCTCGCCGAGGGCCACCACTCCTGTCAGGTCGTTTTCCACCACTTCGAACCGGGACACCAATAGGTCCGCAGCGCGCACGTTGTCGTATGGATACGGCAGTTCAGACCGGGTCCCAGAAAGACACGCTCGACCGTGAACGGGTCATCGTCGGCGTCGTCGACCTCATCGTGGTCGTCGGGTTAGTCCTCCTCGGAAACATCGAACACGGTGGGAATCCGATCGCCGAACCAGTGGCATCGCTCACGACGGCCGTTCCGTTCGTGATCGGCTGGCTCACCGTTGCATTGCTCGCGGGCGTCTACACGCGTGACCGTCGTGGCGGGATCACCGACATACGGTTGACGGCCGTCGCATGGATCGCGGCAGCGAACGTCGGGCTCATGATTCGTGGCTCGCCGCTGTTCGACGGCGGAACGACCTGGCCGTTTCCGATCGTCATCACCGGTACCGTCCTCGTCGCCTTGCTCGGCTGGCGGCTCGGCTACACTCTGTACGTGTCACGATCAAGGTAAGTTGCTCGAGGGTCGGTCGACCTCGCGTTCATAACAGCTGATCGATCTTTCTAATATCCAATACAGAGTAGTGGAAGCCGAGATTTTCCACGGAAGCAGACGAGAACGTTGGGATCTGTGAATCTCTATTTCTTACATTGGTTTATCGATGTCTGACATGACATTTTTCAAAACGGATAAAACATTCTCATAAGTTATGAGTAGCCGATTCGTAGAATGTGAATCAGGTAGCAGTCAATCATGAGCTAATTATGGGAAACACTTATATGGCTATTCCCCATAGTATAGAATAGATTATGACTGGATACTACGACATTGTTCTCGGCCTCATCCCAGTCGCACTGCTCGGAATCACCGCAGCCCTGACCGTCGTTGGCGTCTCGCTGACGGCGGCGGTTCCGATCGGTTCGATCGTCGCGATGTCGATCATCGGACACGCGATGTTCGTCAACACGCCGGCAGACGTCTCCGACGAGGCCAACTCTGCGCGTCCGCCACTCAACGCGGACTAACTCCAGTCACGTTTCTTCTCTCTTTGCTCTCTGCGGCCGGTTCCTTTTCCTGAATTCGTGTCCTCTACTCTGGTATGACAGACACCCTGTTTCTGACCAGCGCCGACGTTGCCGACCTCGCGACGCCAGCCGAGTACGTTGACGCCGTCCGCGAGGGATATCGCCAGCGTGGTACGGGTGCACCGGCACAGCCGCGGTCGAAACTCCTCCGGAGCGATCCCGAAGGGATGTTCACCAGCTATGCCGCCGTACTCCCCGAGACGGGCGTGATGGGCGGCTACATGTACAGCGCCGGCTTCAGTGCTGGCGACGCCTGGTTTATGACGCCGCTGTTCGACGCCGACAGCGGCGCGCCGCTCGCCTTGCTCGACGGTGCGAGCATGAACCCGTTCAAGACCGGCGCAGCCGGTGCCGTCGCAGTCGACGAACTCGCGCGCACTGACGCCGAGACCCTCGCCGTTATCGGCACCGGCGCGCAAGCCCGTGGCCAACTGCGCGCGACCACGACAGTCCGGCCGTTCGACGAGGTCCGCGTCTACTCGCCGACACCCGAGAACCGCGAGGCGTTCGCCGCCGAGTTCGACGAGGCGCTCGAGCCGTCGGTCCGCGCGGTCGACTCGAGTTCGGCCGCCGTCGCCGGCGCGGACGTCGTGATCACGGCGACGACCGCCAGCGAACCGGTGTTCGACGGTGACGACCTCGAGCCCGGCACGCACGTCACCGCGATGGGCCAGTACTCGCCGGACAAGCGCGAACTCGATACGACGACCGTCGAACGGGCGACGTACGTCCCCGACCTCCGCGAGCGAGCGACGCTCGATGCCGGCTCGTTCATCCACGCGCTCGAAGAGGGAGCCATCACGGAGGAACACGTCCACGCGGAGCTGGGCGAGGTCGTCGCCGGGACCGCCCCTGGGCGGACGAGCGACGACGAGATCACGGTCTTCGACAGCGGCGGCACCGGCATCGAGACGGTCGCCGCGGCGTCCCTGCTCTATGACCGCGCGCTCGAGGCCGGACTCGGAACCGAAATCGAGTTCGCGCCGGCGAGCGAGGCACTGACGGGGAACTAGAGTACCCACTGAAAATCATTACACACTGGATCACACAGTCGTCGTTCGATCAGTGCAAATCGTTTTTGACACTATAGCGAGGCGGAGACTCACGATTGTCCACGACCGACGCGGGTTTCAAGCGTCTCGTCGGCGTATTATGGATATGTCTCGTGCGGCCGAACTCGTGTCCGTGCTCGAGGCGACCGACTCGCTGGCGATCGTCTGTCACGACAATCCGGATCCGGACTGTCTCGCCGGTGCGCTCGCACTCGAAACGATCGCCCACGATCACGACGTCACGGACGTGATGATCGCCTACGGCGGGGAGATCTCCCACCAGCAAAACCGTGCGTTCGTCAACCTGCTTGATATCAATCTCCAGACGCTCGCGAAGACCAGCCTCGAGGAGTACGACTGTTTGAGCTTCGTCGATCACAGCACACCGGGTGCAAACACCGAAGTTCCGACGAGTATCGTCCCAGATATCGTCATCGATCACCATCCCGGCGAGCCGGCCAACGCAACGTTCGTCGACGTGCGAACCGAGTACGGCGCGACAGCGACGATCTTCGTCGAGTATCTCCGCGAGCTCGAGGTCGACCCCACCGAGCGCCTCGCGTCGGCGCTGCTCTTTGCACTCCACCGCGAGCGTCTCGACTTCGTCCGGGAGCCGACGCGACGCGAGTACGAGGCCGCACTGGCAGTCTACCCCGACGCGGACCTCGAGACCCTCGAACAACTGTACGGGAGCACGTTCTCGCCGGGCACCCTCGACGCGATCGGCCGGGCGATCACCAGCCGCGAACGACGGGGGTCGGCGCTCGTCGCGAGCGTGGGTACGACCGGCGAAACCGACGCGCTGCCGCAGGCGGCTGACTACCTGCTCAACCTCGAGGGCGTGGACACGGTGCTCGTCTACGGCGTCGTCGACGATGCGATCCGTCTGAGCGGCCGCTCGATCGATCCACGAGTCAACCTTGGGAAGACGCTCCAGGACGGCTTCAACGAACTGGGATCGGTCGGCGGCCATCACGACATGGCCGGCGGCCGGATCGAACTCGGACTGTTCGCCGACGAAGGTGACGACACCGACGAACTCCTCGCGTTCATCGGGGATCGACTCACTCGACGGTTTTTCGATTCATTACATCTCGACGAATGAGATGGGCGGTCAAACAGGGACGCCCGACAGTGTGAAGGCGGACTGCTACTCGATGTCGATCGAGTGTGCCTCCTCGCTGGGCTCGCGCTTTGGGAGCCGGACCGTCAGGATGCCGTTGTTGACGCTGGCCTGCACCGCGTCCTTGTCGACCGGTTCCGGCAACCGAATCTGCCGGCTGAACGACTGTGCCTTCCGCTCACGCCGGAGGTAGGTCTCGTCCTCGCCGCCGACCTCCTCGGTTCGCTCTCGCGTGCCCGAGATCGCCAGCGTCTCCCCGGTGAGTCGTAACTCGAGGTCGTCGCTCTCGTAACCGGGGACGTCGACGGTGACGACGAACTCGTCGTCCTCGTCCGCAAGGTCGAGTTGCATCTCCGAGCCGCTCGTCGAGAGGTCGAGTCGACTCCGGTTGTCCAGTTGCGTCTCCCACGATTTGGTGGCCGTCTCTATCTGGCGATTCAGTCGGTCGAGCAGTTCTTCGATGCCGTCGAACGGGCGGGGTCGATCTGCCATGGTCTCACCTGGCATAGTAGGTGGCCGAGCGCGAAAAAAGCCACCCCCACCAGCGAAGACGATCGCTAGTTTCGATATGTTGTCGCGGCGACTTGCGGCAGAACCGGCGGGTGGGGCTGGTCGTTTTCAGGCTGCGCAGTGTAGCACTGACTATGACGGATGCACTGTTCGTTGTCAGCGAGGAAGGCTACTGGGGCGAAGAATGCGTCGAGCCACTCGAGACGCTCTCGGATGCGGGCGTCGAGATTACGGTCGCGACGCCCTCGGGCAGCCCGCCGGTGATCGACGAGCGCTCGATCGATCCCGACGAGGTCGGTGAAGAGACCGCCGAACACGTCCGGGAGGTCCACGAGACCGACGAGCGACTGAACGATCCGATCTCGGTCGCACAGGCCGACGCCGAGGGGTACGACACCGTCGTCTTCCCCGGCGGCCACGGCACCGAGTGGGACATCAACCAGGACACACACGCCCGGGAACTCCTCCGTGACATCGTCGAGGGCGACGGCAAGGCGCTGGTCGTCTGTCACGCCGTCGGCATGCTCGCGTTCGCCCGCGACAGCCACGGCGCGTTCATCGTCAACGGCCGCGACGTGACCGGCTTCCCCAACGAGTGGGAGGAGGGTATCGTCGACGAGGCCGATCGGATGCCCGACGGCCGCAAACTTCCCTACTGGGTCGAAGACGAGGTGAAAACGGCCGGCGGCAACTGGGACGCCGAACTCGACCAGGAGACCAGCGTCACCGTCGACGGCGACCTCATCACCGGCCGCGGCCCCGGCTCCTCGCATGTGGCCGCCAAAACCTTGCTCGAGGAACTGGACGTCGAACTCGAAGCCTGATCGGACCCACCTGACATCTGTTTTCCGCGATATTCGCCGTGAGCTGTCGGCGTCGGACCGGACACTGACTGGTGACTCGGGATGGAGTGAACCGACCGGGTCTCGGACGGAGGCAGTTATCAGCGCCGGTTCCCTCACACATCCGTGGATCCCGCCCGATCGAATACGTCCGAACTGGCCGGTTCGATGCGGAGCCGCAGCTACCGGATCACCGTCGACGAGGGCCGGAGAGTCATCTTTCGCGCTCAGTGTCGAACGCGTCGACAGCGAGGACGCGTGGCTCAGGTCTGATACCGTCGTCACCCTCGAAGACCTGCGGTAAGCGACGACCATCCGACTCCGACTCGGGCTCGTGTCGACCCGTTTGCGTCACGAATGGGAAGGAGCTTTAGGCCATCCGTTCATCTCCCATCCGATGAGACGTCGGACGTTTCTGGCCGGCGGCGGGAGCGTGCTTGCTGGCACAATCATATCAGGCTTCGTGAGTCAACCGTCGAGCAACAAGCGTCTACTCGAGGCGGCTCGCGAACCGACCGACGCCGGCGAAGCCGGTACGAGCACGGAGATGGTCCTTCCTGGAACCAACCACGAGACGCCGCTATACGAGATCGACGCGCCGAACGACGGGCCGACGGCAATGGTGTTTGGCGGCGTCCACGGCGACGAACGAAGCGGGATCGAGGCCGCCCGCGAGATCACCGACTGGCAGCCCGACGCGGGGACGCTCGTCGTCGTTCCCGAGACCAATCGCGTAGCCGTCGAGAACCGCGAACGTGAGGGAGTTGCTGGTGACCTGAATCGGAACTTTCTGGCCAATCGCGAGCCACAGAGCGAACTCGCAAACGGTATCTGGGACGCCGTCGAGGACCACGAGCCAGACGTCGTACTCGACCTCCATCGGTCGCTCGGAATCTACGGCTTCCATCGGGAGTTCGTCGGACAAGCGATCTTTCACTCGCCGGATGCCCACGGCGAGCGGCTCGCCGACCGGCTCAACGAGGACACCGTCCCGTGGTACCTGCCGTTCCACACGTTTCGGTCCGAAGAGAGCTCCCTCACTGGGCCATTGCTCTTCCAGCACGCCGCACGTGAGCTCGGGGCCAGCACCTACATCTTCGAGACCACCGAGTTCCTGCTCGACCGATCCACGAGAGTCGAACTGACGCGAGTGGCAGCCGCACACGTCCTCGAGCTGCACGGCCTGCTCGAGGTTGGAGGTGACGCATGACCGACGGCAGTGGGCACACGGCTCTAGACAGTGAGCGCGGCAGTCGGCTACCCGTGTCGCTCCGACGGGTCGCGACGAGCCCGGCGACGCTTGCTACCTTCCTGTTACTGGTCGTTCCGTTCGGACTGGGCTGGTTCGAGACGCGACTCTTCTCGCCGCTTGCACTACCCGGCTACCTGGTTTATACCATCGGAACAGCGTTTGGTAACGCCATCGCGCCGCGCTTTGAATTCTGGATCTACTGGGTGCCGTTCCTCGTCGGTACCGCCGGCATCGCCGCCGTCGTCGGCTCCGGCTATGAATGGTGGCGTGAGCGATAGGAATAGTGACTCGCGCAAGCGGCTGCACCAGCACGGTAACCCGACCACGATCGATGGAGGATCGCACGTAAATCGCCTCGGGATCAAGCCCCGAGGCTTTCGCGTGGACTCCCGTTCTATGCCTCAGTAGAGGCAGGGGGCACGTACTCCCCGCTCACGTTCAGCGTCCCGCGATTCAAGCGCACATCTACGAGTGTGCCTCCGTCGCCTGCATTTTGCCGACGACGGAGATACTGCAAACCGATGTTCTTCGCAGCATTGTAATCCGCGTGGTTCTCGTATCCGCACTGCTGACACTCGAACGACTCTTGGTGGCGATTGTCGTCGTGGGTAAACCCACACGTTGAGCAACGTTTCGACGTATTTCGAGGGTCAACCTGCACGGCTTCAACACCGTGTTCTTCGGGTCGGTCAGCCATCGTAGCGTGGTTTGTGTCATCTGGTGTCGGCTTCCTCCCTGACCTCAAGGGTCGGGGCATCCGCCTCGTACCGCCTGTGAAGTCCCGCGGTATACCGTTGCAACGAATCAGTCCCTTTTTACACGCCGACGGGGAAGAATCGGCTATGAGCTTCGAGAAAGACGACCAGGTAGTTCTTAACGACGAGCACAGCGAGTTCGACGGCGAGACCGGTACCGTGACTCAGACGATGGAGTCGATGTTCGGCGACGTCACCTACACCATCAGCTTCGAGGATGGGCAGGAAACCGGCGTTCCCGAGGACGATCTCGAGGCAGCCGACGACACCGACGCCGACGACGAATAAGACCGATTGCGGGCGACCGCGCTCGCTCGAGCCCCGCGAACTAGCCATACTGGAATTCGACCCGCAGATGCCACAGATCCCGCTTCACTACGTCGATTTACGAACGTTCTGCTACGCCACCGAGGACGAGAAACGCGTCGAGGAAGCTCTGCGAACCTTCCTCCCCGACCGTGACGACGAGCCGTTCGAGCTCGAGCGCACCGAGAGCGAGGGCCACTACGGCGACCGCATCCTCGTGCTCTCGGCCCGCGTCGAAAACGCCGACGACGTCCGGTACGTCCTCTCGCGACTGGCCGACCTCGAGTCCTTCGACGACCTGATCGACGAACTCGACGAGCGGGTTACCGAGAACACCGAACTGTTCCTTCGCCTCGACAAACAGGCTGCCTTCGAGGGTGACGTCCGCCTCGGCGACGGGATCACCTTCCGCGGAAAAGTCGAGGCCTACCCCGCCAAGAAGGAAAAGGCAGTCGAGAACGCCGAAGAAGTTCTCGAGCGACTGCGCGACGAACACTAATCTGTCCTCGGCTGATACTGCCGGACAGAACGACGTGAAGCCGGTCGCGAATTCGCGGCCGTCGCGCGTGGAGACGGCCGCACGTATGCGACTAGCTTCGTCTTGACTGCTGTCCAGTAGTATGACTGCCGATTGCTGTCCCTGCTGGCGAGCAGCGACAGCTATCCGTGCCACCGACTGTCACTGTACACCCGATCACGTCGCCGACCTGCTGGCGCTGATGAAAGCCCGCTGGCTCGCCGGCTGGTGCCAGTGACGATAGCCCACATTCCGGCCGTGTGTGAACCGCAATCGATCGACGACGAGGGCGACGCCCTTTTGACTGGCCAGTCAGTAAGTTCGTGTAGAGCCCTTCTGAATGACGGACGAGACGATCGACGATCTGATGGAGGCGACGTATTGCGCCCTCTGTAAACACGGGTACGCGGAGCTGACGATGCAGGATATTGCCGCGGAATCGACCAAGAGCAAGGGCACCCTCCACTACCATTTCGACAGCAAACAGGACCTCCTCGAGTCGTTTCTAGAATACTTGCTGAACGAGTTCGAGGCACGGACCGAAACCGTGCCCGGTGAAACGCCGGCCGAGCAGCTCCACGAGTTCGTCGACGAGCTGTTGACGCCGTCGGACGACTCCACCGAGGAATTCCGGACGGCGATCCTCGAGATCAAGGCTCAGTCGCCGTACAACGAGGCCTACCGGGAGCGACTGCGCGAGTTCGATACACTCCTCCAGCAGCGGATCGCGGCCCTCGTGGCCGAGGGCCTCGAGACGGGCGCGTTCCACGCGGATGTCGATCCGGAGGCGACGGCGGACTTCCTCGTCACACTGTTTCATGGCGCACAGACGCGCGCGACGGCAGTCGATCGACCGCCCGAACGGACCCGCCAGTACGTCCACGAGTACATCGACGAAATCTTGCAGCCGGCGGCAACGAGTGGGGATGACGTTCCACCGACGACCGACGGGACCGGAGGCGGGGAGGCCAACGGATGAGCCTCCTCGATCGACTCTCCGGGCTGTTCAAGGGCCGCGACGAGTTCGATCTGACCTCCGGTGACATCGCAGGGCCGCTGTTCTACCTGTCGCTGCCGATCATCGTGACGAACCTGTTGCAGACCGCCTACAACCTCATCGACACGTTCTGGCTCGGCCAGTACAGCACCGAGGCGCTGGCGGCGATCAGCTTCGCGTTCCCGATGGTCTTCTTGCTGATCTCGGTCGGTATGGGACTGTCAGTTGCCGGGAGCGTCCTCGTCGCACAGCACATCGGGGCGGACGAGGAGTCGAAAGCGGAGTACGCCGCCTCCCAGACCGTTGCACTGTCACTGCTCGGTGCGATGCTCCTCGGAGTCGTCGGCTACGGTATCGTCAACGACCTGCTCGGGCTGCTGGGCGCATCGGCCGACGTGTTGCCGCTCGCGACCGACTACATGCAGGTCATCTCGCTCGGGATGCCGTTTATGTTCGGCTTCTTCGTCTTCATCGCGCTGATGCGGGGGTACGGAGACACGATCACGCCGATGTTGGTCATGTTCGGCTCGGTCCTGCTCAACGTCGTTCTCGACCCCTTCCTGATCTTCGGCTGGGGGCCGTTTCCGAGACTCGGAATCGAGGGGGCAGCGATCGCGACGGTCTTCTCCCGTGCTCTCGCGCTCATCGTCGGCCTCGCGATCATGTTTCAGGATGCGAGAGGTGTTCGGATTCGGCTCCGACAGATGCGGCCGGACCTCTCCTTTGCGAAGAAACTCGTCAGCATCGGATTCCCGGCGTCGATCGAGGGAATGGGCCGTGCGCTGTCGATCAACCTACTGTTGGTGATCGTCGGGCTGTTTCCCACCTACGTCGTCGCCGCCTACGGGATCGGGACGCGCGTCTTCTCGGTCATCTTCCTCCCGGCGATCGCGGTCGCCCGCGGCGTCGAGACGATGACCGGCCAGAACGTCGGGGCTGACAAGCCAGACCGTGCGGAGGCTGCCGCGAACTTCGCCGCCCGCACCATGTTCGTCGTCCTCGGTGCACTCGGCGTCGTGGCGTGGCTCGGCGCGGAACCGATCACCGCCGCGTTCACCGACGATCAGCGGGTCATCGACGTCGGCGTGACGTTCCTCCGGTACGTCGCCCCCTCATTCGGCTTCATCGGCGTCATGCGCGCCTACAACGGCAGCTTCCGCGGGACCGGCAAGACGCTGACTGCGGCGGCGATCGTCCTCGTGACCTACGCGCTGGTTCGACTGCCGATCGCCTACGGCCTCTCGCAGGCGATCGACTACCGCGGGATCTGGATCGCGTTCGCCGTCTCGAACGCCTTCGGTGCCATGCTCGCCTACGCCTGGTACCGCAGAGGCACCTGGCGGGAAGCCGACGTGACCGGCCAGCCGGCAGGGTCCGCGCTGGGTGACGACCTCGAGGCCGGCAGCGACCTCGAGACCAGTCCGAACGACTGATACGGACTCCTCTCAGTGGGTTCCGGCGCACCCGCGACCCGTCCTGCGGGCGCGACGGGAACCAGTGATAGCAGACCGTATGAGACGGGCTGCTGGCACGAGTTTCACGCCGGTCCAGTAAAGTACCTGTGTGTCGTCCGATTTGATCGAGCCGAGTGTGATGAAACGGCCAGCAGCCATAGCCACCACGGTGGTGTAACCGATGGTCGAGACAGTCAGCATCGACCTGCTGAGTCTGCTACTCGTCCTGACGGTCGCGTGGGTGTTCGGCGCGCTCGCCGAGCGATTCGGCTACCCGACGATGATGGGCGAGCTGTTCGCCGGCATCGCGTTCGGCCCGGCGCTGCTCGGCGTGTTACACCCCTCGGAACTGCTCTCGGTCCTGTCCGAGCTCGGCGTGTTTCTCCTGATGGTCTACGTCGGTATGGAGGTCGACCTCCGTGAACTGTTCGAACTCGGTCCTCAGTCGCTGCTGATCGCCTTCGGGGCCTTCGTCATCCCGTTCGGCATGGGCTATGCGGCCGGCGTCTGGCTCGGCGTCTCCGCCGGCGCGGCGCTGTTTCTCGGGCTCGCGATGGCCGCCACGTCGCTAGCCACGAAATCACGCATTCTCGCGGATCTCGACCTGCTTGAGACGCGGATCGCGAACGTGCTCCTCGGCGGCGCGCTCGCCTCGGACGTGGGGGTGCTTATCGTGTTCGCCGGCATCGACAGCTACGTGACGGCGGGGGCGCTCGATCCGACCGAACTCGGTACGATCATCCTGCAAGCGATCGGTTTCTTCGCGGTGACGCTCCTCCTGGGCTATCGGTTCCTCCCACTCGCGTGGCAATACATCGAGCGTCAGCGCGAGCGATACGGCTTCGTCGATCGGACGACTGCCTTTACCTTCGCCCTGCTCGTCTCCCTGCTGTTCGCCCAGCTTGCGACGCTCGCGGAGTTACACATGATCATCGGCGGGTTCATGGCCGGGATGTTCCTCCGCCAATCAGACGTCGAACCCGGACTCTACGAACACATCCACGTGGTCATCTACGACCTCGCGATGGGGCTGTTCGCACCCGTCTTCTTCGTCACGGTCGGCTTCCAGATCACGTTCGACGTCTTTTCCGACAGCATCGGCGTGCTCGTCGGACTCGTCGTCATCGCCTTCCTCGGCAAGATCATCGGTTCCTGGCTGTTCTCGCTACCGACATCGCTGACCTCACGCGAGGGGCTGGTCGTCGGCTTCGGGATGAACGGCCGTGGCACCGTCGAGATCATCATTGCTGAGGTCGCCTTTCGCGCCGGCGTCATCGACCAGTCGCTGTTCTCGATCCTCGTCTTCATCGCGGTCTTTACGACCGCACTCGTCCCCGTCACCGTCACCTGGGGGGTTCGCCTGCTCGAGAACGCGGACGAACTCGTCTACGTCGATTCGATGACGCCGCTCGAGGATTGACCCTGGCGCTCACGTCGGCGACGCTCGAGCGGGGCGTTTTTGCCGCCTGCCACAGCAGATAGGGGTATGCAAGTCACCGTCGTGGGTGACGATCCGGTCCGCGAGGCCGTCGTCACCGCGCTCGATGATGTCGACGTCGGCGTCCGCAACGGCAGCCCCGGCGAGCTCGCCGACGCTCGCTTCGCAGTCGTCAGCGACGTCGCCGGCTCGGCGACGTTCGACCGGGCGAACGAGGCCGCACTCGAGGGTGGCACGCCCTGGATCGCCGTCGAGATCGGCGGGGTCGGTAACCATCCACTTCCGGACGTGGACGCGGCTATCTCTGGTTTTGCGCCCGCCACCGCCTGTTTCGACTGTCTGCGCGCCCGCGTTGCGTCGAACGTCGAGGATCGCGCCGCGAACCCACAGGCCGACCGCGCCGCCGCACGACTCGCCGGTGCGATCGCCGGCCGGGAGTGTGTGCGCGTCCTCTCCGGTGACGAGGAGTCGATCATCGGGCAGGTACGCGAAGTGCCCCACACCCGCCGGCAGGTGCTGCCCGTCCCGGGCTGTACGTGTGCCGAGAGTGAGCGGGATCGCACGCTCGAGCGCGACGCCGAGACGCTCCCGCTCGAGACCGCGGTCGAACACGCCGAAGGGGCGATCGACGATCGGATCGGCCTCGTCACGAGCATCGCCGAGGTCGAGTCCTTCCCGGCACCCTACTACCTCTCGACGGTCGCGGACACGACCGCCTACAGCGACGCGAGCGCGCCGCGGCAGGCCGCCGGCGTCGCCGACGACTGGAACGCCGCATTGATGAAAGCCGTCGGCGAGGGCCTCGAGCGCTACTGTGCCGGCGTCTATCTCGAGGCGGACTTCGTCCACGCGAGCGAGGACGACCTCGAGAGTGCAATCGCGCCGACGGACCTCGTCCGCCCGGACGACGCGCCGACCTACGACGCGAGCGCCGACCACCGCTGGGTTCCCGGCGAGAACCTCGCGACTGGCGAGGAGACACATCTGCCCGCCGCGGCGGTCCAGTTCCCCCAGCCCGGCGAGTCGCTGGTCCCGGCGATCACGACCGGACTGGGACTTGGCTCCTCGACGGTCGATGCGCTGGTCTCCGGGTTGACGGAAGTGATCGAGCGCGACGCGACCATGCTCGCGTGGTACTCGACGTTCGAGCCGCTCGGCCTGTCGGTCGAGACCGACGCGTTCGACACGCTCGAGCGTCGCGCCCAGAGCGAGGGACTTGCAGTAACGGCGCTGCTCGTCACCCAGGACATCGACGTGCCCGTCGTCGCCGTCGCCGTCCACCGCGACCCGGACGCGCTCGACGGTGACGGATCGATCTCGCCGGGTGACGACGCGTGGCCGGCGTTCGCCGTCGGCTCGGCGGCCGGCCTCGACGCCGAAGCCGCCGCGACGTCGGCGCTCGAGGAAGCACTGCAAAACTGGATGGAGCTGCGCAGTCTCGGCCCCGACGAGGCCGACGACGCCGGTGGCGCGATCGGAGAGTACGCCGCGTTTCCCGAGCGCGCACGAACGTTCGTCGACGTCGACCGAACGATTCCTGCATCGAGCGTCGGCCCCGATCCCGTCCCGACCGGTGGGGATCGACTCGAGACGCTGTGCTCGCGGGTGCGCGATGCCGACCTGACGCCCGCCGCCGCACGGCTGACGACTCGAGATGTCGAAGCGATCGGTTTCGAGGCCGTTCGAGTCGTTGTCCCGGGTGCCCAGCCGCTGTTTACCGACGCGCCGTTCTTCGGCGAGCGCGCGCGGACGGTACCCGCGGATCTGGGCTTCGAACCGCGCCTCGAGCGAGCGTTCCACCCGTATCCCTGATCCGTCGCAGATACGGTCTGCTGTACCGAGTTACCGGTGTACCCGCAGTGCGGGTCGCGAGTGCACCGGCAACGACTGACAGGAGTCCGTATGAGACAGTCGGATCACACAGGTTGCACACCGCTCGTGTGCGAGACGATATCGCTGGCAGCAAGGAGTGCCGAGCCACGATCGGCTGGTCACGGCCCGTCATCCGCGACTCTCCGAAATCGTCGCCGAGCCGTTAGCGGTGATGGTGCGGGTGCCAAGCCCCCGCCCTCAAGGAGCGATCGGAGGGAGCGAGTAGGGCGGGATAGTTCATTCGGATGTGTTGGCGGCAGACTCGTTCGTACTCGGCTCGGCGTCGGTCTGACTGGATGTGTTCGATTCGGGCCCGTCCGTTCCAGACACTGTCGTTGGCTCCGTGTCTTCGTCACCGCGCTCTAGCTCGAGGCGGAGATCGTCGTTGGTGAGCCGAACGATCACGGTGCTCGTCTCCCGCGTGATCGTCGCCTCTCTGGTAAGCTGGCGATCGCGGTGTTCACGATTGATTCGGGTCACACGAAGGAGTTGCTCGGTCGCATCGAGATGCGGCGGGAGCGCCCGCTCGCCGGCCGTGACCGTGTAGCTCTCGTCGTAGGTCTGGCGGTCCGTCTCGGGGTCGAAGGCCTCGAGTGTGACGTCGTAGGGCTGGTCGGCCTCGCTGTGGATCTCGATCGGGACCAGTCCACGGAAACTGCCCTCGTAATGTTCTTGCAGCGCCTCGATACAGCCCGAGAGCCCGATGGTTGCGGTCACGCCTGCGGTCCGAAGTACCGTCCGACGGTTCACGTACGGCGTTCGGGGACGGACGACTGTAGGCGTTACTCTTCGACTGCTCTGGTCGGTCGTCCCGTCCTCGATCCGAGCCGGAACCTTTTCACGAGGGATCGAGTGGATCAACGTATGGCCACAGCAGACAGTTCGACCGCGGAGATCGACACGACACTCTTTATCACCGTCTCCGGCCCGCCAGGGTGTGGGGCGACCACGCTCTGTGAACGCCTCGCCGACGCGATGGGCTGTCCCTACGTCTCCGGCGGCGACATCTTCCGGGAACTCGCCGAGGATCGCGACATGAGTTTGAATCAGCTCACGGCGAAAGCCGACGAGGACGACGAAATCGACCGCGCGTTAGACCAGCGCCTCCAGCAGATCGCCGAGAAGTGGGGGACGGCCAACAAACCCTTCATCCTCGAGTCTCGGCTGGCGGGCTGGCTGGCCGGCGACCGCGCGGACCTGCGGATCTGGCTCGACGCGCCCGAAGACGTCCGTCTCGAGCGGATCGAAGAACGTACCGAAACCGAAGCGGAGATGCGCGTCCGCGAGGTCAGCGAAGCCGGCCGCTACCAGTCCTACTACGACCTCGACATCGCTGACCGGTCGTTTTACGACCTCGACATCAACACCGCCCGCTGGAGCAAACAGGGCGTGTTTGCGCTGGTTCGAGCGGCGATCGAAGAGTACGATGCGGAACTGGACGAGGGGGCGTTTCGAACCCCGTCGATAGACATCTGACTGCGCCAGGCAATATCGTTCGGTGATACAGAGGCGGCGACTCTCATCGGCTGATACTGCCGGACAGAACGACGTGAAGCCGTTCGCATGTATGTGGCCGTCACCTGTGGGGACGGCCGCGAATTCGCGACCGGCTTCCTATCGACTGCTGTCCAGTAGTACGACCCACGACTCCGAGGAGACCCAGCGAGCAACGACCAGCAAGGGCACGAGAGAGCGCCCATCGCGAGGACTGCTCTTCTCCCGCCAAACGGTTAAATAGGAGTTCGTATTTCGGTGTGGAATAGAGAGACATGGTAATAGATTCCAATATCGAGCCAGCCATTGATCGGGACGTGTCGACCGGCGGGTCGTCTCGCTTGAGGACCTGGATCAGCAGGTGGAACGGGGTTGCGAGCAACGCGACGTGCGACGGGAGGGGGTGTGCATGCCACGAAACGCGTTGATGACGGGAATCGCCCTCCTCGCAGCAGGGGCACTCGTCGCCGCGAGCCTCGGTCTGTATCGGGTGTTCTCGTACGTCGCGGCAGTGTTCATCCTCGCCGTCGTCGCGTCCGCATCGATCGAACACCACGGCTCGTTTCTCGAGCCCTACACCGGCCTCGTCGCCGGGCTCACCGGGATGTTCCTTGCGGGGCTCACGGGAATCTGGCTGCTGTGGAGCCCGGACGTGACGAGCTACACTTACGCGCTGGGTGTGCCGACGCCGACGCTCGTCTACTTCGTGCTCCTGTGGCTCGCCCCCGCGTTCGCGGCGATCTACTACTCGGTGATCGTTTTCGACCGAATCGGCAGCGACGCAGTCGTCGACGAGATCATCAGCGAGGCACGGGACCGACAGCAACAGGTGGACGTCCCGCTCGAACCGCGACGAATCGAGCGGTCAACGAGCGCGGACGGGCTCGATCGAGCGTCCGACGTGGAGGGAAGCGATGATTGAACGCGCGTCGATCCCATGGCAGCCGTTGCAGTCGGGTGGTATTCCGGTCGCCGACGATCCGATCATCCTTGCCTTCGGGGCGGTGTACCTGCTGATCGTCGTCCTGATCGGTGCGTGGGGCTACATGCGAACACAGACGACCGGCGACTTCCTCATCACCGGGAAGAGCATCGGGACATGGGTCCTCGCGATGACGGCCTTCTCGGTCATCCAGTCCGGGTTCGGCTTCGTCGGCGGCCCCGAACTCGTCTACGCGTTCGGGACGACGTCGCTGTGGATCTTCTTTACCGCGCCGTTCGGGTTCCTCCTCACCTGGGTCGTCCTCGCCAAACGGTTGCGCCTGCTCGCGGACATCCGGAACGTCCTCACGCTGGCCGACGGAATGTACGTCCGCTACGAGAGCGACTGGGTTCGCGGACTCACCGGGCTAGCCGTCGTCGTCGGGGTGATCGCCTACCTGGCGACGAACCTTGCGGCATTGCAGTTCGTCATGCGTGCGATCTTCGGGATCCCGGTTATTTGGGGGCTGCTCGGCGGAGCCCTCATCTTGCTACTCTACAGTATGCTCGGCGGCATGATCGCAGGTGTCTGGACCGACTTCCTGCAGGCGCTGACGATGATCACCGGCGCAGTATTCGTCTTCGCGTATGCGATGTCCGTCGGCGGCGGCATGGGAACGATCTCGAGAAACCTCGCGAGCGCCGACCCGGCTCTGGTGTCGCCGTTCGGTGCGATGGGCGAGGCGACGACGGCCGTCCTCGTCGGCATCGCGTGGTGGATTCTCTTCTCGGTCGGTGCCGCCGGCCAGCCCCACCTGATCACGAAGTTCTACATGAGCCGTAACTTGGAGATCCTGAAGTGGGGCGCGCCGATCGCCGCCCTCTCGTATGCCGTCTCGAGCCTGATCGCCTTCTCGGCGGGACTGTCGATGCGCTCGATGGTCGAAGCCGGCGAGATTGCGGAGACGTTCAGCGCGAGCGAGGTCGGTCCCGTCTTCGTGCTCGAGTACACGCCGAGTGTCGTCGCCGGACTCATCCTCGCGGCGCTACTCGCGGCGATCATGTCGACGAGCGACTCGTTCCTCAACATCGGCGCGGCGGCCGTCTCGAGGGACATTCCGCGGGCGCTGGGCCGTCCGATCGAGGACGACAAGACGGAGTTGCGGATCACGCAGGTGGCGTTGGCCGGGCTGACGATCCTCTCGACGGGCGTCGTCTACTACTCCGAGACGCTAGTCGGTATCCTCGGCACGATCGGCTGGGGCTTTTTCGCCGCGGCGTTCGTCCCGGTCGCCGTCTTCGGAATGAACTGGAAGGGTGCGACGAAGTGGGGTGCGATCGCCTCGATCGTCGGCGGACTCGTCATCAACATCCTCTACAGCGCCGTCCCGATGACCGCAGAGGTCGCGGGCTACGACGGGCTTGCGACCGGTATCATGGCGTTCTACCCCTTCCCCGATGCGTTCCCGGTCGGAACCGTCGCACTCCTCGTCGCCATCGTGTTGTTCGTCGGCGTCTCGCTCGCGACCCAGGAGTGGGAGGAGCTCCCGGTCGATCTCCACCCGCTGCTCGAACACTGATCGCAGATGCCCGACCACACAGTACCCCACCCGACGATCGAACATGCTGATGAACCGATGACGACAGAGACGACGATCGCGCGACTCACACATTGGTTTCGCCAGCGACCGAACTCGATCGAGTTCTGGGAACTGATCCTGACCGACGAGCGACTCCTCCTCTGTTTCGTCGGCGAGTCCTACCGCTCGCTGCTCTTGCGGGCAGACATGGGCGAGCGCGCTCGAGACACGATCGCGGACCTTCCGCCCGACGACATCGAAACGTTCGACGAGCGGAACCTCGTCGTACCGCTCGAGTCCCTCGAGACACTCCGCCTCGTCACCGGAACACGGCTGCGGCGGGCGCGACTCGTCGTCGGCTGGCGGGCGGGAGACGACATCGAGTCCGACGAGTGGACGCTGTACCAGTCGCGAACCGCGGACTCACAGCGGGAACTCGTGGCCGACCTGGCGTCGGATCCGCGACTCGGGAACGTCGACGTGGCCGTCGAGACGCCACGATTCCCTCGTCTGTAGTCTGGGCCAGTCACTAGCCCCGTCCCAACCGTTTATTTAGGGCTTCGTGGTATGGCGCGATATGACGTGGCATGTCACATTCGATGAAGGTTCGTACGAGACGGCTCGCGAGTCGTTCGAGTGGGACCTCCCGTCGGACTTCAACGCGGCGACCGATCTGGTAGGGAAACACCCCAACGGCGATCGGCCGGCGCTCTTCCAAGCGTATCCTGACGGCCGCCGCGAGACGTACACCTTCGACGACCTCGATCGACGATCGAACGCCGTCGCCAACGCCCTCGAGGAAATGGACGTCGACCGCGGGGACCGGGTCGCGATCGCCGTTCCCCAGAAGCCGGCGAACGTCCTCACTCATCTCGCGTGCTGGAAACGCGGGGCCGTATCGCTCCCGCTGTCGGTGCTGTTCGGTGACGACGCGCTGCGCTATCGACTGCAGGATAGTGAAGCGCGGGTCGCCGTCGTCGACGCCGCCCAGTGGGAGACGATCCGCGCCGTCGCACCCGACTGTCCCGCCCTGGAGCACGTACTCGTGGTCGACGGCGAGCCGGAGACGGCACGGATCGGCGAGACGACAGTCCGGACCTTCGATGCGGCGATCGAGGGGCGCTCGAGCGAGTACGAGACCGTCGCGACGGACGCCGACACGCCGGCGATCGTCATGTATACGAGCGGCAGCACCGGCGATCCGAAGGGTGTCCTCCACACCCACGACCTCTGGGTGGGCCACTGCCCGGCGTTTTCGATGTACTTCGAGCGGGACATCCGCGGCGACTCGGTCTACTGGACGCCGGCCGACTGGGCGTGGATCGGCGCGCTGGGCGATCTCGTCTTCCCCGCGTGGCACTACGGCCGGCCGGTCGTCGGCTACCCGATGGGGTCGTTCGATCCCGAAACTGCCTTCGAGATCGCCGCGGAGTTCGACGTGACGAATGCCTTCATTCCACCGACGGCGATCCGAATGCTCATGGACGTCGACGACCCCACCGAACAGTACGACCTGTCGCTCGAGGCGATCTGTTCGGGTGGCGAACCGCTGACACGCGAGATTCTGGAGTGGGCGGACGCAGAACTCGCGGGGACCGTGATCAACGAACTGTACGGCCAGACGGAGGCGAACCTGCTGGTAACGAACTGTCGCGGCTGGTTCCCCGCGAAGCCAGGGAGCATGGGGAAACCGGTTCCCGGCCACGATGTCGCGGTCATCGATCCGGACAGCGGCGAACCCGTCGACCCCGGCGAGACCGGCGAGATCGCGGTTCGACGCGGTGACGATCCCGTGATCTTCGAAGAGTACTGGAACGCCCCCGAGAAGACGGCCGCGGTGACACTCGAGGAGTGGCACCGGACGGGCGACCTCGCAGAACGCGACGAAGACGGCTACCTCTGGTTCGTCTCGCGCGACGACGACCTCATTATCACGAGCGGCTATCGCGTCGCACCGCGCGAAGTCGAGGAGGCGATCCTCGAGCACGACGCCGTCGAGCAGGTCGGCGTCGTCGGCGTGGCCGACGAGACCCGCGGCGAGATCATCAAGGCGGTCGTCCAGCCGGTCGCCGGAGAGCGTGGCTCGGACGAGTTACGGACGGAAATCCGGACGCTCGTTCGAGAGCGGCTGGCAGAATACGAGTATCCGCGCGAGATCGAGTTCGTCGACGAACTGCCGACGACGACGACCGGGAAGATTCGCCGAACGGAATTAGTGTAAGCCGCGTTGGTGTCGGCTAGCGTCCGTTACTCGCCGTCGGGCGAGTAGTTCGGTGCTTCGTCGGTGATCACGACGTCGTGGGCGTGGCTCTCGGCCTGGCCGGCCGAGGAGATACGGACGAACTCCGAGCGTTCCTTGAACTCGGGGATCGTCTCCGCACCGACGTAGCCCATGCCCGACTGCATGCCGCCGGCGAGCTGGTGGAGTTCGGACTGGAGCGTGCCCTTGTACGGCGTCGCCGCCTCGACACCCTCGGGGACGTACTCGTCGTCCTCGTCGGGTTCGTCCTTGAGGTAGCGATCGCTGTCGCCGGATTTCATCGCGCCGACCGAGCCCATGCCGCGGTACTGCTTGTACTTCTTGCCGTTCATGGTGACGACGCGGCCGGGTGCCTCGTCGGTGCCAGCGAAGTACGAACCGAGCATGACCGCGTCCGCGCCGGCGGCGATCGCCTTGATCGCATCGCCGGAGTATCGAATGCCACCGTCGGCAATCACAGGGACATCGTGTTCGGCGGCGACGTCGGCGACCTGTGCGACGGCCGTGATCTGGGGCATGCCAGCTCCCGAGACGACGCGCGTGGTACAGATCGAACCCGGCCCGATACCGACCTTGATGCCGTCCGCGAAGTCGACGAGATCGGCAGCCGCCTCACGGGTGCCGACGTTACCGACGACGACGTCCGCATCGACGGACTCCTTGATCTCACGGGCGCCGTCGATGACGTTCAGGTTGTGCGCGTGTGCGGTGTCAATAAAGAGGACGTCCGCGCCGGCCTCGTCGGCGGCCTCGGCGCGGTCTTGCTCGAAGGGACTGACGGCGACGCCACAGCGGAGTCGGCCGCCCTCGTCGCGAACGGCTTCTTGATACTCACGGCGCTGGAGAATGCCCTGCATCGTCACGAGGCCGACCAGCAGGTTCTCGTCGTCGACGACCGGCACGCGCTCGATCTTGTGCTCGTACATCAAATCGAACGCGTCGCGGGCGTCGATGTCCTCGGGGGCCGTGATGACCTCGTCGGTCATCGCTTCCGTGACCGGGTCATCCTCGTTGACCTCGAGGTGGGGCCGGATGTCCGTACTCGAGATGATCCCCAGGACCTCGCCGCGGGTGTTGACGACGGGCGCGCCGCCGACGCCCTGGCGGGCCATCAGGTCGTCGACCTCACGGACGGACATCTCGGGATCGGCCGTGACGACGGACTCGAGGGGGATGATGAGCTCGTCAGCGCTTTTGACGCGCTCGATCTCCTCGACCATCTCGTCGACGTTCATGTTGCGATGGAGAACGCCGAGCCCGCCGTGGCGGGCCATCGCGATCGCCATGCCGCTCTCGGTGACGGTGTCCATCGCCGCCGAGAGGATCGGGACGGAGACCTCGACGTTTTTCGAGACGTTCGAGGTGAGATCGGCGTCGTCCGGTTCGACACGGCTCTCCTTCGGACGAAGAAGGACATCGTCGAACGTTAGCGCTTCCGGTACCTGTAGTTTCGAAGAATAGGGCTCGTGCTCAGGAACGTCGTTCGCCATGTAAACTGTCCGGTGTCCCGGGGGAAAAGCGTTGCGAGATGAAACTCGGGTGAGAACGGTTGTCGAGGCCGTCAGTAGGCGATCCGTTGTGCCATGCGAGTGATCATCTCGGTTCAGACGCGTCTCGATCGGACTCGAGGCGATCGCCGCGACGGCTGCCCACATCCAGTGCAGGTCTGTCCATTTCCGTACGAATACGGCTGATACCTCACGAATACTACCTGGTCGTGAAACCCTCTCTCACGCAACGTTTATTGACAATCCTGCCGTGAATTCGGGTATGTACGCTGTGAGTGCATCCGACGCCCGAACTGCTGGCCGGACGAGCTTCGACTCCGTCGCCACCTTTGCGTTCGGGAATTTTACACCGAAACTCACAGCGAATGGCCAGAAACCCAAATCGATCGAGCGGTGTGTGGACCGATCGGTCTGGGATCGGCATTCATATCGCCCACTGGCCTCGGGTCACGGCCATCGGCCCTGACCGATGAGTACGTCACAGCATCCGGTCGCGCTCCAGATGGAGCGCATCGTCGGCGGTGACGCGAGACTGCTCGCGCTGGTGATGATGCTCCCGTTAGTCGACGGTGTCTTCCCCGCGTTGATCCTGGCTGGCGCGCTCGACGATCCGCTGGGCGCGATTCAGGTCGGCCTGTTGATCTTCGGCGGGAGCGCGACCGTCGCCGTCATCCTCGCGGAGATGGACGGCACCCCGCGCGAGCAGGCGGCGGTCGTCATGCTCGTCGGCGTCCCACTGATCCTGCTGGCAGCCGTCCAGGCCGCGCTCGCGCCGGTGATCGAGAGCGTCATCGACATCGTCATCTTCGAACGATTCGCGGCGCTGGTGATCGCCGCCATCGCGGCCAAGACCGCAAGCGCGACCATCGGCGACTACCTCCCCAACCCCGTCGTCGTCATCGGGCTGGGGCTGGTCGCCAGCGTCGATCCGTCCGGACTGACGGTGCAGGTGATGACCGATCCCGTCCTCGTCGCCAACGCGACGCTGGCGGCGGCCATCGGCGTCGCCTTCGCACTGACGATCGCACTGACCGGTCCGTACCTCCGGACGTACATGGACATCGACCGGTTCCGCTTCGGCAGCGCCGTCGCGCTGGGCCTGCTCCCACTGTCCCTGCTCGGGATGGCCTTCGGACAGGCCCCGCTCGCCGCGTTGCTCGTCGCCGCCGTCTTCGCCGTCGACCTGCCGCTGGGCGGGACCGACTCGGACTCGAGTCCGCAAGCGAAGCCAGACGCGGCCGCCAAACTGAGCGCGGTGCCCGACGGCGGGGCTGGCGAGGGCTCGAGCGAGCCCCCGGCAACGGACAGCGACGACGAGCCGGACACGTATCCGGGTGACGAGACGACGGACACCGCGGGCCGGGCCCCATGGCTGTAGTGCGGTTTCGGTCCGAATCGAAACCACTTTACGGGCGATCCCCCAACTGAAGGACGCGGGGTCGTGGCCAAGCCAGGCATGGCGACTGACTCCAGAGGCACCGCGCCCGGGACGACACTCCAGACTGATATACTGATCGGGCACCTGATCAGTGTCCGTGTGATGACCCTCTGGAGTTCCGAGGCGCACCGGAGATATCAGTCGATCGGGGGTTCAAATCCCTCCGACCCCATATTCTCGCCGCACACAACTTCGTGAGCGGGGAGTATTGGACGAGGTGGATTTGAACGAGACTGAGGTTCTGCGACCAACGGGAGCAGGTTCTCAGGCGTTGTTCAAATCCCTCCAACCCATCTTCTCGTATCAAACAAACTCGCGAGCTGTGAGTATTAGAATGTTAACCAGGGCGGAGTGTGAACCGGCCGGGTTCAAACAGAACAGCAGTAGTCCGTTCAGTGCGGTGTCGATCGCATGACGGACACGTAGTGGCGGGAAAGGTAGCCACCGTGTGGGTTCGACCACCACCTGGTAGAACAGCCCTCGTGAGTGGCAGCACTCTTGCGATACGTCTTTTCATACTGTCGGACAAAACGGTTCATTCCTCGATCGGACCCGAGACGCTGTCGGCACGGCGACAGCGCCAAAAAATCACAGCGCCCCACTCACGTCTCTGCTGAGTTCCAGTTGATCCAGATGAATCGGGGGTTATGCCAGAGATGGATTGCCACCACGTTTTTACGAAATAGCCTCTGATCGAGTATTATGGACTCTGCAACACTAACGTATATCGTGTCTATCGTGTTGATATTCCTCGTGATTTGTGCAGCTATGCTCTTGGCAGTAGCGTACGGGGCGATAGATATTTTCGTCGACTACTACGGTTGGGTGTTGGCTGGTTTCTAATTCGTATACTATCAGGCAGAAGTCAATACGGAGTCAGCCACGTATTCGCGGCCGTCTCCGGGTGAGACGGCCGTAGCAGAGCGACCGATCGTCACGTCGTTCTGTCCGGCAGTATTAGACCCGAGCAGAGGAGATCGCTCGGCCGAACCATATTGTCTCGGCAGCTTGTGTGGCTACGGCCAAAGTTCCAAACTTCGTCCAGGCCGCCGCCAGGTCCTCGAGCGCGATGATCTCACCCGCAGTGGCTACGATAGCTGTCGTTTCAACTACGAGTCTTACTTTACCGTAGAAACGTCGGCTAAGGGCCGACGTAAGCACACTCATTGCCCAAATGGTGGTTGCTTGTATATGTCTGAGATCGTGGCACGGATGGTTGGTGGTGCGATCTCAGGTATAGCGAGGATCTGTGGCTGAATCGACCGTCCCTCGCCACCTGTGTCTTGTAGCGGGTTTATAATAGCCTATTGCCTGTCTGGGAATATAGTACGTAGTAACGCAGAGGACTGGATGAGGAGGCAAGATTCTCGGACTTCTCTAGCCCAACCTCGTTAGTAAGATACAGTTACATACTAAATACATGATAGACGCGCTATCCCTTAAATACGAAGCACGTGGTAGAACCGCGTATGAGCCGAACACGATCCGCGGACGATTCGTCAGTGTTGGTTCAGCGAACGGCCGGCCTGACGGCGGTGCTCGGCGCGTTCATCATGATGTCGACGGTCTTCTTCACGATTACCGACTTCATGGGGATCCAGAACGTCCCCGTCGGCGCGGTAGTAGCGTTCCTCGCCGCGTTTCAGGCCTATCGAACCAACGAGCACCGGTCACCAAGCATCGTCATCGCGGCCGTCCTCGCCGTGCTGGGAATCTGGATCGTCGCGGCACCGTTCGTCCTAGGCGTCGACCGCGCGCTGGTGATCGGAGTCAACGGTGTTGCCGGTGTGCTTATCGTGATTCTGTCCCTCGTCGGGGCATACGGCAGCCGCCAGTTGTCGACGACCGCATCGGCGAGCGCATAGGATCGATTGTCGGTCAATCCGTTCGAGACGCAGGAACGGCAGTACCACAGTGGCGTCATACGGTCTGCTGTCAGTCAGTGCCGGTGCGACCATGACCGTCCTGCGATTGTACCGGTACACAGTGACAGCAGACCGTATCAGGCGACGAAGAAAACGCCGATCGCGACGAGGATGAACGCCGCTTTCAGACAGACGTTGACGACGATCACTTTCGTGCCGAACGACGCTCCCCAGATGCCGAACTGAAACGGGATCGAGCGCTTGACCGTCCCGATCGTCAGCGAGACGAGGCTGCCGACCAGCAGCGTAATCACCGCCTCCTCGGGCGTCAATACGTCACCGATCATGGGTGCGACGGTGATCGCGCCGGTCGTCGGATCGACCAGCGAGACGAGGATGACCGGCACCGCGGCCCCTGGCAGCCCCAACAGGCCAGCGATCGGCTCGAGCACCACACCTGGATCGTCGAGCCCGGCCGACGCGAACGCGGCGAGGATTTGGTCCGAGTACTCGAGGGCGACAAAGACCAGCGAGTAGACGATCGCGAGTCGGGGAACGATCGAACGCAGGCGCTCGTAAGTACTCAGGGCGGCAGCGGAGAGCTTCTCGCGGTTCGTCTGTGGCTCGTCGTCCTCGTCGGGCGTGTCGGGTTCGATTGCGGCGCCGTCGTAGTCGGCCCCCCGCAGGAAGAGGGCACCGGCAAGCAAGCCGACGAGCGTGATGGCAAGCGAGATACCGGCGCGGGCACCCACGTACATGAGCCCGACCTGCAGTCCGAGAATCGGGATGAGAACGGGCCCATAGTAGGTGAAAATGTGCTGGATGAAGCCGAAGAAGGTGTTGATGATGATGGCAATCAGCGTGGCTCGATCGTCGAGCAAGCCCTCCTCGCGAAACTCCGCGAGCATCCCATAGCCAGCGGTCACCGAGACCGCGTTGGTGAGAACGGCAGTGCCGACTTCCGGGGGAAGGTTCGCTGGCTCCGTCAGATACCGGCCCACGCGGGCGACGAGTTCGACCACGCCGTACTCCACTGCGAGGTTGGCCAGGCCGACACCCACCCCGATTAGGAGCGTGATCGTCACCACGCGCGGCAGCGCCTCCTCGAGCAAGACGGTGAGCAGCGACTCCACGACAACCGGTTCGAATTTCGAGGGGAAAGGGCCATCGGATCGAGCACGCCCAGCAGGTACCTTTTCCTTCAAACCAGTCGTCAAGACAGCTATGAGCGATAGCGATGTCCGCGTGGCTGCACTCTGTGGCAGTCTTCGCGATGGAAGTTACACCCGAATCGCGCTCGAGCAGGCGCTCTCAGCCGCCGAACGAGCTGGAGCCACCACAGAACTGCTCGACCTCCGCGAGTACGAGTTGCCGATCTTCGACGCGGATCGCGACCGAGAGGATGCGGGCGATGCAGCCGAGCTGGCGGCTCGCGTCCGCGCGGCCGACACGATCCTGCTCGGATCGCCGATGTATCACGGGTCGTTTTCCTCACCGCTGAAGACCGCGCTCGACTACTGTGGGTTCGACGAGTTCGAGGACAAGACCGTCGGCTTGCTCGCCGTCTCCGGCGGGGCCTTCCCCGTGACGGCGCTCGAGCATATGCGGTCGGTCTGTCGCGCGCTGAACGCGTGGGTCATTCCCCACGAGGCGGCGATCCCGAACGCGAGCGCCGCCATCGATGACGGCGAATTCGCCGATCCGAAACTCGAGACGCGGGTAACGACGCTGGGCAGGCGGGCGGTCCAGTATGCGACGATCGAGCCGGACCCGGGTTCCTTCGAGAGCGACCAGAACGTGGGTGCACAGGGGAAGTGAGACTGGTAGAGGGTGTGGTGGATCGGCGATCTCACATCAAAATCAAGTACCAAGAAGCCGCTGAAAGCGGTGCTGGTGAGCGAGGAACGCGAAGAGGCCGAACGCCAGCACGCCCAGATGAACGGCATCGAGCCGAAGCACGACCGTCGTCGAACCGACGGCAAGCGGCGACGAGGCGATCGCCCAGTCAGTAAACCAGGCGGTCGCGAGCAGCGTCGACGCGCCGACGGCCAGCAACAGCCCCGAAATAGCCAGTGTGACCGGCCAGCCATCGGTCGCCGGCTGTCTGAAGGTACGGCGCTCGAGGACGAACTGGCCGGTGAGAACCCCGGCGAACACGAGGGTCGCGACGGCAACACCGAGGGGATCGCCGATCAGTTCGGCCACGAGCAGCCAGACGATCCAGCCGGACGTGAGGACGACCGTCACGCCGAGTCGCCGCGGCTCCAGGAGATCACCGAGGTCGCTGACCGTCGCCCCGAAGATCCCCATTCTGAGCAGCGAGCCACAGAAAAGTACCCCAAGTCCTGCGAGCGCGGTCGCTGTCGTCCGCGGACCGATGACGAGGCTGAACCAGCACCCGACCGCGACGGTTTCGACGGCCGCCGCAGAGAGCGCGGCAGTAACGCCGACGACGCGCCGTCGCGCCGTTCGGCCGAGTACCTCGGGCTGGCGGAGGACACTCATGTGTGCATCCCTCTCAGGGAACCCTTTCGTTATGGAAGTCATTCCACGGAGATGGCGCGCGCTCGTCGTGCCGATGCAGCCTTATATGGCCGGAAGAACGGTGTTTACCGATCTGATACGACCAAACGACCGACGGCAACGCGTGTCTGATCCGTTAGCTTCCGTAAATGCGCTGTTTCTTCCCGCGCACGTGCTATGCCGTACGAGAACACAGCCCGTGTCTCGAGCGCGATCAGCCGTCCAGGCCACAGAACGGCTCTCGAGGGCGTTTTTGAACGGTGATCGAGACGCCGTTCGACGACGATCGGCCCGTTTGTTCGCGCACGATCGACCCGCCCGCCAGTTAACAAGTAGTTATACCGTCCGGTTTCGTGAGTAGTTCATGCATACGATACGACGAACACGGCCGACCGAGAGAAACGAGGGATAGAACTATATATAGGGGTGTGGTCGGAGCGGATTATGCCCGAGACGGAACAACAGGACGACACGCTGTCCGAGTTCATCGTCAAAGAAGCGGTTACGAGAGGCATGGAGACACCGATGCGCGAGACGATTCTCGAGGCCGTCGAGGAATCGGAGGGGGCTCGCTCAGGCGGGCGACTCCCGCTTGCAGGGATACTGTTCGGCCTCGGTGCGGCCGTTGGGTTTCTCCTCGGCCAGCAGTCACCGACGCTCGAGGAGACGCCGCTCGAGGACATTGAGGAGCCAGAGATCATCGAGGACGTCCGATCGACGACCGAGGAAACCGAGGAGACGACGGAAGCGATGACGGACGACACTGAATCCGACGCACCCTCGCGGCTGTCGCGACTGCTGCTCGCAGTGGGCGTGCTCGCGGGGGCCGCGATTCTCCGCCGGCGACTCAAATCGGACGAGGAAGAGGAGTGGGAACCGATCGAGGAGTTCGAGCCGGCGACCGACATCGAGGGCGAAACCGAGACGGACGAAGAAGCCGAGCTCGAGGCCGAAGAGATGGACGAGAGCGACGAAGAGTAACAGACAACCAGCTCGAACGGGGGCGACCGATCATCGTATTTTCTGTGCTGTGCGGCGTCTGACGAAGAAGCTAAGGGAGAGACGCCGACAGTGCAAGCCAATGGAGACCACTCACCGCGTCGTCGTCGGTGACTCACGCGCGCTCTCGGACGTGGCCGACGAGTCGGTCGAACTCGTCGTGACGTCGCCGCCGTATCCGATGATCGAGATGTGGGACGACCTCTTTACGGAGCTCGATCCCGCGATCGGCGATGCACTCGACGCCGGTGACGGCCACGCCGCCTTTGAGGCGATGCACGCTCAACTCGCAGCCGTCTGGGACGAACTCGAGCGAGTGCTGGTCGACGGCGGGATCGCCTGTATCAACGTCGGCGACGCGACCCGATCGGTCGACGGCAGTTTTCGGGTCTACCCCAACCACGCCCGCGTGCTCGCGGCGTTCGAAGAACGAGGATTCGACCCGCTGCCGGACGTGCTCTGGCGCAAACCGGCCAACAGCGCGGCCAAGTTCATGGGGAGCGGGATGATCCCGCCGAACGCCTACGTCACCCTCGAGCACGAGTACGTGCTGATCTTTCGAAAAGGGGGAACGCGCCGCGAGTTCGAGCCGGGTGCCGACCGGCGCTACGAGGCAGCCTACTTCTGGGAGGAACGCAACCGCTGGTTCTCGGACGTCTGGACCGACGTGACCGGCGAGTTGCAGTCGCTCGAGGCGGTCGACGACGAACTCCGGGAGCGGTCGGCAGCCTACCCCCTCGAGATCCCCTACCGGTTGATCTGTATGTACTCAGCCTACGGCGACACCGTCCTCGACCCCTTCTGGGGCACTGGGACGACCACGCTCGCAGCGATGTGTGCCGGCCGAAACTCGATCGGGGTCGAACTCGAGGAGGCGTTTCTCGAGGTGTTCGACGAGAGCATCGACGAGGTGCCGGCGCTCTCACGGTCGGTCGGCCGCGCACGCCTCGAGCGCCACCGGGAGTTCGTCGATCGTCGCCGCCAGGAAGGCAAGGGATTCGAGTACGAGGCCGACTACTACGACACGCCGGTCATCACCAAGATGGAACAGGGGATCAAACTGCGTGACGTACGGGCGATCGAGGCCCGTGACGACGGCTATTGGGTCGAACACGGCACGCTCACACCCGAATGAGAGTGGGAATCGACACGACCTTTTTACCGTCGCCGCGCCCACCAGTGGTATGGTTCACAGTCTCGAGGATGCCGAGACGACGCCCGAGTGCGTTCTCGTCGGGACGTCCGAGTGGATCCGGACGGCGACGACAGCGCTCGCGGACGAAGCAGTGACAGTCGCGGACGTCGTCTCGGTCCCGTCCGAACTCACGAACGACCGACTCGAGACAGCAGCGTGTGTGTTGACGGACGAACGTGCCGTACTCGCGGCCGTCGGCGGGACGTGTCCGGTGGTCTACGCGCTCGATTCGACGACTGACGAGTCGATCGACGCCGTACGGGCAGCGGGTGCAGCCGAAATCGTCGCGACACGATCCATCCAGGAGCCGCGGCTGCTCGCGTATCGGCTCCGGCGAACGCTCAAGGGGATCGAGGACGAGCGTGCGAAAATCGAGAACGAGCGAGCACTATCCGACCGTGTCCGGTATCAGACGGAACTCGACACGCTTCGCGACGCGACCAGTCGCCTGCTGTCGGCCGATTCGGAACCGGCCGCCTGCGAATCCCTCGTCGACGTCGCGGCCGACGTGCTTGCTCTCGACGCCATCGTCTATCGATTCGACGAGCAGGCCAACGAACTCCGTCCGGTAGTACACTCATCGGACTTCGAGTCGACAAGTGGTGCCCCGGCGTCGCTCCAGTCAACCGACAGTAGCATCTGGGAGACGTTCGTCACTGGCACCCCGTCGGTCTTCGACGACGTTCAAACGTCGCCAGCAGTTCCCGATGCGGCCGTCCCACACAGCGAACTCGCCGTTTCACTGGGTGAACACGGCGTGTTCGTCGCGGTCTCGAGCGATCCCGCCGGCTTCAGCGACGAACTCATCGCACTCGCAGAACTGTTCGCGACGACGACGAAAGCCGCGCTCGATCGCATCGGACAGGGACAGCGACTGCACGACTGCGAACACGAGCTCGAGCAGCACGCTCGTCGACTCGAGCTGCTCGACGCTGCGCTCGAGATGCGCCAGGAGGTCGAACAGGCCCTCCTGATGGCTGACTCCCGGACGGAGATCGAACGCAGCGTGTCGGCGCGTCTCGCTGACTGCGGGGCGTGTTCGCTGGTCTGGGCCGGCGAACCGGACGCAGACGGGAACAGCCTCACGCCGCGATCGCACGCCGGACACGAACGCGGCTACCTCGACGCGGTCACGGTCCCGACGGTCGACGAATCGACAGCCGAACCCGCGGGGCGAGCGGCTCAAACGCGAGCACCGGTCTACGTCGAGAACGTCGCAGACTCGGTCCACGACGGGGCGTGGCGCAGTGAAGCCCTCTCGCGAAACGTCCAGTGTGTGTACGCGATCCCGCTGGTTTACGACGGGTTTCTCTACGGCGTCCTGTCACTCTATGGGACCCAGCGGGACGCGTTCAGCGAGCCGTTTCGGTCGATGCTCGCGGACCTCGGCGGGACGATCGCGTACGCGATCGACGCCGTCAATCGGAAGCGCACGCTGGTCGACGGAGACCACACCGAAGTAGAACTCGAGGTCGCGGCGGACGCGACGCTGTGCCGGCTGGCTGCGTTCTTCGACGCACATGTGAGGTATGCGGGTGCGACGGCTCACGACGAGGGCCACGTCGTGTTCGCGGCCATCGACGGACCGATCGACGAGTCGCTCGAGGGTGAGGCTCGCACGACGATCGAGGGCGTCAGCGAGCTCGGCACGATCGCCGAACACGAAGACGAGACGGTGCTGCGGCTCCGGGTGGACGAGCCATCACTGGAGGTGATTACCGACTCCCACGGGGCACAGTTACGCGAGTTCGTGGCCGACGCGTCGGGAGGACGTGCACGCATCGGCGTCCCGAACGCGAGCGGCATTCGCGACATCGTCGCCGGAATCAGCCGGAGTGGCCCCGACGTGTCGATGATCGCACGTCGGTCGGTATCGACGGGGAGTCGCCGGACGGTCGCCACCCGTGCACGCAGTACCTTGCTCGAGACGCTCACCGATCGACAGCGAGAGGTCGTCGAGACGGCCTATCACGGCGGTTTTTTCGAGTGGCCCCGTCGGGCAAACGGCGAAGAGATCGCGACTACGCTGGAGATCTCCTCCCCTGCCTTTCACAAGCACGTTCGAGCCGTCGAACGGAAACTCTTCGCCGGGTTGTTCGAGGGGACGACCGATTCGGGGGTTAACTGATTAACCATCTGCTGTGGCGGCCCTTACACAGTTAACGAGTAGGTTCTTTACAACAACTCTTGAATCAGAAACCGACTTCCCACCGTACTGGGGGTACGTACAAGCCATGAGCAAGATGAGTTCACCATCACCGGCGACCGAGATTGGGGATCACTATTCTACACACTACGATCGACTCGGCGACGAACCGCTCAGCGTCGCCATCGCGGACGCCGTTGCAATATTCCTGAACGAAGACGTCACCGAGCTCGAACCCATTCACTACTCGATCAACGCCGACGCGCTCGAGCGGCTGTTCGAACCGCGCGCAAACGGTCTCCGGTCTACCGGCTCAGTGACCTTCGAGTACAGCGAGTGTCGGGTGACCGTCACGGGCGACGGCGAGATCCGCATCAAAGACAGCTAACGGCTCGAGGCCGACTGTCGGCTCGCTTCCTTCGATTTTCTGCCCGCGAGCCGAGCGTAACCCGTCGACACGTCGCTCTCCAGCCGAGACTGTCGGCCAACACGCTCTCCGATCGATCGCACGCGACCCGTCGTCGACTGCGTCGAGCCGTGGGCGCGGTCAGCACTGACGGGGTGCTGTCAGGGAGCATATAAACGGATCGGCCTCGAACGGACGGATATGCCACCTCGCATTCTCGTGCCGACCGACGGGAGTGAGTCCGCGACCGCTGCCCTCGAGCACACGCTCGACATCGCCAGCGAGCGGGACGCGACCGTCTACTTGCTCTACGTCGCGGACACGAACGAACCGAGTCTCACCCGGCTCGGCACCGAAGTCGTCGACACCCTCGAGCAAGAAGGTGAACAAATCGTCTCCGAGGCCGCAACTCTCGCGGAGGAACGCGGTGTCTCCGTCGTCACGGACGTCGTCCAAGGCGATCCCCGGCCGACAATCGTCGACTACGCCAGCGCCGACACGTTCGAGTTCGTCGCGATGGGAGCCCACGGGCGGCGCGGTCTGGGGGAATACGTCCTCGGAAGCGTCACGGATCACGTCGTGAACCGAAGTCCAGTGCCGGTGCTGACGGTTCGAGCGGCCGACGACGTGACACCACGGTATCCCTACGGCGACGTACTCGTTCCGACCGACGGAAGCGACCACGCGACGGCGGCGGTGACACTGGCATCGACGGTCGCCAACCGCACCGGTGCGACGCTTCACTTGCTGTCGATCGTCGACGAGATCCCGGAAGTAGGCGACACCGGATCGGCACCCCTCTCCGAGCAACTCGAGGAGAACATCCAGGCGATTCTCGACGATGCAGCGGCGATCGCGACACGAGTAGGCGTCGACGACGTCACGACCTCTATCGTGACCGGCTCGATGCCGCGGGAAGTCACGGCCTACGCCGACGGTGAAGGAATCGACCTCGTCGTGATGGGCACACACGGCCACACCGGTCTCGATCGGCACCTGCTCGGGAGTTTCACCGAGCGGGTGATTCGCACGTCATCGGTCCCCGTCCTCGCCACGCGAGCGGACGAGCAGGAGTAGTGCTATCGAACCTCATCATCGTCTGAACGGGGCTTCGAGTCGTCTCTCGCTGCCGAGGGGGGATTTCATACAGTGAGACGGACTCCTGTCAGTGGGTGCCGGCGCACCCGAAATCTGTCATGCGGGAGCGCCGGCAACCAATGACAGCAGACCGTATGAGCATCGTGATGACGTTCAACAACGTACTAATATCTCGATCAGGAAACAAAGAGCAATGCGTCCCCAAACGGCATGCCGAAACGGAATGGTGAGAATACCGTGACCGAACAATCGCTTCCGTCGTTCGAGCGAGTCCGGTCGGAAATAACGAGAAACCGGCTCCGGGCCACGTTCGTCGTTCTAATCTTGCTGTCTGCCGCTGTCGTCGCTAGCGCGGCAGGAGACGGCGTCTCGACGGCCTCGAAAGAAGACGTTCCGAACGCACCACCGACCGAGAACCACACGGTCGTCACCGAGTCGGGTCGTGCCGGGACGATTACCGCCTACCAGCCCAACGGAGAGGTCCTCTACTACAACAACTCGCGGACGAAATATTTCGACGTCGACCCCGTCGAAGGTGATCCGTTAACGGTCGAGTACGCCGCAACGGATACGATCCACACCGAAGGGGACAACTGTGGCGAGCCGCCGTGTGCCCGCAACGTCATCGAGCGCGCCGACCTCGAGACCGGCGAGGTCGAGGTGCTCTACGAGCGCTACGACTACAAGGAGAACGCCGGCGAGTGGCACGACGTCGACCGCATCAACGAGACCCACGTCGTCGTCGCCGATATCGTCGCGGATCAGGTGTTTATCGTCAATACCGAGACTGAAGTCGTCGATTGGCTCTGGGACGCCCAAAGCGACTTCCCCGTTGAGGGGGGCGGCTCGTACCCCAGCGACTGGGCCCACATCAACGACGTCGAGTACATCGAAGACGGGCAGATGGAAGGCCGGATCATGGTTAGTCTGCGCAATCAGGATCAGGTCGTCTTCCTCGATCAAGAAGAAGGGCTACTCGAGGACTGGACGCTCGGCTCGGAAAACGAGTACGACGTCCTCCACGAGCAGCACAACCCCGACTACATCCCCGAGAGTCAGGGCGGGCCAGCGATCGTCGTTGCTGACTCCGAAAACGCCCAGATCAAGGAGTTCCAGCGTGAAGACGGCGAGTGGAACCAGACCTGGCAGTGGGAAGACGATCAGATCCAGTGGCCACGGGACGCCGATCGGCTCCCGAACGGCAACACGCTGATCAGTGACACCCACGGCAACCGCGTCATCGAGGTCAACGAGTCCGGCGATATCGTCTGGGAGGTCGGCTCGTCGCTTCCCTACGAAGCCGAACGCCTCGAGACCGGCGACGAAAGCGAGGGCGGGCAGAGCGCCCAGGAGCTCGGCCTCGAGAACCGAACCGCAGCCGAGACCAGCAGCGGCGGCGGTGGCGGAGGCGGCTTCGGGTTCAGTCCCCTCGCGTTCCTCGGCGACCTCATCGAGTCGATCCTCCCACATCGGATCTACAACGCCTTGCTGTTCGTGAGTCCGGTCTGGATGGGGTCGACCGAGTTCGCCGCGATCGGCGTTGCACTGCTGTCGGGGCTCGCGTGGGCTGGCCTCGAGATCAGGTGGCAACTCCACGACGCCGGCGTCCGGTTCCGGCTGCCGGTCTACCGAAAGGGAAGTAACTAACCGGATTGACACGGTTCAGTAGTCTCCCATATTTTCGCTCACTGATCTCGGAGTAACTATACGAACCCTGCAGTCATTGCCGACGCGACCGCAGGCCGGTCGCGGTTGCACCGGTAACTCGGTCCAGTACCCGTAGAACCGTGTGTGTGAAGTCATTGATCGCGAGTCTGCGGTGGCATCCCAGCAGCTGCCCGGATATCCCGGTTCGAAGACGGGCGCTACAACGCCAGCAGGTGCCCGCCAAGAAGGTACAGCGCCGCGAGAATCGACTGAAAGGAGAGCGAGCCGATCGCCGACAGCGCGACGAACGCGCGGCCGTCCATCTCTGACAGCCCCGCCGGGACGGTCAACAGCCCGCGGACGAACAACATCGTGTTGCTCACGGCGACGGCCACCGCACCCCACCGATCGAACCAGCCGTCGAACCGCTCGAGTCGCGACTCGGTGACCGGAAACCAGCGCTTTTGGAGGACGTACTCCCGGCCAGCCCGGCGGACGAGACAAAACAGGCCGAACTGACCGACCGTCGTCCCGATGACCGCGAGAGCGATGATCGTCACCACTTTCGGCATCGACGAGCCGATCAGCGCCAGGGCAGCCGGGACGACGAGTTCGCTCGGCATAAACCGCAACAACATCGCACCCTCGAGGACGCAGATCCCGAAGAATACTGCAAGCGCGAGCTCCGACGTCAGCATCGACTCGAGCCAGGGCGGCGTCCCCTCGAGTTGCAACGGATACATAACCCGTGAGTAGTTCGTCCCGAATGTAAGCATTGTTGGTTCGTTTCGGTGACCCGATCACGATCGGACGCCGTCGGGTTCGACATCCATCGCTCCCGCGGCCGAAGAACATAAGCTATGTGGAGACACCGTCCAAAGCTGTCCCCAATGGAGACTGGACGAATACTGTTTCTTACGGGCGCGCTCGCGACCCACGGCGTCGTCGGCTATGCCCTCGTTGCTGGACTCACCGACGCTGACCCGCGACTCGGGTTCGTGTTCGGACTCGTCCCTGACGCCGACTTTCTCTTTCCTGCGACGTGGGGTTGGCCGCTCGTTCACCGTGGTCTCACCCACACACCTCTGTTCGCGCTGGCGCTCGTCGTCGGCAGCTATGCGGTCGGCCGTCGGCGGAGCCTCACGGCCGGTCGACGGGTCGCGCTCGCCGTCGGGCTGGCGCTCGGGTCGCATCTCGCGGTCGATTCGCTCTCGCCAAAGGGGATCGATCCGCTGTTCCCGCTTCGGACGAGTTGGAGCCCCGGACTGGCAGTCCATAGCCCGACCGCGACGGTGCTGCTCTGGGCTGCATCGATCGCCCTCCTCGCACGGAGCGCAGCCACGGAGCCATCAGGTCGGTAAGGGCCCAACAGGGAGTGCCCGAGACGGCGGGGAACGGCAGCCCAGCGTCGATCAGCCAGCTAGTGAGGTTAGATAGACAGCCACACCGTAAGACCCAGTGACGCGAACAGGGCACTCGAGCCGACGAGCAAAAACGCCCGATTGATACGGCTGTTCTTGGATTTGAACCACTCGAGCGTGACGTGGTACCGCCAGAGGGGTGCGAACGGGCTGATCCCCATCGGCGTCACGACATCACCAGCGAGGTGAGCGAGAATGCCACCGGTACCGACGACGACGCCGAACGCGAACGCAACCGGCGTCGCGGGGACGAGCAGCTCGGTCCCGACGCCGGCGATCAGTCCGACGAGGGCGGCAAACCAGACGGTGTGGGTCGGCCCGCGATGGCGTATCCGCGGCAGCGGCTGGTCGAGATCGGGAATGTTGGCGACGCCGACAGCCATGAGGGCACCGACGAGCGCCAGCTCGAGCGACCAGACGTGGCTCACGACGGGGAGAATCGGCGCATAGAGCAAGGCGTTGAATCCGGCATGGCCCTCCCGGTACATGATCGATCGGCCGACCGTCGGGGCCGGACGGCAATGATCCTGTCGGCCAGCAGCGGGTCACCGAACCGCACGGACGCCGAACGCCGACACCGACAGCCCGCCGATCAGAATCGGCATCCAGTAGATCGCACCCCGGAAGATGAGGACCGCTGCGGTGATGGCGGACGCTGGGATGCCGGTCGTCGGCACGAGCAGCGTGACGAACGCGGCCTCGATACTGCCGAGCCCACCCGGCAGCGGTGCAGCGCCCGCGAGGTTCGCGAGCGGGATGACAAAGAGCAGGACGTACGCCGAGACGTCGTACCCAATCGCGGCGAACGCCACTGTGAGCGCGGCCGTCTGAAAGAGCCAGCCACACAGCGACAGACCGATGATTGCGGCCAGTCGCCACCGGTCCGTCGCCACGCGTTCGATGTTCTCGAAGAACCGGCCCAGGCGGTCGGCGATGTCTTCCTCGAGCGTCTCGGAGTCGAAGCGCTCGAGTCCGAGCCGGCCGAGTCGTGGCGCGACGATTGCGGGGAGTCGCTCGACGATCGTCCGGTGGTACCGCCACACGAGCGCCATTACGAGGACGATGCCCGCGATCAGGACGATCGCCGAGCCGACGGCCGTCTCGAGGCGCTGGCCGATCGCCGCGGTGGTCGCGTAGTAGCCGACGCCCACGAGGATCAGCGCGATCGAGGGGACGACGTTGATGACGTCGACGGTCGCGATTCCGACGAGGCTGGTCTCGTAGCGGGCGTCGGCGGTCTTCGAGATGAGCAAGGCGGCGATCGGCTCGCCGCCGGCCTGCCCGAACGGAGTGACGTTGTTCGCGAAGACGGCTCCCGCATAGACGAGAAACGACTTGCCGACTGGGATCCCGATGCCGAGCGAGGCCAGCACGGTCCGCAACATTAGACTCCAGGCGGCCAGCCAGCCGAGCGCGAGCGCGAACGTCGCGACGACCAAGGAGGGCGTCGCCGACAGCAACGAGTCGAGAACGTCACGGACACCAACGAGGAAAAAGAGGATCGCGAAGGCCGCGACCGCGCCGGCGATTCCGATAACGAATGCCCGCCGATTGCGCTCGTCCATGGCGGGTATGGACCATCAGCAAACTTGAAACATCTGATTGGCACCGACGCAATCAGCGCGTATCGCGTCGGTCCCTTCAATCGATTTATTTGCGTGGAGAGAAGTGTAACCGGTAATGGACAGGACTCGCCAGTCGAACGTCCTCTTCGTCGTTCTGGATACGGTCCGGAAGGATCGCCTCGAGCCGTACGGGTACGAGCGGGCGACGACGCCGGAACTCTCGCGGTTTGCCGAGGAAGCGACCGTCTTCGAATCGGCGATTGCACCCGCGCCGTGGACGCTGCCGGTGCACGCCTCGCTGTTTACCGGCCTGTATCCGAGCCAGCACGGGGCCGATCAGGGGAGTCCGTACCTCGACGGTGATACGACGCTCGCGTCGGTCCTGTCGGCGGCCGGCTACGACACGGCGTGTTACTCCTCGAACGCCTGGATCACCCCCTACACCGGCCTCACCGACGGGTTCGACGCCCAGGACTCCTTCTTCGAGGTGCTGCCCGGCGACGTCCTCTCGGGGCCGCTCGCGAGTGCATGGCAGACGATCAACGACAACGACTACCTCCGTGATCTGGCATCGAAGCTCGTTCACCTCGGCGCGATGGCCCACTCGAAACTCGCCAGCGGCGAGAGTGCCGACTCGAAGACGCCGTCGGTCATCGACCGCACGAAGTCCTTCATCGACGATAGCGAGAGCGACGACGGCTGGTTCGCGTTCGTCAACCTGATGGACGCCCACCTGCCCTATTATCCGCCCGAGGAGTACCGCGAGGAGTTCGCTCCCGGCGTCGATCCCTCCGAGGTGTGCCAGAACTCGAAGGAGTTCAACTCGGGTGCACGGGACATCGACGACGAGGAGTGGGAGTCGATCCGCGGGCTCTACGACGCCGAGATCGCCCACATGGACGCCGAGCTCGGCCGCCTGTTCGACTGGCTGCGCGAGACCGGCCAGTGGGAGGACACGACCGTCGTCGTTGCCGCCGACCACGGCGAACTCCACGGCGAACACGACCTCTACGGCCACGAGTTCGCCCTCTACGACCAGCTCATCAACGTCCCGCTGCTGATCAAACACCCGGATCTCGAGGCCGACCGCCGCGACGATCTCGTCGAGTTGCTCGACTGCTATCACACGGTACTGGACGCGCTGAACGTCGATCCCGATACAGTGGACCTGCCGGACGACGACGGCGGAGTCGTCGCCCGCGATCCGACGCGCTCGCTGCTCGCCGACGAGTACCGTGCCTTCGACGAGGCTGCTGAGCTCGACGCTGGGCAACGGGCGGTTCTCGAGGGCGACGACGCGGCCGACTACGCGTTCGTCGAGTACGCCCAGCCGGTCATCGAACTGCACCACCTGGAGGAGAAAGCGGGCGAGGCCGGCATCGAGCTCCCCGATGACCACCGCGCGTACTCGCGGCTGCGGGCCGCCCGGAGCACGGATTCGAAGTACGTCCGTGCGGACCGGATCCCCGACGAGGGCTATCGCCTCGACGAGGACCCCGACGAGAAATCGCCCGTCGGGCCGGCTGACGACGAGGTCGTCGCCGCGACCGAACGCGCACTCGCCCGGTTCGAGGCAAACGTCGGCGGCGCGTGGGACGATCCGTCCGAGACCGATACCGACGACATCGACGCCCTCGAGGAAGCCGACGAAGAGACTCGCGACCGGCTTCGGGAGCTTGGCTATCTCGAGTAGCACATCGATTCGACGGTGAACTTGACCGACGGGAGAGCGTGTAGCTGGCGCGAAAATAGTGTTCTGAGTGACTTTCTGGGAACCAACAAGAATACATAGGTCGGCTCGCAAGGTAGCCGCAACGAATGGACGACCAGCACTTCCTCGAGTCGGAGTGGGACTACTGTCTCGTGCTGGATGCGTGTCGGTACGACGTGTTCAGCGAGGTCTACGACGAGTATCTCGACGGGACGCTGGAAAAGCGCTGGAGCGTCGGCTCGTCGACGCCGGAGTGGGCCTATCGGACCTTCACCGACGAACACGACATCGCGTACTTCTCGGGGAACCCGTTCATCAACGACCTCGGGATCCCGCTGAACGAACTCAAGTGGGGCGCCAGTTGTGACTACGAGTGGTCGGCCTCGAATCACATCAGCAACGTCTTCGACGTGTGGAAATCCGGCTGGGACGACGACCTCGGCACGGTTCCACCGGACAGTATCGGGGAGGCGTTCTACAACAACCAGGACGCCGTCGAGGAGGCCGACCGGACGGTGCTGCACTACATGCAGCCCCACGCACCCTACCTCGCCCGTGGCAAGGGACAGAAGCTCAAACAGATCCAGAAGGGGATCCGGAAACAGGAGGAAGCCGAGGAAAGCGACGACAGCGGCGGTGCGCTCGCCTCGCTCGGCGATACGCTCCGGCCGAAAGTCGAGGACAAACTCGAGGGCAGCGAACTCGCACAGAAGGCGGGACTGTGGCTCGAGCTCGATCCCACCGAGGTCGTCACGAACGGCACCCGCGAGGCAGCGATGGCCCTCTACGAGGAGAACCTGCGGATCGCCCTCGAGTCCGTCGCCGACCTCGTCGACGAACTCGACGGCACCGTCATCGTGACCGCAGACCACGGCGAAGCCTTCGGCGAAGAGGGCGTCTGGGAACACCACATCGAGACGCACATCCCGGCACTCATGGAAGTGCCGTGGCTCGAAGTCGAGTGAGACCGCCGCGCTCGACCAGCGGCAACCGCACCGATCACCACGGTCTCGTGACGAACACACGGCGACAGCAGTAACCCGTCCGACTCACAGAGGGTCTCCGGTATGAAAATCAGTCACTACTTCGAACTCGAATCCCACGTCACCGGCGGCATCCACGAGTCGGTCGTCCACCAGCGGAAGATGCTGGATCGGCTGGACCTGACCTATACGACCGAGCCGACGCTCGAGGCCGACGTCTTCCACTGTAACCTCATGGGGCCGCGCTCGGTCTGGTACGCACGGCAGGCGCGATCGAAGGGGGTGCCGGTCGTCGCCAACACCCACGTGACCGCCGAGGACTTCGGCGACAGCTTTCGGTTCACGAACACCCTCGCGAAGCCGCTCAAGCCGTATCTCGAGTGGGCCTACGGGCTGGCCGACGCGCTCGTCTGTCCGTCCGAGTACAACCAGGACCTGATCGAGACGTACACGGAGACGCCGACGACGGTTGTCTCGAACGGCGTCGACCGGTCGAAGCTCGCAGGGTTCGAATCGCTCGAGGACGAGTACCGCGAGCGATACGACCTCGAGTCACCGACCGTCTTCCTCGTCGGCCACGTCATCAAACGCAAGGGCCTCAAAACGTTCGTCGAACTGGCACGCCGGCTGCCGGACCTGGATTTCGCCTGGTTCGGGCCGCTGGATCTCTCCCTGAAGGGCCGTGAGACGACGGCGCTGATCGAGAACGCCCCGGATAACTGTACGTTCACCGGCTACGTCGACGACATCCGCGGGGCGTACGCGGCGGGTGACGTCTTCTGTTTTCCGACCCACGAGGAAAACGAGGGGATCGCGTTGCTCGAGGCCATGGCCGCTGGCAAACCGGTTCTCGTCCGCGACATCGAGACGTTCTCGTGGCTCGAGGACGGCAAGGACTGTCTCAAAGTCTCAGAAGCGGGCGTCGACGGGTTCGAGGCGGCCCTCGAGCGACTCCGCGATCCGGAACTTCGAGCGCAACTCGGATCGAACGCGGCCGCCCGCAGCGAGGAGTTTTCGCTCGAGGCGGTCGCGAACCAGTATCAGTCGTTGTACGAGGAGGTGGTCTGAATGAAGATCGGGTTCTTTACGGACAGCTACTTTCCCGAGATCGATGGCGTAACGTATACGATCAAACTCTGGCGTGAAGAATTGGAGCGGAAAGGACACGAGGTGTACGTCATCTACCCAGATGGCGACTACGACCCCGGCGAGCGCGAGATTCCGGTGACCTCGATGCCGAACCCCTTCTACGCCGGGTACCGGATCCCGCTGACGAAACGGCCGTCGACGCTGCCTGATCTCGATGTCGTCCACTGTCACGGCCCCATGCCCATCGGCCTGTTGGGCCGGTACTACGCCCGCAAACACGATCTGCCGTCGATCTACACTCACCACACGCCCCTCGAAGAGTACTTCCACCAGAACGTCAAGTTCGAGTCGATCGCGAGCACGCTCTCGAAACTGTACGTTCCCCTCGAGAACGCCTTCCTCCAGAGCTTCGACATCGTCACTGCTTCGACCGAGCGGATCGACCGCGACGTCGAACACGTCCAGCTGCCGGTGGGCATTGACATGAACTTCTTCCAGTCGACGGACGAGGACTGGTACCCCGATCGGACGGTGGTCGGCTACAGCGGCCGACTTAGCATGGAGAAAAACGTCAGCGAGATCCTGCGGGCCGCCGAGGCACTCCCGGAGTACGACTTCGTCATCGTCGGCGACGGCCCCTATCGCGAGTGTCTCGAGGAGAACGCGCCGGAAAACGTCGACATCCGGGGCTTTCTCCCTCGCGAGGAGTTGCCCGTCTTCTACTCCTCGATCGATACGTTCGTCACCGCCTCAACCGCCGACACGCTTGGCCTCTCGACACTAGAGGCCAACGCCTGCGGGACGCCCGTCGCCGCCGCCGACGTCCCGCCGTTCGACCGCACGATCGGGGCCGACAACGGCGAGCGGTTCACCTACGGCGACCGCGAGTCGATGGTCGAGGCCATCGAAACGTGTCTGGCGACTGACCGTGACACCAGAGCCGGCGTCGAACGGTATGCGGTCGATTACACGATGGACCACCTCGAGCAGCTATACGAGACCGTCCCGCTCGCGACGGACGAAAGCCCCACCGACGTCGAGAGTCGGTGGCGCATCTCCGAAGAAGAGCGAAGCTGACCGGCCGATCCGTTCTCACATCGTCACCGCGTTCTCGCAGCCAGCGTCGAGTCTTGAGTCCCGCCTTCGACGGCCGACAGCCGATAGCGTTCGACGTACCACAGACCGGTCACACAGCAGGTAGCGGGACGAGCTCGAAGAAGTGACAGGAGTCGTCACTCGCCGTCGACTCGTGAGGAAGTGGAAAATGCCCGGGGAGGGCTCCGAACCCTCGATCTCCGCATGTCCCAGGTTCGAGGCTCGGCAGTCCTCGAGGGACACGGAGGCTTCCAAGGCGAAACCGCACCGAATCTCTGAACCCTATGAGTGCGGCGCTATGTCCAGCTAAGCCACCCGGGCTCGATTAGGAGTAGTGGCGTCCGTTTCTTTAACCTTCTCATTCGAATCCGCCGTGCAACGCGGACCCACGGATTTATCACACGGTGTTACTAACTGCGGGGCATGAGCGTTCCTGGTATCGTTACCTCTACTCTCGACGGCGAGGAGATCGCGGCACGCGTCTCCCTCGGCGGCGACGACGAGCTTTTCATCACGCCGACGCGGACCATCGTCTATCGCTCGGATGGCCTCCTGAGCGACGAATCGGCCGACGACTATCCACACGACGCCGACCGGCTGACCCTCTCAGAGGGGCGGCGCAAGACGAAGTTCACGCTCGAGTACGCACTCGACGGCGAGCGAACGTTTACGATCCCCTCGAGCGTGACCGACGAGGTCCTCCATCCCGTCCTCGCCGGGGTTTTGAGCGGCAACGGGATCACTGAGGCCGGCGAGACGGTCGTCAAAACCTACCGGTTTAGCGAACTCACCCTGATCATCACGAGCGAGCGGCTCGTCAAACACATCGGCGGTGCGGTCTGGGACGGAGACTACGAGGAGTACCGCTTCGACGACGTGACGAACCTCGACTTCGAGGACGGTAGCGTCGCAACCCAGATCGTCCTCACCGTCGACGGCCGTCCCCAGCGGATCAAGGCGCCCAACGAGGAGGCAAACGACCTCCGGGAACGCCTGAAACGGGCCCTGTTCGAGTATCACGACGTCGGCTCGCTCGAAGAACTCAACGAGACAGTCGGTGAAGACGACGACGATGGCAGCCGCGAGGCAGCGGTCGATTTCGGCGGTGGCGTAGACCCGCTCGATGCCGATCCACCGGAACCGGACGACAACGATACATCGACAGGCGACGCGACCGACGCCCAGTCGGCCGATCCGCTCGCCAGCAGTAGATCGGATGGCGTCGCAGCCGATTCGGGGCGGCAGTCGAACACGAACGACGGCGGACAGGTCCAGTGGTCACACGCAGAGGCAGAGACGGCTCCCCACGACGACAGCGACAGCGTGGCGGCAACAACCGACTCCGACTCGTTCTTCGAGGAAACCGCCGAGACGGACACGGCAGACGATCCGACGCGACGAGCTGATCCAGTCACGACCGAGCCCGATCCCGAACTCATCGAGCGCCTCGAGGCACTCGAGGCGGCAGTCGAGCGGCAAAACGAGATCATCGAGAAACAAGGAGAGACGATCGAGCAGTTGATCGCGGAACTGCGACAAGGCCGGTAACACGCGGTGAGCGCGGCCGAAGGCGGCCTGGCGTCTACTCCCGCCCAGTCACTTTTCGGATACAGGACGACCCAAAGGGGCCGAGTTCGCCGGCCTCGAGGTCGATGAAGTAACCGGTCGACAGTCCGGAGCCACAGCGTTTGCAGGTGAAATCGCCCTCTTTCGTGATGACGTCCTGCTCGAAGCTGACGTACTGGCGGCTTTTGGGACGGACGATCCCGTCCTCGCGCTCGATCAGTCCGCGGAGTTCGGCCCGATCGAGGATCGTTCGCGTCACCGTCGGATCGGTCGTGACCGTCTCGATCCGATCGATGACCTCGGCAAGCGAGAGCGACTCGTGCTCGAGGCGAGCGAGCAACGCCAGGCCGAGTGCGACGCGGTCGTCGTCTGCCCTGGGATCGTCAGCCACGCTGTCCGCAGTGTGCTCTTCGTCGCGATCCATCTACCGGTGCTCTCGTCTCGGCGCATAAACGTGTATCCCCTCGGGGACACAGCCACGACATTCTCAGTCAAGAGGGATGTCGACGGTTCCCACGTCCTGAGAATCCACCGGTCGTTGATACTGCCGCTAGCCCGTTTTTCGAAAGAGAACAGGAGCCGACCGACGACCGACACCACTGACTCGACATGATCGACGGCACACCACGACCGACGACCGACCGACACACCCAGGCGATCGTTGCGCGACTGGAAACGAACGGGGCACCGCGTGATCGATAGATGTTCGGACGACAACTCGAGCGAGAGTTGCTCGCAGTGCTCGCCGATGAGGGACCGTTGTACGTCGTCGATCTCGCCGCGACGGTCGACGAACACCCGGTGACGGTCGAGCATGCGTGCGACCGGCTCCGCGACGACGGCGACATTCGGTCGGTCGGTGGACGGCAATACGAGGTGACCGCGTCGGGTCACCGTCGACTCGCCGACACTGAACCGACACCGAGCGGTTCGTCTCGGTCGGACGCGAGCGGGATGGCGGACTGAGACGGACCACTGTCATACGGACACCTGTCAGTGGGTGCCGGCGCACCCCCGACCCGTCCTGCGGGTGCGCCGGGAGTTCGTGGTGAGTTGCCCGTATCGACAGGACGCCACCGACCCCGACGAAGCGATCCGATCGGTCGACTCCGAGCCAGGACCCGGACACACAAGTACGAGAACCGCTACAGTTCAGCTATGCCAGAGATCACGTCGGTCGGTTCCCTCGAGTCGACCCCACACGCCGCGGTCTTCGACGTCGACGCTCCACGAACGGTTCGACTCCAGCTCGAGGCGGACGAACGCATGCCGAAACATCGCCATCCGAAGTCGAACGTCGTCCTCTACGTCCTGGACGGTACGCTCGAACTCGCGCTCGGGGACGACAGCTACGACCTCGAATCGGGCGATGTCGTCCGATTCGACGGCGATCAGGAGATCTCGCCACACGCGCGTACCGCGTGTGCGGCATTGCTCGTGTTCGCGCCGAAGACCGACTAGCCGACGGTCGTCGCGACGCCTTTCGTCTGCCGGTAGTCGCTGTCGAGGATCGCCTCGAGTCGCGAAATGATGGCCTCGCGGTCGTCGCCGTACCACTCGACCGGGTCCTTGATCGGGACGACGAGGAACCCCCGGCCACGGATGTCGGCGGCGTGGAGGTCGTCCATCTCGAGGTCGAACCGCCGTCGCTGGGTCGTATACTCCCGGAGGACGTGATCGGTCGCGCGAGCGCCGACCGGCAGGAGGACGTGTGCGTTGATCGCGCGCAGTTCGGCGTCGAAGAAGCGCTCGAGCGTCGCGTAATCTTCGTCGGTCGGCGCTTCCCCGTCCGGGAGACTGCACATGTGGATGTAGCTTAGAAAACAGTTCTCGAGGACCGGTTCGTCGCGTGGGCCGCTGGCGAAGCCCACCTCTCGAAGGACACCCTGGATCGCGCGTCCGCTCTCGGTTTCGGTAAATGGGACGCCCGTGGATTCGCCGCCGTGAACTCCGGGATAGTCGCCGATCACGTGAAAATCGGCATTGGCATCTCCATAGCCGAAGACTGCCGGCCGATCGCCGGGATCGGAGCGGTCGAACGGTGGCCTGAATCCGAACGGGTTGCTCGTCCTGTCGGTCACGTTTTGCACACCGGTACAAGACGGCCAGCGGCCAAAACAACAGCGGTCGGATCGGGTCGGTTCAGGATGATTCGCGGTGCCAGTCCGTCACCGTCGGCGCTGGTCGTGAACAGCCGAAATCGTGACTGCTCGATACAGACGGCGACCGGTGACCAAACGACGGTGGACTTATGTTTTGTTCGTCCGTTTTCTGTCGCAGATGTATCAGGCGGGCCACTACGGAGGGGCACTCGCGGCGTACACGCCGCTTGGGACCGTGGTCGGCCTGCTGGGCCACGGTGAACTCGCCATCGTCGGCGGCCTCGTCTGCGTGGCACTGTCGACGTTGCCCGACTTCGACCATCGACTCCCACTGATCGACCACCGCGGACCGACCCACACGATCCTGTTCGCGCTGGCCGTCGGCGTCGGTCTCGCCACGCTGGCCGCTGTCCTCGTCGACGCGGCAGCAGCGCTCGTCGACATCGGCATCGTCGTCTTCGCGTTTCTTGTCGGCGTGGTTTCGATCGGCTCACACCTCCTCGCGGACGCGCTGACCCCGATGGGCATCCGGCCGTTCTGGCCCGTCTCGAGTCGTCGATACTCGTTCGAGGTAACGACAGCCGCCAACCCGGTCGCCAACTACGGGCTGTTCGGCCTGGGAATCACAGCCGCCCTCGCTGGGCTGTCGATTATCGTTGCCTTCGGGTGAACACGAGCCCGGTGACGAACGTCACGAGGAGCGCGGCTGTGGTGGCGAAGTAGGGCATCTCGAGCATGGGGTTGACCGCCTGCCGGCCAAAAAGGAGGACGAGAACGACCAGCGGCGGCGCGACGAGCAGTGGCATGACGGACCGGCCGGTGAGCCGACGACGGCCGACCATCGCGGCGACGATGGCTGCACCGAGCAGCGTCAGCGTCACAGCATACTGGACCAGTTGCATCGTCGGCGAGTACGTCTCGATACCGGCATCGACGGCGGGACTGAGGACTACGTGGGCTGGTAGCGCGACGATCCCGAGTCCGAGCGCGCCGGTGATGTGCGTCGTCGTCAGCCGCGATTCCCAGACGAGGACCGTCGCGACGAGGAACAGCGTGAAGATGGTGACGGCCGTCCAGAAGTGCAGCGACAGGATGTCCATCGTGTACTGCGTGACGGTTTCGCGACCGAGTGCGACCTGCACCGGCGTCAGGACCATCCCGAGGACGACCAGCCCAGTGACGCGCCGGTCAACGTCGGGGAGTCGCCAAGCTGCGACTGCCGAGCCGATGATGGCGAAGCCGGCGAACATCGCAACGAAGCGGTGGAACCACTCGTAGAAACTCGGTATGTTTGCCGGCAGCAGGTTGTACGGTCCAGCGTCACACTGGGGCCAGTTGGCCTGACAGGCCAGGCCAGACCCCGTCGCTTTTGCGGCGACACCAAGCAGAATCGTCGCCCCAACCAGCACGAGCGTCGTGGTCAGCAGGTGCGGATAGCCGAACCGATCGATCAACGATCGAAATCTCGAGTCGGGCGTGTGATTGTCGTACGACACGGGCGTTCACGAGGGGGTTAGGACGGGCCGTACTTAGGTTGACCGAGTCTTCCGGTTCAGCCGGGAACCCGCTCCGATCGACAGGCCGTGTCACGCAGTTAGCTGGCCGTCATCCGTTCTGTGCCGGTGATACTGAACGCCGTCGGCGGAAATACGTTTCACAAATATTTCCGGTACGGTGTTAAATTCAGCTATTCGCTCATTTTTAACCCTCATTTTCGAACATTAAACTACAAACGCTATGTGTAGCGTCTCTCGAGTCCAACTCGAAATGCGACCTACCAAACCTACTCGGCGAGGGTTCGTCGGCGTGATCGGTCTGCTCGCCGGAACCACAGCAACCGGGACAGCCGTCGCACGACGATAGCGGAAGGGCCAAAGCGGTGATTCGTCAGGTTCCCTCGAGTCGTTGTCGGATGCGGAACGAGCAGGGATTCGCTATATGCGTGAGGAAGAAAAGCTAGCTCGCGATGTCTATCTCACGTTCTACGAGGAATGGGGGCTGACGATCTTCGATCGGATCGCGAGTTCGGAACAGCGACACACGGACGCGATCAAGAACCTGATCGACAAGTACGACCTCGCCGATCCATACCGCGATGCGATCGGGTCGTTCACGAACTCCAGCCGCTCTACGATTTACTGGTTGCACGCGGTCTCGAATCGCCCACAGAGGCACTCATGGTCGGCGGACTCATCGAAGAGACGGATATGGTTGACATTCAGGAGTTCATCGACCAGGCCGACAACGACGACATCATCACTGTTTATTCAAACCTGATGGAGAGTTCGGAGAACCACCTGTCCGCGTTCGTCGACGTGCTTGCAACGCGTGGCATCGACTACGAACCACAGGTTCTCTCTCAGGAGACCTACGAGCGTATTATTTCGTAACCGAGTTCGAACGTTACGACTCGAGTGTGATCCACTCGCCGCGGTCGTTGCTCTCCTCGATCGCATCGAGGACCCGCTGGGCGGCGAGTCCGTCCGCGAAGCTTGGTTCGTACGTCGTCCCCTCGGCAACGGCGCTCAAGAACTCGTAGTTCTCGTGGACGAAGAGATGCTCCCAGCCGATCACGTGTCCTGGCGGCCACCAATGATCGATGTAGGGGTCGTCTTCGTCGGTGATTAGAATCGTCTCGTAGCCGCGATCGCCGTCGCGGAGCACCTCGAGTTCGTTCAGTCGCTCGAGGGAAAATCGCAGACTCCCCTCCGAGCCGTGAATTTCGATCGTGTGGTCGTTCTTGTGGCCCGTCGCGAAGCGCGATCCCTCGAGCGTTCCCATGGCACCGTTTGCGAACGCGAGCTGTGCGGAGTAGGCGTCGTCGACGGTAACAGGCCGGGTCTCGTCGCCGTCTTCGGTCCGTCGCTCCTCGACGAACGTCCGCAGGTGGCCGCTGACACGTTCGATCTCGCCCGCGAGGTCGTCGCTCCCGACGAGAAACCGCATGAGATCGACCGTATGTGAGCCGAGATCGCCGAGCGCACCCGAGCCGGCCAATTCCGCGTCGTTTCGCCACGACCACGGGGCCTCGGGATCGACCAGCCAGTCCTGCAGGTAACGCCCGCGGACGTGATGGATCTCGCCGAGTTCGCCCGCCTCGAGCAACCGCTTTGCGTACTGGATCGCCGGCACGAATCGGTAGTTGAACGCACACCCCGCAGGGACGTCGTCACCGGCCTCGCGTGCCGCTTCTGCCATCGCCTCGGCATCCGAGAGCGTCGGCGCGAGCGGTTTCTCGCAAAAGACCGGTGTCCCGACCTCGAGGGCGGCAATCGACGGCTCGCGGTGGACGTGATTCGGCCCGAGGTTGTAGAAGACATCGACGTCGTCGACGACGTCTCGCCAGTCGGTCGCGATCGAGTCGAAGCCGAGCCGATCGGCGGCGTCCGACAGCGCCGACTCGGTACGGCCGATCAGAACACTGCGTTCGATTTCGGGCGCGTCCGGGAAGAACATCGGCAGCCGCGCCATCGCGTTCGCGTGTGCTTTACCCATGAACCCGTAGCCGAGCACGCCGACCTCGAGAGGCATGGACGGCCGTTCATCGGCCCGGTAGTTAGCGCTTTGTGGTGCGACAGCCGGGGTGGTTACGCTGTGTCGGTCTCGAAGCCGCCGCGGTGGACGATCTCACCGAGCGGCTTGCGGTCGCTCGGCTGTTCGCGTTCCTGGAGCTCGTCGGGGAGCGTTTCGGGCGGTGCACGCTCACCGATCGCGACCATCGCTTCGACGGCGAACTCCTCGGGAACCTCGAGTTCCGCAGCCGCGCGTTCGTAATCGAAGCCGGCCATCCCGTGGACGACCAGGTCGCGGCGCGCGCCCTCGAGCGCGAGGTTCTGCCAGGCGGCGCCGGTATCAAAGGAGTGAACAGGAGCTGGCTCACCGTTGTGGTCGAACGTCGTCTTCGAGACGATAACGGCGAGCACGGCGGCATCGGTCGCCCACGCTCGATTCCCTTCGGAGAGGAGGTCGACGAAGGTGTCCCACTCGTCGTCCTCGCGGCTCGCGTAAATGAACCGCCAGTGCTGGTTGTTGAACGCGGAGGGGGCCCAGCGGGCGGCCTCGAACAGCGGGAGATACTCGGCGTCGTCGAGCGGCTCGCCGGTCATCGCGCGCGGTGACCACCGGTTGACGAACAGGGGATCGATATCGTGGTCAGGGTCGCGGTGCTCGGCGATGTCGTCGCGCAGTTCGCGTCGTGGTGTCGGGGACTGTGCCATCGATCGCTGCTAGGGACGTGCGCTATGTATACGTTATCGGACAAAAGGGATACCAGGTAACACTCGTGTCGTGGTCATGTCTCTCGATTAGAGACTATCTGACGATATAATTTTTGTTTGACAGTTATCCGCAGCAGATCGGCACGACGGAGACTGCGAATCCGGCTGCGTTACGGAAGTTGGCGCAGAACAGAACGCAAAAAGAACGGAACAGTCGTGCGTCGAGTGACCGCTGTCATACGGACTACTGTAGTCAGTACCGGTACAACCGCGACCGTGCTGCGGTTGCACCGATAACTCGGTACAGCAGGCCGTATCAGTCGTCGGCAGGCGTCGGCGTCTCGCGCTCGATGTCGATGTTACCCGCATCGAGGTCCGCCTCGACGTTGCGGGCCGCCTGCACCATGTTCTCCATCTTACCGTAGGCGACCTCACGTGGCAGCAGCTTCAGGCCGCAGTCCGGCGAGACGACGAGCTGTTCCGGCGGGACGATCTCGAGGCCCTTCTTGATGTTCTCCTCGATTTGCTCGACCGATTCGACCTCGGCGACGTGAACGTCGGTGACGCCGAGTGCGAGATCCGCGGTGAACTCGGGGTCTTTGAAGACGTCGAGCTGTTCGTAGTCGCCGTTGGCGAGTTCGAGGTCGAACTCATCGACGGGGAACTCGAGGATTTCGGGGTAGATGCGAGAGTAGTCGCCGTAACAGACGTGGAGGCCGATACGGACGTCCTCGGGGATGTCGGCGACGATGCGCTCGAGGGCTTCGCCAACGATGGCGTGGTCGTCGGGCGTGGTGGCGAGCGCGGGCTCGTCGATCTGGATGTAGCGGGCACCGGCGTCGACGAGCTTCTCGATTTCCTCGTTGACGAGGTCGGCGAGGGCGTAGGCGAGTTCCGCGTCGTCCTCGTAGGCCTCGTTGAACGCCCAGCTCGCGAGCGTGTAGGGCCCGGTGATCGGGACCTTCACGGGGCGATTAGTGGCGCTGGCGGTGAACTTGTACTCGTCGACGAGCCAGCTCTCGTCGTACTCGACTTCGCTGACGACGGAGGGCTTGTCGAAGTAGTTGTGTCCCCACACCTTGACGGGGCCGTTGAACTCGTAGCCGTCGATGCGGTGGGCGAAGAACTCGACCATCTCGGTGCGGCGCATCTCGCCGTCGACGACGGTATCTAAGCCGGCACGCTCGTGTTCGTTCGTGATGACGCGGGCGGCGTCGTCTTTCGCTTCCTGCCAGTTGTCCTCGTCGAAGTCGGCCTCGTCGTCCTCGTAGAGTTCCTTCGCGCGGTTGAGCCACTTGGGCTTCGGGTAGGAGCCGACGACGCTCGTCAGCAGGAAGTGGTCGTGCTCGTGATCCTCGGGTCGGAACTGATCTTTGTTGTCGCTCATGCTGGGGTCACCTCTGCGAGGTCTGCGGCTTCGGCAAGAACCTCGAGTTTCTCGACGTACTTCGCGTAGGGCAGATAGAACGTCTCCGTGTTCGTCGTCAGATAGACCGTCTCGAAGTCGGTCGTCGGCAGCTGTCCCTCGACCCACTCGACGCGGTCACGGATCGCTTCGGCGTCCTCGACCAGGGTGTTCTGGCCGTCGGCGAGACCGAGCGCGACGTCGTCAGTCGTGCCGTACTCCTGGATGTTGTAGAGGTTGTCGTCCTGATTCGCGACGAAGTCGAAGCCGACGGCGTCGATGTCGGCGTCGAGCAGATGGGCGTAGACTTTCTCCTCGAGTGCGCCCCAGTAGGGCTGGACGACGACGTCTGCGTCGACGGCGGCTGCGACCTGATCGATCGCCTCGCTCGCGCGTTCGTCTTCGCCATCGGCGGGCGTGTTCTCGACCAGCGACGGCTCGAGCAGGAACAGCGTCTCGACGGCGGGGAGGGCGTCGGCTTCGTCGGCGAGGAAGTCGGCGATCGCCGCGAGGAAGTCAGCCTCGTCGCCGTAGTGCTCGTCGGTCGCGAGGTCGGCAAGCGAGTAGGGGCCGGGGAGAACGGCCTGCAGGTCGTCGTCGGTCAGGTCGGCGGCCGCCTCGAGTTCCGAGGCGACGTCACCGGTGGCTGCGAGGTCGTCAGTGACGACGGGCTCTCGGTAGAAGTTGTTGTTGTCGTAGTAGCGGACGATCCCGCGCGTTTCGACGGCGTCGGCGACTGCGAGCGGGTGAGCGAGCATGTCGTCCCAGCGCAGTTGCCCTTCGACGATGCGGTCGAGGCCGGCGTCTTGCTGGGCATCGATCACTTCTTCACGAGCTTCCTCGTAGACCGCGGTGATCTCCTCGCCCTCGTCACCGCTGATGAGGTCGTGTTTCTGGTGGCCCTTGAGATCCGAGAGGTCGTCTTTCGCCCAGTCCGGGAGCGGATACAGCCCCGGCGTGGTCGAAACGTACTCAGTCATCGTACATCCGGCTAGGCTATACCGACGCTTAATATTTTCCATCCGATGTAATACACTGCAGTAATTCTTGCGGGTTTCGTCGTTTTGCGGTCGCTCAATCGGAGAGTTCGATCCCCATCGAGAAAACCCGAACACGGCCGCATGACACACAGGCGTGAGCCGTTACTCGAGGGCCAGCAACGCGTACGTTTCATCGTCGACTTGCGCGACGACGTAGAGTGTGCCGTCGTCCAGAACCGGGCCAGGGCCAACCCGCCCCGCGAATTCCTGTTCGAACCGGACGGCAGGTCCGCTACCCAGGCTGTTACTGGGAGTTGGATCGAACGCCCAAAGGCGGTCGCCACCGACGAAAACCGTGTCACGACCGGCCGCCGGGGCCGTGTGTTGCCAGTCGCCGATCGCGGACTCCCAGCGTCGATCGCCGGACTTCGAATCGATGGCATGAAGCTCGCCACCGTTCGCGACGAGGACGAGTCCATCGATCACACCGATTCCGCGTTCGACCCCGCCGGTATCGGCGGTCCAGTTGATCCCCGGACTCGAGAGCCCCTCATCCATCAGCGCGTACGTCGTTCCGTTCCGGCACGTAATATAGACCGAATCCGAATCAGCGCTGGGCGGAGCTGTCGGTGCTGCCGGCAGTTGCCACCGCCGTCCACCGACTCCTTCCTCATCAAGCAAGTAGACTTCTCCAGCTTCGGTCGCGATGACGTACCAGTATCCCCCGAAGACGGCGACGTGATCGAGTACCTGCCCGAAGACATCGCGTCGCCACTCGACGGACCCGTCGGCCGGATCGAGCGCGACCACCTGCTCTCCGACCCCGAAAACCAGCCGGCGGCCGGCGTAGGTCCCCGGCGTCGTCACCGAACCAGGAGCCTTGAACTCGCAGTCCCACACCGGGTCACCAGTATCAGCCTCGAGCGCGTGGAGCGTCCCGGCGGTAGCCACATAGGCGACCCCGTCCCAGAGCAACGGCGGCGTGTGAACGTCCCCGAACGACCACAGTTCCGTCCCATCGGCCGCGTCGAAGACGCGAAGGGTTCGATGATCAACGTAGTAGACGTATCCAGCAGCGACAACGGGTTCCTGAGAGGAGAATTGCGTCACTTCGACTCGCCAGCGTTCGGTGACACCGTCGACGGGTGCCTTTCCATCCGCGATCTCGCGGGTGTTGGCGGCGTTGCAGCCGAACGTCGACCAGTCACCGTTCGCGCCAGCGACGTGGCCGTCAGGATCGGGCAACTCGGCGACACCGGAGGGCGGCGGGTCGTCGGGTTCCGAGAACCGAGAAGGCATCGAACAACCCGCAAGCGCGACGCTCGTCACACCGACGGTCGTCAAGAGTGTCCGTCTCGTGGAGGGCATCATCCCAGTAGCGGTCAGCCATCCAATAAGTGTTTTCGGATGAAATAACGGATTACGGAAGCAACTCGAGCACGGTCAGCGTCTCGAAGGGGAACGACTCGTCGGCGACAGCGACGGCGCTAAAGCCTTCCTCGCCGGCCCGTTCGACGACCTCGTCGACACCCGTTAGACTGCTCACGAGCAGGTAGACGACGCCGTCGGGTGCGAGCACGCGACCGACCGACTCGAGGAACGGATCGATGACGGCCCGGCCATCCTCGCCGCCCGAGAGCGCGTGTTCCATCCAGTCGTCCCACTCGTTTTCGGGGTCGGTCGGCAGATACGGCGGGTTGAATGCGACTGCGTCGAACACGCTATCCTGAAACGGGGCGACTAGATCCGCTCGCACCGTCTCGACGTTCGGGGCCCGGGCCTGGCGGACCGCGTGCGGGTTCAGATCAGAGGCGATCACGCGCGCTTCCGTCTCGTCGGCGATCCGGCCGGCAACGTAGCCCGAGCCGGTGCCAACTTCGAGCACGAGTTCGTCCCCTGCGAGGCGCGCTGTGACTGTCTCGGCCAGCAGCTGCGAATCCTCGGCGGGCTGGTAGACGTCCGGTTCCTGGTCGCGTCGGTCCTCGAGTCCCATCTATCGTTCCTCCGGTGTCGTCATACGCTGTTCTCGGCGGTCCTCGGCTGGCTCGGTCCCGGGGGCATCAGCAACCCGAAAGCCGCCGGTCTCGGCCCGGCCGGTGAGTTCACGCTGTGGGTACGGGATCTTGATGCCTTCGGCTTCGAACGCGTTCTTGATCGCGTTGATCGCGGCGGTCCGGGCGTTCCAGTAGCGTCTGGCACTCGGTTTGTCGATCCAGAACCGAACCCCGAGCACGACCGCGGAGTCACCGAAGGATTTGCCGACGACCTGTGGGGATGGTGCCGCCAGCGCGTCGTCGACCTCGTCGACCGCCGCTTTTGCGAGGTCACCAGCCCGTTCGATGTCGGCCTCGTAATCGACGCCGACCTCGATCTCGACACGGAGTCGCCCCCGTCTCGAGCGGTTGGTCACCATACTCGTCGAGATGACGTCGTTGGGGATCATGATGTACTCGCCGTCGAACGACCGAATGCGGGTGTTGACGATCGAGATGTCGGTAACGATCCCTTCGTCCCCCTCGACTTCGATCCAGTCGCCGATCTCGAACGGCCGGGCGAACATCAGGACGAAGCCCGCGAGCATGGTTCCCAGCGTCTGACGGGCAGCCATACCCAGCACGATACCGAGAAAGCCGGCCCCGACGAGGAGGCTTCCGAGATCCTCGATCCAGATCCCCAGCACGACGACGAGCGAGACTGTCCAGATGATTACCTGCGAGAGTCGATGGGTGACCTGCCGCTGGTGTTCGGTGACTGCCGCCGTCGAGTCCATGACCTCCTCGATCACCCGTCGAACGAATCGCGCGACGATGACCGTCAATACGATCAGGAGAAAGGACACGACTGCTCGCGGAACAGTGTTGCCGCCCGGGTCCAGCCCCGCATAGATCCGCTGGAGTTCGTCCGTCCGACCCCACACACCGGTTACAACAGCAGCACTCACCACACAGACGCCGATAAGCACCGTCATCGAAACGATATCGGCGTGCAGCGGTTTCGTCCGGTCGGCCAGCCGCTCGTGAAGCCACCGGTAGGAAAGTAACACGGCGACGACGATCCCAACCGCTATGAACGACACCACGAGTTTCAGCGGCGTCGTCGGGAACAGCTCCGACAGCCAGTCGAGCCGTGTCAAGAGTCCGGACATGCGTTCGTCTCTCCGACCTGTCGTCCGCGCAGCTTTGAGTATCCGTTGGTTGGGGCCGCGACTCGAGTCATACGGACTCCTGTCAGTGGGTGCCGGCGCATCCGCGACCTGTCCTGCGGGTGCGCCGGTAACTCGGGACAGCAGACCGTATTAGCCGTCGTCGGGCTCGCCGACCTCCCACGCGAGTTGGGCCAGCGCGGCGAACTCGGCAGGAGCCATCGCCCCAGCTCGCTTTTGGAGGACGTCGTCATCGGCCGCATCGACGACTGCCTCCGGCTCTGCGAGCCCGGAGATATGCGCCGTGTTCCGGATCGCGTTCCGGATCGTCTTCCGGCGCTGGGTGAACAACGCCTTGACGAACCGCAAGAAGAAGTCCTCGTCATCGACCTCGTAGTCGGGTTCGCGCGGGACCGCGCGAATCACCGCGCTCTGGACCGCCGGCGGCGGCGAAAACGCCTCCTTCGGGATCGACTCGACGAGTTCGATGTCCGCGTAGTGCTGACTCGAGACCGAGAGTCGACCGTACTCGCTCGTCCCGGACTCGGCGACCATCCGCTCGGCGAACTCCTGTTGAAACATCAAGACGAGCGGCTTCTTTTCCGGAAACAGCCGGAAGGCGATCTCGCTCGAGACGCCGTAGGGCAGGTTCGAGACCGACGCCGAGAAGTCAGGCAGGTCGACCGCGAGAGCGTCACCCTCGATCACGGTCAGGTCGCCAGCCGCGATCTCGTCGACGAACTCCTCGCGCAGGAACGCGGCGAGGTCGCGGTCGCGCTCGACGACAGTTACCTCGTCGCCGACCGCGAGCAACCGGTCGGTCAGTACGCCCGTTCCACCGCCGATCTCGAGTAAGTGACTTGTGTCGGCGTCGATCTCCGTGAGATACGTCGGCAGTCGGTCGAGGACGCGATCGTCGACGAGAAAGTGCTGGTCGCGATCCGGATCGCCGCGGATTCCTGCCCGGGCGATCAGTGCGTCTGGATCTCTCATTGCCGTCGCTATGACGAGAAGCGGTGTAAACGCACTGTCTTGGCCGCGAGAAACCGACCGCCGACACCTGTCGATTATTGGTTCTGTTCCTGCTCGCGCCGGCCCACGAAGGTCTGGTACTTGAGGTCGTCGTCGCGCAACTCCTCGAGAATGCGATCGACGAGGATCTGATCGGGATCGTGGAGCCCGGAGACGCGCTCGGACAGTTCCTCGAAGCTCTCGAAGGGTTTGCGTTTTCGCTCGTCGAGGATGCTGTTGCGGAGTTTCTTCCCGATCCCCGGCAGCAGATTCAGCTGGTGGAGCCGCAGCGTAATCGGCTGGGCGTCGTTGTAGAAGTCGACGAAGCGCTCTTCGTACTCTTCGACGAGATCGGCGACGACGTACTCGAGTTCCGACTTGGCACCCGAGGAGAGGTCGTCGTACTCGACGCGGTGGCACTCGGTGACGACGTCCCGCTCGGCGGGGGGTTCGACGACGACCTCGCTCCCGATCGTGAGCCGTTCGTCCTCGTCGAACGCGACCTGATAGAGTTGGAAGTCGTCGATACCGACAGCATACCCTGCCGGTGACTTCGCGTACTGCGGTCGGCCGTCGTCAGACAGCCCGTGTGCGAGGTAATCCAACACGACCGCGCGCCGAACGTCCGTCTCGTCGCCATCGGCTTCGCTCATTATCGTTTGCTACGGCGACGGCGTACTTAAAGAGTCGGCTCACTTTCACGAGCCGTCCCGCAGGCTGTCCGACTTCCAGTTGGTGGGTTGTGGATCGGCGAGCCGATTTCTGCGAGAATCAGTGACCGAACGGCGTTTAGCGGTGGCGCTGAGGGTGCTAAGCCCCCGCCCTCACGGAGCGATCGGAGAGAGCGAGTACGGCGGGGATACGGCACCCGCACGAGTCTCAAACATGCTCAAACCAGAATATTTACCGTCGAATCTGTCGTATGTAGCGATACATCGGATGATATACAGCCCTCGCTTCCGATTGCTCCCAACCACGGAGCAACGTGAAGCGATGGACTGGACCCGGGACATCGTGCGCCAGACCTACAACCACGCACTCTGCGAGTTCAACAAAATCCCCAACGATGCGGGCACGCTCCGCCAGCGCGTCTGGAGCATCCGCGACAGGCTGCCCACGATGAAAAACTGGTGGCCCGACCTGAAACAGGTCTACTCCACCGTCCTGCAGAAGGCCGTCGAGCGTATCCGAGACAACATCGAAAACCTCGGGAAGCTCAAAGCCAAGGGCTACAACGTAGGATCGTTGAACTGGAAAAAGCCCCGAGAGTACAGGAGTTTCACGTACCGCCAATCAGGCTTCGAACTCGACAAGAAGAGTGGCCCGAACGGACGCGGACTCCTCGTCCTCACGAAACTCAGGGGTAAAACCCGCGAAATTCCGATTCGCCTCCATCGAGACCTTCCAGACCACGAGCAGATCAAAGAGGTGACTCTCAAGAAAGAGCCGACCGGCGCGTGGTACGTCTCGTTCTGCATTAAGACGGATGAGCCCGAGACACCCGCCGTCGAAGACATCCATCCCGATGACACCGTGGGTCTTGACCTCGGTGTGCTAAACTTCATTCACGATTCGGATGGGCGCTCGATCGGGCGGCTCGACTTGTCCGCTGACCGCGAGCGGCTCGAACGCGAGCAACGCTCGCTCTCTCGAAAAGAGTGCGAATCACACAACTGGGAGAAGCAACGCCGCCGTGTCGCGGAAGTCCACGCCCGGATGTCAAACAAGAAGCGGGACTTCAAGCACAAGCTCGCGCATTTCTACACCACCGAGTACGACGCCGTCTTCGTCGAAGACCTCTCGGTAAAGGAGATGCTCGAATCACCGGAGAATGCACGGAACAAGGCCGAGGTCGGGTGGCGCGATTTCATTACCATCCTCGAACACCACGGCGAGAAGAGCGGCTGTCACGTCAAAGAAGTCGAGCCGCGCGGAACGACCACGGAGTGCGCCTCGTGCGGCGTTTCGACGTGGAAGCCCCTCTGGAAACGCGAGCATTCGTGTCCGGCATGCGGGTTCGAACTGGACAGGGATTGGAACGCGTCGGTGAACGTGCTGTCGCGTGGTCTTGACACACTAGGAGTGGTTCACTCCGAATCTACGCCCGTGAAGACTGCGACCGCTGTGGACTCGGTTTCCGTGTCTGCAAGTCGCGTCGTCGAAACGGGAAGTCCCACCCTCAAGGAGCCGCCGAAGGCGGCGAGTAGGGCGGGGTAGTTCACACGTACCGTGCGACGACGTTGAGAATGTCGTCGAGTTCGTCCCCCGACAGCGAGTAGCGCTGCTGTGCGTACACCGACCGGAGTTCGTCCCGGTCCTGTGGCAGGAGGTTGGCGATCTTGTAGGCCGTCGGTTCGTCGACCTTCTCGAGGTCCTGGAGGTCCTCGACGAGTGCCTGAGCCTCCTCAGGATCGAGAACGGCGAACCGATTGGCGTGTTCGATCGCGCGCGCGAGTTCGTAGCGCAGCTCGCGATCCTCGTCCATCGCGCGTTCGGCTTCGATGTCGGCGAGCAGCTCCTTCGTCTCCGAGACCGTCAGGAACTCCTCGTCGACGATCTCTTTGAAGATCGTCATCCCTGTTCAGATCCGGCTCTTTTCCTGATTCTGTGCGCGCAGGTGGGCCGCAGTTACGAGCAGCGTCTTGTCCTTGCCGCCGTCGTTGATCTGGACTTTGAACGCGCTGCCCTGTTTACCGATCACTTCGCCGGTACGACCGTCGAAGCGCGGGTGGAAGCGGCCGTCCGCGACGCTTGGGTCGATCTTCAGGTGGACTTTCTCACCCTCCTCGTACTCCTGAATCGCACGCTGTGGTGGCGACGTGCCACGGTCTCGAGGATCGTTTGCGAGCTTTCGCCGGGTTCCCTGACGAGGGCCATTAGATTTCGGCATAGTCGTACGACCGCTTTGTCCGGTGATGGTTATAAAACACACGTATTCGGGTTGCTCGAGTGTGGCCCTCGCGTCGTGAGCAGCGAGGGTGAACGCGGGACACCCACACCTATCGTGCTGGCAGCGCATGCTCGTCGTATGCAAGACGAAGACGACGCTGGCGTGCATACGCTTCCGATCACGATCGAATACGGTGGGCGAGAACTGACGGTCACACCCGTACTCGTCGAGACCAACCGCGGGCTCGTCCTCTGCGACGTGGGACCACAGGGTGCCGTCGACGGCCTCGAGACCCACCTGCGAAGCCTGGGCTACGACCTCGAGGACATCTGGCTCGTAGTCCTCACCCACCACGACGGGGACCACGCTGGTGGACTGTCAGAACTGAAAGAGCGCGTCGATGCAGTCGTCGCGACCCACCACGCGGAAGCGCCGTACGTCGCCGGCGAGCGCGAGCCGATCAAGGGCGACGGCGATCGCTACCCGCCCGTCGCCGTCGATATCGAACTGGCCGACGGGGTTCGGATTCCGACGGTCGCCGGCCCCATGGAGGTCGTCGCGACACCCGGCCACGCGCCAGGTCATCTCTCGCTGTACTTCCCCGATGGAAACCTGCTCGTCGCGGGTGACGCGCTCGTCGCGGACGGAGGTGAGCCGCTCGCCGGCCCGAAACCGCAGTTCACGCCCGACATGGATCGCGCGATCGAGTCCGTTGGGACGCTCGCCGAGCTCGAGGTCGACCACACGCTGTGCTATCACGGCGGCTACGTCCCGGAGGGAAGTGACAGGATTCGCGAGATTTACGAGCAGTTACGCGAGTGATGCTGAGAATCCGTACGGTCGCCGTCAGCGTGCTGGCCGCAGGCGACCACAGGACTGAAGCGGAATTCTCATCGGTGTCGACGACCAAAACGGGATAATGCGACTCGAACTCCGCGTCTGTCAGCACTGTCTCGATGGCGATCACGGCAACGAGCGTCGCACTGCGCTTCTCAACGACATGGTCAACTGCGCCGAACAGATCAAGGAACACAAGGACGTCCTCGACCTCGATGCGGTCCACATCCGGAAAGTCAGGGACGACGAACCGGGGAAACCGGCGGCGCTGCCGGTCGTCTCGGCGACGATCCAGAACGACCAGATCGTCTTGAACGACACGCAACTCGTCGCTGAGGGCCAGGACGGAAACATGCTCGTCTACACCAACCCCGACGACGTGCTGACCGTCCTCGCGGGGAACCTGGACGAAATCAGCAAGGCCGTCACCGACGACGTGACCGTCGACCTCTCGCCGATCGGCGCAGAGATCGTCTCGCAAGCAAACCTCGGTGCGGACCGCGGCGATCAGGAACAGAGCCAGTAAGCGCTCGTCGTCGACCGTTCCCGTCCTGACTCACGTTCTGGTGACGATCCGTCCAGTAGCGACAGCGACCGCTACTGGCGGACTATTATTGTCGGCTGCTGGCCGCGAGTGGCCCAGCGCCGAAACGGCTGAAAAACGGACGCTCGCCGTTTAGATACGGCCGACGTTCTCGACGCCGACGCTTTCGACGCCGTCGACCTCGGTGAAGTTCTCCTCGACCGTCTCCGTGCCGCCCGCACTGTCGGGGACGATCACGGTCGGGTAGAGCGCAACGAGGCCGAACGCGACTTCCTCACGCTCGACGCCGTTGATCTTCGCACCCTCGGGGAGGGTACTCTCGAGGCGCTCCTGGAGCGCGTCGAGGTCGATTTCGGGGCTGTCCGGCATGACCTTGATTTTGGCAGCGACTTTTCCCATGGTAGTTACGGGCCGGTGAAACCGCAGTCGGGACACTCATAGAGGTTGCTCTGCTTGCGACATTTGGCACAGCGGTAGATCTGCTGGCCGCAGTCGGGACACTTGAACGCAGCGGCGTTCGTGCCCGCGATGTTGAGCCCGCAAGAGACACAGGAGCGTGTCTCTCGGTCGTCGGTCGTACTCATACACCTCCTTTCCCGCCCGCCGTTTTTAACGGTTGTCTTTCGACGGCTGCTCGAGCGAGTCGTGATCGGAGACGACCAGCACGTCCGCGACTCGAGACGGCGAGTGACGGTCGTCGCGTTTTCAGAGTCCGAAAAGACGGTGACGGTTACTTTATACCCCGGTCGAAACGTGGAAGTGAGGTCCGGTTGTTCGACGCCCGACCGGACCTCCGCCTCTGACATCTCACTGCGTCGCCGGAATTCGGACCGACAGTATCAACATTCAAAGTCGTGCCCGTCCTACGGCGAGTGAATGCGCCTCGACGACTACATCGAGGAGTTAGAACCCGACGAGGAGGCAGAGCGTCGTCGCCTCGCCAAGGAGAAGTCCTACGCGATCACGGATCATCTCGAGGACTTCGAGCGGCGGTTCGACGACGCCGTCAGCGGCGACACTCTCGTCGGCTCGACCGCACCCTCGATCTTCGTCGGGCGATCGAACTACCCAGACATCCCCGTCGGACTGCTCTCGCCGGTCGGCGACGAAGATGCCGCCGCGGAGTACGTCACCGACGGCGACTGGTACCAGCAGGGATACGCGATCGACGACGTCCTCCAGCGCCGGACGGGCCTGTTGAACTCGAGCAAGCGCGCCAACGTCGACTCGCCGTCGATCGCGAGCCGGCTGACGCCCTCAGTTCACGATACGTGGGACGGCTTCGTCGGCGTCCAGCGCGAGGTCGCCATCGCCGACCGGCCGGTCGACCTGGAGATCGGGCTGGACGACACCCCCGATCTCGGGCTGGACGCGGGGACGGACGTGGCGACGCCGCGGGGCCCGCGTGCCAACGCGCGCAACGCAGAGCTACGGGAGAACCCATACGTTCCCCGGCCGGTCAAGAAGACGCTCGAGGACGACGACTGGCAGGCCGAGGGGGCGATGACCTACCTGTATCGGCGCGGATTCGACGTCTACGACATCAACTCGATCCTCTCGGCTGGCGCGCTCGGCCAGACCGAGCAGCGCCGGCTCGTCCCGACGCGGTGGTCGATCACGGCCGTCGACGACACCGTCGGGAAGTACCTGCGTGGGCGCATCCGGAACGCGCCCAGCGTCGACGAAGTGCAGGTCTGGGCAAACGAGTACGTCGGCAACCGCTACTGGATCGTGCTCGCACCCGGCAGCTGGGAGTTCGAACTCGTCGAGATGAAAGCACCGGGCAGCATCTGGAATCCGAACCCGAACGACGAGGTCTGGCTCCAGAGCGCCAGCGAGGGCTACGAGGGGCGCTCGAGCTACGTCGAGGAGACCGCCGGTGCCTACTACGCCGCCCGGCTGGGGGTCCTGGAGTATCTCGAGTCGATCGGCCGGCAGGCGAAGTGTCTCGTCCTGCGCGAAGTGTCGGACGACTACTGGGCACCCGTCGGCGTCTGGCAGGTCCGTGAGAGCGTTCGCAACGCCTTCGACGGTGTTCCCGGGAGCGCCAG
>NZ_JBHUDI010000006.1:86056-116885 GCF_042678045.1 Haloarchaeobius amylolyticus
AGCGGGAATCGCTCGCCGGTGAGTACGGTGAAGCGGAGACGTTCCACGAGGCGGTCGCGGAGGTCGCGACACGACTGCCAGTCTCCTACGCGCGCCTGCAGCGGAAATCCGAACTCGTGGCCGGATTGCAGTCGAATCTGAACGCGTTCTCGAACCGAGACTGAGTCCGACAGGGAGCGACACCGACCGAGTTATGGGTCGATTTCCGTGAACGACGTCTCTCGTTCGAGATTGGAGTCAGAGTCGGCATCCGCGTCCGCCGACGGTGAGCGCTCGAGCCGATCGAGAACAGTCACGCTGGCTTTGAACGCCGCGAGCACGACCGGGCCGACGAACAGGCCGACGAGTCCGAAGAGGACGCCGCCACCGACGACACCCACCAGCGCGATCGCCGGATGCAACCCGGACCCTCGATCGACGAGCAGCGCCCGGAGATACGTGTCGACGACGGCGAGCACGGCGAGCCCATACCCCAGCAGGACGACGCCGCCGAGCGGACCGCTCGAGATCGCGTGAGCGACGGTCACCGGCCCCCAGACGAGCCAGATCCCGATCGCAGGAACCACCGCCACGAGCGACAGCGCGACCGCAAGCACGGTCGCGTACGGAACGCCGAGCAGGACCAGCCCCAGCCCGCCGAGTATCCCCTGTACCACTGCGACCAGCAGGTGACTGCGGAGCACCGCCCAGACGACAACGTGAACCTCTGCCAACAGCTCGTCGACGAGCCGGCGCTCGAGCGGGGTGATCCGCCGGACCCAGTCGATGACCGCGGGCCCGTCGACGAGCAGGGAGTAGAGGACGACGACGAACACGAGCGTTCCGGCGACGATGTCGGCGACGGTAGTCACGAGCCCGACAGCCTGAGAGACGGTGACGTCGGTCGCTGTCCCGATCGTCTCCGCGAGCTCACTCGAGAGAGCCGCCTCGAGCGTCGCGGCCGCCGTCTCGTCCAGTCCGAGTGTCGTCCGTGCGAACGACCGGCTGGAGGCAGCGATCGCGTCGGCAGACACGGTCTCGAGCACCGACGTGGCGGTATCCAGGATGACGAGCGAGACGACCACCAGCGGGACGATCCCGCCGCCGACGGCGAGGCCAGTGAGTATGATACCCGCCGTTCGCGGGCCGGTGTGCGGTACCAGTCGCTCGTAGACCGGCCGAAGGGCGACCGCGAGCAGACAGGCGGCCAGCACGTACTCGACGAGAGGGAGGACGATCAGTGCGGCGAGCGCGCCGAGGATACAGCTCAAGAGGGCGAACACCGCTGACCGGGTGTCCATACGTTCGTCTCTCTCGAGAGCGCCATAAATGTTGACAATTCATACAGTATAGGCACACGATAAGAGCGATCGACAGCCGGCGAGAGAACGAGCGCGGGCAGAGGACGGCTACAGCGGGACCGGCACCCACTCGAGCAGTTGCATCACGAGCAGCGGATCGAACACCGGGTCGTGCAGAACGAGCCAGTCGAGCAAGACGAGGCCGCCGCCGTGGGCGACCACTGACGGGAGAATGGAGTCGGACGCGTAGTCGACGGCACCGAACAGGACGTCCGTCGGGCCCGACAGGACGAACTCGATCGGCGGCTTCGACGTGTGATGGAGCATGTAGACGATGGGGCTGATGAACACCGCGCCGACGCCGATCTCCTTGACGCCGACGCAGAGCAGTCCCCGGTAGTAGGTTTCTGCGGCGAGCGCGAGTGCGAACAACTTTATCGCGTGTGGGACGAAGTCCGCAGGCGCGGCGGACGTCGCCCAGATGGGATAGTACGCGCGGATCGTCGGTAACGTCGAGCCGACGACGTAAAAGGGGAGGACGAACAGCGCGAGCAAGACGGCGTTTCGAATCGCGACGCGGTCGACGTGCCACCCGATGTGGTTCCCGTGTGACAGGCCGAGCGCGAGCGGACCGGCGAGCAAAAGCACGCCGTCGACGACGACCCGCTGATCCAGTTCGACGGGGACCAGTTGCATCCACAACAGCGAGAGCACGGCTCCGACGACGAGCGTCTTCTGGACCCAGGACAGTCCCAGCCGATCCAGGGACCAGCGGGTGCCGTGCCGATCCGGCCCAGGTGACACTGTGTTACTCGTCAGCAGTCGGGGTCGGGCCGGTTCCGATCACATCCCGAACGTTGGCCTCGAACTCTTGGTGGCGCTGGAAGTACGTCTCGTCGACGTCTGTGAGGATGGCCGACAGTTCGCGGGGGCCCTCGGGGGTCCGGATCACGGTCTCGCCCTCGAGGCGGTCGACTTCGCTTTTCTCTTTGGGCCAGGTCAGTCGCGAACTCACGCGGGCGAGCGGTGCGCCCTCGACGGGCGTGTGTGTACCGAGTGAGACAGCCGGCTCCGCGTCCTCGTCCTCGTCACTCATGAGCGTCCGTTTGCGAGCGCGGCGATTCAAACTTTCGCTTCCACAGATCGGTCCGGAGCGACCGCCACTTACCGGAACCTCTCCGGCAACCGAGGTGTGTCTGACGTATCGTTTTGTGGCGGGACACCGAACGGCCCCGTATGACAAGCCTGACAGAGGTCTACGACGGGACCGCGCCGGGGGTGACGAGCCGCCAGCTCTATGCGGGCACAGCGCTCGTTGGGCTCGGTGCGGTGCTAGCTGTCGTAGCCGTACTCGTGGCGACGACCGACCTCTTCGGCGAGTACGCGGTCGAACTCTCGGATGGAATGTCCGCCCAGTTCGCGGGCATCCGCGTTGGGGGTGTCCTCGCCGGGCTGAGCGTCCCGACCGCGCTCGTCGGCGTCTTCGTCGTCTTGCCGGCTAGCCGTCGCGTCCAGGCTGCTGCCGTAATCAGTGCGAGCCTCTGTCTGCTCGGCGTTGCGCTCTTCTGGCACGCCTATCCCACACACTGGCGCGGCTACGGACAGCAGCTCACGCTCGAGGTGTCGGTCGTCTACCTGCTCGGGCTGCTGACGTCCGTCTGGAGTCTGTTCAGCGCCGTCGCGACGTTCAAACGGCGCAACGACCCCGGTGGCAGTCTGCAGATGAACGTTACCCGACACAACAAGACGGTCATCGAGTCCGACGACGAGAACGCTTCGGATGGCCTCGGCGGAATCGGATTCCTCGGTGGCACACCCGACGGGGACGTCGAAACACAGACTAACGCGGAAGAGACGGCCGGAGCGGCGCTCTCGTACGACGAGCGTTCGAGTGGGACCACCTCACGGCGGTCGACCAGCCGACAGCGGTCGACGGGGAGCGCCACACAACCCGGTCAGAGCGTCGGTGCTGCCACCAGCGACGGCGGTTCCGCAGTCTCCGATATCTCCTCGCCGCTCAAGTCTGGCGACGGCCGCGACGCCGAAATCGTCGAGTCGACGACCGACCAGCCAGCAGAACCGACGGACCGCTACTGTGGGAACTGCGCGCATTTCGAATACGTCCGGTCCTCGGACGGGATGGTCCCCTACTGTGCCCGCCACGAGACGGCGATGGACGACATGGACGCCTGCGAAGAGTGGACACCGAACCGGCGGTAGCCGACTGCGTTCCGGGCGTTTCAGAATCAGTTTTTGCTTGAGGGGATGCGACGACCGTCAGATCCCGAGGAGCTGTCGTCCCAACTCGAAACCCACGCGAGGGAGTTCGAACACGACGACAGCGGCCAGCGCCAGTTCGCCGACGGTGACGACCGCGGTCATGAGGTCGGCGCGCTTGCTGCTGACTGTGACACCAGTCGGCAGTCCGAACTCCTGTTTCCAGATCGGATAGAACAGCGCGATTCCGCGCTTACTGCCCGCCACGTCGAGCACGTAGTGAGTCAGTACGCCGATCCAGACGTACTCGAGGTTGCCGAAGACGTAGGGAAACGCGACGAACCCGAGCAAGACCGGCAGGTTGTGCAGCGTCTTCCGGTGTTTGCCGAAGGCAGTGTCGACGTCCGGAAAGAGCGCGCCGAGCGTGACGGGCACGCCGATCATCACGATCGTCTTGAACGTCTCCAGATCCCCCACCGGCTCGAGCAGATATCCGAGCCCGATGCTCAACAACACGGCGTTCAGCACGTGTCCCTTCTTGTTCATCTACCCCTATCTGGGGAGTCACGTGGGGAATAGTTTTCTCTCGAGAGAGTCGCCGACGCGAACGGGTTTCGGAACTGATCACTGGGCCTCGATCTCGGCGAGGAGATCCTCGAGTGCCCGATCGACGGTCTTCGCACGAACGTCGGCCCGATCGCCGTCGAAGACGTACCGGGAGACGGTCGCATACGACGCCTCGCTGCCCCACGGGGCCGCGTGGGAGATCCCGATGTAGACTGTACCGACCGGGTTTTCGTCGGTTCCGCCGGTCGGACCGGCGATCCCGGTCGTCGCGATCCCCCACGTTACGTCAGTCACGTCGCGGACCCCCTGTGCCATCTCGCGGGCGACCGGTTCGGAGACGGCACCGTGTTCGTCCAGTGCTTCGCGACTCACACCGAGGTGGCGGCGCTTGGCGTCGTAGGCGTAGGTCGCTAACCCGGCGTCGAAGTAGTCGCTGGCACCTGGGACGGCGGTGATCGCAGCGCCGATCAGGCCGCCGGTACAGGACTCGGCGACGGCGAGCGTCTCCTCACGGTCGCGAAGTGCGTCGCCGACTGCCATCGGCAACTCGCGGTCGATGTCGTCGTTCATGCTCGAGTCGAGGGGCGGGATCGTTGTGAAAGCGCGGGTCGCGATCGCGGTCACCTCGATCGCCATGTGGAACTCGTCCCACGCTTCGGAAACGGAAAGAACACGGGGCGTGGCTTCCGAGTGTCCGGTATGGACTACGAGACGCCGCTGTTCTTCCACGTGATGAAGTATGCGGACGCGGCGGACCGCGACGTCATCGACATGGTCAGCGGGAACCCCGACTGGGAACCTCCTGAAGCGCTCCGGGACGGGCTGCGAGAGTACGCCGACCTCGAGCCCGACCGGTTCCAGTACGCGCCAAGTGAGGGGCTGCGCGAGTTACGCGAAGAGATCGCCGCCCGCCGCGGCGTCGACGCCGAACAGGTCGTCGTCACGAACGGTGCGGGCGAGGCGAACTACCTCGCGATGGCGCGAGCGCTCGAGCGCGATTCCGGAAGCGAAATCCTGCTGACTGACCCCGTCTATCCCTACTATCCGGGGAAGACGACGATGCTCGGTGGGACCCAGCGGTTCGTTCCGGTTGACGACGATGGGTACCTGGATTCCGCCGCCGTCCGCGCGGCCGCAAGCGACGAGACGGCCGCGATCGTCGTGAATACGCCGAACAACCCGACAGGCGCGGTCTATCCCGCCGAAACGATGCGCGAACTCGTCACCGTCGCCGAAGAGTACGACGCGATCCTGATCAGCGACGAGGTGTACGACCACTACGACCTTTCGGGGGAGTTCGCGAGCGCGCTCGAGACCGACTCTGCCAATCGGATCGTCACCAACGCGTTCTCGAAGTCGATGGCGATCACCGGGGTGCGGGTGGGCTACGCGATCTTCCCGCCGGAACTCGTCGCGGACGCCAAGAGTCGTCATATGCTGGTCAACGTCGCGACCACCCGGCCGGGCCAGTACGCCGTGTTACAGGCGCTGCGTGAGACCGGCCCCGACTACTACGAGCAAAACCGCCAGCGGCTCCGCGAGCGAGTGGCAATGTTTACCGACGCACTCGAGGCGGCCGGCGCAGAATACACCACGCCGAGCGGTTCGTTCTACGTGATGGCACGCTTCGAGGGCTATCCGGGTACGCTCGAGAACGTCGAGCGGTTGATCGACGAGGCCGGCGTTGCCGGGATGCCCGGCGAAGCCTTCGGTGACGCGCGCAGCGAGTGGCTGCGGTTCGCGCTCGTGACGCCACGCGTCGAAGAAGCGGCCGAGCGGCTGGCGGCGTATTTCGACTGAGATCGACTCGAGGGCTCGAGACCGACGAATACTCGTGTCGGGGCGGGGAACCCGGGAGTATGAGCGGCATCGACGTCGAACCGGTCGAGGAAGACGAGGAAACGACGAGGGAGAGCGACGACGGCGGAAACACCATCGAAGTCACGCCGACGGACTCCGTCGACGCCGACGAGGAGCGCGATACAATCGACGTCGAACCGTCCGACGAGCCGATCGACGGCCCCGACTACGTCCTCTACGGCGGGAAAGGCGGCGTCGGGAAGACGACGATGGCGGCTGCGACCGCCCTCGACAGCGCTCGCAGCGGGACGCCGACGCTGGTGGTTTCGACCGATCCTGCACACTCGCTCTCGGACACCTTCGAGACCGACGTGCCGGCCGAGCCCGGCCGAATTCGCGACGACATTCCGCTCTACGCGGCCGAGATCGATCCCGAGGCCGCGATGGAGCGCGGCGAGACCCCCTTCGGCGGGGCGGGTGAAGGTGCCGGAACGAAAGCGGACGACGATCCATTCGCCGGCGGAGCGGGCGCAGGTGGTGCCTCCCCCTTCCCCGGTGGTGAAGGAGCCGAGGGCGGTCCACTCGGCGGCCTCGGCGACATGCTCGGCGGCGAATCACCGATGGACGCCCTCTTTGGCGGTGCGATGCCCGGAGCCGACGAGGCCGCCGCGATGCAACTCTTGCTTGAGTACATGGACGACGAGCGCTTCGAGCGCGTCGTCGTCGACACGGCACCGACGGGCCACACCCTCCGCCTGCTGCAGTTGCCCGAGATCATGGACACGATGATGGGCCGGCTGATGAAGTTCCGCCAGCGCATCGGCGGCATGCTCGAGGGTGTCAAGGGGATGTTCGGCGGTCAGGAGACGCCGGAAAACGAAAACGAACTCGAGGATCTGGAAGTCCTTCGCGAGCGCATCGAGCGACTGCGGGCCGCCCTGCAAGACCCCGCACGGACGGACTTCCGGATCGTCATGATCCCCGAGGAGATGAGCGTCTTCGAATCGAAGCGACTGCGCCAGCAACTCCAGGAGTTCGAGATTCCCGTCGGCACCGTCGTCGTCAACCGGGTGATGGAGCCGCTGTCGAACGTCACCGACGACGTCGAGGGCGAGTTCCTCCAGCCGAATCTCGATGACTGCGAGTTCTGTCAACGACGCTGGGACGTCCAGCAATCCGCACTCGCCGAGGCACAGGACCTCTTCCGCGGGACCGACGTCCGGCGCGTGCCGCTGTTCGCCGACGAAGTCCGCGGTGAGGAGATGCTCGCGGTCGTCGCGGCCTGCCTCCGCTGATCGTCGTCGCGACCGCTTCCGTTCCGAGCGGCCCTACGCTTCTTCACCAGCGGACACGACGGTCACCGGTCGGTCGCTCTCGAGGACCACAGACTGGGTGACGCTGCCGAACAGCGCCTTGCCAACCGGCGACCGGTCGCGAACGCCGATGACGATGGCGTCACTGTCGTACTCCTCGGCCGCCTCGATGATCGTCTCTGCGGGGTCGCCCGTCGCGGCGCGAACCGTCCACGCGATGCCGGCCGACTCGAGGACGTCGACCGCTGCTTCGACCGACGCGGGGAGCGACTCGTCGTCGGCCACACGCGCCATCTCGTCGGCGTACTCCTCGGCGAACCCGCCGGCTGCCCACTCGGCGGCCGGGCCAGTCGACTCGTCGCTGACGTGGAGGACATCGACCGACACGTCCGTCTCCGCGCCCGGTAGGTCGCGAATGGCAGTCGCCTGCGCCTGTGCTTGGGATTCGTTCTCGTCGACGGGGAGCAACACGCGGTACATGCGAGTTTCTACGAGTGCATGGCAGATAGTGGTTTCAGCGGTCGTAGGGTAGCTCGAGCGAGGTGCCAGCAGTACACTCGATGCTGTGGCTCTGTTGAGAGTCTTGTTGTCTGACATAACTGTACCTCTCGTCGTTAGAGACAGGAGGTGAACCGCCTCGGGGTCAAGCCCCGAGGCACTCGGCCTGCTCCGCCTGTAGAAGTATCAGAGTAGAACGCTAACTCTCAACATATGGTTAATATCGGTCCGCTGAATACGGAGGTCGTCCACTGATTCAGCAGATCGGGTGATGCAAAACAGTCATTACCGATTTGTACCTACCCCCGAAAGTGACCAATCGCATCCACAGTCTCGACGCAATGCGAATCATTGCGATAGCATTCGTCGTACTGATACACACAGATCCGTTTCAGGGTGTCACTGAGTACGGGAATATGATAAACTTCGGGACCAAAACGATCTCGCGGTTCGCCGTCCCCTTCTTTTTCATCACGTCGGGATACTTTTTTGCACTCAAAACGGCCAACCGAGATCCCACCTCGTACCTTACCAAGCGAATCATCAAGCTCGCGTCTCTCTATCTCTTCGGGCTCGTTCTCGCCGTTCCGACCTTCTTCGGTGGAGAGCTAGTTAGAGCGGCGCTTGCCGGTCGATCGGTTCGAGCTACCGTCCTCAGCAGCCTCATCGAGTACCTCGATCCAGTCGAACTCGTATATTATGGCACATCTGTTTCCGAGATCCTTTGGTTCCTTCCCGCGCTGCTCTTCTCACTCCTCTTCGTGTATTTCGTCACGGGCATCGGGAAGCCGAGTTACGTACTCCCAGTTGCGCTGTGCTTTCACTTTGTGGGGCTTCTCGGTGCGACCTACACGGGGTTCATCGACGTCCCGTTCGAGATTCGAGATGCCCTCTTCTTCGGTTTCTTTTACACCAGTTTGGGGTACACCGTTCGCACACGACGCTGGGAGCCGTCCGAGGAGAACGGTCGCCTCCTCTTCGGTCTCATACTGTTGTTCGTCGTGTTACAATTCGTTGAATTCTACGTCCTCGGCTATCCCCTTCGTGGCGAGCCATTCGGCTCGTACGTCTACGCCCCCAGCTACGGGATTTCAACCGCACTGTTGAGCGCCTCGCTATTTCTGTTTCTCCTCTCACGGCCGACACTGTTCGCCGGCACACCGCTGCCCGCGTGGGGAACCTACGCCGTGGGGATCTATGTTACCCATCCGACAGTGTTTGCGATCCTGCGAGCCTTCCACGAGACACTGGAGTCGATGGGCTATGCAATCGATTCTATGATCATCTGGCATCTCGTCTCGACACCCGCGACCATCATCGGCGCACTCGCAGTCTATCTGCTCGCTCACAGGCTCAGATTGATCGAGATCAATGGCAGTCATTTGCCCGGAGAAGCGTGGCTCAGAACCCGCAGATCGAACTAACACTGCGATCCGATGAATCCACCATCTGTCTACGCTGGTTCCATCAAGAAAGTCTAGATAGCACGGAAACCCCTCATCTGAGGACTGTCTTCTGTGAGATATGCGCATGAGCGATGTAACGACCATTTCGATGAACCAAACGCCTGAAGAAACGGGTTTCAACAGGCCAGATGCTGTCTACTCTTTGTCGCCGTTCTCGCCCCACTCACCACCGACACGGTCGACGCCCATCATCGCCTCGCCGGGGTGTTCAGTGAAGACGATCTTCATGTTCTCGTCGGGGACGTCGAACGTCTCGCCGACGTAATCCATGGTCTCGAGGGCGAAGGCTCGTTTTCGCTCGAACGAGCGGCCGCGTCGGATCTCGGCGTCGAGAAAGAGCAACGGTCCGTCGACGGCGCGTCCGAGGTGCAGGTCCGCCGTCTCGCGTTCGCGGATCGACACGGCGACGTGACCCGCTGTCGTCGCCATCTCGGTCGTGTACAGGTCCGTTACGCGGTCGGCGAACGCGGTCTTTTCCTCATCCGACAGCGACAGCGTCGTCTCGAACTGTAACAGCGGCATACCGCGAGTTGGCCGGGCACCCGCTTGGGCGTTCTGCAACCCACCACACTCGAGCCGTGTAAGCGACCACTGTTTATACGCGTGCCCGTGGGAGGGAGACCCATGGTGGCCGAACGTGACCGGACCACTCGATCGGGTATCGGGCGACTGTGGCGATACCTGTGGCTCGTCAACGCCCGAACGAAGGCGTATCTCACACTCGACGCGCCGGCGATGATCGCGGACATGGACAATCTCGAGCCCGAAGAACGACGTCTGGCCCGGCGGGTGTTCCCCGACGGAGGGCGCGACGCGGAGCCGGGTGCTGGAGATCGAACCGATAGTGGGACTGCCGCCGGCAGCGGCGGCGGAACCGGTGGCTCCGGCGGTGGCAGCCGCGGCGACGACGGGTCGTCGTTCGACGTCGGCGGGACGTACGAACGCCGACAGCAGATCGGGTTCGTCCTCGGACCGTTGCTGTTCGCGCTCATCTTCCTCTCGCCGACGCCGAGCGGCCTGTCGGCCGCCGGAAAGGCCGTCGCCGCCGCCACCGCGTGGATCGCCGTCTGGTGGATGTCCGAAGCGATCCCGATCCCCGCGACGTCGCTGTTGCCGATCGTGCTGTTTCCGCTGACCGGCGCGTTGCCCGTCGCGGACACGACCCCCTCCTACGGCCACCCGCTGATCTTCCTCTTTATGGGCGGCTTTTTCCTCGCGATGGCGATGCAACGGTGGGGGCTGCACCGACGGATCGCGCTCCGGACGATCAAGGCCGTCGGCACCGAGCCATCGCGGCTCATCCTCGGCTTCATGCTCGCGACGGCGTTTCTCTCGATGTGGGTCTCAAACACCGCGACGGTGATGATGATGACCCCCATCGCGCTGGCGGTCATCTACCAGACCGCGGACCTGATCGACGAAACCGGCCTCGAGGTCGACACGAGCGAAGGCAACTTCTCGTTCGGCATCGCCTTGATGCTGTGTATCGCCTACGGCGCGTCCGTCGGCGGCGTCGCGACGCTCATCGGGACCCCGCCGAACGTCCTCTTTGCGGGACAGGCCGACGCGCTCTTCGGCCAGTCGGTCTCGTTCGCCGAGTGGATGCTCTACGGCGTTCCGATCGCAGCGATCGGTCTCGTGGCGGTCTACACGTACGTCACGCGCGCCGTGTCGCCGCAGTTCGCGGAACTGCCGGCCGGTGCGGACACGATCGACCGCGAACTCGAGCGACTCGGGCCGATGGACAGACAGGAGAAGTGGGTCGCCGTCGTCTTCGCCGGGATGGCAACGGCCTGGATCGGCAGCAGTCTGCTCGAGCCGCTGGTCGGCGTCGCACCGCCCGCGGACGCCGACACGATCGTCGCCATCGGTGGTGCGATGGTCCTCTTTACGCTGCCGACGACGACGGCCGAGGGCGACCGCACCTTCCTGCTCGACTGGACGAACGCCGTCGACATTCCCTGGGGCGTCATCCTCCTCTTTGGCGGCGGGCTCGCGATCGCCAGCGGCTTCGGCGACACCGGCCTCGCGGCCTGGATCGGCGAGCGACTCGAGTTACTCGCGGGTGTGCCGATGATCGCCATTTTGTTCGCCGTGGTCGTGATGACGATCTTCCTGACGGAAGTCACCTCGAACACAGCGACGACGGCAATGTTGATGCCGATCCTCGCGGGCGTTGCCGTCGGCATCGGAGTTCACCCGTTCGGACTGATGATCGCGGGCGCGACCGCCGCTTCCTTCGCGTTCATGCTGCCGGTTGCGACCCCGCCGAACGCGATCGTCTTCGGGAGCGGCTACATCACACTGCCCCAGATGGCCAAGGTCGGCGTCGGGCTCAACGTCATCGGCATCATCCTGATCACGCTCGTGGCGATCGGCTGGCTGCCGATCGCCTGGGGGATCGAGGTCGGAACGCTCCCGGCAGAGTTCGCCGAGGCGTTCCAAGGGTGACCAGTGCGGTCGGCGGAATGCGGACACCGGTTGCATCCGCGAGCGAACCGAAGGGTGAGCGAGCGGGCCGACGACTGACCCGGAAGCCGCGCAACGCGCGGCTGGAGGGGAAAGAGGAGTGCTTTTCATCAAAGTTTTGCCGAGGGTGCGCCTTTGGCGCGCCCGCAGCGCAAAAGTTTGTTAGTCGTCCGCAGGAAGCTCTGGCCCACCGACATCGGGCCGACTCACGTCACGGTCGGTTTCCTCGCCTTCGATGTCGTAGGGATACTCGCCCGTGACACAGCCCAGACAGAGGTCGATGCGATCTTTCTCGAGCACGTCGGCGACGGCGTCGGTCGAGAGGTACGCGAGGCTGTCAGCGCTGATCTCGTCGCGGATTTCGGCGGTCGATTTGTCCGCGGCGATCAGTTCCTCGCGGGTAGCCATGTCGATCCCCATGTAGCAGGGGGCGACGATTGCCGGTGCGCCGATACGGACGTGAACCTCCTCGGCCCCGCAGTCTTTCAGGAGCTGGACGAGCTGGGTCGAGGTCGTCCCGCGGACGATCGAGTCGTCGATGACGGTGACGGTTTTCCCTTCGATCGTGGATTTGATCGGGTTGAGTTTCAGCCGGACCGCGCGTTCGCGTTCGTCCTGCGTTGGCATAATGAAGGTACGTCCGACGTAGCGGTTCTTCATCAGTCCCTCGGCGAACTCGACGCCCTCGTCCTCGGCATCGCGTGGCTCGCCGTCGGCAGTCGTCTCGCCAGCAGCGTCGGCGTAGCCCGAGGCAAAGGCACGTCCGGAGTCGGGGACCGGCATCACGACGTCGGTTTCGACGCCGCTTTCCTCCCAGAGCTTGCGCCCCAGTTTGCGCCGGGCCTCGTAAACCAGTGTATCGTCGATGACGCTGTCCGGGCGGGCGAAGTAGACGTGTTCGAAGAAGCAGTGAGCGGTGTGTTCCTGTTCGACGAGCTGGTAGGTGTCGAAGCCCTGGCCGTCGTCCTGGAGAACGACCAGTTCGCCCGGTCGAACGTCGCGAATGAGTTCGCCATCGAGGGTGTCGATCGCTGCCGATTCGGACGCGAGGATATAGCCGTCCTCGAGCTTCCCGATACACAGCGGCCGGTTGCCCTGCGGGTCGCGCACACCGAGTACCGTGTCGTCGTGGCTGATCGTCAGCGAGTACGAGCCGTGGATGCGTCCCATCGTGCGCTTGACGGCACGGACCAGATCCTCTTCCAGGAGGTTGCGCGCGAGGTCGTGGGCGATGACCTCGGTGTCGCCGTCGCTGGTGAAGGCATGACCCGCCGCCGCGAGTTCCTCGCGGATCTCGTCGGCGTTGACGAGGTTGCCGTTATGCGAGAGGCCCAGCGAACCGCTCTTGAACGAGACGGAGAAGGGTTGTGCACAGGAAGAGTCGACGGAGCCGGCCGTCGGATACCGGACGTGGCCGATCCCGGCCGCCCCGTTGAGCGTCTCGAGATCGTCCTCGTCGAAGGCGTCGCCGACGAGGCCCATTTCGACGTGGCTGTGCTGCTGAAAGCCGTCGTGCGTGACGATCCCCGCGGACTCCTGGCCCCGATGCTGGAGCGCGTAGAGTGCGTAGTACAACGGTCGTGCCGCGTCCCGACCGTCGAGTGAGACGCCGACGACGCCGCACTTTTCGGTCATTCCTGTTCGCCGGGGAGTCTCGCCCCGCCCATCAGTCATGGGAGTCAGTAGGGCATCGAGCCGATAAAAACCCCCGTGTTTGTGCTTCTATAGTCGGTACCAGTATCGGGTTATATCCACGTTCGTGGATATCTCTCGAGCAACCACACGACAGCAAGGCCTCTTCACGGCTCGCTCCCGCGCAACGATCGGGTATGAGCCGACCCGCTTCCGGTGTTAAATCGGGTATCGAGCGACCGACGAAGCCATCTCGTTCTCGACCTGCATACTCGTGGATACCCAAGACACAGTGTTCAAGACGGTTGCCTCGAGTCCATCGTGTATGCGACTCGAGGAGTACTGGGGAGTCGGTCCGAAGACGCGGGAGACGCTGGTCGACGCGCTGGGTCGTGAGCAGGCGATCCAGGCGATCGAGAGTGGGGACGTCCGGGCGCTTGCCGATGCCGGGTTAGCCCGCGGGCGGGCGACGCGAATTCTCAGGCGAGCGACCGACAGCGCTGGCATGGACGTATTGGCGACCAGCGACGCACGCTCGGCCTACAAGGAGTTGCTCGATCTCGCGGTCGACCACGCCGTGACACAGCGTGCGGCGGACCGTATTCGGGTGCTCACGCCACTCGAGAGCCGAGCTGCGATGGAAGACCGACTCGACGACGTCCTCGCGGCCAGAGACGCCTGGGCGGAGCTCGACGACGCCGACCGCGAGACCGTCCTCGCAGCCTACGAGCGCTACGACGAGCGCGAGGGCAGCGAACACGCCGCCGTCGAGGCCGCGCTCGCGCTGGACGAGGCTGGCGTCGACTCCGGGCCGTTCGCCGCGATCGCTGACCTCGAGCGCGCGCGCCTCGAGGCGGCCGCCGAGGCGCTGGCAGCGCTGGATGGCGGCCGAGTCCGGTCGGGTGCCGACGAGGAACTCGACCGGCTTCGGGACGCGCTGGGTGCTGTCGAGGACATGGACGCCAACGCAGTCGACCTGATCGAAGACCTGCGATCAGAGGGCGTTCGCGACGTCGAAGGCTTTCGCCAGTCCTTCGAGGACCACCTCCTGAGCGAGACAGACGTGACGATCGATCGGGTTCGGGATGCGATGCCCACCGACGCGACGGACGCGACCGACTTCGTCGGCGGGACGTTACGCGCCCTCCGGAACGATCTCACCGCGGCGGTCGACGAACGCGAGGAGACCGTCGCGGGCGACCTTCAGGAAACGCTCGCGGATGCCCGCGCGGCCGTCGATCGGGCGATCGAAGCGGTCGACGAGATCGCGTTGCACCTCTCGCTGGCCCGCTTTGCACTCGCGTACGACTGTACTCGGCCGACGTTCGTCGAGGGTGAGCAGGCGGCCGTCTCCGTCGTCAACGCACGCAATCTCACGCTCGCCGCGCGCGATGAGACATCGGTCCAGCCGGTCACCTACGGGCTCGGGGAGCACGGCGTCGCGAGCGTCCCCGACGGCGTGAACGCGATCCCCGGCGAGCAGCGCGTCGCCGTCCTGACTGGCGCCAACAGCGGCGGGAAGACGACGCTGCTCGAGACACTGTGTCAGGTCGTCCTGCTGGCGATGATGGGGCTGCCGGTGCCCGCGGATCGGGCCGAAGTGACGCCCGTGGACTCGCTGGTCTTTCACCGCCGCCACGCGAGTTTCAACGCTGGCGTCCTCGAGTCCACGTTGCGCTCGATCGTCCCGCCGCTGTCGTCGGGCGGCCGGACGCTGATGCTAGTCGACGAGTTCGAGGCGATCACGGAGCCGGGCAGCGCGGCCGATCTGTTACACGGACTGGTCACGCTCACCGTCGACCGCGAAGCGCTCGGCGTGTTCGTCACCCACCTCGCGGACGATCTGGAGCCACTGCCGCCCGAAGCACGGGTCGACGGCATTTTCGCGGAGGGGCTGAACCCGGACCTCGAGTTGCGCGTCGATTACCAACCGCGATTCGATACGGTTGGCCGGTCGACACCCGAGTTCATCGTCTCGCGGCTGGTCGCCAACGCGGGCGACCGTCGCGAGCGGGCGGGATTCGAGACGCTGGCGGCGGCCGTCGGGGACGAGGTCGTCCAGCGAACGCTCGCGGACGCCCGCTGGAGCACCGACGAGTAATCAGGACGGGTCAGTCCGATCCCCGCCGTCTCTGCTGTCACCCTCGTTCCGTCGATCTTCGCGGCGGTCGTCGTCTGCAGGCCACCGATCCGGCGTCGGTTCGTATCCGTTCCCGCGGACGTCATCGCTCGATCGGCCATACGTGTAGACGGTGCTGTCGTACTCCTCGCAGACGCGAGCTTCGAGGTAGGCCTGTGCGGCCCGCCGGGAGAGGCCGCCCAGCTCGATGATGTCGACGAGCGCGGTTTTGGTCGCGCGAAACCAGACCCTGAGCGCGCGGTCGTCGCCGGGGTCGACCGCGACGATCGCGCCCCGACCACCGTCGGGGACCGGGTCCGACGTCGCTCGCGATCCCGTGGATCGTTCACCGCCGCCGCGGCCGTCGCCCCACTCGAGCCACCAGACCCGGTAGGCGTCGACCGCGTAGCCGGCCAACGGATCGACGAGATACAGCGCCTCGTAGACGCAGGGATCGAGATGGTCGGTCAGGATCCGCTCGCGGGAGATCGAGTCTGCTACGAGTGAGGGAGCGATCCCACCGGCTGCCAGGGGTGTGGCAGCGCTGATCTCGTCGATCAGCGACAGGTCGTCGCCACCCCAGTGACTGTATCGCAACTCGTAGAGCCGGTCCGGTCGCCGATAGGCGACCAGCGCCCTATGGCCCATCGTTCACCCGGGCTGGCAGTGACGGCGGGCGGTCCTCGAGACTCGGAATGCGTACTGTCTGACGGATCACACCGGGCTTGGCCGCCCATCCGTACTTGAACCTGCGGACGACGACCGCAGCCGTGGGCGGTTACGTCGTCGCGCTCGCTCGTCGCTCGGCGCGGGCTGCGACCGCCTTGTTCATCGCGACGAACGCCCGTTCGACCTTGGTCTCGTCGAAAACCAGCGAAGTGAGTGCGCCGCGAACCGTCTCCCGCTGGAGCAACCGCGTGCGGCTGTCATCGTCGATCGGCTGGAGATGAAACTCGTGGTAGCGATCGAGCGCGAACGGGAGCCAGAACCGGTCGAGCCAGGCGAGCCGCCTGTACGGTTCGACGGTGACGAGCACTTGACCGTCGAGGAGTCCACGGGAGTCAGCGACCTCATCCTGCCCTGGGCGCTCCGTCCCGTCGATCACGATCCCCTCGACCTGACGGGTGAGCGGGTTCCACTCCGGATAGGTGTCGAACGCGAGGAGGGCTTCCCAGACGACCTCGGGCGGCGCGTCGATCTCGACGAACACCTCGACCTCGTTCATAGAGACCGTAGTACATACACAGGAAAGGCTGTACCGGTCGCTGCCGTCGGCAGTCGCGGCGCTCCGGCGGTGCCACGACCGCTCGAGCGTCGCAAACGGGGAGCCGACAGCTTAGGCGCTGTCGTTGAACCGCCGGTTCGTCGACAGCGGTGCGTCGCCGGGTTCGCCACGGACGAAGTGGCCGGCCGGGTTGATCTCGCCGTCGCGTTCCATCGAGAGGAGTTCGACGAACCACGCCTCGTGTTCGATCTCCTCTTGGAGGATTCGTGAGGCCATGTCGTAGGTCCGCGGGTCGACGTCACGAGTCATGTCACAGACCTCCGACCACGTCCGGATGGCACAGCGTTCGGCCTCGAGCAGGACCTCGAGAATTCCTTCGGCATCGAGGCTGGTGGTGTCGAACCCGCCCTCGTCGTCCATCGGCGTCGGTACCTCTGCGTCCGGACAGGAGGCCCGATCCGCGAAGTCCCGAATGTCGTTGGGGAGCGCCCCACCGAGTTCGTACACCCGCGGCGCGACGAGTTCGAAGTGGGCCCGATCCTCGAGGCGGGCGTCCTCGGCAATCTCCTTGTAGTCCTCGTGACCCGCCAGATGCATCCGCAGGTTCGTATAGTAGTAGTAGGTGGTGAACTCGGCACCGATCGCGTCGATCAGCTTCTCGCGGAGATCCTCCGGCTCGAGTCCCCGTTCGCGGAGCACTTCCATGCCGACGCGCTCGCTGGTGTCTCCGGGACTGACGCTACCTGAGGAATGTTGTTTGTCATCGGACATCGTGCATATTGTGTCCATAACACACTACTTAGATGTTCGCGTACGTTCGGTGAAAATTATTTGTTTGATCGAGACAGTCTGTTACTACTGCTGGTTTGTGGGCGACCGGTCGGCAGTCGGCGACCGACGGGACCGTAATCCCCTTGCTCGACGGGCACACAGAGTCGTCTATGGACCGACCGGATCGTGGGATCTCGCGTCGCGCGTTCGTCCGCAGCGCCGTCGCCATCGGCGGTGCGAGCGCACTTTCCGCCTGCCTCCAGCGCGAGGCGACCGAGGACGTGCCACAGGCCACCCTGGCACCCGACGAGCTCCCCGATCGCCAGCACGCCTGGAACGAGTTTCTCGCGACCGACGACCACGGCAACGACCTGCCTCCCGAACACCACCTCCTGCTCGGCCTCGAGTACGTCGGGGACGGCCCCGCCGACGCTACCGACGAACGCGAGCAACTCGAGGCTGCGTTCCGAACCCTCGAGCGAGCGTACAAACGTGGCAACGATGGCCTGGCGTTCACGATGGCCTACGGGCCGGCATACTTCGACCGGTTCGACGATGAGCTCACAGGCGTCGATCTCCCAGAGCCAACGCCACTGACGCCGCTCGAGGATCCACAGCTCGACGAGTACGACGCGTTGCTCCATCTGGCCAGCGACTACGGCCACGTCACGCTGAGCGTCGAGGAGGCACTGAAAGGCGAACTCGAGGAACTCAACGGGATCGACGTCGAGGGAACGTTCGACGGCGTCTTCGAGGTAGCCGATCGTCGGACGGGATTCATCGGTCGCGGGCTGCCGGCGGACAACCAGTCCGGCGTCGCCGGCATCCCCGACGACGAGCCCGTCCCGGAGGACGCCCCCATGTTCATGGGGTTCAAATCGGGGTTCAAGAAGACACAGGCGAGCGAAGACCGCGTGACGATTCAGGACGGCCCGTTCGCCGGCGGCACAACGCTTCACCTCTCGAAGCTCCAGTTACACCTCAACCAGTGGTACAGCCAGGACAGCCGCGGCCAGCGCGTCGCCAAGATGTTCTCGCCGAGCCACGCCGCGGACGACCTCGTCGAGGGAGCCGGGCACAACCTCGGCGACTCGAGTCACGTGACCGAGGTCGGTGAGGACGCAGCCGACGACGCTCGAAACGTGGGGACGGTCGGCCATGCCCAGAAGACTGCTCGCGCCCGCGAAGAGGGCGAGCCGATCATCCTCCGGCGGGACTTCGACTCGACTGACGACGACCGGGCGGCCACACACTTCCTCTCCTTGCAGCGCTCGATCGACAACTTCGTGAAGACCCGCGAGGCGATGACCGGAACCGACCTCAACGAGGGCTCTGTCGGCGCGCGAACCAACAACGGCATCCTCCAGTATCTCACCGTTCGCAGTCGAGCGAACTACCTCGTCCCGCCGCGACCGCTCCGCACCCTGCCTGCCCCGAATCCGACGTGACGAGCGTCGTGGGTTCCACGTTCTCGACTGCGACTTTCGCAGAGATCGCTGATCGCCCGCGAGCGACTCAGCTCGAGCCGGTCGGCATGTGCGTTCGGTCGGCGTTCGCTGCGAGGTCGTCGAACAGCGCCGCGGCGTCGTCGGAAAGCGGATAGGCGTCGTGGTAGGGGTCGATCTCGCGGTCGGTACCCGTAACAGACTGAATGGCGTCGGCGACCCGCTCGTAGCTTTCGTCGACGATGTCCTGGACGAGGACGGGCATGCCCGCCCGCTCGCAGAGTTCGGTCGCAGCGGCTCGACCTGCCCAGACCGTCTCGGTCTCGCTATCGACGAAAAACAGCGCGAAGGGGGCCTCGTCGAACTGGGCCGTGAGGAAGTCCTGTGCGGCCGGGTCGTCCCAGGGAACGACGCCGACGCCCTCGAGCTGGCGCATCGCGGTCGAGGCGGCCGAACAGAACGGGCAGTCGCCATCGTAGATCAAGATCCCGGTAAACTGTGACGTCATGGTGGCCCGTACATCGTATGGGGGTGAAAACGTTCGGTGCGCAAGACTGGATACGTCGTGTGCAGGTGGGTCACATCAGAGCTTCGACCGGCCCGGCGGCCGATCGTGGTCGGCGCGGTGCTGGAGCATCTCGCCGTACTGTTCGACCTCGAGGACACAATCGGAACGGGGGCGTGCAACACAGGTGAGGACGTATCCCGCCGCCTCGTCTTCGGGATAGTACCGCTTGGCCTGGCTGTGGTCGACCTCGCCGGAGATGAGTTTCGCGCCGCAGGTGATACACCAGCCCTGCTGGCAGTCCGCGGAGAGCCAGATATCGGCCGATCGGGCCGCCTCGAGGATCGATTCGTCCGCCCGGACCTCGATCGTTCGGGATTCGCCAGCGGCGTCCAGATCGGCGTCTGCTGGCACGCGAAGTTCGACGTCCCACGTCGTGGGGGCTGTCACGGAGAGAGATACGGCTGGCCGGGAAAAAGGCCTGCGGTCGGCAGCCTGCAAGCACCAGTTTCGCCGCAATCGACCGATTCGGTGCCGCGTCGATCGCTCGCTCGACCGGAGACGAATCGGCCGGAACGCGCTGGGGCGGCCTATTTCCGCCGCGTCGGTGTCCGTTCATCATGACGAACATCGCCATCACCGGTGCGGCGGGGAACGTTGGGCGGGCGATCGTCGACGCGTTCCCGGCCGAGGACCACGAACTGACGCTCTTTTCCCACAGCGAGACCGACGACCTCGAGACGACACCCCTCGAGATCACGGACCCAGCGCAGTTTAGCGACGCGCTCGAGGGCCAGGACGTGGTGATTCACCTCGCGGCTATCGCCTCGCCGCGGGCCGAGTGGGACGAGCTGCGCGGGCCGAATATCGACGGGCTCTACAACGCCTTCGAGGCCGCGCTCGAGAACGATCTCGAACGGGTCGTCTTCGCGAGTTCGAACCACGCAGTCAACATGCGAAACACCGTCTCACCGATCCGCCCGGAGTCGACGGTCGGCACGCCCGAGATCGTCCGCCCGGATGGGGCGACTGATCCGGACACCTACTACGGCGTCACGAAGGTCTTCGGCGAGGCGATGGGGTCGTACTATGCGAAACGGCATGGACTCGACGTCGTCAATCTCCGGATCGGCTGGCTTCTCACCCGCGACGAACTCCGCGAGGAGTGCCAGGACCGGGATGGGGCCGGCGAGCGCTATGCCCGCGCGATGTGGATCAGCCCCGGCGACTGTCGGCGGTTACTCAACGCGGCCGCGACGGCGACGCTCGAGACGTCGCCGCTGGTCGCCCACGGAATCTCCGACAACGCCGAGCGGTTCCTCTCGCTGTCCGAGACCATGCAGGCGCTCGGGTACCGGCCCACAGACGACGCCGAAGCGGTGCTCAACGACGAGTCGGACGACCGGGACGGGCTCGAGTCGCTCTGAGCGGCGCGACGGTGGACCACGAGACTCTCGAGAACGCCGATGCGAACCCGGGAATCGAAAGACCGAACACCGACACGTTCGTACAATCGCATATGTCAGTCAAGGTGTCCGAGTCGACGGGGTACGGGCCCAACACCCAGATGTCCCTGTTCGGCTATCTCATGGCTGCGATACTCGTGATCGTCTTGCTTCCGGTGATTCCGGTGTTGATCCCCGTCTGGATCCTCTGGAAGGTGTTCGTCTCCGAGGAGGAACTCGAACACAGCTTCGAGGACTGGCGGCGCGACACCGGCAGAACCGGTGCCGACCGTGACGACGCCGCCGACTCGGAACCTGTAGACGCCGACGCGGAAGCCGCCGAGGCCGACGACGCGGAGTCCGACGATTCCGAGTCCGAAGATGCCGCCGAACGGACGGCCGCGGAGTCCTAACGCCGCCGGTTTCGCTTTCTACGTGAAAACAACCCTTCGCTAGTCGTCGGCACTGGCGGCCGCGACGAGGGCCGACGGCGGCTCGCCGGGCAGCGCGTCGCGGTCGTGTGGGGCCTCGAAGTCCAGGTCGGGACCGCGAGCGACGATCCGGTGGGGATTCACGCCGGGATGAGTCGTATAGTAGTGTTCCTTGATGTGGTCCATGTTCACGGTTTCAGCGACACCGGAGGTCTGATAGAGATCGCGCAGGTACGGCCAGAGGTTGTCGTACTCACGAATATATTGGACGTTACACATGAAGTGGGTGTGGTAGACGTTATCGAACCGGACGAGCGTGGTGAACATCGCGATGTCGGCTTCAGTGAGCCGATCGCCCGCGAGATAGCGCTGGTCTGCGAGCACCTCGTCCCAGTGATCGAGCGCCACGAAGAGGTCGTCGACCGCCTCGTCGTACGGCTCCTGCCTCGTCGCGAAGCCAGCCCGATAGACGCCGTTGTTGATCGGCTCGTAGATTTCGTCGACGATCCGGTCGACCTCGTCGCGGTACCCCTCGGGATAGAGATCGACATCTCGCTCAGCGTACTCGTCGAACTCGGCATCGAGCATCCGCATGATCTCTTCGGACTCGTTGTTGACGATAGTATCCTCCTCGGTGTCCCAGAGGACCGGCACCGTCACACGGCAGGTCGCGTCCGGATCCGCGCGGACGTAGAGTTCGCGCAGATAGTCCGCGTCGTGAACGTGATCGCGGGTACAACCATCCTTGTCGGGCGTGAACTGCCAGCCGTCCTCGTCGCGATACGGGTCGACAACCGAGACCGAAATCGCGTCCTCGAGGCCCAAAAGCGCCCGCATCACCAGCGTCCGGTGTGCCCACGGACAGGCATACGAGACGTAGAGATGATACCGGCCCGCCTCAGGTTGAAAGCGGGCGTCGGGATCGTCGCGGATTTCGTCTCGAAACGGCGTCTCCTGTCGCTCGAACGATCCGTCCTCGGTGGTCGCCTCGTACGCGTCGGTGCGCCACTCCCCGTCGACGAGCATGTTCATATGTCGTTTCGGGGCGCGAGCGGCAAGTACCCTCGCTAACACCCACGTCACCGGGTTCGGTGGTCGTCACGGCCGCCCGTCGATCGGCGTCTCAGAGTGCCACGCTTGCGACCCAGTACCCGCCCCCGAGTGCGACGAGGGCGACGCCCTCGAGGCGGGTCAGCTGCCGGCCGGTCGCGAGCACGACCGTCGCGAACGCAGTCAGCACACAGAGCCACGCGATCCCGAGGAAGACGGCGGGGTCGACCGCTGTCGGCTGGACGACAGCGACGAGCCCCAGAACGCCGAGGGCGTTGAAGACGTTCGAGCCGACGACGTTGCCCGCGGCGATGCCGACATCGCCACGGCGGACGGCGACGACAGAGGTGACGAGTTCCGGCAGCGAGGTCCCGGTCGCGACGATCGTCGCGCCGACTACCCATTCGGAGATACCCACGGCCAGTGCCAGGCCGACCGCCGACTCGATCAGCACGCGCCCGCCGCCAATGACGAGGAACAGCCCCGCGAGGGCGCGACCGGCCTCGAGTACCGGCCGAATATCGCGCGGATCGCCCTCATCTGGAGCGAGCGGCGGTGGCGTCGCTCCTCCATCGGTCGGTTCGGGTCGGCTACCGCCGGCCCGGGTTCCGGCCCGAATCGCGACGCCGAGCACGCCGAGGTAGCCGCCCAGCAGCGCGAGGAGGACCACTCCCTCGAGTCGCGAAACGGCCCCGTTCAGGAGGACGAGAGCGGCGACTGCCGTCGCGGCTGCCATTGCGAGCGCGTCTCGGCGGACCAGCGTCTCGGTGACCCGAAACGGCGAGAGGATGCCGACGAGACCGAGGATCACGCCGAGATTGAACAGGTTCGAGCCGACGACGTTGCCGATCGAGACGTCGCCCTGGCCCGCGAACGCCGCCTCGAGCGAGACGGCGAACTCCGGTGCGGAGGTGCCGAAGGCGACGACGGTGAGGCCGATGACGAGCGCGGAGACACCGGCCGCACCGGCGAGCCTCGAGGCGCCGGTTACGAGGAGGCGTGCGCCGATCCACAGGGCGAGGACGCCCACTACGAGCAGGACGACGTCGACGACGAGGACCATCGGTACTGGCGCTCTTCGGCGGACGCAGTGAAAAACATCGGGCACACAGGCCGGTCGACGCGAGCACAAGCGTTTAAGCGGTCCCCGTGAGCATGCGAGGTATATGGCAGACGACGGGGAGCGACACCGCCAGAGTCGGCTGTTCACGGACGACGACGGCGGGTTCGACGCCGACCGCGCACGCGAGGAATCCCTGCCGGTCGAGGATGGCGAGGTGGTCGACACCGACGAGTTAGCCGATCACCAGCGCTACGTCGAGGGGAGGGGGATCTACGACGAGCGCAATCGGGTCAACGACCTCACGGGCAAGGAGTGGAAGTACGCCACGAAATCCGTCATCGCGGAGAGCTACCCGCCCGACCTCCAGCACGAACTGCGAAGCGAACACGGCGGGCAGAAACCCCCGCGGCTCTGTGCGGAGCTGATCGGCCGGTTCAGCAAGGCCGGCGACACCGTCCTCGACCCCTTTGCCGGTGTTGGCGGTACCTTGCTGGGCGCGAGTCTCTGTGAACACGAGGGGACCGGCCGCCGAGAGGCGATCGGCTTCGAGCGTACCGAACGATGGGTCGAGATCTATCACGAGGTCGTCGAGCGCGAAAACGAGGGGCGACGCGCTCGCGGCGAACCGCCACTCGCTACGCAGGACATGCGCCACGGCGACTGTGCCGACCTGATCGCCGATGTCGACGACGACTCGGTCGACCTCCTGTTGACCGACGTTCCCTACTGGCACATGGACGAACTCGAGCAGACGCGCAACGAGCGCCGGACTCGTGAGAGCAAGCTGGGGTCGTTCGACGGGGCGGATGAGGGCGATGTGCCCGCCGATGGGAGCGGAACCTGGGAAACGAAGGACGACTGGCTCGCGGACATGGCCGAGAAGTTCGACCGGTTTACCGACGCCGTCGCGCCGGACGGTCACATCGTCGTCTTCATCGGCGACATGTACCGCGAGCAGTCCTACGAGTTCCTCTCGGCGGAGCTCGCGCAGGCGATCGAGTCGACCGCGCCGCTGTCGCTCGCCGCGAACCTGATCTGGTACGACCCGAGCAAGGACCTCCACGTCTACGGCTATCCGTTTTCGTTCGTCCCCTCGATGGTCCACCAGAACGTGCTCGTCTTCCGTCTCGAGGACGCTACCGCGTCCGTCTGACTCCTGTCGGTCGATCGTCTGACGCGGTTTTATTATCCCACACGGTAACGAAACGAATAGGCGCGCTGGCGGCCTCCCCACCACACTCCCCCCATCCGCTCGCCTGCGCGCCTGCTCCCGTTTCTCTTCCCTCCCATAACCATCCGGGACGAGTGTCAGAGGCGGGTTGGGCCACAGTGGCTCAAGCCATAGTGACAGCTCTCGTCCGACCTCAAGCGGTGGCGGGCAACAGGACGGATCGAACCGCATCCACTCGGTCAGTCTCGGCGATGACCGCGACCTCGTCACCGACCGCGAGTTCCGTGCCCGGCAGTGGGATCGTCAGCGGTTCGCGTGCGCGGCCGTGGGCGTAGATCCGTGCGGATTCGGGCAACTCGAGTTCGCTCATCCGCTTGCCGACCGCCGGCGAGCCCTCTTTGATCTCGAGGACGGTCAACTGAAGGTTTGTGGCGAGGTCGGCGACGACGTTGAAGTCGCCGCCCAGCAGGGCGGTTTTCGCGCCCGCAGCCCCGAGTCGTTCGGGGTAGATGATCTCGTCGACCTCCGCAGCGTACTTCTCGTAGATGTCCTCGCGGTAGTCCGCGTCGATCCGCAGGACGGTCCGACAGCCGTGGTGGGTGCCAACCATACAGGCCGCGAAGTTGGCGTTGAGATCGGGCGTAAAGGCCCCGATCGCGTCGGCCGTCTCGATGCCCGCCTGTGTGAGGACATCCTCGTCGGATCCATCCCCGTGTACCGTCTCGATTTCGTCGTCGGAGACACGCTCGAGCCGGTCGATGTCGTTGTCGACGACGACGACGTCGTGGCCCTCCTCGGCGAGGATCGTTGCCGTCCGTGAACCAACCCGACCGTACCCAACGATGACGAACCTCATGATACCACAGTACACCCTCCTGGGTCAAATACGTTCGTCCGCCGACCGCGGGCGGCCGCCCACCTACACACCCAATCCGATCGCCGACTCGTCAGCCTATCAATCAGGACGCATGAATGTTCTTTCATGACATACCGTGCTGGACAAAAACGCTTAACTAACCAGTGTTGCTACGCTCGAGCATCCAAAATGGGGGCTATCGAGTTACTGGCATCGTATTTCGGGTTCGACGAACACGATACTGACTTCACGACCGAACTGGTCGCGGGGATTACGACGTTCCTTGCGATGTCGTATATCATCGTGGTCAATCCGACGGTGTTGCTGCCGGCGATTATGGGGTTCAACGAACAGGGCGAGATCAACCAGCAGACGACCATCGACGGGGCCGTCTACAACTCGAACGAGGTGTTCCAGATGCTTGCGATCGCGACGATCATCGCTTCGGTCGTCGCGGTACTGGTCATGGCACTGTACGCCAACCGGCCGTTCGGGCTCGCACCGGGGATGGGGCTGAACGCCTTCTTTACGTTCACTGTCGTCATCGGGATGGGGATTCCGTGGCAGACGGCCCTCGCTGCGGTCTTCGTCGAAGGGCTCATCTTCATCGCTATCACGGCCGTCGGGGCCCGCAAATACGTCATCAACCTCTTCCCCGAACCGGTGAAGTTCTCGGTCGGTGCGGGGATCGGTGTCTTCCTGCTGTTTATCGGACTTCAGGAGATGCAGATCGTCGCGGCGGATCCCGCGACGATGGTCACGCTCGGTGATATCGCACAGAACCCGGCCGCGCTCCTCGGACTCGCCGGCCTCTTCTTGACCTTCGTCCTCTGGGCACGCGGCATGAAAGGTGCAATCGTCACCGGCATCATCACGACGACCGTCGCCGGTTGGGGGCTGTTGCTCGCCGGCGTTTCGAGCGCCGAGGCGCTCGCCCCCGACGCGCTGCTCGACGAGGGGACCGGCGAGGTCACCTTCGAAGCGGTGACGTCACCCCACTACGACATCACCCCGCTGGTCGGCGCATTCGTCGAGGGGCTGCGAGACGTCGATCCGCTGACCTTTGCACTCGTCGTGTTCACGTTCTTTTTCGTGGACTTCTTCGACACCGCCGGGACGCTCATCGGCGTGGCCCAGTTCGGTGACTTCTTAGACGAGAACGGCGAACTTCCCGAGATCGAGAAGCCGCTGATGGCCGACGCGGTCGGGACGACCGTCGGCTCGATGATCGGCACTTCGACGGTGACGACCTACGTCGAGTCCTCGACCGGCGTCGAGGAAGGAGGCCGAACCGGCTTCACTGCCCTCGTGGTCGGTGCCCTGTTTGCACTGTCACTGGTCGCAGTGCCGGTCGTCGCCGCGATTCCTGCCTACGCCTCGTTCATCGCGCTCGTTGCCGTCGGGGTCATCATGCTTCAGGGCGTCCTCGATATCGACTGGCAGGACCCCGCGTGGTCGGTCTCGGCCGGACTCACGATCACTATCATGCCGCTGACCTACTCGATCGCCAACGGCCTGGCTGCCGGGATCATCGCCTACCCGCTGATCAAAACGGCGATGGGCGAGCGTACCGACGTTCGGCTCGGACAGTGGGCGATCGCCGTCGCGCTGATCGGCTACTTCTACGTCTCCACCAGCGGGATGCTCGGCTAGACTCACGTCGAGTACCGCTCGAGCGGCCACTGAATCGATCCACTCAGCACGCGCTCGTGTGCAGTCGCTGCTGGCCGATACCAAACCATCGCAATCACTGTGCTCTTGGGGTTCGAGGCCCCTACATTCGGTCACGATGGCAGACATCACGCTGTACGACCTTCCCGGCTGTCCGTTCTGTGCGATGGTCCGGACGAAACTCGACGAACTCGAACTCGACTACGACACCATCGAGGTTCCCCGCGCACACAGCGAGCGGACCGAAGTCGAGAAGGTCAGCGGCCAGACCGGCGTGCCGGTCATCACTGACGAGGCGACCGGCGTCGAAGGAATGCCAGAAAGCAGCGACATCGTCGAGTACCTCGAGGAAACGTACGGCGACGAGACGGCCTGAACCGTCGGCGATCAGTCAGTGTCTAGACAGCAACGAATCGTCGTGTTGAGATAGTAAAACACAGTGACAACTGGCGGAAAACGTATCGAACGTCGATCCTACGGGGACGTGACCGATCAGACTGCCTCTTCGTACTCCGAGCGCTCCCGGATGACGTCTCGAAGCTCGTCGGCGTTCCGGAGGTCAGCGAGTTCGTCGCGTTCGACCAGCGCCGTGCCGTCGACGGACTCCTGTTTCGCCCGGTCGACGACGTAGACCGACCGCGTGCGGGTGACCTCCCCGATCGAACTCATGATCCGGGCACGCTTCTCCGCGGCCTTCGTGAACTTCGAGTGGCCCGTCAGGACGATGTCGCTGTCGTCTTCGTCCTCACTGACGGCCGTAAACGGCGAGCGGACCGTCGGATGGACGCTGTAGCCGGCCCGCGTGAAGACGGCGACGACCTGCTGGTCGTCCGGATCAGCCTCCGGATCGTCCGGCGTCGCATCGCTCTCGTGGACCTCGTCGGCGCCCTCGAGGACATCGACCGGGCTCGTCAGGGGCGCATCGAACAGTTCCTCGAGTGCCATCGCGACCTCGACGGAGGCGTTCATGCCGTCTTCGTACTTCGAGACGGTGCGACGCGAGACACCGAGTTCGCTGGCCAGTTGACCGAGGCTCCAGTCTTTGTCCTGGCGTTCGTCGGCCAGTAGGTCGCCGTCGATATTGACGTAGAGACCACCCGGCGCAGCGTAGATCAGCGGCGGAACGTTCTCGATGAACAGGTTGTACGCCGTGTCGGGACTGAAGACGGGGACGCCGTGTCGGAAATAGACGACGTCCGGTTTCAGGTCCTCGTCACGGCTGCGCAGTCCGATGACGAGCGGCGTTGCCTCCAGATACGTTCCAAGCCGACGCATCTCGTGGCCGGTCGCCTCGTTGAACGCGTCGATGTTCGCGAGAATCTTGACGAGGATCAGATCGTCACCACGTCGCGCAGCAATGTCGAAACTCTTCGGCCGGATGGCACACCGATCGCTCACCACGAATCCCGCGTCCTCTAACATCGCGGTCACGTTGCCGACCAGTGCGGAGCGGGACATACGGGGTTGTAAGCGATTCCTCCTATAAGACGTTTTCCCCGCGATGTCCGCATGCCGTGTCGCGGTTCGATCACGTATCGGGAATATACTTATATAGCTGGTTTCCCGTCCCCGACGGGGAATCCCGAAAGGCGTTACACAGCCGGCGTCCAAACATCGGCGATGACCGTCGTCGGGATCGACGATACGGACTCGCGCGAGTTGGGCATGTGTACGACGTACGTCGCCGCGGAGATCGCCGAGCGGCTGCGCCAGGACGACTGGGGAACGGTCTCGCGGCTCCTGCTCGTCCGGCTCAACCCTGCCGTCGAGTACAAAACGCGAGGCAACGCCGCGCTGGCGATCCACACTGACTGTGATCTCGATCGTGCGTACGCGCTCGCGCGTGAACGCCTCGAGTCGCTGGCCGAAACCACGGACGAACGGACGAACCCCGGGCTGGTCGTCGCGGCACACGACCCAAACACCGATACAGCGCCCGACGACGTCGTTCGATTCGCACGCGCGGCGATCCGCGACCACCTCTCGATCGCCGACGCCGAGGCCATGATCGATCGCCACGGCTACCGGTCGTGGTACGCAGGGGACGGCCGCGGCCGGATCGGCGCGCTGGCCGCGATCGGAGCCTGGGACGCGCTCGCGGAGTGGACCTACGAGTACATCTCCTACCGCGAGCCCGACCGCTGGGGAACGACCCGCGAGGTCGACCACGAGAGCGTCTTCGCCGCGGCCGACTGGGGCTATCCCGCGGTGTGGGACACGGTCGATCGCGGCGAGGACGAGACCGTCTGCGTACCCCACACGCCCGGTCCCATCCTCCACGGAGTCCGCGGCGACGATGCAGCCGCCGTCCGCACGGTCGCCGATCGGATCGAGAGCGAACCCGTCGCCGCGAGCCAGCTATTCGTCACGAATCAGGGCACAGATGTCCACTTGCAGGACGGCTCACTGTCGACGGTCGACGACGGACGCGCCTACCGCCTCGAGGGACAGGTCGCCAGCGAACCCGAAACGCGACGCGGCGGGCACGTCTTCGTCGACCTCGAGCCGCCGGCCGCCGGCGACGGCGCGGCCGACGGTGCGCCCGAGCGGCTCACGTGTGCGGCGTTCGAGCCGACGAAACGCTTCCGGGATCGCGTGCGCGCACTGCGGGTCGGCGATCGACTCACCGCCTGTGGCGAAGTGTCCGACGGGACGCTCAAACTCGAGAAGTTCGCCGTCCGCGACCTCGTGCGAACCGAACGGGTCACCCCGACCTGTCCCGACTGTGGCCGGACGATGAAGAGTGCCGGGCGAAACCAGGGCTACCGCTGTCGGGACTGCGGGACGGCGACGGCAGAGAAACCGACACGGGAACTCGAGCGCGAGCTCGAGGACGGCTGGTACGAGGTGCCGCCGTGTGCACGTCGTCATATCGCGAAGCCGCTCGTCCGGGGCGGATTCGACGCGCCGACGCATCCGGAGCGGTAGCCGGCGGTCCGTCGTTCGAAGAAGAACTGGTGACGCCGTGGTGGGCGCAAAACTCGCTGGCGGCCGTGAACTCGCCGGGACTGCCGATGCGCCGACAGGGGGGACGTCCTCGCGGATCAACTGCCCCGTGGCTATTTCATCGGGACCGGTGTACGAGGCGTATGTCGCGGACGGTATTCGTTCCGACGGAGGGGTCACCGCTGTCGACGAAAGCACTCGAAACGGCACTGATGGACTACCCGGACGCCGATATCGTCGTCTGTCACGTGATGGATCCGATCGGGTCAGGACGGAGCCTCATCGACGTCATGCGCCCGACGTTCGACAACGGAGCGCCGCCGGGATCGGTCACCCCAGAGTACTGGCGCGAATGGCGTGAGGAAGCCGAGGCGAAGGCCGAGACGGTCTTCGACGACGCACGCGAACTCGCCGCCGACCACGACCGGACGGTCGAGACGGTCCTCGAGTTCGGCGAGCCGGACGACATCATCCTCGAGTACGCGGAGGGACACGATGTCGACCGAATCGTAATGGGGAGTCACTGCCGAACCGGTGCCGAGCGGTTCCTGCTCGGCAGCGTCGCGGAGACGGTCGTTCGCCGGGCACCGGTGCCGGTCATGGTCGTCAGATGAGGGTGTCGAGGGCCCGACAGGAGGCGACAGGAGACGCGGCCCCGTCTCAGTCTTCCGTCGGGGATCCCCGGATCAGCGTCACCGTTCGTGGCGAGCGCCGCGCGACCCGTTCGGCGACCGACCCCGTGATCAGTCGGGCCGGCAGCGACCGACCGTGACTCCCCATCACGATCTGATCGGCGTCGTGTTCGACCGCGTACTCGACGATCTCGTCGGCAGCCGTTCCGGACACCGTCGCCGTCTCGAGGGATACTCCGTGGTCGTCGGCCACCGCA
>NZ_JBHUDI010000006.1:116898-243515 GCF_042678045.1 Haloarchaeobius amylolyticus
GCCAGGATCTCCTCCGCGCGGTCCTCGGCGGCGGCTCGGATCTCGTCGAGGTCGGTCCCCTCGACGGCCGCCGACTGGTCGAACGGGAGCTCTAGAACGTGGATCGCGGTGTGTGAGCCGTCCGGAAACGTCTCGAGTGCGTACGCGAGCGCGGCCTCGGCCTGTTCGGAGCCATCGACGGGAATCAAGAGGTCGCCAGGGAGGTCGCGTTCGTGGAGCGCCGCCGCCAGTTCGGGGACGATCGTCGCCGAGACGGGGGCGCGGCGGATGACAGTCTCGCTTACGTGGCCGAGAAACGGGCTCGTAATCGGCGATTCGCCGTGGCTGCCCATGACGACGTGGTCGATGTCGTCGTCGGTCACGACCGCGAGGATCTCGGTGTGTGGGCGGCCGGTTCGGAGCAGCGTTCGTATCTCGCGGTCGTGGTCGGCGGCCCGCTCGGCCGCGCGCTCGAGGATTTCCTCACCCCGATTTTCGGCGCGTTCCTGGGGCGATTCGGACGCGCCAACGGCCGCGGTGTGATCGCGCGTTGGATCGACGACAGTGAGTGCGGTGACCGACGCGTCGGGAAACGACGCGAGGCTGTACTCCAGCCCGGCGAATCCGTGCGCCGAGCCGTCGAGCGGAACGAGGATGTGCTGTGGCATGGCTATCGTCGGTGCGAAGGCCCGATCGACTCGCCCTTCCACACCGACGCGTATAAAGCCGAACCCGCAGGCAGTCGGTCCGACTCGAGAACGGCGACACGGGGCCGTTAGCGAACGATCGTGACCGAGACGGGAGAGCGACGGGTGACCGCCTCCGCGACGCTGCCGAGCAGAACTCTCGACATCCCGGACCGACCGGTACTGCCCATCACGACGTGATCGATGTCGTGCTCGTCGATATACCGGAGGATCGTGCGGGCGGTATGGCCCTCGATGAGCGCCGTTTTGATCTCTCGACCGTGTGTATCGGCGGTCGTCGCCGCGTCCTCGAGAAACGCTTGCCCCCTCTCTTTGGCGTATTCGTAGGGCGTCGTCTCCGGTTCCGACGGGATCCGAGTGACCTGAATGACGTGCAAGACGTGGATCTCGGCGTCGGGGAACAGGTCGAACGCTTCCTGGAGTGCGTCGGTCGCTCGCGAGGAGCCGTCGACCGGGACCAGAACTCGAGTCATAGTCCACGTAGACGCCGAGCGGGCAAGGGTCTACCGCGACTGGAAGCAACCGTGATAGGTCAGTATCGATCGTAGTATCGGTCCAGGACGTTCTCGAAAAGCGCCAGTAACGCGCCGAACGCGAGCAGTGCGACCCCGATCTGGGCCCAGTGGATGGCCGCGAGTGGCACGACGGCAAACAGGACGCCAACCGGGGTATAGAGCACCACGAACTGTAACGTGAGCGCGATCGCCACACCGATGATGAGCCACCGGTTGGAGAACGGTCCGAGCCCGTAGCGCCACCGTACTGCCTGAATGCCGGCGATCTCGAAGACGACGAGCGAGGTAAACACCATCGTTCGGGCGAGCTCGATATCGGCCCGGTGGACGTAAAACAGCGGCATGATCGTGAGTGCGATGAGGACACCGATGCCGACGATTGAGGCTGTAATCCGGTCCGTGATCACGCCTTGATCCGGCGGTCGGGGGTCGCGCTCCATGACGTCGTCCGTCGGCGGGTCGACGCCCATCGACAGCGCGGGGAGGCCGTCGGTCACGACGTTGATCCAGAGGATCTGGACCGGCGTGACGACGAGTCCGAAGCCGAGCATCGACCCGGAAAACACCAGCATCACTTCTCCGGCGTTCCAACACAGCAAGAAGTTGACGAACTTGCGGACGTTGTCGAAGATGCGTCGACCGCCTTTGACCGCGTCCCGAATCGTCGCGAAATTGTCGTCGAGCAGGACGATATCGGACGACTGTTCGGTGACGTCCGTCCCACGAATCCCCATCGCGACGCCGACATCTGCGTTTTTCACCGCCGGCGCGTCGTTGACGCCGTCGCCCGTCATCGCCACCGTGTGTCCGTTCGCCTGTAACGTCTGGAGGATCCGCGTCTTGTGTTCGGGGGCCGTGCGGGCGAAGATGTCGACCTCCTCGACGGCCGTCTGGAGTTCATCGTCGCTCATCGTCTCGAGGTCGGGACCCGTCACGACGCGCGTCGATCGAAGGCCGATCTCCTCGCCGACCGCTCGTGCCGTCACGGCGTTGTCGCCGGTGATCATCACGACATCGATACCGGCCTCGAGACAGCCCTCGATCGCGCCCGGCACCTCCGGCCGCGGTGGATCGAGCATCCCCTGTAAGCCGAGAAAGACCATCCCCTGCTCGAGGTCTTCGTCCGGCGACTCGACCTGTGATTCCGGCACGTCGGGCCGGTAGGCAAACCCCATCACGCGCAACGCGTCTTCGGCGAACGACTCAGTTTGAGCCTCGAGTGCCGCCCGACGCTCGTCGGTCAACGCGACGTGGTCGCCGTCGACGAGTTCGCGGTCACAGCGCTCGAGAACGGTCTCGGGGGCGCCTTTCATGTAGGCGACAGTTCCGTCGTCGGGCGTTCGATGCACCGTCGTCATCCGCTTTCTCCCGGAGGTGAAGTCGACCTCTCCGAGACGGGGGTAGGCCTCGTCGAGGTCGTCGTGATCGAAGCCGGCCTTCTGGGCGGCGACGAACAGCGCGATTTCGGTCGGATCGCCGAGATACGTTCCGTTGTCGCCGTGTGCCGTCGCAGCCAGCTCGTCGATGTCGTCTCGCTCGCGGGTGCCGACGTCGACGTTGTTACAGAGCATCCCACAGCGCAGGACCCCGGCGACGCGCTCGGCGTCGACTGGGTCACCGCCCCGGAGAAACTCGCCGTCTGTGTCGTAGCCGGTCCCGGTCACCTCGTAGACCTCGCGGTTGGTGACGAGCCGTTGAACCGTCATCTCCTCTTCGGTGAGCGTGCCGGTTTTGTCCGTACAGATGACGTCGACCGACCCGAGCGCCTCGACGATCGGCAGTCGGCGCACGAGGGCGTTCTGCTCGGCCATCCGGCGTGCGCCGAGCGCGAGCGATAGCGTGACGACCGCGGGCAGTCCCTCGGGCACCGCGGAGACGGCGATCCCGACCGCCGTCAGAAACACCTGCAGCGGCTCCGTCTCGCCGACGGCGAGTTCGGCGACGGCGATGATCGCGACGACGCCCACGACACCGACCGCGATGAGCTTGCCGAGGCGGTCCATCTCGGCCTGAAACGGCGTCTCCCGTTCTTCCGCCGCTTCGAGGGCGGTCGCGATTCGCCCCATCTCGGTCGCGGCCCCGGTCTCGACGACGACCGCAACCCCGGAGCCGCGCTCCACGACGGTGTCCTTGTAGAGCATGTTCTCGCGCTCGGCGAGCGCGATATCCTCGGCGACGGTGCCGATCGTCTTCGAGACGCCGGCACTCTCGCCGGTCAGGGCCGCCTCGTCGACGCGCAGATTGGATTCCTCGAGTAGCCGGGCGTCGGCGGGAACGATGTCGCCGGACTCGACGTAGACGATATCCCCGGGAACGAGTTTCGTGGCGTCGATCTCGCGTTTCTCGCCGCCGCGTCTGACGAGGGCGTACGTCGTCGACAGTTCGCGCAGCGCCTGAATGCTCTGTTCGGCCCGGTAGTCCTGGACGAACCCGAACAGCGTGATGAACACGACGATGCCCCCGATGACCGCGGCGTCGAGGAGGTGGTCGACCGCCGCCATCACGACCGCCGCGACGATCAACACCCAGATCAACGCCGACGAGTACTGCTCGAGCAAGATCCGAAGCGGAGAGGTTCCGTCCTCGGCTTCGATCTCGTTCGGTCCCTCGCGCTCGAGACGGGTCTGTGCCTCGTCCGACTCCAACCCCTGGTCAGACGTCTCGAGGCCCGCGTAGACGTCTTCGAGCGGTCTCGAGTGCCAGGTATCAGTCGTCGACTCGTCGACGCGCTCGTGGTGCGTTGAACGTGACACGGATGCTCTGTTGACGTCTGCGCTGGTAATACTCGGCTCCTGTCCTCACGGAATGGGAAGCGTATCCTGCGCCGACCGTACCACCATTCGGTTCTTAATCACCCCAGCAACGAATACTCGGACTGACTGATCACAAGTACTGACATTCCACTCGAGTGGAGAATACAAATAGATTTGTCGCCGCCAGATGTAGCCAGCGGCCGCAATGCTCGAAGACAAGATCGCCATCGTGACCGGCGGCGCGGTCGGCATCGGCAAGGCGATCGCCGACCGGTTCATCGACGACGGCGCGACGGTCATCATCGCCGACATCGACGAGGAGGAAGGCACCGCAACGGCCGACGAACTCGGCTGTCAGTTCGAATACTGTGACGTCCGCGAGTACGAGCAGGTGAAAGCCCTCGTCGATGGCACCGTCGATGAGCACGGCCGGCTCGACGTCATCGTGAACAACGCCGGCGTCTCGAGCGAGACGTCCGTCGAGGAGATGGCGCTCGAGGAGTGGGAGACGGTGATCGAGACGAACCTCGGCGGCGTCATGCACGGCACCAAGGCCGCGTTACCCCACCTCAAGGAATCCGACGGCTGTATCATCAATCTCGGCTCCATCTACGGGCTCGTCGGCGGGAAAGGCGCTGCCTCCTACTCCGCCGCGAAAGGGGGCGTCGTCAACTTCACCCAGCAGGTCGCGATCGACTACGCCGATCAGGGCGTCCGCGTCAACAGTATCTGTCCGGGGTTCGTCGAGACCCCGATGACCGAGGACTTACTCGAGTCCGAGCGGTTCTACAGCTTCCTCGAGCAGCAGACGCCGATGGATCGGCCCGGACAACCGGAGGAGATCGCACCCATGGCCGCGTTCCTGGCGTCCGACGACGCGTCGTACATCACCGGCGCGAACATGCCGGTCGACGGCGGCTGGACGGCGTTTTGAGGGCACCCAGGCAGGCTCCCGGCCATCCGTGGGTCGTGAGAGTGGGTAGCCGAGCGTCTCTATCCCGGACGACACGACCGTCGGGCCGGTGTGGCGACGGGCGGCAATCAGCCGCGGTTCTCATCGAGTTTCGATCGCAGTTGTCGCGCGATGACCTCGTCGTCGAGCAGCGAATCGGGACCGGTGAAGTGAACGACCGGCCCGTTCTCGACGCGAAGCCACTCGTCGCTGCCGCTGCCGGCGAGTGTCACGGTCCGTCGCGACGCGGGGAGCCCGTTCGCACGTCGGCGGTCGGTCTGTTCGCGAACGCTCGCGACCTCGAGTGCGGTCTCGTCGATCGGCGAGACGACGAGATCGTACCGTGACAGCGACGGATCCAGCGTTCGCATCGCGTCACGATAGCGGCGAGCGGCAGCACAGGCCTGCTGGGCATCACCGTGACTGTCGAACCGCGCGTCCGTGACTGGTTCGGGTCGAATCCCCGACTCGCGACAGGAGACGACGAAGCCACCGTCGGTACGTCGGAGGGAGGCGACGGTGTCTCGCGCCGACCGGATCGTCTCGACTGGGGTCGCGGACTCGTCCGTACCGGACGTCGTCTCGGGGGTCACTGGTGACACACCGTCGTGGTCGAACAGTCGACGTGCATTATTTTCGCGCCGTCGCCGTCCTCGAATCGTTTCTGATACGCCGGTTTCGCATTCCCTGTCGGCTTCTCTGCCATACTTTTAGGCGGGCCTAAATCAACATAGGCATTCTGGTTTCGACCCGCCACGGTCGCTCACAACGGTGTGGCTCACGCCGGACAGTTCGACGGCCCACCAACGGCGCCGCGAGCCGGCACTGTGGACACTCGCCTTCGGTCGGCGTGGTTTCGTGGTTCTCGAGGCGCTCACGGACTTCAACGTGGACACCTCGAGCGATGCAGTCCAACAGGGCTGTCGTGTCGGAGGGTGAGAACCCATTCAGGAACGATTCCGGCGATCAGCGCACGCTGACGCCATGCCGGGCGAGAAACTCGGTGGCCCGTTTGATCTCGACGGGGCTGCCGACGATCCGGCACTGGTCGTCGCCCTCGGCGAAGACCGAAACCGTACAGACGTCATCGAGCTGCGCCTCGAGCCCCTCGAGTGCCTCGCTGGGGAGGACGATCTGGGTGCTGTCACGCAGCTGCGATGCGTTCGACATACTCGATCTGACGGTCGCCGGTCGTTTATGTGTGTCGAAATTACGTTGTCAATGGTAATGTTATTTAGTGGTGATGTCCGCGCATCAGCCCGTTCCACGGACCGTGACCGTCCGCGTGTCGCTCGAGTGGGGCGACCGGACCGTCACCGGGAACGTGTCGTCGTTGGTCACCGGATAGGTTTCGTACCCCAGTGAGACCGTCGCCGTCTGGCCGGCTGGAAGACCGACGGTCCGGGAATCGACCACCTCGGGCGAGCGACCGACCACGAGCTCGACGTCGTGCGAGGCTGCGGTATCTCCCAGATTTTCGACGGTCGCGGTCACCTCGAGCCAGTCGCCGCCGTCCACCGGCGCGTTCGTCCCGGTGATCGACACCGAAAACCTCGCCTCGCCGGACTCGCCGTTTCCGTCCCTATCGCGGCCGTAAACCAGGACGGACCGCGAGGCCGAATCGTCGCCCGTCCGCACCCGAACCGGGAACTCGTCGTCGTTCACGACGGGGTAGGTCTCGTATCCAAGCGAGACAGTCGTCGTCTCGCCCGCGTCGAGGGCCACCTGCTGGCTGTCGACGGTCGTCGGATCGTGGCCGACCACGAGTTCGACCTCGCGGCTGACAGGCCCCTCGCCCGTGTTCGCGAGCGTCGCCGTCACCTCGAGCCAATCACCGCCGGTCACCGGGGCGTTCGTCGACAGGTTCGTCACGGTCAGTTGGCCGGCCCCCTCGTCGTCGGTTCCGATGACGGTGACGTCCGTCTCCGCAGCCGTGTGGCGCGTCTCGACGCGGACCGGAAACGTCTGCGTGTTGCGGACGGTCGCGGTCGTGAACTCGAGGGAGACCGTCTCAGTCTGGCCGGCGAACACCTCGACCGTCGTGCTGTCGACGTGCGTCGGATCGTGGCCGACGATCAACTCGAGCGTCGCCTCGACGAAGCCGTGATAGGTGCTGTCGCCATCGATCTCCAGTTCGGCATCGACGACGAGGTCCTCCCCCGCCCGGACCGGCGCGTTCGTCCCGGTGATCCGCACGTCACGCATCGCTTCGATCGACGGCCCCTCAGTTCGGGCGACGGACACGCGCCCGTCGCGGCAGACGACCCACGCCATCATCGGATAGCCACCGATGAACCAGATGGCGTCGCCTGCCGTCGTCGTGTACGTAACCCTCGCGTCCGCCCCCGAGATGTCGACGCTGTCGACGTACGTGGCGTTGCGGCCTTCCTGCCAGAAGACACGCTCGAGGACCCCACTGTCGTCCGTGGCCGTCGCGGTCACCGTGAGCTCGTCGCGTGTGGTGATCGTGGCAGCCGGCCCGGGATCACACGTGACCGTCGCGCTCGGTGCCGCCGGTGCGTCGTCGGCGACCGTCACCCGCCAGGAGGCTGTGGCCCCGTCAGCGGCTACAACTACCTCGTACGTCCCGGGCTCGTCGAACTGGCCGTGTGCGGTCGGGTTCCCAGTTCGGTGCGTGTAACTCCAGAAGGGAGCGGCCGGCGCGACCTCGGCCGCTCCGTCGCCGTCGATCCACCACTCGGTCGCCGGTGGATCGAACCCAGGGGTGGCCGCAGCCTCGAACACGAGTTCGCCGCCGGGCCGGACGGCCGTATCGCTGTCGGCCGGGAGAACCCGCTCGAGACGACGCTGAGCTTGCCCGATTCCCGTCGCCGTGAGCGCACCCACACTACTCCCCACCGCCGTAACGTATTCCCGCCTGCGCATACGGTAGCATGCGGATAGTGAACGGGTATAGCTAACACAACGTTGGTGAGATGAACGTACCCGAGGAAACGAGTCTCCAGTTCGCTGGAACGGCGGCGACGATGGTGACCGGTCACGACGCTGATAGCGAGTTCGTTCGCGTCGGCCGGCGCGGGTCTCGAAAGGGTTTTTCGGCACGACCGGTTGAGTACTGACAAATGGGGCTCGAGGATGAAATCGAGGCAATCGAGGAAGAAATCGCCAACACGCCCTACAACAAGTCGACGGAGGCCCACATCGGCCGGCTGAAGTCCAAGCTCGCGGAGAAAAAGGAGAAACTCGAGAAACAGCAGTCGGGCTCGGGCGGCGGTGGCGGCTATTCCGTCGAGAAACACGGCGACGCGACCGTCGCACTGGTTGGCTTCCCGAGCGTCGGCAAGTCGTCGCTGCTGAACTCGCTGACCAACGCCGAGAGCGAGACCGGCTCCTACGAGTTCACGACGCTGGACGTCAACCCAGGCATGCTCAACCACCGTGGTGCGAACATCCAGCTGCTCGACGTGCCGGGGCTGATCGAGGGCGCGGCGGCAGGGAAAGGCGACGGGCAGCAGGTGCTGGCGGTCGTCCGCAACGCCGACCTGATCGTGTTCGTCCTCTCGGTGTTCGAGATTGACCAGTACGATCGTCTGCAGAAGGAACTCTACGACATCAACATCCGCGTCGACCAGGAACCCCCGCGGGTCACCGTCCGCCCGAAGATCAAAGACGGTATCAAGATCACCTCGAGCACCGATCAGGACCTAGACGAGAAGACGATTCAGGACGTGCTCCGTGACCAGGGCTACGTCAACGCCGACCTCAACCTGCAGGAGAACGTCACCATCGATCGGCTGGTCGACGGGCTGATGGACAACCGCGAGTACATTCCGTCGATCACCTGCGTCAACAAGGTCGACCTGATCCAGCCGGACTACAAGGAGACCGTCGACGAGCAGTTGCGCGAGCGCGATCTCGACCCCGAGGAGGTCACGTTCATCAGCGCCGAGAAGGAGAAGGGGCTCGAGGCGCTCAAAGACCGCATCTGGGAGAACCTCGGTCTCATCCGGGTCTACATGGACAAACCCGGTCGCGGCGTCGACTGGGAGGAGCCACTGGTCATCGAGGAGGGAGCCACCGTCGGCGAGGCCATCGAGAAACTCGGCGGCGAGATGGAAGAGCGATTCCGCTTCGCCCGTGTCAGCGGCCCCAGCGCGACCCACGACGAACAACAGGTTGGGATGGACCACGTCCTCGAGGACGAAGACGTGCTGAAGTTGATTCTCCGCCGCTAATCACGGTCGGCCCGTCGTCGGCACCGACGCCGATTCGTATCTGCCGCCTCACGCCGAATTAAGACAGCATAATGATAGAAACGGTATCGTCGTTTTCGGGAGAGTCGATTCCAGGTGGTGACCAACGGAATCGTCGCAGAATCTATCGTTCGTGATTATTGATGAGATAATGATTGGATCGGAACGGTGAAGCATATCCGACGACCCGACGACTAGGTAGTTATGGCAGAGTTCGGCGTGCTCTCGCTCGTTCCCCCGCTGCTCGCGATCGGTCTCGCGATCGTGACTCGGCGGCCGATGCTGTCGCTGTTTCTTGGCATCTGGTCGGGGGCGGTCATCTATACCGAGAGCCTCGGAATCGGACAGACTTTCGACTGGATCGTCGCCGCGATCATCGTCGACGATGGCTTTCACGTCCAGATCCTCGTCTTCACGCTCTTGTTGGGGTCGGGCGTTGCACTCATCTGGCGGCTCGGCGGCGCGCTCGCCGTCCGCGAGTGGGCGACGAATCACTTAGAGAGCCAGCGGACCGTCGGAATGACCACGTGGATTCTCGGGATCGCCATGTTCTTCGACGACTACGCCAACACGGCGATCGTCGGAAGCACGATGCGCGAGATCTCCGACGAGTTGCGGATCTCCCGCGAGAAGCTCGCCTACATCGTCGACTCGACGGCTGCCCCCGTCGCGACGCTCGGCATCTCGAGTTGGGTCGCGTTCCAACTCTCGCTGATCAGCGGTGCCTACGAAGACATGGGCGTCGCAGAGGAAGCACCAACCGCGTTCGCGACGTTCGTCCGGTCGATTCCCTACAACACCTACGCGCTGCTGGCGATCGTCATGGTCGGTGTCATCGTCTACACTGGTCGGGACTACGGCGAGATGCTCGACGCCGAACACCGGTCGTGGACGACCGGAAACGTCAACCGCGAGGACGCACAGCCGCTCCAGAAGGTCGAGGAGGAACTCGGCGCGCCGATCGATAAGCGGCCGATGCTCCGGATCTTCTTCGCGCCCGTCGTCGTCCTGATCGCGGTGACGCTCGCGAGCGCGTTCTGGACGGGCTACCAGTCGTGGATCTCGAGCCAGACCGAAGCGGGAGCGCCGACGTCGATCGGAGCCGCGGTTGAGGGCGACGGGATCGAAGAGCTCGTGTCTGCGATCGTTCAGGTACTGGTCGATATCGTCGGCGCGGGCGACTTCGCGACGGCGCTGACCTGGGGGTCGTTCGCCATGGTCGTCTCGGCGATCCTCCTCGGGCTCGCCTACGGGCTGTTCGACATCGGTGAGGCCGTCGACACCGTCCTCGACGGCTTCGGGATCATGCTGACGGCGGTGACGATCCTCGTCCTCGCCTGGACGATCAGCAGCGTCGCGGAGACGCTCGGCACGGGCGACTACGTCGCCGGGCTCGCGCAGGGCTACCTGTCGGCGGAACTCCTCCCTGTGCTCATCCTGTTGGTCGCCGCCTTCGTCGCGTTCACGATGGGATCGTCGTGGGCGACGATGGGGCTGGTCACGCCCATCGCCGTGCAGGTCGCCTACGAGTTCGGAACGGGATTCGAGCTCGTCCCGGTCGCCGTCGGTGCCGTCTTCTCCGGCGCGATCTTCGGCGATCACGCCTCGCCGATCTCCGACACGACGGTGCTCTCGGCGACGTTCAGTGGGGCCGACCTGATCGACCACGTGCGGACGCAACTGCCCTACGCTGCGACCGTCTTCCTCGTCGTCGTGGGCTGTTACCTGCTCAACGGCTATCTGGGCGTTCCGGCGATCGTCTTCCTGCCGCTGGGCGTCGTCGCCCTCGTCGGCCTCGTCGTCGGCCTCTCGAGATTCGACGCTGGCCGAAAGGACCTCGAGCCGGTCGCCTCTCGGACGGTCGTCGAAGGCGAGCCGCGAGCGACACCTGGAACGAGCAGCCGAGCGAGCGAGTCGGAATCGTCCGAACAGGCCGAATAGACGACTGCAGCCGCCAATTTTTTGGAGCGTGCGGGCTTCCTCTCGGGTATGGACGGAACGCTCGACCACACGATGATCCGCGTCGCGGACCTCGAGGAATCGCTCGACTGGTATCAGACCCACCTCGAGTACGAAGAGAAAGACCGGTACGAAGGAGACGGGTTCACCATCGTCTATCTCGGGCCCGAAGACATGCACGAGGACGGCGCGATGCTCGAGCTCACCCACAACGAGGGCGAAGAGCCCGACGTAGGTGACGCCTGGGGGCACGTTGCGGTCCGCGTTCCCGAGGGCGAACTCGAGGACTACTACCAGCAGCTCATGGACGAGGGTGTCGAGGACTATCGCGACCCCGAATCCTGTGGTGGTCGCTACGCGTTCGTCAAGGATCCGGACGGCCACGAGATCGAACTCGTCCAGCGCGACCCCGACGAAGGGGCACTCTGGTCGCTCGACCACACGATGATCCGCGTCGAAGACGCCGACGAGGCGCTCGGCTTCTGGACCCGCAAGTTCGAGTACGACGAGGTCGGCCGCTGGGAAGCCGACACCTTCGCGAACTACTTCGTCGAACCCACGGACGCTGCCCCCGAGGCGATGTCCGTCGAACTCACCTACAACTACGACGGCCGCAGCTACGAGTTCGGCGACGCCTGGGGCCACCTCTGTGTCCGCGTCGACGACCTCGCGGAGGACTGGGACCAACTCATGACGCGCGAGGCCCCCGACTATCGCGACCCCGAGAGCAACGACAACATGTACGCCTTCACCAAAGACCCGGACGGTCACGAGATCGAACTCATCGAGCGCGATCTCGAGGCCGACTCGCTGTTCCCCTTCTAGCCCGCTCGCGCGTTAGAGTTCGGGGATCGGCACGACGACGACCGGCCGACGTGCGGCCGCGAGGAGCCGTCGTGCGCTCGAGCCGACCTCGCGCGTCGCATCGGGATCGCCGCTGTGGGTTCCGATAACGATCTCGTCGGCGCCGCGTTCCGCTGCGACATCGCGGAGTACCTTGGCTGGCATTCCCGATCGACGCTCGGTCTCGACGTCGCCGACGGCTGCGAGCCGAACGGTGGCGACGTTCAGTGCCTCGTCGGCGTCGCGACGTGCCGTCGGCTCGTCCGCTGGTGCGACCGCGATCACGGTCACAGCGTCGTCAGCCGTCGCGCGAGCCTCGAGATAGTCACAGATCGCCGCCGTCGTGTGGACGGAGTCAGTTCCCACGAGATACTGCATACTGGCTTTCGAACGGCAGTCTCGAAGAATCCTGTGATGCGTGATCGCAGGGCATGCGTTGGCGATACCGTTTTTTCCGACTCAGAAAACGCGCTCATATCACTAATACGGAGGCACCAAACGGTTTCACTGGGGGACACGATAGCCCATCACCCACCGCCGTGATGGTCCCCCAGACCTCCCCGCATCCGATCATCCCAGGGTCGCGACGCCTTCCACCACGGTCCCGCGCTCCCCCTCTCGCGGGCCGTGTCGCGTCGGTCGACCCTTGACGTGCCATCGAGAGTTGATGGCCGCCGGAATCGCTTCGGCCCACCACAGGTGCCACGTCGTGGGGCTCGTTTTCGGTTCGTCTAGACTACCCGTCAGTGGTGGCCGTACAACGAATACGTGATCGCGACCAGTCCGAACAGCCGACTCACGTTCTCGAGGAACGCGATGACGATTTGCTCGGGGTCGAGCAGCGTCGTGACCGCGACGTTGAGCACGAACGGACACAGCGTCAACAACAGCAACCCGACGGCGAGATACAGCATCGATCGAGCGTCGTTCCGGCGGTAACCCCGGTAGGCCTGATAGGCGATGAGCGTCCCGAAGAGTGCGACCAGAAAGAGACTCGCGACGGTCAGGAGTTCGAACAGCGTCGCTCCGTCGAGGCGCACGACGGACCGGGTCATCGCATCCCCTCCCACATCCGAGTAAACTTGTCGGCGACGTCTTCTTCACGATACGTCACGTCGACCGAAAACGAGCCTTCGTCCAGCGAGAGTTCCAGCCGGTCTAAGTTCGCACGGTAGACGCTGTAATGGTTGCCGTCTTGGGCGAGTTCCGTCTCTTCGGTGACGAGGTGACACTCTTCGAGTCGGTCGAGCCGGCGGTAGATCGTCGGCAGGGAGGCGTCACACCGTTCGCTCAGGGTACTGGCAGACATGGGTTCGACGCTCACGTGGGTGAGGATATCTCGTGCGTACTCGTCGTCGAGGACTGCAAGCAGCGTCGACAGATCGGTGTCCTCACTCACTGGTATAGCAGTTCGTTTCGGGATCCCTATGAAAAGCGATCCGATTTTTCTGAACGAGAAAACACCGTCGTCGGCCGCCGCGACGACCTTTATCGACAGCACGAGCACCGCTCTCGGCGAATGAAACGATCCACGACAGTGCCGGTAATCAATGCTTTCGTCGTCCAAGTCGCTATTTCGCGTGCGAACGCTCCGCAGGGGTTATTTTCTCGACTGTGGTGGCAACTCCGATATGGATTCTCCTGTTTCGCGGGCGATCGGCCACGACGAGTACGATCCATGGGGGACACTCGCGCTCATCGCGTTGTACTTCGTGGCCCTCATGCTCATGTGGCTGTTCACGTACTTCGTCGAGTTTGTCGGGAACGACCTGACGGTGTATGGCACGGTCGTGTCGGTGATCCTCGTATGAGGATCCATACGTACGAGAAGCTCTGGATCGTGGGTTCGATGGTTCTGATCGTCGCCCTCATTGTGACGATCACGTACGGCTCGGTCGGCCTCGGCATCACGATGATCGACGACGAGGACGAGAACGTCGCACCGAACGAACTCAACGACGACGAACGCTTCGGCGAACCTCGAGTCGAACAGGTCGGTGAGAACGAGTACGCGGCCTACGTCGTCGCCCAGACGTTCATCTTTCAGCCTGACCCGATCGAAGTCCCGGCGAACAGCGAGGTCACGTTCCACGTGACGAGCCGCGACGTGATCCACGGCTTCTACGTTCCCGGAACGAACCTCAACGCGATGGCCATTCCAGGGCAGGTCGCAGAGATGACCGTCGAATTCAACAATCCCGGCGAGTACGGCCTCGTCTGCCACGAGTACTGCGGCTCCGGCCATCACGACATGGAGGGGCTGATCGTCGCCCAGTCCGAAGACGAGTTCGACCTGACCGACCTGTCCGTCGAGGCACCGGATACCGTCGCTCCGGGCGAGACGGTCGAGCTTACCGCGACGGTCGAAAACGGGCAACTCGAGCCGCTCGAGACCACCGTCGACGCCGAAATCGGGAACGAAACGTTCCAGCAGGACGTGACTGTCGACGGCGAGAGTTCCGAGAATGTGACGTTTACGGTCGAGAGCGATGCCCTCGGTGAGGGCGAGCACGACTGGTCGGCCTCCGTCGACGACTACGAGGAAACCGGATCGGTGGAAGTGGTGCCAAACGAGACGGCTGAGACCGAGGGGGGTGAAGAGTCGTGACGGCCCTGTTCGTCGACGAGTATCCCGCAGAGGCACGACTCGTTAAGGCTGCCTTTCTGAGCTCGTTTATCGCGTTCGGGATCGGCGCGCTCTTCGGGATCATTCAGGCGTTTCACCGGACAGACATCTTCCGATTCATCGAATCTGACAAGTACTATACCGTCCTGACCGGTCACGGCGTCTTTCTCGTCATCGCGTTCACGATCTTTTTCCTCGTTGGGCTGTACCAGTGGGCCGTAACGGATAGCCTCCAGCGGGGCCCTGTCGACATCCGGTTCACTTGGCTCTGGTACGGCCTGATGGCGATTGGATCATTCCTCGCGGGAATTGCGATCCTCGCCGGCTTTCTCGAGCAGCCCCCAATGGTGCTCGGCTCGGAGTTGCGCGCGAACGTACTCTTTACGTTCTATGCGCCGCTGCAGGCCAATCCGCTCTACTATATTGGGCTCGCTGTCTTCTTGATCGGGACATGGCTCGCAGGGATCGACTGGTTCCGCACGTGGTGGGCCTGGCGGGACGAAAACCCCGGTGAGCGGATTCCGCTCCGGACGTTTATGGTGTTGACGACGATGATCATGTTCTTCCTCGGATCGGTCGGCGTCATCGTTGCAGTCCTCGTGTTTATTCTGCCGTGGTCGCTCGAGGTGACCGAGAGTCTCAACCCCTTGCTGACCCGAACGCTGTTCTGGTTCTTCGGCCACATGATCGTGTACTTCTGGTTGCTGCCGGCGTACCTGCTGTGGTACACCGTGTTGCCGAAGCTCTCGGGCGGGCGCCTGTTCAGCGATCCGCTCGCCAGGGTCGTGTTCATCCTGTTCGTCCTGCTGTCGACGCCGGTCGGCATCCACCACCAGTACATGGACCCGGGCATCGCGGAGGGGTTCAAGTTCATCGCGATGACGAACACGATGTTTCTGCTGTTGCCGAGCCTGTTGACCGCCTTTACCGTCGTCGCCAGTATGGAACACGGGGCCCGCCAGCGCGGCGGTGAGGGGACGTTCAACTGGCTCCGAGCGCTCCCGTGGCGGGACCCGGCCTTTACCGGGATGGCGCTGGCCGGCGCGGTCTTCGCCTTTGGCGGCTTTACCGGGATGGTCAACGCGGGTATGAACATCAATTATCTCGTCCACAACGCGCTGTGGATCCCCGGGCACATCCACACGCAGGTGGGAACCGCGTCCGCGCTGACGTTCATGGCTGGGTCGTACTGGGTCGTGCCACAGCTGACCGGCAATCGACTCGTCGGTCGGCAGATCGCCCTCTTTCAGGTCGTGCTCTGGTTCGTCGGCATCGTGTTCATGACGAACTCGATGTACCGGGCTGGGCTCGTCGGCGTCCCGCGCCGAACGGCGGAGCCACAGTACCAGGGCTTTGACTACAACGTCGGCGTCGGCTCGATGGGCGAACTCAACGCCCAGCTCGCACTTGGCGGCACGTTGTTGTTCATCTCTGCAATGCTCTTCCTCGGGATCATGGCACTGACCGTGTTCAACACCGATAGCGAACCGGTCGTCGACGGGACGCTCCCCCCGGCGCTGTCCGGCCCGAAAGACTCGCCGCGGGTTCTCGACAACCTGCGGCTGTGGTTTGGAATCGCGTTCCTGCTCGTCGTCCTCGCCTACGCCCTACCACTGGCCAGTATCGCAAGCGATACGGGCCTCTTCGGCCAGGATATCAGACCGTTCCCCGTCTCCAGCGAAGCGGTCATGTATCTCGAGTTCGGACTAGAATACGTTGGAGCGTTAGTCACCTGATGCAGACTTCCCCCGCTAAATTACTGATCCTCATCGCGCTGAGCCTCGTGATCATCGTCGAGGGACGCACAGTCCTGGCGTTCTTCGGGGTGGATATTCCGCCACTCGAGACGGCGCTGATCGGACTCGTCGTCATTGTCGCGCTGCTCATCTGGGCGATCCGACCGATCCGCGGCAGTCCCTCAGAGACGGAGTGACAAGGACACGGGCGAGACGCCCCACGCCCGAGCACGGCGAACGGAACCGTGTGATAGCTTAAAGACGTATTCAGTGGACAACACAGACGATGTTCGAGTCACTGACTCCGAGAGTCGCAGTCGCAGTCGGGCTGCTCGCCCTCGTCCCAACCGTCATCTTTGGCGTCACGCGCTCCGGCCTGGGCGGGCTCATCGCGACGGTGAACGTCGTCCTGATCTTCGCGGCACTCTACGTCGCGATGTCGCCACTCGAGGGACGCCAGGTGGCCGCCCACGACACAAGCACGTGAGTCTCGGTCGGGAGGACGGCCACTCTCGGTTCGACACCGGCCGGTGAGTTCACCTATCAGCCCACTCGAGCCAGCCGAACAGCCGATCGCGCAACCGCCGTTCGCCGGCCTGCGAGAACCGGTGGCCCTCGCCTGCGAATCGCTCGAGGCAGACGTCGGTCTCGAGTCGCCGCGCGGCGTCGAAACTGTCGGCGGGGTCGACGACCGCGTCGGCACCCCCGTGGAAGATCGCGACCGGGACCGCAAGGGTCGCTACGACGTCGTCGAACGGATGGCGATCGAGGGCGTCGAAAAATCGCTGATCGAGACGCTCGCCGGTGTCGAACGACCACTCCCCGTCACGCTCGACGGCCACGCGATACTCGTCGAACGTCCCAGCAGTCGTCACGGGGGCGCGCGTCGCGACCGCCGTAACCCGCTCGTCGGCAGCGGCGGCGTGGAAGGCGACTTTGCCCCCGAAACTCGAGCCGAACAGAGCGTACGAGTCGAGATCGAAATAGTCGACGACGTGGCGAAGATCGGTGAGCCGTGTCTCGAGCGTCGACTCGACGAACCCACCGTCGGACTCGCCACAGCCCCGGCAGTCGAAGCGGACCGCGTTGTAGCCTTCGTCGACGGCCCGTCGACACCGCTGCTCGTAGCTGCCCGATTTGTCGCTTCGGAGGCCGTGACAGAAGACGAGCCAGTCGTCGGAGTCGGCCTCGTGATGGACGGCAACGACCGTCGGCGACTCCGAATCCGTCCCCGTCCCTGCGTCAGCGATCGGAACCCGGTGTGTCTGGGTCATCCCGTCCCGTTCCGACGGCTGCTGGGACCTTGATTTCGGCGTTCCGTGGTCACCGATTGCCGTCCGACTCGAGTCGGCGAATCGTTTATCGCATCCCACGAGGTTGGTATGGCTATGACCCGCACGACCTACCGGTGTCAGTGTGGCGCCCACATCGAGTTCAAACAGGACCTCGAGAAAGAGCCCGGGACGACGACACCGAACTGGAAGTGCAAGGAGTGTGGAACGCCGGTTCCAGGCATCACGGCCGAGAAGATCAGCCACCAGCATCCGTCCTGACAGTCGTGACACTACGGAGAGAAGATCCCCGCTAGGGTCGAATCGATCTCGCAGTAACGGTCAGTTCGATTCCGTTCGCCGCTGTGATACGTTACTCGAAGTTATTTCAGTTCGTTGATATCGAAACACAGATTTACGGTCCCGGCCCAGTATCGTTCGCACAGATGTTCCGTCGTGTCGATCCCGCTGGCGGCGCTCGCTACACGACTACCACGTGCGAGCCATCGAGACATCCTCGAGCAGCAGTGTCGACGGTAGCAGCGGGAGTCGCTCCGGACGGACTCGAGGGGGTGACCGACCGATGACTGCCGTCGCGATCACGGACGCAGTCGACGTCTATCTGCAGCGAAAAGCTGTCGGCGACCCCGATAGCTCGGGTGCGGGCACGTACGCCTCGAACGCCGAGTCGATCCTTCGGCGATGGGCCGAGTGGCTCGCGGCCGAACACGGCGTCAGGTCGATCGCCGCACTCGACATCGAACATATGCGAGCCTACGCCGCCGAACTCCGTCGGCGAACCGAGCGCGGGGAGTACACCGCCTCGTCTGCGGGAACCTACTACGCGGTCGTGCGTGCGTTCCTCTCGTGGTGCGTTCGCGGCGGAATCCGCGAGACGAACCCGGCGGCGACCGACCGCGCCGAGAGCGCGCTCCCGAGTGCCGAGACGCAACCGACGAGCGACAGCTGGACGGCCACGCAGCGTCGTGCACTCGAGCGATACGTCCGCGAGCGGGCGCTCGAAACCACCTCGGGGTCGACGCGCGATCGACGCAGCCGGCTTCGCGAGTACGCGATGGTCGCCGTCCTCGCCCACTCGACGGTTCGCGGCGCCGAACTCTTCAGCGTTCCCGACGACGACCGGCGGACGGGCGCGACGTGGGACGACGTGGATTTCTATACGGGAACGATCCGCGTGCTCGGGAAGTCACAGCGTCTCGAGGACGTGCCCTTGCCCGCACGCGCCCGGACGCCGCTGCGGCGCTACCGCGTCGTTCTCGACCCGCCGTCGACCGACTGGCCACTGTTTCCGACGGCTCACGCCCCGTCGATCGCCCGGCAGGTGCGGTCGGTCCTGCGCGACCGGGGCTACGACGACGAGACGATCGAGGGCTTCCTCGAGGAGTCGACGGCGACGGAACTCGCCCGCGAGCGGTCGATTGCGCCACCGGCAATCACCACCGAGGGAGCACGGTCGGTGTTGCGGCGGCTCTGTGAGGGGGCCGGGATCGACGTCGACGGCGACTATCTGACGCCGCGTGGCGTCCGCCGGGAGCGATCGACGGAGTCCTACAGACGAGAGGCGACGAGTTCGAAGCCGACGCTTCGGGCGTCGGTGCTCGAGCAATCGATCGTCGTGCCGGACGAGAGCCCACCCCCCGCTGGCGGGCGTGACGAACCGACGGAAAACGACTGATTCTGGCTTCGCTTCGACTCGAGGCGATCAGACCACGAGCAGCCACAGGATCACCGTCAGGACGAGCGTCAGCAGCAAGACGGAAGTGCCGATGCTCGCCCGGAGGTGAATCGTCGACGGCCGGCCGCCGTCGGTTGGCTGGCGCTCGTCGACGTCGACCAGTGGGAGCCGGCGCGCGGCCGCGTCGACGGCGAGGACGGGGTTGTTCCCGGCCCAGTAGCAGCGTTTGACAGCGCCGACGACCGCGGCGTCGACGGCGGCGTACGTTTCCGTCACCGCGACCATCGTCCAGCGGCTGCCGTAGTAGGTGGCCGGATAGACGACCATCGCCGGGTCACCCAGATCGAGTTTCGAGAGCGGTTTCCGGACGACGACGAAGGTAACGGCCGCGACGCCCGTCAGGATACCGGCGGTCTGCAGGTGGCCTGGGCTGTAAGGATGGAGGTGACTCTCGCCGCCGTAATAGGAGAACGCGAAATCGGCTCCGTGGATCGTTGGCGCGAGGTCGGCGAGCCCCTGCCACCAGACGCCAAAGAGGAGACAGGCACCGCCCAGCCCGAGCATCGCGACGGTCTGGCCGGGTTTGGCGTCGGCGACCTCGTAGTCGCTCTCGCCGTGGAAGAAGACGTAGTAGCCGAGCTTGATAAAGGACAGCAGGGTCCCGATCGCACCGATCCAGAGAAGCCAGTACAGCGCCTGGTACTCGGGCTGGCCGTAGTAATGGGGATCGGCAGCGTCGAAGAGCATCCCCTTGCTCACGTAGCCGTTGAAGCCCGGAATCGCGGTGATCGAGAGAGCACCGAGCCCGAACCCGATCGCGGTCAGAGGCATCTCGCGCCAGAGCCCGCCGAGCTTGTAGAGGTCCTCCTCGCCGGTGCGATAGATGACGACGCCGACGGCCATGAACAGCAGACTCTTGAACAGCACGTTATTGAAGAGGTGACTCATCGCGCCGGCGGCGGCGAGGTCCGATCCCAACGTGGCCATCCCGATCCCGGCGACGATGTACCCCAGCTGGGCCTGAATGTGATAGGACAGCAGCGCCCGCATGTCGTGTTGCAGCAGGGCGAAGGTCGCGCCGTAGACGGCCATCAGGCCGCCCATGTATGCGATGTAGATACCCAGTTCGCTTCCGGCATCGACGGGGAACGCCCGGTAGAGGACGAACGCGCTCGTCTTCGTCGTATAGACCGAGAGGAACACCGAAGCTGCGATGTGGGGACGCGGGTAGGTGTCGGGCAGCCAGGTGTGGAACCCGATGAACGCGACGTTGACGCCCATTCCCAGCACCGCGAGCAGCGCCGGGATACCGTCTGCGATACCGGCCTCGGTGTAGACGAACGTCCCGGTCTGGACGTAGTGAGCGGCGATCGCCATCATCACAAGCACGCCGCCGGTGCCGTGGAACAGGGCATACCGGAAGCCGGCCCGGACTGCCTCGCCGCCGTAATGCCAGACGACGAGCGTACTCGTCACGGCCATCAGCTCCCACATGAACAGGAGCACGAGCCAGTCGCCGGCGAACGCTGCCCCGATCGACGAGGCGACATAGACGAGCGCCAACGCGACGACCGTCTCGCTGGCCTCGCTCGAGTACGCGTAGACGACGCTACAGATCCCCAGGAAGCCGAGTCCGAGTCCGACCATCCGGGAGAAGTCGTCGACGTAGTAGGGAACGACCTCGAAGCCGAGGAAGGTCCCGGCCAGATGCTGTCCTTCCGGTGCGACCAGCGAGATCGCCAACACGGCCGCGAGGCTCAGTGCGCCGACGGTAAAGCCGGCGATGCGTGGGAGGACGAGCACGAGCACGGCCGCCGCGAAGACGATAAGCGGCGGGTACGCCAGCGAGAGGGCTTCGAGTTCCATCAGTTGGTCACCTCCGTCATGAGCTCATCGAACGGGACGGTTCCGAGTTGGTCGAATGGCATCCCGAAGACGCCTTCGACGATCCGGAACGCCAACTCGAGGAAAACTGCGTAGTCGGGGCCGATACCGAGGACGACCGCACCCGTGGCGATGACGGCGATCGGCGCGAGCATGAGCCACGTGCTCTCGGTAAACGGCGAATGCCGTTGCCAGCCGCCGACCGGTGGGCCGCCGGTGAGATGATCGTCGTGATCGCCGTGGTGGTCGACGGCGGCGACGGCATCGTCGTGTTCGTCAGTCTCGGGTGCCTGTGCTGCCGGAGACGTGCTCGACGCGTCCGCGTCGTCGGAGGTCGTATGATCGCTCGGGTACTTGTCGACAGCATACTCGTAGTCGTCGGTGTCGGCTGTGTGTTGTTCGTCGGTCGTCTCAGGCGTGTCGCCCGGCTCATCGTCATCGTCGTCGGATCGGCGCTCCTCGCTGCTTGGCTCACCGCCGTCTGCGGCGACGCCGTCGTCGTCGGCGCCGTAGGACTGACGGAGCCCGCCTTTCGGGAACTCGAGCAGCGGTTTGGCGTCGTGGCGGTCCTCACTCTCGAAGAAGGCGGTGTAGACGACCGGCCAGAAGTACGCAATGTTGAGCACGGCCGAGAGCAGGAGTGCGCCGGCAAACAGCCAGTAGCTGCCGCCGACGTCGCCGGCCCCGATCAGCATGTAGAACTTGCTGACGAAGCCGGCGATCGGCGGCAGGCCGGCCATCCCGGCCGCGCCAATGGTGAAGGCGGTCATCGTCAGCGGCATCCGTTTGCCGATGCCGGCCATCTCGCTGATGTAGTCGGTGTGGGTTTCGACGTGGATCGCGCCGGCACAGAAGAACAGGGTGAGTTTCGCGAACGCGTGTGCGGGGATGTGGAACAGTGCCCCGACCATGGCGTAGGGGTGGAGCATCGAGAGCCCGAGCACGATGTAGGAGAGCTGGGCCGTCGTCGAGTAGGCCAGCCGGCGTTTGAGGTGGTCTTTCCGCATCGCGATGATGCTCGCCGCGGTCAGCGTGAACGCGGCCACGATGGCCACCGGGATATTCAACCCGACCTCACCGAACCCGGGCACGTCCAGCGGGAGGTCGTAGATCAGGCCGGGGCCGTAGACCTCGAGGATCACGCGGGCGACGCCGAACGCGCCGGACTTGACGACCGCCACTGCGTGAAGCAGTCCGGAGACGGGGGTCGGCGCGACCATCGCGTCGGCGAGCCAGGAGTGAAGCGGCATCAGCGCGGCCTTGACGCCGAAGCCGGCGATCAGCAGGAAGAACGCGATCTGTGCGTAGACCGGCTCGGCCTGCGCGGCGGTTGCGAGTGCCTCTATGCCGCCTGCCTCGAAGGCAAGCGTCGGCCCGCCGACCAGGCTCGTCAGCCAGTAGACCATGACGGTCCCCGCGAGCAGGAAGACCCCGCCGCCGAAGAACGTGTAGGTGAGGTACTTCCGACCGGCGATACGGGCCTCTGAATCCTCGTTGTGGGCAACTAGCGGGTAGGTGACGAGCGACAGCAGCTCGTAGAAGATGAAGATCGTCACGAGGTTCGCCGCGAAGGCGATCCCGACGGCGGCCGAGAGGCTGGCCGCGAACGAGGCGAAAAAGCGTGTCTGATCGTGTTCGGAGAGCCCGCGCATGTAGCCGGCAGCATAGAACGACGTAAAGATCCAGAGGAAACTCGCCAGCAGGGCGAAGAAGATCCCCAGCGGATCGGCACGCAGGGCGAAGTCGATTCCTGCGAGGAACTCGATCCCCGTCGACTCCGCGAGACTCCACCGGAAGACGGTGCCGTCCATAACGGCAGGGAGCATACTAACGACGAGGCCGAACTTCGTCAGGGCAGCCAGCACGGACCATCCTTCTCGAAGGTTCGGGCGGCGATGCGAGGCGACGATCAGGGCGATCGCAACGGCCGAGACGAGCACAGCAGCGAGCGGACGGATATCTGCAACCATTTAGTTGAACACCTCCATGAGGAACGGCTCGAGCATCTCGGCGATCGTTCCGCCGGCGAAGCCGAGTGCAACGGCACCGAGTGCGGCGACGACGACGATCGCGACCATGCCGGCCGAAACGGCGGTCGCGTCACCGCCGTCCGTCGCGACCGGCTCCGTCGTGCGGGGCCAGTCGAGCGCCGCCGGCGGCGTGAAGTACATCTTCTCGAGCAGGCGGGCGGTATAGGCGAGGGTAAGCATGGTACTGAGGAAAATCACGGCGGCGACGGGCCACAGCTGCGACTGGACGGCACCCAGTGCGATGTACCACTTGCCGACGAAGCCGACGCCCGGTGGGATGCCGACCAGCACCAGCAAGAGGACGGCCATCGAGCCGGCGACGATCGGCCGCGCTTTGGCGAGGCCGGCGTACTCGTCGACGGTACGGGCACCGTAACTCCGCGCGACGAGTGCGACCCCCAGGAAGAGCCCGGCTTTCAACAGGCCGTGGCCGACGAGGTGGATCGCGGCACCGATAAAGGCCGTCTCGGAGCTACCGGCGATGACGACGCCGTAGGCGGCGATGATGAGGCCGAACTGCGAGACCGACGAGTACGCGAGCATCCGCTTGACCTCGGTCTGGATGACGGCCAGGACCGTGCCCGCGAGGACGCTCACGCAGCCGACGGTGAGCACGACCGCGGCCGCGTTCGGCATGGCCGCGAGGTACTCGACCTCGAAGACGGTCACGATCACCCGGCCGAAGGCGTACGCGGAGGCCGTCGAGACGAGCGCGGCGATCAGCGGCGTCACGCCGTCGGGGGCCCGGTGGTAGGCGCTTGGCTGCCAGGTGTGCAGCGGCCACTGGGCGACCTTGGTGGCGAAGCCGACGACGATGAACGCGAAGCCAGCCCGGATCAACGTGGGACGTTCCGCCGCCGGGATCGCCGCGGCGAGTTCGACCATATTGAGTGTCCCCGTCGCCATGAAGACGAAGGCGACGCCAATAAGATACATCGACGCGGCGACGGTTCCTAGGATCAGGTACTTCAGGGCGGCGACCGCCGACTCGGGGCCGTCGCCGCTGGCGACCAGCGCGTAGGTCGCGATGCTCGTGATCTCGAGGAAGACGAACAGGTTGAAGACGTCGCCTGTCAACGTAATGCCGAGCAGGCCGCTCGTGAGCAGCAGGTACGCGGTGTAGAACGTGTTCCCGCGCGGGCCGCCGCGGCGCGTGTACGCGAGGACGCCGGCGGCGACCGCCGTCACGAGGAGGGCGATCATCGCCGAGAACTGATCGGCGACGAGTTGAATTCCGTAGGTCTGCGGATAGCCACCCAACTCGTGTGTGATCACACCGTCGGTGTAGACGGCGTTCGCGAGGGCGACGGCAGCGGCGAAGAGTCCGGTGGTCGTGACCGCGGTGACGGACCAGCCGGTCCGGTCGAACCACAGGCCGAGGGCGATCGGCAGCGTCGCCGTGAGGATGGGGACGGCGATCAACAGCGGGAGGAGCAAGTCGACGTTACTCATCGGCACGCACCTCCCGAAGCGTGTCCTCTCTGAGCGTCCCATACTCCGCGTAGATGCGGATGACGAGCGCCAGCCCGACTGCCGTCACCGCGATGCCGACGACGATGGCGGTCAGCACGATAACCTGAGGAAGCGGGCTCGCGATCATGAGTTCACCGGGCGCTTCCTCGTGGGGAACGATCGGTGCCGAGCCCCCCTCGACGTAGGCCATCGAAACGAAAAACAGGAAGATGGCCGTCTGGAAGAGGCTCACGCCGATCAGCTTCTTCACGAGGTTCGCGCTGGCGATCGTCATGTAGATCCCAATGCCGAGCAACACGAACACTAACACGTACGTGTAGCGGCTCGCCAGAAGCTCAATCATCGTCGCTCACCCCTCTGTCGGCAGGCTCCTCGCGTCCACCGGTTCCGCTCGGACGCTCGGGACTGAACCCGGCCGCCATCGCGAAAAAGAGGGTGATGATAACCCCCGAAACGATCAGCGAGATGCCGGCGATCTCGATGGCCTCGAGCCCCCACTTCGGTTTGATGTGGAAGACTTCTTTGAGCTGGTAGAACTCGAGGAAGTTCCCGCCAAGCGCGATCATCCCGAGACCGATCGCGCCGAAGATGACGACGCCGCCGGTGACGAGCCCGACGAGAAACGAGTTTCGGAGCCACTGGCGGGTGGGTTCGATACCGAAGGCGAAGGCGAGCATGAGGACTGTAACGCCGACGATGGTCCCCCCCTGGAAGCCACCACCAGGGGCGTCTCCCCCGTGGAAGGTCATGAACAGCCCGTAGGTGAGCGTAAACGGTGCGATGATCTTCACGGCGGTCATGATCACCTGGCTCTCGGTGTACGTATCGTCGTAGGGGTCTGACATTCAGGCAAACACCTCGCGTTTCAGGACCAGCAGCGTCGAGACGCCGGCGGCGAAGACGACGACCGCCTCACCGAAGGTGTCGAATCCACGGTAGGCGGCGAGGACGGCCGTGACAGCGTTCTCGACGCCTGTGTCGGCGTACGTCTCCTGGATGTAGTGTTGGGTCACGTCGGGGTTCGACCAGACGGGAGCCTCCGTGATTCCGACGGCGTACATCTCGGGCAACACGGCTGCACAGAGCACGAGGACGAACGCTCCCACGACGGCGACCGCCGGCAGGTGAATCCGCTCGCGGAGCCTGTCGGTCGAGGGCCGCGTCGTCCGAGCGATCGTCAGCAGCAACAGGAGCGTCGTCACGCCCGCACCGATCGCGGCCTCGGTCATCGCCACGTCGGGCGCCAGCAGGAAGGTATAGAGGATTGCCATGCCGAGGCTGTAGGCTCCGAAGACGATGATCACGGAAAGCACGTCCCGGAACAGCGCCGTCGCGAGCGCCGTCACGAGGATGAACACCGCGAGCGTGTACGCGAGGACACTCATCGCGTCTCACCCTCCGGTTCGACGGCGGCGTCGGGTTCGTCGTCAGGGTCGTCGGCGAGGATGGGTTCGACACCCGTCTCGGCAGCCGAGCGAGCGATCGCGTGTGCCGCCGTCGGATTCGTGATGAACACGAAAAACAACAGCAAGACGGTGTAGACCGCCGCCTGCTGCCAGCCGAACGCGACGGCGACGGCAGCGAGCGCAAAGCCCGCGCCGAGCGTGTCCGTCTGGGAGGCAGTGTGGGCTCGTGCGTAGATGTCCGGCAGACGGATGACGCCCACCGTCGAGACGAGCGTAAAGAACACGCCGAGGCCGAGGAGGACGACGATCGTCCAGAACCGGATCGTCTCGATCACAGCACACCACCTCGCTCGACGGTGAACTTCGAGATCGCGATCGACATCAGGAAGTTCAACAGGGCGTAGATCAGCGCCACGTCGAGGAACCACGACTGATCGAGTCCCGCAGCCAGCAGGCCGAGGATGACGACCGTGTTCGTCCCGAGGACGTTCACCGCCAGCAGCCGATCCTGCGTCGTCGGGCCAGCGACGGCGCGATAGAACATCGCGATCGCGAGCACGACGAACGCGGCCGCAGCGGCGAGGAACACCGCCTCGAGCGACACCGGCGTCACAGCTCGTCACCCCCGACGATTTCGGCGTCGTCGCGCTCCCGTGGCGAGGGGATCGCCATGGATTCGCGGCCGTAGAAAACGAACCGGATGCCCCGCTCTAAGCCGCCGTCGAAGAGGTCGTCGCGGGCGGCGGGGATCAGCGTGTGGACGAGCAGCTGCTGGTTAGTCGCCCGGACCGTCAGTGTGCCCGGCGTGAGCGTGATGCTGTTCGCCAGCGCGGTCAGCGGAAGCCCGCTCCGGACGCGTGAATTGACCCGGGTCAACGTCGGCTCGATCGGCATCGACGGCCGGAGGATCACCGCCGAGACGGCGATGTTGGCCTTGATGATCTCCCAGAGCAGATACGGGACGTAGATGGCAAAGCGAACGGTGCGAAGCGGAGACTGGACGCGATCGAGCGGAACGGTAAACGTCACCTGCGCGAGCGAGACGGCGACGATGCCGGCGACCGCCGCACCGGTGAGGAGATCGAACCAGTAGGTCGGATCGCCGAGGACGAGATAGAAGCCATAGGAGATCCAGAACGTCGCGAAGAGCCGATCGAAATCCTCGGTCCCGCCGACGAGCCGCCCCCGACGTGCCGGCCGCTCGACCGGTGCCTCGTCGTATGCCAGCCCGATCCGCTCGAGTTCGCGCTCGAGTGGCTGGAGCAGCTGTGCGGTGACGCCAGGCTGGTACTCCGGATCGATGACGACGCGATCGATCCCGTGATCGGCGGCGTAGGCGTCGAAGATCTCGGCGTAATCCCGCGGTCCGAAGAGGTACTCGTCGACGCCGATCGTCGCCGTCTCGATCGTCACGTCGGCGTTGCCGGCGTCCTCTTCAACCCAGTTTCGTGCACGGGAGAGCAAGTGCTCGGCATCGTCCCGTTGGCGTTCGCTTTCGGGGACGTCGGCGTCGTACGGCATCGCGACGACGAGGTGACACTCGAGGGCGTCGGCCCCTTCGAGCCCGGACTGAACGGCATAGCCGACCGTCTGCCGGACGGTCACCGTGTCCGTCAGCGGGACGAGTAGGCGCTCAACCGCCACGGCGTCTCCCTCCTGGTGACCGTCGTTGGACATTCATGACTGTCGTTGTTAGTCGAGTCAAGCGGTAGCCGTGGGAAAACGATTTCGTTATCGACCAGCAGTCGCGCGTTCCTACGGATTCCAGCAGACAACCGTGACATTCCGGTCGCGTCTCCCTCGAACGGTCGACGAGAGTGAAATCTGCCGCCACCGGTGGGGGATCGGTAGCTTTACAAGTAGAGTTTCAGTAGGGAAAGTTGACTTTCATGACGGCCGAAACCGTTCACGATCGAATCGGGACCGCACGTGACGATCTCACGACTGCACAGCTACTGACCGTCTTCGCGCTCGCCTTCTACTTCCTCGAGCCAGCACTGCCCGGTCGCGGGCGAGTCAAAAACTATGTCCTGGCCGGCGCTGGCTTTCTGACGGTCTCCGTCGCACCGTGGCTGGTGTTGCCGCCGGCGACGCCGGTAGCCGAGAAGGCGTTCGATCCGACCCTCCGCATCGGCATCTATATCGGTCTCATGGTCGCCGGCGCAGTCGTCGCCGCAGCGGCGATCGGAAGCTACAGGCGAGTGGCGAGCCGAAGCCGCCTGCTCGGAGTAGTGACGGCGGCACTCCCGATCGGGGCGCTCGTCGAGATCACCGTCCTCGCAGCACCGACGGTCGTCGACTCCGGTGCGATGCCGGCCACGCTCGTGACCGCGTTCCGCGGGCTGACCGCCCTGAGTCAGGCCGCGCTCTGGGCGATCGTCGCGGGCTGTTTCAGCTGGCTGCAGACGCGGGCCGGCGTCCGATCGGCTACCGAGCGACGCGACGACCTACTAACGAGCCCATGAACGATCGGACCGAACAACACCGCGAGCGCCTCGACGCGCACGTGTTCGTCTGTACCAACGACCGCGACTCCGAGTACGCGAGCTGCGGCGCAGCCGGGGCCGAAGAGACTGTCGAGGCAGTCAAAGACTGGCTGCGCGAGCGAGACGCGTTCTGGACTGCGGTGTCGGTCAGCGAAACCACGTGTCTCGGGCTGTGCAGCGAGGAAGGGATCGCGATTTCGATCCAGCCGCGAAACACCTGGTACTCGGACGTGACGCCGGCTGACGTGCCGGTGTTGCTCGAGTCGGCGTTCGGCCCGGACGCAGAACGAATCCGCGACGAGTGCTGAAGATCAGGATGCGATCGCAGCCAGCCGAAGACGGTCGCCGGCGCTCGCGAGACGGTCGATTGGCCAGAATACAGGAATACCGTTAGAGTTGAATCTCGGCGACGTCCGTCGATCCGCACAACGGGCACACGGTGTCGCGCTTCGAGAGCGTCTTGCCACACCGACGACACTCGTAGTGGATGGGCGTTTGCTCGGTCGGATCGCGACCGATCCCGATGACAGTGAACAGTCCATCAAGAGATGACATTCGTGATTTCGAATGGATTTCGCGATCCGGTTAGCAAATACTTTGTGGATATTTATTGTTTTTAGCGTTCTAGAACTAGACATTTGTTGATTTCTTGTGGATATTACTAGCATCTGTCTCGTGGAAGCGGTTATAAACGGGCGGCCGGTGTGGGGGCTGTCCTCGTTCGGTTCGAGACGTTTACCTGTGGGCCGTTCCCACGTGGGGGCAATGACGCTGTACTCTCGCGTTCGCCCCCTCGCGTTCAAACTGCCGGCCGAGACGGCCCACGAGCTCGGCAAGCGAACGCTCCGGGCGGCCCAGTCGACCTGGCCGACGCGGCGGGCCCTCTCGTACGCCTACCAGTACGAGGACCCCGCCCTCGAGGTCGAACTGTTCGACACGACGTTCCCGAACCCGGTCGGCGTCGCCGCCGGCTTCGACAAGAACGCCGAAGTGACCCACGCACTCGCGGCGCTCGGCTTCGGCTTCGTCGAAATCGGCACCGTCACGCCGTACGCACAGGACGGGAACGACCGACCCAGACTCTTCCGCCTGCGCGAAGACCAGGCGATGGTCAACCGGATGGGCTTCAACGGGCAGGGAATGGAAGCGGTCAAAGCCCGGCTCGAAGCCGACGGCACCCCTGACATCCCGCTGGGCGTCAACGTCGGCAAGATGAACTCCTCGAGCGAACGCGAGGCGATCGAGGACTATCGACGCGTCTTCGACCGCCTCTCGCCGTTTGCCGACTACGTGGTGGTGAACGTCTCGTGTCCGAACACACCCGAGGAGTTCGACGAGGGCTCGCCGGAGCACTTGCGCGCGATCTTCGAGACGCTCGAGGACGAAAACGACGCTGACATCCCGATCCTGGTGAAAATCGGCCCTGACTCCCCCGAAGACTCCGTCTTCGACCTCGTCGACATCGTCCAGGAGTTCGGCCTCGACGGCATCGTCGCCACCAACACCACGACGAGTCGCGAGGGGCTCGTCTCGTCGAACAAACAGGAGTGGGGCGGCCTCAGCGGCAAGCCACTAGAACGTCGCTCGACGGCCAGAATCCGGGCGATCGCAGAATACACGGATGGAGAGTTACCGATCATCGGCGTCGGCGGCGTCGACTCGGCCGCCAGCGCCTACGCGAAGATCCGGGCGGGTGCCTCGCTCGTCCAGCTGTATACCGGGTTCGTCTACGAGGGCCCGTCGACGGCAAAGCAGATCAACCAGGGGCTAGTCGAGTTGCTCGAGCGTGACGGCTTTTCGTCGATCGAGCAGGCGGTCGGCGTCGATATCGACGCTTGAACCGGTCGGGTGTCTCTGTATTTTGGCGATATCCAAGGCGGTCGTAGGAACGCCACCACTGATTGATACCCCACAGATCTTCACAGCCAGGCGGTTGTAATCACAGCTCGGCCGGCAGCCGCCTCAAGTGAGGGGTTAGTAGCGAACTACCACAGTCCGCTCTGCTCTAGCAGCGAACTACCGGCTTCTATTCAACTAATAACAATTCGACCGTGAGCGGACTGTCAGATCGATGGGGAACGTCACGAAGAGTAATACGATCGAATCGGTCCCTGGGGGGAACGGGCTGTGGTCGTCGGATTCCGTCGAGGCACGCGACCTCGCGGGTGTCACCAATCAATGACCGCGACGACGTTCAGTCGGGTCGTCACTCACTCGAGTGACCACACCTCCGAACTGTCACAGGACGTCGCGTTCGAGCTGTTGAGTTGTCCGCGTCGACGCTACGTCATGCACTATCTGAAGCAACGGCCGACCGAGCCGGTCGCGGTCCGCGACCTCGTCAGACAGGTCGCCGCCTGGGAGAACGATGTCACAGCCGATTCCGTCACGCGCGACCAGCGAATGCGGGTGTATACCGCCCTCCGACAGTCACACCTGCCGAAGCTGGACGATGGCGGCGTCATCAGGTTCGACAGCGACCGTGGTATCGTCGAGCTGACCGAGACGGCCTCGGAGCTCGAGGTCTACCTCGATGTCGTCCCACACGACGACATCCCGTGGAGCAAGTACTACGCCGGGCTCGGTGTGCTCTGTACGGGATTCCTGATCGGTATGTGGGCCAATATCGTTCCGTTCGGGGCGATCAATCCGCTCGCCGGGGCCGGGATCATCACCGCGTTGTTCACCGTATCCGCGACGGTTCACGCCCGCTACGACGATCGCATGCGGCTCGGGGCGGATGGTCCGCCACCGAGGCAACGAGGTGACAACCAATGGGACTGAGCGGGAAATCGGTCGTCTACACCGTTGGCGGTGTGTTGCTTCTCGCGATGCTCGTCCTCGTCGCCGTCGTCACCGTCCCTGGCATCGTCGGCGGCGACGACGCCTATATTGTCACGTCGAACAGTATGGAGCCGACGATCGAAGCGGGTGACGTCGTCGTCACGAAAGCCGTCTCGCCCGACGAGATCGAGAGCGGTGACGTCGTCACCTTCAACGCGGACGGTGTCGCCGACCGAGGCTACGTCACCCATCGCGTTGTCGAGGTCCGCGAGGAAAACGGCGAGCGGTATTTCAAGACGAAAGGTGATGCGAACGAAGATCCCGATCAGGGTTACGTTCCCGCGAGCGCGGCACATGGAGTCCAGCACCTCCACATCCCGTATCTCGGATATCTGCTCCTGTTCGCCCGCTCGACGCTCGGCCTCGTCGTGCTCGTGATCCTGCCGGGGCTCGGCCTCGTCGCATCGGGGAGCATGCAACTCCTGCGTGAGTTCGGCTACACACCGGACGGGGGCCTGCTCGCGGCGCTGCACGGCACCGATTCCGACGGCGGACCACCGCCCGCACTCGAGGGCGAGACAGATATGGCGCCGGTGCTGAAAGCAGGTGTCGACGACGCGACGGCACTCGAGGAAGCGCTCGACGACGGTACCGACTCGGAGGGAGACCAATGAGCGACAGACGCGTCGTCTGGTTCATGGTCGTCATTGCATTGGTGGGAACAACGGCTGCCGGGGTGTCGCTCGCTCCAACGGCAGCGCTGTTTTCCGATACGGAAACGTTTGACGACAATCAGCTCGGTGCTGCTGACGACTGGGAGCGGATCGAAATTTCGGCGTCTGCACCCGAGAACGTCACGACCAATGACTCGCCCTCGGTCAACGTTACGCTCAAAAACACCGGTGCCGGACCAGTCGTATCCGACTACGAGATCGTCGTCGACAACGAGTCCGTCGACTCGGGGATTGTCGAGCTCGCGAGCGGCGAAAACCAGACGGTCTCGCACGAGTTCGACACCACAGAGACGGGCGATATTAACTGGCAGGTGACCGCTAACAACGAAACAGAGGACGGAACACTGGCAGTCGAGAACAGCACTGTCGAAGAGAGTGCCATGACAGGCGAGATGAACGATGGAAACAGCACTACGCTGGGTGACAATGAGACGGGCGAGAATAACGTAATGACGCTGGACAGCAACGGCGAGTCAGAATCGGAAAATTCGACTGTCGAAAACGATACTGAACCGGTCAACGAAACGAATGAGAGCAATTCGACTGCCGGGTCTCAGGACGACGAGCCGACGGATGACAGTAACGGTGAGACCGAATCGACGTCCGATGGCTCGGACACCGAAGAAAAAGAAGAAGAGAGCGACACATAGCGGATTCTCGCTGCTCGTTTCGAGCCGTCACCAGACGGACTCGCGGCCGGAGAATCGTCGTAAACGGTAGTCACTCACCAGTCGCTTTTCTCGAGACCGCCGCCTCTGAACTCGCGTAGCCGTGGTGTGCGAGCAAGAGCAGGAACGCGCCGACGAACACGACGTTTTTCAACACGAACGCGCCGAAGGTATCGTACGCGAACGGGATCGGTGATGCGAAGGCAAGCGAAGGAACGACCGCGACCGTGAGAAACGTGACGAGGTGGTGGGGAACGAACAGCAGCGTCGCCGCGCTGAGTCGGTTCCGGAGGAAACACAGCCCGAGTACCACCTCGTAGATCCTCACGAACGCTGGCGCGATCGCAGCGGGGACGATCGTCGTGATCCGGCTCGCGTCCGCGATGGCCATGATCGGCTCGTCGACAGGGGATGGCCCCGGGACGAGGAAATTCTGAACCCCGAATGTCAGAAAGACGAACGCGAACGCATACCGGGTTTCGGGTACGCCGTATGCTCAAGCGAGGACGCCTAGCCGTCGCGTGAATCGTTCGTCGTATTCTCGGAGGTGTTCACGGAGCGTGCCGACTCGAGTCATGTTTCTTTCCCGTTGCTATCTTCTCACTTGAAAAATCACTCTGGAGAGTACGTTAGCTGTCACATACAGCTGGCGGAGAACTGGTGTTTCGAGATGTGACTCGAGTTACGAAACCGGCGGCCGTTTCGACTCGGGTCGAGATCAAATCCGGGACGCAACAAAAAGACGTGAATAGCCGACAATCGTCAGTGTCACCACCGACCTCGAGGGGATGGCGTGGAGATTCCTACTTCACGAGCCTTTATCGTGCTTTGATTGCTCAGGTGGCATACCGGAGCCGTCGTTGTGGCGACACTGCTCGGTGTAGAAGCCGATGTCGAACTCCACGGAGTCCGTCTGGATCTCGTTGGCGTGGTCGACCGGCAACCACCACTCGAAGCCGATGTAGGCGGTCGTGGAGGGGGCGAAACACTCACGCTCGCCGTCGACGTGTCCGTCGTCGTCGTTGAGCAGACAGCACACGTCGATGTTGCTAATCTCATTATTTCCGGGCGTTGTGAAGATCGCCTCGTCGAGAATGACAGGATCGTCGAACACATAGACCTGTTCGCCGTCGGGACCGCCCTTCACACTGACGATGATGACGGGACCGGACGACGAGAGCGTAATCGTACCACTGTCATTGTCGACTTCGTTGACCGTAATTCCTGTACAACCACCGTAATCCATCCCGGGTTCGATGGGGGCATTGTCCGGGTTGAGGACTTCCGAACCCACGAGGTCCCCTGGCTCGAACTGATCGAGTCGCTGCTCGTAGTCGGCACACTGCCAGTTTCTAGCCGTGTCGTCGAACCGGTCATCGCCTCTAGTGACGATGATTTCCTCGGTATCTTCCGTGATCTCTCCCGAAACCGTCGGAGCAGTCGATTCGCCGCCGTTGTTGCCTCCGCCGTTGGAGACTGGCTCTGGGTCAAGGAGGAACATGTCATTCTCGAGCGCCCGCAGGACGCTCCGAAGCGACCCGTTGAGCGGGAGCAGCGTCTCGCCTGTGTTTGCGAAGATGTTACTTCCCTCACCGAGGTCCTTGTCCTCCAGATCAGCGCCGTACTCGCCATCGACTCCGGTATCGTACCAGAACGCCGCCCTAATCTCGTCGAGGAGTTCGACATACTCGCCGTCGACATCGGGATCGTCCTCAAAGATTTCGTCAGGGTCTTTCTTCTCGGGTTCGGTGTGGCCATTCTCGTCCGCGTCGACGAGTTCGCCAGTCAGCCAAACGTAACCGGGGTTCCCACAGAGGTGGAAACTCAACGTGACTTCGCCGAAGTCGCCCGGCTTCACGTCGTCGATCATCACGAGAGGATCGCCCGGTTCGGTGGTCTGGGGGTTCGGATCGTCGCCGAACGTTCCACGCGTTCGCCAGGGACTACTCAGGACACCTTTGTTATCCTTGTCGAGGTCGGCATCAATGTCACAGATAGCATCGTCTAGATCCTCGCGCAGTGCATCGTAGTCTTCCTCGTTGGGCTTCGTCGTGTCTGGGAATGCCTCGATAGCCGTGTTCTTCATGAACTGCTGCTCATTCTCGACGAACACGGACTGTTCTGCAGTCGGTGCAGTCGAGGGGAAGCCGAAGAGATCGTCACTTGGCTCCATACTCCAGGTCCCGACACCGTCGACTTCATCGTCGGACCAGTCGGAGTAGTGCTCTTCCCAGTCGACTTTCAGGTCGAGTTCGCCCGTCACGAGCTTGTTGCCCTCGAACGTCTCTTTATCACTGAAGAACGCACTCGTGCCTGCTCCCGCGAGCGCGCCCCCGACGCCGATCGCGCCGAGTCCTGCCAATACGTTCCGCCTCGAGACTGAATTGTTCTCGTCTGCCATTATCTGCTCACCCCCCCATCCGGGGGACCCCCAGCGACGGAGTCGAACCGCCGTACGCCACCTGGGACGTAGTAGCCACGTCCCGGGGAGCGGTAGTATATATACACAGGCATGAAAGTCGCTATGCGGAACCTGAAACGAGAAGTACGCACCTTATACAGCGACTGTTGCGCTGTGAGCAACGGATCCAGCTCGGTCAAGAGTGGATAATAGCACCAGAAATGGAGGGTCGGTCTGCCGGTTTGCTGATGCCTTGCGGAGAAAGCGACTGCTGAAATAGCGACTCGAGCCGGTAGCTACTCGTTATCGACGTCGACACGCGTGCCATAGCCCGACTCGCCGACGACAGCGCCGTCCTCGTAGACGACCTCGCCGCGGACGACCGTCGTGACCGCTTTGCCGGTGAAGGACTCGCCCTCGAACGGCGTCACGCAGTTTTTCGAGTGCAGCGTCTCGCGATCCGCGAGCGTCCACTCTCGGCCGGGATCGACGATCGTGAAGTCGGCATCGGTGCCGATCTGCAGCGATCCCTTCTGGGGGTACATGCCCCAGACTTGCGCCGGCCGCGTCGAGTGGCGGCGGACCCACTCCTCGAGCGTGAACCGTCCCTGATCGACGAAGGTGAGCATGGCGGGGACCTCGGTCTCGAGGCCGACGAAGCCCGAGATCGCATCCCACGTGTTCCCGAAGGGATCGTCGACCTTCTTCTCGTCGGGCGTGTGGGGGGCATGGTCGGTAGCGATGCAGTCGATCGTACCCGTCTCGAGTGCGTTCCAGAGTCGGGCCTGCTCGTCGGCGTCCCGAATGGGTGGCTGAATGCGGGCGACGTTGCCTTTCTCGCGCATAACCTCCTCGGTGAACCAGAGGTAGTGGGGGCAGGTCTCGGCGGTGACGTCGACGCCGCGGGCTTTGCCGCGGGCGACGGCCTCGGCTGCCGACCCCGAGGAGACGTGGAACATGTGGATCTTCGCGTCTGTCTCCGCGGCGAACGTTATCATTCGCTCGACGGCTTCCTGTTCGGCGATCACGGGCCGGGAGTGAGAGTGGTCGATCGGCTCGGTTCGACCCTCGGCCTGGAACCGCTCGGTGTAGTGGTCGATGATCTCGCCGTTTTCCTCGTGAAAGCCCAGCCGTTTGCCCGTCTCGCCGATGCGTTCCATCGCCTCGAGAATCTCGCCGTCGTTCGGCGGCGGGACATCGCCGACCGTCGAGCCGAGGAAGATCTTGAAGCCGAGCGCGCCAGCCTCGTCGATGTCAGGAATCAGCTCGAGGTTTTCGGAGGTGACGACCGCGTAGCTCTGGAAATCGACGTGGGCCGACGCCTCGCCGCGTTCGAACTTGAGCTCGAGATGCTCGGGCCGGTCGATGACCGGGTCCGTGTTGGGCATCCCGACGACGGTCGTCACGCCGCCGGCGGCGGCCGCCCGCGTCGCGGACTCCCAGTCTTCCTTGTACTCGAGGCCGGGTTCGCGGTTGTGGATGTGGCCATCGACGATACCGGGGACGAGTACGTTCCCCTCGGCATCGACGACGCGGTCGGCGTCGGGGAGCCGATCGCTGCGGCCGACGGCGACGATCGTGCCGTCCTCGACTGCGACGCCCCCGTCGGGTGTCCGACCCGCGGGCGTCACGACGGTACAGTTGCGCACGACGAGATCGACGGTCATTGCCCGGGAGTTGCCGAGGGCCGCGCATATAGCTTCCCCAAACGACTCGCATCGCCACTGCTTCTGACGGGCCGTGTGCCGAGACAGGTCGTCGACCAGACGGGGTCCGCGTTCGCGCGCGACAGCGAACGGAACGGGTCCGCTCGAGCCAGGTCCACTGTCGTCGGGGGACAGCGACGGAGGCGCCTGTAAGCGGTGCCTTCCGGGAGACAGCGACGGCAGACGTAGGGGGTACGAGTCGGATACTAAACAGCGAGGTGCTGGTAGCGAGACGAGATGGACTCGTCAGCGATTCGCGACCGAACAGTGCTCGTGACCGGTGGTGCGGGCTTTATCGGCAGCCACCTCGTCGACGCCCTGCACCCGCACAACGAGGTTCGGGTCCTCGACACCTTCACGACCGGTGATCGAGCCCACCTCCCCGAGGACGTGACGGTGATCGAGGGCGACGTTCGTGACCCGATCGCCCTGCAAGAGGCCGCCCGCGGTGTCGATGTCATCTTCCACCATGCGGCGCTCGTCAGTGTCTCCCAGAGCGTCGAGGCACCCCGACGGAGCAACGAAACCAACCTCGAGGCGAGTCTGCTGCTCTTAGAGCAGGCTCGTCAGGAGGACGCCCGGGTCGTCGTCGCCTCGAGTGCGGCGGTCTACGGCCACCCCGACGAGCTCCCGGTTTCGGAGACGGCACGCACGAACCCGACCTCGCCGTACGGTATCCAGAAGCTTGCACTCGATCAGTATACCCGTCTTTACGAGGAACTGTACGGACTGGAGACCGTCGCATTGCGCTATTTCAACGTCTACGGGCCGCGCCAGCAGGGCCCCTACAGCGGCGTCATCTCGACGTTTCTCGAACAGGCGCGGGCGGGCGAGCCGGTCACGATCGAGGGGGACGGTCAGCAGAGCCGTGACTTCGTCCACGTCAGCGACGTCGTCCGGGCGAACCTGCTGGCGGCGACGACCGATGTGGTCGGCGAGGCGTACAACGTCGGGACGGGCCAGCGAACAGCAATCGAAGAGTTGGCCGAGACGATCCGCGACGCGACCGGTTCGTCGTCGCCGATCGTCCACCGCGAGCCCCGCGCCGGCGACATCAGACACAGCGGCGCGGACACGTCCAAGGCGGCGCGCGAACTCGGATTCGAGGCACGAGTCGGCCTCGAGTCGGGGATTCGATCGCTGGTAAGCGACGGGACGACGACGCTGACAGACGAGGAGACCGGCCCTGCTCGGGAGCACCACCGAGAAAGCAGTTCGTACAGCTGAGGTCGGTCGGGCGTGGGCGGTGACACGCCGTCGACCCCACAGTGTATTAGCCACGAAATCGATGAAGAGACCGGCTCGCAGGCAGCCGAGACGGACGATACGTTGTATCGTGTTGGATCCGGAGAGAGTCACGCCAACATTTTGTTACTCCGGAAACCCGGGCCAAATCCGCACTAACCGTTCCAAACGTCCGGTCGAGTTTATTCGGTTCGTTGAGCAAAGGCTGCCTATCCCATGACTGGCGAATGTTTGTCCACCACTTACGAGTCGGGTCATTCCAGTCGGGAGCGGCTACCAAGCAGTGACTACGTCTCGGTATCAGTTGGTCGAACGGAATTCACGTTCGGGAAGAGATACAGATAGAATACTAACAGCACATGGGCTATAAAAAAGGATTTGTAGAGTGGTCACGACGGTACAGGACATGAACGAGGCGAACACGGATTCCCCACAGCCATGAGCAGCTATCAACAGCTTGCCACGTCTCTCGCAGCGTTCGTTCCGTCGACCAGTGACTCGGTCGTCGCTGTGGCGGGCACAGTCTCTCGATCCGAGTTCGCATCGTGGTCAGTACGACCGCTCCAGCTGGATGGGAGTGCCCACCTCGCCGCGCTCGTCGGAATGGTGGCGCTTGTCCTTCTGGGGGGGCTCCTCGTCGCTCGAGATCGGTACAGTGAGCAAGCCGCGCTCGCGACCGATCCGGAGGCAGACCGCGAGGAGTTTCTGACCGATCAGGAGCGCGTGCGCAGACTCCTGCAAGAAAACGGGGGCCGGATGAAGCAGTCGACTATCGTCGACTCCGTCGACTGGTCGAAAGCGAAAGTCAGCCGACTGCTCGCCGACCTCGAGGAGGACGGCCAGATAACGAAACTGCGCCTCGGGCGGGAGAACCTGGTGTGTTTGCCGGGCCACGAACCGACAGCGTCGAAATCGTCCGAGCGGCTCCCCGACGACTATAGTAGTCACTGATACTACCGGCGGACACGGGCCAGTGCCGATGACACACCGACCCCACAAACGGTTCAGCTGTCACTGTCTCGAGGACCGTTCCTATCAACAATCGTTGTTTTCCGCAAACGAACCTGCCACTGAATACACGCCCGCTGGGTCGTAGTATTCAATTTCTCAGCGTAATGGTTCTGCCGGTTTATCCGCTCAACGAACGACGGAGCAGATGCCATTACGGCAACCATGAACGCACGCAATCAGTTGCTTGTCGTACTAACAGCACTGATGCTCGTCTGCTCGAGCGGGGCGATGGTCACAGCCGCGACGTCCGGCGACGCCATCGATCAGAGCAGCGAGGTCAGTGAAGACGAGTACGACTCGGCAAACGAAACGGTAGACGAAACGACAAACGAGACGGAGGCTGACGAACGGGGCGACGACAACGAAACCGACGCTGTGGACAACGAGTCCGAACAGCAGCCAGCGTATGTGACGTTCAACGATCAGACGAGCGACGGCGAGACGGTCGTCGTCGAGAACGTCTCACTGGCGAGTCCCGGCTTCGTGACGATCCACGACAGTAGCCTTCTCGTGGGCGAAGTCACCGGCAGCGTTATCGGGACCTCCGAGTACCTCGAGGCGGGCACACACGAGAACGTCACGGTGACACTCGACGAGCCACTCGAGGAGAGCGAGACGCTGATCGCGATGCCACATCGCGACACGAACGACAACCAGACGTACGATTTCGTCGAGACTGACGGGCAGGAAGACGGACCGTTCCTCACGGCCGACGGCGAACCGGTGACCGACGATGCAGTGGTCACCCTCGAAGGTGCGGCCGATGAGGATGTCAACGAAACCGCTGCTACTGAAGCGGCTGAGGACGGTGAAGATGAAAGCGCCGTCACTGAGGAAGAGGAAGAAGATAACGTAACTGAAGAAGAGCCGATCGCTGAGGAAGAAGATAACGTAACTGAAGAAGAGCCGATCGCTGAGGAAGAAGATAACGTAACTGAAGAAGAGCCGATCGCTGAGGAAGAAGATAACGTAACTGAAGAAGAGCCGATCACTGAGGAAGAAGAGGACAACGTCACCGAAGAAGAGCCGATCGCTGACGACGAAGAAGACAACGTCACCGAAGAAGAACCGGCACTCGCTGACGACGAAGAACCGGCTGACGAGATGCCGATGGACGAGCTACCGGTCGCCGATGACGAACAGCCGGTCTTCATCGTTGTCGAAAACCCAACGATAGAGAACCTGAACGTCGAGAACGTGACGGTGTACGTGCTCGTCGTTGGTGAGGACATCGACGCCGACCAGATCGACGACATCATGGACGGTGACATGCAGGTCGAAGACAACGTCACCGAGGAAGAACCGGCCCTCGATGAAGAAGACGACGTCACCGAAGATGAGAGCGTCACCGACGAAGAGCCAATCGAAGAGAACGTCACCGAAGAGCCACCGTCAGTAGAGGAGAACGTCACTGCAGAAGATGACGTCACCGAGGACGGTCTCGATGAAGAAGACAATGTCACCGAGGACGGTCTCGACGAAGAAGATAACGTCACCGAGGACGGTCTCGACGAAGAAGATAACGTCACCGAGGACGGCCTCGACGAAGAAGATAACGTCACCGAGGACGGCCTCGACGAAGAAGATGACGTCACCGAGGACGGCCTCGACGAAGAAGACAACGTCACCGAGGACGAAGAGGTCGAGGACGATCTCGAAGCGACTGCGTTCAACATCAGCGACCTCGAGGCGCCAGAGAGCGCCACGGTCGGTGAGAACATCACCGTGACGGCGAACGTCTCGAACCCCACCGATGAGGAACGCACCGAGGCGATCCAGTTCCGTCTCGAGGGTGACCTCGTTGCCGAGCAGAACGTGACCCTCGAGAGCGGGGACAGCGAAACGGTCGAGTTCGAGGTCGACACCAGTGATATCGAACCCGGCGAATACGTCCACATGGTGCTGGGTGACGAAGCCGGCGAAGTCGCGATGATCGAACTGACCGAAGCCGATGACGTTGGCGTCGAAGACGGCGTCGACGAATCCGAAGACGATACCGGCTTCGACAACGAGACGAACGAAAGCGATACCGGCATCAACGAAACCGACGACGGTTTCGATGACAGTGCCGATAACGTGACGGCCGACTGATCAGAACACCGGTTCGCCACGTAACTGCCGCCGCGCTACCGGATGCGCGTCTTTTCCCTTCGTCGATGTGTGCAGCCACCCTCGACGTCAGTCGACGTAAGCGTACGACTGCACGGTCGGACTCAATCGACATGATGCAAGACGGCAGTGACTACAGTAGCCACTGACCGTCACTGCACACCCGATCGCCAGACAGGAGCGCGGTTCAGCCAAGCAGTTGATACAGACTGCTTGCGGCAACGGCGAGAAACATCAGAACGCTCGAGAGCACCGGATCGATACTCGAGAGCACTGGGACCTCGAGTCCGACCAGTGCGATGGTCGCGAGGCCAAGGGTACAGAGTCCAAGATGGAATTGTAAGATCCGTGAATAATCGTCTGCGTGGCCGTCGACGTACTGGAGGACCTCGTCGAAGTGGCGGCCAGGACGAATTGTCTTCGCATCGGAGTCGTACTCGATCACGGCGTCTTCCTCGAGCTGCGGGAGATGTGTCTGTTGGAGGGAAACGTAGACACTCTTGTAGAGATTGTTCGGAACGGGTGTGGTATCCGACTCGGTCGCGGCGATCTCGGTCGCAACATCGGAGACGTCGATCTGCCCGCCCTCCGCTGCGAGCAGCTGAACGATAGCCCGTCGTCTATCGTTGCCGAGGATGTGAAATACCTCACTCTCCTCGAGCGGCTCAGTTCTGTTCGTTTGAACTGACATCGATGAGAGAGAAGACGCAAGGGTTTTCGAGGGGCCGTCCACCACCAACCATGTATCCCCACTTCACTCACCACTAACTTTAACTTTTGCAGGTTACGGCAGGTGTCGACAGTACCCACGAGGCCGAGACACATGCGACCGATGGTAGGAGGAAGGTACAGCCAGTCAATCCGTCGCGCCTTCTACTGGTTGAGATAGCGAGCTCGGGGAGGATCGTCTCAACGAACGCGGACGACACTGATCGCGTCGTGTGAGCAGGTGTGCAGTGACTATCAGCACTATCCAGTCACGCGACTGGCAGAAATAACACAGCGGACGGCTGCGCTCACTCGCGAGGGAGATGGCCACCGGATTGCATCTCCCGATACGTCGTACAGGACGGGCAGCCATGGACGACGTCGCCGTTATCACCGAAGACGCGAGCGAACTGTTGTGTGACGTGTGTCCCACAGTTTCGGCATCGAGCGCCGGCTGTCGACGATTCCATTGGCTTCCAGTCGTGTTGTGTGGATTTCATAGGCTTGGGGGTGTACTCGGACGCGTATCAATGGTCTCGCCACCAACGGGACCAGTTGCACTCGGTCCCGATCCAGCGACGAAACCGCCGAATCACCGTGATACCCGTCCGGGCATAATCGTATCGAGGGGAGCAAACGCGAATAAAGGACATTGACTGTTCACCCGGGATGTGGGTCTGAGAACCGGGAAACAACCGCTTTCCGGCCGATATCGATCAGTAGCAGCGTTGTAACCCGATGGTCGGCGTATACACACCGTCAGATCTCAAGTCGGATTCAGCCGTGTTGGGGTGCATTCAGCGACCAAATCATTCATTGACGAACCAGGAACGGTGTTGAAAGCTGTAATTTCCGGATCGAAATACGATCTTACGTCGTGCAACGACGTGGCGCCAGCTTGTAAGGTACATCGTTATAAAATACCACTATCACTTACCGATCTTCGTGTCGGAATGTAATCGTGGTATCCCCGGCAGTGGTGGTCCAACGGTACTGTGGGCTGTCCGGACGGTGGGTTCGCCGGCCGATCTCGGCGGCTCTCACACCCGATGACGGCCGGCAGTATCTGCCCTGCCCTCTCGAATCGGCACCTCTCGCGGAGAGCGAACAGACGCGCCCCGTCGTAGACGGGTGATCACAACTATGTCAACACAAGCGAGCAACACGCGATCGGAATCGACTGCCGATCCAGCGGCCCAGCTCGACGTCCTCGGTGACGACTGTGCCCGGACGATCCTCATTGCAACGAGCGAAGGGCCGAAGACGGCAAAGGAACTGACGGAACGAACGGATAGCTCCTCGGCAACGGTGTACCGACGAATCAACAACCTCCTCGAGAGCGATCTCATTGCAGAGTGCGTGCGATTCGAGGACGACGGCTCACATACGACCGCCTACGAGTCGACTGTCGACGTTCTCCGCGTACGGATCGACGCGGACGGGATCAACGTCGCGGTTGCAGAGGGCGACGACTGACCGTCGACGAACGTCTTATCGAGACGATATCTCTGCGTTCGATGGCACCCACAGCACTGTCGACGTGGCCGACGACGCCCTCGAGCGCCGTCACAACCGGCTCATCGACGATCGAGAGACAGTCACGAGAACCCGCAGTTTCGTTCGGGTAAGACAGTATAAACAGGTGGAAGGGTCGCTGTATGATACGGATAACAAATATCCACTCAGTGGAACGGTCACTGTGATTGAGCAATGCACGATCTGACCGGCTTCCAGCGCGACCTGCTGTACGTGATCGCAGGTGCTGACCGTCCGTCGGGGCAGACCGTCAAAGACGAGGTCGAGAAATACTATAGCTCGGAGATCAATCACGGGCGGTTGTATCCCAATCTCGATACGCTCGTCAACAAAGAGCTGGTCGAAAAAGGACAGCTCGATAGACGAACGAACTACTACGCCATCACCGAGGCCGGTCGAGAACAGATCGAAGCCCGCCGAGAGTGGGAGGAACAGTACGTCGATTTCTAGGCTGGACTCGAGGGTCGTCGAGACGACCGTAGAGATGTCAGAAAGAGGCTCTGCTGTAGCCAGGTACTGGTTCACCTGCAGCGGATCACGGACGTGCCGGAACTGCTTACAGCAGACCGTATCAGTCTCCGTCTGACCGACACTGTGCCACTCGTGTCAGTAACACGGTCATAACAAAGCACGGACGGCCGTATCGTCCAACGAGAATGGCACTCGTCTTCTTCGTACAGGAACCGCGCTCGGATGCCAAGCGGCGACGTCCAACGGTGGATCGTCGATGAGTCATCGAGCGAGAACCTGGCTGCGGTTCGGGATCGTTCGCCGCTACCCGTTCGATCTCGCGGCCGTCTCAGTTGGTGCGATCGCCGCGTATCTACTGGTGGTACGGTTCGGAACCGAAAGCGGGCTGCGCCTGTTCGCGACGGTGCCGCTCGTGTTGTTTCTGCCGGGCTATGCGCTCGTGTCGGTTCTCTTTCCGGCCACCAAACGGCGCGCGAACAACGCTGCAGCGACAACGGCAGAAGCCCGTCCCCGCGGGATCGACACCACCGAACGCCTGGGACTGGCGTTCGTCATGTCGCTCGTGATCGCACCGCTGATCGTACTCGTATTACCGGTTACCGGCTGGGGATTGGCCGCACAGCCGATCGCCGCGGCGCTTGCGCTCGTGACGGTCGTGCTTGCACAACTCGGTGTCGGACGACGGGTTCGGACCCCGGACGCCGAGCGGTTTACCGTCTCACCGATCGCGCGTCTCGGACGAGTTCGCAGTACGGGTGTCTCAACAGCGTCGATCGTACTCGTGCTCGCGATCGGAGCGGCGGTCGGCGCGCTGCTCGTGGGGGTGTTACTGCCCGTCTCGGCGGGCGGCTACACGGAACTCGCACTGTACAGCGAAGACGAGGACGGCGAACTGGTCGCCGGCGACCTCCCGAGCGAAGTCGAACCGGGGACGTCGATTCCCGTGACCATCGCGATCGAAAATCACGAAGGACACCAGCAGGAGTACACGGTCGTCATCCAGGAGCAGACCCTCGAGGACGATGCCGTCGTCGAGCGAACCGAGTTACAACGGCTCAACACGACGGTCTCGAACGGTGCGACCGCCCGCGGCGAACGATCGGTGACGCCGACGGCGGGAGCTAACGAAACAGTTCGGATAAGTGTCCTCCTCTATCAGGACGAGCCGCCGGCCACGCCGACGACCGAAAACGCTGCCGAGGAGACCCACTTCTGGGTGACGGTGACCGACGACTAACGACCGACTCCGACCCTGCTTGCGGTCGGCCGGACTTCCGACAGTACCGGAGTCCCGCGTGCCTGGCGTGCTGCAGTAGAGAATGGGTCGAGACACGACACCGACTTGAGCCGTGACTCGTACTGCCGTCAGTCGATAGTGCACAGTGATCCGTGAGGGACCGATCACATCTCGACGCCTGTTGCCGTCGGTGATGGTGTTTCGAGTGCGATCGGGGCATGATCTGTGCCGCTCGGCAGTGTACAAGAAAGTGCTACGCGACAAGGGTGACCTCCTCCTCGCCGTAAACGGCGAGGCTTCCCACGGCACCGCACCGCTGGGTTGGGATATTTGCTGGTTTACGACTCGTCGGTATGACGGGCCGATGGCGGGGCCACACCGCCGTTACACCTATCCCCGGCACGGGGACTCGGAGTTATCTTATCTTGTTGACCGAGACACCACAGCGGTTCGAGAGGGTGGCTCGAACGTTCTGGGTCTCGGAGTCCCGATATTGTCCGATTAGGTGGGCGGACGTGCCGCCTCGGTGTATGTCATACTGCGCCTCGACTGCACTTAAATATCTGTATTGCTACCGAACGGGGACTGTGTAAGCGTTGTCGGATTCACGGCCGGCGTAAACGCCGGGATTCTCTCCTTGAAGAAAGATAGGACCGACTATCCGAGGGCATCCGACAGTGACGGGTGAGACGCACCGACCACGAGCTACTGGCTCGCGAAGTCGAACGGAAGTTCCACGGTCGGACGGCGCGAAACGTGCTGGGCCACCGAAAGGGCGAACACGACGACACAGAGTGCCAGCGCCACGATCGGCGCAGCCCCGGACGGCAACGGCCCGATCGCAAGCCACGACAGCCCGAACGCGACGGTGCCGAGGGCCGTGACGGCTGCATAGAAGCGATGCCACGCGTGCTGGCTCTCGAGGTGTCGATCGAGGTATGGTTCGAAGCGCTCCTCGTTCGGGAGTAACTCGATCTCGTGGCCCTCCGGATCCCAGTCGACGATGCCGTGGTCCTCGAGCATCGGCAGGTGAGTCTGGTACAGCGAGATGTAGACCCGTCGGCGCTGGGTCCGCGTTACGTCGTCGGGATCGGTGTCGTTCTCCCAGGCAGCGACCTGCTCGACGAGCGGCGCGAGATCACAGGAGCCACCCTGCTGTTTGAGAAACTGAACCGTTCGTCGTCGCCGTGCGTTACTAAATACGTCGAACAGCTTCGCCTGTGTAAGTTCGGTCTCAGACATAGCTTCCCTCGTCACGTCGTCTCCGATGCCGATTCGGGCGGACGGATGTGCTCGGATAGCTCACACCACCGAGTGCCAGACTGTGACACTTTACTATCTCTCGACTACCCGCGCGAAAGGGATTTGTACCAGTTAGCGGCCGTGACAGACGCTCAACCCAACGTTTCTGGCTGAGAACGTGATCCTTCCGTTCGTTCGTGGCCACGAACGGCCGGCTGACGGCGCTCACGAGGGAAATGCTCCAACGTTGCCGTAGTTCGTGACTACACACCCTGCAAGCCGGGGATAACAAAGCCTCGTTACCGGCTGTTTCAGCACGATCACCCACGCGGGTATCGATTGACTATGCAACGAATACACGATCACTCACGACGCCGAGTCGCGGCTCGAAGGCATGCCACGATCACCCATTACAGTCGCTCGAGCGAGCGCTGGGACAGCCGCGACGGCGATGGAGGTGGCCACGCATGAGCGAGACGGTACGGGAGGCGATCACCGGCGATGGTTGTACGATCGACGACGACGCGACGGTCGGCTACGGCGAGTTCGAGGCGCCGACCCGGATTGGCGACGGCGCGACGATCAGGGCCGGGTCGATCGTCTACGGCGACGTGACGATCGGCGACGGCTTCGCGACCGGACACGACGTGCTGGTTCGTGAAGGGACGACGATCGGCGACGACGTGCTCGTCGGCACCAAGACGGTCATCGACGGCCAGACCGAGATCGGCTCGCACGTCAGCCTCCAGACGAACGTCTACGTCCCGACCCAGACGACGATCGGCAGCAACGTCTTCGTCGGGCCGGGAGCCGTATTGACGAACGACGAGTATCCCATCCGGGTCGACGACGGCCTCGAGGGAGCGACGATCGAGGACGGGGCGTCGATCGGCGCGAACGCGACGCTGTTGCCGGGTGTGACGATCGGCGAGAACGCGTTCGTCGCGGCCGGCGCGGTCGTCACCGACGACGTCCCGGCAGACACATTAGCAGTCGGCACACCAGCGACCGTGCAGCCACTTCCGGATCCCCTGGATGGAACGAACCAGCTCAAATGACGGACTCTGATACGACCCCCGAGACCGACGGTGGTATCGACGCCGGCACGGGTACCGAATCGGGTTCCGACGGCGATCCTGGCGACAACGCGACGCCAGTCCCGATCGCCGACCCCGAACTCAGCACCGACGCCCGCGAGCGCGTCGCAACCATCCTCGAGGACGGGCGACTCGCCGACGGGCCGGAAGTCAGGGCCTTCGAGGAGGAATTCGCAGCCTACTGCGGGGCCGACGCGGCGGTCGCGACGTCGAACGGGACGACCGCGTTACACGCCGCGCTCGAGGCGCTGGGACTCGAGAACGGAGAAGCGGTGATCACGTCGCCGTTTTCGTTCGTCGCGAGCGCGAACGCGATTCGACTGGCCGGCGGGACGCCCATCTTCGCCGACATCGATCCCGAGACGTACACGCTCGATCCCGCTGACGTCCGACGAATTCTCGAGAAACGAGACGACGTCGTCGGGCTCTTGCCAGTCCACCTCTACGGGCTGCCCGCCGACATGCCGGCACTGTGTGCGCTCGCCGACGAGCACGACCTGTTCGTCGTCGAGGACGCCTGCCAGGCCCATGGAGCGAAAGTCGACGGGCACCGCGTCGGCACCTGCGGCGACGCAGCCTGTTTCTCGTTTTATCCGACCAAGAACATGACCACCGGTGAAGGCGGCATGGTCGTCACCAATCGCGACGACGTCGCCGACCGTGCCGCGAGTTTCGTCAACCACGGCCGGAACGTCAGCGGCACCGGGAGCTACGATCACGTCACCCTCGGGCACAACTTCCGGATGACCAGCATCGCGGCGGCGATCGGCCGCGTCCAACTCGAGCGACTGTCCCAGTTCAACCGCACACGCCGTGACAACGCCGCGTTCTACAACGAGGAACTCGCCGACCTGCCACTCGAGACGCCGACGGAGCCGGCCGACCGTCGCCACGTCTACCACCAATATACGGTACGAACGGACGACCGGGACGCACTCGCAGCGACGCTCGAGGAACGAGACATCGGCACCGGGATCTACTACGAGACGCCAATTCACCGCCAGCCGGCCTACGAGACGGTCAGCACCGCTGCAGCGCGGCTCCCGGCGTCGGAACGGGCAGCCGACGAAGTGCTGTCACTGCCCGTCCACCAGGAGCTATCGGTGGGCGACAGGCGCACCGTCGTCGAAGCAGTACGCGATCACTTCACCAGCCAATGAGTACGGATCGAGTAGCTGACGAGACGACAGACGAACAGCTCCGGGCCGGTGTCGTCGGCGTCGGCTCGATGGGTGAAAACCACGCGCGAGTCTACGCCGAACTGCCGCGTGTCGAGCTCGCCGGTGTCACCGACCACGACGACGAGGTCGCCGACCGCGTCGCCACCGAGTACGACACCGAAGCAACCTCTCTCGAGACCCTCTGCGAGCGCTGTGACGTCGTGACGGTGGCCGTCCCGACCCACGCCCACTACGAGACGGTCTCGACCTGTCTCGAGGCCGGCGTCCACGTCCTCGTGGAAAAGCCGATCGCCGAAACCGTCCAGCAGGGTCGAAAGCTGGCAGAACAGGCACACGACGCCGGCCTCGTCTTGCAGGTCGGCCACATCGAGCGGTTCAACCCGGCCGTGCAGACGGTCGCGGAGTTGGTCGACGACCTGGACGTGATCAGCGTCGCGGCCGAGCGGCTCGGCCCACCGATCGACCGCGTCGCACCGGGCAACGTCATCTACGACCTGATGGTCCACGACGTCGACGTCGTCGGCGCGATCCTCGACGAGCGGCCCCACTCCGTCGCCGCGATGGGCACCGACGACGGCCAGTACGCCACCGCGACGATCGAGTACGACGATGTCGTCGCGACGGTGACGGCGAGTCGCGTCACCCAGAAGAAGGTGCGCCGGCTCACCGTGACTGCCCGCGAGTGTCTCGTCGAGGTCGACTACCTCGAGCAGTCGGTGCTGATCCACCGCGATTCCTATCCCGAATACCTCGCGGACGACGGCCAGTCCCGGTATCGCCACGAGAGCGTCGTCGAACGGCCCCGCGTCGACGCCGGCGAGCCACTCCGAAACGAACTCGCGTCGTTCGTCGCGGCCGTCAGAACCGGCTCCGAACCCGAGGTGACCGCCGAGGACGGCATCGAGGCCCTCAAAACCGTCCAGCTGATCGACCGGCTCGCGACGGGCCCGACCGACGACACGGACAGCGAGCAGTCACAGGGACCGGAGGTGGAAGTCTGATGGCGGAGCGTTCGTCCGATACGAGCGCTGGCGCTGGCTCCCAGGCGGCTGGCGGGTTCTACGGCTCGAGCCTGCCGGCCGACCGGCAACGCGAGCGCCTGACGAGCGGCGAGATTCCGGTCGCCGTCTACGGGCTCGGCAAGATGGGGCTGCCGCTGGCGGCGGTCTACGCAGAGACGACGGGGAACGTGACCGGCGCCGATATCGATCCCGCCGTCGTCGAGGCGGTCACCGACGGCGAGAGCCACGTCGTCGGCGAACCCGGACTCGACGACCTCGTCGCCGACCAGGTGGCTGCCGGCCGGCTCGCGGCCACGACGGACGGGCCGGCAGCAGCCGAGCGAGCCCGAATTCACGTCATCATCGTCCCGACGCTGCTGGACGACGAGAACGAGCCGGATCTCACGACGGTCGAGTCGGTCGCCGACGACATCGCGGCCGGGCTCGCCTCCGGAGATCTGGTGATCGCCGAGTCAACGCTGCCGCCGGGAACGTGCCGTGACGTCCTCGAGCCCCATCTCGCGAGCAAAAGCGGGCTCGCATCCGACGCGTTCGGGCTCGCCTTTTGCCCGGAGCGAACGTCTTCCGGTACGGCACTGCGGGACATCCGCGGCCAGTATCCGAAGGTCGTCGGTGGCGTCGACCCGGAGAGCACGCGAGCGGCTGCGCTCGTCTACGACGAACTCTCGGACAACGAGGTCCACCCCGTCTCGGACGCGACGACGGCGGAGGCCGTCAAAGTGTTCGAGGGGATCTACCGTGACGTCAACATCGGGCTGGCCAACGAACTGGGTCGGCTCGCGGACGAACTCGAGATTTCGGTCCGCGAAGCGATCGCAACGGCCAACGACCTGCCGATGTGTCAGCTCCACGATCCCGGCCCCGGCGTCGGCGGCCACTGCATTCCGTACTATCCACACTTCCTGCTCGGCCGGACCGACGAGCCGATGGCCGTCACCGAGACGGCCCGCCAGGTCAACGACGAGATGCCCGCAGTCGTCGTCGACCGGCTGGCGGCCGAACTCGAGCGTGACGGAACCGACCTCGCGGACGCGTCGGTCGTCGTCCTCGGCGTTACGTATCGCCCGGGCGTCGAGGAAACACGCGCTTCCCCGGCGCTTGGCGTCATCGACGCGCTGTCCGAGCACGGGGCCGAGGTCGCTGGCGTCGACCCGCTCGTCGATCCGGCCGACTACGGCGCGCGGCCGGTGGCGATCGACGAACTGCCCGACGAGACGTTCGATGCCGCCGTCCTCGTCACGCCCCATACGGCGTTCGAGCGGATCGACTGGACTGCACTCGAGCCGATGGTCGTCGTCGACGGCCGGGACGCGGTCGACCTCTCGGACACCGCCCACCGGGAGTACGACCTCGCAGGCTCGAGCGACGGCCGGCCGCCACGGGGCTCGAGCGCCCGCGATAGTGACACTGTACGTGGCGTGTCGGAGCCGACGAACGTGACCACCGACGGAGGGAACGATGTATAAGGGCAAACGGATCGCCGTCGTCGTGACGGCGTACGACGAGGCGGCGTTCGTCGGCCGCGTCATCGAGACGATTCCTGACTTCGTCGATCGGATCTATGCCGTCGACGATGCGTCGCCGGATGACAGCTGGCAGGTGATCCAACGGGTTGCAACGCGGGTCAACGACAACGCGGACAGTGAGGCGATCGACCGCGCGCTCACGGCAGCCGATGGCGGCGACGACCGGCGCGTGGTGCCGATCCGTCACGCGGAAAACCGCGGCTACGGCGCAGCGGTCAAGACCGGCTATCGTCGCGCCGTCGCGGACGACATCGACGTCGTCGCGGTGATGAACGGCGACGGACAGATGGATCCGACCATTCTCGATCGGATCATCGATCCGGTCGTCACCGGCGAGGCCGACTACGCCAAGGGCAACCGGCTCCTGCACGCCGACGACCGCGAGGGAATGTCGACGTTCCGGTTCGTCGGGAACGCCATGCTCACTGGCCTCTCGAAGTTCGCCACGGGCTACTGGTCGCTTGGAGACCCACAGAACGGCTATACCGCCATCTCGCGCGAGGCGATCGACCGACTCGAGCTCGAGGAGATCACCGACCAGTACGGCTTCCTCAATCACCTGCTGACCCATCTCAACGTCGCGGGGTGTCGGGTTGCGGACGTCCCCATGTCGGCGATCTACGGCGACGAGGACAGCAGCATCACGTACGGATCGTTCATCCGGTTCGTCTCCCTGCTGTTGCTGCAGAGCTTCTACTGGCGACTCAAGACCCGATACGTGGTTCGGTCGTTCAACCCGGCTGTCGTCTACTACGTCGTCGGATCCCTGGGGCTGGCTGGCGGGCTGGCTGGTCTTGGCGGATCGGTCGTCCGGGCGGCACGCGGCGACGACGCCTTTACGGCTGGTCTCTCCGCGTTCGTCGCGGCCCTGCTCGGACTCGTCTCGCTCGGCAGTGCGATCCGACTCGACGCCGAGGCGAACGAGGACCTCGAGGTACCGTGTGACGAGCCTGGCGAACCGAGCGACAGCGAGGCTCGAGCGCCGGCTTACTCGATGGAGTAAGTGACGATCTCGTCGCCCTCGCAGGTCGGACACTGGGCGGTTCCGGCCGAGACGTTCGTCCCACAGTGGCGACACTCGCGGACGACCGTGACCGAACTGATGCCGTCGCCATCGCCGTCGCTGTTACGATCACGCGCGCTGGCCCTCGGCATCTCGGCCCCGGTATCACCGCCGGAAAACAGGTCACTGAGCAGTGTAGAGAGACTCATAGAACGGAACTAGTCGGCTCTTTTCGAGAGATAGGTATAAGTTTTTCGTGACAGACTCATCACTATCCCGCTCGAGAACAGGTTCAGCCAAGCGCCAGCAGATCCGTCCGGCAGCGGCGTCATGTCGTTCGTGATCGGGGTCGGAGCGCTTGCTTCGTCGACCGGTCGAAGCGTGCGACGGCCCCGCGGGATTCCGCCACGTCGACGAGCAGGTCAGTCAGGTTCACGAGGTCGCCGACGTACTCCTGTCGGCGCTGTGCCCAGCGTTCGCCCACGTCGTCATCGGCAAGCACCTCGAGCGAGCGATCCCGAACCGCCTCGTAGGTGTCGAACTGCTCGGCGAGGCCGGCCCGCTCGAGTTCCTGAAACTCACCGTACTCGTGGTCGTCGGTGCCGCGATAGCGGAACGCTGGCGTTCCGAGCAGCGCGGCCTCGGTGGCCATGGTGCCGGTATCGGCAACCAGCAACTCGGCGTCGGCCATCGCGTCGTGGATCAACGCGGGATGGAGGTCGTAGGGCCGTGCCGGCAGCTCTCGGAGGTCTAACTCGTCGCCCTCGTCGGAGACGAACACCGTCGCGACATCGCTCAGCCGCTCGATCAGGTCGCGTCGCTGTTCGGGTCGGAATCCCTCGAGATCGGCGTCATGCAGTGCGTCGAGGGCATTGAATCGGACCAGCACGTAGGGCTCGTCCGGATCGACGTCGAGGTACTCCCGGACGTCGGTGGTCGGCTCGAAGACGTCGGGATGGAGATAGGCACACTCCTTGAAGCCGTCGAAGGTGTAATGGGCGTCGCCGAGATCGCGACGCGTCACGGCCGGCGAGAGGATACAATCGGCGAAAGGCCGGGAGACGGTATGGTTGAAGTCGCCGGGCTCGTCGTCGAGAACGAGGACGACCGGCGTCCGCGAGAGCGTGCCGGCGTAGGCCGCGTAGGGACCCCGGCCGAAGACGACGTCGGGATCGAACCGAAGCGCTTCGACCCCGATCGTCAGGAACTGCCCGCCCACCTCGCGGGCGAATCCGAGTTTCGAGTACCCCTCCGTCCGGTGGTCGCCGTACACCCGATAAGGCATGTCGAAGTACTCGAGTAGGTCGGTCGTACAGGCGTATTCCCTGGTGAGGACGAGCACGTCGTGTCCCGCCGTCTCGAGTCGGTCGACGGCGTGTCGATACAGGTGGACGTGGGCTGGCGTGTTCGCCAGGACGAGGATCCGCATCGCGCTCGAGTACCCGCGCTCGGCTCTTTGTAATCGGATCGCTACGGGCGGGGTCGCTCGCGCGCGTTCGGTCGTCACTTGAACAGGTCCGTGTACGTGAGGGAAACCCGCGCCGTCGGCTGCGCCGCCGAGTAGACGAGGTGCGTATTCACGTATTGACCGGCGCGCCAGAGCCTACTGCACGCCGGATAACAAAACGAAGGCGGGCCGTTTCGCCCGACAGCCGATATGGACGTCCTCACCCTCACCACGTACGCGGACGCGCCGTTTATGACCCAGCAGCAGGCCGCACTCGAGGAGCGAGGCGTCTCGTTTTCGACGCTCCCGGTGGCCGGCGAGGTCGCCGCCGACGTCGACCGCAGCCCGACGGATTACCTCCGGACCATCCCGCGGGTGATTCGAGAGGCCAGAACCGGCGACTACGATCTGATCCACGCCCACTACGGGCTGACAGGGCCGATGGCACTCGCACAGCGACGGCTCCCCGTCGTCCTCTCGCTGTGGGGATCGGACGTCCACGGCCCCGTCGCACCCGTCAGTCGGGCGTCCGCGCGGTTGTGCGACGAGGTCGTCGTCATGTCCGAGGAAATGCGGACGGCACTTGGCGTCGACTGTCGGGTGATCCCCGATGGTGTCGACCTCGATCGATTTCAGCCCGAGCCACAGGCACGGGCGAAACGACGGGTCGGCTGGGACGACACCGACACCGCAAACGTCCTCTTTCCCTACCCGCCCGCACGCAAGGTGAAGAACCATCCACGAGCCGAGCGGGTCGTGACGGTCGTCGACAACCTCCTCGAGCGCCCCGTCCGACTCCGGACCGTCTATGGCGTCGCCCACGACGCCGTTGCGGATTACATGAACGCTGCCGATGCGCTCCTGTTGACCTCCGACAGCGAGGGCTCGCCCAACTCCGTGAAAGAAGCGCTGGCCTGCAACCTCCCTATCGTCGCCACGGACGTCGGCGACGTCCAGGAACGACTCGCCGGCGTCGAGCCCTCCCACGTGGCCTCGAGCGACGAGGAGCTGGTTCGGGGGCTCATCGATGTCCTCGAACGCGGCGAGCGCTCGAACGGCCGCGAAGCCGCCCACGAGGTGAGCATCGACCGGACGGCGGATCGAATGCTCGCGGTCTACGAGGCCGTCGCGGGACGGGACGTCGAGATCGACGCCGAGGCCGAGACACGGCGTATCCAGAGGAAGGGGCGGGTCGAATAAGCCACTCAGAAGCCGATTTCTGTCGTATTCCGGTTATTGGACGTTTTCGCGATACCAGTCCATCGCGTCGGGCACGTGGGCCTCGAGCGGCCGATACTCGTATCCCAGTTCCTCGTTTGCCTTTCTCGAGGTGTAAAAGAGCCGCTGGGTCGCGAGATCGGCCATCTCGCGATCGAAGGGGAACACGCGCCGATCGGCGACGGCGTCGACGAGTTCGGCGACGGGGCCGGCAGCGCGGATGGCCGTCGCAGGCACGCGAATTCGTGCCGGCGAACCGTCGGCCGCATCGGCGATCCGGGCGACCGCTCGATCGAAGGTGAGGTTCTCGCCGCCGAGGATGTAGTGTTCACCGCTGGTGCCGCGTTCGGCGGCCGCCACCAGCCCGTCGATGACGTCCGCGACGCCGACGATGCTCAGGCCGCCGGGGAGATGAGCTGGCATCGTCGGCTCGACGCCCATCGCAAGCAGCTGGGCGGTGAACTCCTCGTCGCCCGGGCCGAAGATTGACGTCGGGTGGACGGTGACGGCCTCTCCCTCCGCCTGTGCGTAGCGGTCGACCAGTTCCTCGGCCGCGGCCTTCGAGGCCTGGTAGGCACCGATCGGCTCGGCTACGTCCGTCTCGTCCGCGAAGTCGTCGTCCCCCTGCGGCCGGCGCGTTCCGGCGGTGCTGGTAAAGACGATCCGTCCGGCGTCGCCGTCGCGACAGGCCGCGAGCACTCGCTCGGTTCCGTCGCGGTTGACCTCCCAGACGGTCTCGGGGCCGGCGCTCCAGAGGCCGATTCCCGCGAGGTGAAAGACGACATCGGCGCCGTCGACGAGCGAGCGCAGCGTCTCCTCGTCGGCGAGATTGCCAACGTGCCACTCGACTTCCTCGAGCCCACCCCGGTCTGAGGTCGGCCGACTGAGTCCGTGGACTGCCCAGCCGTCCGCGAGCAGGCGCTCACAGAGCCGCGAGCCGAGAAAGCCGGTTGCGCCGGTGACCGCCGCAGTAGGGGAGTCAGTCATCGCGGTCATCGACCACCCTCGAGTTGCGGCGGGACGGCGTCGCCAGCAACCGCCGCGTAGACGCGGTAGGCAGTCGAGACGGCCGGATGGGGATCGTCCGGCGGCGGCAGCTCACCGTCCGGAATCCGGGCCCGAAGCCGATCGAAGTCAACAGCGCCGTCGACAGACACCGGCTCCTCGTCTTCGCGGACCGTCTTCAGCGCATCGTCGGTCTCGAGCGAGCGCCCGAGTAAGGAACTCGCGACGGCGTCGACGGCCGATGGCGCACCCGAAAACAGGACGTCTGCCGCCACCGGCTCGCCGCCGTAGGCGGTCGTCGCGTCGACGACGGCAACCGCGGGCTCGAGCACGCGCGTCGCCGCGACGGAGGATAAGGCCTGATCGGGAGCCCCACTTGAGTCGACGAAGTCGGCGAGCGTTCGCATCGCGCCGGCGACCGGCCCGTCCGCGGTCGGACGCAACGATGGCACGACGACGACGGCGCTCTCGACGAGCCGCTCGGGAATCGAAAACATGACCGGCGTTCCGTCGACTGTATAGCCCTCGTCGACGCGGGATTCGGCAGCCAGATCGACGAGCGTCGCGTCGAACCGTTCGAGCAGGCTCGTGTAGCCGAGATAGTCCGCAGTGCGGTCAAAAGCGATCGTGTCGTCGCTCGCGCCCGCGACGGCAATCTCGGTATCGGTCTCGTCCTCGAGGAGGGCGACCATCGCACCGATCACGGCCGGATCGGTGACCATCCCCGAAGACGGGTGAAACGGGTAGTGAGCGTCGGGGACGAGCGTGATCCGGTCGGCGTCGGCGAGCGTTCCGAGCGAGGAGTCGAGGACGTCTCGCACGGGCGACTCGAGGGCAGCCAGGCGGGCGTCGACGTCGGGCACCCAGCCGCCACGGCGGCCCGCGGTCTCAACGGCGGCCGCGCGGACCGACGCCGGGCTCATAGGGTCACCTCCGGCGTCTCGAGGCCGTCACCGCCGGCGTCGTCGGCCTTTCGCGCCGCCAGTTCGTAGGCCTGTTCGGCGAGTGCGAGCGTCCGCCGGCCGTCGGTCCCGTCGACGGGGGGCGCCTCGTCGTTGCGGATCGCATCGCAGAAATCCGCAAGCGCGTCGTAGTGAGCCTGCAGGTAGAACGTCGGCCCGAAGACATCTGGCTCGTCGCGCGTGAGTCGACTGGCGACGTTCGAGAGGGCGGATTTAGCCGCGCCGGCGTAGAAATTCTTGGGCAGGTGGTCCCGGTTGCTGATCGTGCCGGTTACACCCTCGAGGCGCAGCCGAGTGTTGACCTCCGGCAGCTGCTCCCACTGGTAGGAGCCACAGTGGAGCGTGACCGTCGTTCCCGTCTCCGGGGCGTCCATAAGCACGGTCGCGGCGTCCTCGACGTCGACCTCGAGGGTCCGTCCCATCGACGCATCACGCACTTCGAGCTCGCCGAACAGCCACTCTAAGACGTCGAAACAGTGGACCCCGAGCTCGAGTAAGGAGCCGCCGCCGGCCGCGTCCCGATCAAGCGGCCACGACGGCGGCGCGCTCTCAGCCGGCGGCCGACCGAGCGGGCCGTCGTTGAGTCGGGTGATCGAGGCGTAGGGCACGTGACCGACCCTGCCCTCGTCGTAGGCGGTTTTGACACCGGCCATATCCGGCTGGTAGCGCAGCGTGTGATCGACGCCGACAGCGATGTCTGCCTCGCGGGCGGTCGCGAGCAGTTCGTCGGCCTCCTCCGTCGAGCGCGCCAGGGGCTTCTCGACGAAAACGTCGACGCCGGCCGCTGCGGCCTGCTCGACGGCGTCGGCGTGGAGAAACGGCGGGAGCGCGACGACTGCCGCGTCGATGTCTTCGGCGTCCAACAGTGCCGTGTAATCGTCGTACGTGCGCGAGGCGCCGGCGCGCTCGGCGCGATCGCGGTTCTCGGGAACGGCGTCGGCGGCCGCGACGACTTCGACGTCGGGCATGGCGACTGCCGACTTCAGGTGTACCAGACCGATGTTGCCGACGCCGAGTATCCCAAGCGACAGTGCGCTCGAGTCCGTCAATCGATTCAGAAGTGCTGGTGCCATCTGCTCACAAACGGGGTCGCTGCGGGCTTTGTTATCGTCGTCGTATCTGTTCGGGGTACTCGTGTAGATCGTTCATTCACTGATACGGTCTGCTGTCACGAGTGACCGGTGGCCCGCAGGACGGTCGCGAGCCCGCCGGCACCTGAAAAAGAAGGAAAAAGCGGCCAGACCCCACCTGGAACGCGTCAGCGTCGGCTCATTGTCGGTTTGACGCTGGTCTCGGCTGTGGCCCCAGTCACTCGATGAACGACATCGGCCATCGTCTCGACGGTGAGACCGGTTTCGGCACGACGCTGTGCGAGGTACGACAGGATCGCTCGCATGCGCTGGTCGTCACGTTCGTGTGTCAGGTTGTTCGGATGGAGCCACATGTGAAAGATCCCGTCGCGTTCGGTCGCCTGATCGATGCCGTAGCGGGCGAGCGCGACCATCGGATCGTCCCAGACCGACTCGGCAACCGTCCGTGCAGACCCCTCGAAGCCGAAGAGAAACAGCGACGCCGGAATATCAACGAGCCCGTGTTCGTCGATCGTGGGCGTCACGAGCAACGACTTGTTACGCACCATCAGGTCGAAGATACACCGGATACCGTAGCCGGTCGGCGATTTGCTCCGATACGCTCGCAGTCCCTGCTCGGCCAGCACGTCGCGGTGGCCGACCGAATTGCGGGGATAGATGAACGATTCGACACACTGGTTCCAGTCGGCAGCGATCTCGAGGCTGCGCTCGAGTTCGGCCGACGCGAGCTCGCGATCCGTCTCGGGATGACCGAAGAGGACGTGCGAAAAGGAGTGGCTGGCGAACTCGTGGTCGACGTCCGATTCGAGGAGATCGCTGACGAGATCGGGCCCGAAGCGGACGTCCTCGCGGTCCTGCCAGTCGGTTCGTTCACGCTCGAACCAGCCGTCCGGGGCTGGATGATCGGCGTGTCGCCCATCACAGGATTCGAGCATGAGGTGGCCGACGACGGCCCAGGTCGCCGGAATGCGATACTCCTCGAGCAACTCGAGCATCGTCGACCAGCCTCGACGGCCGGCCTCGACGCGCCTCGTTGGCGGGTTCGGGAGATCGTGAAAGCCCCACCCGAGTTCTGCATCGAGAGAGAGCACTACGCTGCCCACAGCAACCACCTGATTTGAACCGGTCCCATGGTCGAGACCGTCTCCAGTAGCGGGCTTTGTTATGCCCGTCTTTTGCCGGCTGGCGACACCCACCAATGTGCGTGTTGATGACATACGCAGAGAGCGGCAGAACAGCCTGTGAGACGTGTATTAATGCCATCGAACAGGGACACGTCAGTTACCTGGAGTGGTGAATCATCTCTATAACAAAGCGGACCTCGGCCAACGTGGGGGACAGCAGGCGTCTTCGACGTCTCAGAATACAATCATGAGCGGATCTACAGCCCCCTCCGAGCGAGCGTTCGTGCTCGGACTCGACGGCGTGCCGTGGAGACTCATCGAGCAATGGAGCGACGAGGGCGAACTCCCGAACGTCGCCCGGATGCGCGAGGAGGGCGCATCCGGCACGCTCGAGAGCACCCGTCCGCCGACGACGCCACTCGCGTGGCCGTCGATCGCAACAGGGGTCTGGCCGGACAAACACGGCATCTACGGCTTTCAAAACCTCTCGTCGGAGTACAGCCACGAGATGTACACGAGCCACGATCTCGCACAGCCGGCGCTGTGGGATCTGCTCGGGCCGTCCCACGTCGGGAACGTCCCGATGACGTACCCGGCCCGCGAGATCGACGGCACCATGGTCACGGGTATGATGACGCCCTCGACGGATCGGGAGTTCACGCGGCCCCCGGACCTGCAAGACGAGATCGAGTCGCGGATTCCGGACTACGAAATCAGCCTCGACTATCACAAGTACGGCGATCGGCTGGACGACTTCGAGGTCGCCGTCGACGAGATGCTCGCGAAACGCCGCGAACTGATGCGCCTCCAGATGGACCGTGCCGACGACGACTGGCAGCTGTTTTTCTTCGTCTACACCGCCCCGGACCGGTTCCAGCACCTCATCTGGGACATGGATCGGCTATTAGAACACTACAAGCAACTCGACGAGATCCTCGGCGAAGTCATCGATTACACCGACGACTACGACGCCGACCTCTACGTCGTCTCCGATCACGGCTTCGGCCCGATCGACCGACTCGTCTACGTCAACCGCATTCTCGAGCAGGAGGGCTACCTGTTCCGGCGCGAGGACGACGGGACCCGCGGCGCGCTCGCGAGTCTCGGGATCTCTCGAGACGCGATCACGAGCGCGCTCAACCGCGTCGGAATCACCGAAGAGACGCTCGTACAGTCGCTGCCTCGGCAACTGGTCGACTCGGTGGCCGAACAGATCCCCGGTGATCACGCCCTCTACGACGTCGACTTCGACCGCACCGTCGCGTTCGTCCACGACACCGGGAACTGTTATATTAATGATAGCGGCCGCTTCGACGACGGCGTCGTCTCGCCGAGCGAGGTCCCACAGGTGAAAGCGGATATCAAAACTGCACTGGAGTCGGCGACCGATGCCGACGGCGAGCAGCTGCTCGAGGTCTTCGATGGCGACGAGCTGTTCCCGACCGACGAGGACGCCCCCGACCTGGTCGTCTGTGGCAGGGAAACCTACGAGTCACGCAGTACGGTCTCAGACGAGGTCCTCGGTGATACCGGCGTCTACGACGCGAGTCACCGCAGCGAGGGGATCGTGCTGTGTCGCGGGCCGTCGATCGACGCCGGCGCGACGCTTCGCGGGGCCCGCGTGGTCGATATCGCGCCGACCCTGCTGCACGGGATCGGCGAACCGGTGCCGAAAAACGCCGACGGCAGAGTGCTGTTCGACGCGTTTGCCGCGAAAACGTCTCCTGCGACGACGAAAGTCGAACGCTCGGCAGTGGCCCAGGTCGATGCTGGCGGCGACGTCGACGAGGATTTCGACGACGTCGAGGATCGGCTGAAAGGGCTCGGGTATATGGAATGACGTCCGCCATCCTCGGCGCCTCTTCTCGCCGAATATCCCTGAGATGATAATCAAAGCGCCCTCACAGTACTGCAGACAGTATGTGTCGATAGTGTCGTTTTGATCCGACAGCCCGCTGTGTCCTCTCCTATCGACAGGACTGCTCGAGAGCGTAGACCGCTCTTACTGTGCGTAGGGCGCTGCTACAGCACCACAAGTGTTTCCTGCCGAATATAAGTTATTGTATAATTAAGCACCGCTGTGAAGACAGGGTTTCGTATACATGCTGAGACGCCATCCCCAGTCGACCGCAGACGACGAGCGCCGACTGGGTGTGGTGGACTCTAGCGTGTGACCATCATAGCGTGATACCAATGAACGTATACAAAGCCCTGTTTGGGATCGCAAGCGTCGCGCTCGGCGTCCTCGCCCTGCTCGGTTCCGGCGTGTTCTCCTCGCGAGGTCACCAGGACCCAGACCGGTCAGATCAGTCCGAGACGCACGCGACCGTACAGTTCGATCAAAACGACGTCACGTCGACTCGCGAGTCGTCTCGATCGACGACGCGCCGCGAGGCGGCGAAACGACATGTTGACCCGATCTTCCAAACGCCGTAGGGTCCGTCCATCCGACCGGCCAGCAAGCTATCGTCGTTTCGAGACGCCATAGAAACAGTCCGAGCTGAAACTCGGTTACGCGATTATTTACTAACACCGTGTCTGTGTCACTCGAGATACAGTTCAACCAGACTATGATCCAGCTCGCAGGTGCCAATCCGGCCGGGGTGACCGTTCGATGAACGTCCTGTCGGTCGTCGGTGCGCGGCCACAGTTCGTCAAGGCAGCTGCCGTCTCACAGCAGCTCCAGCACGATCACGACGAACTGCTCGTCCACACCGGTCAGCACTACGACCCCGAACTCTCCGAGGTGTTTTTCCAGGAACTCGCGTTGCCCAAGCCGGCGTTCCATCTGGGTGTCGGCTCCGGGTCCCACGCCCACCAGACCGCCGAAATGATGACCGAGTTAGAACGAATCGTCGACGACGAATCACCTGACGCCGTCCTCGTCTACGGGGATACCAACTCGACGCTCGCAGCTGCGCTCGTCGCGGCGAAATCGTCGGCCAAACTCGCGCACGTCGAGGCTGGCTTGCGCTCGTACGACTGGTCGATGCCCGAAGAAGTCAACCGCAAGCTGACCGATCACTGTTCGGATATCCTCTTCGCGCCGGGCCAGCACGCAAAGGAGACCCTCGCACAGGAGGGGATTTCGGAGAACGTGTTCGTCCCCGGCGACGTCATGTACGATACGCTGGTACAGATCCGTGACCGGCTTCACGACACCGACGTGTCCGGCATCGAACGCCCCGAGGAGTACGTGCTCGCAACGGTCCACCGGGCGAAGAACACCGACGATCGGGACAGACTCGCGTCGATCGTCGATGCCTTTTCGCAGTTGCACGTCCCGGTCGTGTTCCCCGCGCACCCGCGCACGGTGACAGCGCTCCAGGAGTACGGACTCTGGGACCGGGCGACCGAGGCCGCTCGCGTCATCGACCCCGTCGACTACGGACAGTTCATCACGCTCGTCGAAGACGCGATCTGCGTCGCGACGGACTCCGGTGGGGTCCAGAAAGAGGCGTTCTACCTCGATACGCCGTGTGTCACCCTGCGGGAGACGACCGAATGGATCGAGACGGTCGACGCCGGCTGGAATACCCTCGTTGGCGCGGAGACGAGCCGGATCGTCGACGCGGTTCGCACTGCCGTCGATCCGCCAGCCAAGCCGGATCTATACGGCAACGGGAACGCAGCAGCCCGCATCGTCGAGCAACTCGAACGGAGCGTTCACTGAGATGAACAACATGACGGCGAAACGGCCCGCACTGGCCGCCGAATCCATCGAGGGGCTGCCACGGGAGCAGGACGCGCTCCCGGACGATTCGACGTTCGCGCTCTGTCTGACACACGACGTCGACCGGCCGTACAAGGGGATTCGGTCGCTCTACTACGCGACTCGAGAACGGCCGGCGTATCACCTTCGAACAGCACTCTCGACGGCCAACCCCTACTGGCAGTTCGAGGAGATCATGGCCCTTGAGGACGAGTTGGGTGTGCGCTCGGCGTTTTACTTCCTGAACGAACAACACCTGCTGGCCGATCGCCCGATCAGGGAGTGGTTTGCACCGGCGAACTGGGTCCAGCACCTCGGCCGGTACGACGTGACCGCACCCGACCTCGTCGACGTCATCCGCGACCTGGACGACGGCGGGTGGGAAGTCGGCCTACACGGCTCGTATCACTCTGCGAACGATCCGGAGCGGTTACGCGAGGAAAAGACGGTGCTCGAAAACGTCCTCGGCGACTCCGTCACCGGCGGTCGCCAACACTACCTGAAGCTGTCGGTGCCGGAGACGTGGCAGTATCACCACACGATCGGCCTCGCATACGATGCGACGCTCGGCTCGAGTACGGAGTGTGGCTTTCACGCCGGGTACCATCCGCTTCGTCCCTTCGACGACGACTTCCTGGTCTTTCCACTGACGATCATGGAGCAAGCGCTTCCGGATCCGGCGTCCGCCTTTGTGGCTGCCCGTGAGACCTGTGAGCGGCTCCTGCTGGAAGCCGCAGACAACGGCGCCGTGATGACGGTCCTCTGGCATCCGCGGTATTTCAACGAACGGGAGTTCCCCGGCTACCGGGACTTGTATCAGTGGCTCGTCGAGCGGGCGTCGGAGCTCGGCGCGTGGATCGGACCGCCGCGTGCACTCTGTGCCGACCGACCAGCGCAAGCGAGCCGTGCAGACGCGACAGCCAACGAGGTCCACTTCACCTACGAGAGAGCCAACCCATGACTGGACGACGCCTCACAATTGTCGTACTGATCGGAATGCTGATCGTCGGCGGAATCGGAAGTGCCGCCGGCCAGACACACTCGACTACCGGCTCGTCGGCACAGGTGCGTTCGCCACCGGCAGACTCGTACGTCGTCGAACAGGGATCGTTCTGCCAGCCGATCGAGCCGCTGTCAGGAGACGAGACGATCGAATCGTTCTACGAGTACCGGAGCCACGAAACCCATTCGGACGACGTCGAGCGGCGCTACAGTTCGTACGGGACGACACACCTCCAGCGCGACAACACGAGCACGCTCTTCCTCTACGAGGGGCCCGACGGGGTGAGCCTCGGAACCGTCCACGATCGACTCGGCGGTGAGTCGCCGGGAGCGCTCGTCACGCTCGAGGCCGCTGGGCTGCCCCACGAGAGCGAGTGGGTGGTGAAAGACGACAACTACACGGGCGAGACGCGAATGGACGAGTACGAACGCGGCGACGGGTGGGCGTCAGCGTCCTGGGCCTATCGAGACGGACGAACCGATGGCGGTGCGCTGCGAGGCGGCCTCGACGGCGAGTTCGCCGTGACCGTCCACCCTCAGTTTAACGAGGACGCGGCGTTTGCCGGATCGGACTTGCCCGTCTCCGGGATTCCAGAGGAGGGCGGAATCGAAGAGTGGGATATGCTCTCCGGCAGCGCCGAGGACCCGGATCGGACGTCCCTTCCGTCGCTCGACGAACCGGTCACGATTCGAACCGGCACCTGCGAGGATCCGTCCGTGACGTACGACCGGACCAGCGACGGGATCACTGCAACCGTGACGGACGCTTCGTCGGACGACCCCGTCGGCGTGCAACCGACGGCAGGGACGGACGACGGCGTTCGCTTCGAACGGCTCGAACTGACCGATATCGAGGGCGATGCGTCGCTCACGTTCGAAAGCCACTTTTCGGAAGTCTCGGAAACACCACCCGCCGACGTTGAGCCGCTTTCGTATCTAACGGTCACAGAGCAGTCAGGGACCGATAACGCGTCAGCGACGGTCTCGTTTACCGTCTCGAAAGACCGCCTCGAGGAGCGCGGACTCGAGGCGGACGAGGTTGCACTCTACGAGCAACGCGGTGACGAGTGGACCGCCGTCGAAACGACGGTCAGCGACGAGTCCGGCGATGCATATCACTTCGAGGCAGACGCGTCGTCGCTCTCGAGACTCGCCGTCGCACCGAATCCGGACGCGGCCAGCGCGGGTTCGATCGGACTCGTTGGGATCGGTGTGGGGCTCGCTGCCGGTGCCGTGCTGGGCCTTGGCTGGCTGGTGACGACGCGCGCCCGTAACTGATCGCACCGTAATAGAGATTCGTTGTCGCTCGTGACGACGAGCCACGCACTATGACTGCGTGGACACTGCCTGTTGTCCTGTTATCAGATCAGGTTGTGAGACGGTAGTACCGCGACACGACGAGCAAATCCTGAGTCATACTGCCAGACAGAACGACACGAAGATCGGTCGCTCTGCTGCGGCCGTCTCCGGTGAGACGGCCACGAATTTCCGACCGACTTCGTCTTGACTTCTGTCCGACAGTCTCAGTGAACGGCGGGATTTTCTCGAGAATCAAAAGGGCGACGGCCGACGACCGTGTCTCAACAGTTAGCCTGTGATATCAATCGCTGCCGACGCCAACGGGTGGTTTCGATTCGGGCGGCGTCCCCCGGCCGAACTGACGGACTGCGTCGAGATCGTCGACACGACCACGTGCCGTCGCGACGTCGACGAGCAATTCCGTGAGATTCGCCTTGTCCGAGAGGAAGTCGTTTCGTCGCCGAGTCCACTCCTCGCCGACGCCCTCGTCGCGAAGCAACGTCGTCGAGATATCGACGATCTCGGCGAAGCGAGCCACGTTGTGAATCAATCCCTGGTTCTCGAGTTCGACGAAGTTCCCCATATCAGAGTCGCCGACGAACGAATTGGATCGAATCGCTGGCGTCCCGAGCAGCGCCGCCTCGGTGACCATCGTCTGCGTGTCGGCGATCAACAGCGTCGCCTCCGCGAGCGCGTCGTGGATGAGGGCGGGATGGAGGTCGAACGACCGCGCCGGGAGGTCCTCGAGATCCACGTTCTTGCCCTCGTCGGAGACGAGGATCGTCGCGTCGTCGCTCAATCGCTCGATGAGCTGGTGGCACTGTTCGTGGGTGATCCCGTCTTTGCCCACGTCGTGTTGTGAGCCGAACGCATTGAGTCGGAGGATCACGTACGGTTCGTCGGAGGCGACGCCGAGTCGGTCGCGAATCGAGGGGTTCGGGTCGTAGATTTCCGGATGGAGATACGCGCATTCTTTCAGGCCCGAAAACACGTAGTGGTTCTCCCCGAGGTCCTTCTGGAACGTATTCGGCGTGAGAATGGCGCGAGCGAACGGCGTCGAAATCGCGTGGTCGAACGACGCCGGTTCGGAATCGATGAGCAACACCGTCGGCGTTCGGATCATCGCACCCGTATGTGCCGCATATCCACCCATTCCGAAGATCAGATCCGGATCGAACCGTCTCGCCTGCCGGATCGCGCGGACGTAGTGAGCCGGCAGGCGACTCAGTAGCGACTGTTTCGACGTCCCACAGTAGCCGTAGACCTCGTAGGGCAGGTCGTACCACTCGAGGAGGTCAGTCGTGCAGGTGTAATCTCGAGCGAGGATGCGGACCTCGTGGCCGTCCGCACGCAGGGACCGGACGGCGTGTTTGTACAGGTGAACGTGTGCTGGCGTGTTCGTGAAGAACAGATATCTCATCTTGGAAACCACCCGTTCCGTGACGGAGAATGATATAATCAACCACAATTGTTATCTCGCTCATACCAGTTCGACAGGGACAGTTCACAATACCAGTTGTAACTGGTTACCGACACGACTGTACGGGGACTCACAGGTATCTCCAAACTGACATCCAACCGGTAGTATCAGCTCCGCAAATCGGTTTACTCGCGTTGCAGCATCTCGGTAGTCATCATATACTAATGGAGATACGTGTCCAGACGACGATAGATGCAGTTCGACGAGATTCCGTGGCTCGACGTCCAGCGGCGTTCGAGTACCGCTCCTACATCATCGACAGAGCAGGCCAACGAGTCAACGGCGGGATCCAGACCGGAGGCGACCGTTCATCCGACTGACCGCTATCTGTCCGTGCTCGAATCCACGCTCGAATACGCTCGCCAGCGAGACTACGTCGGGCCGGATTACGGCGATGGAATGAGCAGCGCTCTCCTGCAAGCACTGCCGGTCGAAAACAGGTGGCTCAACATCGCCGTCCAGGAGACTGTCAAACGAGCCCCGGTCGACGTCAGGCCGCTGCTCCGTGTCGAACCCCGGCGAAACTACAAAGGGGGAGCTCTCTTTTCGATGGCGAATCTGAACTACCACGAGCTGCTCGCGGAACGCGACGCAGCGCGTGAGCCTGACTTCGATCCGCTCGCCGAAACGAAACGGCTCGCGGATTGGCTCGTCGAGGAACGCTGTACCGGTTACAGCGGCTTCTGTGGGGGTCATCGCCACGAGATTCAGCACTTCCACACGAAAGGGGTCCCCAACGACCCCGACATCGTATCGACCGCGTACGCGGTGAAAGCCTTGTTGCGCGCCGCCCACCTCGACGAGGAGTACGCAGAGATCGCACGCACCGCGACCTCGTTTCTGGTCGACGAGCTGAACTACCGGGAGGTGCCCGAGGGTGCCAAGATCGATTACCACCTGAACCACCCGGACGACTCCTACACGCTCAACTCCGCCGCACTCGGTGCGAGAATGCTCGTCGACCTCTACGCGTACTTCGGCGACGACGAACTCCGCGAGCGCGCGACGAAGATCCTCGATCACGTCGCCGCCCACCAGACTGAGCGGGGCGGCTGGCCCTATCGAATTCCGACTTCGGCATCACACCTCTCGATGGACAGCCACCACAACGGGTTCATTATCGAGTCCTTCCAGCGCTATCGCGACATCGTCGATTCGGATCGATACGCCGACACGCTGTCATCGGCCCTCGAGTTTTACCGGACCGACCTGTTCGAATTGGACGGGGCACCTAACTTCGACGAGAAAAACGCCTATCCCCGCGACATCCACGCCAGCACGCAAGGGATTCTGGTGTTTACCTACGAGGGCGACCTCGAGCTGGCTGATCGAATCCTCCGGTGGGTCCTCGCGAACCTGCAGGCAGCGGAAGGACAGTTCTACTACCGGAAGTACCGCCACCACACGAAGCGGGTAACGCTGATGCGCTGGTGTCAGGGATGGATGGCCTACGCGCTGTCGGAGTTTTTGCTGGCCAAGACGGATCGATCACGGATTGGTTCGGCTTCGAACCGTCTCGGTTCGGGCAATGACCGATCAGCAACGGACATCGAGCGATGAGGCGATCGGCCACCTCAACGAGAGCAGATATGGCAGCGACAGAATCAACTACCACGTCACCATCGCCCGAGGCGGGCAGTGCTAATCGACGCTCGAGGCGGTCACGTCAGAATCAGGAATCTGCGACAGATGGAACGAGTCGGGCTGACGAGCAGCGCATCCTCGTCGTTTCGGGACTGGCCCACAAGAACGAGCGGCATTACGGTCCACTCGCGGATGTCGCCGGCGAAACGACCCTCGTCTGTCTCGATCCGACGTACGACATCGATTCGGCGAACTACGTCCGAGTCCCGGAAGTCGGTCCACGGATCGTTCGGATCGTACTCTTACTTTTCGTTGCCCTCTATGAAGGGTATCGGAACGACTATGATGCGGTCGCGTCGATCTCGCTCGTTCCGTACGGACTCTACGCGCTCGTATTGAAGACTGTATACGGCTACCCCGCCCATCTCGGAATCATCGGCATCGACCTCGATTACCACGCTAACCAGTGGTACGGCGTGGGGCCACGGTGGGCGTTCAGGCAGTTCGACGTGGTATCCGTTCCTGGCCCCTCTCATGCCGACCGCCTCGCGCGAGTCGGCGTTCCCGACGAACGAATCGATCTCCTGACGAACCCGATCGACACCGAAACGTACCGTCCACCGGAAACCGATATCGACACTGACTACGAGTTCGTCTGGGTCGGGCGGTTCAGCGCGGAGAAGGATCCCTGCCGATTCGTCGACGCGCTCGCCGAACTCGACGCCTCCGGACGAGAGTTTCGAGCAGTTATGGTCGGCGACGGACCACTTCGGTCGGAGGTCGCCGCCAAGGTCGCTGCGTGCGGGCTGGCAGACTGCGTCGACCTCCCCGGCTGGGTGGACGATCCCCTGGGATATTACTACCGTTCCGATGTCTTCGTTCTGACGTCGAAGCGGGACGCACTCCCGTTGGTGATGCTCGAGGCAATGGCGACCCAGCTCGCTCCCATCGTTCCGTCGGTAGGATCGATCCCGGACGTCGTTACCGACGGGGAAAACGGGATCATCGTTCGCGATCGGGATCCCACGACCTTTGCCGCGGCAATGGAATGCTGTCTGGACGATCCAGATTTCCGGCGTTCACTCGCAGCAAACGCGACGGCGGTTCGGTCTGACTTCTCACTAGAACGGGCGAGCGAAGACTGGCGGCGTATTCTGACGACACTATAGTGACGACTGAACAGATTATACGGACTCCTGTCAGTGGGTGTCGGCGCACCTGCGACCGCCATGCGGGTACGCTGGGGCACAGTGACAGCAGACCGTATGAGGCGGTTACGGCGGACATCCGGCAGCATCATGGCCGAAAGCTGGTCACACATCGAGACACAGCTTGATCGAATAGTCGCGAAATCACTATTCGGTAGTGACTGGATAACAAAACAGATCGTCATCACGAGAATAACCACATGGATGTTGAACGACTGACGCTCGAAGAGTGGGGTGATGCACTCCCCAAAACTGGGTTCGAAGTGTTCCACGATCCGGACGCGCTGGCCGTTCTCGACACGCATACCGACGCTGAGCTCACTCTTTATGGGGCCTACAAGGGACAACAAGCAGTTGGGTTGCTCCCAGTTTTCGTCGGCGAGAAATCGGTCGGTCGGATCGTCTTTTCACCAGCCGTGTCACTTGGCGTTCCCCGTCTCGGGCCGATCATCAATCCGACGAGTCCGAAACGGCGCAAATGGGAGCGAATCAACAGCGCTCTCGCCGAGGCAGTCACCGACGACCTCGAGGCTGACAAGCGGTCGACGCTCTTCCGGATGACCTGTCCGCTCACGTATACCGACCCACGCCCATACGTCTGGAACGACTTCTCAGTGGAACCGGAATTTACGTATGTTGTCGATCTCGAGGGTGTGACCGATCTCGAGGACGCAATGATGGGTTTCAGCAAGAGTCTGCGAAACGAAATGCGACGGTATGACGAGATGGAGCTATCGATCGGAACAGAAGGTATCGACGCTGCCCTCCGGATCTACGACGACGTAGTGAACCAGTATACGGAATACGACGATACTGCACCGATGTCGCGTCTGTTCCTCCGTGATCTCCTCTCGAACTTGGACGACGACCGCTGGCGCGTATATGTAGCGCGAACTCCCGATGGGACATATAAAAGCGGAATTATTACGCTCTTTTCAAACGAGCTGGCCTACTACTGGCAAGGCGGCGTCACAGCGTCGTACGAGAACGTGAGTGTCAATAACCTTCTTCATCGTGTTATTTTAGACGATATCGTCTCTGACCCCTCACTCGAGTCAATAGCTGGGTACGACCTTGTTGGCGCTAACACTGAACGGCTCTGTGAATACAAGGGGAAGTTCAATGGAGAGCTTCGTCCGTACTATGTCGTCGAGTCGTCAGGCGTTGAGATGACACTCGCAAAAACCCTTCACAGTGCGATGAACAAGTCACTGAAATGACTGTCTGTCTTCTCGATTGCGACTATTCCTGAGAGGTGGCGGGAGTATCAGACGATAGCTATCATATGTGTTCGGACGTGAGAAGCTACGACGTTTCGGATTCGCTTACCGTCCGAGTGCCAGTGAGCGGCGGTTATCGTGCATCATACTCGACATCGACCAATGCATCCCCATTGAGCCAGAAGTCGGTGACGTCTCCGCTGAACCAGTATGCATCTTTCCAACCGTCGACAGTTCCTTCGACTGCGGTGCCGTCAATACTGTCGGAGTCGTCGATTGATGCGTCCTGATAGGATGCCTTCTCGACCGATCCAGAAACTACGAACCGATACGATGACGAGCCATCTGTCTCGGTTCCGTCGATAACGATCGCGTTCGAGGGGCTGTCGGAGCCCGTGTCCTGTTCACCGTCATCGTTGCTAGCTGTTTTGTCGATAATCTCCTCGGGAGAGTGCTTCTCGCCGTCGAGTTCGACCCACATTACGTCAGGCTGATCAATATTGATCGACGTAACTGGTCCTTGGACGCGGTACGCATCACCGTAGCCGCCCCCGGTAACGCCGCTAACGTGGTAGACTCCGTCTTTCTCCTCGATTGTGTCGTTCGACGATCCGCTCTCGATTTGACTACCGGATGGACTGTTGTACGGTGCCGTGGCAAATTCGGCAGCCTCCTTCGCGGTCAACTCGTAGCTTGCGTACTGAGCGTCCGGATCGGTCACGAACGCAAGCAGATGCTCATCCGCCGCGTCTGTTTCGTCATCCTCATCGCTGGTTGGCGGCGAAGACGGCTGTGCGCTCGAGGATCCCGATGCTGCTTCTTCTGGCGTCAATGGGACGCCTTCGACTTGGTCGGGTCGAGTACGCGGTGTCCTCTCTGCGGAGGTTCCGATGACTCGACCGTTAGTACCGTGTTTCGCTGTTGTTTCGAAGTACGCATTCTCGGCTGTGACGGTCGCTGCGTGATCCCAGTAGCTGTCACTGACAGCGATGTCTCCATGTTGACTCGAGTTGCTCAGGTCGCAATCGACGACCTTCGTATCATGATAGAACCCCCAATAGTTTCGGGTACAGTTCGTCACCACGCAGTTCTCGAGCCGAGAGCCATCACTACCGAGACGGAATCCGGCCGGAGCACAGTTTGCTGCGTACGAGTTCTTGATTATGACTTCACCGCCGCCACCACCCCCGCTCGAGTGAGACGGTAAGTCACCAGGCGATGAGCCATACACACCGTTGTCGGAGAATCCCTGTAGGTTCAGGTTCTCCATGATCAGCGTACCAGAATGGGCGTTCGCAACGTAGCAACCGGTCGCTGCACCACCGTACGTCCGCTGACGATCGAACGGTGCAGTCCCATCGGCCCAGTAGAAATTCTCGACAACACCGGTCCCGTCGGAGGAGACACTGACGATGAATGGCTCCTCTTTCTTATCGTCGTCCCACGTCCCCTTGATACCGATGTTTCGGACCGTCCAGTCACGACCGTTTGCACGGATATAGAATTTGGCGTTCTGGGCCGAGATATCGATTAGAAGGTTCTCGAGCGTTTCCCCATCACCGACACGATAGGTGACAGAATCGTTTGAATCGACGACAACCTCTTCGTAGTCAGTATCAGTCTGTGCAGTGACGCCCGAACTCATAGCAACTGCAGCACCAACGCCAGCAACACTTTTTAAATATGATCGGCGGTCAAATACACTGTCCCAACGAGATTCATTCTCGTTTTCTCGATTGCTCATGCAATTCAGGCTTTACTGAGTTACTGCCGAGTATGATTGTATTAATCAGTGCTTACTTTATAACCACTCTCATTTCCAACATTCGTTTTAAATTATAGGAGTTAAATATATTTGAGCATGCGATTCTAAATTCGTTATTGGATTTCGACTCAGCAGATTTGTTCGGAAAGAGCTTCAGTTCGTCAATTAATCACAAACAGGATTCGCTACCACACTGGCGAACAAAAGCGGTGAGCCACGTTTGCGGTGAAGGCTGAGGTAAACGCGAACATAGTAAAGATATCCGTTGTAGTGATGTCTTTCAATGAAAGTGAAAACACTTGGTCGTCGGCTCGGTGAGCGCGGCTTCTCACATGCGACAAAACTAGTTGGAATGAAACACAGTCAAATAACGCGGAGTGAGTTATATAATTTATTTGTGCAGAACGATTCGTTGATTAGTTATGGCGAGTTCGAATCAGTGACAGTCCCAAAGCCCGATGCTTACAATGAGAAGTTGGCAGATATGGATCGATGGGTCGGCACACACACGATTTCGAAACCGTTCGTAGGCATCGTCCACGATGCACGACTCGTCGGTTCACCACCGCTAGCGTTCACCGGGTCGAAATATATCGCGGATGCGTCCGTAAGCCGTAACGTTCAGACACTCAACATCATAAACTCGGCGAGTGAAATGCCGAGACGTGTTGTATCCGGAAACACTCAGAGCGAGCGAATCGAGGAAGCGGTGCTCCTGCATCACAGCTGGGTTGATGGATACTTCCACTGGGTCGCTGAAACCCTGACACGGCTGGAAGGAGTCGAACGATATACGTCCAAAACTGGACGCCGACCAAAGTTGATCGTCGGGCCGGAACTAAACTCGTTCCAGCGACAATCGTTGGCGCTGCTTGGCTATGGTGAGGACGATCTCATAAATTGGCGATCCGCATACTGTACAGTCGATCGACTCGTGGTGCCTTCGATGCGCCGAGAGATTGATCCACCTAATCCATCACCCTTCTCACATAGTTGGTTGCGATCACAACTTCGCCAGCAGGCACTCGACGAAGTCGATACGACACAGTTCTCCGACCGAGTATACATAAGCCGTCGCGATGCAGCAAGTCGCCGTGTCAGCAACGATGCCGAAGTAAACGCTATGCTCGAGAGATATGACTTCGAATCATATGAGCTATCAGATATGTGCGTGCAAGAGACGATCGCCTTGTTCGCACAGGCAGACTGTATTGTCGGCCCACACGGTGCAGGGTTTACCGATTTGAGTTACACCAACGATGCAGCCGTGGTTGAATTGATGCCACGCGATAGAATAAACGGGATCTATTTCATGCTCGCAAAACAGGTCGGTGACTGGTATGGGTATCTTGTCTGTGATCGGCCTAATCAACGGGATGTAGTTGTCGAAACGGAGCAGCTCAAGTCAATACTCAAGGCAGCACTCGAACGGGACTGCCGGAGGGCTAGCACTCGGTAGGCTTGTTTTCACATTGATCGCCGGGTGTGGTGTGAAGGGACACTGATGTCTGGATCAATATTGCGATAGTGATCATCGTACTCGCGAGATCCAAGTCGGTAGTTTGTCACGAGGTCTCAGACACCGAGAGTTGTTCCAGTCTATTTGAGATGTGTGTCAATCGACAGAAAACGAGTCAATCCGCTCATGGGTTGTGTCCGGCATCCATCGACGAATAAACGGGATGGTGATCCCAGTTTTCGCCTCAAAGAGATCTATCACGACGACATCGTCTGGTTCAAAGGCGCCGACAAATCCAACAACTACAAGAGCAGCGGTACCAACCGCAATCAGGGCCGGAACGAACGTAACAGCGGAGAGTGTGAGCCATGTCGAGAAAACTGTCGCAATCGGCAATAACACGACAGGGAGAGATATATAACAACGGATCGCCGCAGCAGAGAACGGAGTCGTATCATACCTAATTACGAGTATTCCGCAGAAGATCGTATGAACAGTAATCAGTGAGATCGTAGACGCAATACCAGCACCAAGAAAGCCATACCGTGGAATGAGAACGAGATTGACGATTACATTGATGAACAAACTGATGATGTTCCCAACAGCGATCCAGGTCGTTGCGCCGACTGCAGAGAGTGTCTCTCGATCACGTCCTGCGGCGACACTAAAGAAAAATCCGGTGGCGATAATCGGGAGCACAGTGGCTGCATCGGTATAGGTGGTGCCGAAAAAGATAGAAATCATATCTCGAGGGAAGACGACCAACAGAAGAAAGAGCGGGAATGTGACGATGAATACCCATTTCGTTGACGTCGCATAGATGGCATCGATCATATCTTGATTTCCATCCGCGTCGAGCCGCGAGGCGATGGGCAGATAGAGGAATCCAAACGCGGAGAGGGCGACAGTGAGTCCAGTGGCAAGCGGATAGGCCGCGTTATATAGGCCAACCTCATACGAACTTCTGAAATAACCGAGCATCAGAGTATCCGTCTGAATAAGCACAACACCGATGACATTCGAGACGACCAGCGGCACAGAGAAGGAGAGCAGTTCTCTCACGCGAGTGTTGTATCGGCCACGCAGTGGCATGAATTGGCTGAACAAATAGATGGCAGCAATAGATGTCAGCATCGCGGCAACGAGGTAGGCAGCACCCGCTGCAACGATTCCCATTCCCAAACCGATCAACAATGCGATGAGAGCGATTCGAAGAGCAGGATAAAGAAAATTCTGAATGACTGTTCGATAGACTGTATTTTCGTATCCACGTATACCTGCAACGGCGATTCGAAATCCAACAGTAAACGGAAGCGAGAGTGCGAGCAGGCGAACGAACGGGACTGCAGTATCAGTCTCAAATAAATGTACAACGAACACATCTGCAAAGAGGAAAGTCGAACCACCGATAATCACCGACAGGACGGTCGATATAAATAGCCCGCTCATCCAGACACCGCGCCGATCTTCAACAGCATCATACCGCGGGAGGTATCGTGAAACCCCTTGCGGGCAGCCAGCTAACGCGACCGTCAGAGTGAACATCATGAGTGCAATTCCAATACTCACCTCTCCATAGGCATCCGGCGAAAGCAGTCGCCCGATTACGATCCGCTCGCCTAAGTTTGCGACGGTGCTTACGATGCCACCGACCATGACGAGCGCTGCGCTCGAGAGTAACGCCGATAGTTCGTGCTCTCGGTCGGCCATTAGTTTATGCGTTCAGTAGTCCGGCCAGACGGTAATGCGACAGCAAGCGGTCCTACTGAAACAGCCTCAAACACGGTCTGTGCAATTCGTTGGTGAAGTCGGCACGAGCGTGGCATGTTGAATAAAGGAGGGATGATCAGTCGACACATTATGTCGATCAACTGCACGAGCCGTCTTTGTTATCAATCAGTTTCCAAGTAAGTAACAGACCCGTTCCGAACGCCCAACAGCTATCGTCATGTTCGGACGGCCTACTGTTCGTTCCACCATGAACGGTTTTCCCCTTTCCCAGGCCAGTTCATACCGTGTTCGGGTAACACCGATCACATACTGTGTAGTCCATAATCAGTAGTCCGCACATTACATTATGAAAGAATATAAGTATCACAAACACGATGAAAGCAGTCATTCTCGCTGGTGGTTACGCGACGCGGCTCTGGCCGATAACGAAAAATAGACCGAAAATGTTTCTTCCGATCGGATGTCATACAGTGATCGATCATATTTTTGCCGAACTCGAGAGAGACGACCGAATCGAAGAGGTGTACGTCAGCACAAATGAGGAGTTCGCGGATGACTTCGACACGCACATTACCGAGAGCACGTTCGAGAAACCACGCCTCTCGATCGAGGAAACAACCAGCGAAGACGAGAAACCCGGCGTCGTCAGCGCACTCGCACAGCTCGTCGATCGAGAGGAAATCGACGACGACCTTTTGGTTATCGCGGGGGACAACCTCCTCAGTTTTCATATCAGCAGCTTCATCGACTTCTTTCAAACGGTTGCATCACCGTCAGTCGCAGCGTATGATGTTCGATCGAGGGAGCGAGCTACATCCTACGGTGTTCTCGAGCTTAAAGATGGCCTCGTGACGGACTTTCAAGAAAAGCCCACGGATCCTACCAGCACGCTCGTCTCGATCGGTTGTTACGGGTTCCCCGCTGCGACGCTCGAGTCACTACAAGACTACCTCAAGCAGGGGAACAATCCTGATGAGCCTGGCTGGTTCATTCAGTGGCTTCATGATAAAACAGATGTCCGTGCCTTCACGTTCGATGAGGCATGGTTCGACATCGGGACACGGGAGAGTTATCTTTCTGCGCTGGCTTGGCAACTCGATGACGGCCCTCATGTCGCGTCGAGTGCGACGGTCCGTGGTTCGGACCTCGGCGAGAACGTCATGGTGATGGCCGGTTCAGAGATCATTGATGCGACACTCCACAACGTGGTCGTATTCCCTGAGACGGCAGTTTGTGAGTGTGACATACGCTCGTCGATTATTGATAGCAATGTCGAACTTGTGGGACTCACACTTCGAGAATCGTTGGTAGACTCACACACGCAAATTCTGAACGATCGATCCCAAAGCACCGAACGCGCCGCATGGAGATCTTCGATATAGAGTCACTAACATCATGTTCCCACCATTTAATGGACAATCGTCTGATCACTACTGAACGCAAATCACACCAGATCGCACGACGGCTATGTCATCAGGTGTGAATCGCTTCAGTTGGTACTAAAAGCTTCAGAGAGGGGGGGTGAGATTATCTGTAGCGAGCCATACCACACACTGCTGTGAGCGCTAGTCGGGCACGGGATAACTGTGGTCTGTCACTGATTTCACGGATCTTGATCAGCAGTCAAACGCGTGAATAAACCGGCAGAGCGCTATTCGTCGTCACCTTCTCTGGACGTCTCTGCCCATTGCGTGTAGCTGTTCGTCTGGTTGAGCGCGTTGTGTGCTACAGCCATCAGTTTCGATCTACGACGATGAACACGATAATCGAGATCGTACGCGGACAGTTCGTATTCGGTGTGCCAGTCCTGGAAACCGTTGTCGGCGACGACGGCCCGCAGGTCGTCCGCGTTCCGGCGGACGACCCGCGGGCCAGCCTTCGTATCGTGTTCACGCTCGATACAACAATGTACGTCCAGCACTGCCAATGACTTTGTATCGGTCAATGTCGTCGCTTTGATCGTCGTGACCGTCCGGTTCTGCCGTTGGAGGTAGTACTGCGAGGCTTGGTCACTTTCGAAGAATCTGCTGTCCAAGGCGGCGTGTCCAGACTGGCGGAGTTGCTGCGCAGAGATGCGCAGCAACGCCCGCCACACGTACATCGCGTATCGGTCTAGAGAGTGGTAGAACGTCGTTGGATCAGGCAACGCCTCGGGATGAATGCCGAGGCGGTCGCATACCTCCAGCATAAGTCCGAGTCGATCAACAAGTTCCGTGAACGTGTGGCCTTCTTCCGAATACAATGAGCAACAATGTGTGCTTCGCGGGGAAGCCCGCCTGACTCGGGCTTCCCCGCATGATTCCCCAACGCTTGTTTTGCTACGCGTAGTGCCTTTTCAACGGGGTCAAGGAGTGCGACTGCCATAATCGGCTTCTTGACCTCGTTCTCTCAAACCAGTACCGACCAAACTCGACGCTGTCGGCCATTTTCAATAGAGCAAAAATTATGAGTCTGCTGTGCCAGCATCGACGTAGTAGAGATCGAACTCGCCGTTCGATTGAATTCGACTGACACCCGGCTGTGTGCCGATAGCATTGAGTTCTTGCTCGGAGTACCGAAGTTCACGGTATGCGTCTACTTCACGTTCATAATCAGCTTGCGTAAGTGCAAGATAGCGACCATCATCGGACTGGCTTTGAACTCCATTTTCAATTGCCTCGTCAGACAGACCCTGATAGAGTCGCATTCGCTCCTCATTACCATGAATTGCGTCATGAATTCGGTTCGGGCCGTCACGCAACCCCACAAACGTGATCGCTTCGTCCTGAGAGTCGAACGCCGATTGATAGCCGTTGAAATGCTGCTCGGAGACGTGGGGTGATGCATTATAGGTGTACGGTGACGGGAAAACGGCTACAAGGGAGAGAACCAGCAGAAGAGCGAACCCAACAGTTAGCATTGAGCGACCGGACCGACTTTGACTCGGCCCGGATCTCGTTACAATCCTATAGATCGCGATCGAACCAAGTACGGTAACAAATACCATCATCAACCCGAATACGCGGAAATACATTTTCGACCCGGCAGCGAAAAAGTATGCTAGGAACACGGGTCCGAGCGCAAAGAGGGCAACAGCAAAGTATGCCGTCTCGATAGGCATTTGCTTGAGCCACTGTGACTTTCCAGATAACACTGCGCTGAGGGCAAGACCACCCGCAAGCAGCGAAAAGACGAGTTGCGGGAGGAACAACTTGAGAAAGATTTCAGTCAGACTTCCGCCGATCGCCGCCAGCGATGCACTCTGTGAACCAACTGTGTCCCCCACTGCGCCACCCTCTCTGAAGAGGAATTCGACTACTGAACCGAGAAAGTACTCCATCGTTCCGGCGAAGAAGCCATAATTTGAGCTCCATACCAAGAACACCGCGATCAGAAACAACGTCTGTCCGTATACGGAAGTCTGTTCGGTGACCCGACTACTACTGACAGTCCGTCGAGCAAAGTACTGGACGGCACAGATACCCAGCAATGCGATGATCAGATGAGCGGCGAGCTGTGGATGATAGAGAACGGCTGCAACCGAGGAGAGTGCAAGCGCGACGCCGACAGCGGAAAGTATCGATCCACATTGATCGGTGCCAAGGTACTTTGTGAGCAGGAAGAGCAGCACGGGCGAAAACAACACTGCCTGTGACATCGCGTGGGCTGATAGGTACATCGATATTGTCGTAATTGGCAACAACAGAAATGCCGAAAACGCAGCAATCGCTGCTGCCCGATCATCTGGGACGATTGTCAAGACGCAGAGAGGAATGAATAGACAAAATAGAAGTACGGCAAGAAAAGCGACAAAGAGCATCGATCGCGAGAGAGAAATTCCGATCGTTGAACTGATGAACACCGTTACTGTGTGAATCCCTGGATAAAACAGGTCGAATGGGAGAAACGTTCCCTCACGTATTCCTCGAGCCCATCCAAGATGTGTTAACGCATCGTGATGTCCATAGAATCGATATCCGCGGATAATCGGCATCCCGATGAAAACAGCAAACACAAGGCCACCCAGCACGACCGCGAGTGATCGGCTGCTTCGATCGCGGCTCGTCTCCGAGAACGGAACGAACACGACTGCGAGTGAAACGCTCAGCGCGATCAACAGACCCACCCAGACCACTCGGGGAGTCATCGTGTATATTGACAGCTCGTACCCTGTCGCCGGGTTGGCGTGTGCACTGAGCGTGCTCACACTGACAGCGAGAAAAGCAATCGCGAGCGCCAGTTTCCGGAACGGGTCGTCATCAGCCGCATAGTGAGGTGACATTCGAACTGACCTGACGTTTACTGAACGTCTCCCTTGTTATTCACCGACTGCTGATCGTAAGTCCAGACGTATATTCATCGCAGAAATTACGAAGGCGACGGCGAGTTCTTCAGAAGTCGAAAAGACGGAGAACAGCGGATAGTATTATTCTCACCCACTGCCAGATGATTCACACGATATCGAAGGCAATGATACTACGGAACGCCTCGTCCGTCATTGGTCACGTCAACCCAGAGGTACCCGACGAAACGAGTTCTCCCGACTCGTTTTTGATGAGCGATCGGAGACTCGTATACTGTTCGCCCGACTGTATTGAATCGCCATACGGCGTTGGATTTCACTGTTTGACGGCCTGCTTGATGTTATAGACGACACACATCAAGGCAATTTCACGAAACTCTCGATACCAGGACGCGCTCGCACGGCGTAGCCGAGCGAGCGCTTGACGGCTGAATTGACGGTTTCGATCATTGACTGCTGAGCGTACCGATCTTCGTCAATATGGGCGTTGTGTGCGTGATCGTACAGAGCGAAGATCCGGTGTTTGATCAGTGGGCGAATGTCGAGTTCACGCAGTCGTTCTCAGAGTTGTTGCTTGTCATAGCCTTTGTCAGCAGCAAGCGACCGCAGATCGCCCGCATTCCGGTGGGCGATCTGCTCGGCGAGGTCTGCGTCACTCCTTCTAACGTCGTCGAACAGTGGAGATCGAGAACGGCTTGCGTTGCTGTATCGACGAGTTTTGTGGCTTTGACGTTTGAACGCGGTAATTCGTTTGGTGGCAGTAGTGGCGGCTCGCACGATCACGTTCGTAGAATGTTGCGTCGATAGCAGCGTGTTCGGATGGATCGTGTAGCTGCGCCGACTGGCGCAGCAACACTCGACAGACGCTCATACTGATCTGATCGAACGCCTTACACAACGTGGATGGTGAGGGGAGATAGGCCGCGATGAGGCCGATCTCCCCGGTTATTTGTGGCATCTCCTTGAGCAGGTCAATCGTCATTCGGCAGGACGCATCGAGGTAAATCCACAGACAGTGCAGGGAAACAAGGGCATAGTCGGCGAATCCGCCGCCCCGGAAGGTGGCGGCAGATTCGTCTCCATCACCAGTGACTCCTTGAGCGATCGGGACAACCTCCCCAATGAAGTGGGAGATTTGGGTCATGGACAACTCGACTCTCCCGCATCAACTCCTTTGATTTAGCGACCTATCCTGACTCCGTCTAGTGATTCAACACAGCCGTTCGCCCTGTTGCGGTGAGACGAGTTCATAACCGACTGTCGTCAGCGCGAGCACCATGCCGAGAACGAGCACGACGCTGACCGCGACATATAGCGTCGATTTCGCACCGAATATCGCCGTGTGAGTGGCCTCAAGCCGTCTCAGACGGCGTCACTTCCGCCAGTCACGTCGTCTCCCGTTGCCTCCTCATCCGTCGCTTCGTCGTCGCTCGCCGCTGCTTCATCACCTTCGTCGGCCGTCTCATCATCATCGCTTCCATCCTCGGTTTCGTCGGCTGATTCAGTTTCACCGTCGGTATCAGCAGTTCCTTCGTCGTCGAGCACGCCGTCGAACGGATCGTCATCCACGGCAGTATCACCAGATCCGTCCTCACCACTGCCGGCTTCAGAATCGGGACTGTCGGATCCGGTTATTGTTGTCCAGAAGTACGCCTGCCGATACGCGTTTTCGAGCGTCGGTTCCTCCGGTGCTCCATCAGGATACAGCAGGACAGCAATTCGAACGGTTCCCTCCTCGGTCGTTGGTGTGACAGTGTGATCGACGTAGTCAGTCGTCCCCCGGTCGAGTTGCGTATCAGTCCGTTGTAACTCCGTACGTTCGACCAGTTCACCGTCAACAAACCGTTGTTCCTGCACGACGACGGTATAGGTCATCTCCTGTTGTTCTTGGTTCTCGACACCAACGACAAACGGGACCGACTCACCAGGTTCTATTTCCGACGGGTATCCAGAGGCAACGAGTTCTCCCGACTCGCTTTCGGTGAGCAATCGGAGGCTCGTATACTGTTCGCCCTGTTGCGGTGAGACGAGTGCATACCCGACCGTCGTCAGCGAGAGCACCATGCTGAGCACGAGCACGACGTTGACGACGACACGTAACGTCGATTTCGCACCGAATATCGCGGTATGAGCCGCCTCGAGTCGTCGACCGAGTCCGATCCGATAGCGATCGGCTGCAGGGACGGAGAGCCGTCGAACGGCCGCGAGACTCGCGCCGACGACAGAAAAGCAGGCCACTGCACTACTGACGACTGGACCAGTGAACCCCAACGGTGTCACAGCGATGACCAGCCCGAGGAGTGGCAAGAGCGCGAAACTCAGTCCGAACGAGAGCGCCACTCGCTCGACGTCGGTTAGCGTCTGCGTTTGTCTGACGAGCTGCCGGATACCAGATTGCGATTTCTGCGCTGGCGCCGATCGGGGAAAGAGCGCCGAAACGGTCACGTAGCCTGGCACGAGAAACAAGAGCGGAAATCCGACCGCTGCACGAACCACCGATGACGACACGTCAGTGACACCTAAGAGTACGGTCGCGACGACGGTGAATACCACGACACCGACCAGATCGACCGGGACCGCTGTAGCGAGGCGTTTGCTTCGCCGACGCAGGGTCGAACCAGACTGAAACGGAAGGCCTTTCATTGTACTTGGCAGTTATCGGTCGCTCGCTTCCCCTAGCCATTGTTACTTGTTAGATAACGAGTCCGAACGGCTGCGTATCATCTCCATTACCAATAGCGGCATCGACGTGTGCAGATCCATGTGGCCGTGGGAGCACGCGATTTTTGCGTACGTCATCTATTCGGTGTTCTGTCATACGTACTATCAGACCGCACCTGGCGAGTACGAAACAGCGATCGTCCTGGTCGCGTCTGTTCTGCCGGACGTGGTCGACAAAACGTTGGCCTGGCAGTTCGACGTGTTTCACTCCGGCTACGCGCTCGCTCACTCGATATTCATCACTGTCCCACTCGTGATCATTGCGGGACTGGTCGCTCGAGAGTACGGTCGACCCACGCTCGGACTCGCGTTCGCCATCGGGTATCCGCTGCATCTCGTCGGCGACGTGATCCCTATCTACATCTCGAGCGGCGAGTGGACGATCCACCACCTCCTCTGGCCGGTCGTCATCATCGAGGGTCGCAATCACGGCGGCCTACTCGAGGGATTCCGTCACAACTTCGGCCCATATTTCGCGGAGGTGCTTGCACTCGAGCCGACGCCCTACCTGGTCGTGCAACTCGGGATCGCCCTCGCGGCAATCGGACTCTGGATCATCGACGGCTGGCCGGGCTGTCGGCTCGTCGTTCGGTGGAACCGACTACTGTACAAGCGGCTGAGTTGAGGGCTCGGTAGCGACGACACGATATCGACAGCGTACCCGTTACCGACGGGGTAGGACCATCGTAACGTGTATTGTCGACACCGACCGGTACCGTAGCTGGCGAGATGATCGAGCCTGTCTCGCAGTGATTTCGGAAACAAGTTGCTTACAAAGTAACTCTGCCGCGAGGCGACACCTATGGACTGCGTTGTGAGTGGCCAACCGAGTCAGCTGACCGACGGCGGGGGATCGCACCGATGAGTATCGACATCCGCGTCGCGACCGAGGACGACCGCGAGCGGTGGAACGGATACGTCGAACGATCGCCACAGGGGACACTGTGTCACGAACTCGAGGCACTGCGGGTCCAGGCGGACCATGCCGGTGCGACGTTGCACCCGCTGATCGGGTTCAAGGGACAGGAGCCGGTCGGGCTCTTTCCCGTCTTCGAGATCAAAAAGCAGTTCGTGACAACGGCGTTCTCGCCGCCACCGCATCTCCGCGTGCCGTATCTCGGGCCGGCGTTTCTGAACATGGGGAAGTTGAAACAGCGAAAGCGTGAGCGGCGGCGACAGCGGTTCATGGACGGCTGCTTCGAGTGGATCGAGACCGAACTGAACCCGAAGTACAGCCACGTCCGTACCGCGACGGCTTTCGCGGACGCACGCTCGTTCAAGTGGCAGGCGTACGACGTGACCCCGGAGTACACCTACGTGGTCGACCTCGAGCGAGACGAAGACGACCTGCTGATGGCCTTCAGCAGCGACGCACGGAGCAACGTTCGGAACGCAGACGACGACGCCTACGAGATCGAAATCGGCGGCCCCGAAGAGATCCGCCTGATTCACGAGCAGGTCCAGAATCGATACGAATCCCAGGGAATTAGCTTCGACGTGCCGGTCGAGTTCGTCCTCGATCTCGCAGAGCGGTCGCCGAACGGCCACGTTCGCCCGTACACACTCCGCGTCGACGACGAGTTCGTCGGCGGCATCCTGGCTCTCGAGTACGGCGACACCACCGGGCGGTGGATGGGTGGCGTCCGGACCGACGCCGACGTCGACCTCCCGACGAACGACCTGCTCGACTGGGCGATCATGCAAGACGGACTCGAGCGCGGGCTCGAGACGTACGACCTCGTCGGTGCCGATACACGTCGGATCAACCGGTATAAAGCGAAGTTCAACCCCGAGTTGCAGACGTACTATAGCCTCGAGAACGGGAAATGGGGAGCCCGACAGATCGCATCTCTCTATAACTCTGTTAAGTGACATCCTCCGCGCCGTAAACGGCGCGGCTTCCCGTACCGCAGGTGGGATATTTGCTGGTCTACGACACGACCTGTTCTCTCGTCTGAAACGTCCCGCTCTCGCGGTCGAACAGGTGTACCGAGGGCTGTGCCACACAGCCGTTACTCCTATCCTCACCGTGAGGACTCGGAGTTATCTTCTGGCGCATATTCTCCGCCCCATTACAATCCGCGTTGGCTACCAATTCACACGACGAACAAACGTACAGGCCACGTTCGACCCGGTTTGACTTCGTGTCGTCGCCACAGTGCGAGCAGGTCTTCGAAGTGTCCCACTCGTTCTCCTTCAGCACCTCGACGCCACGTCTCTCGCCTTTGTAGTTGAGGTACTGGTAGATGCGGTCGAATGCCCACGAGTGCAACTTCTTGTTCCCCGTCTTCCCCCAGTCGGACTCACGCACATCTTCAGGCCAACTCACCGCGAGCGTGCCAACACCGCGTTCGACACATTCAGTGATGAGGGCGTCCGTGAGAACGTGGTAGAACTGTGTCTCACGGTCAGCGAGCTTTCTCCGTGCCCACATCGACTTCTCTGATGGGCCGTTCTCACCTTCAGTATCGTATTCAGCTCGGGTGAAGTAGTGCTTGTCCTGCTTGAGCGAGTTGCCGGGGTACAGGACGTACTCGTTCGGGAAGGCGACCGTAGCAATGTTCGTGATGCCGAGATCGATGCCTGCTACGCCGTCACCTGCTGAATCCGCGGTTTCGAGTTCGACTTTGCAGACGAAGTGCAGCTCCCATTCGTCGCCGTTCCAGACCGCACGAACGTTCTGTACCTTGTTGACTTCTGAGAGGTCGACGTCTGGCCGGGTCTGGTACTCACAAAGAATGAAGTCCGACCAGTTCTCTTTCAGGTTCGACCCTTTCGAGAGTCTGACTCGGTTATTTTCGGGGTCGTGTTTGAAGCCGTCTGCTTTGAACGTGACCGTACTACGTGGTCGTTCATCGCCGTGTTTGCGGTAGCCGGGCGGATTCGCCGTCTCGTCGGTCTGTCGTAGATCGAACCACGACTGGAAAGCGTCAGAAAGTTCTTCGATGACTTTCTGACTGGATTGTGCGTTTAGGTCTTTCCAGCACGCTTGGTTCTTCATGTACGCTTTGAGCGTCCCTTCATCGGGAATCTCGCCGATTTCATCCCAGATGCGGTCGGCTGTCCAGCGTGCGACGTTCCAGATCTTCGAGGCGGCGTCTCCGAGCAAATCCAGCTCATCGCAGACCTGTCGCTGGTTCTGAATGGAACCAACAGAGGTGCGAGTGACCTGGATCGCCATACATAGCCTATATAAATAATCCAACTTAGTGGTGTGGATTCACGGTGAATATCCAGCTTGCCATCGACTGTGGATTGTATAGTCGAGTGACGCGATTCACGCCCGGCGTAAACGCCGGGATTCTCTCGCTGTTCAAAGATAGCTCGACCTCGAGAGATTCTCGGCCCACGATACCTCGATTGTCCAGAATCGATGGCCGACTTTTCAAACAGGTTCGTTACGTCGGTATCATTGGACGGGAACCGACGGCTTCCCAGACTCAATTCCTGTCGTGGCTGATGAACGTCGTCTCCCAATTCCTCGCATCGTCTATCGCTTTCCCACCGATGGTCCACTGTGATTCGGCATCCGAGAGCGGACGGACCATCAACGTCGTCGTTTCTGTAATCGGTGAGAGTGGCGGCTTGCTGTCCGGAAGGAACCCTCGCTTCAGTAGTACGTCATCGTGAATCGAATTACCCAGCGCGACGATCAGATCGGCTGTCTGGTTGTCTTCGAGAACGGCGGATAGAAGCCGATCAAGGACGGCAGCCGACTCACCGTCCACGGATAGAACGTCGACGATCATCGTCTTCGTGAGGTCGGCGGACCTGTCCGTTCCGGTAATCATCGCAGCGACATCCCGATTGTCCGACGTCGCAATATACACTTCGTACTCCCAGTTTGGGTTCCGAAACCGCCACTGCAGGAACTGCTCGTCCCGGACCACGTGAAACCCATCCGGGACGGCTTCACGGTAGAGCGACTCGAGGCACTCGGCTGGGATCGTCTCGTGGCGTCGAACAGTGACCCCTGGTTCCGCCGCATCTGAAAGGAAGTCTCGGACAGCCAGATATCCCTTCGCGACTGGGGAGACAACGCTCGAAGCGAGTTCAATCACACCTCTGTTACCGGTTGCTCCCGCGACTGCGGCTGGATCGTGGATCCGGTAGTATAATTCTTTTTCCGCGGTTATCCGCCATCCGAGCTTCTGATTACCGGAGCGGGTTTTACTGTTTGGAAAATTGAAACAGAGCTCGGGTTCTCCATTTCGGTACCCCTCGATCGCTGCCTCAGTCATTCGGGTGAACAGTCCCTTTCGTCTGTGTGCCTCGTGAACCATCGTATCACAGGGCTGTAACGCGAGGATCGTCCCCTGTCCCGTCCAAAGCGGGAGCGCGAAAAACGACCGAGCGCCGACGATTTCGTCCGCCACGACTGCGACGTAGATGGGAACGTGATCGACGTACGGATTGTCGCGGTACTTCCACTGGAACCACTCTTCGTCCGGACGAGTCCCAAACACGTCGGCATACAACGACAGGTATCCCTCGAGATCCCCTTCGCGGAATCGCCGTATCGTGTACGTCTCAGTCATCGTCCGTTTCGACGCGTCGTGCGATGTCTTCTGTCTCTGCTGGGTTCGTGATATCCTCCTCCGAGACTCGCTGCGCGACATCGGCCATCGTCTCAACGGAAAGCAGCCCTTGATCCCGCTTGTCAGCGATGTACGAGAGAACCTGCCGAAGGCGGTCGAAGTCGGATTTCCGAACGAGGTTGTTCGGATGAAGCCAGATATGGAAGACGCCTTCGCGTTCCGTCACAGCGTCGATGCCCATTTTCGCCTGTCTGACGACCGGATCCTCGCCAACCGATTGGGCGAGTCGACGGGCGATGCCCTCGAACGAGAAGAGATCGAGCGACGCCGGAATATCGACGAGACCGTGTTCGTCTACGACCGGTCGAACGAGCGGTGGCGGCGTATCGCCGCCGGTGTAGGTCGCGAATTTCGCGAAAGGATAGAGCGACGACCCGTCGTACCAACGCGGAGGTGATGCCCCCCGATACGCTTCGAATCCATGTCGGGAGAGAACGTCCCGAAAGCCGACGACGTTTCGTGGGAAAACGAATGACGAAAAAGATAGTCCCCGTTCGTGAGCGATGGCGTTACAGCGTCGTACCTCAGCTGTCGCGATTTCGGTTGTGATTTGATTCCGGTCGAAAACAACATGCGAGAACGAGTGACACCCGAGTTCGTGATCGGTATCTGCGTCTATGATCTCCTCGACAAGAGGCAAGCCGAACCACTGCTCGCTCTCGGTTTCGTCACCGCCCGGATCGGCACTGAACCAGCCGAACTCCGAAGCCGGATGATCTCGATGAGTCCCCTCGCACTCATCAAGTAACAGGTGACCGACGATGGCCCACGTCGCGGGTATCGAGTAGCTGTCGAACAGTTCGATAGCCCGCTGCCATCCCGTGCGGGCGTTCCGGATCCGCTGTTCGGGTGGTGACTCCAAATCGTGAAATCCCCAAGCAAGCTCGGAATCGAGAGAGACGACGACAGTTCCCATATTACATAGAAACTCATTGGAAGACGTTAGTTACGGGGCAGTTATACTGTTAGTAGCTTATAATCAGGATAGGAACACCTCCCCGAGATGGTTGTTAGCCCGTGGCGAGTGTATGGGAGATATCGAACATAGACGGCGTCTTTCTATAGTGACGAGTGAAACGATTTACATACTGATCGAATAGATGTCGCGTGATCAGGTGCGCACTGACTTTCAGTGGCTACTATCGACAACAGGTCAGGTGAGTCCATTCGCGAATCCGTTTAGTGACGTAATTAAACCAATAACAAATGGTGGGTCTATTGGATCCGTCAGTAATGGACGACGGTTCTTCCCTCCAAACGCTCCTCGTCGGCATCGATGCTGCCTGCGATCGAGTACTGGCACCGCTGTTCGAAGACAACGAGGTACCCACACTCGAGTCGATCTATCGGACCGGAACGAGCGGGGCCCTCGAATCCCAGATTCCGCCGTGGACGGCCTCGGCGTGGCCGTCACTCTATACGGGGATGAACCCCGGCAAACACGGCGTCTACGGCTTTCTCTCGTTCGACGGTTACGACTGGGACGTCGTCAACGCGACTGACGTTCGCGAGCGAGCGCTCTGGGAGTTGCTCGATCGCCACGATGTGACGAGCGTGGTCGTCAACGTCCCGGTCACGTATCCGCCACGGGCGTTCGATGGCGCACTGATCCCGGGCTACACCGCGCCGGAGGATCCGGACTGTCATCCCGACGGCGTGCTCGAGGACGTCCGGGATGCGATCGGCGAGTACCGCGTGTATCCCGATGACGATGCCACTGACCTCGGGCAGTCTTATAGTGATTGCGTGCGCACGCGAGGAGAGGCGTTTCGTTATCTCGCCGATCGGTTCGATCCCGAATTCGGGTTCGTCGAGTTCCAGGCGACCGATTCGATCTTCCACAAGCGACCTGAGGACGACGCGGCGATCCGCGCCATCTACCGCGAGGTCGACCGGCAGCTCGACGAGATCCTCGAGGCCCACGAGCCGGCAAACGTGATCGTCGCCAGCGACCACGGGATGGGGCCGTACGACGGCCACGAGTTCCGGGTCAACGAGTACCTCCGCGAGGCAGGGTTCGTCGAGACCAAACGCGGCGGAAGCGGAATGCCGACGTGGGCGACAGTTCGCGACGATAATCTCAAGGAAGGGAAGGATGCGACGGAGTACGAGCGCGGTGCCACCGAGCGGGCGATGGCAGCCGCCGCGAAGGTGGGCCTCACGAGCCAGCGACTGGGGGCCGCCCTCGAGCGCCTCGGGCTCGACGACCTCGTCGCGGCGTACGCCCCGGCCGGACTCGTCAGCGCGGGAGCGACGCAGGTCGATTTCCATGACTCGGCCGCGTACGTGCGCTCGCGAATCGAACTCGGCGTTCGGATCAATCTCGAGGGGCGCGAACCCGATGGCGTCGTCCCGCCGGCAGAATACGACGACGTCCGAGAACGGCTCATCGACGCCTTACGAGCGGTCACGACGCCCGATGGCGAGCCGGTCTTCGAAGCCGTTCGCCCCCGCGAGGGGTACTTCCACGGCCCCGAGAGCGACCACGCCGTCGACATTGTCACCGTCCCGGCAGACTTCGAGCACTTCATCTCGGCGACGCTACGAGACGAACAGTTCGGCCCGCCGAGCGAGCCCTGGAATCACAAGCTCGAGGGGACGGTCGCGGCCGCTGGCGACGATATCGACCACGCCGCCGGCGTCGGCGACGCTCACCTCTTCGACATCGCGCCGACCGTCCTCGCGACGCTCGGTGTGCCGGCCGACGAACGGATGGATGGCGAGCCACTCCCGTGTGTCGAGGCTGCCGGAACGCGCCAGTATCCGCGGTTCGAGGGAGATCGGTCAGTCGACACGGCCGACGAGGGCGTCGAAAAACGACTCGCGGATCTGGGCTATCTCGAGTGATACGGTCTACTGTAAATCATTGCCGGTGCAACCGCGACCGCCCTGCGGTTGCACCAGTAAATCGTTACAGCAAATCGTATGACGGGCTGTCGTGCTACCGGTCAGAGCGGATGAGCTGTAGGCCGGCTTTTGCCGTCCGCCACGCCGGATACACCGTGCTATAGACGCTGTTCGGCGTGTTTCTCGCACCGACCCAGAAGAGCCGATGAGTCAACGGCGGCTCGGACGACGAGACGAGATCGTCTAAATCGACAGTCTCGAGCCACTCGAAGAAGGTCCGTTCGGCCGATGTCGTGGGCTCGGTCTCGCGTGCGCGCTCGCGAATGTCGGCCCACATGTGGCGCTCGTCCTGACCGAGCACCCAGTCGCCGCGCTCGAGCGATCGCCGGAGATCGTGATAGTCCGCGTCCGAGAACGGGTAGCCGTGAGCCGACGGCTCGAGTTCCGACAGGCGGAGTCCAACAGCAGTACGGTAACACTTTTCACACTCGCCGCAGTTGCCGTCCATTCGGTCGTTACAGGTCTGCAACTGGAGGTCCGGATCCTCGTCGCGGACGTAGTTGGCGATGACGTCGAGGCGTTCCTGGCGGGTGAGTTCGTAGGCGTCGTGCTGACACATCGTGCCGGTCCAGCGGACGTGGTCGTCGATATCGGGCCGAGAGCCCCACTCGAGATCGATGCCCTCCCAGTGGGTCGCGGCGACGTAGAGATCTGTCATCCCGCGTGCGTAGGCCATCGGCGCACAGAGCCCCAGCAGTCCGAGGCCGTGGCCGACGGAGCTGTACCAGCCGCCGTCGACGTAGCGTTTGTAGTGGGCCAGCAGCATGGGATGGTCGAGAAACGAGAGCATGTTCGACTCGACGAAGGCCGTCTCGCAGCCGTGGTCGGCGGCGAACCGCGAGACGCGCTCGCGGAGGGAATCCCACTTGTCGTCGTCGGCCGCGTCCGGCGTGATCGTCCAGCCCCGAACGCTGATCAGCGTCGGTGACTCTTCGCGGTGGCGGACGTACGAACACGTCGAGTCGACGCCGCCGGTAAACAGCAGGCCGCTCTCGTCGCCGGGTTCGGGCTCGGGCTCGATCGTTCGGCGCGCGTAGAGCGTCCCTCCCTCGAGGAAGTCGTACATCCCACACAGCGACGCCTGGACGTCCTCGAGCGCCCGGGCGAACGTCGCGTCGACCTCGTCGACGTAGACGTCGGCTCCGTTGGCCCACGCGACCGGACAGACCTGTGCGAGGACCGGAATGGCGAGCACGCCGTCGGGGACGTCGGCGATCGGCACGTCGTAGCTGGTTCGGAACGGTTCGCCGGTAACGAACCGCTCGAGGTCGGCCGAGGTGCGGACCGAACACTCGAGGCGGCCGTCGTGGACTGAAATCTCGTCGATGATGATCGATGACATAGGGGTACGGTCGGGTCGTCCGGACTGGATCACGACCGGCTACAAAAATCATCAGAACCGTTGAACGGTCGAGCGCAGAGAAGGCGAGCTGTAGGCACGCAACCGCTACGACAGGGACAGCATATCGGGCACGCGCGAGGCCTGTGACAGTCGCTCACAGCGTTGTGCGAGCGACGACGACGGCTGTGTTCGCCAGGTATGATCCCTATAACAATTCATCGCAGCCCCGACGACTGGGGCAATACATGCGTCTCGAGAGTGGTTCGGCCGCGCCGGGTGATAGCCCATGAGACGATCGACGATCGATGTGACGGTCGCGGTCGGCTTTCTCGCGGTTGCGATCGGGCTCCTCGTGGCGAGAGCGAATCCCGCGACTGCCTACGAGCCGTCGATTTACGTGGGGACCCCGACGATCACGTGGGCCAGTTTCGCGCTCGCGCTCGCGATCGCCGTCGGAACGACGCTGGTCTGTCGCGGTCGCCAGCAGGGCGTCGGGATCGGCCTCGGCGCGTTTACGGTCACGGCGATCGTGAGCCTGCCGCTGGTCCGGAACTATCGCTTCGCCGGAATGGGCGATGCGCTCACGCATCTGGGGCTAGCACGGGACATCGTCACCGGCGCAACCCAACCGCACGAACTCTTCTATCCCGGACTGCACGCGATCGCGACGGTGTTTCATTTCCTCGCTGGAGTCTCGATCGAGCGTGGTCTCCTGATCGGCATGGTCGTCCTGTTCGTTCCCTTCGTCGTCTTCGTCCCGCTGGTCGTCCGCGGGATGGGGGCCAGCGGGGTCGCGGTCGGCCTCGCGGCGATCGTCTCCTGGATGGTGTTGCCGGTCAACAACATCGCGACGCACATGGCCGTCCACACTAACTCGAACGCGTTGTTTCTCGTTCCGGCTGTTCTCTTCGCGATCGTCACGTACCTCCGGCGACGTGCGACGATCGAACGGCTCCCCCTCGATGTGTCGCCGTTTAGTGCCCTCATCGTTCTCACCGGGTTCGCGCTCCTGGTAATCCATCCCCAGCAGATGGTCAACGTCGTCGTCCTCATCGGCGCGATAAGCGGCGTCCAGTATCTCGCCCGACGACGCTTCGACGACCACCCGATGCTTGAGCATCCGACGACCTACGTCCACACGGTCTCGCTTGGTGCCCTCTTTGGCCTCTGGGCGCTCGGCAACGAGCGGTTCAGGCAGGCCACCGCCGCACTCGTCACTGGGCTCCTCTCCCAGGATATCGGCGGGAGCTCGACGGTCAACCAGCGCGGGACGTCGTTGACCGAGATCGGTGGGAGCCTGACCGAGCTGTTCGTGAAGATGTTCCTCGACAAGGCCATCATCGCCCTCATCGTCGGGCTGTTCATCCTAGTCGTCTGGCTCCGTCGGACGAGCCTCGACGACGAGCCCAGATCGTTCGTCAACTACGTCTCGCTCTCGCTGTTCCCGCTTACCGGCATGTTTTTCGTCTACTTCCTCGGGACGCCGACGATGGCGTTCCGGCAGGTCGGCTTTATTTACGTGCTCCTGACGATCCTCGCCGGGATTGCCCTCGCGCGGCTCGTCGGCGGTCTCTCGGGTATAATCACGAGGCCGGGCGCGAACGCGGTCGTCGCGCTGGTACTCAGTGCCTGTCTCGTGCTCGGGCTGCTGACGGTGTTTACGTCGCCGATGATCTACAACCCCAGCCAGCACGTGACCGACGAAATGATGAGTGGCTACGAGGACGCGTTGGAACACGGAAACGAGAGCGTTCCCTACGCTGGCATGGGCTACGACCCATACCGATACGATCACGGGCTCAATGGAGTCGCCGGCGGGGCCAATACTGTCGGTGGCGCGTCGGCTGCCACCGGTACCGTCAACGCTAGCGTGTTCTCGGAGGGCAACTACACCGGTGCCTACCCCTCCGACGAGTACTACTTCGTCTACACGGAGTGGGACCGGACCAAAGAGATCGACATCTACCAGGAGCTCAACTACGACCACGCCGCACTCGAGGGACTCGACAGAGATCCGAACACGAACAAGGTCGTCTCGAACGACGAGTTCAAAATGTACGTGGTCAACGGCACGGCGTGACATCGCCGTCTGATCGGAACGCCATCGAACGCCACACGCAGACAGCAGATGTGAATGCGCTCGCGTTCCAGGCGATCGACCGGGGCACTCGTCGGCCGCTCATTCGTCTGTAACTACATATTGGGCCGTCGAAGATCAGTGCTGGCCATGTGAAACAGTTGCTTACACTACGAAACAGTAGGATCACGTCGCAGCGAATTCGAGGGCGAAACGGCTTCTTCTCGGTGTATAACTGAATTACTCGAGGAACGCTCCGGTTTCGTCGTTGCTTTCGGTCGATATTTCGTTCGTAACTTCGAGAACGAATTGTACTGAATTGTTCAATATTATGTACCGATCGAAACAGATTCTGAAAATATTGGCGATAGCAGCAAGAAAAAGTTTATGAGCGTAAGGTGGTGTTACGGAATTGTATGGCGCAGAATCCCCGTACGTCCGAAACGGAATCTACTCCGAATACAGGCCGTAACTCCGGATTAACCCGCCGCAACTACGTTCGCTCGCTCGCCGCAGTGGCGACCGCGACGACTGCGATCAGCGGGGCCGGCTCCGCTGCGGCCGCGGACGATTACGAGGTCATCGAAGCCCAGGGACAGACGATCACTATCGACGCCGGCGAGACCTGGGAGAACAAGCTCATCGACATGACGACCGGCAAAGACATCGTCATCACCGCCCACAGCAGCGACTGGACGATCCGAAACATCGGATTCAAGGGCGAGAACAGTTCTGGGACCGGCTCTGCCACCTTCGGCATCTCCGACACTGCCGGCGGCACCTGTACCGTCGAAAACATCTACCTCGGCGACGGTGCGAGCACGGGCAACGGTAACCCGAACGGGCACGGCCAGACCGCCTTCTGGGTCGCCCCCGACCACTCCGGTCACATCGACTTCACGAACGTCAACATCCAGGGCTTCGCGGACAACGCGATCTACGGCTCCGCACCCGGGAACAAAGGTGGCGGGACGATCCACATCGACAACAGTTTCGCCGCGAACTGTTATGTCTCCCACTTCCGACTGGCCACTGAAGGCAGCAAGATCACGAACTCCAGTGTCTACGTCGACAACAGTGAGGGCTACGTCGGCCGCGGCATCTGGGCATGGGCCCCCGGGACGATCGAGGTCGAGAACTGCCAGATCGAAATGAACGGCCAGAACACTGCCATCGACGCCGGTGCGAACGGCAACCCGACCGAGGTCGTCGTCAAAAAATCCGACTACGACGAACAGGCGGGTATCGCCGAACACGCCGGTTCGAACGTCAAACTCGGCGACGACGTCGGGACCAGCCCCGAGGCAGTCATCCCGGATGGCGTCCCGACCTCCCCCGAAGAAGCTGCGTCTGGCGCGTCGAACTGAAGTTACTTCTGCATCGAGCTACCGCACGACTGTAGCCCTGCTGACGTAAGCCCTCCGTCGATCAGTCCCCGCTGACGCGACTACTCTCCCCAGCGCGGATCACTCCGTCCCCTCCACGACCCGCGCTGGCGCATCACGCTATTTTCGTTTCCCTCCCGGCTTCGGAACGCTCGTTCTCGTCCGAGCAGCTCGGACTCTCCCGCTCGAGCGGCTGTAATTGAACCGCCACGATTCGGGTAATACTGTTTTACTCGGGACCAGCGCTCGAGGCCGGGCGAGTTCCGGTGCTGCTGGTGTGGTAATATAGTATTACCAGCAAGGAGAGTGGAATATTATCCGAATTCAAATTTCGGCGTTTTCTCCCACACAATCATGTATAACTTCTACAGATAATAGATACAGTCTGTAAATTTTAGGCTCTAGAATTGGGAAAGTTTATCTGGGTAGTCTCATATTACCCGATTGCATGGCACGCGACCTTTCGGAACTGGATGACGAGTCGTCGTTCTCTCCTGACGAAGAGACGATCGACGACGGTGGTAACAGCGAATTACTACATCGACGATCGTACCTGAAGGTGGCCGGCGCGACGACCGCCGCGGCGACGCTGACAGGAGCGGCGAGTGCTGCAGGCGATGACTACGAGGTCATCGAAGCACGCGGACAGACGATCCGGGTCGGTCAGGGTGAAACCTTCGAGAACAAACTTATCGACTTCACCACCGGTGAGAGTTTCCTGATCTACGTCGACGGCGCAAACTCCGTGATTCGGAACATCGGGTTCAAGGGACTCTACCGGGGAGACTCGTTCATTATCTCGATCAAGGCCGGCCAGGGCGACATCCTCTTCGAAAACATCTATCTCGGAGACGGTGCGACGAAGGAAGGCGCCGATTTCGTACACGGCCCCGGTGCCGTCTTCATGCACAAAGGCAGTCAGGCGGACCTCACGTTCCGCAACTGCAACGTGCAGGGATTCCCGAACAACGGCTTCTACTGTTCTAACACACCCTACGGCGGCAGCGTCCGCTTCGAGAGCTGTTTCGGCAAGAACAACGGCGTCACCACCTTCCGGTGTGGCAGCGAAGACGACGAAATTGTCAACTGTGTCGCCTACAACGACAACACCGACTACGGACGCGGCTACGGTGGCTACAACGAGACCAACGGCCGACCAGTCTGGGTCTGGAACGGCGGCACGGTGACGATCCGCGACTCGCATTTCGCCGATGGTCCCTACTCGTACGCGCTCGTGGCCGGCGCAAACGGCTCCCCCGGCAGCGTCGACTTCCAGAGCGGCGGCTACCGCGGCACTATCCAGCGCACGAGCGGCTCGACGGTGTCCATCGACAGTGATGTCTCGAGAAACCCTGATCTTTCGATTCCCGACGGCGTCCCGACATCGCCCGAGGAGGCCGCGTCCGGCTCCGGTGGTACAGGTTCGAGCAGCGGCTCGAACGACACGGACGCGGGCGACGAACCGGAATTGTCGAACCTGCTGCTCGTCGACGGCAGTCCGTCGGACGCGACGCGATACGAGGTGACCGTCAGCGGCGAACTCGAGCCCTCGAACGCCGAGGGAGCCTCGATCGACGCCGAAGATACGATCGACGGCTCGACCGTACAGGGCAGCGTCGCCGACTGGAAAGACGCCTTCCGCTTTTCGGGCGAACTCGAGGAACTCACCGTCGACGGGCCCGGTTCGGTGCTCGTCAACGGCGAGGCCGTCGACCCGGCCGACTACGGCGAAGCGCTGCCCCACGTTCTGGAGGTTGCGGGCCGCGGGACGCCGACGAGCTACGAGATCACGGTCGACGGCACGATCGAACTCGCATCGACTGACGATCCGGCAGCAGAAGCGACGACGATCTCGGGCTCGACTGTTCAGAGTTCGCTCACTGAGGAGACACAGACCTTCCAGTTCTCGGGGGCGCTGACTGACGTCACCTTCACTGACGGCACCGCTGACGTCACGCTCGACGACGAATCGATCGACCCGAGCGAGTACGGCGACACCGAACTGCCACCCCACGCGCTCGTGATCGACGGCACCGACACCGACGGACCGAGTACGTACGCCTTCGATATTGACGGCACGGTCGTCAAATCCACCTATCGGGACGCCTCGATCGACGACGGCGACGTCCTCGAGGGGACGACCGCCCGTGGCGGCGTCGACAACTGGCTCGACGCCTACTGGTTCGACGGCGACATTACCGACTTCCGACTGTGTGGCGATGCGAGCGTCGACGTTCAGTACAACGCGCGGAATCAGTGACGAAGCGGATTGAAACAGTACACACGACTCTCGACGGTGCGCTCTCATCACCGATTTGCGTGAAAAGGCCCCCGCGCCGAGAACAGCTGCTGGCACGCGACTGTTCCGGTACTGGATGACGGTCGTCGGGAGCCGATTGAACATATGAAGCCGGGTCGTAAAAGTCTTCTTCGAAGAGGGTCGGACTAGCAGAACCTCAGGGATAGCGATGCGATTCGATCAAAAGGAGATGATCACTCGTTGAGCCGCCGGCTTCGAACACGTCCTCTATAGTAACAACTGAAATGACTAACTGAAATGATTTACACACTGATTACACAGTCGTCGTGCGATCAGATGTGCAACGACTTTCAGTGGTGACTACAGAAATCGGGCTGTGACGAGGCTGTCGCCGGGAAGCCGTGATCGGGTCGTCGCTTGAAAGCGACGAGCGGATCGCACAGACGCTCACTCGATGCGGGACAGTTTGCCGTCGACGTTCTGCTCGTGATGGCGGTTTTGGACGACGTGTGCGGTTGAAAGACAGAGAAAAGCGACGACGACGACGCCTGCGAGTACGACTATCGGAATCGCCGATAGCAGCGGCACTCCGAGGAGTGCTGCACCCAGCAGGGAGGCTCCGACCACGCTGAGCCCGGCGTACCATCGGTCCCACCGATCTTGTCGGTGGGAGTCCGTATCGAGGTACATCATCAGCAGGTCGGCGTTGTCCGCAAGCGAGATGAGCCCACGGTCCTGATCGTATTCGACGATCCCGGCGTCGTCCATCTTCGGGAGATGCGTCTGATAGAGGGCAACGTAGACCCGCTTGCGCTGGTCGGAGTTGAGGGCGTTCACGCTAGTATCGTTCTCCCAGGCAGCGATCTGTTCTGCGAGTTCACCGAGCGTGACCGTTTCATCGGCTTCGAGCAAGTATGCAAGCACTTCGCGCCGACGCCGGTTTTTTAAGAGCTCGAAAATGACGTCTTTGGAGAGCCGTTCGTCCTCGTCGGCGGCGACCGACGTAATTTCATCGGGCAGCGACCGATCGATAGACGACATTATCGCAACCACCCACCTGTAGCGACCCCATTCGCGCTCGCTGTCTCCTGTCGTCGGTAGCCGAAGTTATTGACGCCTCGGCGTGGCGGCGACCGCTGTACATTCAAACGACGAGTCGAACTCACGATTGACACACCAGGTTGTACACCAACAGTGACACTCTTAAACACGGCCACGTTTCGCACCGGCTGCAAAGCAGGTACGGAATGACTTCGTAACCGGGTCACAGCAGCGGCTTTCCCTCGCCACAACAGTCGATCGTGATCGCCTGTTCGGCCAGGCAGTATCAGCCGATTGTACGCATATATCCACGGCGTACGGCCGATTCGGTCGGAACGAAACCTGAAGCTGGCACGAACCCGGGCGACTATCTGACAACACGGCACCAGTATTGACCGTTCGACTCAACGAATATAAATACGAGTGACAGTTCGTACACGAAAGACGTGTTTACCTTGTCGAATCGTGAAAGCGATACCGTGTTGCATTCGCCATAAATCTGTTAATCACGGTAGAAGGATCAACTGATCGTCAACCGTTTCGTCCGGGTGTGCCAGATTGGATGCCAACTGAACGTAACCGTCGTCGCTGTCTGCGAGACAGCCGATGACTGTGTCGTTCGTCTACCCCTCTTTTATTTGTCTCGTGACGACAACAGAGTAAATCGGAGTTTCCCGCGAAACCATGTTAACCCCTTACAATGCCTGCACGGCTTCGGTCGGGTACTGATGACGCGGTCTATTATCGAACACGCCAGCAACGAATCGGAATCGGAGTCGGAGGCTGCCGAAGCTGATCTCTGCCCCGATTGCGAGACCGATACGATCGTCCACGATCCGGACCGTGGAGAACGAGTCTGTGAAGAATGCGGACTCGTCCTCACGGAGGACCCCATCGATTATGGTCCGGAATGGCGGGCGTTCAACGCACAGGAACACGACGACCTCTCACGAGTCGGCGCACCACTGACCCAGTCGATGCACGACCGGGGACTGACCACAACCATCGACTGGCGCAACAAGGACGCCAACGGTCACTCGATGTCGGCTGACAAACACGGCCAGCTCCATCGACTGCGCGTCTGGCAGGAACGAATCCGAACCAAAAACGCAGGCGAACGAAACCTCAAATACGCCCTCTCGGAGATCGATCGGATGGTAAGTGCATTAGGCGTCCCCAAGCCGGTCAAGGAGACGGCAAGCGTTATCTACAGGCAAGCACTCGAGCAAGACCTCATCCGCGGGCGCTCGATCGAGGGCGTCGCGACCAGCGCCCTCTACACGGCATGCCGTAAGGAGGGGATTCCCCGCAGCCTCGAGGAAGTAACGTCGGTTTCACGCGTCGACCAGCGCGAGATCGGCCGCACGTACCGCTACATTGCGGACGAACTGGACATTAATTTGGAGCCGACGAACCCCCGGCAGTTCGTCCCACGGTTCTGTTCGGAGCTCGACGTCGGCAAAGACGTCGAGACCAAGGCGATCGAGATTATCGACCGGACGACCGACCAGGGACTGCACTCGGGCAAATCACCAACCGGCTTCGCCGCCGCGGCCATCTATGCCGCCGGCCTGCTCTGTGACGAGACGATCCCACAGCGAGCCGTCGCCGAAACCGCCCAGACGACCGTCGTCACTGTCCGCAACCGGTATCGCGAGCAACTCGAGGCGATCGATCAGCAACCGGCTACATGACCGAGCGGTCGTTCTCTTCGTAGACCTCCTCGTCGAGCAAGGCGTGGAGGTTACTGTAGGGAACGAACGCGAGGAAGTTGTCGTCGGCGTCGTAGAGTTCGAGGCCGTCGTCGATATGCTGGTAGCGTTCGCAGAGGACCTGACCTTCGGGGAGGATCGCACGGTACATACACGGTGAGTACGGTCTCTTGTTGCATATATTCTTGCGTGCTATTCTCTGCCTCCCATGGACACCCGATAGCGAGTCGATCGGCAGTGCAGTCGCGACGAGGGCCGTCGGTTCGAGACCCCGAACGAAATCGGTTTACCCATACCGACGTTACGACCCCCAGTGACCGACGAACGTTCTTCGACGCCCTCCGACGAACAGCGAAGCGACTCCGACGTGTCGGGTGCTGCGACGCCGACCGACGCCGGCGAGGAGAACGCTGAAGACGATGCGTTCACCATCGCCGACTTCCACGACGCCAGCCAACAGGCCGGTCGGCCGGTGCTGACCGCCGCAGCCGTCTCTCGTGCGCTCGAGATTCCTCACGAAGCGGCCAGCGACCGGCTCGAGAAGCTCGCCGAGTCGGGTGCCCTCGAGCGACTCTCCGTGTCCACAGACCCCGTCGTCTGGTATCCCAGCGAACTCGAGGACCTGACCGACCGCGAGCGCGTCGTCGTCTTTCCGAAGCGCCGCGAGATCATCGTCGACCGGCCCGACCAGTTCACGCGCGCGCAACTCTCCCAGTTCGCCCACCTCGCGGATGCCAACGGCGAGGACGGCTATCGCTACGTCGTCCGGCCGGAAGACGTCTGGAGCACGCCCCACGATCGCTTCGACGACTTAGCCCGGACGATGCGTCAGGCGCTGGGCCAGCGATCGGAATCGCTCGAGGAGTGGGTCGAAAGCCAGTGGGACCGGGCACACCAGTTCCGGCTCGTGACCCACGAGGAGGGGTACACCGTGCTCGAGGCCCAAACACCAGAAATCATGGGCAACGTCGCCCGGCAGAAACTCGACGAGGAACACGTCCACGCGCCGATCTCCGAAACCGAAGACTGGGTCCGTGAGGGATCGGAGGCCGCGATCAAGCGAATTCTCTACGAAGCCGGCTATCCGGTCCAGGACCACCGCGAACTCGCCTCCGGCGAGGAGCTACCGATCGAACTGGGGGTTCGACTGCGCGACTACCAGCAGACCTGGGTCGATCGATTCGCCGAGGCCGGCGAGGGTGTCTTCGTCGGCCCGCCGGGAAGCGGGAAGACCGTCGCCGCGATGGGGGCGATGGCCCACGTCGAGGGCGAAACCCTCGTTCTCGTGCCGAGTCGTGATCTCGCCCAGCAGTGGGCCGATGCGATCGTCGAGTACACTTCGCTCGAGGCCCACCAGATCGGCCAGTACCACGGCGGCCGCAAGGAGGTCCGCCCGGTGACGATCGCGACCTACCAGATCGCGGGGATGGACCGCCACCGCTCGCTGTTCGACGACCGCGAGTGGGGGCTGGTGATCTTCGACGAGTGCCAGCACGTCCCCTCGGACGTCTATCGGCGGAGTACGCACTTACAGTCCAAGCACCGCCTGGGGCTTTCCGCTAGCCCCATCCGCGAAGACGACCGCCAGACCGAGATCTTCACGCTCGTCGGCCCACCGATCGGCACCGACTGGGAGGCCTTGTTCGAGGCCGGCTTCGTCGCGGAACCCGAACTCGAGATCCGCTACGTGCCGTGGGGCGACGACGAGCAGGCCAACGCCTACGGCTCGGCCGAGGGCCGCGAGAAGTACCGCATCGCCGCGAAAAACCGCGGCAAGATCGACGAGGTGCGATACCTGCTGTCGGCCCACCCCGACGCGAAGGCCATCGTCTTCGTCGACTATCTCGAGCAGGGCCGGGAACTCTCCGACGCGCTCGAGGTCCCCTTCCTCAGCGGGGAAACGCCCCATCACGAGCGTCGACGGCTGCTCGAGGAGTTCCGGCGGGACGAGCGCGATCTGCTGATCATCTCGCGGGTCGGCGACGAGGGGATCGACCTGCCGACGGCCGACCTGGCGATCGTCGCCTCCGGGCTGGGCGGCTCGCGCCGACAGGGAACCCAGCGGGCGGGCCGGACGATGCGACCGGCCGGCGGCGCGCTCGTCTACGTGCTGGCGACGCGGGGCACGCGCGAGGAGGACTTCGCGCGAAAACAGCTCCAGCATCTGGGGCGCAAGGGGATGACGATCCGCGAGCAGACCGTCGAGCGAGACACTGAAACTGATACGAACCACTGAACGTCACTGTATCCCGATCGCACGAGGGCCTTGGCTCGAGCAGCCCTGTCAAGCGGGTATCGCTTGGATGTGTACATGACAGTGCTTCTGAAGGATCATATCAGTCCGTGTATAATTAGACACTGTGCCGTCGTTGGAAGGACTCAAGACGTGGTTTGACTATGAGCTCCTCATCATAGCACTTGCACTCACCGCTGTCGTTTCTGCCTGGGTGATCAGCCAAATCACGGCCTATCTGGCGAGTCTCCCCCTTACGAGTCCGACATTTGCGCTCACTGTTACGGCTACCGGTCTTGGGACGATTCTGTTGCTGATCGTGCTGGCTGGACGATACAACTGATCAGGAACGCCCGACTGGATACCGCCCGAGGCCAATCTTCAAGGTCACGTGTTCGGACAGTACAGATATCATGAACGGATCGCGCGTCACTGAGGTGGTCGACCGGTGAGCGACGAAGCCAGGCAGCGACAGATCCGCGTCGGCGAAACGGCAGACGGTGCCGATCTCAAACTGCCCGTCATCGAAGTCCTCACCGGGCGCGGGTTCGCGACCGGCAAGAGCGGCTCCGGAAAGTCGAACACTGCGTCGGTCATCGCCGAGGAACTGCTCGAGGCCGGCTATCCCCTCCTGATCGTCGACACGGACGGGGAGTACTACGGGCTCAAAGAGGAGTACGAGATGCTCCACGCCGGGGCCGACGAGGAGTGTGACATCCAGATCGGCCCGGAACACGCCGAACAGATGGCCACGATCGCACTCGAGGAGAACGTCCCCGTCATCCTCGACGTCTCGGGCTATCTCGACGAGGACGTGGCCGACGAACTGCTCCGAGAGGTCGCTCGCAACCTGTTCGTCAAGGAGAAGAAACTCAAGAAGCCGTTCCTGCTGGTCGTCGAGGAGGTCCACGAGTACATCCCGGAGGGCGGTGGCGTCGGCGAGACCGGAAATCTGCTAATCAAGATCAGCAAACGCGGGCGCAAACACGGCCTCGGGATTTTGGGAATTAGCCAGCGGCCGGCCGACGTCAAGAAGGACTTCATCACGCAGGCCAACTGGCTCGTCTGGCACCGGCTGACCTGGGACAACGACACGAAAGTCGTGGGTCGGATCATCGACACCGAGTACGCGGAACTCGTCTCAGAGCTCGACGACGGGCAGGCGTTCGTCCAGACCGACTGGACCGAAACCGACGTCCGGAAGATCCAGTTTCGCCGCAAGCGGACCTTCGACGCTGGCGCGACGCCGGGACTCGACGACTTCGAGCGTCCCGAACTCAAGTCCGTCTCCGATGCACTGGTCGGCGACCTGCAAGAGATCTCCGAACGGAAGGACCGCAAACAGGACCGAATCCAGGAACTCGAGGCCGAACTCGAGAAGAAAAAAACGCGCATCGAGACCTTGGAAGACGAACTGTCCTCGGCGCGGGACGTCTCGAGTGCGGCGAAACAGATGGCCGATGCCCTGCAGAACACCGAGACGGTCCAGTCACAACTCCCCGGCGGCAGCGAAGACCTGCGCCGACTCCACGAGGAGATTGCCGATCTCGAGGCCGAACGCGACGACCTCCGCGAGCAACTCGAGGCACGCGACGACCGGATCGAGACCCTGGAAGACGAACTGCGCCGCCTGCAGGACGAAAACGAGCGATTACGCGAGGCCGCCACCGAACAGGAGACCGCAGACGAGACCGGAACCGACGAGGGATCGACGATCCTGCAGGCCGGCGGTGACGACCTCGAGTTCGGCTACACGCCGGTCGACTGGGACGCAGCCACGGCATCGATTGCGGACACCGATACGGAGGACGACGCAGCAACACCTGCACGCGACGAGTCGGCGCGTCCTCCTACCGACGGACGCGACCTCGAGACGGTACTCGCGACTACGGCCGTCGGCGATCGCGTCGATCGCGCGTGCGAGGGCTCGCAGTGTTCGCGCGAGACGGCACACGAAGTCCTGAGGGCCCTCGACGAGCACGGAGCGCTCGCGGCAGCGGCCCTCACAGCAGAAGTCGAGCGCTCGAGGGTCGCGGTCCAGGGTCTGCTCTCGGAGTTGCGGACCGAAGGAGTCCTCGAGCGGACGGAAGACCGGCGGTACGCGCTGAGCGACGACGTTCACCGCTGAAGCCGATCGGCGGCCGCTTCGATCGCTGCCGGCTCGATCCCCTGATGGACCGGCAGCGTGACGACCTCTTGTGAGAGACGGGTCGCCGTGTCGTAGCCGTCGGCCTCGAACACGGACTGGCGGAGTATCGGCCAGGTGTGTGCACCTACGACGCCACAGTCGTGAAGCGCCGCCAGAAACGCGTCCGGATCGCGCGCTCGGACGGGGAACTCGTACGGGCTGATACCCTCCGGCAGCCGCTCGTAGAACATCGAAATGTCCTCGCGGTCGGCCAACACCTGCTGCCACGTCCGGTAGTTCTCTCGGCGGGCAGTTCGGATCGCGTCCGGATCGGCGGCGTCAGTGACCATCGCTGTGAGCTTCGACATCGGAGCTTTGGTGGCCTCGTATCGTGCACTCGGGTCCACGGACGACGGGTCGTCGGCCCCGTCGTCGAGCATCGACTCGATCGATTGATAAAGCGGGCCGAGGGCAGTTTCGGCGGCCGAGGTTGTAACGAACCGACAGTCGGCGGCCGCGATCCGATCTGCGCTGCCGGCAAGCGGCGACGGAGCGTACTCCGCTTTGACCTCGTCGGCGGTACGGTAGAGCACCGCCCCGTCGGGGATCGGCAGGAGCTTCCGCAGCGTCGTGATCCCGAGATCGCCGTGAGTCCCGAGCAGCGTCCCGTCCGCGACGCTGATCGGGCCGTGTGCATTGTCGTCGATGTGATAACAGTCGTACTCGTCGGTCAGCGACGCAATTCGCTCGAGGCCGGGCTGGGGAAAGCCGAAGTAGTTGACCGACATGACGGCGACGGTATCGTCGTCGATTCGATCCTCGAGATCGGCGAAATCGGGCGCGAGCGTTTCCTCGATGGCGTAGAATCGGGGCTCGAGCCCGAGGTCACAAAAGGGTTCGACGACGGCTGGCGAGAGGTAGGCAGGGACGAGAACGTTCTCGCCGGGCTCGGCGAGGCCATCGAGGCCGTCACGGAGCGCGACCTTGCCAGCACCGTAGTACGTGTAGTCGACGTCGGGGGCGTGTCGGTCGACGAACGCGTCGATTCCTGCATCCCCCGACCGTGTGAGCGACGCGTCGAACACGGAGGGGGTAGCGCTGATCATCTGTCGAATCGGTGTCGACGAACACCAGTCGCGGTGCGCATCAGCATAATACGGTATCACCTGACTCCTTAGTGATGTAGACGATACTCGCCGGAATCGGGCGACAATCGATCCTTACAGCCGCCGCGAGACACGCCGCGGTGAGCGCTATTCCGACCGTACAGCCGACCAGTACGAGGTTACAGCCATCCAGCAATTGCATAACAAAGCCAAACCGACCACATACCGCACCCATGGCAAGTTCGACGGACGAAGAAGACCTTCGTCTGCTCGTCGTGGGACTCGACGCCGGGTGTCGACCGATACTCGAGCCCCTGTTCGAATCGGGCGAGGTGCCGACCATCCAGCGGCTGTTCGAGATGGGAACTGCCGGCCCCCTCGAATCCCAGATCCCGCCCTGGACCGCAAGCGCGTGGCCATCGCTGTATACCGGGAAGAATCCGGGCAAACACGGCGTCTACGATTTCCTCTCGTTCGACGGCTACGACTGGGACGTCGTCAACGCGACTCACGTCCGGGAACGACCGGTCTGGGAGCTGTTGAGCGAGCACGGGTACTCGAGCGTCGTCGTCAACATGCCCGTGACCCATCCCGCTCGAGCGTTCGACGGGGCCCTGATTCCGGGACTGACCGCCCCCGAGGACCCGGACTGTCACCCCGAGGGGATCCTCGAGGACGTCAAACTGGCGTGTGGCGGCGACTACTGGATCTATCCCCAGAACAGCCCGGCATCGGACCGGTCGATCGAGGGCTACGAGCGGACGATCGAACTCCGAGGGAAGGCCTTTCGATACCTCTGTCGGCGGATCGCGCCGGATTTCGGCTTCCTCCAGTTCCAGCAGACTGACTCGGTGTTTCACGAGCGCCCAGGGGACAAGGCGGCGATCGAGGCCGTGTATCGGGCGGTCGACCGCCAGCTCGAGGAGACCATCGAGCGGACCGACCCCGAGAACGTCCTGCTCGTCAGCGATCACGGCATGGGGAAGGTGACCGGCGACGAGTTCCGGGTCAACGAGTTCCTCCGATCGAAAGGGTACGTGAGCGCCCAGAGCGGGGGCGAAGGGATGCCCGACTGGTCGAAATCCTGGGAGAACGACTTACTCGAGGGGTCGGACGCCAGCGACGACGGACCGAGCACGCTCGAGCGGGCGATGAACCTGGCCGCGAAAGTCGGGGTCACGACCCAGCGGGTCGCGAACGCGCTCGACACTGTCGGACTGAAAGAGCCGATCGGCAAGCGGGTGCCAAACGACATGATCCGGGCGGCAAGCGAGCAGGTCGACTTCCCGAACTCCCGGGCGTACGTCCGTTCGAAAAGCGAACTCGGCGTCCGGATCAACCTCGAGGGTCGCGAGCCGAACGGCCAGGTGCCGACCGACGACTACGAGCGCGTCCGCAAGGAGCTCATCGACGAACTGTCGGCGGTTCGGACGCCCGACGGCGACCCGATGTTCGACGCCGTCGAACCCAGAGAGACCTATTTCGAGGGACCATATCTCGAGAAAGCACCCGACATCCTGACCGTCCCGGCGGACTTCGACAACGCGATCGCCGCGTCCCTCGGGAACGGCCAGTTCGGCGAGCCGATGGAGCGGTGGAACCACAAGCGGACTGGGATCGTCGCGGCCGCCGGATCGGCCTTCGACGAGTCCGCTCCGCTCACCGGGGCGACGATTTTCGATATCGCGCCGACGATCTGCTCGCTGTTCGACGTTCCGATCGACGTCGCAATGGACGGCGATCCACTGCCGGTCATCGAGGGGAGCACCGAACGATCGTATCCGGCGTACGATCCCGAGCCGATCACGGCAACCGACGATGGGGCCGTCGAAGACCGACTCTCCGACCTGGGGTATCTATGACCGTCGAAATCCGCACCCTCAACCCGCACGCCGACGCGGAAGAGTGGAACCGGTACGTCGAACGCTCGGACGGCTCGAACCCCTTTTTCCGTGCGGAAGCGCTCCGGTTGCAGGCAACGGATACCGACACGAAACCGTTTCTCCTCGCCGGATTCAAGGGCCAGGAGCCGGTCGGGATCTTCCCCGTCTTCGAATACACCAAGGGGCCGGTGACCGGCGCGTTCTCCCCGGCACCGCACTCGTGGACGACGTATCTTGGCCCGGCCCTGTTGAACATCGACAAGCTCAAACAGCGCAAGGCCGACCGCCGGATCAAACGGTTCATCGACGGCTGTCTCGAGTGGATCGATACCGAACTCTCGCCGCTGTATAGCAAGTTCGTCACCGGCAAGCTCGACGACGTCCGTCCGTTCGTCTGGAACGACTACGACGTCAAGCCAAGCCACACGTACGTCGTCGACCTCGATGGCTCCGAAGACGACCTACTCGATCGGTTCAGCAGCGACGCACGAAGCAACATCCGGAACGCCGACGAGGACAGCTACACCATCGAGGAAGGTGATACGGACGACGTTGAACGCATCGTCGAAAAGGTCCGCCAGCGCTACGAGAGTCAAGGCCAGCCGTTCCGACTGAGCGTCGACTTCGCTCGATCCGTCCACGAACAGCTTCCCGAGGGCGCGATCCGGCCCTACGTCTGTCGCGTCGACGGCGAGTTCCTCGGCGGGATTCTCGTCGTCGAGTCGGATCGGACGCGGTATCGATGGCAGGGCGGCGTCAAACCGGACGCCGACGTCGACATCGCGATCAACGACCTGCTCGACTGGCACGTCATGCGCGATGGCCTCCACGCGGGAATCGAGGAGTACGACCTCGTCGGTGCCGGCGTTCCAAGCATCAACCGGTACAAGGCGAAGTTCAACCCGCGGCTCGAGATCCACTACGAGATCACGTCGGGCGCGTTCGGGGTCGACCTGCTGGTCGACCAGTATCAGAAACACCGGTAGCGAAGCCGTCAAAGTCGTTCGGATGCCGATTGCCGCACCCGGTACCGGACGAATTTCAGCGTAATTCGAGGTGGAGCCTCCGGCCTCAAGGACCGAGGCGCGGAGCGCCGAGGGAGTAGGGTGGGGTAGTTTACGCGTCGATTCGATACTTCGATTGCCGTGCGTCCTCGAGACAGGCACGGCTGGTCACGAGTCCCCGATCCTCGAGTTTCCCCAGCGCGTAGCGGACGGTCCGTGGACAGAGCCGCGACTCGGCCGCGATCCCCTCCTGGGTCAGCGGCGCCTCGTACTCGAGGACCTTGTAGACCAGTTTCGCGCTGGGCGGGAGATCGCCGAGCACGTCGCCCGCCTCGTCACGCTCTGCTCGCTCGTCGCCCTCGGTGTTCGGTTCGGTCGCACTCATACGGATCGACCTGTCTGGAGACTGGGAGCGGTTGCTGGACGACGCGGAGGGGCCGTTCGGATGGCGATCGTATCGGCTGTGGGTGACCGGTAGTGGGAGAGACGCTGTGCCGGATTCATCGTACACTCGAGCGTATCCGCGTGAGTCCTATATACGGCACTGACAGTTCAGAATCACAGGGAGGAACTAACGGAAGACGGTTTCGCTCGTGGGATCCACACCGTCATGGCGTTCGCGATCAGCGCTGACAGGCGTCTGAGAGCGGCGGTATCCGCCATGCTCGAATCGATCCCATCCCGCTCGGTTCGGAAGTAACCCGTGCATAGTAAGGCACTCGCCCGTCTCAGAGCCGATATGTTCGGAACCAGTGGCATTCGCGGTCGCGTCGGCGATGAGGTGACGGCGGACGTAGCGCTCGCCGTCGGTCGTGCGGTTGCCTCGGAGGGCTACGATCGGGTCGTCGTCGGTCGTGACGTTCGGGACAGCGGTGCGATGCTCGTCGACGCGGTCAGCGCGGGCCTGTGTGAGTGTGGATCGGATGTCGTCACGGTCGGCGTCGAGGCGACACCGACGGTCGCGCGGGCGATCGACCCGCTCGAGGCCGACGCGGGGGTCGTGGTGACGGCGTCGCACAATCCGGCGACTGACAACGGGCTCAAGCTCTGGAACCCGTCAGGGAAGGCGTTTGGCCCCGACCAACGCGACGCGATCGAACGCCGGATTCGCGAGGACGACTACGAGCTGGCCGCCTGGGACGGCGTCGGCGATCGCACGGGTCACGACGGCGTTCGATCGATCCACGCCGACGCACTCACCGCGGCGGTCGATCTCGAGCGGCCACTCAGCGTCGTCGTGGATCTCGGCACCGGAGCCGGCGGCGTTACCGCGGCGGTGCTCTCCGAACTGGGTTGTCACGTCCGGACGCTCAACGGTCAGGAAGACGGTTCCTTCCCCGGCCGGCCCAGCGAGCCGAACGCGGAGACTCTCGAGACGCTGTCGACGCTGGTCGCAGAGACGGACGCCGACGTAGGGATCGGCCACGACGGCGACGCCGATCGGATGGTCGCCGTCGACGAGACAGGTACCTTCGTCCCGAAAGACGCCTTGCTCGCCCTGTTCGCCCGCGAGGCAGCCGGTGACGGGGATCGCGTCGCAGCACCGGTCGACACGAGCCTCGCCGTCGACGACGCGCTCGAGACCGTCGGCGCGTCGGTAACGCGAACACAGGTCGGCGACGTCTACGTCGCCGAACGGACGACCGAACCGGACGTCGTCTTTGGCGGCGAGCCGAGTGGGGCGTGGATCTGGCCCGACGAAACGCGGTGTCCCGACGGCCCGCTCGCGGCGTGTAAGCTGGTCGAACTCGTCGCGGATCGAGGGCCGTTGTCCGAACTCGTCGCCGAGATCGAGGGCTATCCCATCCGGCGAACGTCGATCGAGGTAACGGACAAGGAGGGGGTGATGGCCGAAGTCAGCGAGGCGGTGCACGACCGTTACGACGACATCGAGACGCTCGACGGCGTCCGGGTCGAGACCGAAGACGGGTGGTTCCTGCTTCGCGCGAGTGGTACGCAGCCGTTGATCCGCGTGACGGCGGAAGCGCGGTCGGCAGCGGACGCCGAAACGTTGTTCGCGGACGCACAGACACTGGTGACCGAAACCGTCACGAGGAGGTCTTAACTGACCGGTTCGGGGTGGCCCGCGTGAAGGGAGTCATCGACAAGTGCTGGCAGACAGACACCACTGGCACGACCAGTTATCGGGCGTCTTTCGGAATGAAATCGGACGTCTTCATCTCACGGTACGTCGCGCAGTCGGGACAGGCGTGAACGACGTCCCGGTTGTCACCGAAGACACGAGCGAACTGTCGAGTCACCTGATTGCCACAGTTGACACATCGGGGGGCAGTCGTTTGCTGGCCGGACGTCATTGGCGTCCACTTCGCGGATGGGTCCGTCGACATCAACAGTCCATAGCCACAGAACGGTATTTACTATAGACCGCATAATCAGTGTGACCACCGCTCGGTCAGTCAGTTGGCGACGAGTAGCACTCGAACGAAACACTCCGGATATCGAACGTATCAGCGCCACTCTCCTGAGAAATATAATATTACCCTCTCGAAATACCGTATTTCGGGCCGAAATTACTGTGTTTGTGTTCACATTTCGTTGCCTTCGAGCCGAGTCGATCTCTCTCGTCTGTGCGGGCCACTCAATTCGTAGTGATTATGGGAAAACCGCCCACAGATGATCGCGCCGGCGGCCCGGAGTGATCTGGTGTGTCGTTTATGCAGTAGCAAACCTCTGCCTGAATTGGAGGGTGTGTTCGATATTCACGATAGCGGGGACATCGTCATCGCGTCTCAATCGCCGCGGACCCTCCACGTTCGACAGCGGTCGAGTACGAATTGTCGCTACCGATGCCGTGTGGGCTCAGAACTACGGGGGTGGCCTCACGTTCTGCGGCCTCGAATCGCTTACCGTTGCACTGAGATCGGAGTCGAGAAGACACGACAGTGTGGTGCTCGAGAATAGTGACCGAATCGGCCGCGTGGCCGATTCACGGCCTGCTGTCGTCTTATTCGACCGTGACGCTTTTCGCGAGGTTTCGCGGTTTGTCGATCGGGCGATCGAGGAGGTCGGCGGCGTGATAGGAGACGAGCTGGAGTTGGACGTTCGCCAGCAGTCCCGCCAGCTTGGCGTTCGTGTCGGGAATGGCGAGATGTTCGTCGGCCACCGCGACGGCGGCGTGCTCGTCGGGACAGACCGCGACGACGGGTGCGCCACGTGTCTGGGCCTCCTCGGCGTTTTTCAGGGTCTTCTCGTCTTCCTGGCCGGTGAAGATCGCGAACACCGGTGTGTCGGGCGTGACCAGTGCCAGCGGCCCGTGTTTCAACTCACCGGAGGCAAAGCCCTCGGCGTGCTCGTAGGTGATCTCCTTGAACTTCAACGCGCCCTCGAGCGCCACGGGGAACCCGAGCCCGCGGCCGATGAAGAAGTACGACTGGCTGTCGTCGTACTGCCTGGCGATCGCCGCGGCGTCGGAGGAGTCGAGCACCTCGTCGAGCGCACTCGGCATCGACTCGACGGCCGGCAACAGCGACTCGAGGTCGGCCGGCGGCTCCCCCTGCCGGTCGGCGGCGATACGCTGACACAGCAGCGTGAGCATGACGGCCTGTGAGGAGAACGTCTTCGTCGCGGCGACGCCGATCTCCGGCCCGGCGCGAATGAAGAGGGCATCGTCAGCTTCGCGAGCAGCCGTCGAGCCGACGACGTTCGTCACCGTGAGCGTCCGTGCGCCCTCGGCGGTGGCCTGTCGGAGTGCGTTCAATGTGTCGGCGGTCTCGCCGCTTTGCGTGACCGCGATGACGAGCGTGTCGTCGTCGACCGGCGGCGCGGAGACGCTGTACTCGTTGGCCAGCAGCGCGGTCGATCGGACGCCGGCCTGGTTCAGTCCGAGCGAGCCATAGAGCGCGGCGTGATACGACGTCCCACAGGCGACGAACTGGACGCTCTCAACGTCGTCGAACGTCCCCGGTTCGAAATCCGAGAGCGCGATCCGGTCGTTCCGGGTATCGATCCGGCCCTCGATCGCCTGGGCCAGCGAGGTCGGCTGCTCGTGGATCTCTTTGAGCATGAAGTGGTCGTACTCACCCTTTCCGGCCTGTTCGGGGTCCCACTCGACCGTCTCGGGCGTGCGCGTGACTGGATTCCCCTCGAGGTCGGTGAACTCGACGCCGTTCTCGTCGACGATGACGACGTCGCCGTCCTCGAGGTAGACCACGCTGTCGGTGTACTCGAGGAACGCGGGGACGTCGCTCGCGAGGAAGTACTCGCCGTCTTCAACGCCGACGACCAGCGGCGAGCCCTGCCGGGCCGCGTAGAGAACGTGCTCGCCCGACATCATGGCGGTGACGGCGTAGCTGCCCTCGAGTTCGCTGATCGCCTGGCGGAACGCACGCTCGCTGTCGAAGCCCGCGTCGAGGTAGTACTGGATGAGATGCGGGATGACCTCGGTATCGGTGTCGCTCGTGAACTCGTAGCCGTTGGCGGCCAGTCGCTCCTTGAGCTCGGCGTAGTTCTCGATGATCCCGTTGTGAACGACGGCAACGTCCGCGCTCTCGTCAGTATGGGGGTGCGCGTTGGCGTCGGTCGGCGGCCCGTGGGTACTCCAGCGGGTGTGTCCGATGCCGACTTCTCCCTGCAGCGGTTCGCCGATCGATTCTTTCAGCTCTTCGACCTTCCCCGAGCGTTTCTCGATATCGATGCCGGAGCCGTTCTGAACGGCGACACCCGCCGAATCGTAGCCACGATACTCGAGGTTTTCGAGTCCCGTCAACAGTGGCTCGATGGCGTTCCCGTCGCCGACGCGACCGATAATTCCACACATCGATCGATCACCGCCTGTTGGGCCGCTGGGAGTGGTCGGACGGCCCGGAGAGAAGCACCGATTTGGCGGACGGGACGGCGGCCTGTCTGGGCTGTGCACCCGACGGTGACCGCCTCGTGGCCGACGGCCACGTCGAGATACTTGGTCGAGACAAACGGTATGCAACCATGAGGGGAGTTCAAACCTCCCGAACCCATTACTATAGACGGACTACTGAGCGGCGTAGCAGGAAAGCACTCGACTACTGGCTGTCGGCTGTGCTTACTGCTGCTCACAGCGGACTACGACGTCGCGAACCGACACCGGCGACGAACTGTCGAATGAGAGCACCTCACTCACGGAAAACGCACGGACTGTCGGATCCGCCTCAAAAGTACGCCTAACGAACACGGACCCGGCGCTCGAGTACGGAGACACCAACGATCGGTAGTGATCGCCCAATAGCAGTCGGAACGATCGACAGTCAGTGTCGGATGGCTGTATCCCGCCCAAAACCGGTCGAACATCCGGACCGGCGCTCGATTGAGTGGTCGGCCTGATCGACCCGCTTCGAACCGCCGCTGTGGATAGACAGACGGAACGAACCGTCACACCTTTTGTGGTGGGCCGGGAGGTACAAGTATGGGTTTTGGAAGCTACGACGAGTCCGAACAGCAAGAGCAGACGACTAACGATGAGGACGTAGAGGCCGTCAACGTCCACGAAAACGATCATCACGGCGAGATGTCCTTCGAGTCCGACGTCTCGACGGACGAACTGGTCTCCCAGCTCGGCTCGATGAAAGACGACGACGCCGACGAGTAAGACGACTTCGACGCGGACTCCTCGAGTTGGCTCCGCTCGAGCGACATCGATTGTTGTCTCTCATTGTTCGTTCTTCTCAGTCAGAGATCTGCCGTCGGATCAACGGGGAGCAACAGGTCCGTTAGCTGGAAAGTGACGACGCGCAGAGTTCGCCGATCGCTCGCCGCAGTCGCTGCGAGACGGCCGACTTCGAAACGTCGAGTCGATCCGCGAGTTCGTCCTGGGAGATCCCACGCGGGACATCGAAATAGCCTTCTTCGTGTGCGACCGTGAGCAGTTCCTCCTGTTTCGCCGTCAGCGCGACGACGGTGTCATCGCCGTCATCGGAGACGCGGAGGTGATCGACGGTTACGGAAATATCGCGGTCCCGACAGTACTCGTTAAAGGCGACGAGCTGCTCCCGATCGGCGAACCGAAGCTGGACCTGCCAGCCGTTTCGGCAACTCGAGAGTTCGAGCAGTCGGCCTCCGACTGCAGCAGTGGTGGCGGTAAACGTCACCGCGCGGTCGGTGAGCGTCACTCGGTAGACCCGTCTGTCGGGATACCGGTCGACGAGTACGGGGTCGGTGACCGTCGGATCCGTCTCGAGGCCGGTCTCGAACCGATCGAACGCATCTCCATACACGGTGACGAACACGAGCGTCGTCCCCGGCTCGAGGGTCGTCCAGTAGTCGGGTTCGACGGCCACGTCCGTCGCGTGCTGGAGCGTCGGCCGCAAGAACAAGTTCGGGTGGTCGAGTCGGAGTTGCGCGACGATCCCGCCGTCGGCCTGCGATCGAACCGGGGACCGATCGTCGGCCGTGTCGGCGGTCGTCTCGAGGCGCTCGGTGGCGTCGGCGAAATCGATGCTCACGAGTGCATCCGCCATCCGGGGAGACGGCCAGTGTAACAATCGCTTACCGCGAACACGCTCATTGAATAGCTCATTAGGTGCCGGGGACATGATCGTGGACGCTAGATACGGAATCGAAGCTGGTGATTCACTCAATACTGATTCATTAGTCCGTGTTCTGACTGATCAGCCAGCCTGAGGAAATACAGTATTATCGAACTGTGGAGACAGGAGTAATACGATCATACCGCCAGTTGTCGAGAAGGGGAGTTCCCGTAGGATCGTCGACAGCGAAGTCGGTCCAGTTGCAGCTCCGGGCGGCACCTCAGTCGGCTGTCGGCTCGTCGAACAACAACGCGAACAGTGTCCGCTGAGCCAGCCGAAGATGCCGACTGAACGTCGGCTGGGAGATTCCGAGCGATTCGGCGACCTCTTCCCCGGTGTGGTCGCGCGGCCACTCGAAGAACCCACCGTAGTAGGCCGCCTCGAGCGTCCGGCGCTGGCGCTCGGAGAGGTATTCGTGTAACTCGTCGAACGGACGGCGTGAGCGAAGCGGGCGATCGCGTTGCCGGCGAGCGACGAGTTCCGTCCCCGGATAGGTTCGCTCGAGCTGCTGGACGAACGAACGGACGTCGACCGGTTCGCCGAGTTCGATCTCGAGGCGGGTCCGATCGTCGACCGGCGTGAGCGACTGGAGGACGCCTCCGTGGTCCGCGATCGGTTCTGCGACAGTGCGTTCGGAGACACCGATCTCGAGCGTGAGGCCGTCAGCTCCCTGCTCGACGATCGACACCGCATCGACCGCCGACAGCGATTCGATCGCATCGCGAACGGTGTCAGCGTCGGCTCCGCCGATCGTACAGAACACCGTCGACCCGCCGGACGACCGCGGCACGATCGCTCGGACGTCGAGCCGTCGCCCGACCTGGCTGGCGATTGCAGATAGCGGCTCGGCGTCGTCCCGAAGGACCACCTCGAGTTCGATGATCCGGTCAGCGAGCAGCGCGCGTTTCGTCTCGAACGCCCCGATCACGGCGCCGGCGATCGACGCGAGGTGCTGGCAGGCACGTCGGGTGTGGTCGTCGAACGCCGACGGCTGTGCCGCGTAGGCGGTCAGCGTCCCATAGCGAATCCCGTCAGCTATCAGCGGCATACTGAGCACGGACCGAACCCCTCGTTCGAGAAGCTGCCGTCGCCACGATCGGCCGTCGTCATCGTGTGTCCCCCGCTCGCTCGAGAGGTCATCGACGACGACCGCCTCGCCGGTCGCTGCCGCAATTCCCGTCGGCGCGTCGGCGTCCACGCCCATCGGAACTGCCGTCGACTCGAGGAACGCGCCGTCCCGGCCGACCCAGGTCGACGGGACGACCGTCTCGCGACCGTCGTCGACGTGGCCGACCCATGCGAGTGTGATGTTGGCCGCCTCGAAGGAAGACAAGGAAACGACCGCCTCGCAGAGTTGCCGTTCGACCGTCTCACGCCGATCGGCTGCGAGAATCGACTCTCCCGCGCTCCACACCACCGCCGTCTGCTCGGCAGCGGCTTCGAGGTGCGAGCGATCGTGCTGGCACGTACGGAGAGCCTCGGCACACCCGAGCGAGTCGAGAGCGACCGCGGCGGCGTCAGACACCGCCTCGATCGGGTCCGTCTCGAGCCCCTCGAACGCCAGCGGGCTGGTGCTGGTCGCGAGGACGACGGCCCCCGTCGTGACTGGGACGGAGAGCACCCGCTCGGCGCGGAGTCCGGTACGAGCGAGAACGGCGTCGAGATCCGCACGCTCGTGGACGGTCGGCGACGCAGTCTCGTGGTGGTCGGTCGTCTCGTCGTCCTTGACGACAGCTGCCAGCGGGGTCCCGGCGAGGTCGATCGGCGGTGGCTCGATCGAACCGCGACCGACGACGTGATCAGCCGTCGCGAGCGCTGCCGGGTGCAGCCGGTCGTCGTCGACACGATACCAGATGGCCACGTCGGCGTCGGCACACTCACGAACGGCATCCGTGGTGGCGTCTCGAACGGTCGAGGGTGTCTCTGCACGGCGGATGGTCGCCACGGTGTCGTGGATCGTCGACAGGACGGCTGCGCGCGAGTCGCGCCTGTCACGGACGACACAGAGCGTTCGATCGGGGTCCGACAGCGGCACGACGAAGACGTCGACCGGCGGGGCTGCGTCGGTCGCGAGCGTTCCGGAAACTGGCTCCATCCATCGCACGACCGGTGATCGAGCCCGGTCTCGAACGGCCGCTGCGAGATCCTCGTCGAACACTACCTCGAGGTTGCGGCCAACGAGCGCGTCGGCGTCGGCGAGTTCTCGAAGCGCCGGGTTCGCCAGCTGAATCGTCGTCCCTTCGAGGACGGCGATCCCGTCGTCGAGCGCGTCGACGACGGCCTCGAGGAGCTCGAGTCGCTCCAGGTCCGACGCAGCCGCGGCGTCAGTGGGCTGTGTACGTGCGTAGATCGAAACGCCGTCGTCGCCAGGGTGGACGCGGACGGCGAGTCGGCCCTCGAGAGACGGAGCAGTCGTGTCGACCGTTTCGACCGAGCCCGTCGCCTCTGTGGCGCGCACGCGATCGAACAGCACCTCGGTGAGGTCGTCCGGAAGGAGATCCCAGACGACGGTGCCGGTCAGCTCGGTGGGGTCGCTCGAGCGGCCGTCAGGTCGAAACAGGGCAGTCGCTGCATTGTTGGCGTATCGAAGTTCGTCTCGCGGGCCGAGGATCAAAAACGCGTCGGCAAGCCGCTCAACGCCCGCACGAAGATCGTCGGGGACGGCCGTGTCGGCCGTCGCACCCACTCCGGTTCGGGTCACGACGATTCCCTCGACGGTCGGATCGGCGAGCCGATTCGTGCAAGTTAGCCGGGAGACGCGCCACGTCCCATCGACGTCACCCAGTCGCAAGGTGGTGCGTTCGGTCGCGCCGACCGGTGCGTCGACGACGGTCGCGAGCATCTCTGCGAGCTCCTCGCGATCGTCGGGATGGACGAGCCGATCGATCGGCGTCCGCTCGAGTTCGGCCGGCGTATATCCCAGCTGCGACTCGACCGCCGGCGTCGCGTAGTCGATCTCCCCGTCGGCGTCGAGTACCCAGACGACGGCAGCAGCGTGTTCGAGGATCGACCGCTGGCGTCGACCGGAAACCGCAGCGGCCAGCCGGTACTGTTCTCGCTCGGCAGCAGTTCTGACGCGTGCGGTCAGCACCGTCGGCGACTCGTCGGGAGCCACGACGTCACTCGCGCCAGCTGCGAGCGCGCGGTCAGCGTCTTCGTCGGTGGTGATAGCCACGATCGGTCGCTCGTCAGAGTGGGCGGCGAGTCGCTCGAGCATCGATTGGGGCGTGCCCGACCGGTCGGCCGTCTCCGCGTCGAACGGACAGACCAGACAGTGGACATCGTGCTCGGCGAGTCGCTCGCTGGCTCCCTCGAGCGTCCGCTCTCGAAGGATCGACGCGTCCGTGAATCGTGCAACGAGTGCGTCGCTCGCATCGTCGGCAGCAGCGTCATCGCCGACGACCAGCACACGGGGCGTGTCGCCGACGGCGGTCGCGCTTCGCTCGCTCACGTAACGGCCACCTCCGGGTAAGTCGTGCCGATAGCTCGCGCTCGCTGTCGGCCCTGTTTCGTCGGGTCAGGGGGGCAAACGGCATGGCGAGCGGGCTGCCCGGCCACAATAGCGACTGCGTCGCTCCCTCGCAGGTTAAGTATCGGTCTCGTACCCGGTCGTAGCGACGGATTAGGAGGACGACCCACCGCGCTGGCGACCGCTAGGAGTGGGCTCGAACCGTGAGGACCGGGACTGGGGCGTTTCGGACGATCTCTTCGGCGACGCTCCCCGAGAGCAGGTGATCGAGCCCGGAGCGGCCGGCCGTTCCGACGATCACCATATCGACCGGGTTCGTCTCCGCGTAGTCGACGATCTGTTCCTGTGGGACGCCCTGGCGGAGATCCGTCGTCGCGTCGATCCCCTCTCGAGCCGCCGCTTCTTTGGCCTCTTCGGCGGCTGTGGCGGCTTCCTCCTCCGGCTCGGTTCGAAGCCGGTCCTGTTTGTCCGTCGCTTGTGGCCCCTCCTCAGAGACCGACAGTACGTGCAGGGTCGCATCGAGCTGGGCCGCGAGTTCGATCCCTTGCTCGGTCGCCTGGCGAGCAGCGTCGCTTCCGTCCGTCGCGAGGAGCAGATCCTGATACATAGTCGCCCGTTCAAGCGACTGCGGGATACATCCCGGACCTGCCGTTGCCTGCCGGGAGGCGTTGTCCCAATTCGTCGCACCTCTCTCGAGTCAGTTCGGGCGAGTGGCCGACGCAGCCACTCCGTTGCCTCGGTGAAATCCAGTGCTGATTCGGGCCGTCCGCCGGAGAGGGCGATCAGAACAGATTGAAGTAATCGAAGACGACGAGCGCGAGATACAGTTGCCCGATCCCGGCGACGATCATCACCACGCCCGCGATCCGTTTTAGCAGTCCGGAGTAGGCCGTCAGCCGGCCAGCCCCGGCGACGAGTCCCATTCCGGTCGCGACGGTCAGCGAGACCATCAGCAAGATGACGCTACCGACGTAGGTTCCGAGGAGGACTGCCGCATCGGCTGTCGATACCGAAAGCGCACGGGTGACGACGCTGATGAACAGCGGCGCGACACAGCCCGCCGATGCGAGCGCATAACCCATGCCAAAGATCGCAAAGCCGAACGTGCTCGAGCGCCGTTTCGGGAGGGGAACGGAGACCGATGGTGCACGGCCGGCGACGATCAGCGCACCGAGGACGAGCAACACGAGGCCAGCCCCGGCTTCGAACCATTTGATCGACGAGATTATCGACTGCCCGATCCAGAACGTTGCCCCGAGCAGTGCCGTGAACGTAACGAGGACGCCGAGCCCGGCAAACAGCCCGCGGCTCAACGCCCCGGAGAGCGACGACTGGTCACCGTCGGTCTGACTTACGTAAAAGCCGACGTAGCCTGGCAACAGCGGGTACGCACATGGCGAAAAAAACGTTGCGATGCCGGTCGACAGCCCGAACACGATCGAGGTGGTTAACGCTGCGTCAACCATTCTTACTGGCCTCCTGTCTCGAGTGCCTGTTCGATGCCCGAAACGAACTCATCGGTAGACTTCTGTCCGCCCGCCGACCACTGAATCCGTCCGGAGGCGTCGATTGCGACGGCGTACGGAATGCCGGCGATGGAGTACTGTGCGCTCAGTTCCGCGGTCGGATCGATCCCGAGCGTCCAGTTTCCGTCGTTCCGTTCCCACCAGTCGACGACTTCCGCTTTCGTCACCGAGCGACCGACCGCCTCGTTCGTGACCGAAACGAACCGTACGTCGTCACCGAGCTGGTCGTGGGCTTCGATGAGCGCGGGCATCTGCTCTTCACAGGGATCACACCACGTCGCGAAGAAATCGATGAATGTCGGTTGGTCGGCTGCCGGTAGGCGGACCTCGCCAGCCTCGCTGCCCGGTGCCTCGATCGTTTCGACCGTCCGTGGTTCGACTGGCTCTTTCTCATCGTCCGTTTCACCGTCGAGCGACGGCAAGCCGCCTAACGCGACGGCTCCTGCACCGCCAATGACGCCCACGCTCCCGAGTCCGGCGAGGACGTCTCGTCTACGCATTCAGGCCGTCACCACCGTTTCGAAATCGTCGATCAGTCGAGAAATCTCCATACTCGCGCCGTTCGAATAGACCCGTTCGACGATCCCCTGCTTGTTCACGAGGAAGATGTGGGTGAAATGCGGGAACATGTACTCAAGTTCCTCGTATTCGTCGGTGTAACACTCATCTCCTCTGTGACATTTCTTGAGAGGGAGACCGTACGTCCCGTCGACGATCTCTTTGGCCTCGTCGTAGCTCTCCGGGCGCAGGAAATGCCAGTTCTCGGCGTCGAGGTCGACGCCCTGTTGGTCTGCGAACGACCGAATCGCGTCTTCCGTGTCCCGTTCCGGATCGAACGTCATCTCGAGGAAGGCGGCCTCATCACCGTACCCCTCGTCGGCGGCGACCTCCTGTGCACGTCGAAGTCGCAACGTCAGCGCAGGACACATCCCGTCCGGACAGTTCGTGTAGACGAACGTCATCAGCATGGCCCGTTCGCCCTCGAACTGGTCGGTCGAGATCGTCTCGCCGGAGAAGGGATCGGGGACGCTGACTGCCGGGAACTCGTCTCCGTAGCTCGGATGTGATGCGTCGCTCAAGTCCGTCTCCGGCGGCTCGAGGACGGTATCGGGATTTCCGCTCTCCTCGCTACCGAGCACTCCATCGAGGCAGCCGGCAACACTGGTAAGGCCTGCGATTCCGACCGTGCCGAGATACGTCCGCCGGTCCATACTCACGTCCTAGGAGCGGGCGATGAAAGGCTCATTGGTTCACCTCGCGAAGGAAGAGTGATAGCAGCTGCTTACTGGATGCGATCCTGACAGCCGCGATAGGAACCGCCGGCACAGACGAGCGCGGAAGCGACAAGAGATCAGAGATCGAGTTCGATCAACGTCAGGGGATCGCGTTCGATCGATGAACCAACAGGCGTTTTGTCGACGGTTTCCAACCACCGGGTAATGAACCGCCGGGCGTTTCTCCGTGGCACTGCCGCAGCTGGAGCCGCCGGGACCGTTGGTCTCGCCGGTTGTCTCGAGCAACTCGGGTTCGAAGAAGAGTCCGCCTTTGCCAACCCGCCGCTCGTCGAGAACCGGCCCAACGCCGTCTATCTCCCCTCCTCACGCGACGAGATGGGGATGTACGGGATGACGACCGACGGCGACTACGCCGCCATGCTCTCGTATACCTTCCCCCACCGGTTCTGGACCGTCGAAGCAACCGACGAAGGGAAAGAACTCGTCGAGATCACCGCCGACGACAGTCTCCACCTCATGGTCACCGTCTGGGACCGTGAGACACACACCGTCCTTCCGGTGGACGCGCGCCTCGAGCTCCGCCAGGACGGCGACCTCGTCGATATCGGTACCTCCTCGCTGTGGCCGATGATTTCCCAGCGGATGGGCTTTCACTACGGAGATAACGTCCAGCTGCCGGGCGAGGGACCGTACACGGCCCGAATTCAGGTCGGTCCGGTCAGCCTCGAGCGGACCGGCACGTTCGCGGAGCGACTGGAATCGATGGGGACACTCGAGATCGACTTCGAGTACGTCCGATCGAACATCCACGACCTGTCGTTCGAGACGATCCCCGAATCACAGCGGGGGAACCGAGAGGCGTTGTCGCTCATGGAAATGGAACACGGCGGTGGTGACGGCGAGAGCATCCCGATGGGACAGGCCACACCGATCGAGGAGTTACCTGGAGAGTCACTCGAGGCCCAGCGCAGCGACGACGCGACGTTCGCCGCGCTCGTCTCCGACGCCGACCGGCTCGCCGACAGTAGCTCGTATCTGGCGGTCAGTCCCAGAACGCCGTACAACGGGATCGTTCTCCCGTTTACGTCCCTGTCCGCGACCGTCGAACGGGACGGGGAGATCGTCTACGACGGGCAACTTACAGAGGCGCTCGATGACGAGATCGGTCACCACTACGGCGTCGCCGTCGACGACCTCACGTCCGGCGACCGCGTGACAGTTTCGGTCGACTCACCGCCGCAGGTCTCACGGCACGACGGCTACGAGACGGCGTTTTTCGACTTCGAGGACGTAACCTACACCGTGTGAACCGCCTCGGGGTCAAGCCCCGGGGCATTCTCCTATACCGCTTGTAAATCGGACCGTACGGTGATCGAACGGAGCGAAACGAATTCCTGTCGGTACGGTACGACTGTGATAACTAACGGGGATCAACGAGTACGTCTACGGTATGTCTCGAACCGGGAATGCGGATATGGATATCGGCTGTCCGGAGTGTGATGCGACGATCGCCACGTCCATCCCACCCGGTCCCGGGATCCATGCAGAGAACGATTCGAACCGACTCCTCGGGAAAGAGACCCAGTGTCGGAACTGTGGCCACGAACTCGAGCTCTACTACTACTAAGCGGCTCTCCCTCGCTGTGACGAGTGCCAAGATATCGTGTCGGGTGCTCACACACCGAGTTTCCGGTGAAATCGTCGTCAGTCGAAACCGGTTCTCGCGCGATTGCCGATGGCGCTACCGGCTGAAACACGGTAGTGTCTGTCCCTGGGTGGCACACACCGGGTTTCCGGTGAATAGGAGTCGTGTTCGAAGGCTGATTCCGTCCAGGAGTGAACACGAGGTCCGTAATCGTGTGTGTCCCACTCGAGTACTGATGGGATCGGATAAACGAAAAGTGGTATCTCGAGCATCCCGACGAACAGACACACCGGGTTTCCGGTGAATCACACTGATTATCACGCACGATTCGCCACGGCTGTGCTGACACACACACACCGGGTTTCCGGTGAAACGTCACGAACTGTCGTCGGTAGCTTCCAGCAGCAACGTCATACACACACCAGGTTTCCGGTGAAACAGGCACATATGCATCCAAACATCGGACGAACACTCACTAGAAGTCCAACCGAGCCATCGACACGACCCATCGAACTGGAACAATGGAACGAAGGCACGATACGCGTCACAATCGGCTGACGAGAATTCACGAATGATGGGAACTCGATCTAGAATAGATATCTATAAGTTACAAAGATGAGTACAGTCCATTAAGTGAATTAGAAGCTTTTATAGATCTCTCTTAGAGATCATCGCATCCGAATCCACCGTTTCTGATTGGCGTGCTCTCGTGACCTCGAGGGTTGATCTCAGTATCTCCTCCAAGCGACGATCGAGGTGTGGCCACGTTTCCGGCCACGAAACCCCGCAGTTTATCTCACCACGTACACCGGGTTTCCGGTGAAACGGAACTGGTTCAACCCCCGTTTCGACTGCACCGATATCCCCGTTCTCACCGTTTCACCGGAAACTCGGTGTGTGTGTCTTCGACCATCGACCGATCGTTCGCAGCCACCGACACGGACACGGCACCCGTCGTCGAACGCCCCGATCGGCTGTATATCCGTCTCTCGAGGACGGATACTGCCGAGTGCTCTCCGGGGTCGGCCGCAGCCGCCAAACGGAACAGCTATTTCACCGGAAACACGGTGTCCGTCTATGTCGAGTTCCGGCGACGACCTGTTCACCCGCGACGACCCGATCTTCGAGAACAAAGAACTCCTCGAGATCAACCACTTACCCGAAGAGGGTCGAATCGTCGGCCGCGACGACGAGATTTCGGAACTCGCGAACGCGGTTAACCCCGCGATTTTCGGCCAGAGCCCGAGTAACCTCCTGATCTACGGCAAGACTGGAACCGGCAAGTCCCTCTGTGCGAAGTACATCTCGGAGCGACTGGTCCGTGTCGCGGGCGAAGAAGGTGTTACGTCGGCGTTTGCCTACGTCGACTGCGCCCAGGACAATACGGAAACCCAGGCCGTCCAGACGATCGCCCACACGCTCAATGAGCCAGCGGTCACCGATATCAGAATCCCCGACAAGGGCCTCAGTACCTCGACGTACTACAAGCGCCTCTGGACGGTGTTGGATACCCAGTATGACGTGGTCCTCGTTATCTTGGACGAGGTCGACAAGCTCGATGACGACGACATTCTTATGCAACTCTCTCGCGCGGGCGAGGCCGGCAAGCTCGAGTCGTGCAAGATCGGCGTCATCGGGATCAGTAACAAGATCAAGTACAAGGATCGGCTCGACGAGCGGGTCAAGTCCAGTCTCTGTGAACGCGAGTTCGTCTTTCCCCCCTACGACGCGAACCAGCTCCGGTCGATCATGCAGGCCCGCAGCGACGCGTTCAAAGACGGCGTCCTCGAGCCCTCCGTGATCCCCCGCGCTGCGGCGCTTGCGGCCCGCGAACACGGCGACGCCCGCAAGGCGATCGACATTCTCCGATACGCCGGCGAGATCGCCCAGTCGAAGGGCAACGAGACCGTCCGCGAAGAGTTCGTCGTTCAGGCCCGCGAGCGGGCCGAAACGGATCGGTTTCGAGAACTCATCCGCGGCTCGACGCCTCACTCGCGGTACGTCCTGCAGGCGCTTGCGGTTCTCTCGCTCAACACGCCCGAGGAGGACGGGTTCCGGACGACGAAGATCTACGATGTCTACGAGGAGATCTGCCGCCAAGAACGATCCGATCCACTCTCCCTGCGGCGGGTTCGAGACCTGCTCAAGGAACACGCCTTCCTCGATATCTTAGAGCAGGCCCGCCGGAGCGGCGGCAGCGCCGAGGGCAGCTATACCGAACACCAGTTGCTCGAGGACCCCGAGGTCGTCCGGAAGGTACTCGTCGAGACCGACGACTCCTGAGTCCTGCGGTCGTCTCGCTTTCAGTCTTCGCGCGGATACGCCTCACACCATGTTACCGTATAGTGGCGCTTCCATCGGTCTCTCGCCTGATTTCACCGGAAACCCGGTGTCATGGCTGCGCCGATCGCATGGACCATCCCTCCCGAGTCACAGCTCGGTCTCCCAGCCACGCGGCGTGTCGTTCAGTCGCTCGGCACCGTCCTCGGTGACCACTACGAGATCCTCGATCCGGACGCCAAACTTGCCCTCGAGGTAGATCCCCGGCTCGACACTGAAGACCATGCCGGGCTCGAGTTCACGGTCGTTGCCCGCGGTAATATACGGTGGTTCGTGGACCTCGAGGCCGACGCCGTGGCCAGTGCGGTGAACGAAGGCGTCGCCATAGCCGGCCGATTCGATGACCGATCTGGCGGCGCGATCGATCGTACCTGCGGTGACACCTGGTTCGACGGCGTCGATCGCAGCCTGCTGGGCCTCCCTGACGGTTTCGTGGACACGCTCGTACTCGGCCGGCGGGTCGCCGATGACGATCGTGCGCGTCTGGTCACCCGGATAGCGACCCGTGCCAGCCTCGAGGTCGGCTGAGACGAACGCACCGAAATCCAGCACGATGGGGCCGCCAGCTTCGATCCGGCGCGAGCCGCTGTGGTGGTGTGGGCGGGCCCCGTTCGGACCGGCAGCGACGATCGTCTCGAAGGCGGGTTCCTCGCCGCCTTCGGCGACGAGCAACCGGTCGATCTCGGCTGCCAGTTCCGATTCCGTCATGCCGACGAGTTCTTCCCCACGGCGGCGGATCTCGAGAGCAACGCGATCTGCGAGCGCGCCGGCTCGGCGCAGCGCCGCGAGTTCGACGTCGTCCTTGCGGATCCGCAGCGGCTCGAGGGCGGTACTCGCGAGTCCGAACGCGGCGTCCGACAGCAGGTCCCGGAGGTCCTGGGTAAACGTCGCCCACATTCGATCGTCGACGAGGACGGTCGCCTCGTCGCCGTCCCCAAGCGAGTAGGCCGCCAGCACGTCCGCGACATCCTCGAGCGGGTCGTCGTCGTCGGTCCAGCAGCGCAGTTGGAGATCTGCGATCGGCAGCGTGGCGAGTTGGGCTTCGTACATCGCCGGTGCGACGAGTGCAGGCTCACCGGCTCGCGGGACGAACAACAACAGGTGGCGTTCGGACGGCGATTCCGAAAAGCCGGTCAGATAGGTCAGGTTCGGGCTTGGAAAGCAGACCGTCAGGTCGGCCCCTTCCTCCGCGAGCTGATCCTGGCAGGCGGCTATCCGGCGCTCGAACGGCGAGGTCATGGGACCGGGTTCGCTCGAGCGAGCAATCAACATTTGGTTACCGCCGGTTGCGAGCGCGATTGTCAGTGCTCCAGCTATCCGTGTTTCAGCATTTTCGAGGTGGAGCCTCCGGCCTCAAGGAGTGAACAGAGTGAGCGAGTAGGCCGGAGAGGAAACCGCCAGGGGACGACAAAACCGGTATACTGTGACCGCCCGCCTCCCGAATACTTAAGAACCGTCAGCATTACATCTGAAATATGGAGGTCCGACGTACCGCGCCCGTCAAACTCGTCGTTCCCGACGAGCGGCGCAACGACCTCCACGAAACCGCCCGGCAGTTCCTTCACTGCGCCAATCGTGCCGCTGAGTTCTGTTGGTCCGACAACTCCTACACTGAGTGCGTCACGGCCAATACCACCGCACGAGACGCGCTTTACGACGACCTCCGCGAGGAAACAAATCTTACCGC
>NZ_JBHUDI010000007.1:0-126105 GCF_042678045.1 Haloarchaeobius amylolyticus
CCCTGCTCTTCCAGCAGGGCGACACGTACGAGCTGTCTGAATCGCCAGATAACGAGGAGCTATGGCCAGATGCTTCTTCTGCTGAACACTCCAAGGCTGTGGAGCCGTCTCAGCCGGCAGAATCATGCACCTCAGAAGAGCAATCTGTACAGATCGAACCAGAGAGTGATGGCATCGAGGCGTTCGCAGCGATGTACATCAGAGAAGCAGATGGTGTGCAGATACCGAAGGAGGAATTGTTTCAGGCGTACTCGAGATGGACTGATCAGCAGGACATTGATGGGACAAATGCGAGCTGGTTCGGTCGGAAGCTTGCGAACGTCGTTGAGTATGAAGATGACCGTATCAGAGACGGCGATAATCTGGTAACAGTCTACACTGGAATCGACCTGACCAGCGATGGATCAAAGCTCCTTGAATGAGATTTATATCATAACTATGTCTGTATTTCAAGAGAATAAAACACCGGATATCTCTGCACTAGCACTAGTATTCCGATCTCCGCTCATCAGGCCATTTAAACGCCAATCTCCGGTTTACACCACTGTTTGTTCAGGTCAAATTAATTGTTCAGGTCAAGAATCTGAAAAATGTTCAGGGCAAAACCGCAGGACAGAAGCGATGTTCATGGCAAATCGAGGGTCAAAACCAACTAGTATAGAAGGGGTATCCCCCGTTGGACAGGGTAGCGAACAGCCCACTGGTTTTCGGTGTGTTTGTCAGCATCGTGATAGTGGATGCACGATGTCCAACTGGACGCATATTACGAGGTCGATCGATGATGTCTGAGAACGCTGTCTCGGTACTCCCCGAGGAACTACGTGAGCGCGACCAGTGGGTCTGCTGGAAAGAAGAACCTCGAGATGGGAAGCCGACGAAGATACCAGTGACGCCAGGGAGTGGTGCGTTCGCGTCATCGACGGATCCCAAAACATGGGCGTTGTTCGAGACAGCGCTCGAGTACGCTGACACAGGGAACGCCGATGGCATCGGCTTCGTCTTTACCGATGACGATCCCATCGTCGGCGTGGATCTGGATGACTGTCGGAATCCCGAAAGCGGCGACGTTGACGACACAGCACTGGACATCATCGAGCGACTCGATTCCTATACTGAGATCTCTCCATCGGGCACTGGGTTTCATGTGCTCATCAAGGGAGAGCTCCCAGATAGACGGAACCGCCGTGGCAGTATCGAACTGTACGACACCGCTCGGTTTTTCACCGTGACTGGCGACCGCCTCGAGGACACGCCACCTCGCGTTGCACGTCGGCAGGATGCGCTGGTCGCGATCCATCGTGAGTACGTCCAAGACTCTGACCCGGATCCAGAGCACGAATCTGGGGACCGTCGCACTAGCGACGAGACGGAAACAACGGGTAGTGCAGCCCATACTGACGTTGATCTCGAGGACCAGGAGCTGCTCGAGCGAGCGCGGAACGCATCGAACGGCGAGAAGTTCGAGCGGTTGTGGCGTGGTTCGACTGCTGGTTATGAGAGTCAGTCAGAAGCAGACATGGCGCTGTGTTGTTTGCTGGCGTTCTGGACTGGTGGGGATCAACAGCAGATGGATCGGCTCTTCCGCCAATCGGGGCTGCTTCGAGACAAGTGGGACGAAGTCCACTACGCAGACGGCTCTACGTACGGCGAGAAGACCATCGAACGAGCGATTGCGAGTATCTCCGAGTTCTACGATCCCGATACTCGAGAGACGGCAACCGAATCTGTTCCCAGAACGAGCGAGTCGTCGACCGCTGCCACCCGTGACAAATCGGATCGGACTCCGAATCGTGCGTATCTGGTTGAGAAGAATCGACTGTTGACCGACCGTGTCGACGAATTAGAGACCACGCTCGAACAGAAAAATGAGCGTATCGATCGCCTCGAGGCAACGATTGAGGATCTCAAAACCGAACTTGCAGAGCGTAACCGAGAGATCGAGCAGACTCGAGAAGAAATAGCCGAGACGACGTCCGACTGTGACACCGCTTCAGAAACAGCCTCTCTGTGGGGACGATTATTCGGCGATAGCTCCAAGTAACAATCGTCAGGAGGATCATTTCTTCGATTCAGAGCAAGGCACTTGACTCGGTAAGCAAGTCTTCGTAAGGAACAGTAGTTCTATTGAAGTATACATCCGAAAAGATAGTTCTAGCGGAAAATAACAATATAGCAACCTCGATTATCATACATACTGATAATCTATCCCTTGGATGTAGGCCTTCAAGTAGTTGCTTGTCATTGGTGTGTTCTATGCCTTCAGACCGCGTTCAAATCCGCAAACTCAAACAGCAGGTCGAAAGACAGGAGGTACTGCTCGAAGAGTTGCGCACGCACGTTACACCACAGGGTCTGACTCAAGGCAGAGAGATACAGCCATGCATGCACTGCGATGAAGGGTGGGTTGCTGTCATCGATGACCGTCTCACCTGCTCTAGCTGCGGCTATACGGCGACCCTCTAACGCCCTTGCCTGTACTAAACGCAAGCCAATGCAGGCTGTAACAATTTTACCCACTAAAGAACAAAATTATTGAAATGCCCTATCAGCCTCCAGTTGAATGTCCAATTTGCGGTGAAACGCTAGCTCTTGATCGAACTCTCGAAGATCACCTCATACGAATCCACACACATGCGGAAGTAGTTCGGTATCTAATAGCCATACATAGGCAATATAATGTAATTAACACTTCATGATGCGGTTAGAGTATTCGTTTCTTCACAGCCGATCAGTTAAGTCGTGAACTGAATATAGGATTTATAACGTTGATGAAGAGATCATAGAAGTCTTCCCACGGTGTTAACTACACCACGTCTATGGTGAATTGGCCGATAAGTAGGTATGCGTATTGAGTGTATCACAGACTGTCTCTCAGTTAATCAAAACAACAGGCTTCTGTGAATACCTCGGGGATAAATCCGTGTTCGGGACGCTACGTTGGTGACTAATGATCGAACATACCTCAAAAGATGCGCTTCGTAATGATCCACTCTCTGCCAATGAAGATGTGGCGAAGCTTTGTCTCCAGCTGCGCCATATCTCCCTCGAAGAATTAGAAGAACAGGGGTTGGTGAGGTGGGAGAGAGACGAACACCTCGTAACGAAAGGCCCACTGTTTGATGAGAAGCGACCAGAGTATGAGATTGACTAAGAGCAGATACGGTATTTGGTACCTTATTCGGCTGTCTTCGGTACAAGCGCCATCAAACGTGGCTTCTCGAAGTAATTCGATCCCAGTTCCAGTCCTCTATGGTGGCTATTTACCGCTAGAACGTGACAATTCGTCTGATGGCTACTGAAGCCACCTTTACAGTTCCGTCCGATCAGTTCCCTTTGGGAACGGTCTTCAAACAGTTACCGGACGTGACCGTCGAACTGGAACGGATAATCCCGGCACAGGACATTGTAATACCGTACTTCTGGGTGCGAGGAACTGTGGCCGACGATATTGAGGACGCGTTTACCGGCCATCCCGGCGTGGCCGACATTCGCCTCGTCGATTCGGTCGCAGACGAATACCTGTTACGTGTCGAGTGGGCGCTCGAGTATTCCGGTGTGCTCAGTACACTAGTAGAGACCGATATCCCACTCATCAAAGCGAGTGGCACGAACCAGCAATGGACATTCGAGGTACGTAGCGACGCTCGAAGCGATCTCGCGACCTTTCAGCAACGTTGTCGAGACCGGGAGATCCCGATCACGCTCACAGAGATCCATGCACTCACGCCAGTCGAGACGGCCACTGAGGAGGCACTCACCGATACCCAGCAAGAGGCACTGGTACTCGCCTACCAGCGCGGGTACTTCGAATCCCCGCGCGAAGTGACGATGGAAGAGATCGGCAACGAACTCGGCATCTCCCAGCAGGCCGTCGCGTCTCGTCTCCGGCGCGGAATCAAGCACATTCTCGGAAGTACGCTTCCCGATATTGAACAGACGGACCGATAGGCTCTCAAAAAGGGTTTTGTATAGTATGAAGTCACGCTCACGTTGCTGGCCGTTCACAGTAGATACACTATGCCCGACGGGGAGATTGAGCGAACAATTGCTGAATGTCTCATCTGCGGGTCCGTCTATGCAGCTCGAAAATGGAGTGACGGAACAATCCAACCGATTGGGAGTACTGGCTGTCAATGTGGATCAACGCAATTCCGTGTTATCAAAGATACAAGTACTCACACCTTCCGAGAGGAGAAGACCAAATGACCATTATTGCGTATTCAGCATATAGGGGACGCTGAGTAGCTGATTTTGTTTTCTCCACGTAAAACAGTCAGGTTTACCCTCTGGATTCATTTCATTTGTTGTGTTCCGTCAGTAGTTCTTTGTACGGAATCGGTTTGTACAATCCGTATCGTTACTTCCTTCCCCTGTACTGACTGCGATTTGAGTCGTTCAGAATAAAGAAACGGAGCAACGAGCTACCGGTACCGTCGCGACTGTGATGGCGTGTTTGTCATCCTCGAGATAGGTGCGGGGCGGTCGAACTGCCCCGAGGTAGCGAATGACTACTGAGCGACAGCACCCACGAGACTGTGGTATTGATCGAACACCAACTCACCGACAGCCCTTCGAGACACCCTGGTCTGGCCTCGAGTTACGCGTTCCGAACGACCGAAATCGAGAGTCACTCATCTCATTCGTCGAGTGTGTTCTCGTCGAACTCACGCATGCAGATGTCGGTGCCGAGTATCGATCATCGAACATTTGGGGAGTTAAACTGACGCAGTACATCGCTGCCGATACGGTTGGCGAGAGATTCGAGAAGCGCCATTATGACGAACGGCTCGGCTGGCAAGAGCAGACGATTTCTCGGCAGGACGTCCGTGATGAACTGATCAATCGCCTCGCACGGCCCGCGTCACTGGCGACGAATCAGAGTCATTCCTATCCTGTTGAGGAACCAGATACGTTCAGGGTGAAGCCGACGTGGCAACTTCGAACGGACCGACGGCCCGGCGAAAAGTAATCAGCAGTCGTCAGTACGCGAGCGCGCTGTTGAATATCGATTACTGATTCCAGTACGCATCACCTAGTACTTTCCACTCGACCGCGCTCCCAGCATCAGGGTACAAAATAATTCTGACCGACACTAAACTATTAGTTCACAGGGATCATAAAGCGAGTAATGAGCGACCGATCACAGGTGTGGCCAGAAGAGATGGATAGTGCAGACCGTGTCAGGCATGTCGCCTTAACGCGAACGACACCACGAAATGCTGGCTGGATCGCCGAAGAGGCGGATGTCTCGAGAGATACGGCTGTTAAATATCTTGATCGAATGGCTGATCAAGGAGAGCTCGAGGCCATTGAAACAGCTGACGGCACATGCTACAAGCCCGATGAGATTACGCAATTCCTCCGTGAAGTTCGGTCCCTTGCTGAAGAGCAGTCAGTAGACGAACTCACTAATGAACTGCGTGCGATTGGTGAGGAAATCGACTCGTGGAAGTCAACGTACAATGTTGAATCTCTCGAAAAACTTCGACAGAGCATTGGACGTGAGGATCTGTCGGCTGACGATCGACGCGAGCGCCTCGAAGTGATCGAAGAATGGGAATACAACATTCAGGTGCGTGAAGCACTTCAGCTTGCGATCAGCCTTCAGAGTTCGCTAACGCGACTCGATGCAGACCCGCGTCTCGCAAATCGTGGTTCAGACACGCTTCCCCAAGAGGGTTAGGGAAGATGGTACTCTTTCTTGCTGGTGGCCGAGGATTCACTCGGCGCGAAGGACTCCGTCGCCTCAAAGAACGACTGGAAAAAGAACCGGGGTTTTCCGATGTTCGGTATCGACCATCTCGACTCCGTCCACGATCTGTCGTTGCTGACATCGAGGCTGAGATATTCTTAGGCGAAGAATTCCCACGGCAACAGGCCACCTTCGAGGTCACATGGCGGCCACGTGCCGACATTGATGTTCAGCGTGTTCAGTGGGCTGATGACGCAGTCAGCTTGGGGTGGCACAAAGACGATGATCATGAAGAACTTGGGACAACCCATTTCCAGATCGAAACTGATGAGGAATTAACTCACGAACCGGGGCATCTAGAAGCAGAAGCGCCGCTAAGCTTTCTGGAAACCTGTCTTCAGCGACTTCCTCCAAAACTCGAGGAGACGATTCCAGAGTGAACCCGGTTACTCCTAATTGAACGGTTGCTTGATCTCTGTATTCTCCTTCTGATACGGTCCCTCTGACCGTACTTCCAGCAGTGAATTTTTGGCGCCATGAGGCACGAGGCGCGCTCAACAGTGAGCCGTCATGGAATTTCCAATGACTGATCCAAACCCGATTGACAACACTACAGACGATTACAGCCGGTTCGAAGCCAGACTCGTTGCCCGTGATCAGGATGCAACTCGCGTCCTGACAGCAGATATTGGCGACACAGCCGCCCGAAAGCTCGTTACGGAGCTCATCGATAACAGTGTGGTGACGCCGGTCCCTGGCAAGCGGGTGTTCGTCCACGAGCCAAGTGGGACCGCCTTTGACTCGAGCACTCAGCTTGCTGTCTTCCATCAAGGCTGGACGGCGGCCCGTAATGCCGACGAGGTGGGGGGCGAGTGATGCAGCAGACGCTCGCTGGCTGTGCCTTCTGCGACGCCCTGCCCGGCACCGAGGCCGGAGAGGCACATACCTGGGGAAAAGACGAGCGAGTCTCTCACCCCATCTGTGTCGACTGCGCTATCCAGGCGGAGCCGGCCCCTGACGAGCGCGATCACTGCACCTGCGATGGCTGTGGGCTCGTCGTCGACGCGCTTGCAGCCCTCACGCGGTTCCGAGTTGAACTCGGCCGTCTTGAGGGCACGCTACAGCTGTGTGCGCGGTGTAGTCCGGGTGGGCCAGCCACCTACTGGACGCGTGATCTCGAGGAGCACATCGTGAAGACTGCGTAAGTACTGGATGCGAATGTGAGAACATGCTGGAGATTCCTGTTGAGCAAGAAAATACGTCGATGGTTCTGAACAGAGAGCGACGTAACTCGCTGAACGAAGCAGAAATAATTCAGCGTGCGGTAGATATATGGCCGATCATATCGTTAGTTGGATGTAGGTGAACACTGATGGACTTGACTGATACTCCCGACGACATTCGTGATTCAACTGAGAGTCCACCTGATTTTACCGAATGGGACTCTCCTGAAGAGGTCTTGAAAGGAGGTCCAACACGAGAACGATTGCTCAGTGTTATTTTACAGTTACGGACTCCAACAAAAGTGTCCAGAATTGCAGAGCAAGCAGACTGCGATACTGAGACTGCAAGGGACTACCTTGAATGGTTCACCTCGATGGGAATGACGCGTGAGATCTCGGGACGACCTGTGAGATACGAACGCAACGAATCGTATCTCCAGTGGCGCAGAGTTGAGCAAATCCGAGACGAATATTCTGAGGCAGAGATCGTCAAAGAGCTCAAAGAGACGATGAAACGAATCGAGGAGTATCGTGCCCAGTTCGATGCCGATAGCCCGGAAGACGTGTCCCTCATGGATCGCACCGAGGAAGCGTCGGTCGAAGAAGTGTGGGAAGCACTGAGTGAGTGGAAAACGCTCAAACAACGTGCAGAGCTCTTAGATACAGCGCGTCAGAACGGCCATTCCTCGAGTGGCGGTGCCAAAGTCGATGCCTGAACGCCGGCCAGCTGACGACGATACTGTCCCAGAGGTCGGTGGCATCGATACCGACATTCTCGAACAAATTGGGCAGCATCTTGAACGAAGTAATCGCTTTGCAGAGACCGTCTTTCAGCCGGAGTACGCACCAAGTTCAGTCGTCGCAGAATACGACATGGGGTACTTTCCAACTGCTATCGAGCGTGCGTATCTTCAGGTTCGCTGGTACGAGACAGACGATTTCAATATCCACTACTCTGAACAATACGCCACTGGAGACCACTGGGAGTGTCGGTGGGACCGCCATCCAAACGATCACAATACTCGCTCACATTTTCATCCACCGCCAGATGCAGCGACACCAGGGGATGATGTGGAGTATGAGGAAGACTGGCGAGATATACTCTCGGACGTACTCGGCGACTTAGACGATCGAATCGAAGCGTTTTGGGAGTGAGAGATAAGCGGGATACCTGTTGAAAGACGGTCCCCTTCAACCCCAGCGCATTCGTTCACCGATTAGGGGCTTAAACAGGATTCTCATAAAGCCAGAGCCTATATTTTGAAAACGACAGCGGTACTCGGTATCGGTATGGAGTGTCCTGCGTGTGGCGGCCCCGTCACGATAGAAGTAGGGCCGAACCAGCCGCTCTCAGCATCAGTGGCGGACGCACTGCTTGCTGCCGACGAAAACGAGCAAATCACCGTTACCCGAAATTGCTGGGCGTGTGGATGGAATGAAGAACGGTCGGTATCCATTGACTCGATCGAGATAACCGAGGGAGAGGCCCATGTTGTCAAGCGAGCCGTGCTCCTCAACGAGATCACCGACGAACTCTCGACCATCGACAGTTTGGCAACGCTCAAAGATGTTCTTGCCGAGGTCCGCCGGCAGCGTCGGCTTGAGCCAACGACCACGGAGACAGACAGAGACACCACAGGTGAATAGCGATGTCCGATGGCGACGCCCTGTACGACGTTCGTGAACGAACCGGAAACCCCGATCACGCATCGGTCGACGAGGTAGTTGAACTCGTGTTCGAGCGTGCACAGAACCCTCGAGAGGATCACCAGGACGCGCATTTCGACGCGGCGATGGCGACCGCCGTGGACAGATACGGGACAGAACCCGTTCGTACGGTTATCCGTCGCGTCCTCGTCGAACATTATCCGTTCCGTACCGCCACGACTGACCTCGAGATGCGCAATATCGACGGCATTCGTATTGGGACGACGGCTGGCTGGTTCCTTGAGGAGCTGAACGCGCAGCAAGGCGACTGAGACGAGTCTCGTGAAAGCCCGTGACCGCCGCTACGCTTCGGTATCAAATCGATGAATCGCCAAGGCTAGCGATATTTCATAGGCGTTTGTTTCGAGCGAATCGATACATAGGCAGATAACCGATAGCTTATCGGAAATAGTTATCCGGTGGCATGAGAAAACCAAGACTGTGACTGACGATGTCGCGTATCCCTCTGTTGACTTAGTCCTTGACCTTCACGAGCAGATTGTCGAGGAAAGCGACAACACGGAATCAGGGGTTCGATCAGAAGATGCAGTTGCATCTGCGTTGCAGTACGTTTCGGAGGGATTTTTCGGGGAGGTCCCACAGACGATCCATGAGAAAGCAATCCACCTAATGAGGCTGCTTGTTGCAGATCATCCGTTCGTCGACGGGAACAAGCGAACTGCACTCCGAACGGTCGTCGTCTTCTACATGCTGAATGGATACACATTCGAATACGGCGACGAAGTTCGTGCCTTATTGCACCGCTTTGCGACCGATGAAGCCGCTGTCGACACCGATACCGCAGTAATTTACTTCCGAGCGTGTGCTCGTCGCAACTGATAAAGGGACACAACGAGTATGTTCAATATAGAGATGGCGTCCAGCACCGATTCCTCGGCGACGGTCGACGAAGAAGCCCGCCGACTATACGAGCGATATCAGTCGGCCGAGAGTGATGAGGAACGCCACGAAATCGCCCTCGAGATGGGGAAGCTTGACGGACGCCGCCACGCGGAGATTTACGCAGCACTCGAAGACGAGTGAGCGGTTTTTCTCCCAGAGATCTGTGTGTACGGTGTCGTTCGAGACCCGCAACTAGCTGAATTTCGATTTAGCAAAAGCCACATACCAGATATGTTTGTGTAACTTTTGTCGAGTGGTTTTTCAACCTATAAGTCGAAATGGGAATATGTACGATCTCACTAAATTCCAGCGTGACATCTTGTACGTGATCGCCGGCCAGGACGAGCCACATGGTCTCGCGATCAAAGACGAACTCGAGGAGTACTACGAGAACGAGATCCACCACGGACGACTGTATCCCAATCTCGATGACGTCGTCGACAAAGGACTCGTCGAGAAAGGCGAGGTCGACAAACGAACGAACTCCTACACGATTACAGCGCGTGGGCAACGCGAACTCAAGGCCCGGCGTGAGTGGGAAGACCAGTACGTTGGTGACCTACTCTCGAGTTCGGAGTAAGACGGTTACAACGGTTGATCGTGCATACTGAGCCGAATCCCTCGAGTGTCGTTCCATCACGACCACAATTTCAGGGTATCGTGAATGGAAAGAGAGTCAGTTAGTGATATAAAGAACTGACTAGTTGGATTCGCTTACATCTACGTACGTGTGGAATAACAAATATCATCTCGCCTGAATGGCTGGGCCATGGACGACCTCACAGGATTCCAACGCGACCTGCTGTACGTGATCGCGGGTGCTGACCAGCCATCTGGACAGGATGTCAAAGACGAGATCGAGCAGTACTACAGTTCAGAGATCAATCATGGTCGGCTGTACCCGAATCTCGATACGGTTGTGAATAAGGACCTTGTGGAAAAAGGACAGCTCGATAGGCGCACAAACTACTACGCGATTACAGACGAGGGAGAGCAAGCAATCGAGGACCGCCGTGAGTGGGTATTACAGTACATCGACTAATTGAGATCGGAAACGATCTGGATCCTTGTTTTGATCTCTCGAACCTCGTAACTACTCGCATTCCTAGCAATTATCATCCACCAACCTGCTGTATTTTATAATGAATCGGCGGAACGTTCTTGTTTGGTTCGGAGGTGGAATGGCCGTAGTTGGACTCGGAGGATATTCTCAGCGCCGCCGTCTGCGACGGTGGTCCGACCGCGACGCGTTGCACGACGCACAAGAGATTGACTATCCCACCGTTCCATCCCCCACATATCTCCGTCCAACAGAAGGTCATCTCACTGATGCCCTCGACGAACTTACCGAGCGCGTGGACGCCGCTCGAGAGCGGTGGCCAGACGAGGAGATCGAGGCCGACGACCGGGAAATTATAGCGAACTCTAGAAAACAGTTCGAAAGGGCGAAAGCAACACTCGAGGATATCGAAGAACAACGCGGATCGTTTGGGGAGCTCTCGGCGGCGGAACGGCTCGACGTTCTCGGTGATCTCCGAAGTGCATTGGGTGGCGCAGAGCAGGCAGTCGCTCTGGCGGATCTCCAGCGCGGCAACCGTGAGCGAGACGACATCGTCGCTACTCTCGGGGCATTGCGCGATGAGTACGAGTCCGTCATTGAGGATCTACTGTACGTTGCACCCGATCTCTCGTGGGCCGTTATCGCGTATGGGGAACTGGACGAATGGCTGGACAACGTCCGCGGCTCCATCCGGACGGGCGAGCACCACGTGCACGGTGAAGGGAACACCGACATCGTCGAACCACAGTATTCGGCCGGCCAGGCAGCCAGTGCACGCGCACGTCTCGCTGATGCTGTCCGGTTGCGCGACTCACTCGAAGAAACCGCACGAGAGAACACGACTGCGAACTCACTTGAACAGGAACTCGACAACGCGTACGAACGGCTCAACGAGCGAACGGACACGGTTACCGAACGGGTCGATTTTGATATCGAGGACGGTGCGGACGAGGACGAGATGGACTCCTATGCATACAGAAGACAGGCACGTCAAGAATAATCGGTTGGATTGCTTTGTTGATTGCAAGATGAATAAGGAACAGAATGTATAAGGGGAGCAATCTCGTTGCTGTTAGTATGGTGTCCACTTCCCACGCCAATTGCTGGCGTTGGCACGCGTCTCGGGAAGTGGACAGTATCGTGGCCTAGAATCTGACGGGCTTAACCCGGCGGATTCAACCGCGATGCTCACTCGCTTTCTCAATCGCATCGCCTCCAAAGTGACTACAACCATCAAGCACATATGCCAGCAGAAGACGACTTCACCGTAACGCCATACGCCGTCGAAGGTAACATCGACTACGACCGACTCCTCGACAAGTTCGGGGCTGATGCCCTCACTGCCGAACAGAAGGCGAAGTTTCCTGACCCCGGCCATCCGCTCGTGCGCCGTGACGTGTTCTATGCAGAGCGAGATGTAGACCCATTCCTTGATGCCGCCAACGAAGGTAAACCACACTCTATCGTGACGGGACGAGGCCCTTCAGGGCCGATGCACATCGGTCACATCTTCCCGTTCTACTTCGCTAAGTATCTGCAAGACCAGACAGGAACTCTCGTCTACATCCCCTTCTCAGACGACGAGAAGTACTTCCTTAAAGACAAATCGCTGGGTGAGATTAGCGACTACACCCGCGAGAACCTCCTTGACCTTCTCGCGGTTGGGTTCGACCCCGAGCGAACCCGAATCATCGTAGACACGGCTGACGCTGACGTGGTGTATCCTTTAGCAACTGCGTTTGCCAAGGAAGTGACGCAATCGACCGTGGACGCAACATATGGAGAACCCGAGAATATCGGTCTCTCGTTCTACCCTGCTGTCCAAGCCACACACCTCCTCTTACCACAACTTGTGGAGGGTCGCCATCCGACGCTCGTCCCGATTGCGGTTGACCAAGACCCCCACGTTCGAGTCTGCCGTGACATCGCGGCCAAGCAACGGTATGACGTGGCCAAGCCCGGTGCCTTGCTCTCAAAGTTCCTCCCGAGCCTCGAAGGGCCGGGGAAGATGAGTTCGTCCGACGACGCACCGAGCATCCTCCTTTCAGATGACCGAGAGACGGTCTTCGACAAAATCCGTACTCACGCTTACTCTGGTGGACAGACTAGTCTCAAAGAACATCGAGAACAGGGAGGGAATCCCGAGGTAGATGTCTCGTATCAGTTCTTGTACTACTTCTTTGAAGAAAGTGATGAGCAGGTGGAACGGCTTGCACGCGAGTATCAACAAGGGTCGCTCCTGAGTGGTGAACTCAAAGAGATGGCGGCAGAGAATATTGCGAACTTCCTCGAAGCACATCAAGAACGTCGTAGGGCACTCGGCCCGCTCGAAGAAGAGTTGGAACAGTACCGCCTGACAGAGAGCGAGCGGCAAGATGCGCGGCGACGGGCAGGATACCCCGACAATTCTCTAGTTCAGCAATAGGCACACTCACAGGAGCCTTCCACCTCTAAAATTTCCAAGATTATATATAATCCGTTTCTCGTGCTACCCAGTAGTGTCGGTTGCTCAACCTACTGAATCACCGTTCGACCACGACAGGTACTTCACGTTCACCGTCAGCGGCGAGACCTACAACGGGAGTATCCACTTCCTCACCCAGTACAACGAGAAGCCCGATTTCGTCGAAGTCCTACGAAATGCCTTCTTCCGCGACGAAACCTACGGTGATGCCCGTGCGGACTGGCATCGGAATACTACGTCGTTTTACGCGTGGGTGAAGGCTCATATGCTCCGGCTCGCGTGGGACTGCCGCGAAGGGTTCCTCCGCTACTTCCTCCACTCATTCCCCAACATCTGCCGTGACCTTGGCTTTCCCGTCGCGCACAACCGCGACACGAGCGGAGCGCCGAGTCAGTCGCGGCTCTGGGAGATGTGGAACAAGGAGTTCACCGACGTACAGCGCGAATTTGTGCGGACGGCCACCGAGGAAGCCCTTGACTTCGCCCGCGAACAAGGCATTCCCGCCCCCGACCCCGTGTTTCGGCCCGAGGAACGAGACATCTCCTCGAAGCGGAGCGAACAGCGACTCGTCGCGGAGAAGACCAAGGAGGTCTGGCAACAGGCCAAACCGTTCGTTATGGACACATTCTACCTGAAGCGGGCTGACAACAGCGTAATCCACGAGAACGCGTTCTGGGAACAGCACGCCTACATGGGGATGCGCGAGAACATGTACGCTCAGAGCGGCCATCACTCCTTCTATATCGACTCCCAGCGCGACCGCACCCCGAGTGCGTCGAACCACCGCTACCAGATAGGGAAACTCACTGTCGAGGAGACGCGCTCGATGCTCCACGAGACCACCCGGATGCTCATCGCCCACGCTCGGCACAACGCCGAACTTGTCGGCAAACTCTGGGCCGCCATCGACATCACGAAAGGCAACCCGTGGACGGGCAAAATCGAGCGCGACGGGGACAACAACATTACGGAGGACTGGATTCTCGGCTACAAAGACGGCGAAGTGTACTATCAGTGGGCCACCATCCAGATTGTTGGCTACGACATTCCGCTCGTGCTGGACGCGATTCCAGTCAAGCGCGGGATGAAGCGAGCCGACATCGTGGACAGCCTGCTGGAGAACGCACTTGACCTCGTGGATGACATCGAACTCGTGATGATGGACAGAGAGTTCGATAGCGAAGGCGTGAAAGACGCCTGTGACAAGCACGAGGTCTGCTACCTGAACGGTGCACGGAAGTACGAGTCAGAGAAGGCGACGTGTACGCGGCTCTGTCGTTCTGGGAAGACGATTCACATCGAGGAAGAATCTGTCTCAAGCGGCCCGACTCGCAAACGGATGTACCTCCTGTCCAGTGCTGAAGACGGCTTTGAGGCCGAAGACGAGGAGGAAGACGAGAATGAGGAGGGGTCAGACATCCGTGAGGAGATGCTTGAAAACCTCGCTGACCTCGGTATCGAACTGGATGAGGAGGATGCCTCGCACGGATTCAGCGCCCTTACGGAGGAACTTCGAGAGGAGGAGGCGAACGAGCCGACCGTGGGGTGCGAGGAGGATTCACAGGCGTACGCGCTGTTCGAGACCAACCATCCCAGCGTGACGCTGAAAGAGGATGATAGCGAGGTAGAGCGCATCCACATGGTCGAACGGATGGTTCGTCGCTACCGCCATCGTTGGGGCATCGAGAACGGCTACAAGCAAATCAAGACGTTCCGTGTCCGCACGACGAGCAAGCGCCACACGTATCGGTTCTTCAACTTCGTATTCGCGTGCGTACTGTACAACGTCTGGCGGCTTGTGGACTTATTGGTGAAACTCGCCATCGAAGGCGAGAATGCGACGTACGCGCCGCGTGTAGACGCGAACCAGTTCTTGACGGTGGCGAAGAAATACTACGGTCTCGACCCGCCGGACTAACGTCGTCGGGCGGTCAGGTGTCCGCTGACCACTGAGCGGCAGCACTGTCCTGCGTTCCTTATTTTCGGCTGATTGGTATCTGTTTCTGAATCATCGCCCTTAGTGCCTTCTCACGATGTTTTAGTACGGAATGGGTATGCCGCAGAGAACCTCGGTTCAACCGATTATTTGGTCACATGCCTGCCTTCTAATGCATACGAGATTTCGTTCCAGCAGTATGCCGGGATCGACGGCAGACCCGACGATGCGTACGAGAAGGAGTTGCTCGCACTCGCAGTGCGTCAAAAAGTGGAACACCATGCTTATGCACTGATCCTCTCGGAGTTCGAGGATATACCAGCCACTCACCAGCCTACCGCTTCCAGCCCTGAGTTTGACACGACGGGTGCAGACGTTCGCGACGCCAAAGATCGTGCCTCCGCCGCGCTCGACAACCGTCTCCGTACAGGCGGAGACGATCCACTCGTTCGCCATCTGTGCGCAACACTTGTAGAGCGATTTGACCAGCAGGAACATCGCCTCGACCGACACCTCAACGCGATTAACGACGGTTCGGCGAACGAATGGGCTGTCGAACTCGAGCGAACTCGGCTACGATACCGCGAGATCGAAGAACTGGCTACGACGATTCCGGATGCGATAGCAACCGCCACCGGTGGCAACGATCATGCGTAGAGTGTACCGTATCTAGAGTCGCTCGTGACCGATTAGTAGCCAATCCTAGCGGTTGTTGATCTGTGGTGTCGACAAGCTCTCCCACTGGACGGAACACTCAAACGCGTCTCTTGAGATGATCCGTATATGAACCGAGCGATCCTCGTGGTTTCCGTGGCGCTCCTCGTCGTTCTTGCGGGATGTGCGAGCGACACCGGGGACCCCGAGAATGCGATTGACGACTCTCAGACCGTTGGGAATGCTCTCGAGGTTGTTGACATGAACGTCAAGGAGGTGTCGCCCGGCGAGGAGTACATAGTCCTCGAGAATACCGCTGATGAGCCCGTTGATTTGTCCGGGTTTGAACTCCGAGACCGAGAGGGTGGGCAGGTCGATGGCGGCCTCTCTCCGTTTTCGTTTCCAAGTGAGTTCGTCCTGGAGTCTGGGGAGACGGTGAAGATAACGACCGGTGAAGGCGATCCAACGGACAACGAACTGTACTGGGGATACAACGTGAATATCTGGCGAGGCGATGGCGACGTGGTTCGGCTCGTCGACGCCAATGGCCAGGTCGTACTCGAGCACGCCTACGGCGATATCGATCTCGATGGGTCTGAGTCAGATGGCGATGTAGATGGCGGCACTGGTGACGAGAGCAATGGACTCAACGGGAGCACTGTCGAGGGAGAACTCGAGATTCACCACATCGACGTCGGGCAAGGCGATTCGACTCTCATCGTCACGCCAGCCAATGAGACGATCCTGATCGATACTGGCGACTGGCGAGAGGACGGCAGTGAGGTCATCGCCTATCTCGAGGCCCAGGGGATCGATCGGATCGACCATCTCGTCGCGACACACGCTGATGCCGACCACATCGGTGGTCACGCTGCTGTGATCGAGCACTTCGAGACGACTGGTGAGGGTATTGGAACCGCATACGATTCGGGTGTCCCATCGGATTCTGCGACCTATGGGAACTACCTCGATACCGTCGACGAGTACGACGTCGAGCTGCTCATCGTCGAAAGCGACGATGAGCTAGCGCTTGAGGGCGATGTCTCTGCCCAGGTGATGAACCCGCCTGCTGGGGACGCTGGGAGTGATGTTAACGATAACAGTGTGGTACTGGCGCTCGAGTTTGGTGACTTCCAGTATTTGGCACCCGGTGATGTCGATACTGGCGTTGAGCAGCGCTTGGTCGACGAGTGGGAAAACGATCTCGAGAGCGATGTCTACAAGGCTGGCCATCACGGGTCATCGACCTCCTCGAGTGACGCCTTCGTAGACGTCATCGATCCGGAGACGGCTATCATCTCGAGTGCCTACGACTCACAGTACGGGCACCCAAGCGATGAGGTCCTCGAACGGTTTGCCGACCGAGAGATCGAAACGTACTGGACGGGAGTCCACGGTGATATTGTGGTTCGCACTGACGGCACGTCGGTCGACGTAGAGACGAGAGAGTCGTTCTCGACGAACGCCGAGGATATCCTTGCAGAGACACCTGATTCCGACGACGAGACGAATTCCCTGATATCACCTCCGCTGGTCGCCAGTGGAATTGATGGAGCTGTCGCTCCTGCTATGGGGTGAGAAAGATGGATGGGACTTACACTGGCGTCGTCGATCGAATTGAGGACGGTGAGATTGCTGTCATCTTGCTCGAGGAGAATGAGCAGGTGATCGAGCAAGTCGATGTCCCTGTGGGTCGACTTCCAGAGCCCGCTCAAACAGACGGTGGCGTGCTTTCGGTGATGCTTGAGGATGGTGAAATCACGTCGATGGAGTATCGACCGGACGCCACTCGCGACCGCCGTGAGTCTGCGCAGGAGAAACTGGATCGGTTGTCGGAGAAGTTGTCTGATCGCGAGGAGTGAGTCGACGCTGGCGGTTATGAAGGTGACTCTCGAGGAAAAGTCTGTAGTGGACACTTGGTTCTGTTTCAAAGTTCCGTCTGATAAGAGGAGAATCGTGGATTGTCAAACGCTCAGTACAGCACGAAGAGTTAGCGATCAATACGGCGTAACGATTACTATGTAGGTGGCATACGCAGAACTACAAACATGACCAATAGAGTGAACGAGTATCTGCGGAAACGGCCTTTTCTTGGCACAGTGTTTTTCTACTGATGTTTGTCAGTGGCAGTCTCATGTGGATAGCAATAATGCAGCCGTCTCGTCCGCTATTCTCAATTTTGTCCGATGAGGGAGTCTGGTTTACTATTGGCCTACTCGCAGCGCCCTCTGGACTGGTATATTTTATCGTTTCGAAGCGGACTCACTCGCAGACCTGATCGAGGAGAGAGCTTTCAGTCAATACGCACACGTAGTTATCGAACCGACCGCTCCAGTTTCAGAGGCACCTCTAAATAAAGAAACCGTGCTACTGTCTACTGTTACAATACTATTCAGATTGATACTGTCGTAACACTCTAAAAAGAAAGAGTGTACTGATCCCACTGATCGTGAGAAGGGCAAGTTGAGATGTTGAGCCGGGCGTTTGAGACCCAGCCATCTTAAAAGGAACTCCAGTCATGAAAGCAAGGGCAAACAATTTCGTTCTAATAGATGTTAATTTCGATTTAGTAATACGAATATATGAAAATGAATCCTGTTTACTTTTCGAAAACTTGTCTCTTTTCAATGTATAATATAGGAGAACTAAGAAACCACCGAGAGGAACAAGAATAGCTAGATCATACCGTTGAAATTCGTCAAGATTGAATTGGCGCATATCTACATATACAATTCCAGCAAGCAAAAATTGGATAACCATCGTAGCTATTAATGTAAATTCTACTGCACTACCCATTTATTGAATAAATTGATACCAGACTACATAAATTTTCTTGATGTTTATTCACCAAGGGGAGTTCGCAACTGTGGTGTGCGGATGGGTCACTGAAACATCTGTGATGGAGTAGATCTGGGTGAGCGGCTTGCAATCACCACTTTCGATAATAGGGTGAAAGCCCCTGGCACGCTCGAGTCCCGCGCCTGGCGAGACGCACGCGTCTCGCTGCCCGTCGCTCGTTTCACTCGCGAAGACCTCGCTGCGCTCCTCACAAGTTCCGGTGCTTTCGTCGGCGGGGTTCCTCGAGCGCGCCAGCCCCTTTTGATCCCACCCACGTGGATTGATCGGGAGGCGATAGCGTTGGTTGCTCGCTCTTGGTATTCGGCCCGCCCCGCTCGCCGCGTGCCGCCCTCCGCGTCGCTCGCGACCGACCATTCCGGGCTGCGGTTCGCTCCTAGCGTCGCTCACCGTTCCGGGCTAAAGTGAATCTGGTCTCGGCGCCAGCATTAAGCGCGTTTTCGGTTGCGCCCCTCGCGGGCTTTCGCGTTCCAGCGCTTGGTGCCGCCTGCGCTGTCGCGCGCCACACCGCGGCGCGCGTTCTCGACGACAGTCGCGCTGGACACGGACCCGCAGTCCGGGCCGGACACGAGAAACGGCTTAAAGCTGGCCGCTCGCTTCGGGCGGGTCGCCGAGGCGCTCACACCGTTCGCGCCTCGAGTCCTGCCTCGCTTCGCTCGGCAGGACGCCGCGCGGTGCTGGTTGGGACACCGCATTCAGGCGCGCTCTCGCTCGCGCCCAGATGGGCGCTCGCGAAGGCGCGAGCGCGAGCGCGCAGATGGATCTAGTTGGTCGGTGTCGTCGGAAAACCGCGATGTTGCAGAATCGCGGTGGCAGGCGCGTGAGCGCCTTCGGAGATTAGGACTCCAATGTCTAGTAACAACTCGAGTAGCAAGGTCGTTACGGTCGATGAACAGGCACTCAAACAGGCGGATGAGCAGGCGGTCGATGAAGACGGTTTCCCGGTCGTCGACGAGACGCCGGAATTCGAGGCAACAGTCGAGCAAGAGGTCCAAGCAAAGGTGGATGCGAACCACCCAGACGGGATCGTCGATACGAGCGACGACCGGATTCACGGCGCGACCCTCGAGCAGGAAGAGCGCATTCGAGCACGAGAGGATGAACTCGAGCGAATCAGTGCCCAGGCCGAGATAGGAACACAAGAAGGTCGTGAGAAACGAACGCGAACGATCGCTGCGAACCAGAGCAAAGCGCGGCGTGTGGAATTCCAGAAACGGGCGGCAAGCGTGGACCCAATGGCAGACCCAGAGCGGGCAGATCCCCGTACAGAACTCTCTCGAGAGCAGCTGGCGGCCGTGAACAAGCAGTCGATGCGACTCGCAAAGCAGTTGGATGGCTGGTCTCGAGCAGCGATCAGCCGGCGATTGAGTGAAGCCGTCGTCGGTGGCCAAGACCTGACGAGTGCGGTCGTCAACGTGTTCGAGGAGCTGCAGACGGCACCCGGACACGTCATCCCCATTGGAAAACTCGAGGAGGTCTCTCGGAAGGAGGTGAGCATCGAAGGGCGTGTCGAAACCCTGTGGGATCCCTCCCATCCAAGCATCGCACAGGTCGGGCTCATCGCAGACGACAGTGGACAGACACGCGTGACGATCTGGAAGTCATCAGACGCGCCGTGGATCGAGGAAGGCGAACAGGTGCGCATTCACAAGGCTGCCCGGAACTGGCACGAGGGCCGTGTCTCACTGGCCGTGACCGGGTGGTCGATGATCCACTTCCCGGAGCGCGGCCGCTGGTGGGAATAGCCGAAGCAACCCCTTTTTTGCTGGTGTACGCAGTCACCGCCACCTCCCACCACCTCCACGGTCCGGGCTGCTCACGGCCGGGGGCCGTTGCGCTGCCGGGCTTTCGCCACCGCATGAATCCGTCCCACGACTTCTTCATTCAGAAGTATGCCTGAAACTGAGTCGAGCAATTCGGTAACTACAGATGCGAACTGAGCGGTACCCTATATGGAGGACAGATGTCTGGCTGTACGTGTCAGTATTGAAGTGAGCAATTTATTCGACCTATTCTTTAGTAGTGTCTATCGAGCGGTAGATCTTGGATCGTAATTTAGATGCTTGCTCTTCTCCAATCGTCTCGCTCTCTTCAAGCACATCTACAATTTCAGCTATTGTCTCGCAGAGTTGTTCCGGATTGTCGATGTGTGTTTTAGGTTCGTCTTCCATACGCTATCGTCTACATCAAGTGTATTCAACAAAGGGGACAGCCGTCCAGCATCTCTTGTCAAAAACGATGAATTCGACACAATAACCAAACAATTCTCGGATACAATGTTCGCAATCAGACTGCTGGCTTCGTTCACTGATACAATGGAAACTGTGTCACCTGTACTGACCGGTAGCTACGTGTGTAAATCACACCAGACATTATTTGTTAGTGATATTAATTTTCTCCAGGGGGCAGCGGCACACACTCCTTGTTCGTCGAGCGCTCTCGTGGCGGATATTGACTGTGAAGTCCCAACAGGTGCTGGAATTCGATCACGTCGTTATTCCACAAAACATATGGCTAGTTCTTCTGTTTTATTTGTTGAATGGATGCACGATGAACGAACTCGGCCCAAACGAAGACACGCCTGCCTCTGACGGGAGTAAACTCACGGGAATGGGGCGCTTTCGCTGGTTCGAGACTATCGATACTCGCTTGCTCTTGGTGGGCGCGCTCGCCGTGGGCATCGGCATCGGCGCACTCTTCGCCGGTGGAGTACCGGCTTTGGAGGAGTCACCGCCCGATCCTGAGATCGAATCAGTCGAAGTTCTTGACGCGGGTTGTCACGACGATGTGCGATCCCGGGCAATGTCGAGTTCTGATGGGAGCTGGGTCAGTACGATCAATAACACCTCGAAGGATACCGAGGTGTCCGCACAGATTCGTCGAACGTCTCCTCCGGATGCGACGGTCGCCGCGTATCGGGTGGATCTGGAAACGCACAATACGACGATCGAGTCTAATGAGTGCCCAGGCAAGATCGTCTATCGTGTCGAGTACGACGCACCCTATCCTGACGCTGCGGACGCGATGCGGACGGAACGGTACGTTGACGGTGAGTTCCACACCTGTGGTTACTCAAGCAGCGGTCCGGAGGCGGGCTGTGTCGCGTTATATGAGGAACGACCAACCCATTACTCGAATGGCACCGTCACATATGAGTCGCCCTGAACTGATTTAGTCCGGTCACCGCTTTCGGAGCGCGTCTACCGCGAGTTCCGCAAGGAGTCCTGAATAAAGAAACCATGCTACGGTCTACTTCGCGATAGATTTCTCTGCCCCACGAGTGAGGTGAGGGGCAGTCGGAGTTGCTCATTGCCCCTCGTGAACACCATGGCTTTCAGAGAGGTTTACGAGACAACATTCGACGAAGACGTCCAGCCCAACTCGAGCGCCAGTCCGTGTCCCAACTGCAACGGACGGATGACCACCAACGCAGTCGAAACTCGTTGTGAAGACTGTGGACTCCTTCTCGAACCGCAACAATACCAGGCCCAGAAAAGAGTCAATCCCACTTAGATAGAATGCCATTGAGAAAAACTACACAAGCATTGGAACAAGATATTTACTGGAGTAATAATATAGATTTGGATAATGCCAGAATGTGATGGCTGTGGCTCTCATGTCACCGAGAACTATTTCCGGGTTTTCGCCGTTGATGGTGATCTGCCAGCGTGTCTCCATTGTGCCAGCAACCGTGAAGCTCGAGAAGCAGGACTCCGCCAGCAATAGCGTCTCAGTGATCTCATCTCCAGATCTTCTCTACCGAACTGGAACCTACATCGAGACGTGAGACAACACGATCCACTACTCAGCCAATGACTGACCGAGATTCTGACTTTGAGGAGCTTCGTCCGACCGGCGAAGCGTCGCATATCCCAGATGAGACACTCAGCGAGTGTACTGAGGGTGAGCCTAATCGACAGCGAGTTGCGACGGCGACGGCTGGATATCCAGACACTCCAACGGAAGCGGATACCGAGTGCCGATCCTGTGGCGCACCGATCACAGCTGATCAGACCAAATGTCTGTTCTGTCTCACCAATCATCTCGAGGACTCCTCTTCTGAAACAGACGCACCAGCAACAGAGTGGACACTCCTCGGCGTCGTCCACATGCTTGTTGAGTCGTCGACGTTCTACGGCGCCGTCGCGAAAGGCGCGGCTGCTGCGACGCTCCTTGCCTCGAATGCGACCGAACAGGCTGTCGACGACTGCACGATCATCTACGATCTCGAGGACGAGCCTGCAGCCCAATTGACCGATCGGTGGCCTGTACTACCCGATGCAGTACGGATCTCATCCACTGACGGTGAGCAGCTTTTCGCAGCGGCCCATGATCGAACAGCGTGGACTGACCAATCAGCGGTGGATAGTGACCACGAACCCACAACGTATCTCTACGACGAAGGTGGAACTGGCATTCGCGACGAGCAGCGGCTTGCGACGTTGCTCGACAACGCCGGCGATGATGCGTGGTTAGTCCCCGCAATTGCTCTCCAGCAGACAGCTGACGAGCGTGAACCTGAGCATCAGGACAGTTGCATTCCGACCAAACAACGCCTCGAGTGCCACCAGTGCGGACGCACAACCGATCATCGATTCAGCGGTCATGAATCGGTTCCCGACGAAACCTGGACCGGCCACGCAATCTGGGAGTGCCAGGTCTGCGGGACGCCGCGCTATGGACCGAGCCCAGAATGACTTGCTCCGCGTCATGTCTTAACCAACAGACGGCGATGGTGCAGCGTGGCTGTTGGTTAACAGAACGGTCGCCCGTGCTATCGTGTCATGTTTGTCTGCGCCGCGATCGGCTGAGGCGCATTCAATGGACCCACGAAACACACCAGGATACAGACTGCATCGTGCACTCAGTCAACTCAACCATCTCGAGGGCGATCAACTGACTGACGCAGACAGAGAACGAATCGAGTCAGCAACGGCGCTCTTGGAGGAAGTGAGCCTTCTCACTCGCTCCCCCATCATCCCAGGCTCTCCATAGACGTTTAAGTCATCCCGAGCCGATTGTGTAGACATGGCCACCGATCTCACCGAACGTGTCCAAGAGATCGCAGAAGCACGAGATGTCGCCGAGTCGGAGATCCTTGAACAGGCTCTGGAACGCGGTGTCGAAGATCTCTGGATCGATCTGGTTCTCTCGCGGTATGTCAACGACGAAATCGATCGGGAAACGGCAATTGACCTCGTTGGGCGAGATCGCGTCAAGCGTGCAGAGCGCGAACTCCAGGTAGTTGAAGACGATGTTCAGTGGGGTCTGAGTGCGTGATCGTCGCGGTCGCTGATACAGGCCCACTCATTCATCTCGACGAAATCGGTGCGGTTGACGTGCTGTCAGCAGTCGATGGATTGCTCATCCCTCAGACCGTGTACGAGGAACTCAAGGCAGGTACAGTTCCACCTGCACTCAGCAATCTCGAGTACGAACTCGTCGAGGCTGATCCGACTGAACTCACAGTGAATCTGAACCTCGATCCCGGTGAAACTGCCGCTCTCGCAGTTGCGTCCGACCGCTCAGCTGTTCTGTTGACTGATGATCGTCAACTGCCCCGCGCACAGTGGCGTGGGGCTTGTCAGTGAACTCAGCCTCTACCCCGAGAGCGGGGGAGCCAGTGTATCTGGCTAACTCGGTGTTCTCGCTCCTGACTTCAGAGCGTATTGACTGACGCTCCTCCGACCGGACGGCTGATGGCCCCGCCGGAGATACAATTCCGCAACGTTCTTCGCCGCGTTGTAATCCGCGTGATTCGACTTCCCACACGACTGGCACTCGAACTGACCAGCGTGCCGGTTATCATCGTGCGTGAACCCGCACTCGTTGCACCGCTTCGATGTGTTCCGAGGACTCGTCGTATCAACGAACAAACCCTCGAACTCGGCTTTGTACTCCACGAAGTCTTTCAGTTTGCGGAACGCCCACTCGGAATGCCACGCCGCTTCCGGCAAGTCCTCACGAATCCCGTCCAACTCCTCGAATACGATGCCAACACAGTCGTGTTCGAGTGCTTCTTCTATAATACCGTTTGCCACCGTGTGAAGTACGTGCTTCACGTATCGTTCTTCCCGACCGGACAGAGACTCGATGGTTCGGTGGGCGGATTGTGTCCCGGACTGCTGGAGGGTGCCTCGTGTTTTCTCACATTCGCGTCGGTAGTGGTTGAGTTCACCTGCGTCGAAGAAGCGGGCTGTACTCGTCACAGCAATTCGGTTGACGCCGAGGTCAACACCGAGAACCGTTCCGTTCTCGGTCGCTGCCTCGGGTTCGTCGTCTTTCGGCGTCCGGTAGCCGAGATGGATGTACCAGTCACCGTCTCGATAGTGGAGCGTGGATTCTGTGTATTCCCACTCGTCGCTATCGAGGTATTCGTACTGGTATCCACTCTCGTCTTCGGGGAGACACAGGGTGGCGTGGACGCGACTGTGGTCTCCGAGCGTGGTGAGTGTGATTTTCTCCTGTTCGGGGAAGACGGTGAGAGTACGTCGGTCGAACGTCATCGACCGGCTCGTAAACTGTGGTTGCGAGGCTTTCTTCCCGGTTTTGCGACGTTCGATGCAGGATTTAATCGCTCCAGCTACCTCGTGGCAGGTGAGTGTGGCGTGCTGGTCGCCCAATTTGGTTTTCTGCTTGATTTGTTGTTTGGCGAGTTGTCGCACGTCGGACTTGGTGTGGCATTCGTTCCACGCGAGGCCACTTGCGATGTTGCAGCCGTCGAGCCACTCCTCGATTGTGTCGAGAAGCAGTTGCTCATCCTCGTCACTGCGGAGGGTGAGACGAGTGATGAGCGTTCGACGGTGATACTCGTCCGACGCCATATAGTCAATAAAGTTCTATTGATTGATAAAATTTTGGTCAAGTGTCGGCTTCAACCCCGCCCACGGTGGGGCGGGGAATCCGCCTCGCTACCTAGTTTGAAGCACGAGATGCTGCTAACGATCTCAGTATCGAAGTGCATGGTTCAATCGGTGTTATCGTTCTCGCGTATCATCGTGACCAACTTACGAAATCAAAAGCAGCCGAGCTAATGCGGGCACTACAAACAGAAACAAGCCTATTTATTACGGATGCAGTGGTTGAACAAGGAATTTCGCTGCTTGAAAACTAATCTTGATTTTATGCGCCGGTAATGGGTGCCGGCACACTGGGTAAGACCAAGCGAACACTGACCAGAGCGTCGGCACAGTGAGGTATCCCAGATGCATATGATCATTTATCCGTTGGTAGAGGCATCGACAGCAGACGAGGCACTGTCAACCGGAAAGACCGTGTTCGACCGACTGGTTGGCGCGGAGCCGCATTCCTGCGCAGCGTTCGACTACTACGTCACCTTCGACGAAGAGGAGACCACAGTGGCTGGAAAAGCACGGTGGGGCGACCTACCGACAGCTGCACCCGTTACGTCCGACGAAGGTGAAGAACTCCTCAAGCGGGCCTGGGAGACTACGACGGAAACGTTCCAACGAAATCTGAATCGGGTGAAGCAAGCACTCGAGGAACGCAGCGACGATGAGATCATGCGCGACGAGGGTCTCGCTCGGCATGCCTTCCAGCAGGTCGGTGCTTCCCGTGGCCCGTCGATCTGCTTGTATGATCAACACGCGACAGGCATCCGCCGTCGCGGACATCTCGATCGCCTCCTCGAGGAGACTGACGAGCGCGAGACGTGCTGGATCGTGCCGGCAGACGTCCATTTCTGAGTGATCATGCCCCGAATTACCAACTGGACACGAGAGAGTCGAACGCCCACGCTGGCATATCGAAACACGGAGACTGGAGCGCGAGCCGTCCTGCATCGTGCCCCGGATTCCTACGCGTACAAGTGGCGGGCAGCGATCCTTGTCGACGGCTATCCAGTGTGGTCGCAAGGCTTCGAGTCGAAGGAGGCGACCAGCGTTCGGGATGCACTCCGGGACCGACCAGCCCCCGAACTCGCTTGTCCTGAGTGTCCAAACGACGACGTCATCGTCGGCCAGAAATCTGCGGATGGTGCGAAGGCCAAACGATGGTTTGACTGTCCCAACTGTGGCTATGAAGCCCCCTCAAAAATCGTCTATGGCGCAGAACGCTAACAGCTGGTGAGAGCGAGAGCGCAAGCTAATCGCTCAGAGCAACCATGTGTCTCAAGGAGTGGGCGCAGTTCAACTAGTCGTCGTCACCTCGTCTTCGATCAGCTGTTCGAAATCTCCTACCCTCCGGTGCTCGTCTCTGTGAGCGAGTGCTGCTTGCCCCTTTGGTGTGATTTCATACAGTCCAGATCGTTCTTTGGGTCCAATTTTGCGTACGAGACCGTAATCTGCAAGCACCGGTAGCCGAGTATTGATGTTCTGCCGGCTCTTCCCCGTGTGCGCTGCAAGGTTCGTCGCAACGTTCCGTCCCGTCTCATTCAGTGCCTCGAGGATTAGGAAGTCTGTTGGACGTCGGAGTCTCATAATCACCAGTCCCCACCCATTGTTATCAATTACTATAATAACACTATATTAATTATATGGCTTACCGATAGTTTCGGAATAGTTGTTTTTATATTACAAATCCTTACGAAGTTTACTGTTAACCGATAAATTTTCTAGTAGTGATAATTATCAGAACATTCTACTCTATCTATGTCATCTTCTATAGGACAGTACAGCAAAATATAGGGCACTATTTTGCGGATACCCAAATGAAAACACCGGGTTTATGCTGATACCGCCATATCTCTCATATGGAACTAGGAATGGGTCATTCCGTAGTGGCCCATACAACGCAGACGCGTCTGAGAAGCTACCGATGTTGACACCGTCTGTGTAATTTCGATGTTGGCTGGAGCAGTGGCCGATGGCCGATAATTGATGAGTGAAACTATGCCAAAAGAACTCGAACGCGACCTTGGACTGTTCGCGGTAGTCGCTATTAGTATCGGCGCGATGATTGGAAGTGGGATCTTCATACTTCCTGGCCTGGCTCTAAAAACGGCGGGTCCGGCTGTTATTCTCGCGTACCTGCTTGCGGGGGTGCTCGTTTTGCCGGCTGCGCTAAGCAAGGCGGAGATGGCGACAGCGATGCCGGAGGCAGGTGGAACGTACATTTATATCGAACGCGGCATGGGTCCGTTGCTCGGAACGATCGCCGGTGTCGGAACATGGTTTTCGCTGTCGTTCAAAGGCGCGTTGGCGCTGGTCGGAGGCGTCCCCTATCTGCTCTACCTATTTGACCTGCCGGTGAAACCGGTTGCACTCGCGCTGGCAGCCGTTCTCGTTCTCGTCAATCTCGTCGGTGCAAAACAGACTGGACGTCTGCAAATTGCCATCGTCACGGTAATGCTCGCGGCGATGGTCTGGTTTGTCGTCGGTGGGCTCCCATCGACGACCGGCACCTATTATACCGGTTTCTTCAGTAAGGGATCTGATGGGCTCCTCGCTGCTACTGGCCTCGTGTTCGTCTCCTACGCGGGTGTGACCAAGATCGCGAGCGTGGCTGAGGAGGTGGAAAACCCGGATCGAAACATTCCACTCGGGATCCTCGGGTCGCTTTCGTTCACGACGCTCCTCTACGTCCTCATTGTTGTGGTGATGGTAGGTGTGACCCCGCCCGATCTGTTAAGTGACTCTGCAGTGCCGATGATTCACGCGGCCGAAGCGACACTTGCCTGGCCAGGTGTAATTGCCGTCATCGGCGCTGCAGTCCTCGCATTGATCAGTACAGCCAATGCAGGTATCCTGTCGTCGTCTCGGTATCCGTTTGCGATGGCTCGAGACCAGCTTGCACCGCCGTCTCTGACAGAGATTCACGAAAAGTGGGGGACGCCTGCACGGGCAATTACGCTCACCGGTGCTGTGATGTTACTGCTCATCGCATTCGTTCCGATCCTCCAGATCGCGAAACTGGCGAGTGCGTTCCAGATTATCGTCTTTGCACTGGTCAATGGCGCAGTTATCGCCTTCCGTGAGGGAAACGTTGGGGACTACGACCCCAGTTTCGAGTCACCGCTCTATCCATGGACGCAGATTGTCGGGATCGCTGGCGGGTTCCTTCTCATTGGGTACATGGGAACGATCCCGCTTGTCGGCGCTGTCGTTATCACAGCAGGGTCGATACTGTGGTATGCGTACTACGCGCGAGACCGGGTCCAGCGCGAGGGTGCTGCCACAGACGTTGTACGGCGAACCGTCGGTCGCAAAGCTGTCGAGCGGACGAAATCAACCTTCGAGGTGGATGGGTACGAGGTACTCGTCGCTCTCACTGAGGGAACGAGTGAGCGACAGGAACAGACGTTCCTGCGGATCGCTGCTGATATCGCCCGCGAGAACGACGGAAGCGTCACCGTCGTTCAGTTCGACGAGGTTCCCGACCAAGTACCGCTCCGACAAGCGTCGGAGACACAGTCGCCGGCGGACATCGAGTTCGAGGAGCAGACAGAGCCACTGACCGACGAGTTCGATGTCCCGATCCAGTACGGCGAAATCGTCAGTCACGACACGAAGCGAGCGATCGCTAACTTTGCCGAACACGAAAGTGCGGACTTCCTCTTGCTCGAGCGAAGTGATGACCCACTGTACGCGCCGATATTCGGGACAACTGTCGAGTGGATCACGCGCAAGGCACCATGTGACGTATTACTGATCGAGGACCGTGACCTCGATCGAATTGACACCGTCACAGTCATTACCGACCGCGGGCCGTTCGATCCGCAAAAAATCACCGTTGCAAACGCGTTAGCGAGAGAGGCTGGGGGTGAAATAGACTTACTGTATCCGCTCGATAGTGCTGCAACCGAGACTCAGCATGAAACAATAAATGAGTACCTTGCGGAACTAGAGTCGCTGTGTTCGGTCCCCGTGAATCGCTCGATTATCGAGACCAACGAACCCGAACAGGACTTTGTATCAATAACTGATACTGCTGATATCCTTGTCATTGGTACAGATGGAGGACGAATACGAGGGAATCTATTCGGACGACCAGCAGAGAGAATTATTGATAACATCGATTGTACGGCAATTCAAATTGAGTCGAAGCGGGGTAATCCTGGCCTGCTCCGTCGAGCAGTCGAACGAATCGTATTCTAAACGAAAAGCAGCACGAGTTCCCTGCCCTACCGTGGTAGGGGAGAAACGCAAGAGAATTCCTCGGCTTCATCCTTCTAAGCCAGTGGTATCGGCTGATTAGATCGATGTTCAACAGAACAGTATAAGACGAGGAGCATATGAACTTCCGCTAACAGTGACTTAACACCCAGTGAGAGAACAGGACTTTAGACAGGTATGGCAATTTGAATGATATTCAGCGTGTCCAGAAGTTACCAGTGAACAACACGAGCACGGGAATGATCTCGAGGCGACCGATCCACATGAGAAAGACCATCAGGAGCTTCGAGCTATCAGGGAACTCGAGGTAGCTCCCGAACGGGCCGAGCGAGCCGAACCCAGGACCGATGTTGCCAATCGTCGCGAGGCTGGCGCTGAACGCCTCGAGCGGCGTCAGCGTGTAGCCGATGCGGCTGGCATCGAGCGCGATGAACAGCGTCGCGACGGCGAAGATGATGAGATACATGAAGGTGAAGCCGAGGACGCCGCGGATCGCGTCCTCGTCGACGACGTTACCGCCGAGCCGGACCGGCCGAACGACTTCGGGGTGAGAGGCCGTGAGCAGTTCCCGTCGGAGGACTTTGAAAATGATCACCCATCGAACCACCTTGACACCACCACCGGTCGAGCCAGCCGAACCGCCGACGAGCATGGCAAAGAGGAGGACGATCTTTCCCGTCGAAGACCACTCGACGAAGTCGCTGGTCGCGTAACCGGTCGAGGTCAGCAACGACGCGATCTGGAAGGTGCTCTGTCGCAGCGAGTTCTCGAGGATGCCCTCGGTTACGCCGCCAAGGCCCGCAAGCGCCGGTGCGGTGCCAGAGTAGAGCATCCCGGCGAGGAGGACGGTCAGCCCGGCGATCGCGGCGATGTAGGCGCGAAACTCGGTGTTTCGAACAAAGCGATTACCTTCACCGCTGAAGACGTGCCAGAACAGGGCGAAGTTCGTCCCGGCGATGATCATGAAGGGGATTGCCGTCCACTGGACGATCGCAGAAAAGGCCGCGACGCTGTCGGCCTCTGGGGAGAACCCGCCCGTCGGGAGCGTTGTGAACCCGTGGGCGATGGCGTTGTACAGCCCCATGTTAGGAGCCATTCCCACGAGATGAAAGCCATAGAGCAACGCGATGTAGATAGCAGTAAAAGCGAAGTAGACGAGCCAGAGGATCTGTGCCGTCTCGGCGATCCGCGGGGTCAGTTTCTGTAGCTCCGGACCCGGCGCCTCCGACTCGATGAGTTGGGCACCGCTGACGGCGACCTCCGGGAGGATCGCGACCATCAACACGATGATCCCCATCCCACCGAGCCACTGGGTGAGCTGGCGCCACATCATCACGGCGTGGGAGTGGCGTTCCAGCGAGATCTCCCCGAGTACGGTCGCTCCGGTCGTCGTAAAGCCGGACATCGACTCGAACAGCGCGTTGACGGGATCGGCGAGCGTCGATTCGGTTCCCCAGCCCGCGAGCACGTACGGGACCGCGCCCACGGCGGCGACGGCGAGCCACGAGATCGCGACGAACAGCATCGCTTCACGGATCTGCAGGTCCGGCTCGAGGTCGAGTTGCTCGAGGCCGTGGCCGACGGCGATCGTCAGTGCGATCGTCGCGACGAACGGAAACACCGAGTCGCCGTAAATGAACGCCACGACGATCGGGATCACTAACGGAACGGAGAGATACTTGAGGACGGTCCCGACGAGTGCGAAGCTGGCGCGCCACTCAGTTCGGAGTCGCATAGAACACCCCACTCACGGAGTCACGTCTGGACACGGTTGTAACGGCATTTCGCTAAGGCCGTAATTAATCCATCGTGACCGACACGCTGTCCGGCGTCCTCGATCCGGCCGCCGCTCGCTCCGTGCGGCGGGATGGTATCCGACAGTATCACCACCGCGAGCGCCGATTCTGAGGTCGTAGCACCGATGCGAGACGGGTACAGGTACTTTATACGAGCCGTGCGTAGTGTGACCTATGAACGTACAATTACCAAGTGTTCGCCACCCACACTCGTTTTACGACGTGTTCGGCGTCGTTGCTACAGCAGTGGCGATCATGGCACTCGTCCTCACGGTTCGACATGGATCGGTCGTCCGGATCGAGATGGTCGCATTCATGGCGATCGTCTTTCTGTGGGCCGGGTGGGCGATCGAGCGAATCCTGGCCGAATCGGAGGAACAGTCGAAGCGACGACGACAGCGACCTCCCTGGGATCAGTAACGGTGGTGACGGCCGTCTGACGGGCGAATCCAGCCGACTGTCGCTCAAGGCCGGGAGATGGAGGCAAGCAGTGCCGAAGCGGTATGTTTTCATCGGAGACCGAAGAAACCCGACGTAATGTATATCATCGTCGTCGGTGCGGGCGATATCGGGATCCCGCTGATCGATATCGCGACCCAATCGGGAAATGAGGTTGTCGTCATCGAGAAAGATTCCGAACGCGCAGATCGAGCCGCCGGTGAGTACGACTGTCTGATCCTCAACGACGACGCCACAGCCCATGAAGCGCTCATCGACGCTGGAATCGGGAAAGCCGATGCCCTGATCAGTACAACTGATCGGGACGCGACCAACATCATGGTCTGTCTGCTCGCGCAGGAACACGAGGTACCGTCGATCGTGTCGGTCGTCCACGATCCAGAACACATGAACGTGTTTCGCCAGATCGGCGTCAACACCATGGAGAACCCCCAGGAACTCATCGCCGAGTACCTGTATCGGTCGGTCGCTCGCCCGGCGATCGTCGACTATATGCGAATCGGCGAAGAGGCAGAAGTGTTCGAGATCCGAGTCACCGAAAACGCGCCGATCGTCGGCAAAACGATCCTCGAGGCCGCGAATAAAGAAATTATTCCCGACGATGTGCTGATCGTTGCCATTGAACGCGAAGGACAGGACCCGCCAATTACTCCAAAGGGAAGCACAACCATCCAGACCGGCGATCTGTTGACCGTCTACTCAGGATTTGGTGCCGAACCCGAACTGACAAACGTGTTCGGCCACTACGAGGACCGGGTGAAATGACGCCTGAGCCGGGCGGCCATGGACTCGCGGCTTTCGACAGCACTCCTTACGGAGGGCTCGAATTCAGGTGAGTTGCGATTTCGACGTGTATATTAACCGCAACCGGGGGAAGAAAGTGATGAATAAACAAGGCGACGGAAATAGTCGGCTGAGACTTGCGGCTGATGTTTCGGCGCTGACTGGACTCTTGTTCGTCTCGCTGCTCGTCTCCTTGGTCCAGAGCGCGTACTAGGCGATGCCAGAAGTGTTTATTTCGATATTGTTATCAATCGTCATTGGTTCTTTTCTGACTGTGCGTTTCCATCACGCACACTACGATAAATTATGTATGAAATGAAAAATAATATATAAGTTATTGCAACACCAGATGTGAAAATCGACCGTCCCACGACAGCGATGAAAAGAATGATTAGTGGACCGAGAAGCAGCAGTACATCGAAGACCCGATCCTCAGCACCTGCCTCAAGGAGTTCTCCAACGACCGGGAGGTCGCGAAGATTCATTGGTATATCCCACCCCGGCGGAAGAGTGCCCGAAGCGTCACCAGTACGGGGATGATCTCAAGGCGACCAATCCACATATTGAACAGGAACATGAGTTTCCCGAGCGTCGGCAGCGACTCTGGGCCGGTAATGCCCGCAGAGAGGCCGACGTTGCCCTGTGCGCTTGCGACCTCGAAGATGACGTTTTCGAGGGTGTACTCCCCTTGTGGAAGTATTAGGAGAAGCACAAACATCCCAATGCCAAGGAAGACAAACCAGAGAAAGCCGATGATGGCTGCTTCCTCGAACTCCTGGCGGACTTCCTGTTCGTTGAGACGGCGACCGTTGATTTTCAACCGGCGAACTGCTGTCTTGGGATAAAAGACATCCGCGATACGGAATCGGGTTCCTTTTAACAGCGTGAGCGCCCGGATGAGCTTGATTCCGCCGACTGTCGACCCGGCTGCACCGCCGACGATCATCCCGAAGACCACCGTGAGCTGGGCCTGTGCTGGCCACCGGCCAAGCGCCACATTCGTCGAGTCGACTGCAGTCTGGAAGCCAGCGCAGGTTGCCGCCGAGACGAACTGGAAGGAACTGTAGCGAAATGCCGTAAACAGGGTGTCATACGTTTCGGTGACGTAGACGAGCGCGGTAAGAGCGAGCGTGCCAGCGCTCATGTAGATGAATACCCATCGAGTCTGGAGATCCGTATAGAGATTTCGGAGGTCGCCTTGCAGGATGAGATAGTGCACTGGAAACGCGATACTGCCGAGCAGCATGATCGGCAGGAGCGCGAAGTCGATAGCGACGCTGTCGTAGGTGGCGATCGAGTTGTCCGTGATCGAGAATCCACCAGTTGATAAGCCTGTCATAGCGTGGTTGATTGCACCCCAGAGCGGCATCCCGACGACCCACAGCAGCAGAATCGAGACGAACGTAAAGAGGAGGAAGATCCACCAGATCGTCTGCACCGTGGAGACGATACTCGGATGAATCCGTTCGGATCGCGCTTCGCTCTCATAGAGTGTCAGTGACCCACTGCCAGGGCGGGCGAGGATCGCCGTTGTCAGGACGATCACGCCGACGCCACCGACCCACTCGATGAACGACCGCCACCACTGCAGCGTCCGCGGTAAGACCTCCTCGTTGTCGGTCATTGTCAGGCCAGTCCCGGTAAAGCCGCTCATACTCTCGAAGACGGCGTTGAGCGGATTGGTAAACGCCGCGAGTGTCTCCGTCTGTGCCGGCGTCTCAAGGACTGGGAGCCCAAGCTCAACGGTCCACGCAATGAGGAGGAAAGGGACCGATCCGAAGAGCGCGACACAGAACCAGCCCGTCGCGGCGATAATCATCCCGTGTAACTTCCCAGGCTGGGTCGCCTCCCGAAACGTCGATGTCAGGAGGTAGCCGATCCCAAGCGGGAGTAACCCGGAGACGATGAGGGCCGGCATCGCCCAGTACTCTCCCCAGACAAGCGGGATGAGCAGCGAGACGAACAGTAACCCGGCCAGCGCTTGAAACATGCGCCCCAAGTCTCGGCTGATTGTTTCCATCGCATCGTTCATACACATCTCACCTTCATCGTCGAATTTTTATTTGCATCGATGTACTGAGTATCCATTTTAATTTGTATTTTCTTAGATTATTGATTTGAAAAGTACATATCACCACTTCGGCTCCTCATTTCGGTCGTCATTTAATTCGGTCTTCAGAATGACCGAACACATCAGTCAGTTCGGGGTCAGCACCAAATGCCGAATAGACGGTCAGCAAATCACCGGGTTCGATTTCCGTCCCACCTTTGGGAGTAAGGGGTGAGCCCTGTCCTTCGCGTTCGATCGCGACGATCAGGACGTCGTCGGGGAGGACCCCCTCCTCGGCTGCCTTGACGATCGTTTTGCCGGCAAGTGGGGCGTTTTCGGTGACTCGGATCTCGAACACTTCTGCCTCTTCGCCGATTCGCATGTAGTCGACGATTGCCGGGCGAGCGACCGACCGATACAGGTACTCGGCGATGAGTTCCTGGGGGTTCTCCATGGTGTTGACGCCGATCTGGCGGAACACGTTCATATGCTCTGGGTCATGCACGACTGAGACGACTGCTGGAACCTCGTGTTCTTTGGCGAGCAGACAGACCATGATGTTGGTCGCATCTCGGTCGGTCGTACTGATTAGGGCGTCTGCCCCTTCGATACCGGCATCCATGAGTACCCCATGGGCCGTCGCATCGTCATTGAGAACCAGACAATCGTACTCACCGGAAACCCGATCAGCTCGTTCTTCGTCGTTCTCGATGACGACAACTTCGTTGCCCGACCGAGTCGCGATGTTGATCAGTGGCGTTCCAATATCTCCTGCTCCAACGATGATAATATACATGTATACTTATAACTCGAGTCGCTGCATGATCGCTTCCCAAATCGACAGGGGAGACTCCTCTGGCCCACGTGCCATCATGACTGTTCCGTCTGTTTGTTCGCCAATGCTCTCCACAAGGGAGCCATCGTCTTTTCTACGGCATGGATACCTGTGACGCGGTGGAACTGATAGCATTCGAAGATAGCTGCCATGTCCCGTGCGTTCGCCTCGGTGGAAACTGGAACAACGTAGAACAACGATAGATTCTACAGGAGATCGCATTAGCAGATCACTCTTCTAGATCTCCAAGAAGTGACCAGTTGAGGTCTTCTTCACCATCTGGATGTCTCTCCCGAGTCACATGGTAGAGGGAAACAGGGGATGAGTCACTGTCCGAATCGCCCGTATCAGGAGACCGCATTTTGACTAATGTGTATACTTCCTCATCCTCAATGGCGAGAACATCACCTTTCGCTTCTTCGCGAATCTGTTTCTCTATCGGCGGATGAGCTTCTTCAAGAAGCTGTTCGACGTATTCGTGTACTGTACGAAGTTCTGGCGGCTCAAAGGTATCCAGTTGCTCAACTAGAGCATCTGGGAGCCGCTCTGAGAGTGATTGTTCGTCGTCTGAATTGCTCATACGTGGATCGCTATTCTGGAAAGCAAAATAACTTCCGCTAGATTTACGGATACGTTCTTTCAGCCCCAGAATATTTTCTTATCGTTTATCGTCTTTGAGATGCCGTGTCTCCTGTAAAATCCCTACTTCTCCATCAGACAGTATCACGTATATGGGATGATTGATGCTGTTTCCAATCGAGAACAAAGGTCAAGTTAAAAGCCAAAAGGGAACCAGTTATCACACATAAGTATGTCCAAAGGAATCGATGAGATAGACGAGGAGATACTGTATTATCTTACGCAGGAGGGCCGTCATACGTCCGCACCTGATATCGCGGAGAAAGTAGATGTCTCTGCTCCGACTGTTCGTAATCGGATTCGCCGTCTCGAAGAAAATGGGATCATTCAGGGTTATCATGCTCATGTGGACTACGAGCAAGCCGACGGTCGACTAACAAACCTATTCACCTGTACCACGCCGGCGACTGATCGGCAGGAACAGGCCCAGCGGGTGCTTGATGTTCCAGGTGTTATCAACGTCAGAGAGATCATGACTGGCAAAGGCGATCTCCAAATCAAGGTCGTCGGGATGGATACTGATGACCTCACACGTATCGCACAGGATATTACAGCTCTTGGTATCGAAATTGATGATGAGGGCCTTATTCACCGAGAATATGTCCGCCCGTACGCTCAGTTCGGACCTCGGGAAAAGGAACCAATTTCGCCAGTAACCGGTGTTGCAGGTCTCGCTGGAGATGCAGATGTGATCGAGGTCATTGTGAAGGAAGGTGCACCAATCACTGGCAAAACGCTTCAACAAGCCAACGAAGAGAACCTTATCCCCGCAAGTGTGCTGGTAGTGAGAATTGATCGAGGCGATCAAGCCATCACTCCGACAGGAGAGACCACGATCAGGAAAGATGACTTCGTGACGATTCACTCGCGATCAGGGATCACTGATAACACCTTAGAGGTGTTTACTGGGTGAACTACCCCTCCCTCAAGCGCGAGCCGTCAGGTGAGCAGTAGGGTTGGACTTCCTGTTTCCACTACAAACGCGCTTTGCAGGAACCGAATTGGTTCTCGTAGGGAGCGCAGTCTCCCCAGTCGGTGATTTGGGACAGCCCTCCTTACTTGCTTCAGACCACGTACCAAGATATTGTAAGCCGTATTCCGGTTCCTGTTGGCCGTGAATCTGCACGAGACATGACGGACCCACAGCGACTTCTCGGTTAAGGTAAGAGATACCCAGCTGTTATACTGTATGTTATCTTTTTCTCTTGTATGGGCAGTATACCAGACACCTTCCACGGCAATCTTCTTAGACACGTTCTTGTTCCGGTTGCAAACGAGAACGATGCTGAGAAGACAGCATTATCGCTTGAACCGTATAATCCAGACAAGGTGACAGTACTTCACGTCGTCGAAAAAGGAGAGGGCGTTCCAGATAAGACGCCTGTCGAGCAGTCCGAAAACATCGCTGCAGAATCATACGCCGCTGTCCGCAGGGTCTTTCCTGATGCGAACGACCACACTGCCTACGCCCGAGATGTCGTCGCTGCTATTTTCGAGGCTGCTGATGAGGTAGATGCGAGCTCTATCGCGTATCGTTCCCGTGGTGGAAACCGAATTATGCAGTTTCTATCGGGTGACCGCTCGCTCAAACTCGTTACCCAAGCCAGTCGGCCCGTCATCGCACTACCGCGGACAGATGGAGACGCATCAGCCGAGTGATCACACGCTGAGTGTCTCAGCGGCGGCCAAACAGCCGATCGCGGAGCGAACGCGACGATGGTCGTTCGGTCAGCAAAACCGGTGTGTCGAGGTCCTCGATAACATCAAACACGAGTGAGCCCCGAACGATACGTGACAGGAGTCCACGCTCCGTTGCGCCGAGTATGACGAGATCGTGATCAGCACTGACGCGTTCGATCACGGTTTCGGTATCACCCGTCTCGATGTGTAAGTTGGCATCCGACAACTGATGGCTGTCGGCCCAGTCACGCAGGAATTCACGCCCTTCCTCTTCTTCTCCATCGTCGACGACGTGTAACAACATCACTTCGGTATCAAGCGTTTCCTGCAGTGCGAGGGCGACCTCTGCGGAGAGATCTGACGACGCTCCGCCGGCAGTGGGGACGACGACATCGCTCGGATCGAACTCCGTTGCGTCCAGAACGAGGAAATCACACGGCAAGTCATGTGTCAGTTCGTCAAGGGTGCTTTCGGCGCGCCCACTCGCAAACTGCGTGCCGCCGTAGCCCATCACGACTTTGTCGGCATCGTTCGATTGCGCTGCATCGTACACCTCTTCAAGACTGCGATGGGACAGGATCGTCTTCGTCTCAATTGGTACATCGAACGCCGCTGCATCTTCTTTGGCGGCGTCGAGAAGCGTCTCCGAGGCGGCGTTAAGATCGCCGTTCTCGGCGGCAGCGGTCAGCGTCGTCTGGTCTGGCACGGTGACGATGTGTGTTGCGAGCACGCGACCGCCTTCGTGTTTAGCGATCGCACTGGCAAGTGTGATAAGCGCACTCTCAGTTCGGGGGTTGGCCAGTGCGACCATGATCGTCGGCCCGTCCGATCCACTCGGTGCGACTGCATCAGCAGCCTCGACGACCCGATCCGGCAACTCTTCCTCACGGCTCCGAATGTAGTGCGAGAGCACACCCTGTTGTGACGTTTTATCGCGGGCGTAGAGGAAGTACCAGAGCACAGCACCGACAACGAACGCTGCAGACAGTGCGATCTCCAGACTGTCCATAAACGCGACGAGCCCGAGCGATAATACCGCCCCGAGGATCGGCGTGATAGGATAGAACGGAACCCGGAAATCGGGATCGTACTCCGGGACGTCCGCCTCCCGAAACACGATGAGTCCGGCGTTCATCAGCGCGTAGACGATGAGGTGGAGGACGCTCGCCGCTTTTGCAAGCACCTCGAGGTCTTTCCCTAAAAACGCGATAAACACGATGATGAGCCCACCAGTGACGATAATCGACCGGTAGGGCGTCGCGAAGTTCGGATGGATCTCGTTGAGCCAGTTGGTGACGATCTTGTCACGGCCCATCGCGAAGTTGATACGTGCTGAGGCGAGGATCGAGGCGTTCGCCGACGACGCCGTCGCCAACAGCGCGCCAACGGTCATCAAGGCCGCTGCCGCCGCAGCGACACCCCCGATGGGGCCGATAGAGGCGGGAAACGCGACCTCAGCAGCCTGTGCGACCGGCGCATCCTGACTGAGGTCTGGCCACGAGATGACCCCAAGCATCGTCGTCACGAGAATCGCGTAGATGACGGTCACGATCCCGACACTCCCGATAATGGCGATGGGAAGGTTCCGTCCGGGGTTTTTCAGTTCCTCGGCGACAGTTGCGATCTTCGCGTAGCCGAGAAACGACACGAACACCAGTGCAGTCGCCGGCAGGATCGCCCCTGTCCCGAACGGTGCGAGACCGCCCTCGTTAGCCAGTGTCGCATAATCGAATGAGGAAAAGCCCGCGAGTGAGAACGCAGCGAGAATCGCGAGCAACGTGAACACGATGATCGTCTGGATGCTCCCGGTCTCCTTGGCACCGATATAGTTGACGGCAACGAAAACACCGCCGGCAAGGAGCGCCCCGAGCTGGATCGGGCTGAGAAACACAACCTCGGGTAAGGGGACAAAAACGGCGAGATACTGCCCGAATCCGATACAGTAGAACGCGGAGGCGAAGGCAAGCCCCATCCAATCACCCATGCCCGCGATCGATCCGAACATCGGCCCAAGTGACTTGTTGATATAGTAGTATCCACCGCCAGCTTTCGGCATTGCAGTCCCGAGTTCGGAGATAGACAGTGCGTTTACCATCGCAATCAGGCCGCCGACGACGAACGATACGACGACAATCGGCCCTGCTGCGTTGGCGGCGACACCGGGTAAGACGAAAATCCCGGCACCGATCATCGTCCCGATACCGATCGTCATCGCAGAAATGAGGCCGAGGTCCTTCGCCAGTTCCTCGTCACCCTCGCTGTGGCTCATACCGGGAAATTGAACACCATTCATATAAGGACCCCGGTATGATTCATCCATCAGCAATATATGCCCTATGTGATTGCTGATTAAGTAATTCACATTCAGAGCATTGATATAAAGTACCACAATACTATACGGGTATCATGGACTATCGGCTTGATAAGATCGACCGGCGTATTATTTACGAATTGATGCACGATGCCCGGAATACGTCCTCGCCAACGATCGCTGACCAAGTGAACGTCTCTCCTGCAACGATCCGAAATCGAATCAGCCAACTCGAAGAAAACAATATCATCCGTAAGTATACCGCTGAAATTGACTTCGAACGAGCGGATAGCTACTTGACAAACCTCTATATTTGCAACGCACCAGTCTCCGAACGCAAAGCACTCGCGCAGAAGGCGAGTGCTGTCCCAGGTGTCATCAATGTCCGTCAATTAATGACCGGCCGTCGAAACCTACATATCATGGCTGTTGGTGAAAATACAGAACACCTTAGACGAATCACTCGCGCACTCTCCCACCTGGGTATTGAGATTGAAGATGAAACGCTCGTGGAGTCTGAAAATCATAGTCCCTATACATTATTTGGACCTGACGAGGAAATTTCGGCCAAGACGGCAGCAGATTTTATTAGCCTTACTGGAGATGCGAACATTGTTGATGTGACTGTGCAGGCTGATGCCCCTATTGTCGATCATACACTTGAAGAGGCAGTCCAAAACGATATTCTTGATGATGACTCACTGGTCATCGCTATTGAACGCGGAGATCGCGTATTGACACCTCACGGAACAACCGTTATTCAATCAAATGATATCGTCACAGTGCTATCCCATAGCGGTGACACTGAACACACACTTGACGCATTCATCGCTGAAGAAGCCACTTGAAAATTGACTACAGAAATCCGGTGCTTGCTACGGGTAGCACGCCTCTGGGAATGGTGTCTGCCTCTAGTGGATCGCTCGGGATCAAGAAAACGGGGACAGTTGGAACTGTACTACGACGAACACTCGGAGCAATTCAGGGCCCTTCAACAGCCACTATCATAATGCTGAAGACATCTTTTTGAATATACGACGAATCTATCCCGTATGCCCGAACAAACTGACAAACGCTCCGAGTCAAATCATCGTTGGCTAGTATACACTATGTTTTGTGGCATTCTTTTCATCGCAATTTCAATAATTTTGCAAATTATTGAATACCCATATTCAATATCAACCTCTACTTCGAATGGGATTGGATACATAGGTGTCTTTTTATTTCTCAGCTCATTTCTTGTTCAAATCACCCTCGAATGACCCCATTATCCAGATAGAATAATCTTAGTGCTCGGTGTGGTTTCCCTCACCCTATAATCCAATATATTCAAAAATGCCATGTGAATATTTATTATAAGTTATAAAGAACAGATTTTGTGTGAAATTGTTAGATTTCTATGGTATGAACAGAGCAGGGATGTTTAGTACAAGTGTGTTTAACTAGATCTCATGAAGTGTGAACGGTGTGGGAAAGATACCTCCGTTGAATGCCACGACGTAGACGGATTTTCTGGGTATCTTTGTGAGGAGTGTGAAGAAGTATGGAAAACTCTTTTAGATGAGTGAGATTCTATGGTAGTAGAAACAAAGGACGATAATGTGTGATATATTTTTGAGGTTTATGTCTGATATCCTTATAGTTTATTTTAGAACACTGAACCCTATGTCTGTCCTTCGTTGATTTATGTGAATTTCCTGTACATACCGCAGAGAATAGCTATTCTCTCGCTCACAGAGATTCTCAACAGAGCAGCACAGTTTTTCGTGCCTCAACAGGAGTAGAGGCAACATCCAATGAGCGACACGCCAGAACACACACAAGACTCGAGCAGACTCTCACCAGCACAGCGGCTTGAGGCACCGAACACGCGACTCATCGATGCCGGCATCGAAACGATCAACGAGATGGATACGCTTCGAGCCTGCATCGCCTATGAAAACCAGCACCAACAACGTGTTCCGATCCTCCGCCTGCTCGAGAAGCGGGCTATCGAACTCCGCTCACAGGACGACGATGACTAACTCGATACTGCCAGTGTCAGATTGCAGGACGACCGGGAGGAACCTTGCCAATACCTTGCCCTGTACGTGATGACGTGAAAGCCGTCACCAGTCATCGCTGTACTTCTGTCCCTGCTCGGAAACTCGTGAGGTCGTCGATACGCTCTTCGAGTGCTTCGATTTCCTGTTGCAGTTCTTCAGCTTCTGTCTCCTCGCTGGCGGCAAGCCGGTCCTTCAAGCCCTGGAGGCGCGACTCCTTGACGTCGTCGTCGACCTCTGCCTTGCGAACGTACTCGCTCTCATCGATCTCGTAGACATCGGACTCGGTGAGTGTCGTCACCTCGAGTGCTTCGTCGACTTTCTGGCGATCAACACTCATGACGCGCTCGCAGTCGATCCCTTCCGCCTCGAGCATGGAGAGGACGTCCTCATCGTCTTTGAGCGAGCGGTTACGGCGACTCGTACGTTGGACGGAACCGTACTGACCGGCAACAGGACGGTCGTGATGGAGGCGTGAGAGAAGCACATCGGCGACCTCCTGGCGAAAGTCGTTGGCGTCACGCTGAACATCCGACAGCAGCGTGTAGAGGTTTACGAGGGTGGCCGTCTCCAACTCAAGCAGATCGGTTACGTCGTGGCGCTCGAGTGCATCGATCAGCAGCAGCGCATCCGAATAGACGTCCAGGCCGTCAGGTTCGGTGCGGTCGTCGTCATCGATATCTGGTTCGTGTGCTGTGTCGGCCAGTTGGGTCGTCGTCGGACCATCTGTCTCGGCGATCACACCCGCGTCTTCGTCGATCTCGAATCGGGGATGAACACTCAACACCGCTGGATACGGGTCAGCATCTGGCGGCAGCCGGTCGAGATCGAACCCATCGTGCGCGGTCTGTATCTGATGATACAGCGACTCGAACTGATCGCGTTGGAGCGGGCGCTTCTCGCTGGACTCGTCGAACTGGATGATAATACGGTGTTCCTGGATATCTGTGATGTGGATGTGGGAGTGCGACAGTGGTGTGATCAGTGTCGCGTCCGCCGGCAGCTCATCCAGATGCTCGAGAAGCGTGTGCCAACTGACGCTGAATGGCATACGAGGAAGTTACGCACCGTCCCGACTAAACCTTGTTCTCGGCAGCTGTCAGAGAACTCTCCAACTGGTTTGATCCACCGACTGCTGCGGTGAATTGGCCGGTAAGTAGATATGCTTATTGACCACTAGAATTCCTACCAATCAGCGTATCTGTTCGAAGAGTCGTGATAACTCGATGGAAATTCTGCTATCCCATGAGAGCGTGAAACAAGTATGGGACGCAAGAGACCGAGCTGTATTCCGTGCCTGAGAGCACGTGGTGATGACTGGTCCGAGTGCGTAGGAAGCCGAGTCCTGGGCATTACAGCCCGACTGCCGCCAGGAGCGGCAGTCGGGAAAGCCCGTATAGGTGAATCTCTGTTTCACGCACCGGCGTCACGAGGTGAACCCAATGTTCATTGGAATCGACGTACACAAGCGGTACTCACAAATCGCAGTATTGGACGAAAACGGTGAGATCGTCGAAGAGGTTCGCGTCGAAAACGCGAACCTCGACGACTTTGCCCAGCAGTACGCTGGGTCCAAAGCCGCGCTTGAAGCGACCAGCAATTACTACCACATCCATGACACTCTTTCAGAGTATCTGGATGTGACTGTCGCCAATCCAGGCGAATTGAAGTTGATCTCTGACTCGGACAAGAAAACTGACCGCGTCGACGCGAAACAACTCGCTCGGATGGTTCGGTTAGGATCGATTCCTGAAAGCTACGTTCCAACCGATGAGGTTCGGCAAGCCCGCGCACTTGTGCGCGGGCGCCAGAAGCTCGTTGAGAACCGGACCGAGTACGCGAACAAGATCCATGGCTTGTTGAGTGACCACGGGATCACTCAGGAGGTGAAACCGCTGAGTGTGAAGGGACGAGAGTTCCTGGCGGAACTCTCGCTCCCGGCACCGTGGGACGCGTTGCTGGAGTCGTATCTGGAGCTCATTCAGACACTCACTGAGCAAATTGAGTCGTTGGAAGCGGAGATCGAGGAGCGGGCTGGGTCTCTGAAGGAGACCCAGTTCCTGATGACGATTCCCGGCGTGAGTTACTTTACAGCGTTGACGATTTACGCGGAGTTGGGAGAGATAGATCGGTTTGACCGGGCCAAGGAGGTCGTAAGTTACGTCGGACTAAACTCGATAATCCGCGAGTCTGGCGACTCGCGGTTTGAGGGGAGCATCTCGAAGCGAGGATCAGGACGCGTCCGGTGGCTGCTCGTTCAAGCGTCGTACTCAGCGGTACATACGTGCGAAGACGCGTACCTCAGCCGGTTCTACAACCGGTTAGCTCGAAAGAAAAACTCGAAAACAGCGATTGTGGCAACCGCCCGAAAGCTGCTGGTTTCAATGTATCATATGCTGGACCGTGAGGAGGTGTACGATCCACCAGGGGTGAGTGCCTGAGCGCCGCCGGGGCGGCGCTCATTGGCCGGCTGGTGGCAGCGTGAGCGACCGCTCTCGCTAACAAGAAGTCCCCCGCCTGATGGCTGTTTCAGTAGCTATCGGTTCGCCGGTTGTCGATTCTACGCTCAAAAACTACAGCAAGTCCTTGTCGCCCGAAGAATTATCTTAGCAAACGTGGTTTGTTTAAACAGCAGAATTTCCATAGGTGAATACAGAGCGCGTATCTTGCATGACCTCAGCACCAATCAACCTCTGAGAGACACAGACCACCAACTTGGAACACCTATGTACGCCTAAGTATGTGGCAATTCTATGTTAGATAATGAGCAGGGCCCAACAACTCCACGAACTCCTCGTGGAAGGCAGCGAACTCAACATCGTCTGTCACAATAACCCCGATCCGGATTGCCTTGCGAGCGCGCTCGCGTTGGGTCGAATTGCGGCTAACGCTGGCATCGACGAGCAGCATATCCTCTACAGCGGTGACATCTCCCATCAGCAGAATCGAGCGTTTGTCAATCTGCTTGATATCGACCTCAAACCGTTCGATCCCACGGCTCTTCAGGATAGGGCTGCGGATGCATTGCTTGCGTTCGTCGATCATTCGGTTCCAGGCGCGAACAATAACGTTCCCGAGGGGACATCCGTGGATATCGTGATCGACCACCATCCGGCCGAGGACATTGGCGCCCAGTTTGTCGATCATCGTGAAGAGGTTGGGGCAGCTGCGACGATTCTCACGGAGTACGTTCGCACCCTCGATATCGACCCCGACGCCGTGCTTGCGACGGCGCTCCTGTTTGCCATCCGTCGTGATACCCTCAACTTCCTTCGCGGAGCGACACGCGAGGAATATGATGCGGCGGGATATCTTCATGACCACGCGGATCACGATCTGCTCCGACAGCTGTCGACACCGTCGGTTACTGGGGCCACACTCGACGCGATCTCGACTGCGATCGACAACCGCACGACAAAAGCGGCGGTGCTCATCTCTCACGTCGGACGGACGACCGAACGGGATGCGGTCCCGCAAGCAGCCGATTATCTTGCCACGCTGGAAGGCGTCGAAACGACCATTGTCTTCGGGATCGTCCACGACACCGTTCACCTCAGTGCACGGTCGCCGGATCCACGAATTCACGTAGGTGACGTGCTCAGGGAGACGTTCAAAGATGTCGGGAGTGCCGGTGGCCACCACGATGTCGCAGGTGGTGAAATCCCACTCGGTCTCTTTGCTGATTACACGACTGACGACGAACAGTTACTGGACATCGTCGAACAGGTGATTACCGCTCGCCTCCTCGCGGGGCTCGATCTTGCCGACGATTCAGAGGAATGAACGGAACGACTCCTACTGAACTGAGTGAGACATCCATCCCGAACAGAGATTCCTCTTTCAGTAACAGTTTACTGAATGTAGCCACTGAGGGCACAGGAGAAAGGGGTGTTCCGCCGGGAACACCCCGAGTGATCACGACGACTGATTTGCTGAATCGCTCACCAACTCGATGAATCCAACTTCCGAGCCGAGAAAATTCCCTTCTCCTCCGGCTATCCCGCTGAGTGCTCCCGCTTCGCCTCCGATTCCAAGAATCGTGAGGCTCGCTTGAGATTCGTCCCGATAGCTTTCGCTATCGACGCGTTCTTCACCTTAACCGCCCCTGTGAACCGTGCTTTCTCCCCATCCTGGTAATACACCTCATTGACCAACGACTCAGCCCCAGCGCGTAAGTTCAGAAACTCCTTCTCTGCCGGATCATCTAACCGCTTGCGTCGGTGCGCAAGTGCTAATTTCCGCTCGTAGAAGCCGTAACTGTAGAACTGCTGTTTCTCCTGGACGAAGCAATTCTCCCTGTGTGGACAGTCTTCACAGAACTCTTTCCCCATTCGCCCTGAGATACGACCACTCTCGGGCATGTACCGCTGCTCGAATGGTTCGTGTCCGGCAGGACACGCAACCATTCGGTGGTCGTCCCACTCTGCATCCGCTAGCGACAACTTCTCTGCAGGAGGCCGCTGCCCGGTTAGTCCCGTGAAGTGCTGCGTGATCCCATGATCATCGCAACACGCCTCTACTTCTTTGTGCGTGTAGCCACCGTCAACGAGGAGATCGGTTAACCCGGTCTCCTCCGGCAATTCTGGCACGTCTTCGGCTAACAGATCACCATCGTCTGTGTTGTTCGTGTCAACGCGAATCGTCGTGATCAGTCGAAACGGGTTCTCTCCGTCACAGGTCTCGGCAACGTTCGTTTTGTAGCCGCAAAAAGACTCACCGCCCTTCCGGCGGTGAGTCGCATCCACGTCGTGGGGATTTTGCATCGACCCGCTACTGATCTCGTCGGGCTCTTTCAGCCCGACGCGATCTTGCTCGTGGTCGTCCTCATCGGACTGGGCTGGCTCATCACTGGCCTGCTCGTGGCCTGTCTCTCCCTCGCTGGATGTGAAGGTTCTGAGTGGTTCCCATCCCGGTGACTCGCCGTCACCGGGATGGTCGTCATCGTCGTCTTCATCGTGATCACGGTCATCGTCTTCGAGTTCAGGAATGCGGTAGCACTGTTCGTCGAGGATTTGCTGGAGATGAGCAAAACTCTCCAGTTCAGCGTAGTTTTGCTCCCCTTCGAACCTGTCGATCAACCAGGCAGCATGCTCGATGAGTGTTTCCATGGTCGAGTCGACCTCACCAGGCTCCAGTTCATAGGACAGCTCCAGGTTCTCCGTGTCGGCGAATTCGTCTAGTCCGGCAGGGAGTTCCTGGACGATCTCGTCGGGGAGATCGTCCAGGAAGTTGTGAACGACTTTGGCGATGAGATCGATTCGGGAGAGTTGCTTGATGTTAGCCTCGATAAACGTCGAATCCATTCGCTGGGTACTGGCATCAATCTCGAACTCATCTTGGAGGTAGCTTCGGTGATCCTGGAAAACCTCGTGCAACAGGTCTTGACCAGTCTCTTCTTCGTGTTCCAGTAAGCGTCGGCGGAAATTAGTGAACGTTTTCGCACAGATGTTGTCACCGAGCGTTTCCTTCCCTAGCGCGTTCCTGACGCGAAAATCGAACAGATAGGCGTGTTCGAGCTGCTCATCAGACAGCCCAAGCAGGTGCTTGATGATTTCCAGGGAAACCAACTCGTTGACCGGTTTGTTCGGCCGGCTATACCCGTCATGGTACAGCCGGCCGAACTTCTTCTCATCAATCTGGGTGAAGACGTGTTCGTAGAAATGAGTAGACCAGTGATTCTGTAACTTCGTCTTTAGTCCGGGTTGTAGGTCTTTTACAGGCGAAAACAGTGCTTCCTGCTGATACTCATTATTCTCTTTGAACACGTCTTACCCCAATACTATGACTATTCTAGCTGAAGTGACGTATAGCTTTTCAATATGATTTTAATAAGTTTTTCACTGCCTACGCGTAGCCCATAAGCCGTCTGACCGGACCCCTTTCTACTTCGCCCTCAGCCACTCTATTCAGCAGGCGGCTTTTGGCATAGTTCGGACAGATCGATAGCCACTTCGGTAACTGCTTGCCCTGTACTTGTCGATTCAGGAGACCTCAATATGGACAGTATGAACAGTTCGATGAGTCACTCTGCGGAGAGAACGTCTCGAGCAGAGCGAGCCCAACACCATGGGCGAACCCGTAGACGTATCCAACCTGGTGCGGAGAGTCGACGTAGCCGTAATTAGACGCCAGTGCACCCCATCCGCAGGAGTTGTTTGTGCGCCGGTGATGGGCGCCGGCGCACTCGCGCCTGAGAGGAGAAATCGATGTCAACCTGAAGTCAATTCCGATTCGTCCACCGAAATGAGTCTGCAGCAGAACAGGATTCAACCAATCACATCGCACAGGTCTACCGGCATTCCGACGGTTATCCCGAGAGCGTCCTCCAAGACCTCGCTCAGCTCAAGCAGTTGCTCGAGAAGACACGAACAGAACGTGGTCCCAGCTACGCCGCCGCGCAGTTCATTTTCCTCGAGACGCTCTCGAGTATGGGCCTCTACATAGACGAAGGACGTGAGCGAAGTATTCGCGCAGACCAGCCGGATGACTTGCTTGACCCGTCGAACATGGAGCATCTCGAGCAACCGTTGTTCCTGCTCGGCCACGGCGTTGAGAATCCTGCTAATGGCATTCACGGTGATGAAGAGTATCTCTACATCGTCGAATTGCCGTCGCAAACCCCATTCGATGAACCGACTGAGTGGACCGTCAAGGTGAGCGACCACGCCGGCTTTCCGCGATGGGACGGGCCGACAGACGAGGCGTTCGAGCAAGCTTCATGGCAGTTTCATGGATCGCTGGAAACGGCTCTCGAGAAACTGGGCGTCGAACTCGCGTAACCAGAACTGAAGTCCTGAAAATAAACTAGACTGGCTCGTCGCGGAACCTCACAACGTCATCTTCTACGTCATCGAAATCATCGTCTGCCCCGACGAGAAGTGTTCCATCGACAGCGTCGGCCGTCGCAAGCGCATATGCATCGCCGAGTGCCATCGTATACGCTTCCTTGAGCGCGGCTGCACCGTCCCAACACTCTCGAGGGTCAAAGACTGAGACACCCAATTCTTCGAGTCGCTCGAGACTTGCCCGGACATCAGCAGGGTGGAATCCGGCTCGAGAACCAACGTACAGGACCTCTGTTTTCGTTACTGGACTGATGTAGCCCTCGATCTCGCTAGAAGCAACACGATCGATCCACTCTTCGACAGTATCACTCCCTGGCTCGTCGTCCAGATAGGCAACGAGCGGTTCTGTATCAAAAACGATCGTGTCCGTCATTCGTCCTCCGGATCGCTGGAAAAGCGCTCTACGACGTCATCGGCTCGCTGTTTGTCGCGTTCGCGTTCCTCACGCAGGACCGCTGTTGCAGGACGGTCCTCATCGCCCTCCCTCTCGAGACCGCGGAACTCTCGCATTGAGCCGACTGGCCGGACAACGATTTCTCCATCCTCGTTCTCGAGGAATTTGACTCGTCCTGGCGCAGGAATGCCGTGTTTCTCCCGAAGCTGCTTGGGGATCGTCGCCTGCCCTTTTTCGGTGACAGAGACGACACGCTCCTCACCATTAGACGGAGTATTACTTGGCACAGATAATACTTCCACACCGAATTACTTGGCTCTGTTCCTGGCTCGTCGACTGCAATGGAAAATCACCACGAAAAGCGCAGTTCAGGTACTAGACTGCTATCGCTACTGTTTGATTATTTGAGCTAGGGAAAATTATTTGAGTCGTATAGTACAAGTGGTAGTACGATGGCTGAATCAAATCCAAGGTCATGGAGGGAAGACATGAGTGGCCGTGAGCGTATCCGGTACGTCGTAGAACTATTGGAGGAGCCTACGCCAGTGCAGGAAATTGCAGACCGGGCGAACGTTTCACGCGCAACAGCCGACGATGAACTCCAGCGACTGCAGAGCGATGACTGGGTTACAGAGACGACCGTCAATGGAACAAAAGCGTATGATCTGAATCCCGTTCGGATGCTCTTCGATGAGGTCACCAATCTGATCGAGAAGCATTCACGCGACGAACTGGAGAGCCAACTCACAGATTTGAAACAAGAGCAGGAAGAGTTGGCAGACGAGTATGCCGTCCAGTCACTCAACGAGTTTCGGGAGCAATTCGCTGCAGACGAACTCTCGGCCGACGAGCTTCGTGAACGCCGCAACGTGATCGCGACGTGGGAGTCGATCAACATGGAACTCGGGCTCGTGAAGCATGCATTGCAGTTATATGGTGATGTGGTTGAACTCTCCTCACCCAAAACAGACTCACACTCGGCACTCGTCTAATGGTTGTCTTTCTCGCTAACCGAAAGAACTTGCAGAGTAAGCGACTTCACGACCGTATCCAGAATCGACTCAGCCGCGAGTTCGACAATGTTCGTCGACGACGTTCCGAACCGCGTGAAGCTGGCCCGTATCGGGTCGTCGGCGAAGTAAACCCACGACAGTACCTTGGCGACAGCAACTATCCAGCAACAGTAGCTCGCATCGAGATCGGCTTTCAACTGCATACCGGAGACCCATACGAGTACTACTGGTTCAACTGGATCGAACCAGAACAAAACCTACTCGTCGGCTGGCATCAGGACGATACGCATGACGACCTTGGGCCAGTTCATTTGCAAGTCAACGATGGCTCAATGGCTGTCACTCATCAACCGGCGCAGTTTGTTGACTCACATCCGCTTGATGTCGTCGCACACAGGCTTGCAGCTCTTCCAGATGCAGTCTCAGCTGTTGAGTGGGAGAACGGACACCCTGCTGGACTCGACTCATCTGTCTCTGTCACCAAGTGACCCGTCACGGGGTTGGCCCCAACACATCCGACCTGTTCCGCCTGTAGAGATCCACACAACTGCTTAACTAACAGCTCTTCAGCTGCTCGAGTCCGGCGTCTTTTGTGAGACCCCCAAAGGGGCGGAGGTCTTCTCGAGTTCAGTTCGATTCGACTCGACTCGAGAAGCAGTGATCAAACATGGCTACGAGCAGCAGCTCCCGGGAAACGTTCGACGATTCGGACACTCGGAAGATCCAGGTAATCGAATTTCATTCGCGGAGCTTGTCCAGCAGGTCGTCGATGAAGGACTCAAGTTCGTGTTCAAAGAATATGAGGAGGTGCTCTAGCAGAACGCAGTCATCGCTTCTGTACAATTCCGGTAATGGTGCAGCGAGATATCGAACTGACTCGAGCTGAGTGTAATGGCTCGAGATCAATAGAGTGTGCTGATCTATCCGGAATACAGATCCGCTCTTCGGAGAGACATTAACGTTAACACTGCCCCTCTGGCGATGTGACCCGAAGTTCGTCTTCGACTTCGTAGAAGTAGCCACGTTCGAGGAGTCGCGTAAGTGCGTGCTCGACGTCCCGTTGCTCGAGTGCCAACTCTGCATCGGCGGCCAGCATGTCGGTGGCATCGTCGTAGTCGCTCAGCGGAACACTGTCTTCTCCATGGTCTGGCCGACATGCCTGCGTACACAGCCGGTCGTAGCACTCGAGAACCCACTCCGGAAGTGGTGGCCGTGGATCTGTGACGCGAGCCATTGTAGTTCTGTCTCATTGTTTCGACAGTCATCCGCTTAACAGTACCCGTTGAATACGGGTTTTGCTCGCAATCGAGTGAGATTTTATGGTGCGGCAACTGCCGTGTCGCCGGCCCCAAGGTCGAACGGGAGGTTGGTGACGAGTTCGTCGACAGCTTCCATCGAGTTTGACATCACGCACAAAGGTGGTCGATCACAAAGCCATACAGGACAGTTCCAAGCACCTCAACAGAACAGTGGGTGATCACAGAGTCAATGGAGACGGTTCTGACCAACTGAGAATCGAAGCGAGGTTGATAGTAACTCTCCCAAACATCTCATTTGTCGCGTTACCCCGCGCGACAGGCCAGTCAAATCATCCACGAAAGTGTGTCATAGAAGTCTTCTCACAGTGTTGATTACAGCTACTTCTACGGTGAATTGGCAGATAAGTAGGTCTGCGGATTGATCGGAGGTTCGTCCCTCCCGGGCGTGAGAGTGACCGTGCCAGAGAGTTCTTGTGTCGCCCATCTTTATCAGAAGTGTGTACCGAAGAGAAGTGCTCCAGACGATGAGTGTCGGTGCAGTTGCTCTTGGTGGCGGTTGTTCAGCCCTCTTCGACTCTCGCGGCTCGTTGTATCTCGAAGACGTCACGATCAAGAATGGGGACGACATCGCTCATGACTTCGAGCTGACCGTCGAGCAAGCAGACTCGGTCGTCCATGAGGCCACGGTCGAATTGGAGGGAACACAAACGCTGGCGACGGTTGCCTGCGAGTGGTCCGGACGTGGTCCTTTCGTGGTGACGTGCACGCTTGATGGAGACTCAACAGAGACAGTTCGGATAGACGACGCTATCCAGCAGGGGGCAGGAGAGCACGCACAAGTCACGTTCACAGTCACTGAGATGGCCGAACTCGACTGGTCGGGTTTCTTGGATGACGGGGGTCGGGAGTGTCCTCGATCAGCATCTAACTGACGACCTTGTCGGCAGTATCCTGTCCGATGATAGGTACACCATCTGTACTGAACGGTAACTGCGTGTGTGTAGTTGAAGACTGCTCTAAACTCCAATCATGTTGCCATGTAGTTATTTAGAGCTGTGCGACAACATCAAGACATGGCCTTGGTAGACTCAGACCGATCGCGTCAACTTGTGCTATTTGCGTCACTGGGCGTGATCGGTCTTCTCACAGGGGTGCGTGTCATTAAGTATGAGTCATCACCATGGAATTGGGTTGCAATCTTCGCTATCGGAACAGCTTTCATATTTGGCCCGATCACGTGGGCTATCCGCGACCGACTTCCGAAAGAACGGCGCGAACGACTCAGTTACGTTGCTGGTGGTGTCGCTCTGCTCTGTGTACCGATAGTCCTCGGACTTGGGCTCATTGGTGGTAGGCTCCTATTCTTCCTTGACGTCGTTGTACTCGGCAGTCTCATCGGCTTTGCAGTCGCATCGGTCATTGAGAGGATAATTATTCCAGAACAGCTTCGCGGCACTACTCAATGATTCTCCGGACATACCGGTAACTACGTGTGCTTACTGACCGGTGAGCGATGAATTACAGTGCTTACATTGATCCCGATCTAGTTTGTTCGGTGCACCACATTGCGAACAATTGATCCGAGCCGGTGGTTCATCGGTGTCGTTCCACGATAGAATCAGCATAACGAGGAGAACGAGGTATACGAACAAAAACAGCTCTAATGGGCCGAATGGGAAGAGAACGAAGAAAACAGGGAAACCAACGAACGCGTATATCGGGAGGGTTGAGAGGCGATCCATGAATTCCATCTTAGAATATAGGAACAAAAATATTAATACTCTAAATGAAGAAACCGTATTACCAACTACTGCTAACACAGTAATCGCTACGCCGTACTGATCGCTAACTCTTCGTGCTGTACTTATCGAATCAGGGTACTCACATAGGTGGTATGAGAGCCGTTCTATGACACCCTCAAATCATCCACGACCCTATTTGTCTCAGTCCGCCCGGCGGCCACCACTCTACGCCCATCCGGGTGACTTTTGAGGTCTGATCAAAGACGGTGAGCGGTAGCTACTTGATCTCGAGTTCGTCAACAGCTTCGCATGGTTCGACATCGTACTCGAGGAGGCAATCGGCGGCCAGCTGCCAGGCATACTCAGCGAGGTCAGGGGCAGCAGGTTCGTAGTGGACTGAGAACTCAATTAGTGCGACGGCAATCAGGAGATCTTCTTGGCGATTGGTCAGTTGCATCACGGGCGTTGGCCGCGGCTTCTGATATAAACGTTAGACTGAAGCATGTGAGTTTAGCAGTCGCCAGATTCAGAGTTAGCCAACCCAGTCCGTCGGTCGGACAGCGACTGCACTCTGGAAGAGTGGTTTGTGAATCTTGAAGATACAGATCACACCCATGATTGCCGCAATCTTGAACATGCAAAATTGTTTCTGGTAACGCCGAGCCAGTTCTCCACCCTGCTCTTCCAACGGACGTAGAACGCATCTCGAGACGACAAGCTCCCGGTGACAGCTGGCGTCTTCAGACACACCCACAGGGAAGTCCTTGGAATAAGACCGACAACGACCGATCAAACGACGTACCACAGACTAGCAGTACACTGCATACAACCGCTCTTATGCTGGATATTAGTTAGGCGGATAGAGTGAGACCCTTCTCAGGGGTAGTGGGTCGTCGGGAGACACCCGCAACTGTCGACGTCAAGTGTCTCCGGAACTGGCCATCTCACCGGGGATGTCGACGTCGTCCATCAACAAGACACGGCGTTCGGTGTACTCAAGGCCGTTCTTGCGCTGTGTCCGCTTTTTGACTGCCAACCGACTCTTCGAGAGATCGAGTAACGCATCGATCGTTCGAGAAACCAATTTCTTCGCATAGTCGTCGCTGATGCCCTTCTCCTGCCGTCGGATCCAGTGTTTCATATCGCCGGCGGTGACGTACTCTCGAACGCTTGCACTCCCTTTCCGCCAGGGGTTGTCTCCAACTCCCGGATCAGTACGTGCCTTCCAGAGCTTTACAGCGAGCCGTGACGGAAGCGCCGATGTCGTTGCCCGAAGCATATCCTCGTCCATCTTCGCGAGCTGCTGGAGCGGAAGCAGATCCCCATACGAGAGGGAGACGTTGCTACCACGTTCGAGTGGGTCGTCACTCTCGGGTAATCGGAAGTAGCTCTCACCGTCGTCTTTGCGGATGCGCTCAAGGCGGCCATCCACAACGTCGATCTCCCCATTCTCGATGTGTTTCTCCAGGAGGTGTGCACCCTTTTCGAGTTCTCGTGCCTGGAGTTCACCGACACGATCTTTGTTGGCGTTGAGTTTCTTCTCGTGGGCGTCCAGTCGAGCTTCGATGGGCGTCTGTGATTCTTCCAGGTCCTCGAGCCGTGCTTCGAGATCCTTGTTTTCTCTGTGGGCCTTCTCGAGTTCGGTCTCGAGACGACCTATGCGGTCGTCCTTTCGGGAGAGTCCGTTCTCAAGGGTTGTGACGCGCTCGTGAAGGCGCTCGAGTTCGTCGGCAAGTGTTTGGAGTGTCTGTGCATCAGGGTCGGGACAGTCTGTGTTCGCGCTCATTTGATTCTGGTTTCGGTGGCATTGTCGGACGATTCGACTCGCGCTGCTGGTCGATATCGGGAACGCTGGTAGAGCAGTAGACTACCGACTCGAGAGCCGTCGAGGGAGTGCAGTGGCCGTCTCCCCGAAAGACGTCTTCGTGTTCGAAAGACCGGTGTCGGTCTACCGTGGATTGGTGGCTCCGGCTCGAGTGGCGAAGTGCAGAAGTCTACTGCGCTGGATAAGTCAACGCGATCCCGAGATGGTGTGCTGGATCAGCTAGCCACCCTCGGGTTGGAGTCGGCAGTCATGGCTTGCCAACTCGGCAAGCGAGTCGAACGGACACTCGCAGATATCGCAGTAATGTCTCTGCTCGGTGAGGAACGTCTCACGGTTCATGTGGCCGCCATCGGGCACGGCAGACTGTCTTTGATCGCTTTCACTGGGGGCGTGCTCGCTATGCTGTTCCTGTACGTGAAGATCGACTTCGGTAATCGGTTCGCGACCAGTTTCTCTCCACGTGCTATTTCGGCGTTCGTGTTCGATCCGCCAGGCTTCGCCACCGGTATCGGGGACAATCATCACCCGGCGGCGACTGCCGTTGATCGTCGTGTACTCGAACACGAATTCGACGGTCGGTTCAGTGGACTGGTCACGGCCGCCGTCGGTTGCGATACGTGGGTTGTCGTCGGCATCGACGAGTAGAATTCCGTCCTCGGTCTCGAGAGTGTGGGTTCGGGTATCGTCGGCGGCGATAATGATCTCTGAGCCGTCGGTCGCTTCAATGTCACCCGGTTCGTAGCCGGCGACGGCGCGGGCCTCCGCTCGCAGGCGCATCTCGCGAGCGCCTTTGCGCTCGAGTTGTTCGGCACGCTTTAGGATAGCTTCGTGATCGTTGACGATCGTCATTGGTCGCCCACCTCGACAGCGCCGACGATTGCGTCAGCCATCGTCTTGAATAGGTACTGCACTTTGAAGCCGCCGCGACGGTCGGCGATGTAGTCGATCCAGTCGTCGATCGTCTTCTCGACATCCTCGAGGTCGTAGCGGACGGTGCGCTCGCCGTTCTCGATAACGTGAACGGACTCGTCGGTCGTCCGATAGACGTGGTATGCGCCCTCGTTGTCGATGCCGACGGAGATGTAGTTGGCACGTGGGTCGGTGGTCTGTGCTTCCGAAACCGTTTCGTGGGTTCGCGGTTGAACACTCATTGCTTCTCTCCAGAAGCACAGGTCCGGTGCTCCAACACCGGGCCGAGAGTTTCTCCCGGCCACCCCGTGCTTCACAGTAGTTAGTACATTTGCTAACCAAATAAAGGTTAGCATTTGAACTAACATTAGAGCATTCGATAACTATTAGGATATGAGCTAAGTAATGTATGGCCAGAGGTGAGCAAATATTACAACCAGTACAGCCGAACGGGATCGTATGTCGAAGACCCGGGCGCTCCTCACGGAGACTGAACGAGAGCAGATTGCCGGCGAGCACGGAGACCAGCGACGCTATCAGGCGACGTCTCGTGTCCGCCGGCGCATCGATGAGGAATTGTCGAAGGATATCGAAGTCCTCGAGGAACATCACTCGGAGCTGCTTGAGGAGCTTCGCGATGTCACCTGCGAGGAGCGAGATCACAATGAGTAACCAGCAGTCATTGTCGGATCACAAGGTTCGCGAACAGCCGCTTGCCTAGGTTCGCGACGCACTCGCCGCACTCTTCTAGTCGCCGATCGGACATTGATATATTCAGTACCAAGATTGGTCACCCTCAGCAGCAGCTCTGAGACGATTCGTACACACGAACCCAGCTTTTTCAAGTGAGATCAACGTCGATACGTAGGCAGATAGCCTAAAGAGGCACAGACAGGTCGTTTACTTTGGAGTCCCTAAATTGACGACATGCACACGGCGAGTCACGGTTCGTGTGCATATTCGGGAATCGGATTCTGACGACGTGCAACCCCAGGGGGGAGAGAAGAGAAGCGAAGGTCGGGAGATGGAAATCGATACTGTCATTTGTTATTGGTTGAGTCTTGATCTACGTTATCCTGTTCTTGTGAAGTCTCATTCTCACCGTCGTTTTGATATTCAGTATTACCAAGAAAAGATTCAGGATCTACCTCGTAGATTGGTGAATATCCCGGGTATCTTTCGGTGTCCATGTAAGCGTCTGGTGCGTTCCGGAGTTGTGAGACCATAGGTAGGAGGAATAAAAGGAGTACAAAAACCGATTGAAGAGGTCCAATTGGTGAACCAATGATGAGGGCGGCAGCAATAGTAGTGATACCGAATATTGATAATAGAAGTGTGAATTTCCCGAATGCCAAAAAGAATTCTTTGACACCTATAATACTGTCATTATGTTTGATCCGGTTTCGATAAGTCTCGAGACGGTCTTGGAGGTATTCTTTTTCCGAATGGTCTGTTGAAAGGACCCAGCTGATATCCTTAGGGTTAGATAGGTTGTGAACGCCACGTGCTTCGTAGCCTGCTCCAAATAGGTTCACACCTGCACTTATGATTAAGAACGTACCTGTGACATAGGAAGCAGTTCGAAAAGAGATACAGGGACCTAGGACAGGGGTTACACAATCATTAGACATAATCGCACTATTTACATGATAGAGGGTTTGCGGGTCCAATGCACCTAATAATGCTATTGGAGCAGCCACAAATAATAGAATGAGGCGGAACATCTGCATGCCCTCTTTTGAGAACTCTTTCAAGCATTCTTGTTGTTGATTTAGTCGCTCCTGTGCATTCTCGTATTCTGTTTCTAAAATTCGCAAATTAGATCCACTATCATCCTCCTTCGAACTTAGATTAGATGTCTTGCCCATATACACGCTGAACAATCAGAGCATATGAAATTGTACGTTATATAGTAGAGATGAGAGATAGCACGAATTAGAGAAAGAAAGTAATATTGGAAAACAGAAATGTGTCTTCCTACATGAGTGAATATGTCAAACAGCACTATGTGCCACAATTCTACTTTAGGAATTTTGCTAACGATGAGAGGGTTTGCACCTACAATCTCGGAAACGAAGAATCATATCAACCAACCCCAATCAAAAATATCTGCTATGAGAATAATTTCTATGGGTCAAAAAAATTAGAGAAAGATCTCTCAAAGTTAGAAAGCGAATTAGCATCTATAATCCACGATATTGTGGACTCTAAGTCACTGAAACCAATTGAAGGAGATCAAGAGGCGCGATATTTACTCGACTTTTTCATATCCCATACACATGGACGGACAAAAGCTGCTAAAATTGAATCAGAAGACTTCTCTCAAGAATTCTTAGAGATGGCGGCCGAGTTTGGAGTTAGGTCTGGAAAATTAGAGGACAAGCATCTTGAAATGGTGAAAGATGGAGAAATAAAGCTTGAAGGACCACATCATGCGAACAGACAATTCGTATCCTCATATGGCCCATTACATTTTCTAAATATGAATCGCATTCTAATTTACAATGCTACCAATAAAGATTTCATAACATCTGATCACCCGATTGTATTGGATAATCCCAGATTCAAGAATGAAATAAGCGTTGGGACTACAGGATATGCATCCAGAGGATTACAAATATTTTGCCCTCTTTCCCCCAATGCCTGCTTATTCTTATTTGATCCTATTGTCTACGGAATCGAATCAAATTCAAAATATACGACAATAGTAAAGGATACCAACACAGTAGAAGACATAAACAAACTGCAATTAATTAATTGTCTTGAAAATACCTATTTTAGAGAAGAGGCTGACGGGGAATGGATAGATAAGCTATATCAAGATGTGAAAAACGAACGGTCTGATGAGACAGTAAACAGGAAACAGCAAAAAATGTACGATGAAGAACGTGGAGAGGAGAGAGAGTTTGTAATAACTCACCAAACAGAATTTAAATTCACTCCAAATCTTCCTTTCGTTACGCAGAAGCCTTTGGTACCGTTCTCTCCAGTTAGAGACGAACAATTGGTTAAGAATATAAGGAAAATTAAACAGGAAGATCTAGAAGAAGCAAAACAGGAAGAAAGAGACTAAACTGCTAATTATTCGAGTTGGCGAATCGCCTCAGAAACTTGGAGTCCGTGTTGGTCTGCGATCGCGGTTGCGAGGTTCAATGCCCATTCTTCCTTCTCTGATCCCCTATGCTCTCGAGCAAGTAACGAGAGTGCATAGACAATCAGTAGGTCATCTTGAGGGTGACGCATGGCACTGATTTTGGTCCTGTATTCATTGATAAACTCTCGGAAGGACGATACCCCTGTTTCGTGTGCTTCAACTGGAGATTTTCGCGCGGAGGTGGGTATGGGGCGCTGTAATTTTTTGGCGCTGTCGCCTTGGCGACACTCCCAGGCTGGACGGTAGTCTATCCCATCGAAGGGATTACTGAGGTTCTCTCGCATGGCGTCACGGCGGCGGTCTTCGCTGGGTAGTTTTTCTCGACGGCAGCCGCGCTCGCGCTTCCCTGATACCCAATCACTTCGTCGATTCGTTCTGTAAGCTGTTTGGTCGCTCCAGGTACGCGTTGTGCCAGAACCGTCGTCCCGCTAGATTCTCGAGCGCGACGACCTCTTCAAGTTCATCCGGGACGCTTAGGACATCGACCTCGATTTCTCCGAACTCCCGTTTACTGTCACTGAGTTCTACAGTCACCTGGACCTCCCAGACTATTTAGCCGAGCGCGCCGCGAACGATTCGGAAGCCAATGCTGCCTCTACCGTAGGGATCGACATTTGGACGCTGCACTCTGGCGCGACGTACGCCCTGACCCACTCAGCTGCCGCTTTCGATCCGAACTCGATCTGCTCCGTCATCAGTAGGATAGAGTAATGTAGCGGGCGAGCCGGCAATTCTTGAGTGTCCGCAAGTGGCCGTCGTAGCCGCCGGTCGGCTCATGCTTGTCGAGTGGTGAACGCTTGAGGACATCCTCGAGGTCGGGCGTGGCGTGCCACGATTTCTGGCCGGCTGGCGTGTCGACCCAGACGACCGGCCAGCCATCGTGACGGTGCCAGCCCACGGTATCCGGTCCCCAGGCGAGTCGCATCGCCCTCGCGAAGGCGATCGCGAGGAGATTTCGATCGTGGTAGACATCGTCGAGCGGCTCTGTTGAAATCCTTAGGGAGTTACAGGTACGTCCGGTAGTGTGAGCCAATGCAGACTCTCCCGAAGTCACGATTACTCCAGTTCGTTGAGCAGGCATTTCACTTAGCGCGACGAGCTGTCGCTCGCTACTCATCGAGGTTCTCGAAACGCCGATACACACTTCACCAGCACATCGTCTTGCTCTGTCTCAAGGTACGGAAGAATACGACGTACCGCGAGCTGCTTGACGAGCTTATCGAGATGCCCCGGATTCGGAATGCCATCGATCTTGAGGAACTACCATCACCTTCGACGTTATGTAAGGCGTTCAATCGGCTCGATATGGCGGTTTGGCGTGTCCTGCTCAACCTCTCGATCACGCTTCTCCCGACCAACGGTGTCGTCGGGATCGACGCCTCCGGGTTCGACCGCAGTCACGCCTCAAAACACTACACAAAGCGAACGAAATTGACGATTCAGCAGTTGAAAGTCACACTGCTCGTGGACACGAGAGCAAATGCTATCCTCGATCTCCACGTGACGACGACCAGAAAACATGACTCGCAGATCGCGCCGTCACTCATCAAGCGAAACGCCGGTGAGGTAGCGATTCTCCTCGGTGACAAGGGATATGACGACCAGAAGATTCGGTCGTTAGCCCGTGATGAGGATCTTCGTCCGCTTATCAAACATCGGGAGTTCTCGTCACTTCACAAGGCGTGGAATGCTCGGCTGGATGCTGATCTCTACGGTCAGCGCAGTCAGAACGAGGCAGTGAACTCTCGTCTAAAACGGAAATATGGCGCATTCGTCCGCTCACGACATTGGTGGAAGCAGTTCCGTGAACTCGTGGTCGGCTGTCTCACTCACAACCTCGACAAAGCACTCTGAACGTTGGATTTCAACAAAGCCGTATGAATCTATTCTGCAGTGAACGTGTCACACCCGTCGTCGCTCCCACTTTGCCAAATGATCAAATTGTCACCGGTGTACTCGCCGATCACATCATAACAATTGTCATCGTCAAAGGTCGCAGACTCCGTAATTTCAGTCCCTTCAACTGTAATTTCGATAGTTATATTACCTCGTTCGTCCGGAATCTCGTCAGTCAGCTCAATAGACGAATCGTTCTCTTCGGCGGTAATCAGATGAGTTTCGTCATACACTATCTCGCCATTGACCCGAATAGTTAGCGAAAACTCGTGAGCACTTGAATCATCGTTCTCAAGCCGGATACGAGCAATCTGTGCGCTTGCGGTGTTGAGCGCCGAACAGCCCGAGAGAGCCACGATTGCTCCAGTCGTGAGGAACATTCGTCGAGAGGGCACAATCAGGATGTATCGCTGTTTTCTGATAGTCCTTCTGATGCGAGTGTTATTTGAATGTGGCTCTGCTGAACTCCTCAGAGATCACTGTATCGTCTATTTCACCGAGAATAGTGTATGAGTAATAGGATTTCAACAGAGCCAGAATATCATAATCGTGCTCGCCAGGATGTGCTACGAGAGGATCTCCTACCATCGATTCCACCATGAGGCTCTCATGAACAAGCGTTTCTGGAAACAAGTCTATCGTTATGACACTTCAAACCATAGGCTTCTCTGGTGGAACTCGCGCCACCACAATAGCTGCCAAAGTGGTAAGATTGTAAGTCATCTTACCATCGGGTTAGACTAAGTAAAGGTTATAACATTCCGATTAAGTGAAGTGAATATCTGATGTCTCGAAAACGAATCGGGCAGAATACGGGGAACTCTGGTCGGATAAATCTCTCCGGCCTCGAGTTGGAACAATTCGATGCTAATGTCGGGGATACGGTCAAAGTCGACATTGCCGAGTCCAAGAGCATTGCTCATGCAATGGTCGACAATAGCAACTATGAGGAATTCGTGATCGTATCAAAACCTGAATCCGAGGGAGGAAATCGATGAGTAGTCCCGAGTACACAGCACTATTTGATGCCTGTACGCCCCGAGAAGACGTTCTCGAGGGGACTCTTCAGGAAGATCAGTTCGCAGCAAGTCTCGCAACCGTTGCACATTCGCCGGAGGACGCACCGCCGGTCTACAAGGACCCGTCTCTGTTCTTCGAGATGACGTATCCTACGGACGGGCTGCGCACTCTACTCAGTAATCTCACTGGACGGTTTCTTGAGGGTGGAGGATACGAGGGCCGGTATAATAGCAGCATCCTTTGTCTCGATACTCGTTTCGGCGGTGGGAAAACACACGACCTGATCGCGTCACACCATCTCGCGACGGACCCCACATCTATCGGAGATCTCGGACGACATCTTCTCGCAGACGACGAGGATCTCGTAGACGACTATCACGACGCCGTTGATGACGGGCTGACTGTTGATTCCGCTGTCTTTGTCGGCGGTCACGTCGACGCTCGAAATGCTAGGAGTGATCGATCGGATCCAAACGCTCCGAATACGCGGACGATGTGGGGCGAAATCGCATACCAGCTGTACGGCCTCGAAGGATACGAGCACCTCAAGGAGTACGATCAGGAACAGCAGGCACCCGGTGGAAACACACTCAAGGATCTCTTCGAACACGGTGATGGGCCGGCGCTGATTCTAATCGACGAGATCGCTGCGTATCTCGAGGCCGCGTCGGGAGTCGAAGTCGGTGACGCGACCCTCGCGAGCCAGACGCTCAGTTTCGTTCTCTCGCTTCTCGAGACGGCGTCCGAGGTCGACAACGTGACGGTCGTCTACAGTATCGCCGATACCGCCTTCGAAGAGGAGGCAGAGGAGGTCCGTACTCTTGTCGACGAACTCAACCAGATCGGTCGTCGTCAGCACAAGACGATCACGCCGACCGACGAGAGCGAGGTCGGGCAGGTTCTTCAGCATCGACTCTTCGAGGAGATAGACGAGGAGGCAGCGGAATTGATCGCTCAGGACTACTTCCAGTTCTATACGGAGAGTGATCGGCAGTTCCCGCAAGAAGCGACTGAAGCGAGCTATGTCGATCGGCTCACCAGAGAGTATCCGTTCCATCCAACAGTTTTGGACACACTGACCGAGAAGATCGACACGATTCCGCGGTTCCAGCGAACCCGCGGCGCGCTGAAGTTGTTGGCGCGAGCGGTCTACTACCTCTGGAACAATCAGCCGGAGCGCTACGATCGCCATTTCGTTCGGTTGTACGATCTCACGCCGTCCGACGACGATCCAGGCGGGAGTATCGATTCAACCCTCCACGAAACCCTCTTCGAGTTCGTCGACCTCAGTGCAGCCGTCTCTGCCGACATTTACAGCGAAGACGGTACTGCGCACGCACAACTCGAGGACCGAAAATGGACCGAGAAGGGAATCCCACCGCTCGGGAGCCACCTGACGACGTCGGTGCTATGGCACAGCCTCGCGTACGGTGAGCAAGCGACTGGGTTGACACGAGCGGAGCTCAACGCGACACTGGGACACCTGGATATTCGGTTCGACAACTACGACTCCGCACTCGAGGCGCTGGCCGGCGGCGACATGACCGTTGCGTGCTACTACCTCTACGATGAGGAACGAGTGCGGTTCAAGTCCGATCCGAACCTTATCCGGATTATTGACCAGCGTGTGGACAACACGCCGGACCCGCAGGCGCGATCGCGATTCGAGTCTCGGCTCGAGACCGAAGTCGGAACCGGTGGCTTCGAGACAGTTGTCTTCCCAGAGTCTCCAGCTGATCTCCCGGACAAAGTATCGAAGCCACAGCTCGCCGTCATGCATATAGACACTGCACCGGTGTCCGACGGCGGTGAGGAGACGCCGGAGAAGATCCAGACACTGTACGAGAAATCTGCATCCAAGCACGGTGGACAGGTCCAGAGCCGAGTCTACAAGAACTACGTCCTCTTCCTTGCACCAGACGAGGAGCGGATCAAGAGCGGGATCCAGGAAGCCCGCCAGCTTGAGGCGATCGAGGCTCTTCTCGACGACTCTCAACAGACCGCAGACCTATCGAACGAGCAGATCGAGGAACTTCGAGAGCGTCGTGATCAGACCCACGGACTACTCGGCGAACTCGTTCGGGGTGTCTATCGGCACCTCTACTATGTCGATCGAGATGGACTGACCCACATCACGATCAACGCGACCGAGGCCAACGGCGGGACGACACTCGTCAATGCGGTCGAGGAGACGCTCGAGGATCGCCTGATTCGAGCGGACGCAAGCGCGAAGGGGACGGCGTTCTTCAAACAGAAGCTCTGGCAGCGGACCCAGGACAGCATGACGACCCAACAGCTGGTCACTCAGTTCGCGAAGAAGCCGGGCCTCCCCTATCTCTTAAATACGAAACCGCTGCGAAAGACGGTCGAACGAATGGTCGATGACTCTGGGTACGTCTACTGGGACGGCGAAAGCGAGACCGTCTATTGGGACGGCGACGAAGACGCACAGCCGAACAACTGGGACGAGGATGTACCGCTCGTCGAGTCTCCCGATGTTCGGACGTCTATTCAGGACTCGGACGTAAAGATCGGCGACGAGTATGTCGTCTATACGGATATCGAAGCGTTCCTCGAGGTGCATGGCGACTCGATCGAGATTCCCGAACCGGTAGAGCCGAAGGACGACGATGACGAGTCGGATGATGGACCCGAGTCGACGACTGGTGGCTCGACGGGACCGGATTCGGAGCAGGTCGTGCTCGGTACCGACGACGAGCGAGTGAAGCCTTCCGAGTGGGACCACGCGACGAGTCTGATGGCCGCCTCTCGAGCGTTCAAGGAAGTCCGCGGCGAGGCAATTTCGGCGGCCACGTCGGACGGCGACGCCGGCGTATCGCAGGTCACGGTCGAGGTTGGCGGCGAAGACCAACTCTCGAAGGGCTCGTTCATTGCCCAACAGAGTGCGCTCAAGAACCGGGCCGATCACGTCTCGGTTCGGATGCAGTACGAGACGGTGTCGGACTCCAACGCGACGTACGAGGCGACGTTCCGTGGCGGTCTCGAGGAGTTCTCTCGCGTGACGAACCAGCCGGATCCGTTCGGCGACACGGTCAGGATCGATCTGAAGGTCCGGGTTGACCTGCCGGAACCGGAACCGATCACGGACGATGAGGACGATCTGCTGGCGGAACTCGAGGACGCCCTCGGACAGACGAACATCGACGTGAAGGTACAGGCTCGAGGACCGACTGAGATTGCGCTAGAGGCCAAACAATGACGTCGCAGTCGCGGCCGGAGTCCGCGCTGTCGGCTCGAGAGCAGCCCGGAGTCAGCGGTCTCGGTAGTAGTGTCTACGGCGGCCGTCCGAACTTCGCACTCGTTCGAGATGGCGGCCCCGATGGTGGTACGCTGACGCTATACGAGTTGCTGCCTGCGGACCAGGCAACGGCCCGGCGGGAGCGACTCGAACGCTCGAATCCGAATCGACAACTCGTGGCTGACTTGTTCGAGGACGTATTCGGCGAGTCGGATAGCCTCGAGGTCGATCACTGGGACTGGGACGAGTGGACGGCGGTGAAGACCAGACGTCTGTCCGGCAGTAGACTACGGTCGATCCTACCGCTGGTTCGCGAGACGCTCGACGGTGCTGGAATCGACGACTCGAGTGTGACGGGTTCCGGGCAGGGAGAAGTCTTCCTCCCTGAGACGGCCGGGGTTCGGCTCGCGTTGGGTTTTGTCGGCGTCAAGCCGATCCAGCGCGTTGACCGGATGCGAGCGTTCTGTCGGGGTATCGTGCGGATGAGTGACGAGGAGTGTTACTACTGGCACGCGAAGTGTCGATCTCCCTCGAGTCCAAACGGAAAGAAAGCACTGCGGATGCTGCTAACTGATCACATCTAATTATGAGTGAACAACCAATTCAGGATCCAGTTGAGGAATCATTGAAACCACTCGCCATCGAAGGAAAATTGCCACTGAAAGCGGTCGGAATTGAGAACCTTCGAGAGGCGAACCCACAGTATCTCCCACCTCATCGGTATCTGCATCCATGGTTCGCTAGGCGTCCAACGCCAGCATCTCGCTTGGCAATCCTAGCCTCAGTGCTTCCGAAGGACACTGACTCGGATGATTTACTGCGGTGGATGCAAATCGGTCCAAACCGTGAGATCGAGGGCAGTCTGAGCGAATATGTCGAACGGAAGAAGGCAACCGAGGACGAACGAAGTGGGAATCTAGAGAGTCACTATGGCTATCCTCGTCCATTTACGGAGTCCCCGAGTGATTCGGAACGATCGGAGATTCATGAACTTCTTAAGGATCATTGGGATGGCGAACTACCATCCACTCTAGATCCGACAGCTGGTGGTGGGGTAATCCCCTATGAGTCCCTTCGATACGGGCTTCCGACGAATGCAAACGAGTTGAATCCAGTTCCGTCGCTTATTCTGAAGGTGATGTTGGAGTATGCGGCTGATGTCGGGGACATTGAATCTACAGTCAAGAACTGGGCTGAGCAAATTAATGATCGCGCAGCACCACGTATTCAAGAGTATTTCCCCCGCAGTCGTGACGATCGAACACCCGATAACTACGTTTGTACGTATCACATTTCGTGCCACTCCTGTGGGACGGAGATTCCGTTGGTTCCGAAATGGTGGATCCGGACCCGCAGTGACGGGATCCGCGTTGTGTCACGACCAAAAGTAGCAGATGATGGATCCATTGATTACGAAGTTATTGTCAACCCGGACGAAGGGGATCTGAATGGGTTTGATCCCGATAACGGACCGGTTTCACGTGGAGGGGATGCAGAGTGTCTAAATTGCGGGGTCGTAACAGAAGATGATGAGGTCCGCGAACGATTCGAAGAAGGCGAGTTCGATTACGGAATTTACTGCGTTCGCTATCTAGATCGAGATGGGAGTCATGGATTCCGCTCTCCGACTGAAGACGATTGGCAAGCATTGGACGCTGCCCGTGAACGTATTAACTCGGATTTCGAACTCTCTACGTTCTTATCTACTCCTATCCCGGAGGGTAACAAAACCACGGAACCACGGAATTTCGGCATTAACGAGTGGCGGGAACTCTTTTCACCGCGCCAACTTGTCTGTAACTACGAGTATGTAGACGCGATCAACCACTTCAAGCCACAAATCTACGAAGAGCACGACCAAAAGACGGCTGAAGCAATTCTTACCTTACTGACCCTCTCGTTCAGCAAATTGATTGATAGGAACATTAGGCTAGCTGATTGGGATACAACAAAAGGGTATCCAAATCCGATGTTCAAAGGGAAAAATTTCGCCTTCAAGAGAGTGTTTGTTGAGAACAACATTTCAGTTGGCGGCCTCGATTTCCTTTCTAACTTGGATAAAATATATGGCTCCTATAATGAGCTCGTCGGATACCTTCCCGAGGATTCAAACTCAGCTACAGTCACAGTCGGTGACGCTGCAGAATTACCACAGGAAGAGAATAGCATCAATGCGGCCGTTATTGATCCTCCTTACTACAGCAGTATCATGTACGCAGAACTATCCGACGTGTTCTACGTCTGGATGAGGGAAATTCTCGACGATGTGTTCCCCGATATCTTCGATCAACAACTGACGGATAAGGAGAATGAAGCGGTAGCGAATCCCGATCGGTTCGAATCTATTGCAAGCGATGGATCATCAAAACGAGAGCTTGCCAATAATTCGTATGAGCAGAAAATGAGTGATATTTTCTCTGAACTCTATCGCATTCTCGAGCCAGGTGGGGTGATGACAGTGATGTTTACCCATAAGGAAACCGATGCCTGGGACACCCTGACTATGTCGCTTATCAATTCTGGGTTCATCATCACCTCTACCCATCCCATTACCAGCGAAATGCCACAACGAGCCGGTATGCGAAATACTGCTTCGGCCGACAGTACGCTACTTCTGACTGGCCGCAAACCCCACGAAGATCGAGACCCAAAAAACGCTATTCCATCCCTCTGGAGCGACGTTAAATCCGATACTCGAGCAGCGGCCAAAGAAGCCGCTCGAGATCTGATCGACTCTGGACTGAGCCTCACCAAGACTGACGTTATCATCAGCGCGTTTGGTCCTACCCTTCGCGTTTTCGCCGACTCCTACCCTGTCGTTGACGACGAAGACAACGAAGTCCCCCCACGACGCGCCCTCGAGGAAGCTCGCGAGGCCGTCACCCAAGTCCTCGTCGACGAATACCTCGAGGCCGAGGGAATCGACGAACTCGACGATGTCACCGAATGGTACATCCTCTGCTGGCTCGTCCACGAGTCCGAGACGTTCTCCTACGACGAGGGCCACCAGCTCGGGCTCGGTATCGGCGTCGACATCGACGACATCAAACGTAGCACCAAGACCTGGCGCAAGAGCCGCGGCGACATCAAACTCCGCAGCCATGACGGTCGCGTCCAGAACATCAACGAGAAGCCCGAGGATCGATCGAGTCGTATCCCCGTGAACCCGGACGACCTCTCCTTCAGCCTCGCGTTGGACAAGGTCCACGCGGCGATGCACGTCTACGACGTCCAGGGCGAGAGCGCCTGCTGTGACTGGCTCCGGGAACGGAACTTCGACACCGACTCGACGTTTAAGGCCACCCTCAAGGCGCTACTTCAGGTGCTGCCCCACGACCACGATGACTGGGAACTCGCGCGGGATCTCGCTGCCGGCCGGACTCGAGACGTGCTCGATCTTGAGTTCAGTCCGAACGTTTTCGCCGACGACGGCGACGAGACTACGCAGACCGAACTCGGCGGATTTTAAAACGTTAGCCTTGTTTCCGTCTCTCTATACTAATTTAGAGAAATCGTTTTCACATCATTTAGACATCCCGTATTTTTGCTCACGATAACGGAACGCTTTCTTTCCACCTTCCAACAATGTCGTTACTTCATCGCGAATTTTGGGATCCTCAAGAGGCCCAGAGGTAAACTGAATCTCGTTCTCGTTATAATCGGCCACAATAACTTGTTCTGCATCCGTATTGACTACCAGATTCGCGTTATGGGTTGCGATAATCACCTGACGCTGCTTCTTGGCCTCTCGAAAGGTATCTTTGAGTGTTTTGTAGATGAAGCGATTGTCGAGGTTTTCTTCTGGTTGGTCTATAATAAGCGGCATAGATCCTTCCGCAAGCAGGATTTTTAGTAAGACCGTTCCCTTTTGCCCTAATGATAACCCGTCCATTTTCGTATCTTGGAAATAAATCTCCTCAGTGAGTGATAGATGAGTATTATATATAGTTTCGTCAAATTGCCTCTCATCGATATCTGAGACGAGATGTTCTCTGAGAGCTTCAATTTCATCTAAAAACGCATCTACGGAATTTTCGCGTTCAGGCGAATCCTGGTTGATCGCCTCCTCAAGATGTGAAATAGCTTTTCTGATTCGGGGGATATTGACCTTACGACCATCGAGACAATCATGTATGTGTTCATCCAATTTTGAATCTGGAGTTACTAGAGGCGAGAAGTCAACTTCATGGAGAATTGAATCCCGGTCTTCATTGAATTCATGAATTACTGAACCGTATATGCGCTTGAGTTCAACGTACTCGGCAACGTATTCCTTGAATGCCTTTCGACGTTCTTTCTTGATGCGTTGGATTTCTTCTCTATTATTTTCAAGATTACTTAATACACCACGTTTTTCTTCAAGATCGGATTTGATATCTCGTTTCTCAGTCAACATCTCAGATAACTCTTCTTCAGCATCTTCCAATTCTTCAAGCTCTGATTTGACCGACCTTTTCTTTCCTTCTAGATTTCCGATCTCTTCTTTGACTAAGCCCTTTATTTCACGTAAACTGTGTAGACTATCTTCATATTGGATAATATCTACAGACACATCGAAGTCGTAGCTATCTGCTCTCTTAGAAATCCTCTCGATGCGTTCATTAACTTCTACTAGCTCTTCTAGCTTGGTCACTACTTCAGAAATATCTGATTTAAACTGCTCACGATCTTCTATACTTTCCTCTAGTGTATCTATCTCTTTCTGGAAATCAGTAGCTGTATCGCTTTTAAGATCTTCTTTGTGAGCTTCTCGGTATTGGTTTATTTCATTTCGTTTGTCCTCTAGCTTTGTTTCTGTCGTTTTGACTTCTGATCTGGCTTCTTGGATTCGTTCAGTAATTGTCTCGGGATCATATTCATAGAGAGATCGGGTTTTTGCGTGAAGTTTCTCTTCAAGCTTATCTATCTCATCTAATTGAGAGTTGAACCGTTCCATCAGCCTTCGGTCCGATTTGCGAACACTACTTTTGATAACCTCAATTATCTGATTATGGAGCTTCTGCTTTTTCCTACAATATTCAGATATTTTTCCTTGCGGTAGATACTCTACTTGGGCAGATTCTATGATTTCTTCATCCATCAGCCGTTTATTGAATCCTTCCACATCGTCACCATCAAATCTTAGTCGTGTGAGTATTTCTGGCTCCTCACTTTCAATTCGTTGGATGAAGGAATTCTCATCTGGGCGCTTATCATTGTCTCGGAGGCAACGGTCATCAAAACAATGAGCAACTAGATCTAAGAGTGTTGTTTTTCCGGCCCCTTTTCCGCCAATAACAGTTACAAGGTTAGGGTTAAGAGGTAGATCAGTATCGGTAACTGTTAGTGAATCGTTGACCGTTCCATCACGGATTTCTACTTTTTCTGGTGTGTATCCAGGAATGTGCCCCTGAGGATCCTCTGACTGGACCTTGACTCGTTCTTTAGGTTCGTATTTGATCTGCTTTAGTCCCTCAAACGTTGGCTCTGCCTTGATCCAACAGTATCGGTCTTTATCTGGGTTACAAAGTGAAGAGAAATCATGGGCATCGGAACCGTGGATACATGGCTTGAGACTCCCAAAGGCACTTATAACTTCTTCTGGCGTGTTCGAATTATGTTCTCCTATCAGAAATTGTCGAGTTTTGTCGTTGGAACTAAAAAAGGCATCTACCTTACTGGCCAGAGTGGCTCGTAACGTTCCAGACCTAGTTTTCCATGGAATGTCATCCCAGACTGAATCATCGAGGACGACAAGATATTTACCCTCGAATATTTCCTTATTTAAGGCTTTGAAGACACTTTCTCTGTCTACATTTATTCTCTCACAACCGATCTGAAAGTCATCACCAGAACGTTCATCAAATTGCTCAAAACCATCTTTTCTCCCTAGACGCTTGATATTTTCTTTAGATAAACTAATCTTCTCTCCATCTGGTGTATGAGCGTCAACTCGATGTAGGAAATTGTTACGGATTGTTCTCGGATCCAACTCTTCACTAAAGAGAATATGTAAGTCAATACTCCTCGAACTTCCACTTTGACCCTCTTTATCTCCACGTTCTACAACGACATCATCAATCCGCAATTCGATATTTGGAAATACTAAGTCAAGATTGTTGAGTCGCCCATCATCCTTTGCTTGCCGGACTTTCTCGTATCCGTCAATACAAAAATAGTCAGTAATTCCAAGGCAGCTAACTTTTTCAATCTGAGAGAGTTCGTCGATATATTTCTCCCAAATGCTGTCATAGCTTTCCTCTGTATCCACTGAGTAATCGTTCTCGAACGATGCTGGAGAATGAATGTGAGGATCCCATCGACTCCAAGTTGCACCCTTGCTGTTGCTCATATCTCTCGGCATGCAAGTCTATTTGCATAATTGTTGCCTTTCAAAAATATCAATTTGTATTTTACTAGTTTTGAACCCCATATATTTTGTTCATTCTCTTAGATATATTCTTATAATATTATAAGTGATGCTACTCGAATGACATCCATTCGTGTCTCCGACGAGTCTTTCCGGTCAAGACTGGCAAAATATCTACGAAAGCCAGCCCAGTAACGGGGGAACGTATCTCGTTAACGACTTCTACGTCCCGGCTCTGGAGCAAAGCGTCCGCTACGACCGCATCGCCGGCTACTTCTCGAGTAGCGCGCTCGCGGTCGCCTCCCGTGGGATCGAGGCCCTCCTCGAGAACGACGGGGAGATGCGCCTCGTCGTCGGTGCCGAACTGTACGAAACCGATCGGCCGGTTCTTGAGGCACTTACCGACGAACTCGAGGAATCGCTCGACGATCTCGACGACGAACGATTGAACGCACAACTCGCGCTGCTCGCCCGACTGCTTCGCGAAGATCGACTCCACATCAAGGTCGCCGTGCCTCGCGAGGGCAACTGGCGGATCTTCCATCCGAAGATGGGCATCTTCCACGACGCGGACGACAACGCGCTGTCGTTCGAGGGGAGCGTCAACGAAACCATCGGCGGCTGGAAACGCAACTACGAGCGGTTCAAGGTCCACTGTTCGTGGATCGAGGAGCAGCGGTCATACGTCGACGGCGACATCGACACGTTCGATCGACTCTGGTCGAACGAACACCCCTACGTCGAAGTGTACGATCTGCCCGAAGCGATCGAGAAGGAACTCATCGACTGGAAGGATCCTGACTCGGAAACCGAACTCGAGGAAGCGATCCAGATCGCTCGCGGCGAAGCACCACCGACCGAGCGCGATAAAGCGAATATCGTCGGTGACGGTCACCTTTCGCCAGGTGGTCTGGCACTCGCTGAGGAAGCGAGTACGATCGAGCCGTGGCCACACCAGCGAGTCGTCTCCGATACGCTCGTCAGCACCTATCCGAACAGCTTTCTCCTCTGTGACGAGGTTGGACTCGGGAAAACCATCGAAGCGGGCCTCACTCTCTCCCGGCTTGGTATCACCGACGAACTCGAGACGGGACTATTGCTCGTTCCAGCGAGCCTCACCATCCAGTGGCAGGAGGAACTCTGGGAGAAGTTCAATCTGAACGCGTACCGTTACGATCGGGGCAGTAACTACGAGTACGCATTCATTGATGCATTCGGTCGTGAACACTCACCACCACCTGTCTCTGATATCGATCCCGACTCGCACGAACAGGCATGGGCCGACAGTCCTATCTGGCGGTTCCTCCACGAGCGCCAGACTGACGATACCATCGATGGGCCGACCATCGTCGTGATGTCCTGGCATACGGCTCGAATGTCCGACCGCTGGGAACAGATCGCACCAGAGAGCAGTGACCGGGTCCGGACACGCGACGACGTTCCGGCGAGTTGCCGTGGCCGATCGTTGGCGGATCGAGAGGGGGTCTGGGACGCCGTTATCGTCGACGAAGCCCACAACGCTCGGAAAGGGAGTAACTTCTACTCGCTACTCGAACAACTCCGTGAGCACACCCAGACGTACTACCTGTTGACTGCGACGCCGATGCAGCTCCACGCTGGCGAGCTCTACGATCTCATGTCGTTGCTCGACCTGCCTGGTGAGTGGGACAACAAAGACGAGTTCACCAAATTCTTCGAAACCCGACAGGCACTCTCACAGGCGCTCAAGTCGGAATTAAGGGCCGATAGTACGCCAACCGATGACTCGTGGTCGGCGCAGGCAACACTCACAGAAGGACGCTACCAGGACCGACTGCCGGGCGAACGGAGTCTTTCCGACCGAGTTTTCGACGCCGTCGCCAATGAACTGGACGTGGGCGACGAGCAGCATGCTCGTTCCATCGCGAAGCAACGGGTTCTCCGAGCCTGTGACCTTGCTGGCGATTACGGTGAGCACTACGACGGATACATCGAGACATTCGAGGCCGCTATCGACGAATACGATATCGATCCGTTCGACGCAAAGGAGGACGAGAAGTTGAAGTACCTCCTGTATCCGGAGTGGAAGGCCGACGAGGAATGGCTGATGTTTTCGCGGAACGACCGGCTCAACGCGTTAGACGAACTCACTGAAGCGGGCTGGCAGGTCGTCCAGGACGTTCTGTCCGCTTCGACGCCGGTGGACGCGCTCATTCATCGTAACACCCGACCGACGCTCCGCAAATACGAACAGGTCGATCTACTCGATGAGACCGTCCCAGACCGCGACCCTGAGCAGCGCAAGATCGAACTGACCGAGGAGACGCGCCACGTCTACGACCGGATTGACGATTTCACTCGGAAGTTCTACAAACTCGCCCAGCAATCGAGTGAGGCCGAATCACGCGCTATCGGGTTCGTGATGACCACGTACCGTCAGCGGCTGACGAGCAGTGTCTACGCGATTTCGCAGAGCCTTCAAGCCCGACTCCAGAAGCTCCGAAGCCAACGGGTCGTACTCAAAGGAAAACAGCGAGCAGCGGACCGCAAATCTCGTAGCTCCGAACAGGTCGTTCTCGAAACGCTCTCCGAATACGATCTCGAGGACATCGACGCGCTGGATGAACTTGAGGACGACCTCGAAGATCAAAATCTTGCTGAAGTCGTTCCGAACGTCACAGACGAAGGGATCCACCTCTTAGAAGAAGAAATCGAGGAACTGGAGTCGTTCGTCGGTGAACTTGAACGAATTGATCAAGACCCGAAAATCAGCCAACTAAGGGACGATCTCGACGAATTAGATAAAGACGGCCACAATCGAACTATCGTCTTTACGCAGTACACGGACACGATGGACTTCATTCGAGAAAGCCTCGTGTCTATCTACGGTGAGACGATCGCGACGTACTCCGGACGCGGCGGTGAGCTGTACGATCCCGAGGCTGACGAGTGGACGACGGTTGGCAAGGAACGAGTAAAGCGAGAATTCTCGACGGATTCGGGCAGCGTCGGTATTCTCATCTGTACCGACTCAGCTAGCGAGGGTCTGAACCTCCAGGAATGTGGCGCACTGATCAATTACGATCTGCCATGGAATCCGATGCGAGTCGAACAGCGAATCGGTCGTATCGATCGTATCGGCCAGCAACACGACGAGATCACGATCTTGAACTACAGCTACGAGGATACGGTCGAGACGGACATCTACGAACGACTCGACGATCGCATCAACCTCTTCGAGAACGTCGTCGGAGAGATGCAACCCGTCCTTTCCGGCGTCAGTCAACAGATTCGAGCAGCGACCCTCGAGGCCGAAGGAGACAACAGCTCTGAAGTCGTCGAAAAGGCTGATCGAGAGTTTTCGGAACAAATCGAGGATCAAGAGAACGCCGATCGCGTAGACGTCGGGGAATCACTGGAATCCGTGGAGACACCTATTCGGCAAGAAATCATCGATGAGGCGAAACTCGACGCCTGGCAGTCTTACATCCATCCAGATCTGATCGATGTTGGTGAGACAGACTACAGCTACACAGAGCCGTTCGAAACGTCGGGTCTCGAAGTCATGTTGGTCGGAAACGAAACCCTCGCAGAGGAAGGGGTCACGTTTACCCCAATTAGTGAACTCGATATCGACCTAGTGGAGAGCGAATATGCCGATGCTGTCGACTTTGAGGATACGATCTACCGCCTCACTTACAGTGGGCTCAACGTCCCAGAGTCTGAGGATGAACACACACTCGCTGAAATCATTTCCTCCGGCGAGGATGCTATTTCAGTGACGTTTTCGGCAGAGTGTGCCGATGAGTTCTCATCGGTCCACTATCTCGCACCAGGGAATCCGTTGCTTAGACAACTCATCGAAGTGATTCGAGAACAGAGTGAGAATCCAGCCTGGCTTTCGAAGCGAGCGGAGGATCGTGACGAGTCTCGCACCCGGCCGGTTGTTTGTGGGTGGGGGCGAGATGGTAACCTCGCATCGCTTTGTGAAAATGGTGCTATCGAAGAAGACGGATCGATGAGGTCCCTGACTGCTTGGAAAGAGTCTTTTCTGACAAACAGGGAGCGGACCGATCTATCCTAAATCGGGTACCGAGTCGTCTCTATTTCCACTCCAACGAGACGGAGGCGTAGCGATTGGTTTGCTATTTTGGACTTGGCCATACGTCCTAAGGGGGAGCCGGACGCACTGCGTCTGGTTTCCCACGTGAGCCTTACTGAGCCGATCGACTCGCCGAGACTACAACGGAAGAAAAGACTGACAGATAAGGACGGTTTATTTTAAAAATTTATACACCAAACTACTAAACATGAGTTGCTAAAGAAAGTGTTTTAGTACCCACACGAACAGATTTGTCGATCTCTCAATGACGAAATTAGCACGGTCCTCGAGAATACGTCCGATCTCCAGTACGACTACGTTCTCGGCGACGTCTCCGACTATGGCGTCTCCGGAAACGGACATGCACACTTCGATCTCGTCCACGAGGACTCCACGATCCACTGTGTAATCTTCAGTCATCGGCTCCGTTCGTTCGACATCACGATCGATGACGGGACGCACATCGCAGTCAAAGGAGAGCTGTCGTACTACGCAGCAAATGGCAGTGTCTCGCTCATCGTGGAGGACTTTGTCGAAGTCGGTGAGGGAAACTACCAGCAAACGTACCAAGAGAACAAGCGAATCCTCGAGGAGGACGGCCTCTTAAGCGAGAAAACAAAGCAATCACTCCCAGAGTTCCCTCGCCGGATCGGACTCGTCACGAGCGCAGACAGTGATGCCCGTGAAGATGCCGTCACCAGCATTCACGGCCGCCACCCTGACGTGGATATCGTCATCCACCATACGACTGTCCAGGGTGACGATGCGATGTTGTCGATGATGCAAGCGATCAGTGAACTCGATGATAACGCCCACATCGATGTGATCGTCCTAACCCGTGGTGGCGGATCAGAAAAGGACCTCCGCGTATTCAACGAGACGCCACTTTGTCGGGTGATTCACAACACCACAACACCATTCGTTGTCGGTGTCGGCCACGAAAACGATCGAACACTGGCTGACGAAGTCGCAGACAAGCGCGTTATGACGCCGACACACGCAGGCGAGATCGTACCCAAAAAGGAGGAGCTCGAAACCGAACTCGAGGGCGTCACTGATCGATTGGACCGTGCATACGAACGAAGCGTCCAGACCCAACTCGAGGCGACTGTGAATGACCTGGATACTGCCTACGAACAGCAGGTCGACAGAAACCTCGCTACGTTTTCAACAGACCTCGATCGCGCGTTTGAAGCGCTCCACGTCTGAACGGCTCACGACGCTTGAGACAGAACTCGAGCACGCGCTGGAATCTTTCGAACAGCAAAAAGCCCACGAGAAACAGAAAGTTCGGGAGCTTACAGGACGATTGAACAGTGCGTTCCAGCGGACAGTCAAGACACACCTCGAGGGCACAGAGGAGAGGCTCGATAATGCCTACAAACAGCAGGTCGACAGCAACCTCGCTACATTTTCAGCAGACCTCGACCACGCGTTTGAAGCGGTCACATCTGAACGGCTCACGACGCTTGAGACAGACCTCGATCACGCACTAGAGTCCTTCGAACAGCAGAAAGCCCACGAGGAAGAGAAAGAAGCAGTTGCGCAAGAGTACAGCGAGTCACAACGCCGGCAGCAGATCACGATCGCCGTACTCGTGATTCTCGTGTTGCTGTTGCTCGGCATCCTTCTGTTAAACCTATGAGCGACACACCAGACATCCCAGACGATGCATCGATTTCAGAGAAGACAGAGCGCCTCGAAGAGATTATCGCACAGCTCGAGGATGGAGAGGTCTCCCTCGAGCGAGCAAATGAGCTTCACACAGAAGGAAATCATCTTTTAGAAGACCTGAGAGAAGATCTGGATACTGGCGACGGAGCAATCACTGAAAATCGATAGCCTCGGTGTTACCATCGAACCTGAACGGATCCGTACCAGGTCAATCTGGTTCGTCTACCTGCTTGATCAGAAAGAAGAGAATGCCGTATAATACTTCCTCCGGTGTTGATTGCACCCGAATATCTGGTGAACAGACTGGTGAGTAGCTGTGTGAACTTAGCGTTGATTCTTCTACCATCTACCAGAGATGTTGACAGGGTCGTGCTGAATACACAGCGCGAATGCGGCACGAGATCGTGACCGATCTACGAAAGTGGTGATCGCTCAGTATAGGAACTGGTGTGATCAATCGAGAACTGTTTTAGCTCCCTGTCAGATTTAAGTAGGCCGACGGAGTCAGGATTCTTAACGTATGGGAGAAGATCGAAATCTTCTCGCTATCTGTGACCGATGCGGAAACGCATATGCAGCCATAACCACTGACGATGGCGAAATACTCCCTATTGGGGCTCGAAATGGTTGCAGATGCGGCGGGACATCGTTCTCCCAAGTAAGCAAAGAAGATTTTGGCGAAGCTACTGACGATGAGTGATCAGTATGCACCTGTAGTGAGCGGCTGGTTCACTGCTTTCGACGTGAAACAAACGAAATCGTCGTGCTGCACTAATGCTCTGTATTCAGCAGACTGTTTCTGACAGATATTGTATGGTAGATGGCTGCTCCGGTAATGCCTTCCCCTGTACTGAGTGAGTCTACTATCGAGCAAGCATACGACGCAATCCACGAGGACCAGCTTTGTGAAGTACTGAAACTTACTTGTCCCGTGGGTACTGAACACTAGAAACTCAATGGTCGAGATTCCAGATTCCCTTCGCTCTCTGTTCAGCGCTCCAATCGAAGAGCGAAATGGAACATACGTTGTTGAAGTTCCTTCGAGTGAAGTTGATCACGAGGCGTTGTCAGCCGACGAAACGTATCGCGTAGCGGTTCTTGAGTCTCCTGCCTCAACAGAGTCATCGATGCAACAGGGGACACAGCAATCTTCCTCTCAGGAGACCGTGAGCCACACCCCATCGGGACCTCCTGTCGAGGAAGGCGAGGTCCGCGACGTGACAATCGAGACTGTTGGCGATCAGGGCGACGGCATTGCAAAAGTCGAGCGTGGCTATGTCGTGATCGTCTCTGGAGCCCAACCTGGTGACGAACCTACCATCGAAATCGAGCAGGTTCAGAAGAACGTCGCATTTGCGAGTATTGTCGATAGCGACCCTCGAACACTGTGAAAGTCCAGCCAGATAGCCGAGAGCTTGATCTGTTTCCCTAATCTGCTTATACCGGTGATTTTCTGCGCCTGAGTGGGTGAGGCGCATACTCGTGTGCCTCGAAGCCACGAATGAGTACAAATCGACCACTCCAGAGCGACTCGCATCAAGATCGACCGACAGACGAGTACACGAGCGACCGCGATCGCAGCTATCCAGGAGACATTGCCCGACTGAACGGACACGAACTCGTCGCGATCGACGAGTGGCTTCCAGGCGCGGAGCCAACACCATACGAAATCGACCTCAGCGATGGCTACGAATATCGGACACGCTACTGGCGCTGCAGAAAGTGTAGCCAAGAACGCAACCATCGCGACGAGTTCACCACTCGCTGTGACAACCCCCAGCCGGCGACTGCACTCGAGGCAGGTGGCTACTCGATCGACGATCCACGAACACGCCGTGCACTGAACGAACGGCTCGACGTCCGCTTTGGGACAGTGGGCCCGATCTACGAAATCGGTAGTGAGAGCGGGAACACCTACGAGGTCGATATTGAGGCAACGACGTGTACGTGCCCCGATTTCGAGCAGCGCCAGCCAGACAACGGCTGTAAGCATCTTCGCCGTGTCGACCTCGAGATCCGCACTGGACTTGTCCCTGCGCCAGATGGCACGTTCAGCCGCTGACTGTCGAGTGATCTCGTCATGCGAGACGGTTTCTACCCCCCGAAAGGGGTGCGGGGGCTCGAAGGGAGCTCACCGCAGTAACCCATGAGACAAAGAGAGAGACAGCAATCACGTCGACAGCCACTGAAACGACTCGGTCCCTACATCGAGGGATCGCTAGATGACTGATCGCGACGAATGCCGGATGCCGACGTGTTCAGAACCTGCTCGTGATCGTGCAGGGTATTCTGGTCGGTTCTGTTCGGACAGCTGCGAGGTCCGCTACGAGCACCTCCAAGCGGACGCTCGAGATGCTGCAGTGGACGAAGCCGAGGATCGGTACTGATGCTCGAGCAGATCGATCACCGTGGCAAGCGCTTCACGATCGGTGACAAGGACGTTGTCGACGACGCTCGTGAACGTTGTCGGCGAGCCGAACTGCACGAACGGCAGGCTCAGCGAGAGATCCGTGAGCTCGAGCGTGCGAAGGCAGTCGCTGGATCAGACGGTGCTAATCCGAATGTCGAAGTACTCGAACGATGATACCAAACATTCCCCTCGTGGTGTGACCTCGAGTGATTCATTCTGCACACGGTGTGTATGGGTGTCGAAAAGCGATACGTCCGGTGGATCAAGGACAAAGATCAGCGCCGGACATGACTGAGGGGTGAGAATGATCGGACAATGTCGCGCGTAGCGGATCACGCGACAGATGATGTACCGATGTCCTCGTTATCCGCATCGAACACACCCACACACCACTCTGCAAGTGTTCATGGTCTTCCGAAAGAGTCCATGTAACAGATCAGAAGGTTTCTATTTATAAAGGAGGGTTCTAACACGGTTTTGAGGAGTGTTCTTGTTGGACTATTTCACAGAGTTTCTCTATTCTAAGCGTTTTAGAAGCCATTTCTATGAGTTGGCAAGTATAGTAACAACAACAACATTCATATTAGTACTAGCTAGTAGTATGGCATTCAGTTGAAATACTGGATATGACCCTCTCTACAGAATCATTGTGAGTAGTAAGATGCCGAATTTCTAGTGTTTCATGTGGTCTAATCTATTGTTTCCCCTCCTTATTCATTCTTCACCAGTATTTCATATGGAAATAGGGGGGAGGCTTTCGTGAGCGGCAGAACACTTGCAAGGTGGTGTGTGTGTGTCCTGGTGAAGAACACTTGTAACACTTGCAGGGTGGTCAGCAAAGTTTATGTTGGATTCGCTTGACTTTCTAGGTATGACTGATCTCGACGAAAATCCGTTCAATACAACGGATCCTATATTTAAACAAAAGCAAATCCTCAAGAAGGATGAAATGCCTGACAAAATCTTTCATCGAGACGATGAAATCCAGCAGTACACAATCGCTCTCGAAGATATCATTGTTGGGCATGATCCCAACAACGTCTTCATCTACGGCCCGACTGGTGTTGGGAAAACCGCTGTCACACTCTGGATGCGGAACAAGCTCAAGGAGAAAGCTGCGGAAACCGGCGTCCCGTTGAATGTAGTCGGGCCAATCAACTGTCGGAACTACAAATCAGCATACGCGCTCGCCACAGCACTCGTCAATGATTTTCGTCCGCCTGACGACCAATTACCGAACAGCGGATACTCCACTGACAAAGTATTCGACTTTCTATATCAGGAAATCGAGAACGCTGGGGGGAACGTGCTTATCATTTTAGACGAGATCGATAACATTCCACCGGATGCTCGAAATGATTTCCTCTACGAGTTACCTCGCGCTGAAGCGAACGAGAATACGCCGATCACAGACGCGAAAATCGGGTTAATCGGTATTTCAAACGATCTAAAATTCGTTGACGTGCTCGAGCCAAAAGTCAAGTCTACGCTCGGAGAACGGGAAATTAAGTTCGGGCCGTACAACGCGAATGAGCTTAACGATATTCTGGAGTATTATGCTGATATGGCGTTCAAAGATGGTGTCCTCGAAAAAGATGTGATCCCACTTGCAGCTGCATTCTCTGCACAAGAGCGCGGTGACGTTCGGCAAGGAAAACGGATCCTACAGAAAGCGGGTGAACTTGCCCGTATGGACGGTAAAGAAGTCGTGACTTCTGAACACACGCATGAAGCGACAGAAACTGTTGAAACAGACGAGATCTTGGATTATTTTGAGCAGGATCTCACATCGCATCAAGCGATGACGTACTTAGCGGCCGCACTCGCAGTCATCGAACCGAAGCAGGAAGCAACGACGAAACGGATTTATAAATTATATTCGTCTGTAGCGGAATCAGTCGTGTCCCGTGTAAAGAGTGAACGGAAAATCTACGAATTCTTGGATCAGTTATCCATGCAGGGCTTAGTACGATCGGCTGAGCAGAACCTTGGACGTGAAGGTGGTCGGCGGTACGTGTACGATATTACAGACGACCCACGTGATATTATCGAGGCTGCCCGCAAGTCATCGTACAACAATGCTGTTCCGAGTAATGTAGATGAAATGTTAGCCTATTATTTGGAAGAAGAAGCATCTGAATACGAAGCACCAGATATATCTGATCAACACCAAGAAAATCTATGGAAATTCACGTAGACTATACAGACTTTATTTCGATACAATAGTGAACACTTGCAAGATGGTGTCCCAATGTACAGCAAGAACACTTGCAGGGTGGTGTCCTAGTGAACCCAGACTCTGTATTCTACAGATCAGGAAGGCTGAATATCCTCAAAAACTGCGTGATTTAAAATAGCCCCAAATGGGGCACTTTAGCGCGTCTTAGCAGAGAAAACACTTGCAGGGTGGTGTCTATGTTATACCGTTACTATTGTTCGATTATTGCTAAATGATCTAGGGATCCAGAGTAGAGAACACTTGCAACATGGTGTCCCCACCAAACACGCTTTTCATTACGAGCATCTCCAAGCGGACGCTCGGGATGCTGCAGTAGATGAGTCAGAGGATCGGTACTGATGCTCGAGCAGGTCGATCACCGTGGCAAGCACTTCACGATCAGTGACGAGGACGGTGTCGACGATGTCGCTCGTGAACGGTGTCGGCGAGCCGAGCTGCTCGAGCGACAGGCTCAAAGAGAGATCCGTGAACTCGAGCGTGCGAAGGCAGTTGCTGGACCTGACAGTACAGATTCTGATATTGAAGTGCTCGACCAGCGACATGGAACGTTGGGGGACGGAAGACACACCGTATTTCCTGAGAAAACAGGGATGAAAATCCCCCTTCACAGATAGTTGAGGCCCCACTCACACAGAGTTTACTCTGCACACGGTGTGTCTCGAGTATCGAAAAGCGATACGTCCGGTGGATCGAGGACGAAGATCAGCACCGGACGGGACTGAGGGTGGGCGATGATTGAATCCGGGCAGTGTCGCGCGCAGTTGATCACGCGACAGATGATCTATCCGATGTCCTCATTATCAATCTCTTCCCGATTCCCAGTTACGCGGACGCGACCGCGCATGACACGAATCATCTGCCAGTCGAAAACACACTGAGAGTTCCGTTCTCAAATCGAGTACTCTTCTGCCAGTTCAACTAGGTCGTAGACGTGAATCCCAGTTTTGAACCAGAGCACCCGCTCGCTCGTTTTACCGAAGTCATCATTCGAGCAGTCTAACTGTTCGGAGACTGCGACAAGGAGATTCTCAGCATCTGCCTGGCGTATTTTCTTCAGCTTCGACTCGAGATACTCGGGTGTCCAGAATCCGATGATCTCGAGAATCGCTCGCCGGCCATCCGGATGCTCGATCGCGAAATCGGGGATCATCACCTCATCACCGAGGTCAAACACATCGTTTTCGCGTAGTAACTCCCAGTCCGTGGTCGCTCGCTCCCATTTCTGGGCGAGTGTCTGCTCGAGATCGCTATCGAACTGCCTGCCGGTACTGTAGTGTGAATCGAGTCCGTCAGTGTCGTCTAGTCTGAGTTGCCGTGTCTCACCCGCTGTCTCATCGACAAGTACTGTGGCAGTCATCTCCCAGCGGTCACAAAGAGGCAGTGCTGGCAGAAAATTCGCCAGCCGGATGCCGTACTTTTGTGATTGAGAGAACAACGACGCTGGCCCGTCAAGTATGGCCTCGTAGCCATCAGCACAGTCGGTTCGTTCGACACGCTTGCCATCAGAATTGATCGGATAGATCCGATGCATCAGTCCGAAGAGTTTGACATAGCTGAATACTGTCCCGAAATGATCCCAGACACGGATCCGCATCTCAGTTGCGTCGTAGAGGACTGCCTGGGCGAGCGCAAGATTGTAGCGAGTTACCAGCCAGTCGACCGTCAGGTCAGTGTGTTCGTACTCGCCGTCACTACTGCCAGTCAGTGTCGTGGTCGTAGTCGATTGCTCGCCAGTCTCGGCGTACTGGTCAGCGGTCCGCGTGCCGATCTGGACAAGTCGTTTGTTCTCCTCGAGGTCAGCATACATCCCGCGGTAGCATGCTTCGAGTGTGATACCCAACTCATCAGCAACTGCACTATACACCTCGATCTTCTGTGTGTCGTCACCGAGCGTAGGCTGGCGAACAACCGGATACCGCTCGTTGGCTTTCTCGAACAGGGTCTGGCGGATCTCACGAGGCTCAACCGGAGACGTGACTTCGAATTCACACTCGTCCAGAAGCAGTTTCGCAAGTCCCTGGACGATCTTGTAGTCGGTATCCGCCACAGTGAGTTCGTCGATTGCGTCTTCGAGATCGCCTTTTGGCTCACCAAGATGGGCATCGAACAGCGCAATGAGTTCGCGTGCCGTCTCTCGATAGTTCTCGTCCGTTGGATCGATAAACAGCGGCTTGATTTCATCACCAGTGGTACGAGAGCGAGCCAGATCAGCCGTCAGCATTCGTCGTCACCCCCTGTCGGCGCTGTTGGGACACGTATGTTTCCATCGTGTCTGCCGTGATAATCTCATAGAGTCGGGCCGGCTGGCGGTCATCCGTCGGCCGGAGGATGCGTCCAAGCCGCTGGGCATACTGCCGTTTCGATGCGCTTCCTGACAGGATAATCCCCACGTTCGCAGCGGGAACGTCAATACCCTCGTCGAGCACCTGAGACGTTGCCAGCATCGAGTACTCGCCAGTCCGAAACCGCTCGAGAATCTCGGTGCGCTCGTCCGTCTTCGTTTGATGGGTAATGCAAGGGACGATAAACTCCTGAGAGATTTCGTAGGCGAAGTCATTGTTCGCAGTGAAGATTATCGCGCGATCGTCGTGGTGACGTTTGAGCAGATTGTCGAGCGTCTCGAGTTTTTTCTCTGCCGTTCGGGCGATGCGTTCGGCGCGCTGCTTGGCGATGAGTGCCCGCCGTCCCTTCGGATCGTAGGACGTCCGTTTGAGGAACTCCTGATAACCCTCCTCTTTCCAGAGATCAAACTCGTGGCTATCGACGTAGTCGCGATAGATCTGGTACTCCTCGTCGTATGTCTCCCGTTCCTCTGGCGTGAGCTCGACAGACATGTGGATGGTTTCGTACTCGCTGAGGTACTCGCCAGCAAGTTCGTCGACAGCCTCTTCATAAACAACCGGACCGATGAGATCCTCGAGGAGCTCATGCTTTCCGTCAGGCCGTTCGTAGGTAGCAGTCAGTCCCAACCGATACGGTGCAATCGTCATTTCGGGGATCTGCCGGTAGGTCGGCGCTGGCAGGTGATGTTCCTCGTCGACGACGAGTAAGCCGAACTGGTCGCCGTATTCGTTGATGTAGCGGTAGGCACTATCGTAGGTAGTGACGGTGATTGCGGTGACCTCGTGGCTGCCGCCGCCGAGAACGCCGATCGGTTCTGTGAGCTGATCGCCAAAGGCGTTGGTGAGTGTGGCGTGCCACTGATTCATCAGATCAATCGTTGGTGTCACGACAAGCGCACTCACGCCGGCGTCAGCAATTGCTTGCAGCCCAAGAAACGTCTTCCCGCTGCCAGTCGGGAGAACAACACTCCCCTGGCGGCCATGGTCGATCCAGGCGTCGAGAGCGGCCTGCTGGTAGTCACGTGGCTCGATGTGGAGTGTTGGCGTAAGATCGAGTTCCGGGTAGCTTCGAGCAGCATCGTGGAGAGACATAGAACGTGGTAACGCATCTTGAAGTGTTGTTTGTCCGTTGCTGTCGGACCAGCCATCAGCCCATTCGAGAAGTTCCCGATACCGATAGGCCTGCACGCGGTACTCATCAATGCGGTCATCCCACTTCGCAAAGGGGATGTCAGCAGGCGCATCATGGAGCACGAGTGTCCCGTCGTCGAATTCGATCCGCATTCGGTGTGTAGTTCGAAGGGGCCAGTCAGATTGAGTCTGTGGTTTCCAACAAGCCCTTTTCAAATCCACTATGCCATGACAATAGTTCTACCTCTACATTCAGAGATGTATAAACATCCTATAGATGAGTGCATGTTATTACATCTAGGAAATGCAATACAGGATAATAGCCAGAAGTGGCGCCGAGAGCTGTACCGACATGCGAATGTTGTCGGATATTTTGGAAATGAAGAATACAGTACATCACATGAGCTCGAGAATAAGATAGGATTCTAACTAAAGAACCCATTACGTCCGGTTGACCCCTGAATGTCCAGAAAAGCTGTTATGGCCTATCTATCAAGCTAAGGACATCATTAAACCGATTTTCCTCAGTCAAGACATTGACCGTAGTATCCAAATCCGTGTTCAACTCCCAGTAGTACTTTGGACCGCCACGCGATCCGCCACTGCGTTTCGCCCCTGAGACGACACCAATCATATCTAGATCATGGAGATGACTGCGAACCCGACGCATTGCGATCGAGTTCGTGTCCACATGAGACGTGATATCTGTGTACCGCGAGTACACCTCTGGTGTTGGCGCTGGTGTTTCATTCCCTGTTGCCAACGAAGTGAGTGCTAGCAATGCCAACTGATCCTGTATTGTCAAATCACGGATGCCCTGCGCGATGTTCATCTGCTCAACATGGTCCTCGGCCTTACGGACATGCTCCTCACCGACCTGCGGTTCGTCGTTAAGAGCTGCGAACTCACCGGCCTTGTACAGATACCGAATTGCCTGCCGTGCCGATCCTAGATCTTGGGCAGCAAGCGCCGCTGCTAGTGCGATAGCTTCCTGCGTGACAGCACTATCGACAAACGCTTTCTCTGACCGACGGTTGAGAATGCTCCGCAGTTGATCAGCATCATACGGTGGAAAGTCAACCGCCTCGGGGTCAAGCCCCGAGGCTTGTCAGTGAACTCCCGTTCTACCCGAGTAACTCGGTAGGCGTGTAGTCGCCGTTCACGTTCAACGTCCCTGACTTGAGGGCTAGCTGACTGTTAGCCCATCCACTGCGAGACTTCTGCCCGCGATGGATATACCCGCAATACCGATTCGCGATGTTCTTCGCTGCGTTGTAATCCGCGTTCACCTCGTACCCACACGATTGACACGCGAACTGCTTGTCGTCACGATTATCCTCGTGGGTAAACCCACAGTGCGAACACCGCTGGCTCGTGTACGCGGGATTCACCGTGTCCACGAACAACTCCGTGGACTCGACCTTGTACTCCACGAGTTCCATGAACTTCGCATACGTCCACTGCTGGAACTTCGAGCCATTGGCGATATTCTCGCGGATATGGTTGAGGTTCTCGAAGATGATGCCGTCCACGTCCGCGTCTTGGGCTTCTTCGATAAGGTCGTTCGCACGGTTGTGGAGCCAGTCAAGCGACCAGTTCGAGAACCGACTGCCGAGAGACTGAATCGTGAGGTGAGCCGACCGAGTGCCCACCTGTTGGAGGCGTCCACGCCGTTGTTCGTACTGGTCGCGCTTGTGGTTGAGGTGGTCTGCGCTCCCGAGGAATGCGCCGGTACTGGTGACGGCGAACGCGCCAGTCACGTTCAAGTCCACGCCGAGAACCACTCCGTTCTCGGGGGTTTCATCATCGTGACTGGCTTCTTGACGTTCCGTTCCGTCAACCACGTAGTCCGGATTTTTCAGCGTGACGTGCAGGTAGAACGTGTCGCCTTGCTCGTCGTACTGAAGCGTGGCGCTGGAGGCATCCCAGTCGTCTCTCTCGTAGTATCGACCGAACGGCGTACCCTCACGTTCGTCCTCGGGTGGAAGGACGTATTCACAGGTGACTCTGCCATTCGGCGTGGAGAGCGTGGCGTGGTCGTCGTTGAACGTCGCACTCCGCTTGTCGTACACCACGCTCCACGAGTCGAACTCGGGCTGACTCGTCTTCTCGCCCTGTTTCAGTTTCTCGACGCCACCTGTGACGGCTTCGATGGCGCGTCGGATGCCCTTCTGGACGAGGTTGGCGGTGAGGTCGGTTTCCTCACGCAGCTCACCGTATAGGGCGTTTTCAGCCTTTGACTTACTGGTGATGCAGTAGTCGTCGTACCGCCATGCCCACTCGCTAGTGCGGTTGGCACAGTGCAGAAATTGGGTTTTGGTTTGATGGAGGTCGCCACGACGCTCTTCGGGTACATCGAGTTTGATGGGTACGGTGCGTCGTGGCGCGTCGTCCATCCGTGGTTCACATTCACGGCTGTTACCTAATAATGGTTTACGTATAGGTGGGGAGTCGGCCTTGCCATCGAGCGTGGTGAGTTTCATCGAGTGTCGGCTTCCTCCCCGACCTCAAGGGTCGGGGCATCCGCCTTGTACCGCCTGTGACCTACCACGCTCTACTCGCTCACGGCTGATCCCGTCCGCTCCTTGAGGACGGGAACTTAGCACCCTCTCTTTCAGCTAATCCGTCGACCGTCTATGCTAGTCCTTCTATTTCTACATTCAAGAATGTGGTTACATGGGTTACATTTCCTCCTGTAGATCATTCCTATATTGTGCAGAATTCACTCACGGGTCTGAATTCCGATAACGTGGTGAAGTTCACTCATGTCTCTACATGATCTCTTTCCATCACACTTTATACTGTGGCTACGTGAACTATCTTCTATGGCTAGCGATTCCGAGATCACGAAAAAACCTCGAGCTGTCGCAGTGAACGTCCTCAAAGGTGGTTTTGGGAAATCAACTACTGCGATCAATCTCGCACGAGAACTTGCAGAGCGAAACGGCCGTGTTCTCCTTGTTGATCTCGACGATAACGGCCACACCACATTCAATCTTGGCTACCGTGACCAGTACGAATCCGACAACCACGTTCAAGAGGTCCTACTTGACGGCGCTGATCCGTTAGATCATGTTGTTCCAGTTACCGATGACCTTGATCTTCTGCCGTCCCATGAAGCTCTCGAGGAGGTGGAGACAAATCTGAAATCGGCAATGGCCTCGAGTCAACGACTTAACCGTAACGTCGTTGATCCTCTACTTGGAGATACATACTCCTACATCGTTGTCGATACGCCGGCCAATCGAGGAAAGCTCAACGACAATGCCTTGTTTGCAACAAAGAATCTCATTGTCCCGCTCCGTCCAGAGAGTGGATGGGAATCTGGGATCACACAGACGAACAAACGCCTGATCCAAGAAGCGCGCCAGTACTTCGACCTCAAATTGCTTGCACTTGTTCCAACTGATCTTAGCGAACGCCTCGATCAGGACACTCGAGACCGAAACCTGCTGTACGCGATTAACAGCCGTGATGAGCTTGCATCGTGCGTCCCAAACTTCGCACATCTCTCTGCGGCTGATTGGGAAGCAATCGACGCTGGCAACTACAATGGTGATCTCCCAGGTATCCGTCACCGTGCTAGTATCGATAAAGCACATCGTGCTCGCAAACCGCTACGCGATTATGATCCAGAGTGTGACCAGCTCAAGTGTTATGAGGAACTTGCCCAAATCGTCGAAAACGGCGGGGTGATGCGGTAATGCCGTTCGACGACCTTGCTGACGAGTCGGAGGAATCTGATCCCGGTGACGAGGCGCTGGATGAACTTGCTGGCACCCTTGCAGATGACTCCACAGCAGGGGAAGAACCGTCAGGAAATGACACTACGTCTGAGGATCGTGATACCGTCTCAGCATACGATTCTCAAACAGAGCCAGCATTCCCGACTGCGAAGACACAGACACAGCATTCGATCTACTGCCTTCCTGAGACGTGGGACACGGTTGATGGTGCATCTGGCCTTCTCTTCGAAGCCGAGATTATGCTCCGTCGCGATGGCTATGAAGCTGTGCAGAAACGTGAACTGCACAATGCATTGCTGAAATCTGCAGCGCAACAGTTGACTCCCGAGGATATTGCTGAGGTCTTTGTTGCGACTCGAGAAGACCGAGAATCTGGACCACTCCTCTCAGACGAATCATAAGCAAGGCGAGCGCCTCGAGGCGTGACTCCGAGGCAGTTTACACTTACTGCTGTTTTGAGGATGTCGTCCGACTTGACTGTAATTCTCGGACGAAGCAATTGCGGTAACTAGAGGTATGTGCTGACCGTTGGGGTTTCTACTCGTTACGGAGGATGTCTGTAGCCTCAGGCAAGATACAGGGTAAGTCGGTGTCTTGTTGATTGGGGATGCTACTGACCTCTGCTGCGCCACACATCTGGTAGCTGCCCGTCCGTGTGCGTCAGTCAACCAGACAGCGACCGGCGATCTCGAACGAGCACTCGCCGAATGCGTAGAGATTCCCGTTGTTCGACCCGACGAAGACGAGGTCAGAGGTAACTGCTGGGGTCCCTGTCCTGGCTTGCTCGTTGTGGCCTATCTCCGCATGACCGAGTTCCTCGCCCGTTGCAGCGTCGACGACAAACAGGTGGACGTACGTCGTATCACGCTGGATCCACCCCAGCGCGTAGACTGCATCACCAGAAACGACCGGCGTAGAGTCGAGACCCATATACGGTTTGTCCGGCGAGAACCTGCGCTGGTCTTCGTCATCAACGTCGCCACCGAAGCGCCACACTCGCTCACCAGTCTCGAGCCGGCGGGCCTCGAGGCCGTAGTTTGCGACGTGATAGATCAACCCATCAGCGACGGTAAATTCCGCCTCGGCCCAGTGGACCCCGATCGACTGCCGCCAGCGAAGCGAGCGATCACGACGGTCTATTGCGACGAGTGTGTGCTCGTTGCCCCGTCGAAGTGGCACAAGTAGCAGGTCGTCGACGACGGTTGGGGTGCCGTTGAGAGGCCCTTTCCAGCGCCAGCGTTCTACACCTGTCGCCATATCGAGTGCAACAAGTCCGCCACTGTCGAACGCAACGTAGACCACGTTGTCGGTCCCAGCCAGTTGCCACATCCCGTCCCACTCGGAGAATGGCACGTTCCAGCGTTCGTTCCCGGTCGCGGGATCAATGCCGAAGACGATTTCGTCCTGACGGTCTTCGACGAGTGTATCGTACGTTCCCGTCACGACTATGTCGTCAGTCACGACGGGCGTGACGACATCAGGCTTTTGCTGGCCGCGATAGAGATTGTCGAAAGTCCACCGAATCTCACCATCGGTGGTGAGCATCGTCAGCCCAGGCTTGGTCTGGAGGAACAACCGGTCCTCATCGACGACCGTCGAGTCCGAGTGGTATAAATAGTGGCGCTCGTTGGTCCGGAAGAGTTCGGTCGTCCACCGAGAGTCGCCGGTCGCTGCGTCGAACGCCTCGATCCACGCCCCACCGCGTTCGTCACCTCGCGATGCCTGTGAGTGGGCAAAGTAGAGCACGCTGTCGTCAACAATCGGAGAGGGATCGACTACGCTACTGCGCAATCGCTCCTGTCGCCAGACGGTGTGGAGGTCCGTCGTCGGACCCTCTGTGGTCGAGTATCCGGTGTGGGCATTATTCAGCGTACGTCTGGGCCAGTTGCCGTCGGCGGTCGGTTTCTCGGTCGAGATGCACCCTGCGAGTGCACCGATCCCGGTGGTACACGTTGCGAGAATCGACCGGCGGGTAGAGGGCATTGGTACATGAGTGACAAAATTGTAAAATATATGTTTTGGTCGCCCGTCACGAGCGTTATCGGAGACGAGGAGTCATCCGCCAGTAAGGTCTTCTCGAAGCCGGATACCACGGTTCCAGAATCTCGAGATATTCGCGGACGCAGCGCTCGCGGTAACTACAGATGCGAACTGACCGTAGCGTACAAACATTACCCCTCTTCTTTCTCTTCTGTTTGGAGTTCGTTGATCTGCTTCTCTAACTCGTGGCGCTGGTAGAATTGTTCACCCATTGCTAATCCAATTATTAGCCCGAATGCGGCTCCTAACACATGAAAAAGAAGAAATCCGATAATCATACACATGATACCGGGGATGAGAAGAGAACTAGTCTTCGAGGTCATATTTTATATTCCACCACTTATGTGTATATCCGTTTCCATTTAGCGGGAGAGCGGCAACTGAATTGATTGCTGCCCCACAACCGCCTGTCCAACTGTTCTCCACTTCTCGGGAACACAGAACCAACGCTCAGTCCAGATGCGTATCAGTCAGCGAAGCAGCGAGAGTCCCGAGGAGGATCCCTCCCAAATCATGAACCCGTCCTTAACCGGAACAAGGCCGTCGATCGTGCCGAGGTGGTACTCGGCGCGTGACCAACTGATTCGCTCCTCGCCTGTCGTTCGGTCATAGACACTAACCCCGTCGTTTGTCCGTCCGAACGCGACCCAGTTATCGCCGACCACTGGACGGCCGGTGACGATGCCGGTATCGACAGCCCAGCGGATCTCGCCCGTGGCGGCATCAAGTGCCACGCTCGTGGTCCCGGTACCGGCGGGAACGAATACCTCGTCTCCAGCCACCGCAAGTCCGGCGTCGATTTTGTTGACACCGGGAAGCGAGTGAGACCAGTATACCTCTCCGGTTCTGGCGTCGATAGCGTAGGCTGTCCCTTGGTAGTCGGCGACCCAGACCGTTCCATCGAGAACTGAGGCGGACCCAACAAACTCACCTGAAACGCGCCAGCGCTCTTCGCCGTTCAGGTCGTACGCGAAGATACCGCTGACCTGCGAGTCGCTTCGGGTTGTGTAGATACCGTCGTCGTCGAGGGCCAGCGTTTCGCCGGCACCCTCGAGCCATTGAACCGTTCCAGTACGGATGTCGACGGCGGCGGGACTGAATCCAGCGACGTAGATGCTGTTGTCGAGAACTGCGGCAGAGGTATCGCTGAAACCGACGGCGTCAGCTCGCCAATACCGTTCTCCCGAGGTACTGTTGAGAGCAGTCAGGTGATCCGTTCCTGGGATAAAGATAGCCCCACAGGCGAGTACCGGTGCAGCAGTGATGCCGACATCGAGATCTCGACTCCAGCTCGGCCCGTCCGTCGGCGTGTTGAGGTCAACCGCGACAAGTCCACCGGTTACGGGTATATACGCTATCCCGTCCGCGACCACAGGGGGATTCGAGGCGTGTTGCTGTCCACGATCATTGCCTCGGACGCCGGCGAGCAGGTCCACAGCGGTGGCGTCAGGTGCTGGCGGAGCGGTGTCAGTCTGACCGGTGCGTCCGGAGTCACCACCGGCGGTCGGCCATGATCCAGTTGGAGCGTTACAGGGGTCTTCGATCGGGGTATCGCCCCTAAGTTTGCGTCGAATTCGACCGACACAGCCGGCCGTTCCGACGGAGGCGGTAGTACCGATGGCCGACAGGAGGGCTCTTCGGAAGGGCATCGAATTACAGTGTAATAGACAGCAAAAAGAACATTATGAACGAGCGTAACGTCGGTTAGATATGGGCGAGGAACTCATCGACCGGTACAGCAGAGAGCTGTCTCAGTTATCTTGTTTGCCTTCTTGATAGCCCGTTCGTCCTGCCTTGACAGATGTTCGGAGTAGCGTATAGATGCCTACAAGGAGTCTGACCGCAAGAACAGTCACTCCGAATATACCAAGCACCTCACCAACCGGCGGACTGGTGATCTGGGTGAACGAGGAAACAAATGCGCCTGCGACCAGCAAGCCTATACCTATCCAGAAGGATTCATTGCGCTGGGAAAGAGCAGTAAGCGTACCAGCGATCATGCGTAGTTATCTCCAGGTCTGAATATAGTATTTTGGAGTGTGAATTTGAGATAATTGCAGTCACAGCAACCTCAGGAACCTCCTGGAAAGAAGTTTTAGAGAGCTTTCCTTCATTGCTCAGTATAAGAGTTATAGTTATCACTATTAGTCTATTTCACATTTATATGGAGTCGTACGTCAAATTCTTGTTCGTTGCTACGACGAGTCTGATCGTTGGTATTCCTCTTTATTTGGCTATCTTTGAGCCAAGTGTACTCTCGCTTGATCTGTTCACTAGTTTTGGGTTTTGGATTCCTCTACTCAGTATACTCCTCGTAATGCTCTTCGGATTTTGGGTGGGACAACAAACAGATCTCCCATAGCCAACCGCGCTCAAATCGATTGCTCAGTATAGGTGAAAGCGTTACCAGAGCAGCTACCTAACTTTTGGATAGACGTCGGAAACGAGCTGCTGAATATAGGGAAAACACGTACTGGACGAAAGCACAAAAATATTATCAATCAATCACATCTAATCTATCATGTTCCCTCCCCTGTCTCGCCGTGGTGCGCTTCAATTCGGAGGTATGATTTGTAGCTTAGGTTTAGCTGGATGTATCGATCTGTCTCGGTCTGAAGAACAGACATTAAGGATTAATAAAATAGAATTTCATAATTACACTCCCAACGAACAGTCCGTGCTGGTAATCGTCGAAGACGACGGTGAACAGGTGTATGATGGGTTTACCGCGGTTCCGCCAGCAGTTGATGGCTCACCCACAGTCGAAAAAGTTGAGGACCTGCCTGTGGAGTCCGGTGTCTATGATATCTACTTCAATCTTGCTCGACGGCCGGAAGATATAGAAGGTGAATTCTGGGCCCGTGCCGACGATACAGATGCTGAATGTCGAGAATATCGCCTCAATATTGAACTAGACGACAATGGTGAGCCGCTGTTTGGAGTATACCAGTCAAGTTGCTAAATTCTAAGGCGTATACTTTATAATTACTTTTGTTAATACATATTTCGCAGTAGTAAATGCCTGCTGAATTGTTAAGTAAGCAGACATACTTATCGGCTAATTCACCGCAGAGGTGGCTGTAACCAACACCGAATAAGACTTTTATGACCCCTTTTTGCTTGCATGTACCCGTACCAGAGATACGCCTGGATACGCCTGAACGGCCACCTGTGCACGGCAGCTCGGTATTCTGTTCTATTTGTCTTCACAGAATACCTAAATAGTTTCAATATCTGTCTACAGAACAGAAAAGAAATATAGCGAGCGTAAATGAATATTGATCTGGACTATGGTCTTCGAGTCCCTCCTCGTGCTTGTGTTGCTCGCGTTCACCTTCTCGGGATTGTGTCTGTGCTATGCGATCGCCGCCGACGCGAGTGCTCGAGGAGCAAGCGGTCTCTTCTGGGGGGTGTTCGTCTTTGGTCTCTTCCCGTTAGCCGTCCCTGCGTACCTGTTGTATCGGACGAGATTACCGACCCGAACTGAGCCTGCAGGACAGCTCGAACAGGTGCTTGGCGCATATGGTATTGGCGGGACCGTGGCAGTAATCGTCTCGTCAGTCCTGACGCCGCCCGACCCATTTAGCCTGCTCGTGTACGGGCTGCCACTGCTCATCGTGCTTGTTCCTGCGGCGTTCGTCCTCTGTTACGACCCTAGCTGGAGAACGCTGGCGTCGTGAGTCCCATTACAGATCCATCCCACCAGCCGACGTTGATCATTTGTTTTCAAGGGCGTCAAGAATACATGCGGAGGCGATGACGGCCTCTTTTGGGACGTCGCTGGCGTCATCGATGCTGACCGTGTAGGCGTCCCGCAGTGAGAGCTTTCCCTCAATGTCGCCGACGTGGTTTCCGCTGGCGTCGAATATCTCGTACTTGTTCGGGATGAGGTTCGCAACGGAGACGAGGTGTCGGAGTGCCGAGAGAGGTTTGCTCTTCGATTGGATAGTCGCCAACGCCTCCCCGGTGTCGGGGTCACGGATTGTCCAGTTCTCGACGAACAGCGAGAAGTCCTCGTCGAGGACGACGACCTCTTCGCCGGTTCCCGCGTCCGTGATCGCGTAATTCCCCGCCACGTCCATAATACCGCCCGCCTTCACCGTGAACGCGTCCTCGCCGTTACCGGTGACGAACGGGAACTCCTCTTTCATCTTGAACATCTTCTGCTTCCCGCGCAAGACGACGTTACCAGCGCTGTCACGGACGGCATACTTGTTCCGGATCGCTGACTGCTTGACCTCGTAGCGGTCGTCATTAAGGTCGACAGTGGAGAGATCGTAGCTTCCTGGCGGAGAACCAGGTGAGGAGGGCTCAGCCATGGGTGACGAGTGATCAGATTTCAAGAAAAAACTTTTGATGGCCTCAGTGAATCACTATGCAACGTCAAGTTTGATTGTCACTTGGCGAAGCAACACAGTCTGGTTGGACGGTCGTGGGGGGTGGGGGCTAGGCAGGGGAAATGGGAAGCGCTCGCTGGCATCCGTAGAGACCGTCAGATGACGAACTGTTCGATAAGGACCCAAAGCGTTACTGCCAGCACGAAGACCGTCACACCAAGAAACGGAAGGTCATTGTCTCGTCGTACGAACGCACCGCCTTCGTGGCGAAACCAGTCGCGGACGATGAACCTAATATATAAATTTGTATCATGTTCAAGCTTGTTAGCTAATATTCGTGTCTGCTAACAGTTGATTCGTGTTTCTTGACTGAGAGTGATTGTTCCTTATTAAGCGTTAGTGTAAATCCGAGTTTCAACCCGAACGTAGGAGTCTCCTTCGAGGGGCGTCCTCGGTGAAGCGTAGTGTTTTCATCGAATCTGTAAGTACCGGGTGGAAGACACGTTTCGTTTTGATACCCGTACACAGCGTACTGCTGGCTACTGGTTTCTCCCGGTTCGAGTTCCTTGGACATTCCGAGTAGGTCGATTACCACATCTTGTGTCACGTTCCAGCACTGGTTTTCAGCGGTCGTCGGAATTGGATCGGTCTCACCTATCCAATTCACTGGATTCTTGTCTTCCGAGACATTAGGGATAAGGATGAGCCGGTTCTTGTCCGACGCTCCACCGCTCAAATACGATGTGAATGGCGGCGTTGCACCTGTAAAGAGAGTCATCGGCATCTCTGTAGTGTTTGTCAGAGCGGCGTGAATCCGAGCAGGATGATTATCTGTGAACTGTTCCTCTACTCTTATATCAAATTTAACACCATCCGTCGTTATCGGTGTTGAGGTCTGATTGGGGGACTCGTTTGATTTTTCAGGGTCGTAGTTAGCGGCACAACCAGCAAGTGCAAGCGCGACGGATGTTCCTACTATTTGCAGGGCAGTACGCCGATTATAGGGAGAGGGCATCTGTGAGTAGACGTATGTATTCGGATGTTATAATTTTTCTTTGAGTCAGAAAGAGGATATAATAACATCTATGTTGGTGAACAGACATAAATCGATTCAGCAGATAGTCGACTGACGTAGAGTAAAGTACCACAAGGCGGGTGACCCGTGGAACTCTCGCTGTACTCTCTAGACTTTCTTTTAGTCATCGATCTAACCGAAACAGCGCATCACAGACCCGCTATAACCGCTTTAGTCTCAACTTCCAATCACGACCGGAAGTTGGGATCGCTCCTCTCAATGCATACAGCATTCTGGCGCAGTTCATAAATAGTATGAAGACGTAGTCTGAAATAGAACGATGGCACGAATCACCGGGTCGTATCCAGACGACCTCGACCTCCTCATTGAGGGTGCTGTCGAGGCTGGTGTATTTGGTGGCAAGAGCGATGCGCTGCGAGAGTTCGTGCGTGAATATTTCGAGGACCATGAAAACGAGCGTATTGCAGCTGCGGTCGCCCTCTACGAACGTGAGCGGATCACGCTCGGTGATGCTGCGAGACTTGCTGATGTCGACCGCTGGACGATGCGTGATATCCTCCGCGAGCACGGCGTCGAACTCCGGCTTGGGCTATCTGATGAGGAAGATGCGGCCTATGAAGTAGAGGCAGCGAGCGAACTCGAATTCGGTGGTAAGGACTCGGACGACGAGGAGTCACGTGCGAATGACAGGTGACGATATCAATATTCCAGCGAATCCGAGCGTCCTGAACACGACTGTCCTCTCGAATTTTGCGTATATCGACCAGCTGTGGGTGGTTGCAGGACTGTCTGGTATCTGCGCGGTTCCAGTCGTTCGCGAGGAACTCGAAAACGGCGTTGATGACCATCCGTATCTCCAGTCAGCACTCGATACACTCGAAGACGAGATTCCAGTCGCAGCGATTTCGGACACGGTCGCAAACAGAGAGGCAGTCGTCAGTAGTCATCTCGACCCTGGTGAAGCACAGGCGTTCGCCCTCGCTGACGCACACGACGGCCGACTGCTAACCGACGACGGGGATGCCCGATCGTTTGCGAAAGAACAGGGCGTAACCGTTGTCGGGTCGGTTGGGGTTCTGTTGGCTGCAATCGATGCTGGGAAGATCGATGAAACGACTGCTGACGAGTGGCTGTCGACATGGATCGATGAAATTGGGTACTATGTCCCGTATCGTACGATCTCGAAATATCGATGACGGGAGTGCTCGGAGTTCGAAACGCCTGATGCCCGCTGGGAAGGCTAACTATCCCTACATCTACCATTTCGATCCATAAGTAATAGTGATCGATCTATGACTGGAATTGCGTGACAGTCGAGGCGATTTCGCTTTTGGTCGGTTCGCCGGTAAACTCCACAACTCTATCGCCTACACCAAAGGCGTATTTCTGGTAGGAGACGTCGACGTGAATCCAGCATTCGATGTCAGCGTCTGTCGAGTCATACTCGCCCTCACTTGCGTTCTCTCCTTGCTTCAGCACATCAAGCAGGTATTCTTCGATACGCGACGCGTTCGAGATTCGCAAGAGATGATCGGCAGCGATGTTGTCAAGCACCTCTGCTGGGGTACCATATCCCTCGCCTACGAGATAGAACTCGCCATAGTACTCGTGTGACCCGATCTGAACACAGAGTGTATATGTTTCAGCCATATCTGTAGTTGACAGAGACCATGCATCAGAATGCCTATTCATAAATAGTATCTGTACCGATGGTTCCGTGAGCAAGGTTTAGTCCGGATACTGTACAACTACGTCATATGTCTTCCACTGCCAGTTGGCACACGATCCGTGACGAAATCGCAGACTTAGAACAGCGTATCGATGATCTCACCAGTTTCCACACAGGAACAGAGTTCCAAGGATGACTGCCTACCGCTTTCGCATCAAATTCGATCCGGATCCTACATCGCTGTGGCGGGATATCGTCGTCGGCGCAGACAGAACGATCACCGAGTTGCAGTCGGCGATCAACCCCGCAGTTGGACTTGATCAGGGCCATCTCTGGTTCGTTGGAGAGGATGAGGACTACTGGGACAGTGCTGTCAAATACCAGTGTCCGCAGGAATACGAGGAGTCACTCAGTGGCGACCCACTGTTGCGTACCGAGCGGATCGAGAACGCTGGAGACGTGATGATTGGCGAGATGATCCGCCAACTCGGGCTCGAACAGTACGATCGCATATGCTATCTGTATGACTACGGCGATGAATGGCGGTTCTACGCCATTTTGAAAGAGGTCCTCAGCGACGAGCCGAGTGACAAAGAGCCGGCCATTGTGAAAGAGAAAGGCGATCCGATCAATGACCAGTACGATCCGCCGGAAACCGGTGAGAGCGATCCTCCCCTTCCTGAACCACTCTATTCAGTGCTCCCCGAAACCGCTGTCCCTGTTGCGGATCTTCGTGGGCTGGAAGAGCGCGATCGTGTCGTCCACGTCATTCCACTACTTAGTCTCGAAACTGGGTTTGGGGCAGTCTGCGAGCGGTTCGCAATTCAGTTTGAGGACACGGGGTACGTCATCGAAAACTTTCAGCCGGGATGGCAGATCGTTGAGGAAGTTGATGGAGTAGACAAGACTGAGGAAGAACTTCTAGCAGCCCTTGCGGATGCAGTGCGTGAGTGGCACGCTGAAATCGCGGAGATCTCTGGTGCAGTGACGGGACAGCATTTCGACGAGGAGACTGTCGAAGCGATGCATGTCGAACTGGAAGCAGAACTCGAACGCAAAGGGTACGGCCATCTTTAAGGATCATTTCGATGTGAGAATTAGGTGCGGAATCTGATTCTGCTCAGAATCTCGTATCCGCGCGCGTGCGCGAGAAACACGAACCACTCAGAATTTGAGATCCGAAACTGTGGATCGCCGCCGAGAAAAATCTATACAGCTGTATTTGGTTTATAGAATGTGGTTTTGCACGCTCGAGTACCGGAGACTCCCGAAATCGCCCGCGAGAGGCGTTTCAGATTGCACTTGGTTAAAGAAGCGTTTAACCAAGGGACTTTACGAGGGTCGACACTGTACCCCACATACGAATGTCTGGATCGACGGAACGCCGGGCTTCCTCCGGGGGGACGACCGTCCACGAAGCCATCGAGAGCTACCTTCGGTACAAGATCAACGCCGACGGTTCGAAGACGACCATGCGCTCACCACTGCGTGAGTTTGCCGACCACTGTCGAGACGAGCGTGACCTCGAGTTCGTCGACGACCTCACACCCCACGATGTCCGCAGTTACAGCGAGCACCTCTACGACCGCGTCGTAATCGACGAGAACCTGGCGGCTTCAACCGCTCACAACTACTTCGCCTACGTCCGAGCTTTTCTCTCCTGGTCGGTGCGAGAACAACACCTCGAGTCGAACCCGGCAAATACGAACACCGCGATGGACCCGCTGCCAGAGGACGATGGGAAACGCAAGCGCCAGTACTGGAGCGCCGAGGACCGCGAGACGTTGCTCGAGTACGCCACCAAACGCGTGGACATGGCTCTCAAGGGAACCATCCGGACCGATGTAGAGGCGGCCTTCCGTGACCGGGCGACCGTCGTCATGCTCGACGGGACAGGGGCGCGTGGTGCTGAGTTGTTCGCTGATCCGAAAGACGACAAGCGTAACGGCCTCCGGTGGAAGGACGTCGATTTCGACGAGCGGCTGATCGAAGTCTACGGCAAGTCCCGTGAGTACGAACAGGCCCCGTTCCCCGCAAGCGTCCACGATGTCCTCAAGCGATGGTACCGGGTGCAAGAGCCGACGACTGAAGCGTGGCCCGTCTTTCCGACCGGTCATTACGGCTCGAAAAAGCGCACACTCGAGGATGCACTTGGCGAAAAGGCAGTCTCTCGGGCGCTCGAGGATAGGGGTGACGGCGGGAAAACCGAGGTCCTCGATCGTCTGCACCGCGAGCACGAGGTACCGCCGCCGTCGATCTCGAAAGAGGGCGTTCGCCGGTTGTTGAAACGGCTCACCGACGAAGCCGGAATCGATCCGGACGGCGAGTACGACTATCTGACGCTGCATGGCGCTCGGCGGGCACTCGGGCGCGACCTCTATACCAGCGGGATGTCGGAAAAGGCTCAGGAAGCGTTACGACACAACTCTATCGAGACTACTCACGAGGCCTACGCCGACGTCAAGATGAAGGACGTCTCCGATTCGATTGACGACGTTCGTGGCTGAGAACGAACTCGAGATACCCCTTATTCTTCGGTTCTGGAATGGCTCTGTGGTGCTCGTCGACGAACTACTCAAACAGTCAGCCAAAACAGCCATCACACTGCTGATGTTCGTTGGCCTACCAGATGCGAGCATAGACAACTTTAGAACGGGATCAAACTTTAGACGACTTTGCAACACGACCAAGAAGTTCGTCAATATGATTTGGCGGGCTGAATGAGCGACTCTCGCTGTGCGTCGGGCCATCTCCGCGAACCGACCGTCTGGCGACCTATTTCACCGGCAACCATCGATCGAGTAAGCCTGCAGAGAATGGCAGCGCTGTCACATCGGCGGCGTTCAGCCGCCGACAGACATACCTCCGTTTTGCTCACCGTAGCTCAACTGCTATCGACGACCTGTCAAGGCAGAATAGTGGATTCAGGTTGGGGCAGCTGGCGAGGCTTTGTTAGGTGGTAATAATAGACTGACAATTCAGTAGTAATATCTACATAGATCTAGTAGTGGTATTTATATATGGAATAAAATCAACAAACTCATTAATGTTCAATGAAAATAACCTGGTGCTGCAAGCGAAAATGACCAATAGCTATAGCCGAACAGAATATAATGGGGTATTGTCATATGAAAAAGTAAAACAGTTCCACAAAGATGGATATCTCGGCCCGTTGAAAGCCTGTTCACCTGATGAGGCTGCCGAATTTGCCGAGTCGGTAGAAGTGGAGATTCTTAACGGTGATGGGTATCCACTGGACCACACAGACAAATCGATTAGACATGACCGACACCGTGACTCTCAACTCGTCTACGACTTCCTTTCACAACCCTCTATCGTCAATCGAATTCAGTCCCTGTATGGGCCTGATCTCCTGTTATGGACATCCCATTTCTGGGAGAAAGAACCGGGTGAAAGCGGCGTTCCGTGGCATCAGGAACAGCACTTCAGTGCGGTTGAACCGCCGGTGACTGCAACGATTGATCTTGCCCTTGATCCAGTCGACGAAACCTCTGGTTGTATGGAAGTGATCCCTGGATCACACGAACAGTTTGTTCCACATGGCGAGGCTGCAGGTGCGGAGTCACAAGGATTAGCCGATTCTGAGTACGTTGATCAGAGCTGTGCGCGTTCAATCCCGCTCAAAGCAGGGGAGTTTGTGCTATATAACTCTCGGCTGCTTCATCGGACACTTGCGAATGGTACTGATCGCGAGCGGCGTTCGGTTTCTTGTCGTATGACACCTCCGATAATAAACATCCAACATGAGTCTCCCCTCATGTACGATGACCATGCCTCAATCGTTGTTAGTGGTGAGGATCGCTATGGAATCAATCGGACCGTCGAGCCACCGTCTTCGGAGGTGAAAGAATGACTTGTGCACGTGGAGTCATTGAGAAAGAATACACCTTCCAAGTATACGACGAGCGGATCGATAAGACGATTTCTTTCCGAAAAGCAACACTCGAACGAGATCTCGGACGCCTTCACCGATGGCTGAACGAGCCACATGTCAAGCCCTACTGGGAGCGTGATTACCCATTACCAAAATTTAGGAAATATCTCGAAGACACCCTTGTTGATGACCATCACACCCCGTATATTGGCTACCTTGATCACGTTCCAATGAGTTACTGGGAAGCTTACTGGTCAGTTGACGATAAACTCTCTGCGGAGTACGATGCTAGAGCTGCAGATCGGGGAATCCATCTTCTTATTGGACCTCCAGAGTTTCTCGGTCACGGATATGCTACGCCGCTGTTAGAGGCGATGACAAGGCTACAATTCCAACATTCGGAAACGAATCGAATCGTTAGCGAACCGGATATCCGTAACAAGAGAGTTCACCGTGTGTTCGAAAACTGTGGGTTCAAGCCAGATCGAGAGATCGAACTTGAGTCAAAGGATGCCCTACTAATGATCTGCAATCGGGAACGCTTCGAAACTGAAATCCTGTCGCATCGGAGGACAAACAATGAGTGACGAAACACTCGACGTTGTTGGGATTGGACTCGGCCCGTTCAACCTATCACTCGCTGCGCTATTAGAGGGAGCGCCCGCTGATGTTGATGCCGTCTTCCTCGAACAAGAGTCAGAGTTCAGTTGGCACGAAGGTATACTGATCGAGGGAACAACGCTTGAAGTTCCGTTTCTCGCAGATCTCGTGACGATCACTGACCCAACTAATGAGTATAGTTTCTTGAATTATCTGCGAACGAAAAACCGGATTTACGAGTTCTATACGTACCGAAAATTCGAAATCCCTAGACAAGAATACAACGAGTACTGTCGCTGGGTTGCAGAATCAATTAATGGGTGTCTGTTCTCCCGGCGTGTCACAGCAGTCGAATCAATCGATGAAGGATACAGGGTTGTTGCAGAGAACCCTACTACAGATGAGAACTACACCTACCGGACAGAGAACATCGTCATCGGCGTCGGAACTGAGCCAAACGTTCCAAACCAGTTCGCCAACTTGCCATCGGAGGATGTCTTCCATACAGCATCGTATCTCGATCGCCGCGAGCGCTGTCTCGGTGCTGAGAGCGTAACTGTCATTGGGTCCGGACAAAGTGCTGCTGAAGTTATGAAAGATCTGGTTGAGTACCAATCCGAGAATGACTTCCAACTTGATTGGGTCACTCGCTCGGATGGATTCTTCCAGCTCGAGGAGTCAAAACTCGCACATCACCATTTCACACCGGACTATATTGACTACTTCTATCAGTTAGATGTCGAAAAAAAGGAACGGGTCCTCTCCAGTCAAGACCACCTATACAAAGGGATAGACAAGTCAACTGGTGACGAACTATTCGACATACTATACAGACGCTCAATTAGGGAGAGTCCAGACGTCAGATTGCTTGCAGAGACGAATGTCAAAGATATTGAATATATAGGAACCGAAACAGCGCCACTATATGAATTGTCTTGTGAACAGTGGAGGCAGAATAAAACGTTCAGTCACAAATCAGAAGTAGTGATTCTAGGGACGGGATACAAGCGGTCGACGCCTGACTTCCTCCGTCCAATTACTCATCAGCTCGAATTAACAAAAGACGGTAAATACAAACTTGACCGAGACTACCGGATTCCTAGCAACGGATACGGCACACTCTTCGCTCAGAACGCAGGATTACACACTCACGGAATGAATACGGCACATCTTGGACTCGGTTGTTACAGAAACGCTGTCATCGTCAATAGAATTCTTGAACGACAGTTATATCCTGAGGATACAGATACAGGTTTTCAGTGTTTCGATGTGAATGACTTTATTGAATGTACAGTCAAACATAAAATTGACGGCGACCAAATAATCTCTGAGTAAATGAATTCAAAAAAGCACATTATTCTCTTCGTTGTTCTTGGGGCAATCTGGGGCGGTGCATACCCAGCAATAAGTATTGGTGTAGAGACTGTTCCGCCTATATTCTATGCTGCTGTGAGATACGATATCGCAAGTATCCTTATGCTCACCTATGTTTCCTTGAATATTAACTACTGGTACCCGCAGAATGTGGGTGATTGGATGAATGTCGCATTTGGTGGGTTATTCATTATTGGTGCATACAATGCCTTTCTCTTCGCCGGACAAACAATTGTTCCAAGTGCTGTTGCAGCCGTTCTCGTCGGATTAATGCCGGTATTCACGTCATTCATCTCTCAAATTTTAGTCCCTGATAAAGATATATCTGTTTTAGGTATTATTGGAATCATGCTAGGCTTTGTTGGAATCATCTTTATTTCTCGCCCCGATCCATCTCATCTTCTCGGTGGAGATACAGTCGGGCAATTGCTGGTGATCATTGCAGCAGCCAGTATGGCACTTGGAAGCGTTCTCACCGAGCGAGTCGATTCTGATCAACCAGCGATCACGATGGAGGCGTGGTCAATGTTTCTCGGGGCAATCGTGTTACATATAGCTGCGACCCAGACTACCTCTTCACCGTGGACAATCCAGTGGACCTCATCAGCGATCCTAATGCTAGTGTATTTGTCCGTTCTTTCGAGCGCAGTTGCCTATCTCATCTATTTTTATTTGCTGAGAGAGTTAGGTGCATTTGAAATGAACTTCGTTGCCTACGTAGCGGCAGCGTTCGGTGTTATCATCGGTTGGGCAGCACTACAGGATCAGATCACCGCTTACACGCTAGTCGGGTTCGTTTGCATCTTCTGTGGTTTTCTCCTGTTAAAAAAAGACCAAATCAAACATGTAGCGTCGATCAAGCGCATAGAATCGATGGCCCGTGGCAAATTTCCATAGGGTATGCGGCTCACTACCGGGGTCGAATCAAGATTGTGATCTTTCACTTAATCGTATAGCAACACTAATCTGTATTTTGGATATTACGGTCTACGCGACAAGATGGATGCAGATCCGCTGGACACCTTTGGAAAAGGAGAATTGAACGGACAAGTCGACCCTGATTCGCTCATCGCAGAGATCGGACTGGATGAACAAGAGATCGAGTTGCGAAAGGAGTTCGTCCACTTTGACGCGGACGACGAGGGCCGACTGTCGGACCTCGAGGGGATGCTCCGAGAGAATCTGGAGGAGATCGCCGAGCGGTTCTACGCGAACCTCACTCCCCACGAGGAGACCATGGGGGTGATCCGTCGCTCTCCAAAGGGGGTCGAACAGCTGAAACAGACCCAGCGAGCGTACCTCCTGACGCTCGCGACAGGGTCGTATGATCGCGACTATTTCCGGAACCGCGCCCGCATCGGCAAACTCCACCACCTTCTCGGGATGCCCCTGAAACACTACATCGGTCAGTACGGGGTGTACTACGAACTGTTATTTGACGAACTCGACGATCGTGTCCAAGAGAACGTCGTTGCAGCAATCAAAGAGTGGGCTGCTGAACAGACCGAGGACAACGAAAGCAGTGGCGGCTTGGCAGGGGCACTGGGAGCTTTTCGGTCCTCAAGCGACGATACGGAGGTCGAACTCACCGAGTCGCTTGAGGAGACTGTGCGCGAGGAGATTCACCGGGGGCTGTGGGACATTCTCTCCGTGCTCCGCATTCTCAACCTTGACATGCAGGTCGCGACCGACACGTACGTTCACTCGTACAACCAGCAGCTGGAGCAGGCCAACCAGCGCCGTAAGCAATTGGCCGCAGAGGTCAAAACCGACGTCCAGATGCCTCTAGAGGAACTAGACTCGGTTTCCGATGAGGTCGCCGACAGCACCCAAGAGATCAGCGACCACGCAATCGGCGCCACGGAGGACCTCCAAGAGGTCGCTGCAGAAGTGTCCGACGTCAGCGCTGCCATCGAAGAAATTGCCTCCACTGCCGAAGAAGTCGAGCGCCGGAGTCACCGCGCCGAACGCCAGGCCCGCAATGGCCGCCAGTCGGCCAAAGAGGCGATGGGGTCAATTCGCATGGTTCAAAATCAGGCCAAGACTGTGTCCGAGGACATCGAAGCACTAGCAGAGGAGGCCCAATCGATCGACGACGTGCTAAAAGACCTTGACGACATGGCTCAACGGATGGACATGATCGCCAACACTGCGACGAACAAGGCCCGGCAGAACGACGCGGACGGCGGCGTCGCCAACGCCCTCGCAGAGCAGATCGGGTTGTTCGTAAACTCGTCCCGCGACCAGATCGACGAAATCGAATCCCAGATGAGCGACCTCAAGACGACCATTGCCGCCTCAACCGCTCGGATCGAAACCACATTCGAGCGACTCGACGAGGGGATCGGTCGGGTTGAGACCGTGATGGACGACATGGACGATATTCACGAGGCGATCGAAGAGACTTCTCACGGCATGGAGGAGATCGCAGCTGCGACCGATCAGACCGCCGAGAGTGCCGATACGATGCAGACGATGGTCACCGACGCATCCCGGTCGGCACAGAACGTCTCCCGAAAGATCCAGGACGTTGCCGCTGCCAACGAGGAATTGACTGCCAAAACTAGTGAAATCGCGACTACGGTTGGGAGACTCACTGACGAAGGTCAGCCTGTGCAGGGAGATCGGGAATCTTCACTGAGAGACTGACCGCCATCGACAGGGTGAACGGGGGCTTAGACAGTGCGTCGAACTCAAAGTCGCCTCCCTAACATAGCCTGAGGCATATGCAACCACGATCATTTGGTCGCGTCGCAAAGCCGTCTCGAGTTTGCCGTTGAGAGTCGCGTCGGCATCTTACTACAGACAGCGATATTGCGTTAGAATGGCGTGCACCGAGTACACGTAGTTTAGAGAGCGTTAGAGATAGGCACTACTGGACCGTCTACTCACCCACAGCTCGAACTCTAGACCGCTTTGAGACAGCACCCACTTCTTGATGCCAAGACGAGTTGATTGACGCCTATAGAGACGTGCTCCAGACGAGTTTGAGATGGATGACCGGTTGAATAATTCTGGAAGATGGGGCAAAATTATTATTGGACTTCAATACGGGTAGTCAGAATGTCTATTCATGGTGCGGCCAACGCAGCAGCGCGAACATGATCGGATGTCGGTAACGAAAACCGACGAACATGAACATGAAAATGAGAGTGAAAAGCAGACGTGTCCTGAATGCGATTCAGGCGCTCTCGTTGCTAGCAACGATAGTAATGAAATCATTTGTGAGGAGTGCGGCCTCGTTATCGAAGAGCAAAATATCGACCACGGGCCAGAATGGCGCGCGTTCAATCATGCCGAACGGCAGAACAAAAGCCGGGTTGGTGCACCCACAACCCAAACGATGCACGACAAAGGGTTGACCACCCAGATTGATTGGAAAAACAAGGACGCACACGGAAGATCGATCTCCTCAAAGAAGCGGAATCAGTTGCATCGACTGCGCAAATGGCAAGAACGGATTCGAACCAAGGATGCAGGTGAACGAAACCTCCAGTTTGCGCTTTCGGAAATCGATCGCATGGCGTCGGCACTCGGTGTCCCCCGTTCTGTTCGAGAGGTCGCATCGGTGATCTACCGACAAGCGCTCAGCAATGACTTGATTCGTGGACGGTCTATCGAGGGCGTCGCCACGAGCTGTCTCTACGCTGGCTGTCGCCAAGAGGGGATTCCGCGGAGTCTTGAAGAGGTGACTGAGGTCTCTCGCGTGGGGAAGAAAGAAATCGGGCGCACATATCGCTATATCGCTAAGGAACTTTCCCTCGAGATGAAACCAGCCGATCCTAAAGAGTACGTCCCACGATTTTGTTCTGACCTCGAGGTAAGTGAAGAAGTGAAGATGAAGGCGATCAAAATTATCGATGAGTCTGCTGAACAGGGTCTGCTTTCAGGGAAGTCGCCAACGGGATTTGCGGCAGCAGCCATTTATGCGGCATCACTTCTCTGTAACGAGAAAAAGACCCAAAGGGAAGTTGCTGAGGTTGCGCAGGTGACTGAGGTTACCATTCGGAATCGGTATCAAGAACAGATCGAAGCGATGGGTCTCAACTGACACTGAGGCTGAGGAAGAAATACACCACTGCTACGAAACGACTGACTGCTGCCAGATCGGCTACTCGTTGGCCGCGAGCTCGCCGAGAACACGGTCACCGAACGCAAGCACGAGTAATGCGCCGACCAGATCGAAGACAATGTCCAAGAACGTGTCTTTCCGGCCGTAGGTGACGAGTATCGGCTCGAGATCCAGGCGTTTCGCCGTTGCGTGAATAGCATACTCGATGGTTTCCCAGACAAGCCCGAGACTGATGACGGCGGCAACGACCCGAGGGCCAGGATCGCGCCCCTTCCTGCGACTGACCACATAGACGATCCCGGCCAGAATCGACGAGGAATGTGCGTGTGTAAGGTGATCCCACCACCAGACGTCGTCATAGGGACCGAGCATGCCGACAGCATGAGTAACCATCGCGGTGTTCACGTAGGCTCGCTGCCACGGCTGAAGTTTAACACCATACGCACGCGTGACGACCGTGGGAAGGTATGTGCCGATCGCCGCAACGACGGCATTGATGACCGCGCCTGGATCCCGGCGTCGGAGTCCGACGAGGAACACTGTGAGAAGCGTATATCTGGCCTCACGGCCCGCTCCATGCTCAGCTGTTGACATACTCGTTCTAGAATAAACTGACTACTCGGGCCACATAGCAATATCGTCCCGAATACGGACCCAGACATCTCGGACAGTCCCCGCTGGTACTCGTTTGTCGTCCTCGGATACAGTCCATGGCTCCCGCTGCATGCTGACAACGATCTAGCACTGATTTAATCACGGTTGATGCCGTGAGCCTGCTTGCGATTACCGTAGTTCGATACTGAGGAAGAGCCGCTAGTGAGGACTCCTAGTTTTAAGTGACATCCATGACTATCAGTGAGGCAAGAAGATAGGAGAATATACCCACCACTCATCGGTTTGGGTCGCAGGAACGGGGGCGTCAATTCGCCCCCAAGAGTTGGCTACTCAATCCTGCGACCCGGATCGACATAAAAGTTCGCCTCTCGAGGAGCCGTGGCTCTGTCCAGTATGGTGTCTCGTCTCCTTCGAGAGTCGTCTCTCTCCCCAGCAGCATCGCGACTTGACCGACAACCAGCAGCACACGACCACGACCAACTACCCTCCATGACAATTGGAAAAGATCCGGACGCAGTTGACGCAGAAACGCCCACTGATCACGACGTTGCCGCAGCTCTTGGCTTCGACAGCGTCGATACGCACACCAGCACTGATCCGACGGCCGACGACGGTGATGATGACCTCCCGAGTCGCGCAGAGATGTGGACCATCATCCAAGAGCAGTCACAGACGATCGACCGCCTCAAGGAGCGTGTCGACGAACTCCAGCAGGAACAAAACCGCGCCGATCGCAACCGCAAGGAGATCGCCAGTCAAATCCACGAGATCACCGAGTCGGTTGCCGATACCGACGAGACAGCTGACCACGCAAAGGAAATCGCAAAGACTGCGAACGCAAACGCTGAGCAGGCCAAGTCGATCGCTGAGACCGGTGAAACTGCGTTCGACCGCGAAGATCCAGAGGAACTGCCTGGTGGCATCGATCCCTCGAGCAGTCCGCTGGATTTCCTTGCGAACTGCCGCCAGCACCGCGTCAAAAAGCACCTGGTCGATCAGGGGACACCGCGGAAGAACCGATTCCGGGCACTCCTTGTGATGAAGCGCTGGGACGAGTTCGCAACCAAGCGTACGAACGGGAGCGGCATTTTCTGGACGCGAGACGATGTTCGGGATGCGCTCACTGCAATCCTCGGAACGCGTCCCCACGCACAGACACTCAAGCGCGTGTGGAACGAGATGATCGCGATCGGAAGTTCGGACGTCGATGTCACTGAACGACGTGTCTCTGCGAAACAGACACCAAAAGAGATCATTGCGATGGATCTCGAGACTGCGGAGGGACTGCTTGACGCCCGCTACCACCATCTCGAATTGCTCGACTCGGATGGACAGGTCACTGGTGGCGTCACACCCGTTGTGACCCGAACCAGCATGGCGGGGGTGTGAGAAAGCGGTTGACTTCATCCCGAGAGGGGAGCATCTCTCTAACGAGCACAACGAACGGATCTGGTCGTCGTCGTGGTCCGACGATTTCGCCACTACCAATAGCTGCAGGTGTAAGAGAAGACCCTCCCTTTCAGAGACAGTGTTTGTCCCTCTAACGCTGGTTCTGGAGGTTCGGCTTTGGACCCAGTCACAACGGGTGTGATTATGACTGGTCAGTTGTGGTCTGCACGATCGTCCCTCCTCGGGATGGATGTCAATGACATCGTGTGACTGGTATGATGATATTCCATTCAACAGACCACAATGAACTATTGTGTAGTATTGTGTTAAATCATAAAGACAGATATAACTGTGATACAGACAGTGACTTGGGCGTGAGGATAGGCGGTGGGGAGATAGCGCTCACGCTCAGTCAGAGGCACAACTCAGACACACGGACCGTGTCGAATACTCGTCTCTACACGAGTCATCTGGGACAAACAGTACAACCTGGAAAGGGTAGCGTTCGGTGGCTCCGTCGGTACCCTGTCTTGAGAAGTGATTTTTCGTTCGATTGTGTTACTCAACGAGCTCTGGCTCCTCTTTGACCGTAATTTCTGGTCCGTTGTCGAATTCGACAATAACCGTATAGCCATTGTATTGGAACTCGATTCGGCCAGATCGGTCTGTCTCGGACTGGCACCCCGACGCAAAGAGATCGTCGAGCGCATCTGGATCGACTGCATCATACAATGGGGGAAGTTCAAGTGGATCCGCGTGTTCCCTTTCAGCAATACAATTAACTATGTGCAAAGAAATATTACTTTTATTTCCAAGATCTCTTCCCATACTGAAGGGTAATCCTTCCAGATACTAATATATGACGCCAAACATATCACTTTCTGTGCCCTCATAGGGAACTTATTACTGACTATGAGAATATCATAAAAAGACTCGCGAATAGCTTGTTTCAACTCCTTCTGATTGGGTCAGTCGGTAAATAGAGATGCGAACTGTCCGCTATGGGTTTTGCCACATACGGATGAGAGGGGGTACAAATGCGTACAAGCAAACGAGTATCGTTATTGTGAAGAATGGGAAATCCAGTGAGTCACCTTCGATAATAAGTCCCACAGTAATAATTGCGAGTGCTAAGCCGACGATGGCAGTACGAATTGCACGAAGATGCGCTATAAATATCGAATATTGTTCATCGTTCATACATGATCTCGAAGTTCTCACTATATCGGTCTTTTTGTTTATTGAGGTATGATTACTGGGCTACATATGTATCTCCTGTCTTGAACGGCAACTACATGTGCTTACTGACCGCTGGGTGGTGATTGGGAAGCAAGGAGATGTTCAGTTGCTATCGGCAGTCTCAAGCGATGAATTGCAGTGCTTACATCGATCTCGGTCTAGTTCGTTCGGTGCACCGCAATTAGAACAATTCGTCCGAGCTGGTGGTTCGCCAGTATCGTCCCACGACAGAATCGCCATTACGATGAGGATGAGAAATACGAACAAAAACAATCCTAACGGACCGAATGAGAGGAAAAAGATAGCAACGAAGAAAACAGGGAAGCCAACGAGTACGTACACCAAAAGAGTCGAGAGACGATCCATGGTCCATCTCCTAAACTGTAGGAGCAAAAACCTTTCCGACCAACGGATTTCGGGTGTTCCGCTCACTTACTCCCCCTGTACTAACCGTTCACTATGAATTTCAATAGCCGTATGACAATTCTATCATATTTCCCATGCGCCTCTCAGATTCGCCGCTATGGAATTACGGAAGGCGGATATTGATCCCATTTTTGACTTGAAATGAATCAAGTCTTCTCCCACTTGGACCGGGAAATAGTGTCGGCGATGGGGATGGGGGGGTAGTGCCTCCGTCAACATGGGGGGAGTTGGAGGCAATTGATTGTTATTGGTGATCATTATTAATCATTCAAATTCTGATCACTTATCCAATAGATTCATGCGGGACATATCCTAAGAGCACACGTGGGGAGAGACAGTGTGGCTCTAATCGATCTCCAGACAGGGAATGCAGTCGATTCGAGACACACGGCTCCTCGCCGCAACTGGGATTGCTCCACCACTGTCTGGTGCCATCAGGATCTCAGATCACCTACCAGTGACACACCACCTGGGACATGAGTGTGACAACGTCGGCCTCTGGCCGGCGTTTTTGCAAGATGCGGAAGTTGATTTCTGAAGCCACGGCTAATGGCGATGATAGCACTGACCGACCGACTGACAAGGGGTTCCCTGGTCGCAGTCGTATTGACTGAGTTCTCAGTTCCTACGAACAGGCCAATCTCGAGCTGTCGAACACGCTTAGCAGCTGTCCGTCGATCGTTTCCTCACGCATGTTGCCGAGTCTGCCGAAATTGTCGATGTCCTTGAGCGTGGGTGGCGGACCAGAAGACAACAGGAGGAGCATCGTCCATTTCATATCGCCCCGCAGTCGAGTAGCCCATCCATTTCGCATAGTTGGGAAACAAGTTGATATTCTCGTAGGGCCCACTGTTGGGTAGCGTGGACGAAGTGGGTCAACTACACCCCTGTTGGCCCTTCCTTGATCACAAGTCAGGAGGAACACTTGTCCACGCCAGCCGAGATCGGCACGTTCCATAAGATCCACGACTGGTTTCGTCTTCCGATCTCTGGCTTTCGAGTATCATTCGGCCTTCGAGAACCTCATGCTGGCCCTTGGCCGACATTTCTGTAAACTCGAGAGTGTGTAGTTACTCACTCTCGATATAACGCCTTTCAAGAGGATCCTGACCCGCCCGGATAGGCTCGGGGTGAGAGCCGCCGGGCAGGGTGGGACAAGAGCGGCAGTGTAAGGGGCGTATCCTGTCGCGTGGGGGAAACGCGACAGGCAGATAAATTCAGTGAGTATTTATCAATCTTATCGAGTCTCTCAGCTACATAAAATCGTCTTGGGTGATTCCACAACTGCTCACTGCTCCGTTAAGTCCGATCGTGGATGTCTTGGATCATTTTGCAGATCGATCGTCACCTCGAGCAGTGTTGTCTCGAGGGAGCCATAGTAACATTCTTCGTGAAATACACTTGAACATACTATTATTATAGGGAATTTCCTATGGTCAAGCATGATCTGATAATGGAAACCAAGACCCCATCTCTCCCGTCGATCGTTGACCGTCTGAATGCCGGAGTCACACTGCACGAACCAGAGACAGGTGTAATTCTCGACGTGAACAATCGATTAGAGCAACTCTATGGGTATTCCGCAGGCGAACTTCGAGGCATGTCTGTGGGGGACATCACACCCTCTTCACAGAGATACACAGAAGCGGACGCTCTCGATCGAATCCACGCTGCTGCTGATGGGAATTCCCAGATCTTCGAATGGAAAATTGAACGTGCAAATGGGGAATCTCGATGGGTACGCGTTCATCTTACACCAACACAACTGGATGGAGAAGTCTACGTCTGTGCCGAAGTAAACGACATTACGAAGTACAAGGCCCGTGAGCAACTTCTTCGGCTCTTGAACCGCGTTATCCGTCACAATCTGCGGAATGAAATGAACATTCTCATGGGATATGCAGATCGGGTCAAGACCGCCATCGAAAACGATCAACTCGAGGAGGAACTGGAGACGGTTTTAGAGATCGCTTCTGAGGTCGGGCGACTGAGCGATTCGCTCACTGAAATTGAACACATCGTTGAATCTGAGGCGACACAGCGAGAAGCGACGAACCTTCGGACTGTCGTGCAAACATGTGCGACAGAGGTCCAGTCAACCTATCCCGCAGTCGATCTGCTGGTCGAGGCACCGGCTGATGTCTGGGTCGTCGGGAATACAGGACTCAAACATGCGATCGAGCATGCGATCGATAATGCAGTGAGACATAACGACCAGGAGACGCCGGAAGTGACGATACTGGTAACTGACAATCCCGAGGCCAACCAAGGGATTGTCCGAATCGCAGATAATGGACCGTCTATCCCTGAAATTGAGACTGACGTGTTGGACGACGAGACGGAAATTAGCAGTACGTACCATGGCTCTGGCGTTGGCCTCTGGGTGATGCAGTGGGCTGTAAATGCACTCGGTGGAGACCTCTCTTTCGAGGAGAACTCGCCTCGAGGCAATCTCGTCCAGATTGCGCTCCCAAAAGTTGAATCGCTTTCCAACGATGCGTAGCAGCCACTTATTGTTCTTTTTAGCACCTCTTGAGAGTGATAGCGGGTTTTGAGGATCGGATCTCATACCATTAGTAAGTTCTACCGGAAATTTTTATATAGTATATTCAATAAGTGTTCTGTGTGTTCAACTCCAACGGGAAATGAACCATGGAGAATGCAGACACTATGAGTGGCTTGGTCCAACTGACCGACGCAGTATCAGTCCTCCCGCAACCCGAGCCACATCCGCCTACCAGGTCCCAAGACGGACTGGTCGAGCAGACGCCCTTCGACGAGACTCGTTCTCGGAGCCCTCGAGGTGAGGTGAGTGACCGAACTGAAGCAGCCCCCGTTAGTGTGGCTCTCGAGGCGCTGTTCGAAACATTCCATGCAGACCGTTACACCAATGAATACCAATTCACCGCGTAAGTCGCCAGATGCGTCGACTGAATGCCCTGATTTGCTGGCTGAGTTCCGACAAGCGTGTAGACGAGTCGTGCCAGCAGCGACCTCGCTCGCTGTGTGGCTGGCCTTCATCGCCCTCGCTTCTGGATCAGTAGCTGCTCAGTCGAATGTGGGTGACGTCTACTGTGGAACTGGTGTCGAGACTGGCATTGGCATCGTCTTCGGAGCTGTTGCTGGTCTCGGCCTTCCAGCAACGGGGTTCTACGTCGGTCGAGCTGGCCTCTCGTACATGCGTGCCGGTGGGAATCCCGAAAAGAAGAATCAGGCGAAAGAGCGGCTCGTGATGTCGGGTGTCGGGTTCGGGATTATCGTCCTCGCGCTGATCTCACCCGAACTGATCGATAAAGTTGGTAGTCAGATGGGATTCGGCTTCTCAGACTGTGTCAAACCGTTCTGAGCCACCAGAGCTTGCGGTTGCCTGAATCCCAATGACCACGCCACGTGTGATCGACGTCGTCCTCATACTTCTTGTCGCAAGCGGAGGCGCTGTGTTCTTGGCTGTCGGCGTCGCTGTTGCTGAGCCGAATTCGAGTTCGGACACAGCGATCCCTGCTGATGGGCCCGATTACGGCGTGAACGAGACACGGTTCCCGCTGTTGTGGTCAGATGATCTCGATCAGCAAAACCGCTCGAGTGACGAGTTCGAAGAGACGGTTTCCTCTGCACCAGAGTTTTCGACCCGGCTTGCAGGGTCGACAGACGTCCCGTTCGAGAAACCAATCGAGGATGTTGAGAGGTGGAACAGCGGTGATCTCCAGGACTTTGACCCCGGTGGCGAGAAAACCTCTGTCCATCCAGAACAGGCACACCTCGAGGATGGGCTCTACATCCGGGATGCGTACACGAGTATCGTTGCAGTCCAGCCGTCGACGGTGCTGCACTCGGGGAATACCTCGACGCGGTACATCACGCCAGACGGCGAGGTCCTTGCGATAGCCGATTACCGGGTCCGTGTCCCAGACGATGACACGAGCGGCTCTGTCCGCCATCACTGGTCGATTGCTGACACTGCTATCGATACGATTGTCCTGCAGACAGATAGCTGGGTACTCGACGCTGATCGTGGCCATCGCTCCACCCTCGAGTACAGGGGACTGTCGGGAACGCAGAATCTGACTGTCGAGGCCACGATTACTGCACGCCTTCGCCATGAAACCCGGACGTGTACTGATTACAATAGCACGAGCGGGTCCTGTGAGGGCTCATGGGAAACAGAGGTCGACTATCCAACCGAACAGGTAACAGCGACTGATTCACGCCATGCGGTTGTGGCACAGATCGATGATAACGGTGCGAAGCGCGTTACATTCGAGAGCGATGCGACTCACACTGGTGTTGTTATCCATCCGGGAACTCGGTGGTCTGCAATCGATGTTGGCAGTGATGCGCGTTTGCGTGGAAACTGGCGGTTCTATTCGGCGGGAGTAGATGGCTGGCGGACGATGATGTCTCGGACGGAAACAGAGACGACTCGGACGAATTCGTCCGTTCGTCCGGCACAGCTCCACGCTATCCCCACGCAGAAACGCCCGGATATGCCGAGCAAGGCAACGGAGGATGCTGAGCCGCCGTTAGTGATCGAAGAGGCGTGGGGGAGCGAATATACTGGTCCGTCCCTCTCGAGTGCGATTGCCATTCCGACGGTTGATAACTATACGAATGCGACGTCGATCGCTGTCCGATCGGAGACGCTTCCAGCAGCCACCTTCGACGAGGTGACTGTTCACGGGATCGTTCGTGGCCAGTCAGAGACGATTTCGGTCACCGACAACGGAACCGTTCGTGACACAACTCTCGAGTTGACCGTTCTCGAGTCGAACTCGTCGGGAACGCTCGTTCAGGCAACCGTCACGGAGACGACGACCGGTAATCCGGTCACGACTGGGCGAGTCGAAATCGGCAATCAATCGGCTGCGCTGAACGCGAGTGGAATGGCTGTCCTTGAACTCGAGAAGCGGCCGTCGTCGCTTGTCGATGGCCAGTACGTTCCCGCAGACTGGTGGCGTGCCGATCAGTTGTACTCAGCAGCCGAGGATCGTGCGACGGTTCCCTCGAACTACCCCGAGTTCCAGAAGCTTGTTCGGTTGCTTCTGGTGACGCTGCTCTGGTTCCTCCCGGTTGCGCTGGCTGTCTACGGCTTTGACTACCTGACTGGCGGTGCGGTCCTTGGACTACGAGAACACCAATGACAGAAAATACCAATCGAGACGACAGTGGTATCGCTCGCCGAGCAATCCTTGCCAGTCTGGGTGTGAGTACAGTCGCCCTTGCCGGCTGTATGTCGGACACGTCCACAGACCCATCAAACAGCAGTAACAGTACGGATGACAACGGGATTAGTGCAGACGGGAGTGACGTCTTCACCTCTGTCGAGATAGGTGACGCAAACCTCGAGATCGAGGTTGCTGATGATGCGTCAGTTGAGTTTATCAACCTCATCGATCCGAACGGCGAGTTGTTCGACCAACAGCGTCTCGCAAGCGGTGAGACCACGACATCGTTCGAAATTCTTGGTCGCTACGAGGACAGTATCCCCACTGGGGACTACGAACTGGTTGCTCTCGATGGAGACGAGCAGGTCGATACGACGACACTCTCACTCGAGGCGGAGTGTGCGATTACGGATGTGCTGTGGGCAGCAGAGAACCCCGACATGGAGTGGGACAAGAATTCGCCTAATTGGGAGACGTATGCAGCGGTTGTGATCGAGAATACAGGGACGATTCCGTCGTTACTTACTGAACTCGAGTGGGCAGGAGCACCTGTTGCCCGATTGCAATCTAAGGAATCGCAGTCGTACTATCACGAGACACGTCTCCCACCGGGAGAAACAACCGTCTACTCAAAACGACCAGTCTATCGAACTGAGAACGCGCTTGGATCACTTGACTGTGGACAATTGGGGACAGAACCGATGGTCGTAACAGCTGTTGTACAGGTTGGGAAAGATCCGTCCTATTCTCAGCAAATTAGGTATGGCGGATCTCAGTCATGTGAGCTTTCGATTGTGGAAGATGATTCAGATGCGCCAATGTCCAATGGGGGTGAGAATTAAATGGCATGGTTGCAAGAAGAGGTTGAGAACGCGATTAAGAATGTCATTGAGGATTTCACCGATGCACTCCTACGTCTTGTGAATGACATTCATGAAACAATATTGGAACCAATAGTCGGCGTTCCCACCCCAAAATCGGATTCGGGGTATATGGTCGTTGGAACTCCTGATAATCAGCCATGGGAAAGTCTGTATCAGGACGTATATCTGGCGTACATCATGCCGCTAGCAATCATGATGATGGTTATCGCCTTTGCGTTTGTCGGCCTCCGAGCAGGCTCAATGAGCGAGTACCGTCGAAAACAGCTCTTGCGACGGCTTGGGCTTGTATTCATAGGTACTTTCGTCTGGTTCCCATTGGTATCGATCCCGCTACAGTTCATCGACGCGGTGGGTATGACAATCGCTCCGATCGATGAGATGTCTGCAGGACTCGGCGGTCTTATTCAATCTTCTCTCGGAGGCACGTTCACTATTCTGGCAATGGTCGTCATATCGAACTTCTTCTTGGTTGTTGCTGGGTTCGTTGTTGCTCTCCGCTGGATTGCTCTTTCTGTATTAACACCTCTCATGCCGTTACTGGGCGTCCTTTGGTCGATGGAGGTGTGGCCGTTCAGTCCAGCAGCAAACATGGCACGTCGGGTCGCGGGAATTTATCCTGGATTAGTGATTTCAGGGGTACCGCCAGCGATCCTCTTTCGGATCGGATGGGAAGTCGGTGGCCTCGAAAGCACCGTTGATGGGTTGTTCTCCTTGTTTATTGGATTGACGCTGATCCCTGCAGCGATCATCGCGATGGTCATGACGGTCTACTGGAGTAGCCCAGCGATGCGGACGATCGCCCAGAAAGGAGCATCTACGACGAATCCTGCAGCGGCTAAAGCTGGCGCTGCAAAGGCAAAGCGCACTTCTGGAAAAGCGGTCCGTGGTGCTCGAAACGTCCACCGTGGATACGCAGATAACCAGCTTGGATCCGTCACGAAAAGTGGCCAGACGACACTCGGTAGTGGAGACTCGAAAGCATACAAGCTCGGCTCTTCGGCCCGCTCGACGAAGGAACACGCCGGCCGCTACAACAACTTGCGGAAGTCGAAGACTGGGCGGATGCGTGATAAGGCCGCTGATGACGCTCGCAACGCCACACAGAAAGCATCGACTCGAGCCAAGCGTGGGCTCAAAAACACGAAGGAGAAGGTCTCACGGTGGTGAGTTCGATGAGTACGAACACCTCTGATCATGACTATACCGCACGAAAGATCCATCAGTCGCTGGGTGGCACAACGGCCTTCTTCCGGGGCTACACGATTGGCGAACTTATGCTGTTTCTCACAGTGGCGTTCGTCACGGTCGTTGCAGCGACGTTCGTTCCGGCAGCACTGACGATCCCGGTGCTGGGATTCGGGCTTATGCTCGTGACGGTGCTGTTCTTGCTCCACAAGATCAAGCCCCGATATCTGTGGCTAACTGAGTGGCTTGCTGCCCGTCTTAGCTGGGCGATCAAGAACAAGGAGTACACGCACGGTGGCGAGGACAACAGCGAGGTCCGGTATCTGACTCGCCTCCAGCGAGTGTACCCACACGCGATCGAACGAACGGATGGCGCACTCGTTGGGGCGATGAAGGTCGAGCCCGCGAACATGGCCCTCGAGGATGATGATGCGTGGGCGAAGGCTGTCCAGTCGCTCTCGGAGTTCGCCAACTCGACTATCGACTTTCCAGTGAAGATCTACGTCACTAGCCGCGAGGTCGATGACGACGAGACCATCCGTGCACACCAGGATCGACTCGCTGACGCCGACGTTCGCTCACGTCCTGTGTTGAAACGGCTTCTCGAGGAGTACGTTGGAGCGAATACGACTGACAACGGCGAAATTGACTCGGAGACGACCACGATTCGCGAGTACTACCTCATCACTGCAGTGAACGACGACGATATCGAGCACTTCGACACAACCGACGACAGTGTCCTTGCCTATCTTGCTGATCTTCCTGCTCTTGGACGGCTCTTCGGTCGGTTCCAAACTGACGACCTGACCGATGCCGAGCGAGAGCAATTCAAAGAAGAACACCTCGAGTCACGACTCACACAACTCCGCCGTGGTGGGTCGTCGCTCTATCGGTGTTCAGTCAGCCCTGTTGATGCCTACGACCTCGCTCGGATCACGAAGGAATACTGGACGTGCCATCCCGAAGAGTACGCCGATATCACGAACGCACTCGGCACGTTCCCGGTCGTCTCCCACGGGATAAGCGACGGTGTCCCAGCAACGCCCGATCCTGACGACGTCCTCGATGCAATGGCTGAGCACGACAGTCCGTCAGATACGGCTTCCAGCGATCATAGCGAAAATACCGTTGCCGAAGACACTGTCGACGATCCGTCGGTTCCGTCCGATGATCGGTTACCAGACACGTCGACGATGCACCAGTCGGTAATTGCGCCGTCGACGATCGACTGGGAGACGACCTACGCCGTGATCAACGACGAGACGTACGTTCGCACGTTCTGGATTGAACAGTTCCCCGAGGAACCACCAGATGGCCTCCTCGAGCGACTGTTACTCGACACGGAGTTGCAGACCGACATCAGCATCCACCTCGATCCGTTCGACAGCCAGTCGGCTCAGGATATGATGGCAGACTGGATCTCGGATTTGAAGATCAACCAGCACGACTCGAACAGTCTCAAATCCGAGGATCTCCAGGAGGACATCGATCAGGCGAAGTACATGCGGTCGCTCGTCCGTGCGAACAAAGCGTCGTTCTATCGCGGTGGCGTGTTCATTCGCCTCGCCGCTAATAGTCAACAGGAACTCGATAATCAGACGACGCGTCTCCGCTCGATCATCAAGGATGCGCCAGCGAACTGTACGCTCAAGGTCGCAAGTCGCTGGCAGGAACGCGGACTCGCAACAGTGTCACCGCTTGGCGCGAACGAACTTGGCCGTGACCGTATGTCGACGCTGACGAACCAAGCCGTCGGCGCGATGTTCCCGTTCTCGTCGAACTACCTGATGATGGACGAGGGTATCGAGTACGGCTATCACGGCCACAACGGCTCTCCGATTCGGATCAACCCATGGGCGCTCGAGACGGGCCACAGTGAACTTGTCGTTGGGATGCCGGGCGCTGGGAAGACGTTCGGCGACATCATGCGCCACCTTCGGATGATGAAACGCCGCAACGACACGATGCTGGTTCTCGTCGATCCAGTTGGTGGCTTCCGTGGGATCGCAGACGCGCTGAACGCGAAGACGATCACCGTCGGTGGCGATACGAAGCTCAACCCACTCGAAATCCGCGAGACGCCCCAGCACGTTCTTGATTCCGGTGACGGGATCTCTCCCCTTTCGGCGAAGAAAGACGAGGTCTACGCCGTCCTCGAGAACTTCCTCGACGCTCGCGATATCGAACTCGGAACCGAGACGGGCGTCCTCTCGTATGTCATCGATGAAGCCTACCGGCAAGCAGGGATCGTTGAAGACGACGTCTCGACGCACACGTCGGCGAATTCACCAACGATGCAGGACGTCCATCGGATCCTCTGTGATATCGCCGAGAACCCGGATGAGCATAATATCGCAGAATCCGAATCTGCTCGCGAGCGTGCTGCCCAGTATGCAGACGAACTCGCGATTGCGTTTCAGCCCTTCCGCGAGGGTGGCTCCTACTAGAATCTCTCGCACCACTCCGAGATCGATATTCTCGAGGGCGACAGCAAAGTCGTCTATATCGACCTCGGTCAGATCGAGGGCAGTGCATCGGGGATCGATCGCCAGACGTTCCTGATGCAACTGTTGCTGTCGACGATCTACCAGCAAGCGAAAAACACCCAGCGAAACGTCGAACTCGCAATCGACGAAGCCCACTACCTCTTCGAGGACCAGGCCAACCTCGATTTCCTCGAGACGGCGTTCCGGCACCAACGCCATGCAGGGCTTCGGATGGTGCTGCTCTCCCAAACTGCTCAGGAATTCTATGAGACCGAGCAGGCGGAGAAAATCATCGGCATGTGCCCGATCAAGGTTCTCCACAAGCTCCCCGAACTGGATGATCGGACAGCGGACAAGATCGGCTTGACCGAAGAGCAGCGTCGGTACGTCAGGGGTGCCGACGCCGGGAACGAAGACCTGGGCTATAGTCAGGCACTCGTCCGCGTCGAAGAACACGGGACGTACCCGCTGCATATCGTCGCTGACGACTTCGAGAAACGAGTTATCGACTACGAGCCCGAGGACCAAGCCTTCATCGAGCAGGCAATTCGTGACGAGCCAGCAGAGTTGCTCGCTTTCGAAGAGTTCGTCGAGAACGAAGCCCAGCGCAACGCGCTTGCAACCCGTCTCGATCTCAGCGCAGACGCGGCCAGCCGGCTTCTTGAGGCAAATCTCACAAAAGAGGAAGTTCTCGATGCGGTCGTCGAGCATTCCCTCGAGGCAGACAGCGAGAAATCGTCTGTCCGGCCTGATGGTGGAGAATCAGCTACTGCACAGGATACGACTGAAACGGAGTCTGACACCCAAGACCATGACTAGGTTCAACCAGATCAAGACAATCATAGGTTCGTCGCCACAGTACGAGGCGACGCAACTCGACTTTGGAGAGCACGATTCGTTCGTCCAACGGCAAGCGGACACGCCAGGCACGCTGCTTCGGATCCGCCCCTACAAAGAGAACAACGGTATCGCGGACGGGGCCGGGGTCCTCCAGTCAGTCCACGATGTGACGACGAACTTCCGTGGGAAGAATACGAGCGACCACCACTCCTTTGAGGTCTGGTTTGACGAAGGGAAGATCAAGTTCTACATGCACGCTGCTACCGAGGCAGCTGCCGACAAGTTCAGACGGCGTGTTGGGAACAACTACGCCAACAGCGAGGTTTTCCCGGTTGAAGAGGGCTATGCGTTTCCCGTTATCGACTCCGACGAGTACGTCGCTGGTGCGTGGCTCGAGATGGAGAAGATCCCCTACTATCCGATTCGCCACCACAATAGCGAAGGCTTCGAGACGGATCCGTACGGCGAAATCACGAGCGAAATGCTCTCGCTTGATGAAAGCACGGTTATCACGCAGGTTGTTTTCCGACCTGCGAAACAGTCGTGGACCGATGGCGACCGGTTCAAGCACAATAGCGTCGACGAACTCGCGCACGCGCTTCGCCAAGGGACATCCGTCGGCTGGCTCAATCCCCGCACGCGACCGCCGACTGAGAAGGACAAACAGGCTGCAAAAACGATCGAACAGCAACGTGGTCAACAGGCGTTCCACGTGAACATTCGCGTCCTCGCTATCTCGAGCGAACAGGCCGAAGCCGAGGCCCGTGCTCGTGGCGTCGCGGGGATGTTCAGGAAGTACTACAACGCGATCACTGAACAGGGCCTTGACGACAACCCTGTTTGGCATCGGCGAGAGCGCAAACGTGCCACGCAGCTTCGACAGTTCGTTGAGCGAATGTGTGACCGCGAGTGGATCGACCGGCACATGATTATGACCGTCGACGAACTCGCTGGCGTCGCACATATCCCCAATGCAGAGATTGAGACGCCGAATATCGACTGGCGATATACCCGACGTGGTGACCGCGCCCCTGCCGATCTCGGCCAATACGAACAGTCCACCGATAGCAGCGCTTCCACCGAACACAACGTTACTAACAGAGGACACGATGGTGTTTGATCGATTCTTTGACCGCAGCAACTCTGAAGAGGTAACAGAAGATATGGAGACCGAGCCAGCGACACAAGCTACTGGTGACGGTGACTCTCCGCTCGATTCACCACCGGCCCCCCAATCCCAACTCGGCGAGACATACGATATCGATGAACAGAAGACCAGTTCCATCGGTGGTAAGCAAGCTATCACTGAAACGACTCAGGAGGGCACTGTTGCAGGACCATTTGTCCGCGAGATGTTCGAGGCAGGTGTCGAGACACCGTCTGCACCACTCTGGATCGGTTACGATAAGGATCCTCAGCGAGGCTTCCGTGAAGTCCCGCTTCGCTTTGACTCACTCTTCCGCCATATCTGGATTACAGGCACCACTGGCTACGGGAAAACCACGGCGCTACTGAATATGATGGTCCAGTGGGCATACTCCGGCTATGGCTTCACCTACTTCGATCCGAAAGGCCGAGACTCCCGAGAGCTCCTGCGCAAACTCCCTGAACACCGACTCGAGGATGTGGTCTGGATTGAGCCTGGTTCGACCACCCATGAGAAGACGATCGGGATGAACTTCCTCGAGGTGCCCGAGTGCGAGACGCGTGAGGAACTCGAGAATGAGATCGAAAACCGAGTCGAGAACCTGAAAGCGGTCTTCGACACCTCCGACTACTGGGGCATCAACATGGAGGCGATCACCGAGTCAATGGCTCGGGCGATGATGAAATCGGAGAAACCGTTCTCGATCATCGATATGTACTTCACGTTGCTCAACGCCGAGCGGCGCGAAGACTTCGCCCTCGACGTTGAGGATCCCTACATCAGGGAGTTCTGCCTCGAGATTGCGAATATGGAGGAGGAGACGATCCGTCCCCTCCTGAAACGGATCAAGTCATGGGTTGAGAATTCGGTGATTCGCCGGATCATTGCCCATCGTGAGAGTACGATCGATTTCCGAGACATCATCGACAACGATCGGATCGTTATCGTTCGAACGCCCGTCGAGAATACAGATATCAAGAAGATGGTCACGCTCGGTGTGATGCGCAACCTCTGGAGTGCCATTCAGCACCGGTCGTACGAACGCGATACCGATCCAGACCCCTATTTTGTCCTGTGTGACGAGTTCGACGACATTGCTAGCGACAATCTCGATGTCGAGTCGATGCTGGCCCGTGCTCGCTCGATGCGACTATCGGTAACGCTCGCTTCCCAGTACCCCTCGCAGTTTGATGAGGATACGCTGAAAGCGATGCAGAACAACTGTGATAACCTTCTTGCCTTCTCAGTCAACGACGTCGACGACGCCCAACTGCTGATGAAGCGGTTTCAGGGTTACACGGCGGAGGATTTGATCTCGACTGATCAGTACAAGGCCTGGACGAAACTTCCGCTCGAGGGTGGGCGCTATTCTGAGCCGGTCCTCATCAACTCGTTCCCGCCGTATCCACCGCTTCGGTCGACTGAGACTGTCGATGATATCATCGAACAGAGTTTAGAGCGCTACGGAACTGACCCGCTAACGGACGCAGAGATCCTTCAGAACCTCATCTACAGCGATGCCAATGAGGCTGCCAATCCGACGAAGATACTGGACGAGACCATGGCAGAAGCTCTCCGCACAGTCCAAATTCGAGAGGGTGTACGAGAGGCAAATGGCTGGGTCGAGGTCACGGCTGTTGACGAGGAACTCGTGGCTCGCCTCGAGAAAACCGAGCCCGAGATTGACTATGCATACGAAGACCTGCCGGATGTGCGCGATGCCTCGCGGTTGATCGAGGTCGACCTGCAGAACGATGAGATCGTCGCTCGGCTCACCGACGAGGGTGAAGAGTTGGTCCGGCCCAAGACGGGCACTGTCGGCTCAGCTGGTGGAACCAGCCACGATGCAGTGCTTCTGGATACTGAGGTAGCGCTTACTGAACGCGGGTTCAGTGTCGAGATCCTCGAGCAGGATGGGAGTGAGCAACCTGACGCAGTTGCCACGCACCCAGATCATGATGTGGTGTTTAACATCGAGGCTGAGACAACAACGCCAGATCGCCCAGCGAAGGTTCTGCAGAATCTCAAACGCGCTCACGAGGAAGACCGCATTCCGATCTTCGTTGTCCGTCCTGGGGAGTCTGAGACACAGGTGGCGTCACGAGTCGAGAATATCCTTTCAAAGCCACTGCACGAACGATCGGATGGCACTGAGCAGTTCTACAACTGTGATGAGATTGTGACCTTCGGTGGTGGTGCGACAGCTCATGGTGGCGTCACTGCGGTTCGTCCACAGACGACGGATGCAAATCGGACTGT